>NZ_VLKR01000071.1 GCF_007830445.1 Sphingobacterium siyangense | reverse complement strand
AAACACCGCCACTTTTTAAACGTTTAGGACGCAAGTGACTCAAAGTAGTGCTTAAAGGCGACTTTAATACATACATCCTTATCGGTAAGCAAAAAAAGGATTAGTATATTTGCGGTGAAAGAAATGGCCAATTTTATGCTAGTTGATCTCAAATTTGAAATAATTAATATTACTGCCATGCCACGAATAGAGGTCGAAAAAATGCTAAATGTATTTCTTTTGAGGAAGAAAAAAGGTTATAGTCAATTCGAGCTTTCTTTTCTCATGGGTCAACGCGACTTTTATGTTCGTGACGCTGAAGATCCCACTCATACCTTAATTTACTCCATACCATTTAATAATATATTTCGTGAGATTTTCGATTGTAGCATAGAGCAAATAGTGCCCGATATCACTAACTCAGGATTTACAATCCAAATATCTGTAGCAAAGAGTGAATCTGACTTGGCTGTTTATAAAGCTGAAAAAATCCTCAAAGATGGCAGTATAGAACTTGTCGCTATCTTATCTGCTGAACCAAAAGATTTATTACTGGAATCCCCAAATATAGTTACAGAACAATCAGTTAAAGAATGGGTATTACAACAAATCTCCTCAGGATATTTTAGCGAACCTAAAAATGCCTTACAGATTCTCAAAGATTGTGAGAAAGAATTCGAGTCTCCAGTACGCCCATTATTTCTTGCAAATGCGCTAAAAGCTTGCAATGGAACAAAAGGAACCCCTAAGTTAACGAACAAGAAAAATGAGAATGGGAGGTTTGTTTATGGAATGAGTAAAATAGCTATTATTAAAAATATTGAATAATTATGGAATTCATTTATACAGACCAACAAGTACAAGATGTATCAGACTATCTTCAACTTTACATGAAGAAAAATAACATACCATTTCTAACAGCAGATGAATGTGCGCAAGCTTTATCTGATGCTAGTATTCTAACTAATACAAAAGGACCTAAACCGGGGTTCAATTTTCGAGAAATGCTTAGACAATGCCGAGATGGTGTTCTTAATATTCAGGTATGTGGTGCATACCAAAAGAAACCTGGGGCAAGATGGAAGATAAGTTATGTAGGTAACCACCAACAGAACTGACGTATAAAATGACAACTTCCTGCCCGCTTTGTGAAGGTGATTATATAATATTTGTATTTTTCTAGACATCCACATTGAAATGAATGCTTAAAAAGATTGCATATACCGGAGCATGCTGGTTCTTCCCCACTTTTGGTGGTCAAGACGGAGCGTATACTACACGTTTCCTCAATAAGTCAAACCCCGCTCTACCATACATCTGCCTCTTAATC
>NZ_VLKR01000070.1 GCF_007830445.1 Sphingobacterium siyangense | reverse complement strand
AGCTCTAAGATACAAATTCTTGCAATAAAAAACAAGCTATTTTAAACCCAAAATACTAATAATCAGTAAATTATAGATGGTTTAAGGAGAGACTATCTAAAAGATAACCTCTCTAATGTTAAAAAAGTAATAGTATCAAATAGCGCGTATTTGAATGAAAAATCTCAAATAAAAATTATAAATTAATAAGTATACTCATGAAAATCACTTCTTTTTCTGTAAGAAATTATCAATTTACCTTAATCATTTTTGTATTAGTTTCGGTTGTGGGTATACTTACATTACTCACAATGCCTCGATCAGAGGATCCAACAACACACCCTCCGGAGTATATTATCACTGTAATATATCCAGGTACAAGTCCTAGAGATATGGAGGAGCAGGTTGTTAAGCCAATTGAGAATAAAATATATGGACTGGAAAATATTGAAAAATTAGTAAGCACGATTGAAGATGGTGTTGCAGTAATTCAGCCAAAATTTAAATATGGTGTAGATGTTGATAATAAATATCAAGAGTTATCTACGGAGATAAATGCTCTTAAAAATAGTGAACTTCCAAAAAACATTAGCCAAATAAAAGTGGAAAAAATAAAATCTTCGGATGTAAAGGTTTTACAAATAGCACTAATTTCTAATGTAGCATCTAATAAAATTTTAAGAGATCAAGCAGATATTTTAAAAACCAAATTAGAGAAAATTACCGATTTAAAGGAGGTTAAGTATTTTGGAGCGCCTGAACAGGAAATTCGTATAGATGTTAATCTTGCTAAGCTTTCCAAATTTAAAATTCCTCTAAATGTAGTTGTTAATAGTTTGCAAAGTGAAGCTTTGGATATTCCTGGCGGTAGCGTTAATCTCGAAAGTAAAGTTTTTAATGTCAAGACAAGTGGGAAATTTAAGGATGTTGACGACGTTGCAAATACTGTAATATACAATTTAAATGGTAAAATTATTTATGTAAAGGATGTTGCAGAAGTAAATTATAAAGATGAATGCATATACCGGAGCATGCTGCCCCCCTGATTCCGGACATAATTTAGGATATCATGTTTGTTTAAGCGCTGCTATCGCATGGCATTCCGTCAGATAATGACCCCTTTGTTGTTCAATCAGTATGATATTTGGAGGCATTTTTACCTCTCCAAGTAATATCTTTCTGTTTAACAACTTATATTCCGGAGCATATTGACCCCTCTAGCACTTTGGGAGCTCCTAGATTCCGGAAGATGTTGACCCCTTGTCTGGGTGTTAATTCGCATATAAATACCCCCAGCAATTCGCATTAAAATGCCACCACCTTAAACAATTAAGGTTTTACTTGTTGAGAGTATAATAAACTC
>NZ_VLKR01000069.1 GCF_007830445.1 Sphingobacterium siyangense | reverse complement strand
GGTCTGGTAGTTCAGCTGGTTAGAATACATGCCTGTCACGCATGGGGTCGCGGGTTCGAGTCCCGTCCAGACCGCCAACAAAAAAAGCATCATTTAATTATAAATGATGCTTTTTTTTTGCCTTAACAATACAACAGCTATTATTTTTTTATTTCGTACTGAAGAGCTCCCGAAGGACAGTGCTTGATCTGTTCAATCAATTCGGCCGTACTCGCATTTTGGGCCGTAACCCAGGGCTTATCTTTCGGATGATACACATTCGGCAGACTCTTTACACAAACTGCAGCATGTACACAGCGTTCCGGTATCCAAAGGACGGTTATCTCTCCATTTGGATGTGGATATCTAACTATTTTTTCCATAATTCCATCTCTCTTTAACAATTCATATTTTAAGAACTAATAACGATAAAGGCAATTTTGTTTTAAGAAACAGCGCGCCGTTTTTTGATCATACTACTTACCCGATAGATCATAAAAATACCGACAATGGAAAGTAGAATAACAATCATCCCCAATGTCGGGTAATTTTCCAAGGGGCTTTCTTTTGTTTCTTGGACAATGATTACACCTGCTAATGAAGCAGCAACACCACCTGCCAGCTGTTGCAACGAAGAACTGATACTCATAAATGCGCCCCGATCTTTCATCTCGGGAACAGCAGTGATCAAAGCCGAAGATGGCGTCATCCGACTTAAAATGCCGGCCATCATTAAAATGTTTAAGATAACAACGATATAAAATGGCGTAACACCTAGGTTCGTGTAGATAAATACGACAATCATAAGCCAAAGGGAAGCGAAAGCAAAAATCTTAAACTTATCGTAACGGTCACTCAATTTTCCTACAATAGGCATAATAATCAAGGATGCAATACCTGAAATCATAAACAACATCGGCAGCTGTTCGTGGCTTACCTTTAGATTATTGACTGCAAAAGCACTTCCAAAAGGCATCATCATATAACCTCCAATTGAGAGCAAAGCTGTTGCCATAAAGCCGACGCGGTATTCTCGCTGTGAAAAAGTCAACCAAAGATGCTTTAACGCAGATTGATGTTTCTGAAGACCTATATGCGCCGTAATAGGAATGAGTTTGACCGCTATAATAACGACAATAATCAAAGCCATCACTGCAATCCACAAGAAGGCACTATGCCAACCCCAATTATTTGCAATATATAATCCTATGGGAATCCCCAGGACCTGACTTGCACCGAAGCCCATCTGCACAAAGCCCATCACACGTCCGCGCTGTTGGAGCGTAAAGATATCGGTGATAATAGCCATAGAAATCGAGCCGATAACGCCGCCAAACAGCCCGGTGACGATTCGTGCAGCAACCAAAGTCCAGTAATCGTTGGCAAAACTGCAGCAGAAGGTTCCGATAATAAAGCCAGAATAGAAAAATAACAGCAGTTTCTTCCGATCAAAACGATCGGCAAAGCCCGCGGTCAGCAGCCCCGAAGCACCGGCACTAAAGGCATAGGCCGAAACCGCAATACCAAATTGAGCCGGTTTGAGATCTATGGCTTTCATCAGGATATCCCCCATCGGTGACATCACCATAAAATCAAGCACAACCGTAAATTGCGTCATGGCCAATAAAAACACCACAAGTTTTTGATATGCCGTAAAGGGCGCGTTATCAAGTTTATTTATTTCCATACTGTTCAGATAGCCTCGGTTCAAACTGGCCTAAAAATACAGAAGTGCGCGAACATTCTTTGTAATATGTTTGCAAAATTATCGCGCAAGATTCTACCTTACCTTACCTTACCTTACCTTACCTTACCTTACCTTACCTTACC
>NZ_VLKR01000068.1 GCF_007830445.1 Sphingobacterium siyangense | reverse complement strand
TGTTAATTCGCATATAAATACCCCCAGCAATTCGCATTAAAATGCCACCACCTTAAACAATTAAGGTTTTACTTGTTGAGAGTATAATAAACTCTCAGCGTTATGTATAAAGTGGCTATGTACAATACGATAAAAACACTTTTGGAACACGGCAAATCTTTGCGGGAGATCTCAAGGGAACTTGGGATGTGCCGCAAGACCGTTTCGCGTATCCAAAAAGCGCTGCTGAATGGAGATTCAGCTCCGAGGCAGCAGTCCCGTTCCAGTGGTCTTGAGGTATTTCATGAACAGATCGAGCATTATCTGGCCAGTGGACTTTCGGCACTGCTGATCCACCAGAAATTGATCCAGCAGCATGGGCTTACCCTGTCTTATTCGAGTGTCGCCCGTTACATTGGTAAATTCAAGCGGGCAGAATGTTTTGTTCCGCTGCACAGCCTTCCTGGTGAAGAGGCACAGGTCGACTTCGGCTACTTTGGTGAGTTCCGCAGGAATGGCCGTGGTGTTAAGGTCTGGGTGTTCAGTATGGTACTCAGCCATAGCAGGCAATCCTATTATAAGGTTGTTACCAGTCAACAGGTCCGGGAGTTCCTGGACTGCCACATCAGTGCTTTTGAATATTTTGGGGGTGTCCCAAAAATGGTCAAGCTGGACAACCTGCGCTCGGGTGTAACCAAGGTAGATCTCTACGAACCCACCCTACAGGCACAGTATGCGGAATTTCTCAGTTATTATCATTGTGCGGGTATTGCCTGCAGACCCCGCCGGCCAACAGACAAAGGTAAAGTAGAGTCTTCCATAAAATATGTCAGGAACAACTTTCTGAAAGCCTTTGAAAGCAAAATCTATGAGGACCTGATCTGTGGTCTGCGCGTATGGAATGATGAAATATGCAATAAACGTGTCCACGGGACCACCAGGCGCAGGCCTCATGATATCTTTCTTGAATCGGAGAAAGCTGCGCTGCAGCCCCTGCCTTCCAGACGTTTCCAGATACAGGATGTCAGCCACCGCAGGGTAAACCGTATGGGACATGTCGCCTATAAGCAGAATTATTATTCGGTTCCGGCTGACTATATGGGCATGAATGTAAGGCTGGAGAGTAACGGTACGATACTTCGCATCTATGACAGCTCACGACAGATCGCCATGCACCAACTATCCGACAGCATAGGCATGTTTGTCAGTCTTGCGGCGCACCGCCCCAGGGAAAAGAGAATGGTCAGCAAGGAAGAATACCGTGAAATGATGGGGCAGATAGGTCCAAATGCGTACACTCTGTTTGATCGACTTGTGGAAGAAGTGCCGACGCACTGGGGCAAGATGACCCAGGGTATACTTGCGCTGAGAAAGCGCTTCACTTTGGGCCAGATAGAAAGATCATGTGCACGCGCACTGCACTTTCACGCCATAAGCTACCAACAGGTCAAACGGATATGCGAGAATGCGATGTACGACCTGCCCCGGGAAGATGTGCTGACAATGGGCTTCTCGGACGAATTTCAGCACGAACTCAGTTATTATGACACTCTTACAAATTAATGGATATAAATATGGAAAATCTAAAAACACAGCTCCGCACTCTTAAACTCGCGGCCATCTGTCAGAACCTCGAGCTGCGTAACAGGTACGCGCTACAGCACAAGATCGGTTACATTGAATTTCTTGAGCTTCTGGTGGAGGATGAAATGGCCAACAGGCAGACCAACGGATATATAAATAAGCTCAGGGAATCAAAACTCGACACGCAGAAGGTATTGGACTGTTATGATTTCAGCTATCAGCCCCAGGTTGACAAAAGGCAGATCTATGATCTGGCCAGCTGCCGGTTCATAGACCAGAAACATAATGTGGTATTCATGGGGAAACCGGGGGTCGGAAAAACGCACCTGGCCCATGCAATCGGGCTGGAAGCTGTAAAAAAAGGTAAGCGGGTACTTTTCATCCATACCAATGAAATGGTCGAAAAGCTATATTCCTCCCGTGCGGACGGATCCTATGCTGCGACCATCCAGAAGTTCCTAAAACCGGACCTGCTGATACTGGACGAACTGGGCTTCAAAAAAATGCCGCAGTACAGCATGGAAGACTTCTTTGAGATCATCAGAAAAAGATACGAAAACGGTTCAATGATCATTACCACAAATAGGAACTTTGAAGACTGGGGGACACTTTTCGGGGACAAAGTAATCGCATCGGCGATAATAGACCGCATAGTGCACCATGCCACAATCGTCAAACTAAATGGAAACAGTTACCGTATAAAGAACCTCCTGGAACTGAACGGAATGTTTGAAGACGACCCTAAGGAAAAATCAAAAAGGGGAAGACCCAAAAAGTCAGAAGATCAAGAAAATTATGAAAATAATAATGAATAGAATAATGGTTTTTTTTGTGAAATTAGTGGGGGCATTCTGATGCGAACTAGTGGAGGCATTCTAATGCGAAGTGACA
>NZ_VLKR01000067.1 GCF_007830445.1 Sphingobacterium siyangense | reverse complement strand
TCGGCAACTCCTTTTAGGGTTCGCACTCGAGGCTGAAAGCCTCTGAGAACGAACCCTAAAAGGAGTGATGTGACACAGTTCAGTTTACACTACCACATCACAAGAACTTATCTCTGGCATAGAGGCAACCGTAATTGGCGGCTTGATCCTTGCAATTATTTTATCAGGAACAGATCATTTGAAAGCTTTGCTCTCGAATTTTAAATTGTCTACTATGATTTCTCTTTCTCTATTATCGAAGGAGATAAAAACAATTCTTCTTTCCGAGGGTTTCGTCTCTGTCTTTAATCCTGTTTCCAAGATTGTTATGCAATGGACAGTACGATTTTCGTACGTTATTTGTGGTATGGTTATAATTATAGGATGGTTGCTTGGAATAAATCCTTTCTTTATTGTTCTATTGGGCGGATCTATTGTAGTGGCAGTTGAAGTTCCTTACAAAATGCTAATGAGTGACCTGAAAAAAGCAACTCATTAATCAATAGCATCCTATTTCAAAGAGTTTACCGATGGATGGTAAACTCTTTGATACTTAAACCATACAACCATTGCAAGCACTAGTTTACGCCATTGAACTTTAGATAGTAAAGTTACCCGACGATTGATAGTTTGTGAAGCAGTCTTATGGCTTGGCTGATTGCAGCATATAATTTGTTTCCTATGATCTGTATAACTTCCGCCCTATTGAAGTTTTATCGTCAAGGTTAGCCCT
The DNA here is from genome assembly GCF_007830445.1 of Sphingobacterium siyangense. Taxonomy (GTDB): domain Bacteria; phylum Bacteroidota; class Bacteroidia; order Sphingobacteriales; family Sphingobacteriaceae; genus Sphingobacterium; species Sphingobacterium siyangense. The sequence continues at coordinate 3,789 of NZ_VLKR01000067.1, read as the reverse complement.
ATAAATTGAGCCCAATCATCAGATCGGGCTGTATAGATTACAAATGGAAAAAATTTATATAATAGCATTTAATCTTCACTAAATTTTGAAATCAATTTTTCTTTGATATCGACAGAAAAATATAAGTGGTGTCTTTTATAGCTGTTATTATCATAATACTGCTTTTGAAACTCATCATAATTATCATTTTTATAGATCACTATATTTTGAGGTCCTACTATGTTGACAGCTTTATTTTGACCCGAATATAGCGCAAAATCAGAATTTACATGTTGCTTGTCAATAACAATTGTTACAAAATTGTCATTGGTTGTTTCAATATACTTAGATGGCTTGAAAATTGAATAATGTTTATCAAGTGTGATGATGCATTTATTACCTAATCTTTTCCAAACGGTAATATAATGACTATCATCAAGCCTATATATAGACCTTGACTGATCAAATACTAGAAGTAAAAGAGCAATAAAACCAATGATTTTAATAATTGTTCTCATTTTTTATTTATCATACATAAAAGTTCTTTGTCTAAAAAGACTTATTCCTGATGGATGCCCAAGAGATACCCTTTCTGCCTGCAATAAAGCCCGCCGAGTAATTTCCAACATCTCTCGCACAACAATATTCCCTAAAAAATCTACGCCAAGATAAAGATATGTAATTGGCACCTCATAACTAATGCCGCCATATCGTTTAAAGTCATATTTTTTTCCTCTTGTCCCATTTTCCATGGAAGAAAGGATGCTAGGAGCTTCATTCTTTATATATTGATAACACAATGCCCAAAGATCAAATCCGAGATGAGATAAAATCACTCAAACATCTTTTCAGCTTGAAAATAAAACCAGAATAGATACGTATTAATTATTACTTTTGACGACATTACTCCTACTGCACCATGATGAGCTATCTGCATAAAGTTAAACCAGTCGATCAAAGATTCCACGAATGGGTGGATAATATCAACAAAACTGAAAGGATTGATAAATCAATAATTGCGTTCAATTTCGGGCTTTTCGAATCAGAAGAGGGTTTCACCATGTATCTCACTGGCTCCAAAACTTTCGATAAAGATGATGACGATTGGGCTACCAATATCGACTTTGAACCTAAACAGAAATATTTTTCATTCGGTCCGGAGTTTTTAAAAGATAAAGACTGGCAGGATATTTTAAAATATGCTGAATCGCTAGTTCAATCATATGTAAAATCCGAAGATTTCAAAACTTCAGTTTTTGCCCAAGCGATAGCAATAACGGTGGGATTTGATGATGGCGAGTTAACGATAATAAAATCTCAATAACTATGGATCTTATCACAATTCTTAACTTTATTTGAAAAAAGAGTCCAGTTATAAGGAACATAACTGGAATACGCAGTTTTTATTCACATACTTATTGGGACTGCCCCGAAAAAAATGAAAAAGTTTTTCACTTGGTTAATGTATGTCGCTGCTTTTTTTTCTGCAATTATTATATTGTTGTTTATTTATTTGTCTGTTGACCCATTTCGTAAACAAAAACAAAGAAAACTTTATTATAAAAGGATCGAAGAAATAAAAACACGTAGGAATCTTTACTGACAATCATAGTTTAAAAGCTCTACATCTTCAGTGCCAAAGGTCCATCTTTAATGACCAAACTTGAGCAACCAGGCCGTGCGCCTGCGGTAAGTTTCGCGATAAACCTTTCGGATAAAAATATCTTAGCTACTATTTCTTCCCCAAAATCCCAAGTGACTTCAACAGGCGACCAAGCGTCGAATGGATCAAGATTTTCTCCAACAAATTCCTCGGAATTTAAAAAGGGATGATTATCCTCTATTTGCAATTCTGGCTCACTCGGAGTGGGCGCTACATTGTATAGCCAAACATGGGCAATAATATTTTCACCTTCTTTCTAAAGGTAAGCATAGCAAACCTTATCGTCATCTTCGATAAACACCGCGAACTCAGGGCGATCATCTGACACATATTTTGTTAAACTTCCCATTGGACATTGATTTAAAACAACGAAGTCTGCGCCGTATCACTTCCCAATGGCGGCAATCCCTCCCAATCAAATTCCTCATAACGGTGTTTACCATCGGGGCGGTTTGGATATCCTCTCAAGGTATACACTGGATAATGCTTCAGCTTTTCATTGGGCATTTCAAATCGGAAAATCGGTGGCATATCTTCTTCGTTAATGTCCTCGATCCATTGACGCTCGAGATCCTCAGGCAGGAATAAAGGCATACGATGTTTATTGGGCCCGTCATTATGGATATTGGCCATCACCTCATTGGCTGCCCGTGTAAGCATACCAAAAGATCCTACACGTTCAACCACACCATCTTCATCCACCGTCTCATGCCACTGATACAGACCTGGCAAATAGAATAGCTCTCTTCCCGCTTCACCGATGAAATAAGGCACTTTCTTTTTCCAGCCCTTTACCGCACGATGCTCAAAGGTACCACTCACAGGGATAAGGCAACGTTGCTTGCGCAAGCGGTACCAATAGGATTTTTTATCCTCCAAGATACGCTCGCTACGCACATTGATCATATTGCGCCGGCGATCAGCCTGCAGCTTCGGATCGTCAATATAGGTAGGCAATACACCCCACTCCATCTCGGTCAAGGCCAGCTGGCTTGAGTCCTTTTCCTTATACAGGATCGGATATTTGGGAAAGGTAATGGCCTGGACGTTTTCCAGATAATCATAGTTGTAATCCAATTGACGGCGCTCATCCCGCAATTGCGGAAAAGTCTTTTTGATAATATCAATATCGGTATGTAGGCTAATATCCCAGCACATAATGGTATCCTTTTTTGTTTGGCTTTGATACGAATATACGCAATTTGTACTTTAAATACGGATTGCCCTACGACAAGAAAATGGCTGCTTTCTGGTTCGGACCGGATCTGATTAGCGAAGTATCTCGATAGCAAATACTTTCTTTTGGGTCTGCCCATCGCTAATGGTAGCCACTACCCGACCATATGCTAAGGAGAATAGGATATCGATCGGATTTTTGCGCTGAAACCTGGTCTTGGTACGCAGGTAATTGACAATATTTTTTTCATAGAGCTTAAGCATACGCTTATCCCAATTCTCCTCCTTGATGCGATTAAGAAAAATACGATAGCCTGACCCTGTTTCCAGTAGACTTTCAATCTTATCGGCATCCTGCGGCAACTGCAAAGCTCTTCCCTCCTTTGCCCCCAGTTGATGGGCATGCTGATCGGCAGCTTCCTTGTCATCATACGGCGTGAGCAGGAAGCCTGTCTTTTCCTTAACATCGGGCCACTCAAAGCGCTGCAGCACAAAGTCGGCGTAGCCCGACTCGACGAGCTCGCGAAACGAACTTTTGGTGACTTGTTCAAAGGGATTGTACAGCATAGGACTAAGATAGGATTTATATCCTAAAAAAGGCCGGAATAAACCAGCCCTGATATATATAGTTATGATCCCAATAATGGGATAGTCGGTTTCAAAAAGAAGCTGGCCTAACAAGTGCAAATCAAGCCAGCAAAAGCAATCTTCTCATTTTTCGTATAAAGGACAACAGAAATATAATATTCGTTTGAAAAAATAAAAAAAACCTTGAGGAGGGGGATCTCAAGGTTTTTACTACCTGTTATTAACTAATTTATGAAAGTATGGATATAACAATGGTTGATTTGCTTTCGTTTGATCTTTTATAAAAAGGTTGAGTTCGTATTCCCTGCTTCACAATTATTTTATTTAAATGAGAGCTTATTCAAAATGGTATTGTCTAAGACCAACTTAACCTATAAAAAAGA
>NZ_VLKR01000066.1 GCF_007830445.1 Sphingobacterium siyangense | reverse complement strand
CACCGCCTTTTTTAAGATAGCGTTCTCTAATTCTGCATCCCGTAATCTCCTCTTTAGTTCCCTGATTTCTTGCTCTTCAGGACTCAATTTGTCGTTTTTAGGCAATACGGTACCACCATTATATCTGGGATCCATGCGCCATTTACTTAATCTACTGGCATCCATGTCCAGTTCTTTTGCTGCTTCTAATACCGACCCTTTGCTGTAAGAAAGCTCTACTGCCATTTTCTTAAAGGAATCGTCAAATACTCTTTTCATCTGTTAACAAATTTAAATCTATTTTTCAAATCTGTCTCCACTCAAAGGTAGCAACTCCAATGTATATTTACAGATATTGTTCATATTTCAGATTATCAAAATAAAAGCCCGGCAATCGCCGAGCTTTCTAATGAATAAAGCCACCACAACTTTATCGTTTTCTTTTCACTAAATGTGCGAGTAGTAAAGATACAAAAAAACTGACGGTCGCGCCAACTATTGCTAGTATGACGGTGCGGAAAACATCGCCGATGAGCAACGATGGAAAAATCCCCATCAACAGACCACCGCAAGTTCCCATACCTACTGCAGATCTATTCATCGGGTGCCTCCTTTGAGCCTTCCGGCTTATCTTTGTCATCTACCGTAATCTGGCTAATGGCAGACAACACACCACCTGCCACGGTCAAGTAACCGCCGACGGTGACCACAGCAACCGGGAGTGCCACTGGGGCTGTAACAATTGCTCCGCCGACGGCAGCAACGATCAAACCTATACTGCGCAGCACCTTGAAAAATTTGGGTGTAGGCGCTTGAGCTCTTTCTAATACATTCATTCTTTCTCCTTTCTTTCAATAATCAAAATCACTTGTTGCCCCTGATCCAAAGCAGCGTAAACAGCCTCTTTCAACTTTTCGAATGCTAATCTGGAATTCTTGCCAGTACCTTGACCTGTTAATTCGCTAACGGGAGCGATACATCCACGCAATTCTTTCTCCGCATTATTCGCCGGATGAAATAAAATTGCGCTTCGCATGGGCACGTCTCTTACCAGAATGTGCCATCCAAACCGTTTGCTGTATCGCTTGGCCAATGGATAAGTTCCTTCAGGAATACAGGAAATGTTACGGACGTTTTCGCGCCAAGGCAATTCAATGACATAACACTCCAAGTTACCACCAATCCAAATCTCACCATTAGCACCTCGTTCACCGTACGTCCGCAACAGTTTCACCACCAACATTATACACCAGTATCAACTAACACCAAACTCAAAGCATTGTATGCACCGTTGTTCAACGCGTAGAACGTTCCATTAACCTGTTGCAGGAACTCAATCCCGAATACCAGGAACAACGGTCTTGTAGATTCCTCCACACCGATATCGTTGCTTAAAACCACAGGTTCTCTTACTGTATTGTCAAATGAGATTTCCGCAGAGGAACTCTGTACCAAATTAAAGGTCTCATTTTCAAAATCAACCTCAACACCAGCTGATATAAAACGAAAATGGGTTGTACCTCCAGGAGCTACTATTTGACTATCAGGGACAAAACTTGTCACGTTTATCTCCAATACACCTGTAGCACGATCTATTACTGAAGTATACGGTGCGTAAACAGTAGCACTTAAGCGGGCATTTCCGTTGAAATCAAATCCTTGTAAAAGAACTAACTCGCCATCCAACACATTGCGTAATCCTCGATTGCTGACTTGATCAGCTTTGATTACCTGCATCATTGACTTGACCAAGCGGGAGATCATGCGCGAATCCTGAGTTTTGTTCAACACAGGTCGGATCGCAGTACACAATGCCTTACTCGCTTTACCAGCTCGTGCAAACTCCGCTGCGTTTTCCCTCGTTCGCTGAAATTTTGGATCGTTATGAAAGCGCTCCTTATCAACACCTCCTTTTTGTCTGGCCAAATAGCCATCCTTACTTTTGTAAAAGGTAATATCCCCGATAGTACCCTTCAATTTAATAATACCTGATTGTCTTGCCATATCACACTCATTTTAAAATTCACCTTTGCTGCAGCTAATCAGTGATTACAGGTTAAAAATTGGTATAATAAAGCCAACCTAAAAGCGCAGGTGTACCAAATGACGGTATTGGATCAGTATGGTCACATATTTCCTAAGTTTATTTTGTAAATTGCAACGAAGATTCCACCTCAACTTTATACCAACTTGTTACCAAGTTGGGCATCAGAATGATGAATAGCGACGCTACCTTATCGTAATATCGACTGAGTAGATAAAGCTTACATAAAGTATAGAAATGAGAAGAATCTGTATCTATCCAAAAGACATAGCACGTATTACCGGCAAGAGCTACCGGCAAAGCTTACGTATATATAATACGGTAAAAAAAATACGAGGCAAGCAAGCTCACCAATTGCTTAGTATAGAGGAAGTCTGTGAATATTTAGGCTTGGACAAAGAGCAAATTAAAACAGTTCTATAACAGATAATTAGCTATACTTTTCTTTTAGTTCCAACTTCTTGATCCGCGATGTAATAGCACCTTCTTTCCGTTCGAAGGTAGCAGCCAGTTCCTTGACAGTCTTTTCCTCACAAAACAAAGCCTCCAGTTTTTCATCGTCTTCGGCCGACCATGGCCGATAAGCTTGCGGATGTTGTTCGCGGATATCGTCCAAAGTATAACTTTTCTTGTCACTTTCCAGATCGGTAAGCTTTTCCAATTTTTTGACAGCACGGTTAAAGACTTTTTTGAAGTCTTTGATATCCTCTTCAAAGATCAATATCTTGAATTTTTCGAAGCCATCGTCGGCGCGCTTACTTTCCGAAACGGAAAGATATAGGCTACCATTTTCTGACTTTTTTAAATCAAAGAAATACGTACGATTTCCTTTCGTGATTTTATCAGTAAATAGTTCGTTATTATCCATCATGAAGTTATTTATTCGTAATAAGCGATTGTTACATCGAATATACTAAAACTATCCTACATAACTAAAAAACAGCCACCTAACAATCTCAAATAATGCTACTTATCCGTGAAAAAGACAGGTTTATTCTGTATCTTTGTATAGCAAAACGAAATAGGGAATATAAGAAAACAGTATTGCGAGACCCTAGCGAGACCTCGTAAAAACGAAACTTATAAATAACATTAAATCAGAGAGTTATAAGGATAGTTCGAATCCCTCACTCTCCGCAGAAAAAGCCTTTCAGAAATGAAAGGCTTTTTGCTTTTGCCCCTTTATTCTCCCCCATCAAAAGATCAATTTTCTTATAGTACCATTCCATTCGAATTATCAGAGCGTTACCTACAAGAAAACAACATTTCACACAACTCTTCTTTGCCACATGTACTCTTTTTCACTTTTTTCATTCTTTTATGTAATAATCTGTAATTCATAACATCTAATAAGCAGAATATTCTAGAAAACCATAATTACTAATTTTAAATTCAATTCTTATGAAAACTATTGTTCTTCGTATCAATAAAGATCTACCGAACTATTTATGCCATTTCACCAAAGTCGCTATTTCAATACTTTTACTTATGATTTACGGATCGGTATTTGCACAAAAAAAATATGATTTTCAGGTCAGTATCTATGGAAAAGGAACACCGATCATTCTTATTCCAGGATATAGTTGTAGTGGAACCGTATGGACAGAAACTGTAAATCACTTAAAAGACAAATACGAATGTCACGTGCTTACACTTCCTGGCTTCGCAGGACAAGCAGCTATTAAAGAAGCATTGCTTGAGACTATGCGCAATGAAATCATAGCATATACAGAGGCAAAAAAATTGCAAAATCCGATTCTTCTAGGCCATAGTTTAGGAGGCTTTTTGAGTCTCTGGATCGCAAGCACCGCACCTTCGCTATTTCAAAAAGTTATCGTTGTGGACGGAGGACCGTTCTACCCGGGCATGCAGAACCCAAATACAAGTGTAGAGGAAGTGAAAAAGTTTGTCGATAAAGATGCACTTATCGCACAATTTACTTCGATGGGAAACCAACAACTTAGTGTGTATGCTGAAAATATAGCACGACAGCTGGTAACTGATTCTATAAAAGCCAAAACAATAGCCGAATGGCAAGTACAAAGCGATAGAGTTACATTAGCATCTGCGTTTTATGAAATGATGACGACGGATATCCGCCAGGATCTTGCTAAAATTACGATACCCGTTTTGGTGCTAGGTAGTAAGTACGAAACGTTGGAAAAATCACAACAGATTCTTTCCGAGCAATATAAGTATGTAAAAAAGCTAACTTTACACAATACCAACAGTAAGCATTTTATTATGTATGATCAGCCAATTTGGTTTTTTAAAGAACTAGACACATTTTTAAAATAACCCGATGACCAACAAAGAAAACTTTGAGATTATTTACAAAGAATATGCGCCGGCCATCCGCAAGTTATGCCTCAGTTATACCGGAGACCGAGATAATGCAGAAGATTTAATCCAAGAGACCTTCATTACTGTATGGAAAAAACTCGACAGTTTTCGCAACGATGCCAAATTAAGCACCTGGATCTACAGAATAGCGATCAATAATTGCTTGACGAGTATGCGAAAAAAACATCAGCATTTAAAAAAAATGACCGACACAAGCTGCATCGATATACCAGAGGATTCATCGAATGAAAAAATACAGCAGATTGATCTGCTGTACAAATGTATCAGCAAGCTGAAAGAAGCTGATAGAGTACTGATCACATTGGTATTAGATGAAAAACCTTATGAGCAAATAGCAGAAATTACGGGAATTACAGAGAATAATCTCCGTGTAAAAATCCATAGAATTAAAAAGGAATTAACCGAAATTTTCCATAAATATGCAAGACTTTAACGATTTACAACATCTTTGGAAACAGGATAGCAAACAAAATATCTTGCCCCCAAAACACCTGAATAAGGCCAAAAACTTTCATCAAGAATTAATAAGGAAAGAAATAGCCGGTGCTGTTTTATTGCTTGCAACAGGATTAATTATTCTTGCTCTGGCATATTTCCTTGATTTTAGGCATAAAACGCTCACATTGTACACAGCGATGTTTATCGTATCGTTCCTTTGTTTTATACAGGCATACTTAATGTTGACCACTGCACGTAAAGTCAAACAGATCAACGAAGCAGCTTTACCTACCGAGCATTTACAACAGTGGCAAGAGTTTGACTCCTTTCGAAAGAAAAGAATGCATTGGAATATGCCGATTTATCATCTACTTCTCGGTATAGCGATCTCGATCTATCTTCGGGAAATCCTAGCGGGTGCTAGTTTCCACTATTATTTACTGACTTACCTTCCAACCTATAGCTGGATTCTATTTTCCTACTTTTATCTGGGTAAAAGACAACTCGCTAAAATTGACCGATCAATCAACGAAGTTATTTTTGAATTACAGGAGTTAGAACGACAGTTCGGGAATTGAAAAATCGGATCATGTTTGCTCCTTAAGAATACATTCATGATTACATTTTTAATTGCAATAAATAACCTAAAACAAGATTATGATCCCATCTAAAGCGGACATATCGTCCAGGGCAGAGTCCGCTATCTCCAATATGACATCGGAAGGTGGTCAACCCCTAAAAATAACCAACTGGTATTCAGCTACATTTCTATTTAAGAGTGCTAAAACTGCTTTTAAACAAAGAAAAATGTAAAATAAGTTTTGTAATTCTACACAAAATTTCTACTTTTGTCGCGGAGAGTTGGCAGAGTGGTCGAATGCGGCGGTCTTGAAAACCGTTAACTGTCACAGGTTCGGGGGTTCGAATCCCTCACTCTCCGCA
>NZ_VLKR01000065.1 GCF_007830445.1 Sphingobacterium siyangense | reverse complement strand
ATGCATGGTAAACCGGAGATATTCAATACCGATCAAGGTAGTCAATACACGAGTGACCTGCACACCAAAGAACTGTTAGATAACGATATATCTATCAGTATGGATGGAAAAGGCAGGGCCTTGGATAATATTTTTGTTGAAAGATTATGGCGGTCTGTAAAATATGAAAACGTATATTTACAGGCCTACGATAGTCCAAGGTCTCTCCGTGCTGGGTTACGGTCTTACTTTGAATTCTACAATCAGGAACGCTTCCATCAGGGAATAAACTATAATACTCCGCAAAGCATGTATTTGCAAGCGGATGCGGCATAAAAATAGAATAACTTTTTTAGGCTTTCAAGAGCCAAAAAGTTATTTCCATTTTCAGCCCTAAAACAGAAAATACTATATAAAAATTAGAAATTTCTGTCTAAACAAACAGGCGCAGCTTAGAGGATTGCTGAGAGCCGTATCGTTAACAGCTATCTCGCTACCCTCTGTGAATTAGTAAAGTGGCGTATATACCGCAACATTGCGGCAGTATAATTATAGTTGTAAATAATTGATTTAATTCTGTATCGGAGGTAATACAAAAGTATTTAATAGCACCTCCTACTCTGGAGGTTTCATTTTCCGCCGGAAAAAGTCTATCCAACCCAAAAAAGATTGGATAGACATAAAGTCATCTCTAGAAATTAGAGTTGCTTTTAACTCGATTCTGAGCACTGAAAAACCGGCATCAGATTTTATGAATTTCTTACGAAGTTTTAAGGTTTTAATATCCATGCTTTTCTCTCTTCATTTTGTTTTTCAGGCTTCAGAATGAGGAAAAGTGCAATATTTATAATTGTTGATACAAATATACAGAATATATTTAAGTATTCAAATAACACTACAAAATGTTTTTGTATTTTATTCTCTTTTGAAAAATTATGTTTGATAAAATAAAATTTTCAAAAGATTTTGGCCAACACCTCAAAGACATAAGGGAAGGCAAAAAGATAAGGGTTGGTAAGAAAATCAGTCTTCGGAGGCTTGACCAAATCTCAGGTGTCGATCATAGTCATATTCATAAAATAGAAAAAGGAGAATCCTCCCCTTCTTTACTCACTTTAAAAGCCTTGGCTTTAGCCCTAGAAATTACGTTAGCTGATTTAGTAAACTTTGAAAACTAATTATTTGAAGCTTTCAATTCTTTCGATACAAAGACGATCTGTGATTTGAATCATTCTCGCTAATCTTGAGCTGATTTCTTTCAGGTCCTCAAGAGACACCTCAAAATCCATTTTATATTTCCCGCTTATATAAGCTCTATTTAATAGATCAAAAAGCCTTCTTTCATTACTATCTTTCACTTCGGGAAAAATTGCATTAAGTTCAGCTGAAATTATATTGATAGACCTTCTATATTTATACAGATTATGGAGTTTGGGTTTAATGCCCATAAAAACCAATAGAAGTGCGCTATAAATAGATTCTAAAGTCTGAAATAAAAACCAAAGAGTTAAGCCAGATCTAGTTTTACCATTAATTGTCTTTTCTAACTTTTCAAGTGCAGTTTCGTAAAACTCATTAGTATTACCTATCCAAAAATCATAATAGCTACTTATATTCTTTTTAATTTGTTCGACGAATAGAGGCTTAGGTGATTTTAAGGTACTTTTACCGCTATTATATAATATCACTCCCTCAAAAAACACAGGAACAAAAAAGAAATTACCCGTTACCAATTCCTTATTCACATAGTCAATATCATACATAAAGAAGTTAATATCAGGTCTCGCAGAGATTCTTTTTTCCAGCTCATTAGCCAATTCGTACTCCTTTATATTGGTTTTATTTGTAACAACTATTAAGTCATAATCGCTAATATAAAAGTAACGTATACCATCTTTCATGTATATCTGATCTTTATGCTCTCCACGAGCATAACTTCCATACAAAATGATCATATCAGGATCCACAAATTCGGCAATAACTTGTTTGATTGCCTCGATTTCCTTTAATTTATGCTCTGGCAATGATGCAGGTAATTGGGTATTCATAGGATAAAGGTACAGATTTTAAAGGTTTGGGGCAAACATATTAAAAGGAAAGCCATTCCCAAAAGAATGGCTTGCTCATATTTTAATAACTAAAGCTTTAGTACAGGACAAAATATATAAAGCCTTTAGGTCAAAAAATAATATCATCTTGCTTATTATTAATTATTGTCCTATATATTGTGCATATCTTGGTTCTCCTATCTTATTTGTGTACATTTGAATAAAAAACTTGACATTGAAACAAAGTCAATTAATCATTTTAAGTATAATGAAGAATCACTGTTTTATACATTTAGAATTAAGTTATGATAACTTATATTAAAATAAATGGTTTTAAATCATTTCATAATTTTGAAATGGAATTTACACCGTTAACAGTTATTGCTGGAACAAACGCTTCTGGAAAAAGTAATCTCTTTGATGCGTTAATGTTGTTATGTAGCTTAGCAGAAACAGATAACATAAAGAAAGCATTTAGAGATCAACGTGGAGAATTTCTTGAACTTTTCACTCAATATGGAGAAAATAATTACGCAACAGAGATGGAATTTCAAATTGAAATGCTACTTAACAAAGAGATCACCGATGCATGGGGAAATAACGCTTCTTTAAAATATACCAGGCTACATTATGAGCTACGAATAAAAAGATATACTAATGATTCCGGTATTGAAGATATTGAAGTTTCTTATGAGAGATTAGTAAATTTAAAGCACCAAGAAGATAAATGGATAAATTTAGTTCCAAATAAATTTAAAGAGATTTGGCGTCCAAAAGTTCCTACAGGCCGGAGAACAATACCATATATTGACACAACTATGGAAAATGGCATACCGACTGTAGAGGTTCCTCAAGATGGAAAAACAGGCAACAAACGACGATTTCCATTAAAAAATGCTTCAAGAACAGTTTTAAGCAGTTTTGACACAATAGATTTTCCACATGTGCTAGCTGCCAAAGAAGAAATGAAGAGTTGGAAATTTCTGCAACTTAATCCAGAAGATTTAAGAAAACCGACGGATAAATCAAATGGTGAGGCCTATATTTCTCAAAGCGGAAAAAATCTTGCTGCTGCACTTAATCGAATTTCTTTAAAAAACGAATATAGTTTAGGAGAAATTTCTAGAAAACTACAGTCTTTCGTACCTAACTTTATTGAGGTTAAGATTTTCGATGACAAAGAGAACAAACAGTTTTTAATTAAACTACTTGATAAAGACGGGAAAGAATATAGTTCAAGAGTATTGTCAGAAGGTACGTTAAGAATACTTGCTCTGTGTATTTTGGAACAAGACGACCATCATACAGGATTATTATGTTTTGAAGAACCAGAAAATGGAATACATCCTTTTAGAATAAGCGCTATGGCTTCCTTATTGAAAAGCCTAACAAACGACTTTACTGACAATGAGTTACCACTTAGACAGGTTATTGTTAACACTCATTCTCCAATACTAGTTAAGGAAATTTATAAATGGGAGAATGATAATAATGTCAGTATTTGGTATGCAGAGATTAGCAACAGAATTACGGATATAAACAAAGAAAGATTAAATATTTCAATTACTAATATTCTTCCTGTAACCAAAGAGTTACATTATCAATTGAATATACCATTCACAGAATCACAGAAAAAAATGACTTTAGCTTCAGTACAAGAATATTTAGAAACTACGGGAAATTTAGAATAATATGGCTCAATTATTTTTTGGATTAATCGCAGAAGGTACAACAGATTTTAGATTCTTCGAGCGCATTATTGAGAAAGCTTTGATAGATATTGCGTATGAATGTCGAGGAGAAATTGATATCGACATAAAAATCATTGAATGTAAAAAAGGCAATTCTTTTATCGAATTTGTTCTAAATGGTGCGGAAGTTGGATTAAATAGTTATGGAATCAATATGTTGATTGTACATTCGGATGCTGATGACAGCACAGCCACAAATACCTATACTCAAAAAATTACTCCAGCCATTGAAACATTAAATACTAAAAGTGCTGATACTCATTGTAAGAATCTTATAGCAATTGTACCAGTACACGAAACTGAATCGTGGATGCTTGCAGACAAAGAGATTTTTATAAAGGCTATAGGCACAAAAAAAACTGAAGCCGAACTTAATATAAATGGCAATCCAGAGACCTTTAATAATCCAAAAGAGAGAATCATAGAAGCTATTCGGATTGGTCGAGCGGAAATGCCCAAAAAGATGAGAGATGCGCTACAAATATCTGATCTTTATTCCTATCTAGGTCAAGCTATACAACTTGAAAAATTAAAAACATTTGCGTCATATTTAGACTTTGAAAGAAACATAAGGAGCGAATTTATTAAACTCAATCTGCTTCCACAATAAATTATCAAACAATGTTAATAGATTACTGAAGACCTGCTGTTCCAGCTCTCTTGATGTCCAATTATTCTTTCTGGTCTAGGCTATATAAAACTCCCATTGTTCCTCGCTATTAAGAGTTAAAAGTAGCTTATATTGGCTCTAACTCAATTGCGTCCACAGTGTAGACTCAATTGTAAATGTATAATAAAACTGACGGTACCAATTCAGCTCTCTAGACGAAAAACCACGACCAAACTTAGCATGTATTTTTCAATTAACCATTATTGTCTACAATTGCGAACGCAATGCGTTCGCAATTCAGGTTCAAATATTGGGTAAGATATTCCATAAATTACCGATGGAATATCTTACCCTATTTATTTAAATATTCCAATGCTTTTTCCATTACCTCATCCCTACCTTCGCGAATCCCCTTGATACTCGGTTTGACAATCTCATCAATTTTAATACCTACCCGCTGGGTTTCACGTTGATCTGGATAATAAATCCCCAGTCCGGAAAGCATTGTCCGCTGATTGCCCGGTAACTCTATGGAACTGACATTGCCATCAGCACCCGCTGTCGGTGATCCGAAAACCTTGACATTGGAAGCTGCCTGATAAGCCATCACATGATATTCCGCAGAACTCTGGGTATCTTCATTGACCAGAATAGCCACTTTCCCCTGATAGCAATCATTGGTATTCTCCCCAACTTGTAATGGGCTGCTCATTACAAAAGTGCCGGGATATTGAAGGCTCGTACTGCTAAAACGAACGAAATCAGTAGGCTTGGTCAACAACAAGGGTGTAAGCTTGAATACTAAAAAATCACCGGGATAATTGCGGTCATCAATCACAATACCTTTTACCTTGCTCCAGTTTGCCATATTTTCTGTGATCATCTTAGCACGCAGTAAACTGTGATTGATATACAAAATATTATTGTCCAGCATCTTAAAAGGCACGGTATCTCTTGAAGCAGGTTTAATTTGGCTAGAGGGTATCGCAGCAATATCTACTTTAATCGGCCGGCCATCACGCACTAACTCACAGGGCACAATCTCGCTATTGCTTGTCACAAGCTTTCGCGCCAGATCACGGTTGGCCACAGCTTCATTCGGTGTACTCATATAAGCCCAAAGCGAATCTCTGATTTCTTCAATCTTTTTATGTTCCTTACTGATGAGCACATCTCCTATGCTAAGTTTATCTCCGGATTTCTCACTATCAAAAACTTTAGTTACCACAGCTTTTCCTTCTATCATTCGGATCTCTACCGGCATACGGTACTTGCCATAATAATTTATCAGCCCTTTAGGCACGCTCCAGAGTCCGGTATGTGCATCTTTAACCTGGGATACCATCTTGAGAAGTGAAAGACCATAAGAACGATCATCCCGACTCAGGATCATTTCGGGCACAGCGGTCTTTAAAACAGCATCCCATTTCGAATCCGTCAGATGTTTATAGGGTGAAAAATATTCGATCATATTCCAAAAACGAAAAAGTGCCAATAGACGAAATCCTGCATCTGCTGAAAATACATTTTCATATTTTTTCTCGTTCTTGAAAAGGACATTACCTGCGCCGCCAGCAAAGCTAAAATAATGATGTTGATCAAAATTACTGTATCGAATACGTCTTAATTTATTCTTGATATCATTGTTAAAAGAGAGACCATCAATCCAGCTATAATCTACTTCATGAACCACATTTTCAAGCTGTGGCTTGGCATAGTTGGCCGTGGCACCGAGACTGTCTAAGAGCATCGCATAATGAGCCTCAACAGATTTATTATCCTTTGCTCTAATAATAGCGTCAATGGACTTAAACAACTGCTGATCCCAATCATATTTTCCTTGCGCCACAGCGGGATGTCTATATTTCAGGAAACCCCATATTCTCCCTAAATCCACTAAGCGTTGATCAATCTCGGGCGTAGTATTAAAATCAGAAATCCCCGAACTTGCAGGTTCACTGATCCCCTTGGCAAATGGCACAAACATTCCTACTTCTTTGGTAATATCCTTACCATCTACAGTAATGAGCACATCATCAACCCACATCTTACCTTCCCCAGAAAGAAAAAATGCAATGGATATCCCTTCGGTCTGGTTTGGCACCAATTTAGTTTTCAGCTTAATATTTTCCCAGTTTTTTGTCCCATTCATTTGGCGGTTAGCCATATTGTCGAAAAAGACTTTGGGATCGATCCGTAGCATCATCGACGCATAAGACCCTGCGATGATATTCTCACGCTTGATCATCGCAGACACTTCAATGGAATCCCCCTTTAAATTTGATGGTAACCACATCATAATCCCTCCGAAAGCGCTGTTCTTCTTTATACTTTCAATCCGAAGTGCTCCTTTTGCACTATAATACGTATCGTGATCTATACGACTTTTAAAAATCGTCGTATCACCGATATTGAACCAGGGATTTGTAATCGGTTGTTCAAATGAAAAGTTAAAATTTTGTTGACTAAAAACAGAAGTAGATATCGTTATTAGAAAAACAACAAGAAAAAAAAATAGGCTATTACACTTGCGTCCTAAACGTTTAAAAAGTGGCGGTGTTTAGATATAGCAAAGTTGCTATATTTAAATCGCAAAATTATAACACACCGCCATGATAAATTTAAATGTTTTTAGTCAGATTTTATCTCTTATCGACCGCGAATTATTCAAAGATTTGGTTTCAAAGCACAAAAGTGACAAACATCAGAAAGGGATCAACAGCTGGACGCATCTAGTCAGTATGCTTTTCTGTCATTTTTCCTCGGCAGATTCGGTTCGTGATATTAGTAACGGTCTACGCAGTACCACTGGTAATCTGAACCACTTAGGTGTAGTAAGA
>NZ_VLKR01000064.1 GCF_007830445.1 Sphingobacterium siyangense | reverse complement strand
CTCCCTTGGAAAAGATGGCCACCGCCTTTTTTAAGATAGCGTTCTCTAATTCTGCATCCCGTAATCTCCTCTTTAGTTCCCTGATTTCTTGCTCTTCAGGACTCAATTTGTCGTTTTTAGGCAATACGGTACCACCATTATATCTGGGATCCATGCGCCATTTACTTAATCTACTGGCATCCATGTCCAGTTCTTTTGCTGCTTCTAATACCGACCCTTTGCTGTAAGAAAGCTCTACTGCCATTTTCTTAAAGGAATCGTCAAATACTCTTTTCATCTGTTAACAAATTTAAATCTATTTTTCAAATCTGTCTCCACTCAAAGGTAGCAACTCCATTATGCCTCTGTCTTTGAGCTGGCGGGCGACGTGCTCGGCAAAGAGCAGTAACCACGGCTCGCCTTTGGCAGTTTCGAGCATTTTGGTGCTGTGGTTGGCGATGTCCTGAACAAGCCTTGAAATATGGAGCGCGGAACGGCCGGATTTCAAGGCCCGATCCACTTCGGTCAATGATCGGTGGATCATGTTCTGCACCAGCACCACGGAAGAAAGGTTGACGTTAATATCATCGATCCGTCCGCGGATATTCCCCAGCATACTGTTATGGGCCTGTTCGGAAACCAACCTGATCGCACCGTTTTCGTTTACGATGGCAAGATGCTTGGCATCAAAGATGATCGTCACATAGCTTTGGGCGAAAGTCATCTTTGAAAGACAGATAAACAGCAGGATTATGAGTTGTGTTTTCATGGTTTAAATTCCTCCAATTGCCTTAAAATATTATCGACTATACGCTTGTCCTCATTGATATAACCGGAAAACGGATTGAGGGAATCGAGCAGTTTTTTTCGCGTCGAATAGTACAGGGTAGCTGCAAGTCCCCGTGATGCTCCTGCGATCTTCCGAAGTTCCTGCAGGACGTGTCCGTAAAGTATTCTCCTGTCGCTTGCTTTCATCTGGTTAAGGTCACCGATACTGATAAAAAGTCCTGTCAGGTAGCGTGCGAGCTGCACGGCTTTTTCTGCCATATCTTTTTCTGAATCGATGGCAAGCAAAAGAAATTCGGGATGTGTGGAAACGATGCCTATAATCCTTTTTTGTTGGTTTATGATCTCGGTTACGATTGGGGCGGATTCAAGCCCCATACTAAGCCCCTGCAATGCTGTTCCCAAAACCTGAAAACGGCTGTGCAACTGCCGATAGCGGGTTTTTAGTTTTGCCGTTTCTTCTCGGTTTACTTCCTCGTTGGCCGAGGTTATGGCCTGTCTGTTTCTTGCGGTGATCTGGCGGTCGTATTCATCTTTGCTGTGTTCGACCAATTGGTGGAGCAGTTCCACGTTGAGCTGTGCATTTGCTCTGGTCAAAGCGATGACCAAAAGCAAGAGGGTCAGGATAAAGTATCTCATCGTTTGAGCAATCTTGAATTACGGATAATGTCATCGGCAATCTGTTTGTCGATATTGATAAAACCTGCGTATGGATTAAGGGAGTTAAGGATACCGCGCTGTTTCGCCCAATACATACTTCTGTGCATCCCAAAGGCCACGCCTCGCAGGATGGTCAATTCGGTACGTATCCGGCCCAACAGTTTTGCCCGTTCGCCCGCATCCATCAGGTTATCCTTTCCACCTTTCAGCACAAATGCGCTGACCTCGGCAGACAGGTTCGTCGCACGTGTCTTAAATTCCCGTGCGCCCGCTTCGGCAAATAGCAGGAGTACCGGATTTCCCCTTGCGATGTTCATTGCCTTTTCTACGTCGTTAACGATGTCAAGGGAAATGCTGGCAATGTCCTTTACCGTGAGCAGGGAACGGACAACGCCGGACACTTCGCTTAACCCTTTGTAAATCTTATCCTGCAAATCGTTCACGATCACGAGCTGCCCTGTTACGGCGAGCTGTCCCCGCTGGATAAGTGTAAGGTTTCTGTTTACGTCATTAAGCTGGCTGTTCATTACTCCGGCATGGACGCCCGTTGCGGCTGCCACGGCGGGGTCGATGTAAATCTGTCCCCTTGCGTAGAAAACAGCAAGGGACAGGATCGTTATTGCAATAATTCGTTTCATGTAAAATCAGGTTTAAAATATTCTCTTTGTGTGCTGGCGGGTGCGTTGTTCTCGTTTACCCTTTGCACAAAATCGCCCAATAAAAGACCGCTCTTTTCCATGTCGGAGACGAACGCCGTTAGGGCTTTTGGGTAGCTGCCATGATGTTTGGCGTAAATCTCCACGGCGCTTTTTTCGGGTTTTTCGGTCGTGAAAGCCAAGTGGTGGTAAATGCTGACCTCCACGCCGTACACTTCCCCGACATTTCCCCGACGGATATAAAATTCGTTGAAACGGGCACGTCCGTCCTTGTTGTCAAGGCGGTTGATCGTGAAAATCTTTTTCTGTTCGGCTTCGTTGATGGAGAGCAGTTCGGCAACCTTTCTAAAATCGGCCTCGTTCTGTTGCAGCAGGATGATGGTATCGGAATTGTTTATGATACTGTCCTTGATAATGGGATTGCCGATAATGTCATTGATTTCCTGTGTTACCTCGATGATTTCCCCCCAGAACTTTCGTACGGTCTTGTTCAGATATAAAAGGAAATTTGCCATCATTGGCGAGGAAATGGCCCGCCATGCTTCCTCCAAGATCAAGGTTTTCCGGCGGTTCTTCCGGTGGCGCATCTTTTGCACGAACAGATCCATTATAATCAACGTGACGATTGGCAGGAGCGTCTTGTTATTCTGTATGTTGTCAATTTCATAGACTATGAACCGTTCGTTGAATAGCGATTGGTCGGCATCTTCGTTCAGTATCGCTTCATATTCGCCACCTCGATAAAACTTCTTTAATACAAACCGAAATTCTTCCACGTCAAAAGCAATGCTTTCTTCGTTCCTTATATCGGGGATTTTCTGAATCGCAAATTCATAAAAGGAATTGAAGTCCAACTTGTCTGCTCGGTCTTCGATAGCCTTATCGAAATGATGGGCGTAATACGCTGAAATGACATTGGAAATTACGTCACGCTCGACTGTGGCCACCGTACCCTCGGAACCTTTCCAGAGCAGACAGATCAACGTTATCAAAAAATCCTTTTTCTCGATGTTGTATTCTTCCTCGCTGATCGCAAAGGGGTTCATCGTGATGGGCTTTTCTTCCGAATAGGTGATGTACTTTCCTCCGTAGGTACTGCAAAGACCGGAATAGGAATGCCCCACGTCCACGATCACCACGTCCATGTTGTATTGCAGGTACTGTTGGACGATTGCATTTATGGCATAACTCTTACCCGTGCCACTGCTACCTAACACGAAGCG
This sequence comes from Sphingobacterium siyangense, assembly GCF_007830445.1. Taxonomy (GTDB): domain Bacteria; phylum Bacteroidota; class Bacteroidia; order Sphingobacteriales; family Sphingobacteriaceae; genus Sphingobacterium; species Sphingobacterium siyangense. The sequence goes on along the minus strand of NZ_VLKR01000064.1, from coordinate 4,434 downwards.
ATTTCGATTTTTTATACGGCCTGTCCTCATAACCAAATCCGATGGGTCCAGCGCCACGGGAACCCCTTGACGGTCGGTAAACCTTAGCAGAAACTCCGATGGTTCGTCGGTCGGCAACCGTTCCTTGAAAAAGAAACAGAGGGCGGCATCGGCCGTCGTCAGGAACCAATCGTACTTTTTCAGTTCCACGCCGACGCCCGGCAAGGCACACCGGAACAGTTCCAATTGGTTGTAAGCATTGCGTGATGGAATGATCCCCTGTTGGAACAGGGCGGCTTCGATAAAATTGGCCGTTTTGTCGATCTTATCCGTATCGGCGCATACGATCATGGAATAGTGCGCATTTACCAATAGCTGGTTGTCCCGTGCCACGTCTACCAATAAACGGTCGATGTCCTCCACGCACATGAGGTTGGCCGGATCGGGTACGCTCGAATGCCTTTTTCGCTTTACTTCAAGTTTGCCAAGCGTGATCTGTTGGCTGGGTATTTCCAATAGCTGGTTATAGATAATGGTACGATAACCGGGAACATGGTGCAGGAAAAACAGGTTGTCCACCGGAAAATCCCGCATACCGTTCGTTTCATTTTTGGCCGTAAAGGTTCCGATCTTTTCGGGCAGGTCAACCGAATCGGTGTTGACCATGCTGATACAGCGGACGGCCCGGTCACCGATCCGCAACTCGCGATCTGCACAACGGAGATTGTCCAACGTGATGTGTGGCTGCTCAAATTCTACGGCGAGCACCCTGTTTACAAAACGGTTTATTTCCGCTTCGGTAAGGTATGCGGGGTTAAGTGCGGCACCGGAAAGTAGGTCAAATACTTTGGCCATGTTCTGCCCGAAAGTGGCCAGTATCTTTTTGTCATAGGTGTAGAATGCCCCTTTTTTGACCAGACGGGTAACGGTCAGGTAGGTTCTGATCTCGGTATATTCCCGACCCTCAAAATGTTCTTGGTATTTCTGTTCCAAAAACTCGGTTGCGGGTTTGGGCTGGTATTTCCGCTTGATGAATACGTCGTGCTTTTGGATGATATGCCCCTCGCCAAGTATCTTGATGACGTTAAGCAATACCTGTTGGAAAGCGGTATAGGCTTCGGGATCGGCACCATACTGTAAGACGGGATTGGTCAGTCGCATCACGACAGAAAAATCGCCACGGTCGCCATACAATATGGACATTCCCTGATAATGGTCGATACCCACATAGGGCAATTCAAAGGCTGTCTTTCTTTCTGTTTTCATAACTGATCGATAAATGGACGGGGTGGATAAATACGCCTCGGTGGCGGGTTTTGTCATGGAGACCGTTACCCTGTTTCAAGAATGTATAGGCAAGTCCTGCACCCATCAAGGCAAGGGTGGCAAAGCCGCCCAGGATCAGGTTGGTCAGTGCGCCGATAAGTCCACCGATGGCCAGACCACCGATAAGCGAACCTATGCCCCAATAGATAAACTTGCCCTTGAAACCGCGGTAAATAAGGGGCCTTTGCAGCCCCTTATAGATTGGATAACGCCCGTGTGTCATACGCCGAAAAACGCTTTGATGACCACCGACACGAGTACCAAGAACAGGCAGGAACCTCCCCACGACATTAATTCCTTGTTGATGTCCTGATCTCCGCTGTTCCACTTGATGTACACCCGTATTCCCCCAATGAGCCCGACGACCGCGCCGATGGCCAGAATGAGCGTCGAAATGGGGTCTACGTAGCTGGTCAATGATGATGTGGCGGCATCGATACCAACTGTACCACCTTGCGCGAATGTTGATTGGGCCGCGGAAAGGCAAAGCGCGGCCATTGCAAACAGTTTTTTAGTGTTTACTGTCATAGAAATAATGGATAAAAAGTGAATAAAAAATGATTGGATTGTTAGTTTACCCCGAACAGGGCCTTTAGTGCGGCGCCGACGAGCGATAGGAAAAGGCAGGAAAAGAACCATCCCATGACCTGTGCATCGATGTGATGCTTGCCGGACTGCCAGTTGCTGTACACCCGCAATCCGCCGAGCAGTCCGCACACGGCACCGATGACAAAGGCAAGGTCAGAGAAATTGTAATACCACGTATTGACCTCCTTGCGCACTTCCCTAAATTCGGCAAGGCCGGGCTGGGCGGCTGCGTACAGGGCAAAAAAAATGACAGTAAGGAATACTGCCAAAAAGCGGATCGGTCGCATAATGGATTTAATAAGGGATGGTTTTGGTGTACTCGATAACGTCGTTCTGTACGAGCGATACGAGCTGCTTTAGGTTTATGCCCCCTGTGGATTGCAGGGGGCCGGACGAGATAACGGGTTTCCCCTCGGTTATCATAGGTTCGTTTTTTCTTTTGGATGGTTCGGGGATAACCCTTTCGGGCGGCGAATCTTCATCAAATGTCAATTCGTTTCCTCCATCGGCCGCGCTGGGAGCACGGCGCTGGATAAACAGGTCATACAGTACGTTTAGGGCATAGTAAATGCCATAGATGGCGATAACGCCGAGCAGGAATTGTGTCCAGTTCATAGATCAAGGGTTTTAATGTGTTCTTTGATGTATCGGGTGAGTTCGGGATGGGCTTTTAGAAATTGGTGCAGACTGTAAGATATGATCTTGGTCATGTCGATACCTTTGGCAACTTTCAGTTGTTTGAGCAGGAAAAGGGTTTTGTCGTCCAGACGGATCAGTAACCGTTCACGTCCGGTCAGTTCATGGTTTTGGATACTTTCAAACAGGCGTTCCAGCGTTTCCGTTTTTTTCTTTGGCGTGTCCTTTGGTGGTTCTGCCGGGGGGATTTCATTTGCCTGTGGCGGTTTCCCTTTCCGCAAGGAATCCCGAAGCTCGTCGGCAAGGCTTTTTATTCCGCTCATACTGTTTCCTCCTTAGCAATGTACTGTTCATAGATCAGGTCTAAGAGCGGCAGGATAACGGGATATAGAATGATCGGTGTCTGGAACGTATTTACCCGCTGGAAGTCGATCCGATCCGGCAGAGCGGGGGCGACCGTACCGAAACCGCGCAGGACATTTTCGACTTCCGTCCGTGTTTCGTACTTGACGGTGTTCTTGATACGGTTCGGCACGAAGATCAGGGGCGCCCGCTTGTTGATCCTGCCGATGACCATTGCAAACAGCAATGTGGAGTCCACCGAAAATTCGTCAAAGGCAAACGGACAGATCACCGCATCGGCGGCGGCAAATATGGGGATCAGACCATCGTCGTCCATCTTGCCCGGCAGGTCGATCAGTACGATTTCGTTCGGTGACTTCCCCAGCTTCCGTTGCATTGCCGGAAAATGGCTGAGGTCTGCGGGTACGATTTCGTACAGCGGTTCATTTTCCAAAATCTTTGCTTTCTCCGCTTTGGCGGAAAGTGATTGCTGGTAATCCATGTCAAGTATCGTAACCCGCCGTTCCTGTTGCTGGGTCAGGTAGTTGGCGAGCAGCAGGGTGAGCGTACTTTTTCCTGCCCCGCCTTTTTGGTTTCCTATAAGTATGAGCATAGTGCGTGGGTTTTAAAGGTGTTGTTGATAAAGTGATGTCAACGGGTATTTGTGCGGGCTTTGCGCTTACGTCTCCGGTTGCGTCCGTGGATCGCTTCGTCGTCGATGTCGTCGGAAATGTCGATCTGGATATTGGGTATCCATTGCTCGGATGTTCCCTGTTCGTGATCGGCATAGGCAGCGGTTTCTTCGGACGGCATTTTCTGTTCCTTTTCGTTTGGTTCAGCTATGTCCGTTTTAGTTTCTGCTTTGGCCGATATTTCGGGAATGGCTTCCGAGGGTGCGATAAATTCTGCCAACGGCATGAGGTCTTTGCCCTTGTAGACCATTTTCCTCGAATGGTCGATGACGGTATAACCGTATGGTGGTTTTCCGTCCTTACCGTGGAATATGATCTGTAACCCGAATTTGTCCGATAGCATCTGCGCCATTGCGGACGTGTAGCCCGATGGGGCGGACGATCTATTACCGGGCAGCGGAGCCGTAACATGAACGATTGCCGGATCGTACTGGCCACGGTACTTGGCAAAGACCGCACGGAGCTGTGCCAGCCGACCGATGTCTTTACTGAATGTGCCGATTTTTGCGTCCACCTGTTCCAATGATACCGCGCCTTGTCTTTTGCCGTAATGGAATTGCAACTTAAAAGTGGAGACTTTTTATGCTGCTAATTTCTGTTTTGATCGGTAGAACATTTCCATTTCATTTGGCGTTCTATATCCAATTGCAGAATGTATCCTTTTGGCGTGGTAAAATCCTTCAATGTACCTGAAGACCTCTAGCTTTGCAAGCTCCCTATTAGGAAATTTATGCTGGTATATGCATTCTGTTTTCAGTGTTTTGAAAAAGCTTTCAGCTACAGCGTTATCCCAGCAGTTACCTTTACGGCTCATGCTCTGTTTTATACCGTTTTTATTTAGCATAAGCTTAAACTCATCACATGCATATTG
>NZ_VLKR01000063.1 GCF_007830445.1 Sphingobacterium siyangense | reverse complement strand
TACTTGGAGCTCTTACTACACCTAAGTGGTTCAGATTACCAGTGGTACTGCGTAGACCGTTACTAATATCACGAACCGAATCTGCCGAGGAAAAATGACAGAAAAGCATACTGACTAGATGCGTCCAGCTGTTGATCCCTTTCTGATGTTTGTCACTTTTGTGCTTTGAAACCAAATCTTTGAATAATTCGCGGTCGATAAGAGATAAAATCTGACTAAAAACATTTAAATTTATCATGGCGGTGTGTTATAATTTTGCAATTTAAATATAGCAACTTTGCTATATCCAAACACCGCCACTTTTTAAACGTTTAGGACGCAAGTGATATTGGAAAAGCAAATAAAAACAATCAGTAAAAAATTTGGAGAATACGAAAATTATATACAACTTTAAAGCACAAACACCTGCTCTAAACAGGCTACAAGTTAACAAAGGAAATTTTTTATTTTAAAACGAGGATTTTATCTTAGAATCGCTCATAGACAAAAGTCTAAATTAGTTTTTTTGCAGAAAAACTTACTTTTACTTAATGTACAAACAGTAGCATATAAAATATGACAACCAACCCCATTAAGGTATATACAGTAGTTTCAAAAGAAGTAAAAGAAGATCCAGATTTATTCACCAATCTGGAAGGTGTCTTCTCAACATATGAAAAAGCACAGGAATATATTGATCACTTTTTTGGTAATGCTAAATATGGTTATCGATCTATTGTTACGACTTATTTAGATCCCTTTCAGGAAGAAATCCAAAATAACGATTCTTATTATAGCATTTCATCTCAATTAATGGGGCCGCATTTAGAAGTTGAGATCTGTAAAACTTCTTTTGCCGTCGTCCTCTCTGAAGTTGAGCAACTGCGCATCGATCCAGCAACCTCTGAGAAACCGCTGGAATTAAACCTGCATTGTTTTGCAGTTTCGGAAGAAAAGGCAATGGAAAAATTCGAGAAATTAGCTAAAGCTTATGCTAACGAACACAACATTCAATTTCAAATTCAACCCTTCCGTATTGCAGATTCAGACCAATGCTATTAACCTGTAATTACAGTAAGATTTTAGCAGGTTTTTCAGAAGTTTATTTTTTTTCGGATTTCACTTAAATATTCTGGTGTGAACCCCAGGTATGAGGCAATGAGGTATTGCGGAACACGTTGGACAAATTGGGGATATTTACGGCGCATATCATGGTAAAATTCCTCTTTGGATAACGAAAATAGGTACTTAACCCGCATTTGTGCCGCAGCATATGCTCTTTGGTACACAAAGCGAAAATATCGTTCCATGACAGGAAATGCCGCGAGCAATTTTTCCTGATTTTCTTGGCTGATATAAACCACATCGGACTTTTCCACCGCCTGAATGTAAAACGAAGTGACAAGCTTATGTTCGAAAGCCATATTATCTGTCATCCACCAATTTTCTATAGCGAATTCAGTTGTTTGTTCAACACCTTTTTCATTGACAAAGAATTTACGTAAAACACCTTTCAATACAAAAAAATGATATTTGCAAACCTGACCTTCTTCCAGTATGTTTTCTTTTTTCGCGACCGATTTCATGTTAAAGTAACTCAATATTTCCTCTAATTCAATCGGATCGATATCGATAAATTTCTTCAAATGTTCTCTAAGTTCTTCCAACAGTCCATCAATTTATTGTACAAACAAAGCTACTCATTCATTTTATCAAAAAAAAGAAACGCGGTACCATTTCAATTAAGCTCAATACGGAAGGGATGACAAGATAAATTCAAGTAATACGAATAATCATTCAACAAGCACGATTCATAAATCGGAATAGTTTCAATGGCTTTTACCCCCTACCTTTATAACAGGTACTCCAATAATATGATTAACAGATTGGAGCTATGATGAAAATGGCAGGCTCCATTTTTTGCAGAGTTTGTACTTTTTGAAAAAAGAGAAAGCAATGATCAAAATTAATTTTAGCAAAGGAAAAATTATCATTAGCATGCTGCTATGTTTTCTTCCAGTAGTCATTGGGTTATATGCCTGGTTATACTATGATTTTATTATTAAACTAACCTCGACGATATGGGTACTCGTGGCCGCATCGGTTTTTTATCTTAGACTACAACAGTTAAACCGCTATCGAAGAGGAGAGGCCGCACTCATTATAGATGAGCATATATTACTAAACAACAGCATATTGAAACCGAAGCAAATCCCATGGACGGATATCGATTATTTTGTTACTGGTTTATATCGGACAAATTCTATTTTTATAAAACTAAATGACCTTTCATCGCTAAGAAAAGAAAAAACAAGCCGTCTAATTCATTTATTAAGCTTTATTGACTGTAATCTATCAACAAAACCTGCATCTTTTTGGATCGACATAGATGTCATCGATATCAAAGAAAAGGAGCTTATGGCTCTGTTGCTACAGCGACTAAAAATGTAGCTGTACATCGGCGTTCCCCAAAAAAAGGTAGTCTAAAAAAAATCAGCCCCTTATCCATATAAGTGGGCTGATTCGCATTTATTATATCTAACACGGTTACATCAGAAAATATCCTTGCTATAAAAACGCAAAATTTTGAGATTTAGTACTTTATTTAATTCTTCAAATCAATTCAAAAATATTAGCGGTTCAACCGTAAAAAACCATCTACGCGGTAATATAGATAACCTCATGGGCTTCTGTTAACTGGGGAACTTCCAAATTATGAAGCATTTTATCCAAGACAGTTTCTGGTAGTGGGTACTCTCTATCGCTATTCTGCGCGCGCCAAATCTTATAGGGTTTTTCAACGTATAACAATTTCACATAAGCTTGATAGCTGACAAAAAGATCGATCAATTGTTTTCGCATCTGGGAAGTTATATTGGTGGCATTCCAGATAAAATCCTGTCCACAGCGTAAGTATTTTTTTGCCTGCTCTTTTGCTTCCTGTACAACCCATCCGTTTCTCTTTTTATCAGTAGGATCAATGCGATATTTGCGTCTGATGTCATCCAAACTAATAACAGGGAGGTCAGTATTCATCGCTAAAATCTGATAATCTTTGCCCATTCCCGGCAAACCTGAAAGTACAGTCACGGTGGATTTGAATGTATCAAAAGGCACATAATCAACATAGCTATTGTTTCCATTAAAATATGTAAATCGTGCATTTTCGGACAAAAAAGAACGTGTGGCATCCCAGCAGCCAATCTCTTTACTATACAGTTCGAACATATCCAATGCGTAGAGCAAAGCATCCAAATCGGCACAGTACCTTCCTTTAGCATCTGCTTCGGCCAACAACTTAAGTTGGCCCATATTGACACTCAATGACGCCTCCAAGGCGCTTTTCATTGGATCGACTTTTTCCATCAACCACAATGGCAACCCATGATAGCGTACCAATGCGACAATTTCCTCCCGTAATGCAAAAGGGGTCTCCACATCACGAAATAAAATCTCCCGTGCGGTCTGTGCTCCTCTTTTGGCATGATTTGGAGAGCTGATACGACCATCTGCAGCGACAATTGTCGTTGATCTCTTCTCGACATCATGCAATAAAGCGGAAGCCCAGAGGAGCTCCTGCTTTTGATAATCCAGATTCCGGTATTCAGGCAATCCTTCCAGCTGCTGTAATACCATTTGGGTATGAATCGCGACATTCCCTTCGGCATGATGTAAAGGGTCTTGTTGTACCTGTTCCATATCCCTGACCCAAGAAAATTGCTTCTCTAAAGCCGACCAATTCTTATTTACTGCTATTGTCCATTCCATTAGAAATCCCTCCTTTCCCAAATCATTTTTGTTCTTCGCCATGATTTTGTCCAATGTTCGTCGGTCTGGACATGTCCTTTTCTAACATATTTAAAAACATTGTGCTGAAATTCACTGACAGTATACGCATCAGCATTTCTGCAGACTACCCCCTCCATCGTACATGCTTCTCCAGTTTTAGGGTCAACCGATCCAAATTTAGAAGACTGCATGGCCAAATTTTCGACTGAACGCCGAAGTTCCAACTCAGTCAAACCCTTTACAATTTCAAGTTTTAAAACAGGTACAGTAGGCAAATCAAATAAACTGGCATAAAAAGTAACTTCTTCCCATGAAAGCCACTGATCTTTAATTCGAGCAGCAAAAACATAATAATAGTGCTCAAGTTGCACATATTCGATAGAATGCACAGCATAAAGATTTTCACCAAAAAACTCTAAATCATCCAGATCGTTTTTTAATCTAGACCAATGCTCCCGAAGCTGAGCCGTCCATGGCGACGTGGTCGGAGCTGCATGGGATCGTGCAAATACTCCACGCCGTGAAAGGCAATTATTTTCACCATCTAATTTTTCTGTAAATAACAATTTATGGAAAGATTGTATATCCTTCCAATAATGTTGATTAAAACGATCGTCGCTGCTTGTCCCTGGCGAAAATGGGAAATGATAGGTACGACCATATTTTGTTGATTCCATTTTTAAAATTTAAATCCATACTAATAAAATTGAAGACATAGGTGTAGGGTAAACAAACCGGGTAAATCCCGTTGTTTACTTTCTTCCTAAATATCGACAATGCATTACATGACTTTAAATTTTAAAAATTGACAATACTAATGATCTATTGCTACAAAAGTATTAAATTTATCTTAAAAACATAAAACAGAAAAATGTGACGAATACCAGCAAAAATGTGATGAATCAAATGTTTCTTCATCTTTTAGCTGGGATTCTATTTTTGTTTCTATAAAATAGAATTTGATTTTACTACCTTTAAGCTGAAAAGTATCAAACCGGCTTTATTAACTTTATACAAAAAAGACACTACATAATTAATCCATTATTTAACCATTCACGTCCGATTTTGCGGTGTTACGGCAAATAGCCAAGATTGCATACAGCATTGGACTGTCAAATGATCATAAATACAGGGACTAAAAAATAATTGATCACATGGATACATATATCGTGTTAAAAAGGTTCTCTAGTTTAGAAGAAGCACAAGAATGTCATAAACTACTTTCGGAAAAAGGTGTAACAACGCGGTTGGCAGATAATGTCCCCCCTGTGGATATTACATTTTCTGGAAACACGGTTGGATTTCAATATGAGATTCAAATAGATCCTGCCAATTTTGCAAATGCAGAATCTATTTTAGAAGAGCAGGAAATGCAGTCTCTCCCCTTGGTTGAAGACGACCATTATCTGTATCAGTTTTCCGACCAAGAGCTCTTAGAAATTCTTCAAAAACCCGATGAATGGAACAAATTAGACTACGCACTGGCTAGAGAAATTTTATTAAAAAGAGGGAAAGAGATTGATCAGGAAACGCTAGATCTTTTGAAACAGGAACGGCTCATGCAACTACGGGAACCGGAACCGCAGCAGAAGTATTGGGTTATTTTTGGCTATATTTCAGCCCTTCTAGGTGGACTTTTAGGAATTGCAATCGGCTATATGTTGTTTAGTTCCAGAAAGAGCCTACCGAATGGCGAACGGATATTTTCCTATTCAGATCATGACAGAAAACATGGGACAAACATATTCTATATCGGATTATTCGTATTCACAATATCCGTTCTCATCAAAATGCTCTGGGGATGATAACATAAAATGAATACGATTTACATTTTTTAGCGGAGCAGCTCGAGTGCAGCTTTGTGACTGTGGTATTCTGTATCCTATCGCGATCTAATTAGCGCTAACGTCAACTGTAAATTTTTAATACTAAAAAAAATACCTATATTTAAGATGACATCTTTATTCTTGAATTATTTTTTGTAAACCTACAAACAAATTAACTTTATGAATAGTTTAAAGACCACAGCCACTCATTTCCGTTATAAAAAGCATCCGGGAGATCTATTCAGAAATACATGCGTTCAATTATTACCGCATCCCTATAAAAATCAAGAAGACTTTTGGGTATGGTTTCATCCCTCCTACCACCGCAGTGAAGACATTTCAGATTTAGGCGACCTGTACAAACAGCTTCACGACACCCCCTGTCAAGAAACGATGACAACATCAAAAAATGAGCTATGTTACGCTGCAGTAGCGAAGGAACGTCTCTTTGAAGAAATAAAATCATTGGAACAAAAGATCTATCAGGATTGTTTTGAAAACTTTTATTTGTTGATTATTGAAGGCCGCATCGAGCTGTTTGAAAGTCATCAAATTGAAAGTAAAGAATCTAGTTCCTAATGTCTATCTTTAAACCGTTATGCATTATTTGACTTGTGCGATTATAAGGAAGGACGATAAGGTACTCATTTGTCAGCGCCCGCCATCGGTGACGCATGCCTTAAAGTGGGAATTTCCTGGTCGCATAACCGAGTCCCACCTGCCAACGAAAGCAAATTTGTCGCTCAAAATCAGGGAAGAGCTAAGTATAGATATCCTTGTCGGAAGGCCCTTAGAGATGACGCAACAAGGCCATAAAAGTCCGGCAGTTTGTCGCTATCCTGTTCTCTGCACCTTTTCCTCTGGCGAAGTTGCCATGCTAGAATATGTCCAAGCAATATGGGTCTCCTCCGCAGAACTATCGCATTTTGATTGGACCGATACCGATCGACCAATTGTAGAAGAGTATACCAGATACCTTGAGAACTCAAATCCTCCGTCCCGTATAAAGGAAGCTTTTTTAGAAAGCCTAATTGGACTCATTGGTTTTACACTGGTCCATATGTTCTTCAATGTATATATAGGCTTATTGATAACTTTGATCCTAATCGCAATTACTGGAATTTATAGTTATTACACCCGAAAAAATATATGGAAAAGAATCTCATAAAACTTTCCTACATTTATAAAAACTAAGTAACCCCTAATTTCATTTTAGCCATACTGAAGACTTAATCAGATGAAAGATTTCCCACAATTAGAGACAGAACGACTTATTCTTAACGCAATAGAAACGACTGATATTCCACAGATTGTAGACTATCTGCAAGACAAGGTCTATTCAGACTTCACATCAAATATCCCCTATCCCTACCGAAAGGAGGATGCTGAATACTGGCTTAAATTAGCGGAAGAAGCATTTGCCAATCGTAAAGGATTCACTTTTGCTATTCGGAATAAAGATAAAAAACTGATCGGAGCTATTGGTCTGCATGATGAAGGCTCGGATAAGGCTGAATTGGGATACTGGATAGCTATTCCTTACTGGAATAAAGGTTATGTCACTGAAGCTGCAAAAGCAATCATTGATTTTGGATTTAAAGAATTAAACTTTAACAAAATCTTTGCGACCTACTTCCCCCATAATCCAGCATCGGGAAAAGTCATGGAAAAAATAGGAATGAAAAAAGAGGCCCTGTTAAAACAACATTTAAAGAAAGATGGCCGGTATTACGATATCCCATTATACGCTATTTTTAAATCGGAAAAATAAAACAGCAATTTCTCATGGATAAAAAGAATATCAAGTTGCGCTGTGATCATACATTTCCTATACTTATTCTTCTTTTTGGTTGTATTGCTATATTCCCAATAATAATTTCTAAGTATTCTATTTCTCTGTTAGGAATAATTTGGGAGACTTGCTGTGGGCTCATCATATTTACAGGCGTTTGGAGATTTGAGCACTTCGAAATATCTGGAGATACACTTACCAAAGTAAACTTAGGTGGATTATATCGAAAGGATTTAAATATGTGTCATATAACCAGATATACAAAAAAAGTGATTGATATGAATCACTTTTGGAATCCGTTTAATATCATAAAGTTATTTAGTAAGGAGAAAAAATATTTTAAATTCAGAACCATAAAACTTCAGGCAACAGATAATTTAATCATGATAATAAATGAACGAAATATGCATAGCGAGGACTTCAAAAAATTATACCATATCATATGTGTCCTAAATAAATTTTAGGATTGGATTTCTGTGGTACAAGCATAGCTTTTTTCATCATTTCGATATTGACCCCTATTTTTCAATCTGCGAAGATCTTTAGCTGTCCCTTTTTTCCTTTTATAGGCGGCCTGAGAAAGGGATCATCTATCCATTGCCAGATGTTTATTTTCACGAAGATATTCATTCTGATGAATGCGACCAGATTGGACAGGTTCCAGTCATATTTGGCCTTTTTTTG
>NZ_VLKR01000062.1 GCF_007830445.1 Sphingobacterium siyangense | reverse complement strand
AACAACCCACCATAAACCGAATCGGATGGCTCGGATTGCCCACTTTGGAATACAAGGACGAAAATTCTTTCTCAAAATAATTCCAATCTATTTTTTCTGAAAGTAGAACAAGTTCATGCTCGTGGTCAATAAAATCCACCAACATTGGGCGAAATAATTCTGGCTTCTTTTCTGGATTTTTCCCCAACATATTTGCAAGGTTTTAAAGCTCTAAGATACAAATTCTTGCAATAAAAAACAAGCTATTTTAAACCCAAAATACTAATAATCAGTAAATTATAGATGGTTTAAGGAGAGACTAACTATATTATTATCAGACAATGGACATGGTATTCCGCAGGAGAAATGGGATTGGGTGTTTGGTATTTATAACACAACGACTGAAAGTGAAGGTGGGGCGGGAATAGGTTTATATATTGTAAAAACACGGGTTGAATCATTGAAAGGGCAGATTAATATAATAAAAAGTGAATTTGGAGATATAGGAACTACATTTAAAATAACCTTCCAACTAAAATAACATGAATAGAGAAGTAATTGTTATTGATGACAATATGGATTCTAAGGATCCATTCGTTAGAGTACTTCAAAAAACGTACCCTGAATATGCTATAAAGTTATTTAATGATGCTAATAGTGGCGTTCAATACATATTTGATAATCTTACAAAGAGAATTATTGTATTTCTTGACTGCAGATTTGACGCGGGTATACAAGGTATCGAAGCATTAAATATAATCAGACAAAAAACATCCTTAGTCTACATTGTAATGATGTCTGCAAATAATCTATTACAACAGAGTGAAGCACATTTAAGTGAAATGATTAATCATCACGGTATCTATTATATCACCAATACCGACACTGACAAAGCAATTGCTCTAATTAAAGAAATCAATGAACTGATGGATTGCAAATTAGATTGCGCTCTCGAAGAATGGATGGAAATTCAAAAAAATCAAAATAGCAATAATGAAAATTATCTCAATATTGGTAGTCAGAGTTTTAGCATTGATGAGCTATTGAAGGAAATTAGAACAAAAAGTGAAGTTGGAAGAAAATTTGAAAAAGACCTAATCCAATTGACTATCTATCTACTTTTAAAAAAAACGGTAAGTATATGATAAAACATATTATAATTGCTTACAATAATGCAGTTAAAGAAAATGACCGTAGATTTTTCGAAGATTGTGGTGATGAGGCAAAGAGAATTGCTAATCAACTAAAATATACCATAATTTCAGGAGAAGAACTACGCGCTGATATCGTAAGTGAAAGAGTTGCATCTCTAGATGTAGATTATGTCTTTTTTGCTGCTTCTCATGGCGATTCAAGGAGTCTATATAATTCTGAATTTTCAGAATATGTTTCCACCACTACAAATGAATATTTATTTAATGGACACATTATTTATACCGTTGCCTGCTTATGTGGAGTCGAGTTAGGAAGTACCTTAGTTCGAAATGGTGCTAAATGTTTTTGGGGCTACCGAGATAAATATATATTTTCAATTGGCGAACCATCCTACATTGAAACATCCATGGAAGCTTTGAACCAAATCGTTTTAGGAAATTCTATGGAAGTTAGTTTTCAGTTGGCTTTAGACAAATATGATCACTGTATAGCCCAGTCATACGAAGACAATTACTTTCTAACTTCGCAATTGCTATCTAATAAAAACAATTTAGTATATTATGAATCTCAAATGGAGTAAAAGAAGAATCTAGAACCATTTACAAGTAAACAAAAATGCGAAGTTCAAATTTTGGCTTCGCATTTTTGTATTGGTAAATCTACCTTTTTTGTGCATAATCTGGATCATATGCACCCAAATTCCGGTGCTTAAATCCAGTTTAAATGCGGTACTATATTTTATGGTATATGTGAGTTAGATGATGGAACTGAAGTGCTCATTGACAGAGATTATACTCCAATTTGGCATCTCACAGCAGCAGGCGTTAAGAGTATTGAACCTGAAACAGATAGTAGAATATGCAATTTACCTAATGCCAAAAGATAAGAACGAGCTCCGAAAAACATATGTTATCAATAAACGAAAACAGCTTTATATTCAGGGACAACTATACTTGTCAATATTGTGGCCGAACGCCGCAAGATGGTGCAAAATTGTCCTTAGACCATAAAACTGCTTACTCAGATGGTGGCAAAGACACGTATGAAAACCTTATTACAGCTTGTATGGACTGCAATATGGGAAAGGGGAATAAAGTAATTTAAATTCATAATTTTATTAAAATATGAATTTAAACCTTTCCACTACGGACCTAAAAAACTACAAACATTAGTTTAAATATCTCATTTTTTTAGTATAATTGTATATAAGAAAAGTACGATATGAATACAGTATTAAAAGGCAATCAGTTTGAAGATAAAGTATTTACCATACTCCAAGAAGAAGTAGAAAAAGGGGCGATACCCCTACTCCTGCAATGTTGTAAGTTTCAAAGAAAACCTAAATACTATTCGAAAGACCGTGAAAAAGATATTGAATTCGACATCAGTATTGAAGTTACCCCCGTTGGTGCTGAAAATTATCAATTACTCTATATAGCTGAATGTAAAAACTACGGCGGTAAGATATCTATTGATAATATCGAAGAGTTTGTAGAAAAAGTAAACCAAGTCTCTGGCAAGAACGTAAAAGCTGTATTCGTCTTCTCTGGAGAACTTCAATCAGGTGTACATACCTATGCAAAAAATAAGGGCGTCATGTTAATACATGTCTCTGAAAACAACCTTACAAAAATTTTACTTCATAATAAGAAGAATAACGCTATAATTAATCCAGATTGGACTGCATCAATTCATAACAACAATACTAACATTGATCCTAACTTCACTCATATAGACCAAAATAAATGGGATGAGATTATCGAAAAGGTCTTTTTAAAATCACTCTGCAATGGAATAAATAGCGATGAACCAACTTCCTCGTTGAGCCAAATTGAACGCCTATCAAAAGAAAATATTGAAAATTTCGCGCAAAACATCCTATCCAAAATAAACCCTGCCATTTTAAATGGGATTGCAAATCTATCAATTGGGGAACTCAGCTGTTTTCTTAAAACTGAATACGACATATCGGTCTATGAAGATCAAACGGTATATGATCTGTTTAAGCTCGATGTCAAAGGATATTGTGATCCCCTAAAAAGGGAAATTTACATCAATCGAGAAATCATAGGCACAGAAAGCCATCTCTTTACGCTTGCGCATGAATTTGCACATATTCTATTACACGCTGACACTGGTCTAAATCAATCAGATTATAATAGCTTGGAAGATTCTAAATTTAATCCTTTGACTAGGAAACATAATCTTGAAAACGATAAAAACTGGATTGAATGGCAAGCAAATCAATTCGCTTCTACCCTATTGATGCCAAAAGATGCTCTAAAAATGCGACTAATACTGAACCAAAAATTATTAGGAATCAACCGAGTGGGTCAGCTCTTTTTAGATGATCAGGAATGCAACAAATTTGATTACATAAAGATCACTAGCGAACTGTCATCATTTTTCAATGTGAGTAAGGCCATGTTAAAATATCGTATGGACGATCTCGATTTAATTCGATATAGTGAAACAAATCCAACAAAATGGAGAAGTATAATGAATCCAAACAATGAACCTGAACTGGTAAGTGATATTATAAGGAGAGCGATTTTGAGGTATAGTTAATCTTGAGGTTTTGAAAAATCCCCGTTTCATCAATAATACTAAATAATAAGATGATTTATGTTAGCCAAATCCGAAATAAAAAGCCGCTGGAAGACCGCGATCATTATCCGTATAATATTCCGTCATTGTCAACACTGGATGAACTAAGATTTGGGAATCCGGTGACTTTTATCGTCGGAGAAAATGGTATCGGAAAATCTACCCTCGTAGAGGCAATAGCTATCAATGTAGGTTTCAACCCTGAGGGTGGAAGTCGCAATTTTAATTTTAGTACCATGGATTCTCATTCTGCTTTATTCGAAGATATCCACGTGATACGAACCGCATATCGCAACAGAGATGGTTATTTTCTCAGGGCTGAAAGTTTTTATAATGTTGCCACCGCAGTAGATCAATATGAAGTTCAGAAATCCTATGATGGATCACTACACAAACGCTCTCATGGTGAAAGCTTTCTCTCGTTATTACATCACCGCCTCAACGGTAACGGACTCTATATCTTTGATGAGCCAGAATCTGCACTGTCGATCATAAGCCAGCTCAACATGCTAAGCCGAATAAGAGAGCTTGTCGAACTGAGATCGCAATTTATTATTGCAACACACTCCCCTATCCTAATGGCATATCCAGAAGCTGACATCTATCAGGTAGCCGAAAATGGAATAAAGCTGATTGCATATCAGGATACCGAACAATACAAATTGATGAAGTATTTTATGAATAACCACGAACGGATGCTATCCGAATTGGGCTTCGATTTTTAAATCAAACTAAATGGATGAAAAAAGTAAATGCAAAGAACTCATTGGGAAAATATATGTGTTATATAATCGTTAATTTCATAATTGATACATAAAATATGGGGTATTTATTATAGTTTTATGGCTAGCTAGTTAATCTAAATTAAAGTCGGCAAGAAATATTTTCAGCCAATATCAGCTTTAGAAATGAAACGTATAATAACAGTATTCTTAGTTTTTTTATCAATGCAGATTAATGCACAAGATCTTAAACACCTTAATGATGTCGCAAGTAACGACGGCATACCTCGTGGAAAAGCAATTATCTATGGTAATTTCATCCAACGATTAGGATTCAGCAGTGGAGGTTTTCCGCAGGACATACGTTTGATCAATACAGAAACAAAGGAGGTTTTTTCATTTAGAGTGAAGCCGACATTCAAATCATCAAAGGAAAATATCTTCATATATACCATTGAGCCGGGTAACTACGCTATTCTAAATTATTGGTGGACCAATAGTAACTGGTATGGTGGCAAAATGTATACAGAGTATATTTTTAAGAATACGGATACAACAGATGGCTTTGAAGATAAAGTAAATGCTGGCCTGATAAATATAGATGAATTAGAACGCTTTACTTTTAAGATTACAGAAAACTCATTAAACTACCTGGGAACCTGGCATTTTAAAACCCCTCCTGTTTCATTCACGGATGACAAGGTCATACTCGACAAGAAAATGAAAGATAGGTACAAAGCCATTGACTTTTCAAAAGCTAATCTAGTTATACCAAACTAATAAACTCAAATCAGGAATTGACAAAACATGTCATGTAAGAATCTCAAGCATTATAAAATATAACAACAAGACTCTTAGCGCATTGCAATATGAGAATCGAAAATAAAAGAGTTATTAATAGAATACAAATTTATAAGGCTATTATAGAGGATGATAAAAAAGGTTTAATCTTGACAGATTCAAACCTAAATATTCTAAATAATCTTGGTTTTGAAGAATTCCGCCTCTTAGATTTTGCCCCTAATGGCCATATTATACTTTTGAATTCCAAAAATTGGCTAACAATACGAAATGCAAATAAAACGACAATTACAGCTTTTGACATTGAGACTAAACAACAACTCTTTTCTACAGAAAAGTTCCTGGGATATAGAAGCATAATAGATAAGTCATCTAACTATTTTTTACTTGAATATTATCGTGGACTATGTTGTGTAAATATTAAAAACGGTGAGGTAGTTTTCAAAAAAGATAAAGTCGACAAAAGTCTGTACAATGCAGATTTACACCTTAAAAGCAATATTATTTATATTCCAACAGAGAAAAAATCTATTTTAAGGTATCACTTTGACAATCACTGTTTCGATGAAATAAAACTTGATAATGTAGGCGGTACGAGTTGGATCAAATTTGATAATACCCAAGCCTATTTATTGATAAGTGACAAAAAAAATTCATTGCACTGCTTTACACACGACAACATGGTGAAACCGATATGGTCAATAAATTTTTCCAAATTTAAAAAAGATAATAGAATTTGGTGTTACAATATCATAACAACTAAGAGCAATTTAGGTTGTATTCATGGATTTATGCCAGAAAGTGGCCAAAATGCGTACGCAGGAGGTACATTATATATTTTCGATATCCTCTCAGGCGAAATAATTGACTCCTTAGATTATGCAAACATTCAGGAAAAAATAATCACCGATTTTCAAATAGATGAAATCATTATTGATGACTTGACGTCACTATCATTGAAAACTAAAACATTTCGACAGACACTGATGGCGTCATATCTACAATAGCGCTGAATAAATATGGATCATTTAGAACCTATACCATTATGGACATTGGTAGCTAACATCAAACAGGAAATTAGCTATGGTCAAGGGAAAATAGAAACCCGCTATGGCACGAAACAGTTTAGCCCGGGCACCAAAGTGTATATTATTGATTGGTATGCTGGGATGTGCCAAGATATTACCGTAATCGGATTGTCCAGAGATACGAAAAAATTAATTACACTACTCTCCTTGGTCTTCTGCCAAAACAAAGCAGACGTTCTATGGTAAAAAAATTGGAAGTGCACTTGGGATTTAAACTTCATATCCTACGACCGCCCTACTGGGCATCCGTTACACTTGCGATTTTACTGGTGACATCTTGCGCTGCACTATTCTTTAATTGGCAGATCGGACTTGCAGGACTTGTATTTTCAAATGCTGGATTTTGGTTTGCAAAAAAATTCGGCAACATACTTAACCTGCAAACAGTTGGGCAATTAGCAAAAAAAATGACACGTGAAAGTTATTTCAAATCTAGACGTAACCCGAACACTTTTAATAAAAGCGAAATTGAAAAAATACTAGTTGATTTATTCAGTAATGATTTAGGGATAGACAAAAGTAAACTAACAAGAGAGGCAAAACTCAGCTAAATCCCTATAGAGCGTACAATATTTTCAACGCATTTATTATGAATATTATTGAATTACAGACGAATGTGCATGTGAATAATCGGATAGATTTTGAATATGGGAGATAAAAAACACCTGCCAATTAGGTTCCATCTTCCGTTAGATAGAGATCCTTAAAAAAACCAGAAATTATTATATATAATTTCCAATAAATTATCAATTATAGTCAAATAAAATAAGGCTATTCTCGCTGCTTGGCCACTTGTTGCACAAAATTTTCTTTAAATTAGGTTTGTGGACAGAACAACAGATGTTATTATTATTAAGTCAATTGACCAACTTCCATCGGTAGATGAAATCAAATCCATTTCAAGAGAAAGAGCCCTAAAACTTATTTTTAAAGGAAAGATTAACAAACAGCGCGAACAAATTGGCCAAAATCTCGAATATGAACTTTCTGGATTCCAGGTTTTGATCCATACAATAGACCCTGAACTTAACATTATAAAACTAATTACGGATAAAGAAATTGAAGACCACCAATACTTTTTCGAACAATGTGCGAAAGATTACCGGAAACTGGGTGAGCGATTAGTATTGATGTTCGTTGACAAACTTGATTTAAACTTAAACACGGATTTTGCGCTATATACATTTAACGATTTAAAACAAGACCATCGACAGATAGGAACAGTTGGTGAATGGAGATACTCTGTCCATGGTTTTCATTGTGGTTTTCAAAATATAATAACCCGGCAGTATATTGAGGTTTCGCTTGTTTTCGGGCTTGAGTTTGGGGATTTAGATCCGTATTTTTTTGTGAAGTTTATCCTATCTTCACAAAACTATCACCCACTGCCAATTCCCCTCTTTGAAGAATATGCTGACGGGTCAAGAATAATAAAAAAAATGACCTCATTAAGAAAATTTGAAGAGATTCCTTCTAATGTCCCTGGGCACACTGGCATTGCCGTCACAGATAGAGAGAAAGTTGAGATTAAATCCGACTTGGATTTAGAAAAAATATTCGTAAAACATATTGAGGAAATTAAAAAGAAATCTAAATTCAACCTTTGGAAATTTCTTAGCCTAAAAAGATGAGCCTAGCGATAATGGTGTTTCATATGCGTGATTTACAAAAATTAGGACAGAATTGCTCCCGTTGGAATAGAGGGTGTAAATTAAACTGTGTCAAATAAAGAATATTTATATTAGACACAGCAAATGGAAAAAGAGGAATTTGACTTTGAACGCTTCAAAGAGGAAGCAATGAGAGGCCTTTACGAAGGCAAGAAAATGGGCGGTACCGACGGAGTTTTCGCTCCGATGTTGAAACACCTTCTGGAAAGTATGCTTGAAGGTGAGCTGGATCATCATCTACAGGAAAGTAAAGCTTCCGGGGAGATTAATCGTAAAAACGGGAAGACAAAAAAGACGGTACGGAGCCTTCAGGCCGGACATTTTGAACTGGAGAGCGGTCGTG
>NZ_VLKR01000061.1 GCF_007830445.1 Sphingobacterium siyangense | reverse complement strand
CGTTTAGGGACTATCTTAGGCTCGAAAGTACCGTTTCGGTCACGACCGCTCTCCAGTTCAAAATGTCCGGCCTGAAGGCTCCGTACCGTCTTTTTTGTCTTCCCGTTTTTACGATTAATCTCCCCGGAAGCTTTACTTTCCTGTAGATGATGATCCAGCTCACCTTCAAGCATACTTTCCAGAAGGTGTTTCAACATCGGAGCGAAAACTCCGTCGGTACCGCCCATTTTCTTGCCTTCGTAAAGGCCTCTCATTGCTTCCTCTTTGAAGCGTTCAAAGTCAAATTCCTCTTTTTCCATTTGCTGTGTCTAATATAAATATTCTTTATTTGACACAGTTTAATTTACACCCTCCTTATATTCAACATTATATGTGTACTCTCAAGGGATCCGTATCTAACAATTATTGCGTGCTTCTTTTTGGGGTTTGTCAAAGTCTTTGCACTCGGTGAGATATATCTGGAATGGCTAAAAATATGGAGCAAAAAAATGCTCGCAACACGACTGTATCCATTCTTATACTTTATGGCTCTTGGTGGATCATATTTTTCAACATGGGTAACAAGTTATTTTGCATATAAGTACAATTGGCAATATGCCTACATAATAATCTTTATTTCGATTTTACTCAGTATAATTTTGGCTTTATTTCTTTTTAAGAACACAAAATTGAAAAAACGGATTCCATTGTACCAAATGGATATACCGGGTGTAATGCTTATAGGTACAACGATGATGCTTATTAATTATATTGTGGTCTATGGTAAAGTAGAAGACTGGTTTTCATCAAACAAAATTATCCTTGCTTCATGGGTAGCCGTACTGACTTTTTTGTTATTTATAAAGCGAGAACTTCATGTTAAACGACCTGCGTTCAACTTAAATCTTTTAAAGAAAAAAAATCTGCCAATAGGCCTTCTATACTTTTTTCTAATGGGCGTGTTTATCCCAAGTACCTTTCAATCTTCTTTTACCGGAGGTGTATTAGGTTATGAGTCTATTACAAGTGCAGATCTGAACCTTTACTTGATTCCTGGAGTAATTATCGGGGGGATAATTAGCTATATATGGTTCTATAAAAACTTCAGTGGTCATATTTTGATGACCTTTGGATTTGCTTTATTGGTAGCCTATCATATTTTTATGTATTATGGTTTTTCAAGTGACTTTACGAAAGAAGATTTTTTGATACCATTAATCTTTAAAGGCGCAGGGCAGGCTATTCTATTTACTTCAATTGGATGGTATACAACGAGCAATTTCCCTTTTCCTTTAGTGCTAAAAGCAGTTGCAATGGTAATACTATTCCGATCGTTTCTCTCAGGTGCTGTCTTTTCAGGAATATATGGTTATTTGTTATATGCAGGGAAAATCAAGCATTTGGAACGATTAGTCTATGATACAGGAAACCCAACATTAGTTGAAGGCCAGACAATGCAGCAGCTTCAAAAGAGTTTACAGATTCAGTCAACATTGACTGCCAGCAAAGAGTTAACTGGGTATATTATAATTTTTGGTATCGTTCTAATTTCAATCCTGTTACTTGTATACACTTACAAGAGAGTCCAGTCAATGCTAGAATAGTTAAAAAATTCCTAATGTCTATTATTCTTATCTTATACCAAAAAGGTGATCCTATTCTAAAATAGATCATCTTTTTGTTGAATGATATTTTATTGAAGCGAGCATTAAATTTACTAGCTCTTGGCTATTAGCCACTTTTTAGTTGTTGCTGTAAGTTCAGACAAGATTCTTTCATTTAGTATCTCTCGCTCTTGTCCATTTTCTAATAAAGTAAAATTGAGCGCAATTAAACCATGTAATGTGCTCCAACATCTATAAAATTCAATTAGTATTTCGTCATCAGACTTTATTCCAGTGACTAATGAATTTTTTAAAGCATTTAGCATAGTGGTCTTTGGAAGATCTTTTTCTTTGACAGAAACAGGGATTGAACAAGGCATCATGGTAAGTCCAAACATTAGTTTGTAATACTCACTTTGATCAACTGCAAATTTCCAGTATGCAAATATTGCTTTCTTAAAAATTTCGCAGGGTTCATTAATTTTCTTTAATGCATGTTTTAGATGTTTATCCAAACGGATAAACCCAATTCTTGTAATTTCCATTAGTATTTCATCTTTATTCTTGAAGTATAGATAAATTGCAGGTGGTGAATAGCTTATTACATCGGCAACTTTTCTTATACTTACATTTTGCCAACCTTCAGCTTTACCAATCATTAAAGCAGTATTAATGATGCTATTGCGAAGTTTTTCCTGATGTCTGACTTTTCTTTCGATGATACCCATTTTATTTTAGTATTTTGATTATGGAACGGCTAGTCTGTTAATGCGTTTATTTTTCATTTTGTTCGTCCATTTTTTTAGTTAAACTTTCGTTCAAAGAATCTAAAAATTTTGTTCTTTTTATTTTTCTATTGCGTATTTCAAAAAAAGTATGATATATATCTCCAAGATCAATATTGAATAATTGTTCTAAAGATTTTGCCAAAATTTTAATATCTATATTACCACTGTCAACAACACCATGGGCATGAAGGGCATAAATCAATTCTGTCAATGCTGTTTTACTACCCGTCCAATTAAGATTTTTTGATATTGTAGTTTTAAATGCTCTCTTAGAAGTATAAAGTTGATCTTCTATATAAATTTGAATCAAGTCATTTGCTATGATTTTCGAAATTTTAAAATCGTGAGAAGTTGAAAAATTCTGATCCGATTCAAAATAATAAGTATCCAGACTCAACTTAATATCGTGATTACCGCGTACGAAATACTTATGATCTAAGTAAGTGCTATTAGTGCGGTAGTATTTATAAAACTCCAGATTATTATCAAAAAACCTTTTCAGTTTGTTCAATTCATTATCCAGATATTTTTTAATTATCTTATCACCACCATAAGGACGTTTAGCTTCAATTTTATAAATTCCATTATAATAAATAAGCTTAGATACAACAAGAGGCTTCATTCTTTTAAAAAATTCTATTTCCTCTTCTAAACTTAAAAATCCTTTCTGTAAAACAAATTCTTTTATCTCTCTTAATTTGGCTAAGGTTATATTAATTACAGTTTCATAAAATACAACTGTATTACCAAGTTCTGAGTTTAGTTCACTAATATTATTATCTAAATCCTGTACTAACTCATGGAAATATTTGTTCATGCACATCGTTTTGGTGTAGTTTGATCATAAAATCTAAAATGAATAAAGTCAGTTCTTTAATAAGTATTTCCCCCTTTTTTTTAATATTGGTAAATTATAGAGAGAATAATCTTTACTATTTTTCTTAAGCTTAAGTTTGCCCATCCACTTCTTTCATAAAGTATAGATGCATGAATATTTTTAAAAATATTTTCATAATATATGATTTTCGTTAAGTAGCTCTTTTTCTCTCATTATCTAAAATTTAAATTGTCGTTAGTCTTTACTCCATTTTGTTGATAAAAATGGAAATAAAGCATCTCAATTCCCATCTACAACTGACTAAAAATAGGATAATTCAATCTGATTTTATAAAATGATAAGTTACAGTGATTGAGCGCAGATATATCAAATAATATTGATTTTTTATAAGTTATAGCTTCACCAATAAGGTAGTAAGTCTATTTATGAATGGCATTTCTACTTATTATTATATTGACGATAATAGATACCGCAAAAAACTAAACCAAACCCCGCTAACAGCGCTCCTGCTAAAGCGGGATAGTTATAATTAAGATCATTTTTTATCACTAATCCGCCAATGAAAGCGCCTAAAAAGTTTGCCATATTTAAGGCTGTCTGAACCAGAGCAGCTCCCATAGCAGGAGAAGTTCCTTCTGATTGCATCATCATAATTACCAATGGACCAGCAACAGACATTGAAAAGAGGCCAGCTAAAAAAGTAAGTATAACAGAAACATATTGAAAATCAGAAAATAAAAAAACACTTAGCAACGAAAGTAATGATAATGAAAGTAATGTAAATGTTGCCTTCAGTGGTTTTAGTTTATCAGTTACATAACCGCCAAGAACATTTCCAAAAAACATACCAACACCCGCAACAGCCATGATCCAAGAAATATCACTTAAAAAAAAACCTGAAATATTTGTCATAAGTGGGGCTATATAACTAATCCAAGCAAATAAACCGCTAAACCCCAGCGTCGTAATAATAATTAGTAGCCACAATTTTTTACTTTTAAATATGGAGTACAGTTTAACATCCCTACTTTCGTCATCTAACTTAACAGATGGAAGGAAAATAAAAATCAATATTAATGTCAATAGAGAAATAAAACTCACCAGAAAGAAAGAATATTGCCAATTAAATTGAACGCTCAAATATGTACTTAAAGGTACCATTAAGATATTTGATATAGTTAATCCCGAAAATATCAGTGAAATACTCCGTGCCTTTTGGTCTTTTGGCGCCATTTTTGAAACCACAGCAGACGCTATTCCAAAAAATGCACCATGTGGTAAACCACTAAAAAACCGAGTCGTTAGCATTAAAACATAATTTGTTGAAAATGCACTACATAAATTAAAAATAAATATTAAAGCCGTCAATAATAATAACATCTTTTTAGGAGCAATTCTTTTTGCTTGTGTTACAATAAGTGGAGCTCCAACCATAACACCAATTGCATAGGATGAAATTAAATAACCAGCCGAGGGGATAGAAATTTCTAAGGAAGATGATATTAAAGGAAGCAAACCCATTACCATAAATTCCGTAGTTCCCAGAGCCATCCCGCCAAGGGCTAGAGGAAAGATTATCGTATTTATATTATTTTTCATAACTGTAATTTTTTAATGAAACATAAGAAATAGCGTTCTAAACAAGTATTTAAATCGTTAATTATGAGGTAATCACAAACGTAAGCACATGTATTGTAAATAATTGCTAACAATTGTAAATCAAATAATTGCAAGTAGAATCTAAAAAATATTAGAACGCCATTTAAATAAAATCTATATGTTAGTTTCTATTTTTGGTGGAATTAATTTATAAAGAACAGGAGTTATTATACGAGATAGTATTGTCGAACTGACTAATCCACCAATTAACACAATTGCCAATGGGGCAATTTGAGGATTGGGGTTCATTGCAAGAGGAATTAAACCACATATTGCTGTTATGGAAGTTAAAACCACTGGTAAAAATCTTGTTTCACTTGCAATATTAATTGCTTCATCTAAAGCGTAACCTTCTGCTCTCAACTGATTAGTAAAGTCCACTACAAGTAAAGAATTTTTCACTTGTATTCCAGATAATCCAATAAAACCAATTATTGCAACTAAAGACATTGGATCACCTACTAACAATAGACTAATGACACCTCCCAATATGCCTAAAGGTATTATAGAAAGAACAATAATAATCCCTTTAAATGTTTTAAATTGTAGCAGCAATACTGCAACAAAAAGAAAGTTACTCAAAAGTATTATTGAAAGAAAATTTCCGCCTAATGTATCACCTTCCGATTCAACCTCTCCAGCGAGTTTATAATAATAACCTGGAGGCATCTTTAATTTGTCTAATTTTGGAATAACTTCTTTTAATATATCATTAGCTAAAACACCTTTTTTAGTAAGCGAAGTGACTTTAGCAAATCGCGACTTATTAAAATGATTAATAGCAGTGGGAGAGGTTTCGAAAGATACTTCGGCAATTTGGCTTACAAGTACCGGAAGCCCCTGAATATTATTTACATATAAATTATTCAAAACGTCTAAACTAGAGAACTTATTTCTAGGGAGTGTAATCACCACATTTCTTGCATCACCACGATTATCAATATAATCACCAACAGTTAAACCTGCTATCGCCATTCTAATCACTTTATCAACATCACTAGTTAATACCCCAAGAGTCCTCGCTTTATCTTTGTTTATATTAATTTTAACATCAGATTTATAAACATTAAGCTCATTATTTATATATACAGTCCCCCTGTTTTGACGTAAAATATTCTCGACTTCAAATGATAGATTTCTTAAAACAGATGGATCTTCACCAAATATTCTAACTACAACGTTTGCTTCTAAAGCAGTTCCTTGCTCAAAATCTTTTACTTCAATTTTCGCATAAGGAAACTCTTTAAATTTGGTTCTAAGTTTTTCTATCAGCTTGCCTTTAGCAATTGGATCAGCTTCATCATCAAGTTGAACAAATATTTGCGCAAAATCTGGTTTTACATCCTGTTGATGAACATTATAGTATATTTGAGGATTTCCTTTCCCTACATTACTTGTATAATAGACTATCTCAGGGTGATTTTTAAGCTCTTCTTCAACAATTTTTGTGACTCTATCACTCTCTAGTATATTAGCTTGTAAAGGCATTTTTACATTAATTAAGAACATGGGTTTTTCTGAAGTAGGAAACAGTTTAAATCCAGTTTGCGTAAATAAGAAAAAGGCAAAAAAACTGAGTACAATTGATATACCAATAGTAACTTTCGGCCACTTTAAGGCCCACGGCATTATATCTTTATAACAGAAGGTTAGGAACTTCTGGAGATTTTTTAAAAAAAAGTTACCTCCAGAATGAGTGTGTGTTTTTAACATTTTACTACCCAAAAATGGAACAAGTGTTAAAGCCACAACCATAGATGCTAATACGCTAGTAATAATAGCCATTGGTAAGCTACGTATAAATTCACCGGCGACATCGGGAAGAAATGCTAAAGGTAAAAAAGCAATAATCATAGTAGCAGTACATCCAATAACAGCCGCACCTATTTGTTTTGTACCTTTTAAAACTGCTTCAGCACGAGTATGACCTTCTCTTAACCACCGCTCTATATTTTCAACCACAACAATACTATCATCTACCAGTAAACCTAATGCAACGACTAGGCCAACTATACTTAACTGATTAAGAGAGAATCCTAGTAAATTAAGCGCAATTAGCCCAAGTGCTAATGAAAGTGGAATAGATATCATTACTATTAAAGACGCTCGAAAACCTAATGGCAAAAGAGTTACAACAACTAGGATAATTGCTAGACCAAAATCAAATCCAAGGTGTCCTAGTCTTTGCGAAACCATATTTGCTTGGTCAAATGTTTTAACCATTTTAATATTTTCAGGTAATTCCTTGGTAAACTCATCTAAAACTGGTAGATATTCTTCTTGGACTTTCATTATATTTACATCATCCTTCATGGCTGCTGTAACTAGAACACTACGATGCCCATTTAATCTCGTAATATGAGTTACAACTTCATCTGCATATTCCGATGATGTTGACCCCATTCCGGGCATACTGCCCCCCCTGATTTTGGTTCAAGGGTTATCATTACCAATGACCTGACAATATTACCTTTTTTTTCTTAGACTTTCTCCTTTAAGTTCAATCCTGTGAGACACATGGACAATTCTATCTAGTATTGCATCGGCAATAGTATCCTCACCGATTATATCATACCAACTTGCCACGGGTAATTGACTTGCTATGATGGTAGCCTTTCTGCCATGTCTGTCCTCAAAGATCTCCATGAGATCCAACCGTTGCTGTTGTTCCAGTCGCACAATACCGAAGTCATCCAGGATGAGAAGGTCCGTTTTGGCTAGTCTGTCCATAAGTTTTTGTAGGCTTCCTTCCAATCTTGCCATTTTTGAACGTTGCAATAGCTTCTGCAGATTGTAATAAGCCACTCTTTTTCCCTGTGCACAAGCCTTCAATCCGAAAGCGGAGGCCATAAAAGATTTTCCACAGCCAGCTGCCCCTGTGATAATGATTGGTTCGGCTTTCTCCATATAACCCCCAGTTGCAAGATCGGTAATAAGCGAGTGGTCAATACCTCGAGTGGCATCCATATTGATTTCTTCAATAGAGGCCTGATAGCGGAATGCAGCATTCTTTTTCAACCTGTCATAGCGTTTACTCTCACGATCATCGACTTCAGACTGCAAAAGCATCTCCAGCCCTTGCTCAAAGTTCAGTGTGCCATGTTGGCGTGTTTCTTTCATCGCTCTCCAATGTTGCTCCATGCCATTCAGACGAAGCATTTTTAGGTGTTTTTCAATGTTCATTTTATATCTATTTTATCATTTAATGGTTCTGTTAACTATAATAACCTGCACCTCTGATGTTGTTATGATGAGGCATTGGCATTTCATTTTCTTGAGGTTCATTCCATCCCGCCATACCGCTGGCCAGCATATTTCCAACCGATTTAGAACTGAACATGCTGTTTTCTACAGCCATGTTGCAGGCCTTATCGAACATGGCTGCGGAGTAAGTACGTTGCAAACGAAACAGCCCATCACAGGTACGGTAGAGCTGCTCGGGGTAACGTCCCTTTTGATTGAATATCGCTATGATAAGCTGCTCGAATGAATGGGATATCTCAGAAGCTTTCTTGCGATATTTTTCAGGACTAATATCCATGTATTCACGATGACTGGACTCTAGATGTTCTGGGTTGGTGGTATATGAGTTTGGACGCAGGCTACGCTGATGTACAGCTACCTGATTGCCTTGCACAAAGATGTAGACCATACGATCAGTGTATACGACCTGCGCTTTTTTCCTGCGGTAGATATGCGGTACACTATAAGAGTGACGGTCGCGGCCCAAGTAAATATGGCCGTTGTCAGCCACTTTAAGCTCGGTATAGTGCTTCAGCTCAAAGCGGCTCGCAGGAAGTTTGCCCAATAGATGCTTTTCACTGCTGATAAAGCGTTCCTGACGGCAGTAACTGCGGTTTTGCATTCGTGTCTGGTTGAGCTTGTCTATGCACGAGGTGATGGCTTCATTGAGCGATTCTAGGTCAAAGAACCTACGGTTGCGTAATCGTGCGAATACCTGTGTGTAGACGATTTTGACATGGTTCTCAACAGCACTTTTGTCCCTTGGCTTTCCTGCCCGAGCAGGAACCACAACGGTATCGTAGTGATTGGCCAGATCTTCCATACTTCTGTTGATATCAGGTTCATAACGATCGCTCTTGGTTACAGCCGACTTTAGATTATCCGGTACCAGTGCCTTGGGAACTCCGCCCAGGAACCACAGGCAATCGTTCAGCGCTCCAATAAAATCAGGGATTGTTTGGCTACGCACAGCTTTTGCATAACAGTAATTGGAATAAGGAAGACAGGCGACAAATACCTCGCAATTAATAAGTTCACCTGTCTCAATATCAATATAATGCAACTTCTTGCCGGAGAAGTCGATATAGAGCTTGTCTGCAGCTTCATGTTGCATTACCATGGTTCCTGAACGGGAAGAAACACTTAGCTGTGAAAAGTGATAACAGAACTGAGAGTAACCATACCCCTGGGCATAAGATACTTTGTATTCTTCCCAAAGCAGTTTACGCGTTACGCCAACTCTTTTAAGTTCTTTCTCCAGATGTGGCAAACGCTCTTTGAGATCCTCGAACCTAGGGTCACGATAGGCCGGATTACCTGAATGCAGCAGACCTTCCAGCACGGGATCTTCCACAGCCAGAAGGTCGGTCATGTTTAACTTTGCCTCACCTATCTTAAAGAGATAGGACTTTACGGTATTCTTACTTATACTAAGGCTGCGCGCTATGGCTTTTATAGCATAGCCTTGCTGGTGCAGCCTGATCATCTGTTTTATCTGACTCATGGGTCTGGTTTTTCCGGCCATTGGGTAATATCATTTTCCCAAAAGTAAAACCAAAATCAGAACCCAGTGTCACTTCGCATTAGAATGCCTCCACTAGTTCGCATCAGAATGCCCCCACTAATTTCACAAAAAAAACCATTATTCTATTCATTATTATTTTCATAATTTTCTTGATCTTCTGACTTTTTGGGTCTTCCCCTTTTTGATTTTTCCTTAGGGTCGTCTTCAAACATTCCGTTCAGTTCCAGGAGGTTCTTTATACGGTAACTGTTTCCATTTAGTTTGACGATTGTGGCATGGTGCACTATGCGGTCTATTATCGCCGATGCGATTACTTTGTCCCCGAAAAGTGTCCCCCAGTCTTCAAAGTTCCTATTTGTGGTAATGAT
>NZ_VLKR01000060.1 GCF_007830445.1 Sphingobacterium siyangense | reverse complement strand
TAGTAACTGTAAGTTCCCGAACTGTTCAACAGAAAACCATCTTCTGTAGCGATACGCTCGATCACAGGATTTGCTCCGCTAGCTTTGCTGTATTCAATACCACCGATATAGTCCTGCTCGATAGTGATACCGCTAACCGTAGACTTGCGGTTCAGCTTAGCACCTGATGCATCGTAGGTGTAGGCAATACTCTTACCTGTACCGGTCACTGTTTTAGGCAGGTTCAGGTAATTGTAGCTTAGCGTCATCCCCGTACGGTCCTTGGTCGCATTGCCGTTAAGGTCATACGTGAAAGAGCCTGTTACCCCACCCGTAAGACTGGCCAGCCTGTTACTCTTATTTGTATTGTTATAGTTGTACGTGATCGCCGTTCCATTGTCACGGACAAGCGTTTTGATATTGCCCATATCGTCGTATGTCAATACCTCACTCATTACCGTACCGGTACTAACTCCACTCATCAACCTGTTGAGCGCATCGTAACCGTAGGTAAATGTGCTGTTGGTGGTAGCCCCATAGCCCCACAGTTGCTGCGCGATATTGCCATTGTACTGGGCATTAGCAAGCAGGGTTGTCCCATTCACATTATAGTTCAGCTGCGAGGTGAACTGCGCCGAGCTTGCTTTGGTCTGCCAGCCCCGCTCATTATAGGCATAGCCAATACTGGTCATAAAGTTGCCACCACCGTTCTCACTGTGCAGTGACTTGGTCTTCAGTTGACCGATCTCATTGTAGGCAAGTCTGCTCTGGATCACCTCATCCTGTCCATTGACCTTCTTTTTGGTCTGTACCAGGCGGCCCACATGGTCATACTCATTGTTTGTGATAATAGTAACCGCTGCTCCTGTGGATGGTGTATGCACATGCGTACTCTTGACGACCTGGCCCGGATAATTGTACTCATTGGTCACCCGGTCTGTTCCGTTCAAATGGTTACGCCCCACACTTTGGATCACACGTCCATAATCATCATAATAACTGATGGTCAGCATCGAATCCGAACGGTCATCTTTCCAGACCATCGTACCTGTCAAGAGCCCCTTAATCTTGGTACTCTTGCTAATATTCAGCGGCTGCAGATTAGCTGTTGCTCCTCCTGTGAAGACATAATCATCGTAATAATTTACCGATTGCAGTGACTGCCCGGTTTTGGGATAAGCCTGATTGGTATAAGCTACTGTACCCACCCGGTCTTCCCAATATTTGGACACCGTGTTCACATCAGCCTGTGCCGCAGACCGGCTCGCAAAGGTCTTGCTATATAGTCCCGTCTGTACAACCCGGCCAAATGCATCATATTTTGTATAGCTCCATTTCCCAAGCCCGCGCTGTACGGCATCCTGCGTCAGCACAACCTGATCATTGGCATTGTACACCAGCCATTCCCAGCCCTTGCCCGGGATTTTCTTTTCAGCCAGCCTTCTCTTTTCGTCGTACTTGTAAGCATACACCAGCTCATGGAAATCGCCAGTGGCGGCCTCAGTCAGCGTTGTGGTCGTGGAAGGAAATCCGGGCGGGATCACATACCGCAGGTCTCCAAAGTCGTCGTACACATACTGCGTTTCCAGCTTCTTACTGTCTGTTTCCCAGACCCGCTTGAGTACGACATGCCCCTCGAAATCTTTAAATTCCTCCATCGTACCGCCCTTTCCGTTTGCCGATATCCAGTTCTCATCCTTGATCACCATTTTATAGAGTTTGCCGGCAGTATAATAGCCTGCTGTGGCTCCGGTGCTGTTGACTGTCCACAGCCGAACATCATTGGTCACGTTTGTACCATAATCGCTTACCACTGTGCGGCCAGCGTTGGTACCTGCTGTCACATTATCGCGGTTGGCTCCAGGCTGCCAGGGAACACCCGGTGCCCCCTGCTCCTTCGCACGGTTCAGCGGACTGTTCTCAAAGACCGTGACCGCATAGGGACTCGCTGTCTTGACCACGGCGGCATCCCAGGTATTCGCCGTTGCATAGTAAGCCTGCTGGTCAGCCTTGGCCGTAGGCTTGAAACTGCCATCTCCGGCCACATTCTTCACGTGGGGTAAATATTTGATGCTTTCCCTTCCAAAGCCATCGTATTCGATATGCTGTACAATATCCCTATAACTGGGGCTGGCCATCAGCTGGACGCTCTGGCTCGGTCTCCCAAGTCCGTCAAAGTACTGGATGCTCTGGTTCTCCTGACCAATGGTACGCTGGTTGGCCAATTGCGCAAGCTTAACCGTATCACGGAAAGTCCGCGTCAGGATATAGTTCTGGCCGGCCGTAGGGGTGCTCAGAATATTCTGAAACCCCGCAATACTGATCGTAATGGTCTTGCCTGCAGCAGGTGCAGGAATATAAAAGCCATTCTGGAGTGTAATACTTTTGAGGGCCTGGATATTGGTCTGGTTGCTATAGGAACTCAGGGGAAGATGGTCCACAAGCGTCTGTCCATGTACAGTACCCAATACAGCAAAGGACAGTAGCGTTAAAAAGTTCTTTTTCATAATTGAATAGGCTTAATTGGAACGGTAATGGTAATCAAAAGACTTGCTCACGTTGTTAAGATGGTCAAGGATCGCCTGCAAGCGCTGCATACCGTCGTACGTAAAGGTTTCCTTTATTCCACGGGGATCCGTTTTGCTGGTCATACCAACGAGCGGTTTATAGGTGAAGCTAGTCACCATGGCTTTGGGAAGCTCTGTGCGTAACTTATCAGCGGCATTTTTGATCAGGGTCTCCATACTGGACTCGGTCTGGCTACTGTTCAGATTATCGATCGTTGCTTGAGTGAGTACAAGTGCAACTTCTGCGTAAGTTGCATTCCTGATTTCGGCAATTGGATATTGACCACCATAGCCCCAAAGATAAGTGACAGTGGGATTATTTTTAGATTCTATTGTTTTGATCGTACCGTTCGGATAATAGATATAGCTATCTTCCTTGATATAATTACTTGGAATACTATTAAAATCAGAAAAATTACTCGGTAATTGAGGGGTTAAACTAATAAACTTATATACACGCTCGATATCCCCATTGGTTAATCTGGTAAAAATAGTTCCTTCTACAGCTTTTTTGTCTACCAACACTTCTTCCTGAATTGGCAGGGAAAGTTTATTGTTTGGCAAAAGGGAATTCAGATCACCAGAATATTTGTAAGCTCTATCAAAACGTTTACCAGAGCTAGCAAGATAGCTGATATTCGAAAGATCGCGATATTGATTATAACTCATCGCCTTTTGAACAATACTACTATCTCGCAGCACTCCGTTTACATCGTAATTGAATTTCTTTTCGACAGTAGCAACAGGCTGGCGACTTCCTATAGTTTCGAAATTATTTTGAACATAATATCTACGACTGTTTAATGTATAATATTCTAGGCTGGATGTTTTGAAATAAGCTTCATACTGAGGTCCCAGTTCATCGACGACAAAATTCTTAATTTGATCAACCTGAAACTGACTATAGTCAATTTGCTTCTCCTCCAAAAGGCGTTCATTTCCGTCAGTTATCGCATAAACTCTCTCTTTAATCAGCTCTCCTTTTCCCCAGTTCGGAAATGCAACATTATCATATGGATATTTACCTGGAGCCATACTCACTCGATAGGAATAACCTTGATCAAAATAGTTTTCTTTCCAACCATTTTTCACACCATTGGTTTCTTTAAAAACCGTTACTTTATCATAAAAAACCGGATTACCATTGTTCATCCCCAAAGCAACGGTACTATTGGAGGAAAATTGAATCGTTTTTAGTAAACTAGCCCTAGACTCTAAATCGTAATATAGCTGATCCTTATAATTAAAATATTGACCAATATCACGCATCAATTTCCCGCCTAATTTACCTTTGTAGAAATAAGCATATTCTTCTGTATCTGTGACTTCACTATTGTTATTATAATTAATCTGTTTCTTTATCCGCAGCCCTCCTGCAACAACGGGTTCTGATATTCCGGTTACAATTTCTTCTAAATATTTATAAGTCAGATAAAACTCAATGGACGGGTTCCCGCATAAGCCCTGCATTGAACCGGTTACATTATGCAAATCTAATTCTACCTTATACTGATCGCCTTTGTAAATAATGATATCTGAATAATAATTTTTGGGAGAAGACTTGTCCGACGCTGAATGTTGGAACTTCTGAAATGTATTTTTAGTCAGATTCGTAATCTTCGCTTCAGGAAGCAGTAAATAATTAGGAAGTATAGAATAGTCTGAAAATCTTACAATTAATTTACCAGCATCCTGACCACTATTAATAATATTTTCATTTGCCGTAAATTCATAAGTCATTTTCTGGCCTGCATTTAATAACTCAGGATTATCCTCACATACTATTGAAGGATTCTTCCAATTTATTGCATAAACATTCACATTTTTGGTTGTCTCCCGATATTGGATACCGCCGTTTTCAACCTGATAATTGTTGGCTTCGTATTCAAATACAGAACTTCCCCCGGAAGGATAGGTAATTTTAGTCAATACAGCCGCTTTCATATAATTAAAATCCGATTTCCGATTATCACCATTAAAGATGGGTTTTGAAGTACTTGCTGCGGAATAGAAATTATTGGGAATGAGGGATGAATTTGACTTTCCGTTATAAAATCCCCAAAAATCAACAGAATTGGTATAATGAAGAGGGGGCAGAGGGGTATCATCGTACTCAAATTTATAAATCTTGTGATTTTGCTTAACAGGATCCAGTTCCGTAAATCCAATCAGTTTTAAACTTTTGAAATTTCTTTGAGGGATCGGAAGACTACCCACAATGGGGTGGGATGCACCAGTTCGATCAAAGTAAGCATCATTATCCAACTTAAATTCATGCATTACCATTATACCATCCAGCACCTTGATACCACTCAAACGCGGAGTAGTATATCCTGTATCCATTATGTCTTTACGGTCTGAAGCCCCTATAAATTGAATCTTATTCGTACGATAGGTAATTTCTTTCAGTATAAGATTGGTGATATCTGTTCTGGCGAAATATTTCATATTCATCTTGTGGTAAATCCCCTTTTGATCAATAGGATTTTCAAATACGGTGTTCATGTCCGTTGCGATTTCCGAAGAACGTTTATAATCCGTATATCTATACGAATTGTAAGAAAACTTAATTACATCAGCGCCGTTTGCACTTATGATCTCAGTCAGTTTCCAAGAAGACACATAAGGCAATATAGCTTGAATGTCTGGGTCAATGTTTGTAGACGGTTCATCGTTGCTAACTGTATTTTCGACGCGTGTTGTTTCTCTGGCCTCGATATTGTCCAAACTTTTGCCAAATCGATATTGATTACCCACCTTATCATACACAATAAATACCCCATTTGTCTTATCAAAGGATATCTTTATTGGTTCATGATTATTCGTGATGAATTCACCGTTGTTATTAACTGTAAACTGAGCATTAAGTCCCGGCGCCTTTAAATAATAAATATCGGGTTGTCCATCCTTAAGATTCATATAATCTTTACCTAGATAACTGGTATCAGTTACTGTCCTTCCTCCTAAAACAAGGTCTAAATCAATAGTATTGATATTTGGCAAGATTTTACCAGTCTTCAAAAACCCGTTTTCACTTTCATCCGGAAGACCTTGAACCGACCTGATAATTTCTCCGCCAGCAATAAGGGTCCAGCCCAGCCCAACGATACTAGACTCCTGATCAGCCTGTATACCGCCAGCATGGTAAGACAATTGTATATCCACAGGAACACTTCTTGTTTTAAGTGTAAAAACAGGAATGGAGATTTGCTTTACCCCGGTAGATAAATCTGTTGGAAATTCAGCATATTTACCCAACCCTGTTACATCAGGAGAATGAAAGGATACCAAAGGTTTGTCCAATTTAGTCTGCCCTTTCACATTAGCTGCCATGAATGCCACACCGATCAGAGTAGCACAAAAATATTTATTAAAAAACTGCATTTATATTTCTTTAAACAATAGCTATAATTCAATTATTTTCTTTTTAGAATTTCGATTTCTTGACTCTGCTTTACTACAGTCTTATTCAATTGAATTACCTGTAGGGTCAACTCCTCAATTTTTTTTAAGAGAATCTTATTCATCTCACCCAATGAAATACCATTTGCTTCAACTTCACTTGCTTTGGGTACATCGGGAAGATGACCATTCTTTTGAATAAATTTTTCCGTTTCGGTTAGTGTAGGCAGCTTATAATCCTCTTCAAAAACATAATCTGCCCAACCCGATGTTTCCACTTTGATTTCCTGACTCCGGATCTTGCCTTTCACAGCAAGGTCATAGTCACCAGGTGTTTGTGTTTTTATACCGACTTTTCCTGAAAAATAAAAATCGCCGGCACCGACAGGATTGTTCAAAAGAGAACTTATCGTAGGCTCATTTCCATTAACTTCCTCTATACGAGGTCCATAAAAATACTGACGGTCATCGGTATTGTTGTCATAATATAGGTACGACCGATGGCGAGTGACTGTATTGGTCGATGCAAACTTAAAGTCAGTCATGCCAATAACTTTCTGACCTGTAACGCCGTCATATATTGCCCCGTAATTTACGGTAGATGGGTCATTTGAACCATGTACATAACCTACCAGAAGATACCAGCGGTCTAGTTCGGGGAGATTTCCATACCAAAAGTAAGGGTTATTGTTTATCGTTCCAGCAAGTGTATTCACACCTGGAGCACATCCTAAATAGGCCGTTCCACTTTTAGAATTTGTTCTTTTCATCCAAACCGAAAAACGGTAGGTCTTCTGATTATTGATCGGAATATCAACGGAGTTCCAGCCCCCGTCTGCATTCCCATCTCCGCTGGGCATTGCCTTCCATAAAACAACCTGTGTGCCCAAAGGGCCCACACCCCATTCGCGCTCATTCTCGCTGGTCAGACCATTTGCTGTGAGAGCGGAAGTCCCCCCTGAACCGGCTACCCAATCATTAAGATTTAAAAGATTTTGTGCACGACTTCCCAGAGCACATGCGCTAAAGGCAAAAAGAAATGCCAACTTAAACTTGTTCATAGCTAATAAACTGATTAATAAAATATATCAATAGTCAAAAACACATAGGAACCCCTAGGATGCAATTTTATTGATTTTTTGGCCTAGATAACTTTCTATATATGGTTCATCAAATTTAAAAAGTTTTGATATTTATTTACAGCATTATATAAAATATTTTTTCGTTAAGGTCATATCGCGTTACTGTTAAACCTTGCATAGTTGCCATGGCTTCCTTAACCAAAAATTGATTTGCCATATTTCTTTAATTTTAATGATATAGGCAAAAGTATAGATGTAGCAGGCCCTATCTTAGAAAAACAAGAGATTTATGAGCGGTAGCTGGGAGATACCGAAAAGTACAGGACAATAAAGCCTCCCTTGACAGTCAGCAAGGGAGGCTTTATTAGTTAGCGGTTCAATAATATTTTTACTGTTTTTTTTCTCGTTCACTTCTCATTTCGGACAATGCCGTCTCCGATGTTTCGAGACGTTCAATTACCTGTTTTATAGCTGCCTCCTATATCATTAAAGACAGTGGTGCCAATAACAACATTGGCAGCTATTGGATCATTATAACGTGAAATCTCCCTCCCTTCGATGGAATTGGTTGTGGTTAATATCATGGCATTATACTTTTCAATCGGGCAAGGTTACCACCCAAGCCTGATAATAATGAATCTTTAATTTTCTCCCACAAAGATTCTTCATCAATAAAAATCAAATAATTCAATTTTTCAATGTTTAGCCCAAATTTATCAATGAGATAATTTGCAACTTTTTTAGGAGAAATTTGGCTTCGATAAAAATCCCTCAGATTATCAAGAGGTTCCCACCTACTTCTATCCAAAGACAGGTCAATTTGATTCAAATAGGCATATAAAAATACTGCAAAAGACCATTTCCACCAATTCTTAATAAAAACCGGCTTAGTTCCTTGCAGATCTAAGGGAGCACCTCCTGTTACAATACGACCAGGATTTCCGGTCCCACCCATACAACCCGGGATTGGCCCGACCTGGCTACATAAACATACGGAGATATAGAAACATACGTCTCCGCCAAAGGGGCCTCCACACTCCATCGTCCGATTTCGGCGTCATAAAACCTCGCCCCGTAGTCATATTAATTAATAACTTTTTAGAACCTCTTGCCAATTCTCCGGATAATCTTTTTTGATCTTTTCTTCAATAAAATCAGGGACTGGTTCCTTCGCGTAATCCAATCCTTTAGTTTTTAAAAAGGATATGACATTTCTCTTCTGGCGGTATTCTTTTTTATCCAAATCAACTATTTCTCTTCTAAGCGCTCCCAAAATGTAGATTGAGTCTCCTTGCACAGTCCTATACATGATTCGCTTATAATCTGCTCCTTGTTCAAGTAAATATTGTGCTATATCAAACTGTTGATGGCTTATTGCATCTGATAATGGTAAATGCGGATAATAAGTATACCAAGAATTATAAAAATTAACATCGGCTCCCGCATTAACTAAGAGTTTAACTTTATTTAGATTATTACCTGAGATATATGTAATTGCTATATTTAATGGCGTTTCCCTTCCATTGTCACTATCCGTAATCGACTTATTCTCAACAACATTTGGATTACCATGGTATTTTATTAAAAGCTCTAGATATTTAGGGTCTGAATTTGCTGCGGCATCATGCATCGCTGTAGATCCTCGATATCTGTCTGCGATATTGGGATCAGCTTTCAAAGCTAATAATGTTTTTGCACTCTGATAGTCGTTATTATTAATCGCAAGCATCAATAAAGTTTTGCCAAATTTAGACTCTTGGTAATTGACGGGCTGCCTATCTTCGTTAGTTAGTTTTTTCACTAAATTAATATTCTCATCTTCCACTGCCTTTGCCAAATCCCAACTAGGCGAACCTTGGAAAAGCCGATAGTCATTGCCCAGAAGTTTCTCTTTATCGACCTTATGATCCCTATTATAACAACCACAAAGTGTAAAAACTAATATTATTATAAAAATTCTCATAATCTAAAATCTAAATTGAGAAGGAGTGATGGAATTTCTCAATCCGCTATTTATTTGTTGACCTACAGTAGGTTTTATAAGAGCCTCTATTACAGAGTTAATACTATGACCATTATATATGCCACTAAAACTTCGAGGTTGAAGAAAATGCTTATTTCCCCCAGCCGTTGGTATTGCACTTATCTTTTGAAGAGCATTTAACGGATCTGTCCTCATAATATATGCATCTGTATTAGATTTCTTTAATGTACCACTTGTTAGTGGACTTACCCCCGCCGCATTGAAAGTTATTGCCTTATCTCCAGTATGTAATGAATTGTTTTCCGCCAAACCACCGCCTAAAGAGTGACCAGTGAAAGTTAATTCAGCACTTCCTATAATTTTTTTCAAAGCATCTACAGTTTTAATTGATTGAGTATATTGAGAAGACATCCCTAATGGTTGTAAAACATCATGTTTAGCATCCTTAAAATCATCCATCTCTGTGCCAGCTGTAGCATATACATATTCTGTTTTCCCATCCACAGTTCTCTCATATACATTAGACTTAAAACCACTTTTTTCATTATTTAACTGTAAACCTCCTCCTGCTTTAGAAACCTGCCATCCGCCAATAAGGTCACCTGGATCTTCCTTATCTCCATATACGTGTTTAGAAATCATGGCAGCCTCTAAGGGAGTTGGCTCCTCTAACATCCCGTCCGGATCAATAAATGTGATCGGATCATTAAAGGTATAATTATACGGGCTATGTCTGCGCATTTCCTCCGCCAACGGATCCAACACATTCCATCTACCAATCTCCTCGTCATAAAACCTTGCCCCGTAATCGTATTGGTTACCAGGACTTTTTCGTAGTCCGGCCGATTCTGTGTCAGTTGAATACAAATTTCCTCAAAGAACTTTACCTACCCAAAGATCGTCGTTGATTTGATTTGTGCAACTATTTTTTACGGTTGGTAATTCATCTGTTACAGCAAATGTAGCCTCAATTTGACATTATTATTCCATTAAATTTTTAACAAAGTTTACTTGTCTCTGCTTATCATTAATTACTTTGGCAACATATTCTTCCCAGCTATTGTCTTCATCATCTAGGTATTCAAAAGGGGCAAAATTAAAACTAAAATTAGGTAACTGATAGTAAAATTGTGTAAGTATCTCAAATCCATCTAAAAGAGTGAATTCATAGCTATTGTTATCTCTTGTTTTTAATAACACATGATGAGAGTTTGAAATCATTACAGTATCATTTCCATAAATAAAATAAAGTTGATTATCCTTGACGAACAAAGCAGATAAAACATTGTTAATATATTTATACCAGCCTTTAATTTGAGGATTTGATGTATCCTCAAACTCTTTATTTCGGTTGTAATCAAAATATTTTTTAGCAACATCAAAGTTTCTTAATAGCATAAATATTTAAATTTTAAAATCCTAAATCTTGTCCACCTGTTCTCGTCGCACTATTTATAATATCATCCCAAGACTTACCTTGTTGTCTTAGATAATCTATTGTTGGACCAAGTTTGTCTCCGTATTTTTCAATATTTCTTTGATAAATTTGATTTAGCAAATTATCAGGAGTGAGCGATTTATATTTTACACCAAGCTCTCTTCTTAAACTATGCAATACTTTTGCTATCTCCTCGGAGGATTTCCCAGCCAAACGCATTCTATTAGCAATAGCAGATAACCCTTCTACTTCCTTAACATACGCCGCTCTAAGAGGAGGTAGTACTATTCTCTTTCTATTAGCGGCTTTTCTCGCCTGAAAACCACCACTCATCATGCTATACATATTTTCGCGATGAGCTGAACCAATCTGATAATGGATATAGGATTGCATCCCTTCGGTTCGGTAAACCTCTAAGCCTTTTTCCATATCAGTTACCTGCCCTCCAGACATCAGGTCTCCAAATCCCTTTGAAAATTCATAGCTATTTACATAATTCCAAGCTTTTTTTGCATAAACATTTACAGTTTCCAATGCTCCTCCTAACCACGTGGTATCTGCAGCCATACCTGTAGGATCAATCATTAGTATAGGATTGTTCATCCCATAGTTATAGGGGCTAACATTTTCAAAATCTTCCGCCAACGGATCTACCACATTCCATCTGCCTATCTCCGCGTCATAGAATCTAGCCCCGTAATC
Source organism: Sphingobacterium siyangense (assembly GCF_007830445.1). GTDB lineage: Bacteria > Bacteroidota > Bacteroidia > Sphingobacteriales > Sphingobacteriaceae > Sphingobacterium > Sphingobacterium siyangense. The sequence continues at coordinate 153 of NZ_VLKR01000060.1, read as the reverse complement.
CAGCTGTCCTTCCAATACATAAGAACCTCCCAAGGTATGCGTACCACCATTCAGGTCGGTCTGCATCTCCTTGCCATTATAAAGATACTTATTATTGATACTCGTTGCAATAGATTTCGTCTTACCGAATGGATAGTAATCCTGCTTCTGCAT
>NZ_VLKR01000059.1 GCF_007830445.1 Sphingobacterium siyangense | reverse complement strand
GCTTAAAAGTATCGACATTCATAGGGACTTCTGAAAATGCAGTGATGATCCAGATCTGGACTTCACTCATTGGCATATTACTGTTAAAATACTTGCAAAAAAAGGCCAAATATGACTGGAACCTGTCCAATCTGGTCGCATTCATCAGAATGAATATCTTCGTGAAAATAAACATCTGGCAATGGATAGATGATCCCTTTTTCAGGCCGCCTATAAAAGGAAAAAAGGGACAGCTAAAGATCTTCGCAGATTGAAAAATAGGGGTCAATATCGAAATGATGAAAAAAGCTATGCCTGTACCACAGAAATCCAATCCTAAAATTTATTTAGGACACATGTGATAGTCGATATTACATTCATAATTTCTGTACGGGTAGCTAATTCTTTCTTGTGATCAAGATCAATTAATAATTTACCCTCTACTTTGTAGGTATGATTGTCTGGTGCTACGATTTCCGTATTCTTTTTTAATGCAGTTCCATTATTATCCAAAACTGGAGTTCCATCAACATTCAAAATATTCCCCCTCTGATCAACTGATGAATTCGGATAAAAATGTTCGATAGGGGTAACGACTTCTCTATCCCATTTTGGTTGGGCAAAGAATGCAAAAAGCCCCATAATTAGCAAAATGATACCTGCTATTATGCCAGTGATCCGAATTGGTTTCAGATTAGAAATAGGATTGGTAGAATATCTTGCGTATAGATACAATACTGTCCAAAATAAAGGGAACAAAGCCGTTAAAATATAAATAGGACGAGATGGATTAAAACATGTCATGGCCATATATGCCATATTAATCATGTTGTATGTAATTATCCAGACTGGGAGATGATCCCACAATTCTTTCATTACAATCTTTAAAAACCCTTGTAATGTAGTGGCTGATTTTTTGTTTGATTCAATTTGTGATACAGTATTCATTCCATTAAATTTTATTTACATCAAAGGTATAATGAAAGATTATACCAATTTTTTTTCCTATACCAACCGCCAATAAAACTATACGAATCCCTAAATTTAATTTTCAAAAAGCATTCAAAAATGCCCTCAGCTAAAGAAAAAATGGGTTTTTACAATGAATGGACTCCATAGGCCCAGAATACAATAATTACAAACGTAAATCAATTGTACCTTAAACAACATTACATCCGTATAAGCTGCGATCACAAATTTTGCATACATTTTATCTGTTAGTGCGGCAGGTGGTTTCGATCTGAAACCTGCAACCTGCAACAGCTGCTTTTGTTGATCCTTCACAAGTGTTGTTTTCTATCGTTTTATTGATCGCAAAAAAAGCATTACTGCATTACCCGAAAAAGAATGGTTTTCAATAGTAATTTCCTTTACGATTCCATTAGTATTTACAGTTCTTTTCTCCTTCCAAAATGTAATATCATAGATATATAATTTAAAGGGGAAAGCTATTACTATTCCCATAAAAATAGCTACTCTTTTCATATACTTACTTTTCAATCAAGTTATATCAGAAGACAGAGAATCTCATTCATTATGTCAATGAATCTAAAAACTACACAAAAGCAGAATAATTCTTGCCGAATGTGTGAACTAAAACTGAAGTTATTGGATACGCTAATATTATGATATTTATATTCTTACTTGGCCGTTGCCTCTTACAAACCATTTTTCTGTTACCAATTTTTCTAAAGCAAAAGGTCCCCGTGCATGTAACTTTTGTGTTGAGATGCCTATCTCTGCTCCAAGACCAAAAACTTGTCCATCTGTAAAGCGTGTAGATGCATTTGAAAAAACTACTGCAGCATCGACTTCATTCATAAAGTGATCTATTTTCTCTAAATCATTAGAAATTATAGCTTCAGAGTGTTTAGATGAAAACTCAGAGATGTGGTACAAAGCATGATTAATATCTTTGACGACTTTTATTGTGCATCTCAGCGATAAGAATTCAATTCCAAAATCTTCATGGTTTGCTCTTTGTAGATACGGATATTTTAGTCCAACAAGGGTTTTGTAGGCATGACTATCTGCAAGTATTTCTACTTTATGAGAAGCCATTTCTTTAGCCAGGAAAGATAAAAAAGTATCAGCTATTCCTTCCTCTACGATTATTCCATCAAGGGAATTACACGCTGAAGGTTTGGTTATCTTAGCATTTGTGACAATTTTAGCTGCCATTTCCAAATCAGCCGTATTTTCTATAAAAGTGTGACAAACACCCGCACCTGTTTCAATTACCGGTATTTTTGAATTTCTTCGTACATAATCTATTAATATTTGTGAGCCTCTTGGAATAATAATATCTACATACTGCTGTGCTGATAACAATTCATCTACATAGTCTCTATTTACTGGTAAAAGCTGAATGATATTTGGATCTATTTCGTGGTCTGTTAATACCTTTCTGATGATTTTAACCAACAATGTGTTGGTATTTATAGCATCACTACCACCACGCAGTAAACACACATTACCAGATCTAATACATAAAGCGGCAACGTCTAAAGTAACATTTGGCCTTGATTCATATATTACTCCAATAACTCCGAGAGGTACAGTTTTTTTTTGAATCAGCAAGCCTTTTTCCGATACAACCTCTGAAAGCAGTTTATCCGTCGGATCAGCCAATTTGCTCACTTCTATGATTGATGAAACGATATCTTCAATTCTTTCTTTGTTAAGTAGTAGCCTATCTTTCTTTGGATCGAAATCATCCATTTTATCGAAATCTTTTTTATTGGTTCTAATGATGGTACTAGTTTCTTTAAGTACTTCATTTGCTAAATCATGTAATATATCTGATTTTTTCTCTGCATCTAAATGTTTGATAGAGCTTGTTGCTTTTACAGCAGATTTTAATAAATTTTCGATATTATTCATGGAGCTATTTCAATTGTGTTCTTTGATTTATGTTTAAAGGGACTTTCATAATTACTGTATAAAATCCAGGTTTGCTGATTATTTCAAGCTGATAATTATCTCCGTACAATAATTGTAGTCTGTTTTTTATATTCGTTAATCCTAAGCCTCCCTGAGGATTATTGTTTTCTTGCTTATTTGGTGTAGTGTTATAGCATTTAAAACATAGCGTACCTTTTTCAACTTCAATTTTTACCATAATTTCAGAAAGATTATCACTGTCTAAGCTGTATTTTGCTGCGTTTTCAATAAAAATGATGAATAGGTTTGGCGGTATACGTATTTTATCCAAAGGAATTGAGTCGTTGGAAACAAGTACATTCGAATTGAAATCGTCTCTTCTTAATTTTTCTAAATCTAAAAAGTCTTGCGTAAACTGAATCTCTTTTTCCAACAAAACTGTTTGGTCATTATTTTCATATAATAAATGCCTCAAAAAACCAGAAAGTTTCATCACCACAGATATTGCTTTTTGAGGATTTGAGAGAATAAGTGTATTGATATTATTTAACATGTTAAATAAAAAATGAGGATTGATTTGATCCTTTAATGCTTTGAGTTCAGCCTTTATCGTGTTTTGCTTCATCTCATGCATTTGGTAACTATCAATCGCCCATTTCTGGAAGATTTTTATAGCAGAAGAAGTAAAGATAAGTAGCAACAATAAGTTCCCAATAATAAAAACCTCACTAAAAGGTGTCTCAACCTTGTAATTAGGAATTATATATAAACCCTTAAAATATTCGTTCCTGAACGCTCTAACAATTAGATAACTAATGAAAGTTACAATTGGCAGCGAAAAAAAATAAGTAATATATTTTCTTTGAAATAATAATTTTGGAATAAGTACATACATATTAAAATAAATCATTGTAAGGATATACATCATCCACATCAATCTATGATATACTAAAATATTATTTAACTCAATTTTCCCCCCAAAGACAAATATCATCAATAGGATATAGAGCAATATAATAGTATGCCTATAAATCCTGTATTTTCTTAGGATAAGAAATCGAATAAACCAATGCATATCATTTTCCTTCATCTCAAGCGTTTTGTTTTGTTATATCTCCATATATGTTCTACTTTTTATTTTATTTAAGACGGATAATCTAAAACAATGGATTAAGTAAACAATAGATACCTTTATGTTCTAATTTTTTTATTTAATGTATTTTTGAAAGACAATATCACTCAATTCAATGTGTACCATCAAATCTTCTAACGAAGGAGTTCCGTCTTCTTTTCTTTTGTAAGCCTTTCGGACTGTAGGTAAAACAATTCCATCAATGGTTTTGTGTTCATACATGTATTGACAAGCGAAAAAGCCCCCGTCAAAATCCATATAATAATCATGTCTGCGCAAAAGGTGGTCTTTTGAATCAAAATAAAAGTCCTGTATTTTTGAATGAGTTGCTATATTATCAGGAAAGGTTACTCTTATGCCATCCCATATTTCATTATTCTCTTTCCATTGGGCAATAGTTTCAACTCTTACGCCTTCCATGCTAAGAAAAAACGGAGTAGTTAAGTACGTCCATAAAGCATAACCATTGAAATTGACTCTATCCAGATGATCCCAAACTCCCGTTTCATTCATGTGATGGTGTAACTCTTCAATAGTACCTTTACGTTCAGCAAGTACCTTACCGTCTATGGTTTCAATTGCTACACGGTCAGCCTGGAAATTACTACGGCGATCTGGCCCTCCAAATGGACTTAAATAGATCTGTTGTTTATGTAGAAATATTTCCATATTTCTTGGAGTATTATCTTGAGGTTGTTGAATTATATCAAATAATTTGCCCCCGCTACGTATTGTAAGATTTACCTTTTCAAGCTTATCCCACAATTTTTCACCTCCATGTGCTTTTAATATTGTACGCACCAGCTTTTCCGGGTCTTGTTCCAGATTATTAGGATTTAATGAGTTCATAGCTTTTAAATTTAATGGTATAAAGGATGCTAAGGCATATGTTGCAGAAAGCATTAAAGTCTTCTTTAAAAATTCTCTTTTATTCATTTTATAAGTGTGTTATTAGAACCTATTTTACATGATAGTTTGAAACGAAGTAATATAGATGTTACTTTGTTAGCGCATGCCAGGGCTCAACTGTCCCATTATTTTGATCGCCATTTTTCTGCTCAGAAATTTAAACCCAAAAATCATCATCCTATTTTTCCATCCCTGAGTAACCCTAGGCTGACTTCTCTTTTCCAATGTACTCACTAATTCTTCGGCAACTTGTTCGACAGTGGATAGTACGAATTCAGGATATGAATTTGTTGGTTTTCCAGCATTATTATGAAAATCAGATTTTGCAGCACCTGGATTAAATCCTGAAATGAATACTCCTTGATCTTTATATTCGTACCACAACGATTCTGAAAAGTTTGCAACAAAGCTTTTCGAACCGGCATAAGCTGAAGCACCAGGAAAGGATGTATGTCCCAATAACGAACCAATATTGATCAACGCATCTCCCTTTTTAGCTGTTTTTAAAAACGAATGAGATAAAACCATTACAGCATTGATATTCAAATACAACATTTCAAGTTGGGTTTCTAAAGGAATATCTATAAACTTACCATATAAGCCTACACCAGCATTGTTTATTAATATATCGTGTTTTACTTCTTTAAGAAAACTGCTAATCTTTTCAACACCCTTAGGGTTGGCTAGGTCTGCAACAATATAGCTATGCCCATTTCCTTCAAAATTTTGTATAATCTCACTCAATTTGTGTTCATTACGTGCAACTAGAGTAAGTTGATATCCTTTTGCAACAAGGCGCTTTGCTGTCTCCAATCCAATTCCTCCGCTAGCGCCTGTTATTAAAATTTTTTTCATATTTTTTAGTTAAGAAATTGTTTTTTATAATTAATTGGAGATATTCCAGTTTCTTTTTTGAACAGCTTTGAGAAATATGACATGTTTTCAAAACCAAGAGAATAAGCAATCTCTGAAACGTTTTTGGCTGGATCTCTTAATCTGTTTTTTGCCTCGCTGATCAAAGAGATATGGATAAGTTCTTGTGTGGTTTTTCCAGTCTCTGTTTTAAGTAAGTCACTCAAATAATGAGGTGATAAGCTCAATTGTGATGCAAGAAATGAGACGGAAGGCAAGCCTTCTGCCAAAAGACTAGCATCTTGTAGATAATCTTGTAAAAGTTTATTAAAGGCTGTAACCGTTTTACCAGATAATTGTTTTCTGTTAATAAACTGTCTTTTATAAAATCGTTCAGCGTATTTTAATAAAGAATCAATATTAGATAAAATTATTCCTCTACTAAATTCGTCTTCATTATTATAATATTCTGATTCAATCGAAGAGAAACATTTAAGCACAATGGCCTCTTCCCTTGGAGAAAGATGTAAAGCCTCGTCAGTTTCATAATCAAAAAATGGGTACTTCTGAATTTCTGTATGAAGGGCAGTACCGTGTAGAAAGTCTTCATGAAAAAACATGATATACCCATCATTTTCAAATTCCAGATTTTTGATTTCTATTATTTGACGAGGCTTCCAAAATACCAATGAGCCCTTCTCGTGATCGAATTTAGTTCGTCCGTATAACCAATAGCCCGCTTTAACATTCTTCAAACCAATCATATAAAAATCGCAGGTAAACTCTTTGATATTGAGTAATAGATCCGGTGTAATTCTCAACACACTTAACATAGGGTGCTCAGGTGCCGGAAAACCATTTGCCCTGCGCATCTCACTGATTGTTTTAAAATGTCTCATGGATACGGTTATTTTAAGTGACTATTTAAGAAATCTGAAATTGCGGAAATAGACATTTTTACCGCTGTTTCATTTTTAAGAGCATCCATAATTACAAAATCATGGATCATTCCGTTGTAACGGATTGAAGTAACATTCACACCTGCTTCATCTAGTTTTTTGGCATAAGCTTCACCTTCATCTCTTAATACATCGTTCTCTTCAGTAATTACCAATGCAGGTGGCAATGCTTTTAGTTGATCTATTGTTGCCAAAAGAGGAGATGCATATATCTCTTTTCTCTTTTCTTTGTTTGGCAAGTAATCATCCCAGCCCTTCATCATTATCTTCTTAGTGAGGAAGTGCTTTTCTGCAAATTGATTATAAGATTCAGTTTCAAAATCAGCATTAGTTACCGGTGAAATTAACACTTGACATTTAATTGAAGGATCATTGTTTTCTTTTGCCATTAAGGAAATGGCAGCTACCATATTGCCACCGACGCTATTGCCTACAAGTGCTATATTTTGGGTGTCTATTCCAAATTTACTGCCATTCTTTTTTATCCACTTTAATACGGCATAACCTTCGTTAAGAGGTGTTGGGTATTTGGCTTCTGGTGAAGAGGTGTATTCTACAAAAACCGCTACTGTATTAGACTCTAATACAATATCCCTTAGTAACTTTTTGTGCGATTCATAGTTTCCCATAAACCAAACACCCCCGTGAAACTCTAAAAATGCTGGTAAGTTTCCATTTGCTGTTTTAGGCTTGACCACTCTTATTTTTACGCTTAGATTTCCTTCTGTTACTTCTGTTGAAATTTCTTCTACAGCTGACATGTCAACAGGATGCCCTAATGTAGTACTACGTTGATAAACAGCTCTCGCTTGCTCTAAGGGCATGTCTGCCACAGAGACCGAGGAAGCTTCATTAACAAATTTTAAAAATTTTTGGGCACTTGAACTTAGAAAGCTGTTTGATTGCGCATTTGCACTTGAAATTCCCATAACTGTTATAATTAAAGTTAAAAGTCTTTTAGATTTCATGTTTTCCAGTATTAATTATAAATTCAATAAAGGAGGACACTTTTTACTCAGCTAACAACAAATCCGCTACAAATGACGGATGTGTCATTATTCCCATGTGTCCTGCTTTAATACTATAAAATTTCCATTCAGCTTTGTTTCTTACATATTCTACGAAAGGCTTAATCTGAACTAATTCTGGCTGGTCAAATGCAATATAAGTTAGAGGTAAATTATTCCCTACTTCATTTGCAAGACCTAACTGCTGTACAAAAGTATTTAATGGCTGAAATCTCATCTTAGTCATTAATGCCTGACCTACTTCAGGACCAATAGCACCTAAATCCTGTGGACCGAAAACCGGAGGAACAGTTCCATTATTTTCTTTTGCCTGTTTTACAATTGCAACCTGATCTTCATCTTTATTCAATGAAAGAACACTTTGTCCGTTTTGAAGAATGAACGCATCAATATAAACCAACTTACTTATGTAATCTTTCATACGGTCAGCAACTCCAGTAATAACGGCCCCGCCATAACTATGTGCTACTAAAATAATATCCGAAAGATTTTGATTTTTGATTAATTTAACGATAGAGTTGACATGATCACTCAATGTAATCGCTTTCTTTTCATTTGGATCTTCATCTCCCAAACCTGGCATCGTTGGGGCATATACTGTATGACCTAACGATGTTAAGATATTCACGATCGGATCCCAACACCAGCCGCCAACCCATGCTCCGTGTACTAATACAAATGTTTTCTTATTATCCATAGTTATATATTAATGTGCCGATTCTGACACGTCTTTCCATAATTCAAATTCCTCAATTTTTTTATCATATGCTTGTTTTACAGCTGGATAGGCTACCTTCCCAAATAATAAATGTAACGGAGGATTTTCAGCGTCTACTAATTTTAAGACTGCATCTACTGTATGCGTTGGTTCTCCAAAGAAATCTGGGGTAACTCTATCTTGCATATGTTTTCTAAGTTGGTCATATTCGGCAAGAGATTCAGTTTGTACTTGAGAACTACCTGCCCAATCTGTTTTATAACCATTGGGCTCGATTAAAGTAACATTTATCCCAAACGATTTGACTTCAGATGCAAGTGTTGCTGAAAAACCTTCTACTGCAAATTTCGAAGCATTATACAATCCAAAAAGTGGAATTGTAACTAATCCTAAATAACTTGAAGTTTGAATAATATGACCACTTCCTTGTGCTCTCATAATTGGTAGAACAGCTTGAGAAAGCCAAACCAAACCAAAGAAGTTAGTTTCCATTTGAGAACGAACTTGTTCTTCACTTGTTTCCTCAATAGCACCAATTAGTCCATAACCAGCATTATTGAATAATACATCAATACCTCCTAGTTTTTCGTTCGCTTCATTTACAGCCTGAAAACAATCAGCTCTGTTATTGACATCTAAACGAATAGGAACAACAGCATCGCCATATTTTTCCGTTAAATCTTTTAAGGCATTAATATCTCTAGCTGTTACTGCTACTTGATCACCTCTTTCTAAAAATGCTTCAGCCCATAGTTTACCAAAACCTTTTGAAGCTCCTGTTATTAAAATTTTCTTTGACATTATATTAAATTTTATGTTACAAAATTACAGTGAATTGGTTTTTCACATTTAATACAAAACGTTGAATATCTAACACTTTTTAGTTATTTGCCCTTTTACAGCAAAAATGGATATTCATTGAGCATTGCTTTAAAGCTTTAAACAATAGTATTTAAATACAATTTGCTCTGCTAGAACAGAGAAAGATAGATCGTGTTTTCTTTATAGTACTGCACGTAAAGAAATAGACTAAAAAAAAGTATTAAGAAATGAATCCTTATATGCTTCCCCAACAGGAATCTCATGTTCACCAATATAGATCGTGTGATTGTCAAACGAATCAATTTTATCTTTATTTACAATGAACGATTTGCTTACTCGAATGAATAATTCTTCTGATAAGCTTGAATGAATTGTTCTAAGATTCATATTGGCTATAAGCTTATTGTCTTTTGTATAGATAATCACATAATCCTTTAGCGCTTCTACAAACAAAATATGTTCAAATCTGACCTTAAAGAACCGCTTGTCGGCTCGGATGAGCATGTAATCTCTATCAATTTTATCAACAGTATTTGCACTTCCTTCACTTAATATTCCCTTATATTTGTGGGCTTTTTCTATAGCTGTATTCAACCTCTCCAATGAGATAGGTTTTAACAAATAATCTACTGCATTAACTTCATAACTATCAATTGCATAATTGGTATATGCAGTTATGAATACTACCAATATATCTTTATCTAATGTATACGCCCATTCCATGCCGCTTACATTTGGCATTTCTATATCTAAAAAAATTAAATCTACTTTGTTTTGTTTTAGAAATTCTTTTGCCTTACTAACACTATTAAAGCTCCCCATTAGATTAATCTGCTGGTTATCCTTTAATAAACCCTGTAGCCCTTCTCTCGCTAGTGGCTCATCATCAACTATTATACTGTTTATCATAATTCAAATTATATTAGTTTATCTTCTAAGGACTTAAACATTTACAATGTTACAATTTTCTATAAATTTAAGCCAAAATCTAGACCAAACCCTCAAAAATCTATACCAATCACCAATTATGCCTTTACCAAAAAAAATGTATAGAATATTTGCCAGTTGGTATATAAAAAAAAATACCATTCACTTTTGGAAATAGTTTTGTAGTACTACAATAGCTATTAATAATAATGAAAAAAGGAATGTTAATGTTTGCCTTCATGTTGGTGAACCAAATGATTTTTGCTCAAAAAAAAAGAGAGTTTGTATTTGAAAAAACAAAGGTTTCCTATTTAGCACAAAGTAACAGAATGAAAGGTTTTTTTGATTTCCCTGGAGTGAGTGTATTTATACTCGTTGGCCGAGAAAATCAAAGTTCAGAAGATTTGTATAAAGAAACACCCCTTTATGACGTACCGATTAAGGGAATGGATGATTATGCAAACTTTTATTATTTTGAACATTCAAAGATTAAGGATTTTAATCTCATTTCTTTTTTTGATTCGTTCTTACAAAATGTATACAAGCGTGATATGATAAATCGCAATCACGTTTATCTCATTTGGCAAAATGAAGATAATACCTTTACCTGCGAGAAGGTAAAAGAATATTTACCAATCATAACTACGGTCTATTCAAATTCTGTGAATGGAATTAATTCCTGTGAGGGACTCCAGCCATTAAAAGGCGTTTCTAATCAGGTGCTAGTTACTGAATCAAGAAAAAGAAAAATGACTACAGAATATACAGTGCCAGACCTCTTAAGCATTAAAGCAAATGAAGCGATCAAGGATAAAGAAGATTTAAATGACTATTTGAAACACCTGAAAAATAGCTCATTTTTTCAATTTACTCTAGGAAACAATACGATTTTGCCTTCTAGTCAGTCTTCCCCAGACCGAGAAACTCTGGTAGACTTTTCACAGATCCATCTATTGTGGAATTTACAGATGGGCTACCATTTAACTAATCGCTTATATGCCCTTGCCGATTTCGGGTTATTATTTTCAGGAAAGCAAAAAGAAGTAAAAAATATCACATTTGACGATTACCATGGTCTTAGCGCAAGTGGATCAGGCTACGCAGGATTAATGGCTCGGTATGGATTAGGATTGGGATATATGGTGTATCAAAAAAACAGATTTTCAACTAATACCAATGTTGTTTTTGGAAGGCTGAATGCTGTTGCCGGAGGGGGGAAAGGAAGCTTCTCCTCTGAGGAGGGTACTTCCAAAAAAATTAAAGTGAAGAAAGAAAATGCAAATTATGTGAATTTTATTCAGAATTTCAATTATCACCTTAGTAAATCATGGTATTTAAATGGTAATTTTCAATTTCAGGTAGCAGATCTAAAGAACGAATTAGGAGGAGTGAAAGGATTTCACGGATATTCTATTAATCTAGGATTTGGATACAATTTCCCGATGAAAAGCAAAGAGGAATAAGAATTTTTTGCCCATAATAACCATATTTTTATTTTTTTTCAAAATTATTTTGTTTTTTTGAACAGTGTTCAATATCTTTGTGCAATCATTGAGCAACAATTACTAAACTCAATTTTTTTATAAAAGTTGTTTAGAGTAAAAAATAAATAAACATAAATTTTATAAAATGAATATTGCAAATAGAAAGATTCAAGAGAAACAAGAAATGTCTAAAAAAATTTTAAACGGAGCACGAAAAATATTTTTAGAAAAAGGTTACGATCAAACAAGTATTAGAAATATCGCTAGCGAAATCAATTATAGTCCTGGAACTATTTATTTTTATTTTAAGGATAAAAGTGAAATATTTTATGAACTTCATCGTGAAGGATTCAGATTACTATTGAGTAAAATGGAAAAAAATGATTCCGAACAAGATCCTTTTGAAAGATTAAAAAAAAATGGACAAACATATATAGAGTTTGCAAAAGAGCATAAAGATTATTATAATTTAATGTTTATAGTGGAAGAATCAAAAAAAGAGGATAGATCAGAATTTAATATTTCAAAAGATGCCATAAATCATATGAAGCACACAATTGAAGATTGCCAAAAAAATGGAAGACTAAAACAATTTGATACTGACGATTTTACATTTATGATGATTTCAGTACTTCATGGTATTTGCGCCTTATTTTGTAAAGATCGTACAAATAGTTTTCTAAATAAAACAGATGAGGAGTTAATGAACAGCGGCTATAATTGTTTCGTTTCCCTTTTAGGAGGAGCATAATTTTTTTTGTCCTTTAATTGAACGATGTTTAAAATAATAACAGTGATTAATAAAATAAAAAATGAAAATAAAAACTTTAATAGTTTGTTTAATTTTAGCTAATTTAAACTTTACTAACCTTCATGCTCAAAGCGCTTTAGAAAAATATATAAATGATGGTTTAGAGTCTAATAATAGTATAAAACAGCAGAATTTTCTTCTAGAAAAAAATATTTTTGCGTTGGAAGAGGCGAAGCGTATGTTTTTTCCAAACGTTAGTTTTTCAACCACATATTCAAAAGCAAAGGGAGGCAGAACGATTGATTTTCCAACTGGAGATCTATTCAATGGTATTAATTCGACTTTAAATCAGATAACTGGCACAAATACTTTTCCTCAATTAGTTAATGAGCAAATTCAGTTGAATCCCAATAATTTTTACGATTCCAAAATAAGGACAGATTTACCATTGCTAAACTCTGAGCTTATTTATAATAAGAAAATAAATAAACAAAAAGTACATCTTCAAACAGAAGAAGTTTTGCTTTTCAAAAGAGAACTTGTTAAGGATATTAAAACAGCGTACTATCAATATTTAAAATCTGTAAAGACAGTTGAAATATATTCATCAGCTCTATTATTAGTTGAAGAGTCAAGGAGAATAAATCTCTCTTTATTTAATAATGGTAAAGTTAATCGCAGTTCGGTGTTAAGGAGTGAAAATGAAGTATCAAAAATAAATACCAATTTGGTTGATGCAAATAAAGCAAAAGAATCTGCGCAGTACTACTTTAATTTTTTATTAAACCGTCCACTTTCAGAACCAATTATTATTGAATTATTAGCTGAAATACCCCCAAAAAGTGGGTTGATAGAAACCGATAATAACATAGAAAATAGAGAAGAGTTGATTAAACTTAAGATAGGAAAAGAGATTAATGATAATCAAATTAAACTCGATAAATCCTTTATAATTCCTAAAGTTGGGACATATCTAGATATGGGCTCCCAAGCGTTTAACTGGCAATTTAACAAACAAAGTCTATATTATTTTTGGGGAATATCTCTGGAGTGGAATGTATTCTCTTCCGGTAAAAATTCGAGTAAAATAAAGCAAAGCGTAGCTTATCAAAACAGTTTAATAGCTCAAATCGACTATGTGACTTCACAATTAAGAACTGAGTTAAAAGTAAAACAAAATGAAATGTACACTTCTTTAGCAGAGTATGAGGCCTCAAAGTTTCAACTTAAAACCTCCCAAACATATTATAATGATATGATAAAATCTTATAAAGAAGGGCTTGTACTTTATATCGAATTATTAGATGCCCAGAATCAATTAACAGAATCTCAACTCAAAGAAAATATAGCACTTTATAATACTTGGATCTCTTACGTATCTGTTGAAAGAGCAAATGCAAGCTTTGAAATTAAAAAAAACAATATTAAATAAAAGAAAAATGAAACTTATAAAATTGATAGCAACAGGTGGATTTATTTTGATTCTTAGTTCATGTTCTCAAACGAACTCAAAGCAGGAACTTCCTCATCAAGGCGATATTATACCTGTAAAAGTTTTGGATTTATCCAGTTTAGAATCAAATAATTCAATATCTGCCTCAGGACTTATTGGAACCGAAAACGAGACTAAATATTCTTTTAAAATTCAAGGAATAATTAATTCTATTTTCGTAGAAGAAGGTCAGTTTTTTAAAAAAGGTGAATTGTTAGCAGTTTTAAATGCTACAGAAATTTCTGCAGGAGTTTCTCAAAATCAATTAAATGTGGATAAAGCTGAGAGAGATTATCATCGTGCTTTAAGCCTATATAAAGATAGTGTTTTCACTCTAGAGCAACTACAAAATTTCAAAACTATTCTAGACGTGTCAAAAAAATCTCAGGAGTCAATAAATTTTAATGCTCAGTATTCTAAAATATATGCAACATCAGATGGTTTTGTAAGTCAAAAGCTTGCAAATGTCGGAGAAATTGTTAATCCTGGAACTCCAATCTTGGCGATAAACGAAACGTCTTTGAACGAGAATTATGTTTTGAAAGTAGGAGTGAATGACTTAGAATGGGCAAAAATTAAAATAGGACAAAAGGCTAGTATTACTATTGATGGATTTGGAGACAATCAATTTAAGGCATTTGTATTCAGAAAATCACAAATATCTGATTTGGGACAAGGATCATTTCAAATTGAATTAAAATTGAAACTTGGAGATATTAAACCTGCTGTAGGAATGTTTGGAAAGGCATTGATTTATACTGACGCTACAGAATATAATATAGTTATACCCTATTCGTCATTGGTTGAAATTGACGGTAATAAAGGTTTTATTTTCACTCCTTCAGGAACTAATAAAGTTCGTAAGGTTCCAATAGTTATATCTCACTTTGATAGTAAATACGTATATCTAGTCGTTCCTTAACAAAACCCACTATTTAATTTATTTTTAAAAACAGGATTAGAAAACAGCATAATTTGTATCTTATAAAATAAGAAAATAATTTTCTGTTTCAGTAGTTCCATCATTTTCTTCATGTTCCAAGCGGTTGCAGCTAGTAATGCATTGATTTGTGGTCCCGTTTCTCCCATGAAGTAATTTTTTGCCAGCCTAAAATCGGTTTTTAAATGTCCGATGATAGGTTCTATTGCCGCTCTGGTTCTAAATTTTTTGCGCTTTGTCTGCTT
>NZ_VLKR01000058.1 GCF_007830445.1 Sphingobacterium siyangense | reverse complement strand
GATCTAGGCTTTATATATGTGGAATTGGTTAACTTTGTTAAAGCTGAGGCAGAGTTAGTTAATGATTTAGATCGTTGGCTTTATGTACTCAAAAATATGTCTTCGCTAAATGGACTTTCCACTTATTTGCGTAAGCCTATTTTTGAGAAGTTATTTCAGTTAGCAGAGTATAGCAAACTAAAACCGGAGGAACGAGAGATGTACAACGTAAGTTTAAGGAATAAATGGGATGCCGAGAGTATCCGAAGTAGTCAGGAGGAGCAATTGAAACGAGCGCGCGAAAAAGCAATGGCTGAGGGAAAAGCAGAAGGAAGAGCAGAGGGAAAAGCTGAAGGAGAAGTTATCGGAAAAGCCGAAGGAAAGGCGGAAATAATAAAAAATCTTTTGTCTTCGAATAAGTGTTCGATATCGGAGATAGCCGAATTAGCGAACGTCACTGTAGAATTTGTAAATGAGGTCCAGGCTGAGATAGCTAAATACGGCCATGGTTGATAGTCTACGCTTGTCCTACAAAGGGCAAGTCACTAAGGATGCCAAGCGGACACCACTGGTTGCAGAACCTTGGACAGGACACTCCTAGCAACTCGAAGAATTTAGGAAAGACGGACAATTAATAGTAGACCTATTTCGGCAGGGTAGCAGTTCCCGAAAGTATGGTCTCAAAATTATCTTCACTTATGAGGTTCCAACTAGCCCAATCTTTATACCATCGGAGTTCATAGGAAATACTGGTGCCATTTTTTTTCAGAATAAGTTTATGCTCACCAGGTTCATCCATAAAAACAACTGATTTGTCAACTTTAGTTCTTAATTCAATGGCAGATTGTGCCAATTCCTTCAACGAATCGTGAAAAAAGGAAATGTTGAGTGTGACAGTCTTTTCTATATTGCCAATTTCAAGAGCAGCCTAGTCTCCAGTATTAAAGGTGAAAACTGATTTCATTGTTTTTAGCGATTTCCTCTACAATTTAAAAAGAATATATTATATCCGTGGGATTTTGTATTTCAAACCTCACACTTTTCGGTATCTCCCACATACCGCCTACATACACCTCATCGAAGCTGATCGTTGGCAGATCGGTATTGTATTGGCGTGTTCTATTATTGCACAGGTTACTTGCAAATAAAGTTGATGATTTTTCATTGTTAGATAGAATACATATATGGTTTCCTCGTCAACAATATATTAGCTGTTTTCAGCTTTGTGTTAACTTTTTGTTATAGAATATTTAAAAAATTAACATAAACCTTTTTTTATTTAAAGATTTATTACACAAAAGTGTAGGATTGAATATTTCATTTCATTGAAAGAAAATTATAATTAAATTTGTGAATCAAGTTTCTGTATGTAATAGTGGTTTTTAGTATTTTTTTTAAAATATGTTCTTCCTTTTCAATAGAATGCTTGATAGAAGAAAACGTATTCAAATAATAGCAAGCTGACTTGCTTGATTTTTAATTTTAAAATTAATGATAAAGATCATATCGAATAAGGTTATTGTAAATACCAGAATTGCTGCGGCATGTTTTATAGTTTTAGGATCAGCATCTTGCAGTAAAAGTCCAATGCCAGTTAAGCCACCTATCGTCGATAGTACAGGTAAGAAGATAGACTATAGTGTTTATGATTTTGAAAGAATGGCAGCGCTTAGTAATCGTTGGATATCCGATACATTATGGAATGAAAAAAAGAACGAAATTATCGGACTTAGGCTTAAGAAGGCAGCAGATTATGCTTTTTCGTATGATTCTGAAAATTATTTAAAACAACCTTATTTTAATGTATTTGTTTCCTTAAACGATTTTCCAGAATTTAATTTGACCCAGTATCAATCGCAGTCTGCCTCCTATATTCCTTATGTGCGATTTAATCGTTATAATTCAAATCCCGTCGCGTATCAAAAAATTGCGAGCAGACAGGATCTAGATCAATTTATAAAAGATAAGTTTGTTGACAAGGGCCCGGTAAATTACTATGGCCATCAGGATTATATTTATCATTTTAAGCAATTTGAGAATCTACGTCTTGTTTTTAGCGGAGATGTGGATATAAAATCGAAGTTCGCCATCCCTGATTCACGTTATAATAGGATGGAAAATACGGGCTGGCTATACTATAGTTATAAACCGACATTTAATATCAAATCACATGCAGAGGAAAAAGATTTCAAGAAACTATTCCCTACGGCGAATTTAACTGGAGGCAACATTGTCAGGGTAGCAGAAATAGAATATGGAAAAAGTGCTTATATGGTCGTGGATGGCCCTGAAAAAATTAAGCCTATCATCTCTAAATTATCTTTAGACCCGCAGAGTTTAAGTGCTGACGATAAGAATCTTTTAAACAAACAACGAGCTTATTTTTACCTTATTGGCTATCAATCTTCGGATTTAGATCTGATACGAAATGCGCCTAGCACCGTAGAAAAAATAGATGCTTATCTAGCCTTGGCAATTCGCTCCCCAGAAACAAAGACTTACGAATATCCCCATATAGGAGTTCCCGCTTTATATAAATTAGAGTCATCCAATTTAAATGATGAAACTTTCAAAACCCTTCAGTTTACAAAAGAAATAAAATTTTAATACATAATATAAACTAAAATGAAAAGTAGTCAATTAAGTCTTGTACTCCTGGCCGGGGTATTGGGATTCTATTCCTGTAAAAAAGACAACTCGAGTCTAAAAAATGAAATCGGAAATAACGAGGATTCCCTGTTAAAAGTTTTCCAAAACACGAAGATCATCGAAAATCCAATTATTGACCTGACTAAGAAAGGAAATTCGAGCAGACTCCGGGCCGGAGGAATCATTAGAGACAGCGTCTGGCAAAATGGGCTTGGCAATACCTATTTTGTTGAGTCTGATAATATAACCATTTCATCAGAAACGGAGGATTATGCCTATCCAGGTGCAATATTCAATAGCAAAAATATCATTAGGTCCACCAGGTAAAGCATTAGTGCAAATATCAAGTATGTCGTTAATCCCTAAAATAATAAAATTGGTGCCCAAGATTGATAAACTTTTGGGGAGTAAAAGATCTTAATAATTTAAATTTAGCATTTTATTGATCACCTTCTCCAGATCGACGATGTCGAATGGTTTTTCCAGGTAGTCATCAGCTCCTGCCAGTTTAGCCAAGCTTTCTATATCTTTGTTCGCGGAAAGATAAATTACCGGTATTCTCTTGAATTCCTGATGGTTTTTGAGTAACTGAGTCGCTTCAATTCCTCCAATGGAGGGTATCCAGTTATCCATTAAAATTAAGTCAGGCTTTGTCTCAGTAACCTTTTCTATCACGTCGTGGGAGGTAGAGGACACAGCTACTGAATATCCGAAGCTCTCCAATATCATAGAAATCATCTCCAGCAATTGTTTGTCATCGTCAAACAATAATATTTTCTTCTTTTCCATTCTTAAAATTTTTCGATCAGCGGAATAAGTTCGTCGATATCTATAGGTTTAGAAATATAACCATCTGCGCCAGCACTTAGGCATTTTTCCCGGTCACCGGACATGGCCTGAGCAGTAACCGCAATTATGGTAACATCGTTAAATATTTCGCTGGATCCCCTGATCCTGGCAATGCCTTCATATCCATCTATTTCAGGCATCATCATATCCATCAGCACGATATTGATATTTTTATGCTGATGGAGTATTTCAAGCCCTCCTGCTAAGGAAGCACTGCTTAGTACAGCATAACCTTTTGACTTAAGAACCAATTTTAGGGCAAAAATATTATAAGGTTCATCATCGATGATCAGAATCAATTTTTTATTGTCCATATTTTAATCAGTTGTATAACCATACACGTAATAATGAAAGCAATTGATCGGTATCCACGGGCTTTGAAATATAATCAGAGGCCCCGGCTATGATACACCTTTCCCTGTCACCGATCATGTTTTTTGCTGTTATGGCAATTATCGGTATTTCACTATAATGGGGATTTTGACGAATCATTTTAATCGTTTCATACCCATCCATTTCGGGCATCACCATATCCATAAGAATAGCAGAAATATCATCGTGTTCTTCAATTTTGTCTAGACCTTCCTTTCCGTCCATTGCAGAAACAACATTAATCTGATACCTTTCAAGCGCTTGAGAGAGATAATAAATAGTGCGTATATCGTCATCGACGATAAGAACTTTTTTATTTTGCAGTACTTCTCTGATGGTTCCTAAAGACGATTTTTTTGACCATTCTTCACCAGGATGGTTTCCTACTAAATGCAAAAACAGTCCAACTTCGTCCAGTATTCGCTGGTAGGAATTTGCCGTTTTGATGACAATCGAATCGGCATATTGCTTCAATTTTAGCTCTTCAGATTTCGAAAGATTCTTCCCTGTGAATACAATGATAGGTATATTTTCTAAACCGGGTTTTTGTCGTATCGAGTCTAATGTGTCATATCCCATATTGCCCGGAACGCCCATGTCCAGTATAACGCAATCTGCTTTATCAGAATAGAGACTGTCGACGCTTTCTGTAACGGTAGTCTTTATTTCAGAAATGATATCATAGCTTTCCAAAAAGTTAGCAAGTGCTGCTGCATGTTTTGAATTTTCCTCTACAATAAGCACCTTTTTCGGATTCCGGGCAAGTGCTTCCTCAATTTTTATAAACATCTGCGCCATTTGTTCCAGCGCAATAGGTTTATCCATAAAATCGATAGCCCC
This sequence comes from Sphingobacterium siyangense, assembly GCF_007830445.1. Classification (GTDB taxonomy): domain Bacteria; phylum Bacteroidota; class Bacteroidia; order Sphingobacteriales; family Sphingobacteriaceae; genus Sphingobacterium; species Sphingobacterium siyangense. Next base: position 11,384 of record NZ_VLKR01000058.1, on the reverse strand, counting down.
TTGGAGCAGACTTTCCCGTTTAACTTCAAAAGATGACATAACATGGACTGGAATCGGACGTGTAATTGGATTGTTTTTAATCTCTGCCATAACCTGCCACCCATCTTTTACAGGTAATTGAATATCCAATAAAATCGCCGTAGGCTTATACCTTATCGCTGCATCAGCTGCCTGGTCTCCACGCACGATAACTACCCCTTTATACTTTTGCTGCCGGGTATACCTAAGCAGCGCTTTAGCAAAATTAACATCATCTTCCACGATCAATATCACTTTATCGTCCTCTTTTATATCATTCCGGTCATCATCAACATCCGGCGGGATAATGTCAACGGTATGCGGATTACTGGACATTATGATGTCCTGTGTTTCTTCGATGTTTTCCGCAATGGACTGTATAAGCTCTTCCGTTGTCGGAACAGTATTTTCTTCCTGATTTTCGGGAATTAAAAGGGTAAAGGTACTTCCTTTTTTTTCCTGGCTACTTAAACGGATCTCTCCGCCCAACAGACGCGAGAGTTCACGGCTGATCGAAAGCCCAAGACCTGTCCCGCCAAATTTACGCCGTGTGGATCCGTCAGCCTGCTGAAAAGCTTCAAAAATGACGTCCTGTTTGTCCGGTGCAATTCCTATACCGGTGTCAGTTACGGCAAAAGCAATCTGTCCATCTTGTGCCTCGCTTGGGAAGACGGAAAGTGTGACTTGTCCCTCTTTCGTAAACTTGATGGCATTCGATAATAGATTCCGTAGGATCTGGTCCAGTCGCTGGCGGTCAGTACGTATTGTCTTTGGCAGGTTGTCTGCCAATTTTATTGTAAATGAGAGTGCTTTTTCCCTTATAATCGGAGAAAATAGATTGTCCAGGTCTTTTGTCAGATCCGAAATTGCAACCTGCTGATAATCGAGTTCCATTTTACCGGACTCAATTTTTGAAAGATCGAGAATTTCGTCGATAAGGGTCAATAGGTTTTTTCCCGATAATTGGATCACCTCGGCCGATTCAATCTGTTCGGTTGTCAGGTTCTTTTCGGGATTATCCGACATTAGGCGTGATAGAAGCAAAATTGAATTGAGCGGTGTACGCAGCTCATGTGACATATTTGCCAAAAATTCTGACTTATATTTCGTGCTCCGCGCCAGTTCTTCCGCTTTTTTCTGAATTTCCTGATTTCGGTCTGCTATCAGTATATTTTTTTCTTCTAGCATTGCAGAGCGTTGCTCCAGTTCTTTATTGGCTTGCAGCAGTTCTTCCTGTTGTACGCGTAGTTCTTCTTCGGACGTCTGGAGTTTTTGGGTATGGATTTCAAGATTTGCATTGAGATTTTCCAGCTCGGCATGCTGTGCCTGAAGTTCCTCTGTCTGCGATTGCGTTTCTTCAAGCAGCTGCTGTACTTTCAGCCGCGCCTGAGCTGCAACAATCGCTGCACCAATATGACGGCCCGCTTCTCTATAAAAGGGCATCTGGGGTTCCTTGAATTTCCTGAAAGAACCAAGTTCAATAACACCAATGCAGGTGTGACCATCAAAAATTGGAAGTAATAAGATCGAATGCAGGGGTAAATATCCTGCAGTAAAACTGACCACATTTTTCGAAGGATATGGATTTTCTATGATCCGTACTTTGCCGTCCACAAACGCCTGACCGACAGCGCCTTCTCCGGGTGCGATAAATTGCCGCATCGAATCTTCATGGCCGTAGGCTCCTATCAGTGCTAGCTGCGTATGCTCAAGGATATAAAGGGAGCCGTTGGCACATTCCCCATAAGTGACTAAGATTTGCAATGCATCGGAAACTAGATCTTCTTTCACTTTGTTGCCGACTAAAACTTCGTTTAGCAAGGCGAGCCCGGTCTGGCGCCATTCATTGTCGCTAAGTTCATCGAAAGATTGTTTTAACGAATCTGCCATATTGTTTAGTGAACCGGCTAAACTTCCTAGTTCATCATGCTCCTGGTCATTGATTTTAACCGAATAGTTTCCGGCAGCAATCTGTCCCGCAATACGTTGTGTTGCGACGAGTCTTTGGGTGATCTCCCTATCTTTTTTCTTAAGGTCTTGTTCGAGCTGTACCCGTTTCGCCAGGTCCCTTCTAAGCCTTATATAAGAAAATATGGTAATGAACAGCGAAAAAATCGCAGCGATGATCACAAAAAGTGAAGTCAATGTTGATGCCGTATTGAGCCTTCCGGACCTACTGTCGAGCAATTTCTCTTCATTGTCCACAAGTCTGGCGAGAAGCGCACGGCATCTGTCCATATATTTCTTGCCCTCCTCCATGTCCGCTAAGGTCACCGTACCCCGGGCCTTTTTTATGTTAACCAGTCCGGCCAGTTTATTCAATCGGGACTCGACCAGCTGGCCGATGCTATCTATTATTTTTTGCTGCGGGAGATTGTCCGATACCAGGTCACGGGCGGTGGCAATTGACTGAGGGAGGGAGCGGGAACTGCTATAATAGGGTTCCAGAAAATGTTCTCTTCCGGTGAGCAGAAACCCCCGCTGTCCAGTCTCGGCATTTTGCAGGTCGATCAAAATTCTGTTCGAGCGTGCAATGACACGTCTACTGTGATCAACCATTTGACTATTATGGATCTGATTACGGATACTTAGATATGATGCTGTCGAACTGGTCAATAACAGGGCCAGTGAAAATCCAAAGCCGATCTGCAGATCTCTTAAAAAACGTTTTGGCATTGCCTGGTTCAATTTAAAGGTAAAGAAAAATAAAAAGTAGATCCTCCTGTGGGGGCACTGCGTACACCGATAGTTCCATTGTGCTGCTTAATTATTTCAGCGCAGATATAAAGACCAATCCCCAGACCCTGAAAGTTTACGGACGATTCTTCCACACGGTAAAACTTATCAAACACGTGTTTTTGCCTGTTTTCCGGGATACCTATACCGCAATCGGTGACAAATACACTAACTGAGTCAGATTCATATTGTATGTCTACTGTTATACAGGGCCTATTGACTGAATATTTTATCGCATTACTGAGAAAATTGATCAAGACTTGCTCTATACGCCTCTTATCACCTTTTATCATGTGGTTGATAAGATTGGGATCGTAATGAAAATAAAAATCAACATCGGCATTCATCTGTCTCATTGAGGATATAGTCTCTTCAATCAGGTTTTCAATTACAAAATCCTCTTTTCTTAAATTTAGCTGGCCGCTATCAATTTTAGAAATATCGAGCAGGTCTTTTATCAGCTCCTGTAACTTATCTACATGTCCATCTAGGGTAAGGAGATGTTTTTGGATAGAAGAAATGTCGTTTAAGCCGATCAGGCGCATCATAAATTGCACATAACCCTTAATACTGGTCAGAGGTGTCTTTAGTTCGTGGCTGGCAATGCTCAAGAATTCGTCTTTCTTTTTTTCCAATTGTTTTCTGTGGTCAATGTCCGTCAGGGTTCCCACCCAAATTGGGCCCGATTCCTGCTCGCGTATCGGTGCTATGCGAAGAAGAAAATATTTGTAATTTTCTGCGCTAAGCTCTTTGATGCGGACTTCTTTTTCATAAACCGTTCTGTGTGACACAGCGTCAGTCCATAGCATTTTGATCTCCTCGTCATCGGGATGTGTGGGCGGAAAAGATTCAGCGGACCGAGCAAATCGGTACCATTGGGAATTGACAAATTTTATGTCCCCATCAAAATTTGCAGTGAAAGCCAGCTGCGGTAAGGATTCGAGTGTCAGGTGGAGCTGGTCAACCTGTTTTTCAAGGGCACGCTGGGCTTTTTTGCGTTCTTCGATTTCAGATAGAAGCTGTTCCTGCATTTTATTGAGAGCGACTGTCTTTTCATGGAGATCATAGAAAGTTTTGACTTTCAGATTCAGGATATCCGGATCGACAGGTTTAGTGACGTAATCATGACCACCGGAAGCATATCCCTGCGTAATGAATTTTTTGTCCTTGCTGACTGCCGATAGGAATATTATCGGGATATTTTTTGTTTTATTGAGGCCACGTAGGGTTGCTGCAACTTCAAATCCATCCATATCCGGCATCTGGACATCCAGAATAATGAGTACGTAGTCGGTTTTCAGGGATTTTTTTAGCGCTTCCTCACCAGAGAGGGCAGTATCCACTAAAAAATTTTTTGATTCTAAGAGCTTCTTTAACGAAAATATGTTTTCTTCTTGGTCATCTACAATTAAAATCATGGTTTCTGCATTTATGTTTAACGGTAGTTTGAGATTGTATAAGTAAATGTTAAATATACACAGTTTATTTGTATCAACGAATTCAACTCTGTCCTAAAGGGAAAATTTTTGATAAATTATAAAAGCCGGCAGCAAATATAGATTTAGCCGTTTATAAATTGGGGTAATATAGAAAATCGATACAAGTCTACCAAAACTAGCTTTGCCGTATTTTTGTTGATCATGTTTTCCTCATTAGTTCATATTTTGATTATTTATTCGACTCGGTTTTAAAACATTTTTGGAGGGCAAATGGTTGGGTAAGGATACTTAAAAATAAATGAACTATTGTAGCTTCAATAATGCATAGAAATAAACTCTAATTATCTGATATAGTATTTACTATCGTCTTAAAGCGTATGATTGATTTACAAAAAATATTTGCAGATGGGGTGGTCCCAGATCGAAAGTGCTGCAGTTAATTTTAAAGGGGGGATTACAGCTTACACGCTTGAAGAGAAAGTAGACCAAAGCACAGCAAAAATATGGAGAAAATATTTTGGTAACTTTTGAAGGAATACTTGCGAAGCTATTTTAGCGATTTGCGAAAAGGCCTATCCACATTAACCGAACGATAAACCGCGAGGAAAAATCATTTAATGTTTACAGCAAGCCTGCTCATTTTTCGTGATTTTTCCTCGTAAATTTATCTTAGGGTTTCAAAACTACTTTAACGCAATCGTCTTCTTTCTCATTGAAGATTTTATAGCCATGCTCCGCTTCAGTAAGCGGAATGGTGTGGGTGATAATATCATCGAGAACTACTTTATTTTCGCTGACGAGGTTCACAAGCTTGTCAATATAGTTAAGAACAGGGGCTTGACCCTGCTTAATGGTGATACCTTTATCAAAAATCCTGAATAGTGGGAAATTATCGTATGGTGAACCATATACGCCCATGATCGATACTGTTCCCATTCGTCTGACCGCTTCAAAGCACATTTCCAATACTTTTATCGACCCTTTTTCAAAATTTATCGTTGCTTTTACTTTATCCATAAAATTTCGTTCGGGCTCAAAGCCTACTGCATCTATGCACACGTCGGCTCCTCTTCCGTTAGTCATTTCACGAATTGCCTGAATAACATCTACTTTATGTGGGTTTAGGATTTCAACGTTATTGACTGCTTTCGCTTTCTCCAATCGATAGTCCAGTGGGTCTATAGCGATAACTCGACCAGCACCATTAAGCCATGCTGCTTTTTGAGCCATCAGGCCGACAGGACCCGAACCAAAGATTGCAACAGTTTCACCGCCTTTCAGATTTGCCCAATCAATCGCAGACCATCCGGTAGGAAAAATGTCTGTTAAAAACAAAGCCTGTTCATCAGTCAGGTGTTCGGGAATAATCCGAGGACTGATATCGGCATAAGGAACGCGTACATATTCAGCCTGACCGCCAGAATATCCTCCGTAAAGATCAGTATAGCCAAAGAGTGCACCACCTTTTTGATCCATCAAATCCCCGTTGGGCCCATAGTGTTTAAAGTTTGAATTCTCGCAGGCAGGAGATGCTTCATGCGTACAGAAAAAACATTTTCCGCAAGCGATCGGAAAGGGGACTACTACACGGTCGCCTTTTTTTAGATTGGTGATTTCTGAGCCCACTTCCTCTACGATGCCCATAAATTCGTGTCCCATGATCAGGTTTTCCTTCTGCGGGACTGCACCGCTTAGAATATGTAGATCGGAGCCACATATTGCGGTCGCGGTTACTTTTAGAATGACGTCTCTTGGGTCAAGTATAGCTGGGTCAGGTACATTATCGACCCTGATATCGCCGGGCTTATGGAATACTGCTGCTTTCATAATTTATATTTTAGAATGTGTGTACATTTAACCAATTATTAATCTGTGTTTTAAAGGAACACATCCAAAACAACTTTGGTTCAAAAAATAATAGCACACAACTATTCACATCTCAATGAAGGGTATTTTTCTCAAAAGATAACGTATATGCAACATCAATATGTGTCAAACCATTAGGTGTTCGGTGATGTTCACGGTGAAAGAATAATTCATTAAATGAAGGTGATGAAGATTAAATAGAATAGGTTGTATGGCGGAATGATATTATTTTTAAATTCACTAGAATCAATCTCTGTCGAAGAGTCTTCGAATTGCTCTATTGTTTTTTTGAGTTCTTTCCGCTCGCAACAATACTAAGGCTAATCAATAACAGCAATGATAAGGTAATTAGGTAAGGTCTTTTGCTTTAGCTCAAAGCCGCCGAAGCCCGTTGACATGTAACCAAGGCGGGCATCTAATAAGCATTACCTCCCTTAACGATTAATAAGGGAGGCTTTTTATTTCCCCCTTTTGTGCTTTACCAGCACGATCCAATCATCTTGCACGCGTTTCGTGCCTACCAATAATAGCGCATCGTCTATTGACAATAAATCGTCCTCCCAAAGTGGAGTTGTGCAGGTTCGAGCGAGCAGTTGCTCCAGATTTCCTTTCATGGGTTTATAGGCATGCGCACCGGATTTCCGCCATAAGTAAGTGAATCCTTCACCCTTCAAATAGCTGAGTATCTTTTCGTTCATAGGACCTGTTTTGTAATAAACAGCACAACCGCGATCTTGTTTAAGTCAACGACCGACTATAAATTATATCGCTGACAATGAATGTGATAAAAATTAAATCATTTCTCGCTGTTGATTGTTTGCTAATAATATTAGTAATTTTGAATACAGCAACTACCAAAAATCAAAGGCGACAATACAGGGCCTTTGATACAATTGAAAAAACATGGAGAGGAGTATAGTACATTGTGATCTCGATACATTTTTTGTATCTGTAGAGCGCTTGCAGAACAGCAAGCTCATCGGAGTACCTGTGCTCATAGGAGGAAATAGTGACCGTGGGGTAGTTGCATCTTGTTCCTATGAGGCCCGCAAGTTTGGGGTGCATTCTGCCATGCCAATGCGGTTGGCACTGCGCATGTGTCCAGAGGCGGTGGTTGTACGGGGCGATCACGATCGGTACAGTCATTATTCCGGTATCGTTACACAGATTATCGAAGAAGAAACGCCCATCGTCGAAAAAGCCAGTATAGACGAACATTACCTTGATGTCTCCGGTATGGACCGCTTTTTTGGCTGTTGGAAATGGACACAGGAACTCCGCCAGCGTATTATCCGAGAGACTGGATTGCCCATTAGCTTTGGCCTGTCGGTCAACAAGACCGTCTCCAAGATTGCCACCGGTACGGCCAAACCCTGTGGTGAAAAGCAGGTGCAAAACGGTGCCGAAAAAGGTTTCCTCGCACCACTATCTATCCGCAAAATTCCCATGGTGGGCGAGAAGTCCTTTACCTTGCTCCGAAATATGGGGATTTCCAAAATCGGAACCCTACAGCAGATGGAGGTGTTTACCATGCAAAAGGTCCTCGGGGAAAACGGGATCAACATCTGGCGTAAAGCCAATGGGCTCGATGATTCCCTCGTACTTCCTTTTCGGGAGCAAAAGTCCATGTCCAAAGAAAATACCTTTCAGCAGGATACTATCGATATGGATGTACTCCGTCGCACGCTGATCAGCATGGTCGATACACTCGCTTTCGACCTGCGCAAAGAGCAGAAGCTGACGAGTTGCGTCACCCTCAAGATCCGTTACAGCAACTTCGATACCCATACCCAGCAACTACAGATCGGCTATACCAATTCGGATCGAAAGCTTACCGATGTGGTACTTTCACTGTTCAAGAAGCTCTATAGCCGCAGGATGCTGATACGGCTTATCGGGATCAAATTCTCTGGTCTGATCTATGGTTCCTATCAGACCGATCTCTTTGACGACAGTGCCGAGGAGGTCAACCTTATGCAGGCCATGGACAAGATCCGAAAACGCTATGGGGCCGAATTTCTGATGAAGGCCATCTGTGCACCGCTGCCGGAGAAAGGAGGGGAGCATGCTCTTAAATCTACATAGCTATTATAGCCTGCGTTTTGGTACCCTCAGCCTGCAGGATCTTGTCTCGGGCATGCTTGCTGGCGGTTATGATACCGCCGTGCTTACCGATATTAATAACAGTTCGGGTTCGCTGGACTTCATTAAACTGGGCCGCGCTGCCGGACTGAACCTACTCGCCGGGATGGAGTTTCGGAACGACGATCAGCTTTGTTTTGTAGCCATTGCCAAAAATGAGCGTGGATTCCGTGAGATCAATGAATACCGCACCAAACTCAATCTAGAAAACCGCGCTACAGCGGAGCGTGCACCCGAATTTGAGCAGGTCTTTGTCATCTATCCCTTTAGCAAGCTCAATGGCTTTCCATTGCGGGATTTCGAATACATCGGTATCAGACCCAGCGAGCGTACACGGGCCCAGCTGATGGACCGCAAAGTTCTCGATCGCTGTGTGATACTCGCACCAGTCAGTTTCCGAAAGGCCGACTATACCTTACATCGGCAGTTAAGGGCGATTGATAACAACTTGCTGATCTCGCAGCTCGGCGATGAGCAGATAGCTGCCGAGGACGAGGTATTTATCCCTCGTGTGAAGCTGATGCGCTTATTTTGCGACTTGCCCCAATTGCTGGCCAACACCAATCGTATACTAGGCCAGTGTTCGTTCAGCTTTGATTTTACCAGTGTCAAGAATAAAGCAACCTTTACCGGTAACCGCTACAACGACAAGCAGCTCCTGCACAAGTACTGCATGGATGGCTTTACCAGGCGCTATGGTCGCAATGACCGGGTCGCAACCGAACGCATCCAGCGCGAGCTCGAAATTATCGAAAACCTGCGTTTCTCCAGTTATTTCCTTATTACCGACGATATCTGCCGCTATGCTCGTGGGCGCAATTTTCATTATGTAGGCCGTGGCTCGGGAGCCAATTCTGCGGTTGCTTACTGCTTAGGGATCACCGATGTTGACCCCATTGCGCTCAAGCTTCCCTTTGAGCGTTTTCTCAATCCCAAGCGCAAGAGTCCGCCTGATTTCGATGTGGACTTTAGCTGGAATGAGCGCGACGAGATGTACGATTATATCTTCAACCGTTATCAGACAGGACATACGGCATTGATGGGGGCCATGAGCACCTTTCGCTCCCGGAGTATCTTGCGCGAGCTGGGTAAGGTGTATGGACTGCCCAAGGCCGAGATCGACCGCTTGGTGCACGAGCCCGAGCATATGCTCAACAAAAATGAGGTGACCAATACCATTCTGAGCGTCTACAACCGCATGGCCGATTTTCCCAATCAGCGCACCATCCATGCCAGCGGCGTGCTGATCTCAGAGGAACCATTGACCTGTTATTCGGCGATGGACAATCCGCCAAAAGGATTGCCGACCATGCAATTTGATATGTATGTGGCCGAAGATATCGGTTTTGAAAAGTTCGATATCCTTTCGCAACGTGGCATCGGCCATATCAAAGATTGCCGTACCATTGTGCGGGAAAACTTGGGCGTGGTCATTGATACCGATAACCCCAAGCGTTTCTTTCAGGATGCCCATATCGCAGCGCAATTAAAATCGGCCAATACCATCGGCTGTTTCTATATCGAGAGCCCGGCTATGCGGCAGTTGCTCACCAAGTTGCGCTGCGATGATTACCTGACGTTGGTGGCTGCCTCATCCATTATTCGGCCTGGTGTGGCCAGTTCGGGCATGATGGGCGAGTATATCCGTCGGCATCATGACCCCACGACAGTCGTCTATCCGCATCCCGTATTTAAGGAGCAGCTCGAAGAGACCTACGGCGTGATGGTCTATCAGGAAGATGTGATGAAGATCGCCAATGCCTATGGCGGGCTCGATATGGCCGATGCCGATGTGCTCCGACGGATGATGTCGGGCAAATATCGTAGCAAAGACCATCTGATCGAAATTGAGGATAAGTTCTTTTCCAACTGTAAGGCGAAGGGCTACGACGAAAAGATTAGCCGTGAAATCTGGCGGCAGATGGAAAGCTTTGCCGGTTATTCCTTTAACAAGGCGCATTCAGCATCCTTTGCCGTAGAGAGTTATCAGAGTCTTTTCCTCAAGACCTACTATCCTTTGGAGTTTATGGTTGCGGTGCTCAACAATTATGGCGGGTTTTACAATCGTAAGGTCTATGTCAATGAAGCACGAATTTCAGGGGGCAATATCTGCCTGCCCTGTGTCAATCAATCGGTCTTTAATACCTCCATTCGGGGTAAGGACATTTATCTGGGTTTTGACTGCCTGCTCAATTTGGAAGGTAAACTGGCCCATCGTATTATTGAGGAACGCGAAACCAATGGTAAGTACACGAGTCTAGAAAACTTTGTCAAACGGACACAGACGGGTATTGAGCAGGTCGTTATCCTAATTCGTGTAGGTGCCTTGCGCTTTACGGGGACGGGGAAAAAGCAATTGCTGTGGGCAGCTCACCTGATGATGAGCAAGCATAAGCCTGTCGCAGCAGGTATGGCGCTCTTTGAGACCGAGACTCGCAAGCCTATACTGCCACCCTTGGAAGAAGATATCCTGGAGGATTATTATGACGAGATGGAGCTGATTGGTTTTTGCGTAACGGGTACGCTATTTGATCTTACCAAAAGCGATTACCGGGGCGATATGCCCGCTCGGGAACTCCATTTGCATGAAGGAAAGATAGTACGTGTGGTGGGAGATTTTGTTTGTGAGAAATTCGTGAAGACCAAGCGTGGCGACCTGATGAAATTTGGTACTTTCCTCGATGCCGAGGGACGATTTTTTGATACCGTCCATTTCCCGCAAAGCTTAGCCAAATATCCGCTCCGTGGGGCAGGAATCTATTTGGTTGAAGGCAAAGTTGTTCTGGAATACGGTTGCCCTTCCGTTGAGGTGATCCGCTGTGGCAAGATGCCGCTAAAACCCGATCCGAGGAGTGAATAGGACGGAAATGATCTTCATCGGGGAACTTGTTTTAATTCATATACATACTAATATTTTTATGCTAAAAATATTAGTATTAAAATGTTTTTTTACTTATATTTGCATTGTTAACCAATTTAAAAACAATGTATTATGAGTGAGTTGAAACAGTCGAAATATATCGATATTACAACAGATTATGGATTTAAAAAAGTTTTCGGATCAGATACCAATAAAGATCTTCTGATCGCTTTCTTAAACGAACTGTTTAGAGGACGCAAGATTATTGCTGACCTGTATTATAACAAAAATGAGCATGTCGGGGATACAGAGGATATCGGTAC
>NZ_VLKR01000057.1 GCF_007830445.1 Sphingobacterium siyangense | reverse complement strand
CGTAGCCAAACACCAAAACTTTCAACAACATCTGCGGATGATAACTGGAGCAGCCTTTTATCTTATAAGCGTCCAATAGGAACTGGATGTTGATCCGGTTGATTACATCGTTAACGATACGTACCGGATGACCTTTGGACACCAGTTCGTCCAAAGTTGGAGGAATGGCCATGATCTGGTCCTGATAGTAAGGCTTAAAAGTAGCTCTTTGAGATGGCATATATCCTTTTTGTTTACACTATAAATATATGAAAATCAAACAGTTAAAACAAATAATAAACCTTAGATAATGCAAAAAAAGAGACTGCCTTTTTGAGACAGCCTCTTTTTTATTGCTCTTACCCCAGTCCTCCGACCTCCCAATATTCTCCTCAATGAAAATCCCCGCTAATATTAATTTCCAATAAACTAATTCATACCGTTTTACAAGACATTTTAATGATTTAATAACAGGAATTTCATCGGTACAAAATAAAAGTATCCTTTTTTTGTAAAAGAAGATAACAGATTTATTGAATGAAAAATCGTGGCATGCAATAATACAAAAAACGGTAAAATAGACCGCTCATGATCGATTCATTTCAGGCAAATCCGTCAAAGGTGAACTATAGTCCTCAACAGCGGGGCAAACAACAAAATCAACAAAGGTTGAGACATCTTTGTAGACATAGATGAATAAACAAATTTATTGCAAATGAAAAGAAGCCTTGATATACTTGTAATCTCAGATTTACACCTAGGTACCTACGGTAGTAGAGCTAAAGAGCTTTTACTTTACCTAGAGTCCGTATCTCCCAAAATACTGATACTCAATGGAGACATCGTAGACATTTGGCAATTTAAAAAAAGTTATTTCCCACAGGAACATCTCAAAGTCATCAAAAAAATCATTGACATGAGCTCTTCGGGCACAGAAGTGCATTACATCACGGGCAACCACGATGAAATGCTGCGCAAATTTACCGATCTAAAATTAGGTAATATCAAGCTGAGCAATAAACTACTTCTCTCACTCAATAATCAAAAAGTATGGATCTTTCATGGGGACGTTTTCGACGCATCCATTCATCATTCTAAATGGTTGGCCAAGTTGGGTGGCTGGGGCTATGACAAACTTATACAGCTCAATAATATCATTAATTACTGCCTAGATAAAATGGGTAAGGAGAAATATTCTCTTTCTAAAAAGATCAAAAACTCGGTTAAAAAGGCTGTCAAGTATATATCGGATTTTGAACATACGGCGACTGAACTAGCGATCGAAAAAAATTACGATTTCGTTATCTGTGGACACATCCATCAACCTCAAATCAAAGAAGTTATAACGCGAAAAGGAACCTGCACCTATATGAACTCAGGGGACTGGATTGAAAACCTCAGTAGTTTAGAATATAAAAATGGAGAATGGAAGCTGTTCTATTTTGAAGAAAACAAAGAACAAATCCTGAAGAATAAAATCATCAATATCCCTCTTTTCAGCCTGGAAGATCTTAAAAAGATTGTCATATCTTAATGAACACAACGCAGATCTGCATAAAATCAAGAAACCAATACAACAAAAAGCCGAGCTAGCTCGGCTTTTTGTTGTATGGTTTATAACTCAAATGTTGAACCGATTTCCGGCAATGACAATGAAATATCCTCATTTTGGAATTTATCCAAAGCTTGTTGTTTATCGATCGTTATTGGCGGAAATGAATCGTAATGAATACCAACTACCCGAGCACAATTCACAAATTCAGCGGCTTTAATTGCATCATCCACATCCATTGTATAATGCCCACCAATAGGCAAAAATGCCCAATCCAGCTTCATGTCTGCCAGCAATTTCATTTCCATGGTTAATGCAGTGTCTCCAGCAAAATAAATTCGCTTGCCTTTTACATTAAAGACAAAACCTACAGGAAACCCACCGTATTGACCATCAGGTGTACTATTGGTATGTGCAGCATATACCATCTTTACCGAACCAAAAGGTAGTTGAACCGTTCCGCCCAAGTTAAACTCGATAACTTTATCATCAGGTACCCCCTGTCTTCTCACCCAGCCTGCCGTTTCAACAATCGCTAAAACAGTGGCACCGCTGTTTTTTTGAATCGTCGCCATATCTGCCACATGGTCCTGATGACCATGACTTAAAAAGATATAATCCGGTTTAATTGTATTTACATCGATTTCTTTTGCAAGTGGGTTATACGTAACAAATGGATCTAAAAGAACCTTCGTTCCGTCAAAATCAAACTCCACACATGATTGTCCGTAATAAGTTGCTTTCATGATAATATCGCTATTGATTAAACAATCCACCTAGTCCTCCTAATCCACCCAACATATCCTTGCTTGCTGCCTGCATTTCTGCCTGGCTGATATTCTCAGCTTGAGCAATTGCCTTATTCAGAGCAACCACAAGCAACTCCTCCAATTCTTCCTTATCTGCGTTTGATAAAAATACAGGATCGATGGTAACCTCTTTTATCTCTTTGTTTGCTGTCGCTACCACACGGATTAAACCACCTTCCACTTCACCAGACACAGAAATTGAATCCAATCTTTTCTTGATTTCCTCCGCCTTTTGCTGGGCTTGAAATAATTTGTCAAACATATTTATATCATTTATTTCAGGCCAATTTACAAAAATCTGCGCATACCTACTATTGCTAATTTACTTTCGCCAATGCCTCCTTTTTTTCTGAAAGTGACTGGTCTTATTGACCAGAAAGAACCTTCAGTTCGCTTTCATTGCGCTTGGTGTCTTCGAAGTCATGAAGGTTTTGTATTTTTGCACCATGCAAAGCAATCAAGAAAAACTAGTCGCCCATATTTTGGACCAGTTGGACCTAAATCCGGCAGCTATTCCAGCTGAAACCTACGACACATTGATTTCAGATCGTCCTCAACTTGTCGACATCGATGATATGATCTCCTATATCAAACGTATCGGGACTGATCTCGATGCCATCGATAAAACAGTTGAACTGGTTGAAAAAATTGAAGACGAAACAAGTATTCTAATCCATAAGCTTAAGTTTATTTCGGCCACTGACAGGCCCAAAGTACTGGTGCTGGACCAAATACAGCCCCTTGAAATAAACCGTTCTGCCTATTTGCAGGAAGCCATAAAAATTGCAGGTGGTATTCCAGTTACGACAGAAAATGAAGCCGATAAAATCATTGTCATCGGCCATGGGGAACAGACATTTATCCAAATCCCGCAATTGTTGAATACGGCAGCTATCGCTTCATCCAAGGCTATCGAACTCGATCAGGTCTTTATTATGACCAGTGAACAATTTGCACAGATTCCCGGATACAATTATTTGAGCGAACTCGAATCCTTAGCCGAAATTCTTCAGCCAAAATATTTTGTATATGGTCATGAAGGAAACGATTGGTTACAATTTCAACTAAGCTAAAGAACCAAAAATATAGGCATAAAAAAACAGCTCCGGTAGAACGAGAGCTGTTTTTTATGTTTTATAATTCTAGTTATATCTTCTCCGTAGGACGTCGTATAATTTTTCAACGGTATGTGGCTTCTCGGCCCATTTATTTTTAATCGCATAATTTGTCTGCAAAAATGCATCCGCTTCCGCGTAGCTTGTAAACCTGTTCAATAACTCAACAGCCTCACTATACGCTAAACTATACCCATTAAACAAATCCTTAATAAATAAGAGTTTGTCATTTAAGCTTATCCCTGCTTTAATGTCTGTGAGCTTATCGCTATTGCCAGATTGATTCACCTGATAAACACGATTCTGAACGCCGGCTTGTTTCTGTTGAGAGATAATTTCATTTAAGGTCAATGGTCTCGCCGGAGCTTCCTCAATGACCGTATTGATTTCCTCCTGAATAAAAACTTCTTGCGGCTGTTCAATAACGATTTCTTTTGGTTCTTCGATTACTTCTGTAACAAAGACAGTCGGTTCTTCGATTTGCGTAGTAGCTTCCTTTTCTGTCGGATAAGCTAATTCCTCCTCTGGGGCAGCTGCAAAAACCGGAGGAATTGCAGCAACTTGAGGTGCAACAGATTCAACAACTTCAGGACTAGACTCTTCCGATTGTATAGGTTCACTTTCAGAAACAAATGGAGTTTCTGGCTCTTTCGATTTTACAGTTTCACTTTCAAAGACAAATGGGGTCTCTTTTTCCTCCACGATCGCTTCCTCATTTCCACGGCTGAAATCTTCAACTGGTTGAGCTTCTTGAACCTCTTTTTGGGGCTGTTCAGCATCAACTTGTTGCGCCGATGTTATAATGGTCGAAGGTGGGGTAAAATAATCGTTGAAAGCAATCTTCTTACTGTCCAAGGCTGCATTACTTAAAGCATGCTGCGATTGACCTTCCTGAAGAACAGCCTTGGTCTTGAGTAAAGTTATGTAAGCCGCTACAGCCTGTGCTTTCGCTTCCAGTGTTACTAATTCGTTAATTTCGGACAAACTCCCCTGCTCTGACAAGCTTAAATACTGTCCATTTAAATCCTGTAATAAATCGCCTATCTTATTAAAAATTTCCTCTTTAGTACCCATAGTTCTTTTTGAAATCACCAATTAATCATTTATAATACTTATACCTTCAACCGACCGAAAAGTGGAAAACTCAATCCTTTGATTTAGAAATATTTGGATTTACCTTCACTTTTTTGCTACCCAAATTTAATATTTAATTCTGATATTAGCAGTGTCAAAAACAGAATATAATGGGAGGTCATTTTACAAAAATCACCTTATTTGCAGACCTTCCGGCAAAATTAAATGAATCAAATGCTTTTTTCCGAACATAATTTGGCTTTGCGCCCCGCTCAATATGGTAGCATTGAAATTGTCTGTGGCTCGATGTTCTCAGGCAAGACAGAAGAATTGATTCGCAGGCTAAAACGAGCACAATATGCACGTCTGAATGTCGAAATCTTTAAACCATCTGTTGACAAACGATACGATGAAAAGTTGGTCGTTTCTCACGATAGTAATAGCATCCCGTCAACACCCGTTGATCATTCTTCAGCGATCCTACTCTTAAGTTCATCTACCCAAGTTGTCGGAATCGATGAGGCACAATTTTTTGATGACGGTTTGACAGAGGTGTGTGTCAAATTGGCAAATAGTGGTATCCGGGTAATTGTTGCCGGACTCGATATGGATTTTCAAGGGCAACCATTTGGCCCAATCCCCAATCTAATGGCTGTAGCCGAACACGTTACGAAAGTACATGCGGTTTGCATGCAATGTGGCGCTCCAGCGAATTATTCCTATCGCCTGACCAAGGATACCGAAACTGTACTTTTAGGTGAAAAAGACGCTTATGAACCACGTTGTAGACCCTGTTATTTCCACTTGAACAAGTAGCCTGATCAAAAAAGTCAACTAAAAATCTGCCAAAAGTGCTATAAGCTCTATTTGGCATAGGATTTGAAATATACTTTATAAATAAGAAGATTAGCGCTATTAATAGCGACAAAATACTTTTCATAATTTAGGTTTATAATTGGTTAGTTAGCACCTCCTTGCCCATCAAGGAGGTGTTTTTTTAAACAAAAAAAGAACGCTGCTCTCTTTGAATGAGAACAGCGTTCTTTTTTGATCAACTCCTATATACAAGGTTTAAGGCTGAACACCGTAGTTTATTACCTTACGGCCAATATTCCCGGTTTGATCCATTCCCTCGACGATTACCTTGTAATTTCCATTTCCGTCGGCATTATAAAACTGAATAGCCGCCTCCCCGGTCTCTGTGATCGAGACTTTAGGATTCCAGTAAATGGTCGTTCTCAAATCGTTTGCAGCCTTTCTTTCCGGCGTATCATATTTTGGAACATAGAACTTCCGCTCTTTGATATACCCCAATGGATACATATCGATTACATTTGATTTAGGCAATAAGCTTTCAATCTCACTCAATGACATCCGTGGTTTCTTCGCTTCCACTTTCTTCGTATAGATTGACACAACACCATTATTTTGATACATTCTGGAGACTGTACCCAATTCATCACGTAAGAAGATTTCGATACCTTCGATATCCGCGACATTGATACTATTCAATCCGGGCTCATCAATAGCCATACCGTTCAGAAAGAATTGAACAGGTGTACGCCCACCCGCATTATAATCACGAGAAACATAATATTTCAATGTCTGTGGATCATAGGTAATGCCCGTCAATACCGTTTGAAGACACATGGTCAACACGTTACAACCGGTCAAACGTTCGGGTTCAATACGGTGTTCAGGCATGGACAGCCCCGAAATAGAAGGAAAATCTTTATTGGTGATTACTTTCTTCACTACAGCCGTCACTTCGACCTCATCCAAGAGAATCGATTTTCGATATTCTTTTCGGCTATTCGCCAAATAAGGAGCAAAAGCTTGGTCTATATTAGGTACAAAATAACTCTTATAGCCATTATTCTTATCGATCTCAGGGTAAAAGCTCTGGTCCATATTAATAACCAAGCTTCGGTAATTGTCATTCGATCGAGCATTAACCGTTACTTTGGACGAATCCGGGAACACAAGATCTTTAAATGTGAATCGTCCATTTTGATCCGTATAAACATCCTTCTTAATATTACGGGAAGGCACCGATAAAAGTAACCCACCATTTGGATAAGGACGTCCCGTATTCATCCGGAGTATACCGGACAATTCGATTCCTTGCTCAGGAAGAAAACTGATCTGCGGCAACTTCTCCGATATAAGCGTCGGGTAGTCAAATCGACGATAGCCCTGCGTCATTAATAAAGCATCTAAAGCCTTATCCCGGTTGGGATTTTTTTCATCAAAATATGAATTTGGGTTCTCTACATTTCCTTTGAGGTCCGAAGTCAACAAAAAGTTGCTCACAATCGATAGATCTGCCTGATCATTATAAGGAACTTTGGATTCGTCTATTACAGCTACTGAATAGCTTCCCGGGAACTTCTGCCCATTGTTGTCTACAGCAAGTTTAAGATTGACCAAGTCTTTAGCCTTATAACTTTGCTTATCGCTGGTAACCTGAATATTTAAAAGTTTTTCGCTTTGAACAAATGCCAAGCGCTCACTAATAGGCTTTCCGTCAGGACTCAATAAGGTTACCTGGACAATACCATTTGGTAAACGCTCTTTCGGAATATTAACCAATGCGGAGGAAGATTTCAAATTCACCTGCGCGCCAAAACAGAGATGTCCATTCGACTGAACCAAAACGTAATAGGATTGCCCTTGGTTTTTTGAAAAATTCTCTTCACTGGTTACCACGGCAAACTCAGCATTCGTGGCATCCTGTTTTACAAAAACAACATTTGCCTTGTCATTGACAACAGCCGGCAATTTGTATTTGCGTTCCTGTCCATTCTCAAACTTCACAACAGCTTGATAATTTTCCCCCGCGAGCGGCAGGAGAGAAAAATAGCCCATTCCAGTTCCGAAGTCCGCAAACTCCGCTACAGACTTGCCCTTTGAATCTAAAATACTTCCTTTTACCTTTAGCCCCTTCCCATCGGATCCGAGAGCTTTAAATGCCACTTTTTTTGCCAATCCGGCGATAATATCTCCCCCTTCAGGAAAGAATTGCACGTCTGCATCCCACAAGGCATTTTTGAGCAAGAAAGAACTAGACAAAGGTTTTTCATTTTTATTCTCCTGAATGCTAATCTTCAGTTGTCCTTTCTCCAAATTTGCTTTTTCCTTTGCAGACAAATTTATCGTTACTTTCCCTAGACCATCCGTCTCACCTTTACCCTTGTCGAACGTTTCCCATCCCGAGACAAACTCCCAATTGATTTTTGAATTGATCATCGGTTTTCCCGTACGATCGCGGAACTGTATGACAGCTTGGGTTTTATTGCCACCAATATTATTTTGAAATTCAATGTTTGTAATCAATTTCTTATTGATAACATCACCGATTGGCACCACTTTATTAAAGAAGTAGGCATTATCAAAGTTGGCCATCCATTTTGTGTAACCTCTAAATCGATAATTGTCCTGCGACATAAATTGAGGATCAAGTACAATCTGCCCATTTCCTACCCCTTTATCCAATGGAATTTTTAGTGTCTGAATCAGGGAATCACGACTGTTCAGTACTTCCACATAAGCTATTTTACTCGGCTCATATTCGGCCAAATTGCGGGATAAATAGGTCGAAAACCAGAGGGTATCCCCCACCGCATAATATGGTTTATCGAAATGTAAATGTACCTTTTCAACTGGGTAGACCTGAAAATATTTCTGAACTCGTTCTACGATCGTATTAATAGGCAACGTAGGTGTAGTCTGGGCATAAGTCGTCCCCATTCCTAACAGTCCTATCGATAAAGTCAATAGTTTTATGTGCTTCATTGAAAGTCTTAGAATAAAAAATGAATAGCTAAATATATTCAATTTTGAGCAAAGACCAACCCCATTGGGGTATTTTTAACATTTATTATACCTATCCATAGGGTCATTACCGACTCTTTAAAGATAATTTAAAGCAATGGAGCCAAAAGCCTACAGATGGAATCAACTCCTCTTTTCCAGCGGCTTCGTTGCATCCATTTTCGGATTGTAATCAGATCTGAGACCTCAATATCAGCTAAAAATTGTGCATTAAGACGGTCGCAAAGCGCTTTATCCGAGACAATTCCCGAGATTTCAAAATTGATGTAAAAACTTCTGATATCTAAGTTTGTCGTACCGATATAGGCAAGCTTCCCATCAATACAGATAGTTTTGGCATGCAGAAATCCCTTTGTATAGAGGTATACGTTGACTCCTCTTTCCAACAGTGGTTTTATAAACGAGAATGAGGCGTGCTGTACAAAAAACGAATCAGACTGGGCCGGCAACATCAAGTCCACACGGACTCCTGAAGATACCGCGAGCATTAAAGCGGTCGTCAATTGATCGCTGGGAATAAAATATGGCGTACACAACTGTACATATTCTTTTGCTTCGTTGATACCGGCAATAATTGCTTCCATATTGAAAGGCGCTGGCGATCCAGGATCACTGGCTGTAAATCCTACTCCACTCGCATCTTCATCGGTAAGGGGAAATCGGTTTAAATAACCTCGGCCCAATTCAAACGATTCCGCATCTGTCTGGTTCCAGCTGTTCCAAAACTGGATTTGCAACGTATTTACGGCCGCGCCGACAACCATCATAGCTGTATCCCGCCAATAAACCTCATTTTTTCCATTATTGATATACCGATCTGAAATATTGATTCCGCCGACAAAACCTATTTTCCCATCGATCACCGCTATCTTGCGGTGATTTCGGTAGTTGCTATTCGCCAAGGAACTAAAGGTTACTGGAAGAAAAGCTTGAAACACAAAATCGGGTTTATGCCGCCGTAAATATTTAATTACATCTGGAGCACCAAAACTATCCAATATCAGACGTACGGTGACCCCAGCTTTTGCTTTTTCTTCTAGAATATGTAAGATCTCCTGCCCTATTTCATCCATTTCCCAGATATAATATTCCATATGAATGGAATGCTGCGCAGCTTTAAGACGATCAATAAGTACCGGAAACTTTTCTTCCCCATTGATAAACAGGGTTACATCGTTGTTGAGGGAGAATGTAGAGATCTTCTGATTTTTAAGGTAGCGGTATACCATGGCCAAACTACCGATCCGCTCATTTAACGTATCAATATGTTCCTCCATAATTTCGGATTCCTTACGCCAGGCATCCAGTAGCTTTTTGGACTGCTCGCGATACACGCGTTTCATCCTTTTGACCTTCTTAAACTTCTGACCAAAGAAATAGTAACTGAGCAAACCGACGACAGGTAAGAAAACAATGACCATAATCCAGGCAATGGTCTTGGAAGGATTACGGTTTTCGATCAAAATCGTCCCGATTACACCAATATAAAGGATGAGTAAGGGAATCCAATAATATTCTAATGCAATCTGTAAAATATGATGAAGTACCTCCATATTGTGTGCTAAGGGTTTTACCAAATATAATACTTAGCATCGACATATTGTTTGTCGTTAAGCGCAGTTTATTGCACCATCGACATGAATGAATGGACTTAAATAAGGAATGTCTAAATTGGCACCCCGGAGTATAAACCAAATTCCCAATAAGAAATAGAGAAAGGGAACCCATTTCGAAAATCCGATTTTGAAAGATCTGGAGAAATTTCCCAGAAAAGAAAACGCAAACAATAGCGGGATAGTTCCTAAGCCAAAACACAACATAAAAAAGAAACTTTGCTGTGGACTGTCTGCATTTATGGACGACATGAGTGCCATGTAGACCATACCACAGGGCAATAAGCCATTCAGTACGCCAGCAATAAAACTTCCCCCCGGTTTATAGAGCCATTTCGACAATAAGCGTACAATTGGCTGCACAGCCTTCGTCTGCCAGCTAGCGATTTTCCGATTATGCTTACCAATAAGCTGGAATAAAGCAATTCCGATCAGAATAATACCTGTGGCCCAGCTCAAACTTCGCTGCCAACCTTGAATCTGCGCAAATGTTCCGATCGTACCGAGTAAAAGTCCTAAACAACCATAAGTCAGTACCCTGCCGGATTGATACAGTATTTTATTGAAGAAAACGTTCCAACCAAACCCCTGCCTTCCTTCAATGGCAAAAATTAATGGACCACACATTACCGCACAATGTATGCTTCCAAACAATCCCATGAAAAATGCAAAATAGGTATAGCTCATTTTCGTAAACTAAAATAAAATATGCTCTTCAAACAAAAAATCTTTACCTACACTCTTCCAGTCAATATACAAATTCCACATTCCTTTATCGAACGTGGAAATGGGCAGTGTATATAAATTACTGGTTGTCTGAAATGGTAATTCTTTATCCAATCGGTTATCCGAAGGTTTTCGGAATAGTAATTTCCCTTTATTTTCTTTGGACACAAAATGAATATATAGGGTATCCTTCCTGATTTCGACGGTTGGCGATTCATTCATCATCAGCACATTTTGCTTCTTATCATAAGCCTGATCATAATTCAGCCCCTGTTCATAGTAGTCATCTTCTTCCAGACTATCCGAATCGTGACTCACCATGTATATTCCTGCTCCGACGATGCACAACATAAATACCGCCAAGGTTAAAAAAATCTTTGTACCCCAATTCATTGTTTTTCATTTTAATTCATACCCGGAGGCGCAATAAAAGTGGTTTTTAAACTTTCCACTTTCTTATCTCCCGAATAGATAGCTAATTTTATATTACTTTTATAGGTCTCCACATCCTTATTCGCGATAATTAGAAAAAAGCTCAGTGTCGCATGCCCATCTTTACTCAATTTTTGAATAGGATTGACCAGTTGAATCTTTAAACGCGGATCATCACAGACCAATTTAAAAGGCATTTCTTTACCAGACTTATTAATCAATTCCAAAGAATACAGATTGCTTATTGTCTTATCATCACGAAGCTGGTAGGTGCTTCCCTTTGCCCGAAGCAATCTTCCATCCACCTGAGAACGATTGAACAACAGAAAACAAAAGACCGACATTAATGCAACCAACACGATAGAATAGGCTATTGCTCTCGTATTGCTTTTTTTCTTCAGTGTTCCTTCAATCTCACCCATTGGATAAAAGCCAATTAACTTTTTAGGCTTTCCAATTTTGTCCATGACAGCATCACAAGCATCAATACAGGCCGTACAGCTTACACATTCTAATTGCAGACCATTTCGAATATCAATTCCTGTGGGGCATACATGCACACAGAGTTTGCAGTCTACACAATCTCCATGTGTCGTCGTTGCATCCTTTTGCTGTTTTCCTCTTGGCTCTCCACGTCTATGATCATATGCAACAGTGATACTTTGGTCATCGAGGAGTACGCCCTGCAATCTGCCATAAGGGCAAATTGCAATACATACAATCTCCCTGACGTACGCAAACACACCATAGAAAACCAATGTAAAGATGATTATTGATATCAATCCACCGATATGTTGGTCCAATGGATCAGTGATGATCTTCATCAGTGCATCAACACCGATGATATAAGACAAAAAGATATTTGAAATGAAAAATGATATGATCAGGAATATACCATGTTTCAAAAACTTTTTCAATTGTTTTTGATCCGTATTGGGTCCAGCATCCAATTTCTTTTGTTGTTGCCAATCACCTTCGATCCAATATTCAATTCGTCTAAATATTAATTCCAAAAAAATAGTCTGGGGGCAAGTCCATCCGCACCATACCCGTCCAAAGACAACAGTAAACAAAACCACACATACCATCACGATTAACATGCCGAATACGAATATGTAGAGATCCTGTGGATAGAACAGATTTCCTAAGATGGAAAACTTTCGCTCAATAATGTTGAACATGAGAAACGGTTCACCATTTATTTTGATAAAAGGAACTACAAACAAGAACAGCAGTAGTGAATACCCAACCCACTGTCTCTTTTTGTAAAGCTCTCCCTGCGGTTTTTTGGCATAAATCCATTGTCTTTTTTTTGACTTAGATCCACCGTTATTGGCATTATTCACGACTACTGTACTCATTGCTATTTCAATTTACTACTCTGCTTTTTTTTCTGTTTCAGCCTGATCTGCTTTGCTCTCATCCGCCGGCTTCTCTCCGCTTGCAGCCTGGCCACCGCCATAGGTTACCTCTTCACCTTGCGGAGCTTTTGGATTAGCAGGGTGTGTATCCCTTAAGGTGATAATATAACTGGCAACCTGTGCGATTTGTGCAGGACTCAACGTTTGTTCCCATGGCACCATTCCTTTATCAGGAACACCATACTTAATGGTTTTGAAGATATCTTTAATCTCGCCACCATGAAGCCAAAACTTATCGGTCAAGTTAGGTCCGATGCCTCCCTCGCCGCTACCACCGTGACAAGCGACACAGTTTGCGGTAAAGATTGCTTTTCCATCAGCTGCCATTTCCGGCTGAAACTCCACGCTACTTTCGTCTACATTGCTCGCAGAAGCAGTAAGATAAGCCTGACGCTCTTTCTCGGCAACGACCATCTCATGTTCATACTCCTGGTCCTGGTTCATTCCGATGCCCGACACCTGATAAACAAATAAGTAAACAAGGCCGAAAAAAATCGTTCCATAAAAAAGGAAATTAAACCAGATCGGAATCGGATTATCCAATTCGCGGATACCATCATACTCATGGTCTATGACAATATCCTTTTCTTCTGAAATCGGTCTGATCCCCATGATCTTGTTCCAGGACCTTTTCATCCAGCCCTTATTCGCCGCCTTATTGAGTTTTTCCTCCTTGGCCAATTCAGGCATGGTAATCTTAATGATGGATTTCATCGCGCGATTGACCATCAATGCCGAAGCGAGAAGAGCCAGCATCACAACGATCAATACAACAATTAAGATATCTGTGTATAAATTATCTGTACCGAATCCTATCGTAGATTGAACAACTTCTGCGGTAGCTGGTGCAGTATCCAATAATAAACTCATATATTATAGACTTTCAGGTGAATGATTCAGTTCCTTTTCTGTTTCATCTTCTTCCAAAGGCAATTCCTTCATATAAGTAACATAGTCTTTTTTCATTCGAAACAACATTATTGCTACTGAAATGAAGAACACCAAGAAGATCCAAAGTGATGCAATTAGATAAAGCTCACTGCCGTTTAGATTTGTTATTTGCTTAAACATAGCTTTATTGATTTGCGTTAACATTATCAGCTACTTTTGGAGCTGCTTTTATATCTGTTCCTAATCGCTGTAAGTATGCAATTACAGCTACAATCTCACGGTCAGCTAACACATTCACTTGATTTTGTTTTAGATCATCAGCAATTTTTTGTGCCTGTTTGGTGAGATCCTGCTCAGCATGTTCAATTTCCGCGTCGGTATAAGGGATTCCCAATTTCCGTAATGCTTTCATTTTATCTTGCAGAATAGAATTATCTAGCTTCTGATCGATCAACCAAGGATATGTTGGCATAATACTTCCTGGCGAGGTAATCGTCGGATCCAACAGGTGATCAAAGTGCCATTTATTAGGATATTTTCCACCGATTCGATGCAGATCTGGTCCCGTCCGCTTCGAACCCCATAAAAACGGTGTATCGTAAACAAACTCTCCCGCCTTACTATACTCTCCGTAACGGGCAGTTTCGGATCTAAATGGACGAATAGTTTGCGTGTGACAGTTTACACAACCTTCTCTCACGTAGAGATCCCTTCCCTGCAGTTCCAATGCTGTATAAGGTTTTACACTCGCAATCGTTGGAACGTTTTTAGAAATTGTAAAAGTCGGCACCATCTCCACCATACCCCCGATGAGGATCGCAATAAGAGCCAGTACCATAAATAAAATTGGCTTACGTTCAAGGCGACGGTGTTGAGACTGTTCGTTTACTTGAACCGGCAATAATGCAGGAGCTTCTGCAGGCTCATTGGCCAAAAGCTTCCCTTTTTGCATAGTTTTGATCAAGTTGAACGTCATTAGGAACACGCCCGATAGATAAAGTGCACCACCTAGTGCACGCATCATGTGCATTGGCAAAATTTCCAATGTTGTCGCAAGGAAGTTTGGATATTTCAAGACCCCTTCCGGTGTAAATTCCTTCCACATCAAGCCTTGTACTACAGCTGCCCAATACATCGGGATCGCATAGAACAAAATACCCAAGGTACCTATCCAAAAGTGGGTTGATGCCAACTTCTTAGAATATAACTCCGTTTTATAAATACGTGGTATCAACCAGTACAGAATACCGAATGTCATAAAGCCGTTCCATCCCAATGCACCTACGTGTACGTGTGCTACGATCCAGTCGGTAAAGTGAGCTATTGCATTCACCTGCTTTAAAGATAGCATAGGGCCTTCGAAAGTCGCCATACCATAACAAGTAAGGGCCACGACCATGAATTTTAACATAGGCTCTGTCCGTACCTTATCCCAAGCACCACGCAAGGTCAACAAGCCATTGATCATACCGCCCCAACTCGGAGCAATCAACATAATGGAGAATACAACCCCTAAAGACTGTACCCAACCAGGTAGCGCCGTATAGAGCAAATGGTGAGGACCTGCCCAGATATAAATAAAGATTAAAGACCAAAAGTGAAGAATACTTAACTTATAAGAGTAAACTGGACGGTTGGCCATCTTAGGAAGGAAATAATACATCATTCCCAAATAAGGAGTTGTCAAGAAAAAAGCAACAGCATTGTGACCATACCACCATTGTACCAGCGCATCCTGTACGCCTTTGTAGACATAATAGCTTTTCCAGCCCGCTACAGGTAATTGGATGGAGTTAACAATATGCAATACGGCTACTGTAACAAATGTGGCAATATAGAACCAAACAGCGACATACATGTGACGTTCGCGCCGTTTGATAATAGTACCGAACATATTGATTCCGAATACGACCCAAATGAGGGTAATGGCGATATCAATAGGCCATTCCATTTCGGCATACTCATGGCTTGAAGTAAGACCGAGTGGTAGTGTAATAGCCGAGGCAACAATAATTAATTGCCAACCCCAAAAATGGAGCTTACTCAAAGCATCACTGAACATTCTTGCTTTAAGCACCCGCTGTAAGGAGTAATAAACTCCCATAAAAATACCATTACCTACGAAAGCAAAAATCACCGCATTGGTGTGTACAGGACGTACACGGCCAAATGTTGTAAATTGCAATCCAAAGTTCATCTGGGGCCAAACAAGCTGCGTCGCCACAAGCAATCCTATGGTCATACCAACTATTCCCCAAATAATGGTAGCGATTCCGAAATTCCTGACAATCTTGTTGTCGTAATTAAATTGCTCTAACTGCATTACTTAAATTGTTGATTCTGGTTCAAAAGTAAGCAGCAATTTATGACAATTTAATGATGGGGAATGCGTACAAAAGTGATGTACGTCACTTTTGTATTACCGCATTACAATGCTTAGTTACTAATTTCGGCTGCTGGTTCTAAATGACTTAGCGAAAATTGAGATCCTGAAAGGTACTTTTCACCAGTAGATCTGACATCAAAAGTGACCATAATCACATTTCATACCGTACAGTGCGCTATTTTAATGGCAATATGGATTGAAATCAATGTTATATTCACAAATTTATCCCGAAAACATCGAGGACTATCGGAACGAAGCGAATTGCATCTATAGCGTATCAAATCTCATCAAAGTGGCAAACCTTAATCTTTCAATGTATTGAACTGTAGCCAGTGAGCCAAAGCTTTTTCGAAAAGGAGCAGTGATGGGATGAGCTTGAGCAGGCACAGTGAAGGCTCTAGGGCAACGCCGGTCGGGGAAGTACGGAGGATATGCAATGTCTTATACATGGAAATACGGAAGTACTTAAACGAAAGAAGCCCTTGACTGTTTCCAGCAAGGGCTTCCGTGTAAAAAAAGGCACCGACCTACTCTCCCACCTGTTACGGCAATACCATCGGCTCTGGCGGGCTTGACTGCTCTGTTCGGAATGGGAAGAGGTAGACACCGCCGATATAGGCACCTAAAAATCTTTATTGGATGATCTATGATATTCTTATCATGTGATTCATGCCAAATGACATATTTATTGAAAGAGTTACGTTTCCTGTTTGTTTCTTAAAAATTAAAGAGGAAGACAACAGTGTCTGTCT
>NZ_VLKR01000056.1 GCF_007830445.1 Sphingobacterium siyangense | reverse complement strand
GTTTCGGTCACGACCGCTCTCCAGTTCAAAATGTCCGGCCTGAAGGCTCCGTACCGTCTTTTTTGTCTTCCCGTTTTTACGATTAATCTCCCCGGAAGCTTTACTTTCCTGTAGATGATGATCCAGCTCACCTTCAAGCATACTTTCCAGAAGGTGTTTCAACATCGGAGCGAAAACTCCGTCGGTACCGCCCATTTTCTTGCCTTCGTAAAGGCCTCTCATTGCTTCCTCTTTGAAGCGTTCAAAGTCAAATTCCTCTTTTTCCATTTGCTGTGTCTAATATAAATATTCTTTATTTGACACAGTTTAATTTACACCCTCAATTTTAATACTCTCATAACGAACAATCTTATTTATTTGCGGTACACATTAATCCTATCTTGCAGGTCTTTAATCTGCTGCTGTTGCTCTATCAGATGCAGTGTAATCTCCTCGATTTTTTGAAGTAAAATTTTATTCATTTCACCGAGGAACTGGCCATTTTCTTCAACTTCAGCGGCTTTCGGTACACCGGGCAAATGCTTATTTTTTTCAATGAATACTGCTGTTTCTTTCAACGTTGGTAACTGATATCCATCAGCAAATACATAATCTGGCCAATTGGCTGTCTCGATTTTGACTTCCTGTGCACGGATCTTTCCGTTTACAGATAAAGTCTCTTGAGGAGCTGAAGTCCCAATACCAACTCGGCCATTAAAGCCTACATAAAACTTATCATCTACATTTAGCCTTCCTCTCGCAGCTTCGGCTCTGACGGTTCCGCCGCCATCAGGCAATGCGCCTGAGTAAAGCTTCGCTACATTCCAGCCATAGGTATCATTTAAGAGCTGTAGATTTGCTATTGCTACGGTAAAATTTACTTCAATAAAAGTAGTGTCTTTATCGTAAGTAAGGCGCGCGCCAGACCAATACCCAGCATTACTATTCGTCTTAACAGAGATGCCGCCAGTGGTCAACCAATCTTTGAACCATTCGATATCGAGGTAATTGGGCGTATTACTCCCTCCACTAGTAAATAAGGTTACTTTCCCAAATCCCCGACCTCCAAGATTATTCACATAAGCAACTCTCTTCCAACCCGCAGTACTAACGGAAGCTGTAGCAGCAGTTTGGGCCGAAAGGTGGCCCGAACTAAAAATGATAAAAATTGCCCCGATGAGCATTATCAAACGATATAAGAAATATTGTGGCTTCATGTATTACTTAGTTAATAAATTTTTAAGCTGTTCCATTTGTTCCAATACACCTTGAATAGTCTCATTCTGCTTTTTTATCTCATTATCTTTTTCTATCAAATGCAATGTAAGTTCCTCCACCTTCTGCATCAAGATCTTATTCATTTCGCCCAACGACAGCCCGTCTTGTTCAACCTCCGCTGCTTTTGGCACACCAGGAAGGTGCTTATGCTTCTCGATAAATTCAGCGGTCTCTTTCAAGCTTGGCAACTGATATCCAGCATTGAATACATAATCTGGCCAATTAGTAGTTTCGACTTTTATTTCTTGAGCTCGGATTTTACCATTTACTGAAAGCATTTCTTTAGGTTTTGATGTCCCTATACCGACAAATCCACCTATATCATTAAGAATTAGATTCCCCTCATCATTTTGGACCTGATAAGCAACGCTTCTGATATAAAAATCCCCGGTAGGATAAGTATGTTCTAAAACTTGAATCCCAGACGAACTCCGAAACAGTACATTCCCGATACCTACCGATCCCGTCCTATTAATTGCCGAGGTGGTATTAACGGTTCCATTAAAAAATTGTTGTGCCACAGCTGTATTGCAAGCCAATATCAATAACACAACCAACAAGTTACAAATTTTCATTTTTCTCATTAATTTGTCTTTTTAGGTTTGATAACTCAGTTTTAATAATTGAAATATCTTTATCCTTTTCTATTAAATGTAATGTCAGTTCCTCAATCTTCTGCATCAAGATCCTGTTCATTTCTCCCAGAGACAAACCATTTTCTTCAACTACCGCTGCTTTAGGCACACCTGGAAGATGTTTGTTTTTCTCGATAAATTCTGCTGTTTCTTTCAGGCTTGGCAACTGATATCCATCGGTAAATACATAATCCGGCCAATTAGCAGTTTCTACTTTTATCTCTTGGGCACGGATTGTCCCTCGAACGGCTAATTTTTCATTTGGATATTCTATACCAATACCAACATTACCATTTGATCTTATCGTGAATTTAGAAGCCATATCAAGATCATTGTCACTCAAATAAAAACTTATTGATGAGCCCCAGCCTCCTTTATCTGCTACAATACTTATACCAGCAGTTCCTTTTCCAGCAACAAAACGACTCCACCCCTTATTTACATCATCATATAAATTTGCCCCAAGGAATAGTCTATGTTTTGTATCTGAAGTTTGGACAATCCCTCCATATCCGCTTCCGAGCGGATCCCCTAACAGAATACTGCTATGATCACCTTTAGCTATTTGCACTCCACTATTGTTTGTTCCTACCAAAGGAGTTATTGTACCTACACCTACATTTCCACTCGCTGGAAATGAGTTCGTCTGTGCCTTTCCAAATAGTGGCAACCCTAATACTATTAGTAAAACCTTCTTTATTTTCATAATATGGTTAAAAATTTATTTTTTTAAATAAACATCAATCACTAGATTTTAGACATTAAATCGACCTGTAACCTCCCTTCCCTCCACCAAAGGTCAAGGCTAGAGGAACAGAATAAGTCTCAAAAGTATCTTAGATATATTTCCTCTACCTCTCCAATTTCACCTTAAATCCCACTTCTCCTTCAATTACTTTACGTTCGTTGGCCGATACCCTCCTATTGTCAAACTTTAAAGTCACGGTGCTCAGATAGCCCAAAGTATTGATCTTTTCCAGCTCGGCAATGGAAGCGACTATAGACCGATAGTCTCCCTTTAAGGTTAAGCTCTTGGATTTGACAGCAGCACTATCCACCTGCATGGCATTCTTAGGAAGATTATTGAAATAGACCTGAATACGCGGTGAATTAATCGCCCGGCTTGCTTCTGAAAGGAAATTATCGTTCCAGGTTGCCGAGTCACTTTGATAAACTTTACTCAGGCTATCCAAAACTTTACTCTTCCGTGTAAAATCAAACTGCGTACTATTGCTGATGTCATTGCCGATCAGACTATTCAGACGTGTATTTTCACGATAGGCCAGATAGGTCTTTTGGAAGGCCAAAAACCAGGCAAGCACTAGGAGAATCCCGGCACCTACAAACAATAGCTTGTTGCGTTTTTTATAATCAATTTCCTTCCACTTTATCATTGTAGTTTATCTTTATGGTAAAGGCATCCATCGTTTCGTCCTGTTGCTTGTTGCCATATTCCTCAATACTGACCTTTGCGATCCAGGGATTATTCTTGAGTTCACGCAGCCACAGATTGAGCATTTCCAAAGTTGGACTATTCCCTTTGATGATAATCTGGTCAGCTTGTTGGATCACTGTATTCCCGAGTCCTTTTGATTGCGGATTGACCTGGATCTGTGCCAGGCTTATCTGCATAAACTGTCGGATGGAATAGCCGATCTGATCCAGTAGCCAGGCTTTGGAAACACCACCATTCCAACCCAGTTCAGCCAATAGCTGCTCATTGCTCTTTATTCCCCCCTCTAACTTTCCTAAATCCTGCACCGTGCTCTGTTGACTACTTACCCGGTCTTCTAAGGCCATATTTTCCTGATAATAATGACTAAATAAGAAGGTGTTCGCTAGCAGCAAAAGAAAAAAAACAGCAATAATAATCAGCAGGTTTACATTGAACTTTTGCTTTTCGAGCCAGCTTTGACGCTGTTCTTCCACTTCTGGAATAAGCAGCCCATACTCAGGAACGTAACCTGCCATCAAAGCTGAAAAAGCAACTGCATAAGCGGTCACATACTGCGCTTTAATCGGATGGTCGCCAATCTTTAAAGCAAAACGGCTCTCGAACTCAGGTCCGAATCGGTAGTCCTGCCAACGTTTATCTTCACTACTGACATTTACTGAATGTCCATCAAAAGTGTAGGCATCACCGTAACTATTAATCTGACCAAGTATTGCGTCCAGCACAAAAGGACCGACAAACACTTTAATAACCTGATATCCGCAGACTGCAAATCTGTCGATCATCTCCACAATATAATCCTTTCGCACAAAAGCCACCCATTGCTTTGATTCCCCTTGCAGCTGTCCATGATAAAAACGATCCGCATCATAGCTGGGGAATATAGACTTCAACCGCTCCTCATCCAGATCCATAGGCGCAGTCTCTTTGATAAGGATCTGCCTTGAATCAAGGTGAAGTGCAATAGGTGTATCTTTGTACTTATTGTTTGTGATAAGTTCCCAGTCATCTACCTCCCAGGTATCTTCAATTTCAAGTTGGTCTTTCTCTAACTTCACCTTGCAGTACCGAAAGGATAGGCTGGAGGCATCCTGTCGGAAGGAAATTCCAAGACAAGCATTCAGTCGATATTTTTCCTTGATCCTGTTCAACATGTATTAATACAATATCGTTGGTTTAATAAAGACGACTGAGACAACCTTCTGTGTACTTTTCTCCCGGCTGCTAAACAACCATTTCAAGATCGGAATACGGGACAAGATCGGAATTCCCCTTCCACTATTGCTATTTTCGGTACGCTCAATTCCTCCTAGTACGATCATATCTTCATTACGTGCACGAATAATGGACTCAAACTTACTGTTGGATGTCGGAGGTGGTTCGTTGTCTTTTGGCGTTCCTATAAAATCGGAGATGTCTACTTTGATTTTCATGGTAATCTGATCGTCGCCCGAAACTACTGGCACAACCTCGATCTTTAAATCCGCATTGACTTCCTTATACTGCGTCGTGAATACGTTTGTGTTAGTTAATCCGGGAAAAACATTCTGTGTTTCGATTTTATAATAACGCATACTCCCTATACTTAAAGTAGCCTTGTGTCCATTTAAAGTCGAAAGCTTAGGTACAGAACGTAATTCAACATTCTTATTTTCCTCTAAGGCCTGCAGCCGTACATAAAAATTTGGAGTTACACGGCCGAGGTTGAACGAGTTATTTTTCCCGATCTGCGACAAAAAGCGATTGACGGAACCAGCACCAAACGTAAAACCATCGGAAAGACTCCCACCTGTCTTTGGAATAGAATCTGCTACCCCCATTTTAATACCGGTTTTTAGTGTATTTCCCTTCTGAATATCCAGTAGTGTTACTTCAATCAATACCATCGGCACCAATTTATCCAACTGCTTCACATAAGTTTCAATTTCACGGATCTGTGGTCCCGAGCCTGAAAGCAGCAGCATATTCTGTTCCTTAAATTCTTTGATCTCAACATCTTTCCGCCATTCCATCGGAATCATCATCATAATGGTATCAATGGAACGGTGCTGAAGCTGGATAATCTTATTATCGCGTAGTCCTTCGTTGCGACGATTTCCAATTAAATAGGTATCCTTGTCCATCCGGAAGGTATACGGTGTTCCCTGAAAAATGGAGGTCAGGAACTGGTCGAAAGAAATATCTTTTACATTGGTCGTAATATTTCCGTCAATCTGGCTATAGATAAAATAATTAACGTTAGCTTCCTCGGAAGCACGCTTAATCAATTCGATAATTGGCGTATTGGTTGCCTGTATCGTGAAACGCTTTCCTCTACCCTCTTCCGTTTTTCCATAAAGGGCATAGTTACCTGGCTGCCCGCCACCCATGCCCGGATTCATTCCACTGGATCCGTTTGCAGGATTACTTGCATTGTCCGGTCTAAAACGAACATCCGTCTGCCGGTCGTCATTGATAAACAGTTCCTCTCCGGGGATCAAGGACTCAAATACATACACATTGTCATTGGTCTTGCGGTATTTCAACCCATTCACATAGGCCAATTTTTCCAATGCTGTTTCAAATGGCGCCTCAGCCATAAATCCCGTCACGGTCTTCTGAAGCAAGGGTGTGGGCACGATCAAGTTTTTACCTGATAGGGAGCTGATCTTATGTGCCACCTTGCCCAAGGGATCATTCTGCAGTTCATAGCCCAGTCCATCACTTGATGTATTGTACTGCACCTTGATATCCTTTTCAATCTGAACAGGCTGGGGCTCCGGTAATTTTTTGATCGTCATAATCGAACCGATCACATCGATATCCAGACCATATGTTTTCGCTAGAAATAGCAGTACGTTTTTAGCGGTTTCGCCTGTAAAGTTATTGACGATGGAAAAACTCAACGCAGGGTCCACATTGATATTCAGGTCATTGGACTGCGCGAGAGCCCGTAGAAATTCCTGCGCCGTAACGCCAGAAACGGAAAGTTTCACCTTCTTTTGTAATCCTGGTACTGTCCCTGCCAACGCTTCCAGCCGTTGTTCCACGCGCGCATAGTTTTCTGTCGCATTTTGAGCAAAAGTGCTGATGCTAAAAGACAGTAATAGCAATAAGGTTAAATATAATGTTCTCAAACTCATCATCAATAATTGAATAGTAATGGATAGATTTCCTCTATCGTTGTTTCCCCGGCAGCGAAAAGCTCAAATGCATTTTCGCCAAGTGTTTTTATTTTTCGTTCTTTCAGTTGCTCGTCCACCCGCATATTCCCTTTTTTGATCTCGTCCACCAGCCCCTGATCCATCGGAATAATCTCATAGACCGCTTTTCGCCCTTTAAAACCTGTAAAATAACAAGATGCGCAACCCACGGCAACTGCATGCCTATGCACCGTAAAATAAGGTTTAAATTGCCTGGGGTATAGATCTGCTTTCAGCTCCTCCTCCCGTTTACAATTGGGGCAAAGCGTGCGCACTAAACGCTGGGCTACAGAAGTATTTAGGGTACCAGCGATCAAAAAATTGGGAATCCCCATATCGATCAAACGCGATACCGTTCCCCAAGCAGAATTCGTGTGGATGGTAGACAATACCAAGTGTCCCGTTAGAGCCGCCCGTATGGCCATATTGGCGGTATCGGGATCACGGATCTCCCCCACCATAATAATATCCGGATCCTGACGCAAGAACGTACGCAGTGCAGCACCGAAGCTCAGTCCGATATTTTCCTTGAGCTGTACCTGGTTGATACCCTCCAGCGTATACTCGATAGGGTCTTCGATGGTCAGAATATTATTTGTGGTCTTATTTAAGTGTTTTAATGTAGCGTATAAGGTAGTTGTCTTACCCGAACCAGTAGGTCCGCTGATCAGCAAAATACCATTGGGCTTTTTCACTCCGTGGAGGTAATTTTCATAATCCTCCGGGGACATCCCCAATTTATCCAGTTGGATATTGGTGGCATTATTGTTCAGTAGACGCAGTACCACCTTTTCCCCGTGAAGAGTGGGTAGCACCGATACACGGATATCAAACTGATCCTGATTACGTCTGTAATGGATACGCCCATCTTGTGGCAGGCGTTTTTCGGCAATATCCAGATTGGACATGATCTTGATCTTATTGATCAAAGCCGGATAGTCCTCTCTTTTCAGCACATACCGCTCTACCATCATTCCATCGATACGAACGCGTACACGGCAGCGGTTTTCATAGGTCTCTATATGAATATCACTGCTTTTGAGCTGTTTTGCTTCATAGATTAAATTATCAAGAAAATCTGCATTGAAGACTAGATTTTTGACAGCTTCATTTCCTTCCGACTGTTTTTCGCCAAAGTAATGCTTATTGAGCCACTCTTCGATCTGGGCCGATGAAGTAATCTCCAGGATAATATGCTCATCAAAGAGGATAGCCAGCTCATTCTCCAGCCCGGAAAGGTCCGTGGACCGATCTGTATAAAAATGAATTTCCTTGCTATTCCGATCAAATGGAATAATACGGTAGTGCCATGCGATATCCCGGGAGATTGCATGCAGTATTTCTGTTGAAAAATGATAACCTGTCCCCACAACGCTTCTTTGTTAATAATTCGGTATACTTTTCTATGCTATGACATAAACGATTGACCGATCAAATCCCAATCAATCCAATTCATTCGTTCGGAGGTAAAATATCCTAAAAAAAGTAAAGCCTGGCAACCCGCCAGTGGAATACCTTTTTGCGGATCCCGCCAATTTTTGTTGACCATCGCAACCAACAATGCGGTGATTAAACTGACAATGTGGAAAAGAAAAAAGTTCAAAAAGGGCATATACAACAATATACAGAGCAAAAATGCGATATCCCCCCAGCCCAGCTTTCGATCCATGATCCGTCCCCATTGCCCATCTTTGATTCGGAAATAGATCAGAATGGCACCCATTTGAAAAGTCAAAAACAAGCTACCCGCCAAGATATCCGGATAAGAGTCCTGCCAATAACTTTGTGTTAGCTTGAGTCCCAAAAGCAGTATGGCTAGTAGAAGAAAGAGAACAATGCTTACAGCGCGTTGTTTAAAATCCTGATAAGCTATACCGATTAAAAGAACAACAATGGATATGGTCCACCACATGTTAATCTGCGGTAACCTCTTTTAGGTTTTTATCTTGATCTATTTCCCACACATTGAACTTACCGTCGCCATTGAAATCCACTACGGCAGTTGCTCTACCTAGAAAAGTGTTCTGATCGGCCCGAACAATCTCGATCCGATAATTGGCTTTTCCGTCTTTCCCGTCGGTACTTAATTTTTCCTGTACAAAACCGATCTCATCCAGGTTGCCACTGTATTTGGACTTTTCGAAAAAATAGTTTTTCTCCAGGGTCTGCAAATGTTGGAGCTGTACTTTAGCTTCGGTGCTTTTGGCTTTGGTAATCAATGGCATCAGGTTAGGTAATGCCAATAACACCAGGATACCGATAATCACCATGACCACAAGGATTTCCGTGAGGCTATAGGCCTTTAACCGCTTTTTGTAGAATCTTTTCATAACAATTTCTTTCCCAAGTTAATTTAACCAGCGCTAATATAAATATTTTCGTTTAACTCTTAAGATTAAAATCAATTCTTGCATACGTTTTACCTAAATTGCTTTTAACATAGCTTAACGTCAAATTCCCTAGTTATAGGTGAGTTTATTTTAGCTATAAAAATTGGCTAATATTTAATGAAAGACCAACAATACCAAACCCTTATCGATTAGGGATTGAAATCTTGAAACTTGGAATTAAAAGAAAAAACAAACTTAATTATATTTTAACGACTTCATCAAATAAAAACACAACAGATTTTTTGTCAATGTTTGTTTTTTTAGAAATACAATAAGGTACCAACTTCTCTGAAATATCTTCCTTAAAATTAACTCTCACATCTATTGTAATAGTTTTATTTTGTTGATCAATTGCGTATCGAAAGTCTTTTCCATCCGGATCAATAAAACGTAAAGGATTATTAACATCGTAACTATAAGGAGATCATCTTCTGTGCTTCTCCACCAACGGATCAACCACATTCCACCTTCCTATCTCCGCATCATAAAACCTTGCCTCGTAATCGTATTGTTTATCATAGTGCCTTTGTATTTTATATACATCATTCACAAACTAGATTGTTTAAGCTATGAAAATTTGCTAAACTATCAATATAAAATTTCACTGAAGCACGGCTAGCATCATAAACTGTACTATTAGAGAAAATATAATTCCTATTCGGTTTTAAAAGAAAAATTGATTTTTCAGATTCAGGATATATCTTTACTAAATCATTGTTTAAATCAATGTTTTCAAGATCTACAGTTTTTTGATGTCTTATCCCACCCTTCAAATGAAAATAATAGATGGCATCATCATCTTCAATTTCAAAACGTACAATGTCTCCTTCTTTTGATATTATTTTTTTTTCATTCAGATTAATGCAAATATTATTTCCAGCACAACCTATCATTGAATAAGCGAACATCACTAAATATAAAAAGAACACATAATTATTTATCTTCATCATCATCCTTCTTTTTAGTTGAACTATTAAAGTAATTTATCCAAGCCTGAAGCTTATCTATTTTGTTTTCCTCTGATAACCCGCCGCTTAAAAGTTCCGTAATTGCATTTTTTCCTATTTTTTTATTGACAAAATCATTAAAATTTTTAAAATTTACTGCACCTTTCTCTGCTTCTTTCTCATATTCATCATCATGTCCGTTATTGGTATATTGTTTAGCAAATTCTCCAAAATAAGAAATCAAACCATCATGCTTTTCCACTTGAGGTAAATACCCTACTTCATGGGATGATAGACCCCACCATGCATCAAGATTTTTCCCGTAGCCATTATTTTTGTATAATTGAGGATCATAAGAAAAAAATTCTCTGTATACGTAATAGTCATGTAATCCTTTGTTCCAACAGAAATAGCTCC
Organism: Sphingobacterium siyangense; assembly: GCF_007830445.1. Taxonomy (GTDB): domain Bacteria; phylum Bacteroidota; class Bacteroidia; order Sphingobacteriales; family Sphingobacteriaceae; genus Sphingobacterium; species Sphingobacterium siyangense. Next base: position 6,302 of record NZ_VLKR01000056.1, on the reverse strand, counting down.
GCCAACGGATCCACCACATTCCATCTCCCAATTTCTGCGTCGTAAAACCTTGCCCCGTAGTCCAGTTTACCTTTATAAGATATAAGAACTTTCCCCGTTCCTATTTATTCGACACCAAATTCCTCAAAAGAAATAGTTTCTATTTGATTATTATCCGCACCATCCATATCAACTCTCGTAGCCATAAAATAAAATCCGTCCGATATTCCCATACCCACTCGATTTTTGAGATTACCGATATATTGAGTCTCCCAGTTCTTTACTTTTTCAACGATATGAGAGGGTATATTTACATTAGTGTTCTCCAAATCTGTATTACTGATTGAAAATTTACTAATGTGCAGTTTTTTCTTTCCAGCCTGCCGATGATAACTATAGGCTAAACGATCATTCCAGATCAGCCCAACATAATCTCCCCAAGCAGGATTAAATCCTTCTAAAATTGTAAAATGGCCAGGCCCAACCACATCCACAGCTTCTTTAGCCAATATATTTCGACCTTGCTTTCCAAAATTGATAATGCTCGCATAATCGCTTTTTTTGTCCATATTATTGTAATACGCCAACTGATTCATATGAACTTTTTCCAAAACACAAATAGATTTTTGCATTAGAACCTTATTTCCTTTACAAGCAATAAATAAAAAACAAATCAAAACAATTTTCAAATAATGTTTCATAATCTAATATTTTATGATTACCAATATTTAGTAACCCATCCAGGCCTGATCGGCTTATTATTTGCATCTAATATTCTCGGAGCAAGAGGACTTAATATACCATTATTATCTTGCGATCTATAATATTCTCTTAGCGGAAGCCCCATTTGAGTTCTCAACTGGTTCTCCTTGTATGTGGCCTGCCACTCATCATATTTAAGACCACGATACGACCTACCATCCAACAGGCCTCTATTCGCATCTCTACCATGAAATAGCTCGTGTCCTAAGTTTGCAGTTGCGCTATTATTTTTTTTACCCCCCAAAACCCATACACTACCTCCATTGGGATTCCAATTTATAACACCTCCCGCTCCTCCTTCCATAGCTGATGCAGATGTACTCGCAAACGACATTGCGAGATCAGGATCTGAATATAATTGTCCCGAATAACCTGCCTCTCTTTGATTTGGATTTATTTCAAAATTATTATTTGAACTGTTCTGGATTATAAAATTATTACTTGATCCTTGCAATTCTCCAAGTAACGAAGCTCCTTCTTTGGTGCCTCCAATAGAATTCAATGCAACAAATGCCTTTCCAAGAAATCCTTTATAACCCGTGACATTACCACTTTTATCCGTCTTTACCCCATTACCAGTGTACACTGTTCCATTTGCATTATAAAAACCTCCGTTTTTATAAAGAATATTATTTCCTCCATACGAGACTCATAAAGAGTCCCCATTTATATCTATTAGATTTATTGGATTATTTGCTGCATAACTATAAGATGAAAGATGAGAATATTTCTCAGCAAACCGGTCTATGAAATTCCACCTCCCTATCTCGGCATCATAAAACCTTGCCCCGTAATCATACTGATCTCCAAGCTCGCCCTGGATCTCCTTGCCATTATAAAGATAATTATTATTTCCGCCTGCTACAACCTTACGCTTGCCAAATGGATAATAGTTATCCCGTTGCACTAAATCCACTGCAGTCGAGCTGCTGCCACGTTTCAGCGTAGCCCGTACATTACCAAGATGGTCCGTCAGATTATAATGGTATACATAGTTTGCCCCATTCCGTTGGGCATAGCCCTCCGAATTATGGATTATATCAATAGTACCATTATTGTATTCGATACCACCCACATAATCCCTGGTCGTGGTGATGACATTCGGCGAAGTTCCGATCTTGGACAATTTCTGAAGTTTTATTCCGTTAGCATCGTAAACAAATGCTACATCAACCCCTGCTTTTTTGGCCGTTTGCGGCAGGTTCAGGTAATTGTACGTAAACAACATACCTAAACGGTCCGTCTTCGCATTACCGTTGGCATCGTAGGTATAGTTCCCCGTCAAGCCGCCACTCAGGCTCATCAGTTTATTGCCCGTATAGCTATAGGTCGTCGCGGTCAAGGCATCTCGTTTCAGGGTCTTGATATTGCCCATGCCAAGGTCATCGTAAGTGATCACCTCCGCTATGCTTGCTACCCCTGTCTGGCCATTGCTACCACTGGTCAACCTGTTCAGCTTATCATATTGATAGCTAAACGTGTTGGGTAGCGTCGCATCATCCCCCCAAAGCTGCTGGCTGATATTGCCGTTCCACTGTGGGTTTGTACCATCCTGGTATTTCAGCTGCTGGCTGAATTTGAGAGATGTACTTTTACTCAGCCAGCCACGCTCATTGTAGCTATACGTAGTGCTGTTGACAAAGGAACTCTCCGTGCCTGCCTTGCCCACGGCTTTACTTTTCAGCTGGCCGATCTCATTGTAGCTATTGGAGGCCAGAGTCACCTCCGCCTGTGAACCGATCTTCTCTTTTGTCGAAACAAGCCTGCCCACATGATCATAATCATTTGTCGTAACAACGGTTGTTGCAGCCCCTGTCGCCGGCGTATGTACCCGTGTGCTGGTCAGCAGTTCTCCCAGAAAATTATAGGTGTTGGTCACATAATCCGTTCCTTCAAGATGGTTCTTTGAGGCAGTCTGGATAACCCGGCCATAGTCATCGTAGTACATTACAGACAGCAACGGTTGCGTACCATCTGTCCGGTAGATTTTGGTACCCGTCTGCAACGACTTGATCTTGGTACTCTTTGTGATTCCGCTGACAGGAAGTGTAGTCGCTCCGGCAAAGGTATAGTCATCGTAGTAATTGACAATGAGCGGCGTAATCGTAATACCCGTACCAGCCAGCGGAAACGTCGTCGCTGGTGATGGGTAATCTGCTCCCGAACGGGTCTCCCAAAGTGGGCCTGTCGCGGCATCCACAAGCCCGCTCACATCAGCCCGCGTCAGCTTGACCGTATTGGTATAAAGTCCACTGGAAGTGGTACGACCAAAGGCATCATACCTGCTGTAGCTCCACTCTTTGCGTACCCGCTGCTCGGCATCCTGGGTAAGTACGACCTGATCGTTCTTGTTATAGACCAGATACTCCCACCCTTTACCCGGGATCTTCTTCTCGATCAGCCTACGACGTTCATCGTATTTATAACTATAGATATAATTATCGAAATTTGCATAAGTGCCATCGGTGGTCACTTCGCTAAAACTGGTTCCCGTCACTGCGGGAGGGATCACATAACGGAGGTCTCCAAAATCATCGTATACGTAATACGTATTCAGTGCCTTGGTCTCGCTCTCCCACACCCGTTTGAGAACAACACGTCCCTCAAAATCCTTATACTCGTCCACTGATCCGGAACGTGCTGTGGTGTTGACGCTGTTCTCGTCCCGTACCGTTGTGCGGTAAAGTTTGCCCGCTGAATAGTTAGTCGTACCGTTAGCCCCACTCGCCGTTACCGTCCATAGCTTAACAACATCAAGCCCGCTGGTCGTATTGGTACCATAGCTGGTTTTTACCGTATGCCCCGTACCTGGCGCTGGCAAGGGCTGCCAGGCTGCACCCGGAGCACCCTGTTCAATGGGCTGTTTTCAAAATAAAACAATAGCCAAATCTTATCGGATTGGGCTATTGTTTATTAATCCAAAAGCACCTTTACACCATACAAGTAGACATTACCACTTACGTTAGGTTGATTATTTTTTATAGATTTTAAAGTTCGATAATATTCTTCTAAAAAAGGTTTGAACCTCTTCATATAATTATAATCATCCTTATTAGTAATAGTGTCAATCCCATAATAATAATCGGCCAATTTTTTATCTTGATTCTTGGATTTTAAGAACAATTTCATAACCTCAATCTTCATAATTTTATTAGTATTAATTGCAATTTTACCTTCCAACACTGCATATCCAGTAATAGAATCTCCGCTTAAGCTATCTGGTAAACTCAGCGAATACTGTTGCTGATTCTTCGAAGATTGCCCAGACACAGTATTCACTAAGTTATTCTTTATATTACAACTAAATAACATCGCTATAATAACCACTAATAATATCTTATTTTTCATATTAATCTCAATATTTCAACAACGGAAACAATGATTTTATAAGAGGGTTTTGCGTAACAGGAACCGGCGCGCCCTGTCCATATTTTCCGTCTTGATTACCTGTGCTGCCACTACGAAAATTTTCAACAGCTTTCTTAAACATATTAGGATCAAAAGCAGGTGCATACAGTAATCCCGACATGGAATCCTCATAAGCTTTTCCTGCAACCGTTCCTGTACCCCACGGCATTGATGCATATCCCATCACATTATTCATCATATAATTCTGATAAACGGCACGACCGAACAAATACGCCTCAACTTCATTACTAATATAATTTTTTTGACCATTTTCATATTGAAATCCATGAAATAACTCATGAGACACGTTATCCAACACTCTGTATTCATCGGACTTAAGTGCATGTGCAGCTAAGATATCTCCACCCCCATTTTCATTCTTCATAAAAGCGGCCTCAGCTTGCGAAACAATGTTACCATTTTTATCACGGGGAAATTCATTTTTAAAATTAAAAGAGTTTTTTGACGATATTAATGACCTTAAAACCTTTTCTCCAACTTCAACTGAATTCATCCGATTAAGTGCAGTTACTATTGAGGACACAAACTTATCCTTTCCTTTATACTCCATGCCTGCGGAGTATTGCATTCTTTGATCTTTACCATCTTGGTCTTGATAATAAATCCAAATTTCTCTTCCGTCAGGATCAATAAATTTGATTCCATTATTTGCTGCATAAACATAAGGAGATATAGAAACATACTTCTCCGCCAGCGGATCAACAACATTCCAACGGCCTATTTCAGCATCATAAAATCTCGCCCCGTAATCCAGCTGTCCTTCCATTACATAAGAACCTCCCAAGATATGCGTACCACCATTCAGGTCTGTCTGCATCTCCTTGCCATTATAAAGATACTTATTATCAATGCTCGTTGCAATAGATTTTGTCTTTCCAAATGGATAATAATCTTGTTTCTGCATCACAGCCGCAGTGGGCGCGGTAGCCGTACCTTCTTTCTTCAATACCACCCTCACATTGCCAAGGTGATCTGTCAGGTTATAGTAATAGCTAAAGGTTCCTGAACTGTTCAACAAGAACCCATCCTCCGTAGCAATACGTTCGATCACCGGATCTGCTGTACCAGTCCTGCTGTACTCGATACCGCCGATATAATCCTGCTCATTGACAATACCGCCAACCGTAGATTTACGGTTCAGCTTGGCACCTCCAGCATTGTAGGTATAGGCAATGGTCTTACCAGTACCGGTTACTGTTTTGGGAAGGTTCAGGTGATTATACGTCAGCGTCATTCCTGTACGGTCCTTCGTCGCATTGCCGTTCACATCATAGGTAAAGCTTCCTGTTAATCCACCCGAAAGACTCGCTAATCGGTTGCTCTTGTTGCTATTGTTATAGCCATAGGTAATGGTGGTTCCGTTATCCCTTTTTAAGGTTTTGATGTTGCCCATATCGTCATACGTCAATACCTCACTCATCACAGTTCCCGTACTCACACCGCTCTTCAACCGGTTGAGCGCATCATAGCCATAGGTGAATGTACTGTTTGTGGTAGCGGCATAACCCCACAGCTGCTGGGCGATATTGCCGTTGTACTGCGCATTGCCCAATACCGTAGTACTATTGACATTATAGTTCAGCTGCGAGGTAAACTGCGGCGCGCTGGCTTTGGTCTGCCAGCCCCGCTCGTTATACGCATAGGCGATGCTGGTCATAAAGTTGCTGCCACTGTTCTCACTGTGCAGCGACTTGCTCTTCAGCTGGCCGATCTCATTGTAAGCAAGCCTGCTCTGGATTACCTCCGCCTGGCTGTTGACTTTCTTCTTCGTCTGAACCAGCCGGCCCACATGGTCATAGTCATGGGTCGTCAGCATCGTCGTGACCGAACCAGAACTGCCGACACGGTGCTGATGCTTGCTCGTAACCAGCTGTCCCGAAAAATTATAGGTATTGGTGATACGGTCCACTCCCGCCAAATGGTTATCCGAAACAGATTCGATCACCCGGCCATACTTGTCATAATAATTGACCGACAGTAGCGGTGAGTTCCCGTCATCCTTGCTGACCTTGGTACCCGTAAGCAGTCCCTTCACCATCCAGGTGCTGTCAATGCCCGTAGTCGCTGGAAGCACAGTATTGGTTTTGAACTTATAATCATCGTAATAATTGACCGTAAGCTCTACTTTTGTG
>NZ_VLKR01000055.1 GCF_007830445.1 Sphingobacterium siyangense | reverse complement strand
CAAAAAAAGGCCAAATATGACTGGAACCTGTCCAATCTGGTCGCATTCATCAGAATGAATATCTTCGTGAAAATAAACATCTGGCAATGGATAGATGATCCCTTTCTCAGGCCGCCTATAAAAGGAAAAAAGGGACAGCTAAAGATCTTCGCAGATTGAAAAATAGGGGTCAATATCGAAATGATGAAAAAAGCTATGCTTGTACCACAGAAATCCAATCCTAAAATTTATTTAGGACACATATGATTATCTTTGTTAATAAATTCAGAAAACACGGTTATTTTGGCTTGCGGGTTAATTGAATGTAAACGTTCCTGCAAAGCAAATACTTTCTTAAGACCAATATCCTTGCTTGTGTAATTTTGTCTGTTTAGATTTGTCAATTCGACAACATCTCCATCGGCAATTGTCAAATTTTCGAAACCCATACGCAATAAGCACTCTGCAATGTAACTACCTATTCCACACCCTCCTATCAGCACAGGAAAGTCTTTGATACGTTGTTGATCCTCTTCTTTAATATGTATGTTATTTCGAATATACCTCAAATCCATATATAATCTTTCAATAATTTTGTATCACATAAAGATAGAATTATAATTTATATTATTATTAAAGAAATTGCTAAGTAAATTTTATAGTTACGTAGCAGCAATTAGCAATGATCCTGCTTAATTTAGCCAACTATCCTTTGTTTCTATTTTCATTCAAAATGAATACCTTTAATAAAATCAACATGTAAAAATGGATAATACAAGAATATATCGCATGTCATTTGCTGGTGTATACCCGCTTTATATACAAAAGGCCGAAAGAAAAGGACGCACAAAAGAAGAGGTCGACGAAATCATTTTCTGGCTTACCGGCTATAACCCCATATCGTTACAGCAAACGATTGACGATAAAATTGACTTTGAACATTTCTTTAAAGAAGCACCTTGCTTAAACCCGAATGTTTCAAAGATCTCTGGTGTAATCTGTGGCTATCGCATTGAGGATATTGAAGATCAGCTGGTTCAGAAGGTTCGTTATCTCGATAAATTAATTGATGAACTGGCCAAAGGTAGATCCATGGAAAAAATTTTGAGAAAGTAAGCCCTGCTACGATTTGTAAATAGCGCGTACTTACTATTCCAATGCATAGATGGCACCATCAGCCGAACTAAAATAAAGCCGATTTTCATCAATCCAAATTGTTGAAAAGATACTTCCCATCTGCAGGTAGTCTGCAAATAGTCTTGTAATATCATCCTCATATTTTTGTTGCAGATCAGCGCGGAGCACATTTTCATCATTTATAAACAACGGCCTGTTCTTTTTACTCGACTCCGTTTGAAAAACAGGCACAACTTCTCCGTTTTTTATATCCAATCTATAAATTACACCATCCAGCGTTCCAAAAAAAGCCTCATTACCTATGATAGTGGCACTGCTAAATGTGTTTAAGGGCACTTTAGGTTCAACTATTTTCACACCGTCCATTCTATTTAAAACAAGTATACTATAGGAATCCGACATGGTTACGACAAGCTTATCGTCAAAAATACTAGGAACACTCGTCCAGCTCCCTGGTTGATGATATACCCAAAAACCACTTCCATTCTCGATATTAAGCGCATATACATTAAAGTCACGAGCACCAAAATAGACTGTACTGTCGGCGACTGCTGCATGGAACTGAATCTCGCCTTTTGGAAAATAACGTTCGCCAAGCGTTTTAAACTTCCAATGAAGGGTACCATCTTTTTTCAAACAATAAAAATAACCATCAAAACTACCAATGAAAACACGCTGTTGTGTCAACGTTGGGGCTGCATGCACAATACCTCCAGTCAGGAATTTCCAAACAAGTTTTCCCGATTTAGCATCTACGGCATAAACATGATGATCTCCAGACCCAAAATAAACTACATCATCTGCAACCGCAGGAGATGAGAGGAAATAGTCCCATACATCATAACTCTTTTCACCATCGGTTGAAAACTGCCATAATTTTCGACCTGTTTGGACATCCAGGGCATACAAGTAGCCATCAGTGCTTAAAAAATACACTGTTCCGCCATCAATGGCAACAGTCGACCGAATTTCACCGGTAGTTTTATACTTCCAAAGTATATTACCGCTCGTTTTATTCAATGCGTAAAGATTACTGTCGCAAGACCCGACAAAAACGATATCCTTCCAAACGACGGGCGAAGAAAACAACCTTCCCTTTGTTTTGAATTTCCATTTCAACGCGGGATTTAACCTAATGTTGGATTGTGCTGTATAATTTTGGCGATCTAGGCCTTTAGCCAGCTGCTGCGCCCGTAATTGACAAAAACATCCCACTGCAATAAATAGGATAATAATTTGGCGCCAATCATATTTTAGTCCAAACATCGATTTACTTTTATTCAGGTTATATTATTGATAGATAAGGTATTTTTCCCTAGTCTTTCTATAATTACTTAGGCCCGGCTCCCAGCTTTTTCGGATTTCTTCTTCCGAAACACCGGCTTCAATTTGCTTGCGAAATAAACCCACGCCCACCAGCTTTTCGATACTGCCAATCTGTTTCGAAAATGATTGATCAAAAAACTTGTCTTTTTCCGGAGAATTCCGATACAGCGCTATCATCCAGGATAGGTTTATTTTTTTGCTATCTACTAGCTGCTGCAGATCATATTTACGCAGGTCTATTCCATAACATTCTTCATTCATAAAAAGTGGCGATTCACTCATCCCTTTTTTACTGACGGGAACAAATGAAAAGTCATATATACCCTTATAGATTGGACTACCGATCACAACAAAGGGATAATCGGTGCCTCTACCATGATTCACTTTCACACCTTCAAAGAGGCAGATACTTGGATATAAGAGTATGCTTTGTTCCGTATTTAAATTGGGCGAAGGATTGACTGGTAACTTATAAAGCATACTATGATCATAATCTGCTACAGGAATAATCTTCAATTTACACTTCTTTTTAGTACTCATCCAACCTTCTCCATTGATCATCTGGGCAAATTCAGCTGTAGTCATCCCATGTGCAATAGGAACAGGGAATTGCCCAATACCCGACTTATATTCTTCCTCCAAAATAGGACCGTCAATTAGATAGGCATTGGGATTGGGCCGGTCTAAGATCAAGAGCTCCTTATCATTTTCTGCGCAAGCTTCCATAATATCCCGAAGGGTATTAATGTTGGTATAAAATCTCACCCCCATATCCTGCACATCATAAATAAACAGATCGATATCTTTTAGATCCTTCGCTGTTGGCTTTTTCTTATTCCCGTATAAAGAGACAATAGGAATTTTGGTTGTCGGATCGATTTCGTCCCCCACTTCAGTTCCATTACTTGCATTGCCTCGAAATCCGTGCTCAGGTCCAAAAATTCTCACAATCTGAACCCCGCGCGCGAGTAGACTATCAACAAGGTGTCTCCCTTTAATAACCGTAGATGGATTTCCCAATATTGCAATACGTTTATTCATTAAATAAGGAAGATAACGCTCGGTTTGTTCTGCTCCAGTTTGTATACGATCATTACAATAATTCAACGAGATCTGTGCAGTTACATTTCTGAACAGGAATAGAGTCAAGATAGAAATGAGCACTAGTTTCATATTCATTTGGTTTATAATATTAAAATATAGCCCCTGAGCATCAGGCTATTTATCTGATTGCAAAAACTAAACTAAGGATAAAGCTTTATTTTAGCAAATCATTTGTTAAAATTGATAAACAAGTTTTATCCAGCTACCTTTGGAATATTATTGGGAGCATGATTTGCACATGAAACAATAGATGACATTCATAAGCTGTGGCATACTAAATTTTATAATAATAATTGATAATGGAAAAGCAGGTAAATGCGGGTGAATTTGTAGATCGTTTTATGACAGGTAGTTTGGAACATCTTCGCTACCAGCAATCGCCGATCAAGATATTCCAGCTCAGTGAAATCGCTCCTTATATTAAATTCCCTACCCCACCTATTTTCTTGGGCTATAACCTGCTTGTTCATATCACTGAGGGTTATTTTAAACATCAAATTGGAGCTAAGGAATATGTCGTAACAGCTCCAGCAATTCTTATCAGCAATTACGGCAATATCTCAACAATAAAGTCGGTCGATAAATCTGCGAAAGGCCATTGCGTTTTAATAAACGACAATGCAATGACTTCCATATTCCGGGAACAGGAGATTTTGAATATCTTTAATATCTCACCCTTACTGAACTTAACGGCGCGAGACAGCAGCGATCTTCAAGAGCTTTTCAGATTACTTTATGATGAATTGCTTTCGGAATTACCTTATAAAGAACTATTTGAAAATTTATTAAAATCTGCAATTCTAAAAATTATCAAGCTATCTTCATCCAACCTAGCGCTCAATCGGAGACAGGAAATTGCTATGATGTTCAAACAGCTGGTGCACAAAAACTTCAAAAAGCAAAAAAATATTTCATTCTACGCGGATAAACTCGCGGTATCTACAAACTACCTTAATCGGTGCGTATTTTCTGTATTCAAAAAATCGTCGAAGGAACTCATTCTTGAAGTGCTGATTATGCACAGTCAATTTCTATTGTTTGAATCCACTAAAAGCATTGCAGATATCTGTTATGAATTGGATTTTTCTGATCCCTCTTATTTCTCGCGGCTTTTCAAAAAAATAGTTGGCGTTTCTCCTACTTCTTATCGAAACAGAGCAACTTAGGTTTTCAATATGCACGATTTGTCCTATCTTTTATACTGAAGTACACAAGAGAATCAAATTGATTGGAGTTATTTTTGTGTAAGTGATTGAAGCAAAAGAGAATTTTTGGTCAACCGGCAGTTCTTCTTCATGTTTCAATTTACATTGTTCCATCATTTAATTACATATTTAAAGATGCTTAAGGTTTCAGAACACAACAATATAACCCAAGATTTCGATTTGTTTATTGCGGATTTTAAAACTAGGCTATCAAGCTTATTTAATAAAGAGTATGATTATAACTCGCTCAGTTTAACGCGTGGGCTACCGCCTGAGTTTTTAGCTGAGATCATGAAAATGCAACCCTTGTCGGTTGCTATCCCAGAACACCACGGTGGCCGGGGACTTCATGTAAAAGAATGTTTGGGTGTACTGGCAGCTGCTTCTTATGAATCACTATCTTTATCGCTAATCTTCGGGATTAATATTGCGCTATTTTTGGAACCTTTTGCCAAATACGGCAACACCTTACTTCAAGAGCGGGTATTCCATCAATTTTTGGAAAACCAGGCAATGGGAGGATTAATGATTACCGAACAGGCTTACGGCAGTGACGCACTCAATATGCGAACATCTTACGAACAAAAGGACGATAAGTACTATATAAAAGGTGAAAAACACTGGCAAGGTCTTACTGGAGCTGCAGACTTTTGGCTCGTGACAGCACGCAAGAAAAATGAAAATGGAGAACTGGTGCGGGATATAGATTTCTTTGTCACAGAAAATGCCGTCGAAGAACAAAAGATTGTTGTTACAAAGAAATACAATAGCCTTGGGCTCTATGCGATTCCTTATGGTGTGAACAACATCGACATTAATGTACCCGCGGATCACAAACTAAACCCGGAAAGTACAGGAATTAAATTGATGTTAGATACCCTCCACCGCAGCAGATTACAGTTCCCAGGAATGGGGATGGGTTTTATAAAGCGGATGTTGGATGAGGCCATGACACATTGTTCCGAACGCCGTGTAGCAGGTATTAGTTTAAATGAATTAGACTCTGTTAAATTTCAGTTGTCGCGCATACAGGCTGCATTTACCTTGTGTTCTGCAATGTGTTCATACAGTGTCTCGATCAGCTCTATCCATAATGACCTTTCAGCCTATGGTGTAGATGCCAATAGTGTGAAAGCATTTGTGACAGACTTAATGCATGAAGCCGCGCAAATATGTGTGCAATTATCCGGTGCTAATGGCTACAGGTTAGACCATGTTGCCGGTCGTGGCCTCATAGACAGTAGACCTTTTCAAATCTTTGAGGGGTCAAATGAAATGCTTTATTCTCAAGTTGCTGAAGCGATCGGTAAACTTATGCGCAAAACCAAAGAAAGCAACTTATTGTCTTTCCTAAAAAAATATAGCTCAACTGAATTTGCAGCACCGTTTTTCTCATCAATCTTAAATTTTGACTTTCCGCTACAGCCGAAACAACGTGAACTGGTTACCCTTGGAAAGATAATCGCCCGCGTCATTTGTTTTCAGTATGTTTTACAAATTAACAATGCCGGGTTCAATGATAAGATGACAGAAATAACACGTCAACACGTGAGCATGGATATTTATATGTTGGTAGGCCAATTATCAAATAACAATAATGCCGAACCACTTATGAACTATGACGATAACACGGATTGGATGAAGTTCACTTCTTAATAAGGAGTGACTACAGAATCAATCTAGTCAGTAAGTTTCAATAAAAGCAAGATGCCACTTCATAGGAAGTGGCATCTTGCTTTATATTGCTGAAATATCCCATTCCCACACACTATGATAGTGCCCTATCGACTCGGTATAGGCAATAAATTCTCGGTAAAACGGATGTGAACCTATTGTAGCACTATCTCCAATAACAACCAATTTCTTCTTAGCCCTAGTCATTGCCACATTCATCCGGCGAACATCAGACAAAAAACCAATCTGCTGTTCAGCGTTACTTCTGGTCAAACTGATATAAATAACATCCTTCTCCTGTCCTTGAAAACTGTCTATTGTCTGTATTTTAATCAAGTCGTTGAAAGGTCGTAGCGCTTCTTCCTCATCCAATACCTCCTTCAATAAAGTGGCCTGCTTTCGATAAGGTGCAATCACCCCGATGCTCAGGCTTTCATTTAGGCTCAAGGAAGCTTTCCAAGCCCCAATATGGTCGTTCAGATGAGCTTTAATAAAATGAGCTTCTCCTAGATTGAAGATTGCGCCGTCACTTTCCGTTTCTTCAAACCCCGCTCCCGCTGTATCGATAAATAAAACCGGTTCGGTATCCACTGCTAAGCTCCATTGTGCCACTGTACTATCTGCTCTCAACAAACCATTATACAAAGCTGCGGACGGGTATTCCATAATTTGTTCATTCATGCGATACTGCACATCTAACAAAGAAACTAATTGCGGATTATGGTCCACCAATTTTTCGAATAATGTATAGCTCAGGCCATGGTGAGGTACCCTACTGGATTTTACAGTAGGAGGCAATTGATTGTGGTCTCCCGCCAAAATAACTCGATGTGCCTTTAATATCGGTATCCAGCAAGCAGGCTCCAACGCTTGTGCGGCCTCATCAATAATGACTGTTTCATAGCTGCGATTGCGAATAACCTCATGATTCGATCCAACCAAAGTTGCAGTGATTACCTGCGATTTATCCAAAACATCTGCACTGATAAAATCCTGAATCTTATCGACATCTTTTCTGATTCGATGGGCCTCATCAAACAATGCTTTTCTTTGCTCCCGCTCAGCCTTTCCAAAATTACGTTTATATTTTTGAGCCATCTCTGTATACGTCCTCACTTGTTTTTGAAGTGTTTTAATATCCTTATTTGCGGGATGTCGATCAATCTTTGCATCGAGTGTCAATTCTTGAAGATGTTCCGAAACCTTAACAGGGTTTCCTATTCTTGTTACTGCAATTCCAGCAGCGTCTAAACGTTCGGTTAACAGATCAACGGCCGTATTGCTCGGCGCAACAACCAATACTTGCTTGTTGTATTGTTTTAGCAATGCGCTCACGGCCTGAACCAATGTTGTTGTTTTCCCTGTCCCCGGCGGCCCATGCAAAAGAGCCACAGTACTTGCTTCCAATAGCTGTTGGATCGCTTTATTTTGCCCCGTATTTAAGTTGGGATGCTCAAAGAATTTTCCAATAGATTCAGTTGGAATCACCTCTTCACCGATTAATCTTCTCACAAAACTACCTTGCTTTGCATCACGACTCAATTCCTTTCCTTTCTCCAATGCATTGAACATCTGCCGATAGGAATACTCATCAAATAACAAATCAACACCAAGCTTCCCTCTTCTGCTCCATTCTGGAAGTTCATCGACACGAAATGAAATTCGCATCCCATCCCTATTGATCGAAGATATGATGCCCTCTATTCGATCTCGGTCGGGATCGTGATTTGAGAACAGACAAACTGGCATACCAAAGCGAAACTTATGTTCGACCTCATAATGATTTGTTCGATTTAAATTAACGGACAAATAGTCTCCTCTTCCGAGCTCCGTATCTGTTATCTGAATCGGAAACCAGGTGACACCTTGCATTCTTCGTTCATTCAAACTACTTTTCAACAACAAGTTTTCATGTTGTAATCGATCAAATTGCTGCTCTTCTTGTAATAAAGTAATAAGCTCGTCGAAATAATTCATCGTGTAATATACATATTGCTCAAACACAAAATAACTGTTTTTTCACGTATTTAGACCATTTGGTTTTTAATTCATCCCATCTTTTGTCAAATTTTATAAAGCAAATTGATATGCTTCAAAAGAAGTAATGGATCTCGCCGTAAATTCGTATTTTTTTACTATAATTGAAAAACAGAGCGTTTTCCAATCGAAACATCCATAAATCAACAATTAGATGAGCGAAATATTCTTACACGACAGCGAGCAGCAATGGACAGACCTGGGCGAAGGTGTTATGCGAAAAATACTCGTTTTTAATGATGAACTCATGCTCATGAAAGTTCGTTTTAAAAAAGGGGCCATCGGTGCACTTCATCAACACCCCCACACACAGATTTCTTATGTGAGTGCAGGAAAATTCCGATACCATATTGATGGTGTCGACAGCATCCTAACCGCAGGTGATTCTTGTATCATTTATTCACAATTGATTCATGGATGTGAATGTCTTGAAGAAGGAGAACTGATCGATTCGTTCACTCCTTATCGCGAAGACTTTGTTCAGTCTACCTAAAAAATGTATTAACAAGGTCTTGAAAAAATAATAATCATTTTGTTCTAACGTTAATGCAATAACATTCAAAAATATGATCTCACTTCTTTCTCCTCATATTCGCGCAACATTTGCTGGTGTATGCCTGAGCATTGGTTTACTCGGTCTTTCCCCATCTCTACAAGCGCAAGAAAAGCCTCTTTTAATAGAGAAGATAAATCCGCAACTGTATCTTTACACGACCTTTAATACATTTGAAGGGACCAAATATGCTGCTAATGCGGTATACCTAATTACAAAAAAAGGCGTTATCCTTTTTGATACACCATGGGATTCCACACAATATCAACCCTTATTGGACAGTATCAAACAGAAACATAATTTACCCGTCATTGCTGTTTACGCGACACACTGGCACGAAGACCGGGCAGGTGGCTTTGCTTATTACAACCGCATTGGAATTCCAACCTATGCAACAAAAATGACGAACGACCTGCTAAAGGCAAATCACAAAGCCCAGGCCACTCATCTTGTTTCCACCAATAAAACCTACAGCGTCGGCGGACAATCTTTTGTTTTAAACTTTTTTGGTGCCGGACACTCCATGGACAATGTCGTTGTCTGGTTTCCCGAATATAAGATCCTAGACGGAGGTTGTTTTATAAAAAGCTCCGAAGCCCAAGATCTAGGATTTACGGCAGATGGGGATATAAAATCCTGGAAGCCATCCCTAGCGAGGTTATTGGCAAAATATCCCGAAATTAATATGGTTATTCCTGGGCACGATGCCTGGAAAGATAAAGGTCAGATTAAGCGAACCGAAGCGCTGCTTACTGGAGGACACTAATACATTGTTCATATCCTCCAGTACGCCGGTAAACTCTCTTGTTTTTCAATAGGATAAAAATATCTTTAAGGAACCAAATAGATAAAACCATTGATTATAATGCATTTAGGTCGTCAAAAAAAAGCAACTAGATAACAGATCTACAAAAAACAGTAGAAAAATAAAAAAGAGGCTTTGTTTATCCGAAAAAGTACTATCTTAGCGACACCAAATAAAGCAGGGGCATTAGCTCATTTGGCTAGAGCGCTTCGCTGGCAGTGAAGAGGTGATCAGTTCGAATCTGATATGCTCCACAAAAAAAGGGTACTTAAGTACCCTTTTCTTATTTTTAATCGACCAATTTTGACAGCAAATTCTTATTTATAAGAGTTTACAGATTTAGAAATTTTCCAGGTTCCGTTTTCTTTAACAACTGTGATCAGATCTGTTTTAGCAAAACCATCAAATTGCATCGTAACTTTCGCTATTGCATAATCAGGTAATTCTTCAACGATCTGTGTTGTTGTTCTGCAGTTCATCTTGATTCCTTTTTGTTTTTTCAAAAACTCAACCATCTCAAGACGGCTAAATTTCAAATCTTGTTTGCCACAAACTTTTTGGTTAAAATCAGCTGTAAAAAGCTTGTCCAAATTAGCTACCTGACCTTCGGTCATTGCTCCAACGTATTCATCGATGGCTAAATCAGCAGTAATTAAATTGCGTTCTTCTGGTTTAACTGAAGCCATTGAGCAAGTAGAGATTGCAATCATTGCCGCTGCTACAAATGTTTTTACTAAAGTTTTCATATCTTTTTCAATTTTATAATGTATTAGTATATTTTCTTATTTTATTGTCGCTTACTATATAAATTTGTTGCGTACTTTTTTTATTTATTTTCTGATTCAAAGTTAAGACAACGCATATATTGATTTCATTACATTTAGATTAACATTACATTAAAATCGGTAAATGATATTTTTTTCTAGGCGAATGAAATTTCCAATCAATTCTCTTTATAGCCAAAACGTGACAGAATGAATAAATTATTGGTTTGAATATTGTTATTCTATCTATTTCCTGCTAGATTGCATTCTTTCATGACACACTACGATAGCGCATATATTTTTTATATTAAATGTTCTATTTTGATGGTTCTACTTGTACTTGCCGATACTGCATATGCACAACGTCCCGTCAATGAAATAGAAACTACCAAACATCTCGCTGATACAAGTAAACAACGGGACCTGATTGATATTGGAAAAGAAATATTACATATCAAGCCACCCCAAACAGTCGATAGTACAGGAAAGAAAATCTATTTTTCCTTTTTACCCTTTTCGACAAATGTTCCTGGAGGCGGGCATGCTTTAATTACAAGTACAACCGCAGGGTTTTATTTAGGAGATCGTTCCGATACCTATATGTCCAAAATGACATTTACGCCCTACACAAATTTTGGAAAACGATTTGGCCTGCCAATCCGTTCTTACATCTGGTTAAAAGAGAATACATGGGTGATTGATGGCGATATCCGCCTATTAAAATATCCGCACGAAACTTGGGGTATCGGCAAAGAGCATCATGGCGACCAGCAGATTAATTTAGATTACACCTACTTTCGTTTATACCAACATGCATTAAAAAGAATTCATGGGGGCCTTTTTATGGGAATTGGTTATGACCTGGATTATAGAATGAATATTAAGTCTACGAGCAATACCAAGCTCGAAGACTACACTTCCTACCCTTATGGAACAGATTTAAAAGACAATACCATGTCTTCAGGAGTCAGCTTCAATTTAATTTACGATACGCGCGCCAATTCGATCAATACTTGGTCGGGTAACTATGCCAATTTACAGTTCCGTGTAAATCCGACATTCTTAGGAAGCGATCAGAACTGGAAATCGCTATTTCTCGAAGTTAGACGATACCATAGGCTTACCCAAGACAGAAATCGCCAAAATATGATTGCCATAAGGAGTTTCTTCTGGACTGTATTTAATAGTAAAGCGCCCTATCTTGACCTTCCGAATTTAGGATGGGATCCATACAATAGTTCGGGAAGAGGCTTTCCAGTCAGCCGCTTTCGTGGCAAATCACTTTACTATTTAGAAACGGAATATCGTCGTGATATCACCCAAAATGGCTTATTTGGATTTGTTGCATTTATGAACTTTACCACATTAAACGGACCAAAGAATTCCATGTTCGAAGACTGGAACGTCGGCACTGGTGCTGGTGCACGAATTAAATTTAACAAAAACTCGGGCACCAACATTGGAATCGACTATGGTATCAGTAAGAATCACCGCGGCGTTAGGCTCACCTTGGGTGAGGTCTTCTAATTTCTAACTTAAATGATAGCGCTGGTTTTTAAACTCCATTGACGCATAGTACTGATATTTCCTATTGTCCAAGGGATAATCCCAACAGCCCATACGATGGTAGATTTCACCACCAAATCCTGTTTTGAAACGATAAAGGCCATATAAAGGGTGTGAAGGATCTGCCTGTGGCGATACTCCAAAGAAATCATATTCCGTACAGCCTTTTTCTTTCGCAAGCTGCATCGCACGCCATTGCAAAGCGTATGTCGCCATATAATTACGATTTTCGGAAGCAGAAGCTCCATATAGATAAGTCCCCCGATTTGCCGCAATTACCAAAAACATAGCGGCCAAAGGCTGGTTATCCACTTCGGCTACTAAAAGATATACATCTGCGGGAGATAATGTATCACTTGCCCTTGCAGAAAGAACGATCTTAAAATAGCTTATATCATGTAAAAAAAAGTTGTTTCGAAGAGCTGTCTGCCGATAAAGCTCATACCAAACCGCCAAACTTTCAAGCCCCAGCGAACGCACACGTACTCCTTTTCGCTCTGCTAAATTGATATTATATCTCGTCTTAGATTTCATATTTCCAAGCAACATATCCTCACCCTTTCTAAGATCCATAAAAATAGTATTGGAAGGCAGTATATCTGTATTGGCTTTATGAAAGTTCCAGTTTTCTGTATTAAAATTAAAGCGCATTTCCTGAATACGTTTCTCCGGTACCCCTAGCCAGTTACCATGAAGATCATAACAATCATCCTCTTTAGCCCAATGTGATTCCCAAGATAGATCATAGCGTATCATTATACAATTTGGTGGCAGATGGGAACGTAAGCTCTCCGATAACTGTTCTAAAAAATAGCCCTGGTTTTCATCTGAAGGTTCAATCTCAGGCCCATAAGGTACATAGGCAATGCTATGTTCCTGATCTATGGCTTGTATGATAATTAATAGATCGCCGATAAAATAGGTATCGTCTTCGACCCCAACATACAGATCGGATTGTTTGGATTTAAAATTAAATGCCTTGGATTGTATACCTTGCATTTTTTTTACTGCAGACCAATAAGCAGTTTGTTGAATAATACCTGTTTTATAAAGCCCACTGATTTCTTTGTCACTAATGTCTGCTATCATGATATTTTACTATTTAATAGGGTTGTTTTTATAAGATATGCTCAAAATAACCACAATTTTAACACCCAAAAACGGCAAACATAGCCAAAATGTTTGGTTAAGCACACATGCATTTGTCACTTTGTTGTTAATTTCAAGAAATAGAGAAAAACAGGCATTTAAAGTAGCTTTTTTACATTATTTAACGCTATAATATCCGTATTTGAATTGTTATTTTGACCTAAAATTTAAGATATTTGTAGCTTAACAATTCAAATACGATGGACAATAAAGCGATCTCAAAAATTTTCAAATTATGTAGCCAATTGATGGAGCTTCACAACGAAAATCCTTTTCGAACAAAATCCATTGCAAGTGCCTCTTTTAAGTTGGACAAGCTACCTTTCCGTATTGAAGAGGCCAGTCTTGAAGATTTGAGTGCACAGCCAGGAATAGGAAAAAGTACGGCTGAAAAAGCCAAAGAAGTTGCCGCTACAGGAACTTTCAAAGAGCTTGAGGATCTTATTGAAAACACACCATCCGGTATTATTGAAATGTTAAATATTAAGGGCCTTGGCCCTAAAAAGATTCAAATTATCTGGAAAGAACTCGAGATTGAAAGTGTGGGCGAATTACTTTACGCCTGTAATGAAAACCGTCTCGTAGAAGCAAAAGGGTTTGGTCTTAAAACGCAGGAAGACATCAAAAAATCCATTGAGTTTTCTATTTCCAACAAGGGATGGTTTTTATATGCAAAAGTACTTCCACTGGCAGAAAAATTTTTCAACGAATTGAAATTGCATTTCCCTTCTTCGCTGCTGTCATATACAGGAGATTTCAGAAGAAAATGCGAGGTTTTGAGTACCGTAGATCTTTTAATATCGGAAAGTATAGACAACGTCGAAAAATTCCTCGATGGATTTACTTTAGTGGAAAAAACAGAAAACTCCATAGAACTGACCGATGAATTGGGGTTTACTTTCAAAGTATTCAGTAGTAATATCAATGATTTTTATCGCGACCTGGTTCTTAGTACTGGATCCACTGCACATCTCGATCTTCTATTTAATATTCTACCGGATCTTCCTTCACTTTCCAGTGAAGAGGCCATTTACCGTAACTTGGGTTTAGATTATATTGAACCCGAATTACGAGAGGGGTTGAATGAAATAGTGCAGGCTCAAACGCATTCACTGCCAAAGCTGATTCAATACAAAGATCTCAGGGGAACACTCCACAATCACTCCACCTATAGTGACGGCGTACATAGCCTCGAGCAAATGGCATTACATTGTAAAGATGTCCTGGGGCTAGAATATTTGGGTATATGTGATCACTCGCGAACTGCAGTTTATGCCAACGGCCTCTCCATTGAGCGATTGGAACAGCAGTGGAATGAGATTGCTACCTTAAACGAAAAATTGGCTCCATTCAAGATTTTCAGGGGAATTGAATCTGATATTCTAGGTGACGGCTCATTAGACTATCCCGATGAGGTATTGGCTAAGTTTGACTTCGTTGTCGCCTCCGTACACTCCAATCTGAAAATGGACGAAGACAAAGCCACAACAAGACTAATCAAAGCGATCGAAAATCCGTATACAACAATCTTAGGCCATCCAACAGGAAGACTATTATTAAGTAGAGCCGGATATCCCTTAGATTTTAAACGGGTAATCGATGCTTGTGCGGCAAATGGCGTTGTCATTGAGATAAATGCAAATCCTTTACGATTAGATCTGGATTGGAGATGGCACCGTTATGCAGTAGAGAAAGGAGTTTTACTTTCCATCAATCCCGATGCCCATCGTACAGAGGGATTGCACGATATGCAATATGGTGTATTGGTGGCGCAAAAGGGTGGTATGCAAGCAAGCAACTGTTTGAATACATACACGCTAGATGCCATAACGACCTATTTTAATAAGAAAAAACAAGGCTAGGGTATGTCGAGTAAAACAAATGCTGTTCGGCTGTTGGACACAGCAAAAATAACGTATGAACTCAGAGCATATGAGGTAGACGAACAGGACGTCAGTGCTGAGCATGTCGCCGAAACCCTAGGTTTGTCGCCCGAGACACTTTATAAAACCTTGGTCTTAAAAGGCAACAAAGATCCTTATATTGTCGCCGTAGTTCCCGGAAATGCACAGCTCGACCTAAAAAAAATAGCGAGAGCCTCTGGGAATAAGAACTGCGAAATGCTCCCGATGAAAGACCTTTTAACGGTGACCGGCTATATTCGTGGTGGCTGTTCACCTATTGGCATGAAAAAACAGTTCCCAACCTTTATTGAAGAGGCCGCACAATTGGAGACAGCGATTTCGGTAAGCGCGGGAAAAAGGGGGCTTCAGATTATTTTAGCCCCAACAGACCTGGCTACGATCACAGCTGCCCATTGGTCCGATCTGATCGATATGTGAATTACCCTTTACGCCCATATAATAAAATGCGCTTGAAAGAATAGATCGCTGGAAATTTAGTGAAATGTTTTTCGATACGTGTTTTAAATTCAGTTACAAACACAGACTTCTTATCTTCCTCCAATTGTTCCATGTAAGGAATCAAAGCAGACCCAGCGATAAAATTATAAAGCATGTCTGCATCAGCAGCGATGAGCGGATAGACACGAAGAGAAAGGTTTAGTTGATCCAAGCCATTATCAAATAACAATTGCGCATATGTATCAATATCCAATACCGAAGAAGGCCTATTCCAGCCCCTTAAATAGGATCGATAGGGTTCTTCCGTCGCCAATTCAAATAAAATTTTATTGAGTATATTTTCGGGCTGATAAGGCATTTGTATCGCCAATTGCCCACCAACATTAAGCTTAGAAATAATTTGAGGGAAAAGAACCTGATGATCTTCCAGCCATTGTAAAGCAGCATTACTGAATATAAGATCCCAGGTTTTTGGCTCTGCAAGGAAGGTCTCGACGGAACTTTGCCTAAATTTCAGACGTTCCGTTTCCAACTTATGGCTTTTAGAAAGCATTTCCGCAGAAGAATCTATCCCAAGAAAGGTCGCTTGAGAAAATTGTTCGCTTAAGATAGCTGTCTGTTCACCTGTACCGCAACCTAAATCGACGGCATGTTCCATTTTATCGGTAGTAATTAGTTCAGATAAATCATAAAACGGTTTAAAACGGACATCTTTAAATTGATTGTATATAGCTGGATTCCAAGGCATATATTTATTAATTAACACCCGTATCGGGCAATACTACATTTTCTATTTAAACAAGGTAAGAATTTCTGCGGGTTCAACTTTTCCAAAATACGTCGTCAAATCAATTGATTTCAGTAAGGTATCAATCTCTCCTACTTCATGCTTTTCACCAATCAATAAATTTTCAAGTTCATGAATTGATCGGGATGCAAAAAAATCACCGAAAATTTTAGCCCTTTCAATGTATCCTTTATGTACATCCAAATGCAACTCGATGAATCCCGCAGGGATCTTAATTGCTTTTTTAAAGTTATAATTTGGTGAAAAGCCGAAGTTCCAATCCCATGTTTCATACTTCTCTTCAACCAATTTTTCTATATTTTTAATATCCGAAGCGGTAAACTCAATCATTTTGGCTGCCGGATTCTCACGTTTTATTTCTTCAATCAACAATTCCTTAAAATCTCCAGTCGTAAAACCAGCAGGTAGATATTCAATTAAGTTTGTGACACGTGCGCGATTCGATTTTACAGCCTTATCTACAAACTTCAATGGATTGACCTTTAAAGCATCGCTTAATACCTGCATCTGCGAATCAATCAATATCGTACCATGTTGAATCATCTTCCCATTTTTTGCAAGCTTGGCATTTCCACTAAACTTCTTCCCATCTACCAGGAGGTCATTTCTTCCTTCTAATTTTGCAGGGATATCCAATTTGTTCAAAATATGTACAATCGGCTGTGTAAAGGTAGAAAAATCCATAAAATCATGATTTCCCAATAAGGTATGAAAAGAAAAATTTAAGTTTCCAGCATCATGATAAACAGCACCACCGCCAGACATTCGTCGCACAACCTTAATCTGATGCTCGTTGACATAATCAAGATTGATTTCGGACAAGGTATTCTGAAATTTACCCACGATAATTGAAGGGTCATTTACATAGAGTAAAAAAATATCCTCTTCAGGAAATTTACCCAATAAATACTCCTCTGAAGCGATGTTAAAATAGGCGTTGCGGGATGGAGAATCGATAATCAGCATATTTTTCTTTTTTCAAAAATAACAAGAATTTAATTCCTGTAATTCATTTCAAATTCATAATTACCGCAAATCATTAACTTAGCACTCCCGCAGCGATTTCAACAACATCAATTTTCATCGATACAATTGTCATCAACCTCGTTCTCTGAAAGCAACCTTCTCCGCTAATTTTTCAATAATAAGCGCCGAAAAATCTTCTTTTACAATTTCTTCCGTCTGGCATAATGCCCCCGGACTAAATACATTGATTTCCATAATACGATCTCCTACCACATCCAAACCAACAAAATACATTCCGTCTTGAACTAATTTATTCCGGATCTTATCAACCATAAGCAATAACTCCGGTGAAATAATAGCTTCTTGCGTCTTTGCACCTTGATGCACATTGCTCCGAATCTCATCCCCCTGTTGCACGCGATGAACAGCAGCATACTTACCATTGATCGAAATAGGCTCTCCATTTAGTAAAAAGAATCTAATATCACCGCGGGCAGCTTCCGGAAGATATTCCTGGCCAATCACATAACCATCTCGGGCAATAGCCTCTACAGTTTGCTTGAGGTTTTGCTGATTATCCTTATTGATTAAAAACACGTTTTTACCGCCGGACCCCTTCAAGGGTTTCAAAATAATAAGCTTATTCTGTTGTTCAAAAAATTCAATGACATCGGCATAGTTTCGGGTTACAATTGTTTTAGGTCGAATAGATTCATCAAATCCCTCGAGATACAACTTATTACTAGCCCGACTAAGGCTATCGGGATCATTGATAACCAATACACCTTTTTCTTTTAGGAGAGCGGCAAATTGTAGGGCTGAAGCGGCAGCCCAAGGTCGGCTAACCATATCGAGGACTGGATCAAACCGTAGCCAAACCACATCCATATCTTCCAAAATCATCTTCGTTTTCTCTGTTGCGCGCAATACTTCCATGAGGCTATTAGTAGAGGTAAGCATCTGATCAGGGAGTACTTTTCGCACATGGGCGGCAATATGGGCCGACTCATAGTAGAAATCGGCCAAGCCAATATAATAAATTTCATGTCCCATTTGATGGGCTTTCAATGCCAAAACAGTCGTCGTGAAACGAGCAGTTTCTTTATGGGTTTGGTTGATCACGAATGCTATCTTCATATAAAATATCTGATTACTGAATCATTTGAAATATTCCATTACTTTTTTTGAGCTGTAACAAGGCATCCTTGTATGGATCCATTAGATACCTTGGTGTCAGGACCGGGGCCTTCAAGACGCCCTTTAACATGAGTTCTTCAACGATTGGTATATAATCTTCGCGGATTTTACCCATCGTCAACAGGGATAGATCTCGCCCGCTCTTGATATAATTAGTCAATTCGATTAAACCACTCAAGTATAATGCATCTTTGGTAAGCCCACCACTTCGATAGACCCGCATCGTCATTTGAAAAGCTGTTTCGGTCAAAAATTGGTACTTATCTACCAATACTGAAAATGTATCAATAAATGAACCGCCCTGCTGCATATGATGGACAGCGATAACTCTGCCTGCCAGAATACGTAGTCTATTATTTGTCAGACCGCCCACCAAATACTCAGCAAGTACAGCGAGGCCTTCCTGAAGTTTTTCATAACCGGGAACCCCTAATCTAAAGAGACTGAACGGCTGTTGCTTCCCATTATAGTAAGTAACAATATGTGTACCGACCTCATGTTGAATCAATGCCTTTACCCTATTCCTTGGCAAACTATACTGCTTACTTATATTGAGTACGCCTTGATTTACCATCACGCCATAAATATCATCCCGTAGCCGCACTGTGGTGCCAAAGCTTGGATCTTGGTTTTTCAGATAATCCAATTCTTCCTGGGCGAGCTTAGCGAACTCTTCGGCATAGACAATATCCTCTTCCTTCGTTCTCACTTCTCTATCCGTTGTCGTAATGGTCAAAATTGCCTGAGCCTTTTCCAACAATTTTTCATTGACAGTACCAAAAACCTGCATACTGCCCAACAAAAATCCTTCTTTTCCCCGCTCACTCAACATGGTCATCATCTGATCAAGCTCCTTGCGTTTATCACGAAACAAATAAGCAATGGAAGGATCAAATAAATCTTCGATATGCAAGTTATAGAGGTTTCTCTTGATAATATCTGGATCAATAGGCATGGGCCTATATCGAAAAACAGGAGTTTTTCGGTAATTCCCCTTTTTAAATTGCTGCCAGGCATCATAAGAATTCGTTGGTGTAACCAATAATAAAAAATCAAATCGTTGGCTTTCCCGCGCTAATTTCTGATCAATCTCCCAAGCTAAAGGAAGCATCTTTTTAGGCTGGCTTATTTTAAATGCCGTAGGTTTAGATAAGGTATGTATACGTATGAATTCGAAGAATGTTTTCGACAGACTCCTGGATATGGCTTCACGGAAATGACGCAGATCGATCGGTAAAATTTGCTGATCTACGCCTAAAAGGTATTTCGGTTTTATCTCCAGCCCCATGTAAAATATATTGGTGTTCAGATTATCCAACTGTACACTCGAAGGGGATAAACTTTGCGTTGCATTTGTTTTGGAATCTGTCAATATCTCCACTTTGGAAATCGATTCTTCTGTTGTCAGTTGCTTACCTAGATACTGAGCGATAGCCTGTACATTTTTCCGCGCAATATGTATTTGGATATCCTCCTCCTGTGCTGAATCCGCTGCCCAAGCTTCAATAATCAAACAAGCACCAAATTCTTCGACAAGTTGATTGAGGATTGGAGCGATCCATTCAGAAACATTCATCTGTGGGTCTCTTACCCTAAAATAAGCTGGTTCTGATTTAACCAACTCTGCCAGCATAGGATCTTGACTAAAAAACTGCCTGTATAAAAACAGATAAGGAACAACTTGATTAAATACCAGTTTGTTTTTTGGCGGAATCTGTACGTGGAAAACCTCCTTATTTTTGATCATTTTTAAAATGCCAGCAAGTTGTTTCGCATTATCTTTCATAGGCAAAATAATTTTCCAGTGTTCCAATGCTGTGCAAGAGAAGTTGTTTATATTCCTGAAGCTTTTGCGGAAATACTTCCCCAGTCCATTCGTCCATAAAGTCTTTCCGGAATTCGATAGAAAAAATACAGCCTTTATCACCAAACTTATCATTCAAATACGCAGAAAGGAATCCGCCCTTAAACTTGACATTCTCACGTACGTCGTAAACTTGTCCATCTTTTCCAGTCTGTAGTGCTTCCAAAATCTGATCAGTCAGCGTTCGCCATTTTTTATGATTATGTTGCGTCCCAATATTGATCTGAGGGTCGGTTTCATTATTTAAACTAGTTTCAGCCCCCCCGCGACGCATATTATAACTATGAATATCATATACGATAAAATAGCCATAATGATCAATCGTGTGCTGAATCGCTTGGCTTATTTCTTCATAAATGCCATCATAGGCTGCATACAGCTGACCTTTTAGTTCATTGGGTAGATCTGTTCGCCATACCCGCATCCCCCAAGATTGCTCAGGTGTAAGATAAATAGCATCTTCTCGTTTTCGATTAAGATCCAGTTGAAACCTCGAAGTTCCAGATACAAATCGATTACAGGGTAATTCGGCCAAAATAGCCGTATAAGGATCCTCTTCGCGTAATCGTTCTTCGTCTGAAATATTTATGTAGGGCATCAAATGCGCATCGATCTGATGGCCATCATGAATGGCAAAAGCCCAAAATGGGCTATCGTAATTTTCAAATTGATAGCGATATGTTAAAGACATGTACCTTTTTTTAAACAGTTTACGTCAAATAGACAGCATTGATTGCTGACCTTTTTGTTTAGATAAACGCTTATGAGCAACAAAAGGTTTGAAAATTAACTGGATTGTCTTGAGAATTAGGAGCTCCCCCTCTTATCCGAAAAGAGGCTGTTAAAAATCGTTAAACAGCTAACGGGTTCAGTACATTGGCATCCTTCTTGAATATTATTTTGTAGTTTCATAAATTTAGGTTAATAATTTAGTTAGTTTATAAAAAACCTGTTAGTCCCCGCTAACAGGTTTTTTATTTCCCCTAAAAAGAAAACAAAATAAATAGTAGTATATTTTACTGGAAATCAATCACTTGCGTCCTAAACGTTTAAAAAGTGGCGGTGTTTGGATATAGCAAAGTTGCTATATTTAAATTGCAAAATTATAACACACCGCCATGATAAATTTAAATGTTTTTAGTCAGATTTTATCTCTTATCGACCGCGAATTATTCAAAGATTTGGTTTCAAAGCACAAAAGTGACAAACATCAGAAAGGGATCAACAGCTGGACGCATCTAGTCAGTATGCTTTTCTGTCATTTTTCCTCGGCAGATTCGGTTCGTGATATTAGTAACGGTCTACGCAGTAC
>NZ_VLKR01000054.1 GCF_007830445.1 Sphingobacterium siyangense | reverse complement strand
GCTTAAAAGTATCGACATTCATAGGGACTTCTGAAAATGCAGTGATGATCCAGATCTGGACTTCACTCATTGGCATATTACTGTTAAAATACTTGCAAAAAAAGGCCAAATATGACTGGAACCTGTCCAATCTGGTCGCATTCATCAGAATGAATATCTTCGTGAAAATAAACATCTGGCAATGGATAGATGATCCCTTTTTCAGGCCGCCTATAAAAGGAAAAAAGGGACAGCTAAAGATCTTCGCAGATTGAAAAATAGGGGTCAATATCGAAATGATGAAAAAAGCTATGCCTGTACCACAGAAATCCAATCCTAAAATTTATTTAGGACACATGTGATATTAACCGTTAAATTCACGCTATTGAGGATGAAAGTCTATTGGTATTACATTTCACTTATACTCATTATATTTTTTAAAAGCACTGACTTACTAAATGCACAGTCTATCACCCAAATACAAGCCATAAAAAATCCATTGCAGCAGATAGAAGCCGTGTTAAACCTTCCAAGCCACTTTAATCGCGACACCACTTTATTGAAAAAGGAATTAGAGCCCATAAAAACATTAGCCAAACAGCACAACAGTATTCCCCTAGAATGGGCCTATTATATGCTCATGGCAGATGGTTATTCCGTTGCTTTCGACCATACAAATGCTCTTTCTGACCAATATTACAAATACGCCAGAAACTTAATCGAAGCGCATCCGAACCCAGAACTGGAGATGATCGGAAATATACGACAGGGCTATTATAATTTCGTATACCGCAAGGTCATCGATGCTTTCCCTTATTTCTTACGAGCCAATGATCTAAATGCCAGAATAGACAGAAAAAAAATACCATTGCCCGTAAAACACTATCAATTTATGGCGAGCTTTTTTAATCATATCGGCGACCAGAAAAAAGCTGTAAACTATCTTCATGAAGCTTTGCCTTTTGCAAGACCTGCTTCAAGAGCACGGATTGATCTACTCAATTCAATAGCTGTCTACCTATCGGTAGACAATCCTGTTCCTGAAGCGCTTAAATACCTAAAACAGGCCATGGCCGAAGCTCAACAAGCAAAAGATTCTGTGTGGATTGGAATTATATCCGGCAACATGGCGGATTATAGTTGGGAAGCAGGAGATAAAAAAAAAGCAATCGAACTGGTCAAACAAAATATTGACCTCTCATTACGGTATCACGAGCCCAATGATGCCATGCGGGCAAATCTAATTTTAGCAAGCTGGTATATTGACCAGCAGGAATGGCAACTTGCAAAAAAACATATAGAGGCGAGTGAACATCTTATGGAAGACAAACCCTACTTTCTGAAATATAAGATGGATGCAGCCAAATCATTAGCTGCGATTTCGCATGGATTAGGACAGCAGAGCAAACAACTTCACTATTTAAACCGCTATATATTGTTGAGAGATTCATTGGAGAAAAGAACAAATATCAAAGAGTTGCAGAAAATCATCTGGGAGAGTGAACAGGAAAAATATAACCGCGCCTTGCTGTCCGAAGCAGAGAAAAGACAAAAAGTAAAAAGTACTTATCAATTTATGAGTCTTCTACTTGTCTTAATTTTTGCTATCGTTATTCTATTAATCAATAGGTCGAGGGCAAACATCAAAATACGTAACGCAAATCTTGAAAGGGAACAACTCCAACTTAACCACAAGAAGCAGCTTGTCGATCAAGAACTCCTCATATTAAAAAACTCGCTCAGCGAATTTACGGATACTGTCAGGCAAAATGACATCACGATTCAACAGCTGCGTGAGGAATTAAAAAAGGAAGAGAATCAAAATCCAACCTATATTGCCGAAGTAAAAGCGAACCTCAATGCCTTAATGGAAACACATATTATGACAGACGACCGATGGGCAAGGTTTAGGCATACGTTTGACCAGGTATACCCTGACTATTTACAACAGATGAAAGATGAACATGCAAAAATTACCGAAAACGACCTCCGTATATTAGCCTTACAGAAGCTTGAGCTGAGTAATGCGAGTATGAGTGAGCTTCTTTGCATCTCTATAGAGGGTATAAAAAAAGCGAAACAGCGCCTTAAAAAAAAATTGGGGGCCACTTATTCTTCCTGATAAAAAAGAAAATGGGCCGATTATCCTATTAATCAGCCCAAATGGAAAAATACAATTTAAAGAGTAGGTCCAAGTTTAATCTGCCGTACCTGTACGGCTAACGGTATCCCAATCTTTAATGGTTACATTGCCCAATACGACGCCTGTTTTATGCACTGTAATCGTATAAGTATATTCTTTGCCAGGCTCGAATTGTTCGTTCGCCTGACTTGCCCAAGCATAGGTATCGTTACCTATCTCAAAGGTGAAGCGCACAGCTCCGGCCGTTGCGTAGGTAGCCGGAAGCACAATAGCTTCATAGGCTGATCCGCTAGCTTTTACAAAGGGGCTTATATCTGCAGGGCCACTTGCTGCTCCCAGTGTCCCTGTGCTCAGGTCAATGCTCGACATGGTTTGCATACCCTTTATCTTAACTCCCATCGCGGACCAATCAGCGTTGGAAGCATCCAGACCAGTTCCTGCAGTAGGTTTGATAACCACTTTACTGAGCTTATGGTCAAAAACGAGTGGAACCTGAGTTCCGGAGCTTTTATTGAATCCATTCACGCCATTTGTTGCTTTGCTCCAAAGAAAATCAATTTTGCTCAGGTCATTTTGCGAGGAAACATCGATTGGCTGCACTGTCGACAAAGAAGCTGTGGGTACAAAAGGATAATACGCTACAAAATCCACTTTGCTGTCCGAAACAGGGTAATAAATCCCCTGTCCCGTTGCTGGAGCAAATAGAGTCCCATTAAAGTTGTACTGGCGATTGCTGCTATTTTCGCTTATGGTCGTGGTCCCATGATTAACCATAAAAATACCGATCTGATCGCCCGAAGCCCATACTGTACTCGCCCCCGAAGGGTTACTTGTTGCTTTAAGCTGACTAATTTGTCCACTGAAATTGATCACCTCATGTTCCACATCAGGTGTATCATTTTTGGCGCAGGCCCCGAGTAACAGGACTGCTGCCGAAAAGGCTGTTAACAATTGTGTTTTCATATTTAATTTTCACTTTTTAATTTATTAGTTATGACAGTGTGATTTACGGCAATACGCTATGGTCTTAAGACAAGCTTATTTTATCTATACTTTATTATACGAAATCCGATAAGGTAGGTCGAAGAAGAAACCAACGATTGTATTTTAGCCGCTGAGCGCGCATAAATCAAACCATTATTAAAGTTCCCCCCGCGCGCAAAGCGGTTAGTTGATGTAGCATCCGGAATGGATGGATCTACAACAGCTGTTTCCATTGTCGTTGCAGTAGACGGATAGGGACCATTGCTGAGACACCATTCCGCTACATTGCCATAGGTATCATACAATCCCCATCTATTGGGTTTCAAGGTACCAACAGCGGCACTTTTTAGCCCCGTCCCTTGCAGGTTAGTCCAAGCATAACTGTTAATTTGGGCAGGGTCATCGCCAAAAAACCAGCGATCTTCCGTACCCGCACGGCAGGCGTACTCCCATTGCGCTTCCGTAGGCAACGCACCTCCTGCCCAGGCTGCCTAAGCTTTGGCTCCCTCAAAAAATACAACCGCCATAGGCACATTTTCACTACCTGGTAATGCTTTCCATTTTCCATCTATGTAATGAGGCTGACTTACTAGATTTTGAAATACGGAAAAAGCGAGTACCATATTTCCATCGAGCGGGACATGTACAGAAAGTCCCCCTCCAACGATATTCATCGCATTTAGAAAATCAGCATACTCGGCAACGGTAACCTCATACCTGCTCATATAGAAACCTTTGGTCAATTTTACCCAATGCCGTGGCTTTTCATTCGCATCTGCATAGGGGTCAGTAGCTGGGCTACCCATTTGAAAAGTACCTGCAGGAATCCATACCGCTCGCCAGAGATTTTTGAGTTGAGGCACGTCTATCCGATGTGAGGTGCCCCCTAAAAGCTGTAAAGAGCTCTTCTGCTGCTGGATATAGGATTGACCCGATTGACTCAGAAATAAGCTCCGCTTACCACCCTCAAGCATCTGAGCTGGCAAAAGTGCACGATAGGTAAACTTCGTTTCATAATCGGTATCATCGGGCTGCTCCACGCGATACATACGTACACTACTCTGCTGCCCGGATAGCGGGGTGAAAGTGCCGCTCGCTAGCGCCAAATGCCCATCACAAATAATATTCGTCAGGTTAACGACCATATCAACATCCGGACTAGAGGCTTTCGACGTTCCTGCTTCAAGCTCTACCTGTACCAAACTCAACAGATGTTTAAAATCAAGCTGCACCGTAGCGCCCAAGTTGATGGCTTCGGCTTTTGCAAACATCAGGTCACTCTGTTGAAAATCCGACCATATAGTTTGATCTTTCTTGACCGAGAAACTGATTGAAGCAGGATTTGTCAGCCCCACACGATAAGGATAATAAGCGTAAAAATCAAAACTGGTACCTGCCGGCCAATTGACGGCACCCATCCATTTAGTACCGTTAAAAGACAATTTGGCATTAGCGATCAGGCTATTTCCAGCAGTTAATGGTTGACCCGCTGGCACAACAAAGATGCCTATCGTATCGCCAGCGCTAAAACTTGCGGTAAAATCGCTCGCAGACACTGGGGGAGTTAATGCCATATTACCGTTCGATTTACTGGACTGCAAAGTGGCTTTTGTCACATTTTTTTGATTATCATCAACTTTCGTGTTATTGATGATTCCAATCTGAAACGCCATATTCCCACGCCCCGAATTAGGATCTATGACAGCTAAATCTAATTTCTCCTGACAGGACATCAGCATAAAACAACACAGAAAAAATTGAAACAAATATTTTCTACTTAAAACTGTTATGAGGTTACTATACATAATTCGGTGCTATGTTGCATAAATTAAGGGTTAATAACAATGCGAAAACCTAGCATGTTACTGAAATAAGAAGCTTCTCTCAATGAACGGTAGGCAGCTCTCGTATGAGTTGCTGTAAAACTCGCCATGTCATAACTTCCTCCTCGAAACGCATGATTCGCTTCTGCCTCGTTGGCCGGTCCCGGTCCAAGGAGTGCATCCGTTTGATTTTGTGCGCCAGGCGGCTAATCACCCGCAGAAAAACAATATTCTGCCACCAAACCATGCATATCATATAGCCCCCAAGGATTAGGCAACTTACTTCCAACGTCAAACTGTGAACTACCTTGATTATACCAAGCATAATTGGCCAACTGATTCTCATCATCACCAAAAGACCATCGCGTTGCTGTCTCCGAACGACAGGCATACTCCCATTGTGCCTCAGTAGGCAAGGTACCTCCAGCCCATTTCGCATAAGCCAAAGCCCCGTCAAACGTAAGTAACATCATAGGATAATGTTCAAAACCAGCCGGGGGAACCCATTTCGTCCCATTGTAGCGAGGTACATTATACTGATTATTAGCGACAAATCCCCTGACCCAATTCCCATTGAGCGGCACATTAGCAATATATCCGCTGGAAGGCATGGTTACATTGCTCGCATTAATAAAATCACAGTAATCTTGAATTGTAACCAGATATTTGCTCATGTAAAATCCTTTTTCAAAACGCACCCAGTGTTGTGGCTTTTCATTGGCACTGGCATCTGTATCGGTATTGGGGCTTCCCATCAGAAAACTACCTTCGGGTATCCACACCAGGTCAGCAGCAACCGGCTCGGTCTCCGTAACCTGACCTATTGTTTGCCAATCGGTAATAGCTGCACGTTGCACTTCTATCTCTTTATTCTTAACGGTAATGGTATAATTATATTCCTTTCCTTGCTCAAATGCATCAGTTACCGGAAAAGTATAATGCATCTGTTGCGTTCCAAGTTGAATGGTTAACACCCGACCACCCGTTCCGGTATGAGGTAGCAGGATAGCCGAACGATTAGTTCCCACATGAATTGTGCCCGAGGCATTCGCATTGTGCAGGACTGCAGTCGCCAAATTGAAGGTAGCGTCGGAAGAAAAGCCTGCGAGAGAAATCTGCGCTGATGAGAGTACGACAGGAGAAACCCCCAAACCAGCAGTCAAGTTAAAGTTGATCTTGGAAAGTATATGCTTAAAATTGAGATCCACCTCCTCCTTGCTCTTCACAATTCCAATACTACTATTGCTATAAAGTAGATCTAGGCTCCTTAAATCATGTTGATCCAAAAGATCTATGGAAAGTGTATTACCAGTTACTTGGCGATAGGGCGCATAAGCCACAATATCAACCTGCCCTGTAGTTGGATAATAAATCGGTTGGCCCGATAAAAAGAAAGCGGCTCCACCAGCACTATAGGTATATTTACGATTGTATTCCATGCCCAAGGACAGATTGCTTTGTCCACTCGCCATCATAAATAATCCCATCTCGTCACCATCGGCCCATACACTTGAATTACTCAGACCAGCATGGGCAGCTCGAACCCCTATTTTAAGTGAAATATCACTCATCTCCAGCGGTAAATTATCCGACTGCTTACAACTTAATAAGCTAAATACAGCAAGCAAAAAATATACTATTTTATACATCCTTTTCATATTTCAACATCATTTTCCAGCAAGGTACCCCCTAATTTCCATCGCCCTGACATGCAGCACACATCGCATTCCCCAAGTGTTGCGAACAATTTAATCTTAAGGCATAAGATCCAAAATGGCATTTAACTACAAGTCCAAAATTAGCTTAAAACCATCCTAACATCACAATTATAGCGGTGGACAGAAGGTAGACAATCCCTATACAGTGTCAATACAGTCTATCTCAGATAGTGAAAACCAAGTACATTATAATTGATTCACAACCTTTTCAAACAAACAAGGTCTTCCTGCTTAGGAAGACCTTGTTTGTTTGAAAAAAATGTGAGTCCGCTAATTATTTACAGGGATTCTGTAAACACCCCTTATCGCCGCCTTACCATCGGTGGTTTAGCCAGCCGAGGCCACAGCCGTTGCGCCATCAATTTTATA
Organism: Sphingobacterium siyangense; assembly: GCF_007830445.1. Classification (GTDB taxonomy): domain Bacteria; phylum Bacteroidota; class Bacteroidia; order Sphingobacteriales; family Sphingobacteriaceae; genus Sphingobacterium; species Sphingobacterium siyangense. Next base: position 15,456 of record NZ_VLKR01000054.1, on the reverse strand, counting down.
AACGGTAGACTTACCAGCACTACCCTCGGTATAATATACTTAACATAGTGCTCATTTGGTACAGATTAGCGATCCGGATTTAGTTGTTTTAGCTATAAAAGAATTACTTCCAGCAACAATTAAGTAAATTTCTTAATCAATATGTACCTGTTACTATTTACCAACTCGCAACCTGTCGCATAAACACAAAATATCTCCCCCCAAACCTTATCGCGAGATAAAAAATACAGGTATAAGAAAACAGGAAGAGCATCATGCTAAAGATCCGATTTTTTTTTATCTTTAATTAAATAACCTAAGCATGCTTGCCACAATCCCAAAACCTAAAAAACCTTTAAAAGAGCAAAAAATACATCTTTTTTCCAGATTTCTACTCATCCTATTATGTATAGTCTGTTCGATCAGTAGTGCACAAGAAAGGGCCGAAAAAGCAATTGTACAAGGAAAGATTATACATTATGATCCTTTGATACCCTTGAATATAACCCTGAATCGGCTGGGACTTTCTGCGATCACCATTTACCCCAAGGTCAACGATAAAGGTGATTTTTATGCGGAGGTGGATTTATATATACCTACGCAGGTTTGGCTAGGCTATCGGACGAATTTTAGCATTGTTCTTCATCCCCAAGACAGTCTTTGGGTCTCTTTTGATGGTAATTCTGACCAAAGAAGTTCCCTTTTGCGCACAGTCAAATTTGCCGGGACTTCCGCCGCCACCAATACCCAGATCGCACAATTCCAAAATCTTTATTTTGCTAGTGAACTCTACGACCAAAATAAGAATTTTTATGCCGTAAAAAATTACGATCCCGTACAGTATATGCGATTCAACGATACCGTACGCCAAAAAGGCAAAGCGTTGTATGACGAGTTTGTCCATACCTATAGCCCAAATGCTGAAAGTAAAAATTGGGCTCTTTTTGAGACAGAAACTCCTTATTACGATAACATCCAGTTTTATTCCATAGATCACAAAAGAGCCAATAATCTAGGCCCCATGGATACCACCTTTGTTATCCCCATAGGATTTTACGACAAGTTGGTAAAGCGTCTTCCACTCGAAAAAAGCCATTTAATGAACACAAATGCGGTATCTACATTTTCCTCATTTTATGATTATTATATTAACGAAAGACGGAGATTTGAGGAAACGAGCGACGCAAATTGGGGAATTACACCAAGTGGGGAACGGTTTGCGTCCACTACTATTGCTGACTCACTACAATTGCACGGGATAGTTAATTATGTGAGCGATCCGCTCTTACGCGAAATCATGCTGAGCCATCACTTTTCAAAAAGTTTTCGAAAACAGGATTTCAAAACCTACGAAAAATTTATTACAATTGTCACCCGACATATTACTTCCCCCTTTCTGCGGGATCCACTGCAGCAGGAATACCTTGCTACAAAAGCCCGAGTCGAGCATCCTGAACTCAATAGCCGTGCTATTCTAAAGGATATGCAATCCTCTCCGATCCAAGAGATCATGGAAGATATCTTACAAAGCAACAAAGGTAAAGTAATCTACGTCGATTTTTGGGCGACCTGGTGTGCCCCCTGCTTGAGTGAATTTCCCAACTCCAAACGAATAGAAGCCGATTTTCAGAACAAAAACGTTTCGTTTGTATACCTCTGTCTTGATTCAGATCAGGACAAGTACAAGGCAACGGTTAGTAGCTATGATCTGGGCGGACAGCATTATTTCCTATCAGCCAAACAGAGCGGCTCCATTCGAGACCTATTCAAGGTCAGCGGCATACCATTTTACCTTTTGATAGACCGAGACGGCACAATTCTAGAAACAGGAAACCACCTGCGACCACTAACCGCAAAAGATAAAATCAATACGTTGCTCCAATAGCGGCAGATTTCGAGAACAGCTCATACGCCTGCTATTGGCCCAAAAGTTCCAGGGCCTTGATTATTTTACGATCCTTTTCCAGCACTGTGAGGTTGTCGTCTCCCACGACTTCAAAATCAGGCGAAATATAGGATTTATAAACTTTTAAATTCCTGTCCACCACATAATCTGTTGACAAGTTAATGCCCGCATGATCATTTATTTTAAACCCCTGCACCGCGGTTGTATAATTTGCGGTCTTTTCCCCTACAATAAACGTATTTTTTCGTCCAATAAAGGATATGGCAGTCATTTCACCCGCGCTTGCCGTATAGCAGCTGGTCAAAATAACCAATGGAACATCATTTGCAATCGGATAGATCAACGCTGATTTTCTGTCCAGCATATTTCCATCTATCAGCAACTTTCCCGCCTTAATTTCCCAGTCGCCTGTAGATTGATTACCAGCGTCCCTAAAACCTCCAAAGTGTACATTGTTTCCGATAAACTCTTTCAGTCCGAGTAATATCGGATACATATTTCCTCCGGTATTTAATCTCAGGTCTATAATCCAGCCTTTAATTTCTGCTGAATTGATCCCATTGATATGGGTCACAATATCATCAGCGATACTATCAACTTTTTTAAACGCAAAATCACTGTTTCCAACTATTCGGAGATATCCTATTTTATGATCAATCACCTCACTAAACGTACTCTTCTCCGTGTTAAGCCTATTTTTCAGATAAACATTGGTCATCACATGAGGATTATTCCATCCGTAGGTTTTTCCTTTGTATTTAAGACCGCCATGATAATCGTTGAGCTGCCTAAATACGGCTTCATATAATGTTGCGGCTTCATCAATCGAGTTTAAATTTTGGGCTTTATTGTATAGTTCACGTTTAATAACCTCAAGGTTTTCTTTATGAATTGAATTGGCCGATATAAGTTCAATCGATTTATCAACAAATGATTTTACACTGTCATTTTTAAACGTTTGCGGAAACGCATATCTCGAAGAAAATAAAAGTAATAATAATAAAAACAATCTGGTCATCTTGGAATTTTTGTAGCAATAAACTTCCTTATACTCATCATATAACCCAAATGCAGGCCTTCATGAAAGTTGTTCCATTCGAAGGCATCCGTTATTGAAGTGAGATGGAAGCCCGTACCCGTTGTGCGTTGCTGATAGGTCACAAACTTTTTGTTGTTAAAATCACGGATGGTCGGTTCAATCTGTTCGAGGAGCAATCTTTTCAGCAGATCAGCTTCCTGCTGCGATACCGCTGCTGAAGGCTTTGTTCCGGATTGGTAGCTGTTGAAGATTTTCTCAGGGATATGTCCTTCTACCTCAGATCCGATATAGATTAATTTATGCTGTGTGGCAATGATGTGCCCGATATTCCAGATCAGGTTGTTGCTGAAGCCATCAGGAATGCGATTGAGCTGTTCCAAAGAATAGTTTTCAAAGAATTTGAGGTAAGCCATTCGGCTCGTTTTCCATGCGCGAAAAAGTGATTCCATGTCCTGTTAACTGTCTGTGTTTTGTACGCAAAAATAAGCTGAATCTTTAAAACTGTCAAAGCTTATTTACGGCAATCGGATGCTATACATCAATTTCTTCCAATGGCACCTGCAGACGCTGATTCTTTTTTTATTGAACTTTTTGATTTGAGTATTGTTCAATTTGAAAGGAAATGGTTCAATTCTTAAAAAAGAAAGTATGAAAGCACAAATCGGACTCGTTATCACGGCAGTTGCCGGAGCAGCACTGCTCATTTACAGACGCTGGAAACAGCGTTCTGTACACGAATCAACAGAACAAACAGATCGCAAAGAGACGGGCAATCTAACGAACCCACCTTCTTGGTACCGCCCCCTTAACATGCCCGAAATCGACAGCATGGATATTGTATCGTTGCAATATGCCCCCGTCAGGGTATCGCCCGACAGAAATAATGCGGTGCAAGGGATCAACAAACACATTTCGTATTACCATAAAGGCAATAGACATCAATAAGGCAGTGATACGGAAACAGTTGCAGTATAAGCGATTTCTACAGCTAAAAAAGTGCCCAAGCTCAGTATACAGCGCTTAACCGCGACAATAAATGCCCGCAGTTCCGCGTTCCAGTTACATCGGTTCAGTCAGATCAAAAATAGGTGTCCTGCTATCTTTTGCACTGATTTATATTTTCTTATATTTTCAGCAGGGATTTATACGGGTTTTGAATTTAGACATGCCAAAATCCGCTTCAATTTCAAAATTATCGACTAAATTGGGACACCTTAATTAATATGGGAGTTTAAAATATATGAAAAAAAATGCTTCCTGCATCAACAATTCAACGCAACGTACTGAAAACAAGAACAATGATTTAGATCTTTATCTAAAAGCATTGAATTCTGCCTATTCGGGTATTATAATTACAGACAATCTGCAATATGATAATCCCATCATTTATTGCAATAAAGCTTTTGAAACCATCAGTGGTTATGCCCACGATGAAATTATTGGCCACAATTGCCGATTTTTACAGGCTCAGGACCGTTCGCAAGCCGAACGTAAGATTATTAAAGAAGCAATTGAGCGTGGCGAAGAATGTAAAATTGAAATTCGAAATTATCGTAAGGATGGAACGCTTTTTTGGAATGAACTTTTTATTTCACCAGTGAAGAATGAAGAAGGTCAGGTAACTCATTTTATTGGTGTTCAAAATGATATCAGTGATCGAAAAAAAGCGGAGCATGATCTTCGTGAAGAGAAGTCCCATGTGGAGCTCAAAATACAGCAAAGAACCAAGGAGCTACAAGATAAAGAAAGCTTTCTGTCCAGTATTATTGAAACAGTACGAGAAAGTCTCTTGGTACTCGATGCCAAATATATCGTCCTGAGCGCCAATAGGCATTTTTTAAACTCATTTAAAGTCACCACAGAAGAAACGGTAGGAAAATTATTATTTGACCTCGGTAATCAGCAGTGGGATATTTCTTCGTTAAAAGAGATGCTCACTCAGATATTGCCTACCAATAACCCGGTTATCGATTATGAGGTAGATCATATCTTTCCTCATATTGGCCGAAAAGTCATGCTGCTAAATGCTTATCGTATTGAGTTCGAGGGCCAGTATAAAGATAGGATCCTAATCGCCATCGAAGATATTACTGAAAAGAAGGAGCAGGATCGGCGTAAAGATGATTTCCTGTCCATTGCAAGCCACGAACTTAAGACTCCGCTCACAACAATTAAGGGTCTCTTCCAGATCTTACAGCGATTGAGTGCCGAAAACACCGATCCGAAGTATGTCTCAACTTTAGATAAAATCACGGTTTATATCGATCGCTTGAACTTGCTAATAGCAAAACTCTTAGATACGTCTAAAATTCAATCTGGAAATCTTGAGCTGCACATGGAGCCTTTTGAGATCGATAAGACCATCCAGGATGCCGTCGAAAGCATGCGATTGGCGGCACCTGATTCTGACATCCACCTTATAGGAAATACAGGTAGTATCGTCGAGGGCGACGAGCTCCAGATTATCCAAGTGCTGAACAATCTGCTCTCCAATGCTATTAAATATTCACCCGAATCGAAAAAAGTTGAGGTTAGTATCCACAAAGTAGCCAACTTTGTTAAAATCTCTGTACGTGATTATGGCATGGGCATAAGCTACCAGGATAGACTAAAAATTTTCGAGCGATTTTTCCGTGTCAGCCATATACAGAAAAAGTTTCCGGGTTTAGGCATTGGGCTCTATGTTTCGCATGAGATTATCTTACACCACAAAGGAACACTGTGGGTCGAAAGCGAGCCAGGAGAAGGATCCACATTTAATTTCACATTACCCACTGTAAACAACAAATAAAAATATGCAGCCTAAAAAGATAATGATCTGTGATGACGACCGAGGAATACTCGAGATGCTGGAGCTTTTTTTAGAACTAGAAGGATATCATGTCATATGCGAAATAAATAGCACGCACTTGACAAAGCAATTAATTTTGCATAAACCAGACCTCTTGCTGCTAGACCTCTGGATGCCCATAATTTCTGGTGACCAGCTGATCAGAATTATCCGCAGTACGCCTGAAATCAAAGAAACTCCTATCATTGTGCTATCGGCAAGCGTCGATGGACCTGAAATAGCAGGGAACTTAGGCGCAAATGGCTTTATTGCTAAACCCTTTGATTTAACCGATATTACGGATAAAATTAATAGCATACTAAAAACCTAGTCCCCAAATACACGCTGGCCAGGCACATAAAAGCACTTTTTAATGGAAAGTGCTTTTATGCAGCTGATGTGATCATTCAAAGCTAAACGCTTACGCTTGGCCCATTTTATCCACGAGAAGTAATAGATCGTCCAGTTCAAATGGTTTGGCCAAAAAAGCGTCGGCTCCACATGCAGAAGCAAGCTGCTTCCCACGCGAACTCGCAGACATCATGATCACCGGAATATTTTGATGTTTTTCTGAACTCCGGAGTTCACGAAGGATATCGCCACCTGACAACCATGGCATTTCAATATCCAATAGTATAATATCAGGGTCAATTTCTTCGACAGAAGCAATAAGTTCTCTGCTTTTTGACACTAAATAAACCTCTCTAAATTCATTCTTTAGAGCCAGCTCCAAAACGTGAAGGATGGTGGCATCATCATCACAAACAACAATTTTCTTTTTCATTTTTTGATTGTTTAAAAACACCGCAATGATTGAAAAATATGGTCTTGTGGGGGAGATTTAAAATATAGACCTAAGCTGGGCAGATTGTTGGTTACCAAACCGTTTATATAATCTTTCTTTGAGATTTTACAAGATAGACAATTTATTGGATAAAAGTCTACGCTCCTTTGTTTAAGATACTAAATGCATACGATCTGCTTCAGGTATATCTTTGAAGACGACCGAAAATGTAGTACCGACGTCTAATTCGCTTTCCACGTGAATAGCTGCGTTGAGCTTATTCGCAATTTGTTTAACAATGGAAAGGCCCACCCCCGAACCTTCAAAACCTTCTGAGTTGGCCATTCGGGCAAAGATTTCAAAAATTTTGTCGCCCTCCTTCAAATCAATTCCGATTCCATTATCCTTGATATCATACCGGACCGTATTTCCCTGCCGCATGCTCTCAACGGATACTTGCGGGTTTTGCCTCTTACTGCTGTATTTTATGGCATTGCCAACAAGGTTCAGAAATAATTGATAGATCAATGTTCTCTCCCCCAATACAGGCAGTGTTTCACCCATTATAAATTCTAAATGCGGGACTTGGTATTGCTGTTTGCAATTTTCAACAATATTGACAATCTTGGACTGCGGATTAATTGGTTCGAACACAAAGTCTACATGATTTACCTTTGACATTTGGTAAACTCTATCCATCATATCCCGCATCAGCTGCGTCCCCTCCAAGATATTTTTCATTGACTTTGCAAGCAGTTCGTCAGAGATGTCTTTTTTATGGAGCAACATTTGCGCAGTGAGTTGTATCGTCGTCAGCGGATTTTTAAGATCATGGGTCAGCGTGTAGCCAAACGTATCAAGCGCATTATTGGATCGCACCAGTTTCTTGTTCAATTCATCAATCTCTCCCCCACGCTGTGCTACCGCTTGTTGTATAATCTGTGTAATATTTTCGATAAAAGCGAGTTCTGAAGATTGCCATTTTTCGGCTTTTCCTTTTGTAATTTTTTTCCATGCCTCGAAAGAAGAACGTGGCGAAGGAAAGGTAATCTTTCTATCTTCGTCTACCTGCATCACTTTTTCCGGCTTCCCTGCCCAAGTCTCTTCTATCAGGCGTTCTTTTCTAAAAACATATAAGTACCAGTTATTTGCGGGCAGAATACTGATGCGCAATACACCGGGAAACATTTCAACATCTTCGGAAGGACCATCCTCCTTAAATCTATCAGTCGCAAAAAACTCTGCAGTGGCTATTTTTTTATCAATTTCTCGGAGCATTTTTTTATCAGGCACCTCACCCACCATCATGATCGCACGATCACGTTTAATGAGTAGACCGTGCCCATTCATTACCTCCATAATACGCACGGCATACTTTTCCAACACGTCATACAAGTCGCGCTTGACCAACAAATCACTTTTTAGATCATGCTTCAGCTGCGATAGATTTTTCTGAACTTTCACCTGTTTCTTCTGAAAATCTGCCAGATAATTGTTTACAGCGTATTGTGTAAGAAAAGTACATAGATGGCGCTGTGAAAGATCGACATGCATTGGCTCTCGATTCTGACAGGCAACAAGCCCCCAGAGCTCATCGTCCACGATAATGCTAAAACTTGCACTCGCCTTTACGCCGGCATTTTTAAGGTATTGTAAATGCATGGGTGAAAGTGCCCGAAGGCTGCAGCGTGTAAGATCGAGATCATCGGCACTCCGCCCCATCAGCGGAATCGCTTCCGCATTGACATCCGCCGTATGGCGGGCATGAAAAATACGGTAAAGCTCGCGCGCCTGTGCAGGAATATCGAATTCCGGATAACGATAATTCATCAACGATTCCAGATCAGCAGTCTTGCTCTCTGCAATAACTTGTCCACTATTATCTTCCAAAAAGCGATACACCATCACCCGGTCATAGTGAATAATGTCCTTAATCAATTCAGTCAATGCCTGCCAGCAAGAGTTGCCCCCGCTACGGTCATCTAAATGCTTTGCATAATAATATAATTTGGTCGTTTTGACAGCAAGAGGGTTGCAGGCTTCTATTTCAAGAAAAATTTTGCCATCATACCTATAGAGACTTAAAAAATAATCGTCTTGATGGATAGTCACCCGATCGGAATACCTGGCAAACATACTGTCAGAAACAGCCTGTTCAATGTTCTCTCCTCGAAGTTCAAATGAAGGAACTATCCGATGAAGAACATCATCTACAGTCATGCCCAGCATTGCGGAGTATTCATCACCTGCAATAGCGGCACAGTTTTCACTTACCCCGATACACTTATCGTCTTCAAAGATAAATAAATACCCAAAAGACTGTATATTTCCACACAGGTGAATTTTTTCCTCATGACAATTAATTTCACGCATAAAGCTGCTGATATATTAATAAATTATGGTAAAATCAACAGTGCTATTCTCCATCAACGCTATCATATGTTTACTAAGTTACAAAAATATTTTGACCTATCGAAACCTGCAACTTTCACTTTAGAACCTGAGTAAAAACGAACTGCCCGACTTTTCGAGCTCTTTCACAAAATTCCTCCCCCCCAGTAATGGATAGCTTAATGCGGAATAAGTACATATAGTCTGTGAGCAAAACCCTTAGTCTAAAAAGCTGAAAAGCAGAGTTACTTCCTGCTTCTACTAGACTAAAAAATATGCTTTAGCGAAAGACTTTCTGTATTAACTTGCCGATTTCGGCAAAATCTTGATGGTTATTGACAGCGCGCTTTTCCGCGGTTCCCGCATCATTTTCCGTGTACGGATAAATGAGCAAATAATTGTTTTCTATCCGGTTTTCATTCAAAAATTGTGTTATTGTATGTACCGGGGATCTATAGGAAAAGCGGTTACGGTCGGCCATGAGAACGATCAAGCCCTGATTTGACTTTAATTCACGAATTACGGTATCTACTTCGGTCCAATTGGTAATTGTGTAAAACGAAGCTTCTATTGCGGATTTTTTGACAACACGTTGTAGAATCTGAATGGTATGTTGGGTGGTATAGAATCTTAAAGAGGAGGCTGAATTACGCGCAATATTCCAGATTTTCAATAATACTTCGAAAAATCCAGATTCCTGATATGCTAGAGGTGGCACCAACACCACATATTCTTTTATTGTTGAAATAGGTTGTACCGAACTGTAAATCATTAAGTTGACATGCTCATTTTTTAAATATCCATTGTACAAATTGTACATGAAAGAAGTTGAAAAACCTTTTTCCTTATCAAGGCCGATCACCAGGTCGCTAATGGATTTTTCCTTAATGACATTATTAATTCCCCCTACCACGCCATTATCATGGCGCGTAATTGCTTGAACTTCTACGTCTGCCGCGGCACCGAGCTTTACCGCGGCTTCGAGGATTTTTTGCGCATTCTTCACCGAAGATTCGTTATTATCTTCGCTGATTATATTTAAGGCAAAGAGCTGATCGTTATTTGATTTTGTGCGTATTAACATTCCCAAATTAATCATTTTCTCCGTCATCTCCTGTTTATTAATAGGTAATAGAATATGCGCCTCAGGAAGTTTATCTCCAGCGACGGTATTTTCCCTAGCCTCTTCGGCGATCCGCTGTGCACTTGACATGGTCACAAAAGACGAAATCGTACAAGAAATCAGGATCAAGAGAATACTACCGTTTAATACATGTTCATTAAGCAGTCTAATAGGCTCTCCTTCAGCAGTCTGGCCGAGAATTATATTATAGCCGACCATAACGGTTGCCAATGTCGCCGCTGCTGATGCCGAACTCATCCCAAAAACAAGTCTACCCTCATCCTTACTCAGGCGATAAGTTTTTTGTATCAACATTGCTGCAATGTATTTACCCCCAATAGATGCTAATAGCATAATGGCTGCCACGCCCAAGGTTTCCCAGCTTTTAATGAATGCTGAGAAATCAATTAGCATGCCTACACTAATCAGAAAAAATGGAATAAAAATGGCATTCCCAACGAATTCTATACGATTCATCAGCGAAGAGGTGTGCGGTATAAGCCTATTAAGCGCAAGTCCGGCAAAGAAAGCCCCGATAATTGATTCAATCCCAGCCAACTCTGCTAATATCGAAGCTAAATAAATCATGACAACGACGAAAATATACTGCGATATCTTATCTGACACATGCTTAAAGAACCACCGAGCTACTATAGGGAAAATCAAGAGCACAACAAGCACAAAAACAATCATGGAAATACTCAACTGTAACCAGAATGCAGCACCTACATCTCCTTGAGATAGCCCCACGATAACTGCCAATACCAAAAGTGTAAGCACATCTGTAATCATCGTACCTCCGACTGTAATATTGACGGCAGAATTTTTTGCTATCCCCAAGGCGCTGATCATGGGGTATACAATTAAGGTATGCGAAGAGAATAAAGCTGCAAATAAAATCGATGTCAGTAAAGAAAAGTGCAGTATATAATAACCTCCGGCAAACCCCAACACAAAAGGTGCTACAAACGTATAGATGGAGAAAGTAATACTTTTCCATTTATTCTTTTTAAAATCTCCCATATCAATTTCCAGACCGGCAAGAAACATGATATACAGCAGACCTGTTGTTCCTGTTACTACAACACTGCTATCGCGCGATAATAGATTGAATCCATAAGGACCCACGGCTGCGCCTGCAACAAGTAATCCCAGAAGATGCGGAATCTTAATTTTATTGAGCAATAGTGGGACCAGTAGTATAATCAGCAATTCTATAAAAAACTTAAGCAAAGGATCCTCGATTGGGAATGTAAGATGATGTATACTGGATATAATCATTTTTCGTTTGGTATAAGTTCAACAGAAAAATTTGCTTCACAATCAGCTTTGGTCTGTATAATCTGCGTTCCTTTGATGATCTTAGATCCTAACATTTCGAGGTTAATCTGCATTTTGGCCATTTGTTCGGTATCGCGATTAAGCAATTTACTGAGAATGATTTGATTGCCTTGTAAAGTACCTTTAAAGAGCTGTATGTTTTTATTATGGCTTGTTGCCCTGACAAACAATCCGGTGGAGTCCGCAAAAAATACCCAATGCTCGTTTCTCTGATCACCGATTACATAACTGCTGCAGTTAGACGAGCGACATACCAGCCGACTATTCCATTGTCCGGAAATCGAATCCGGCCAGCGCTGAACTATGGTATCAATGGTAAGAAGCTTCGATTTGGTTAGCCTCAAGCTATCTCTCATATTGAGCAATGCTTCGTATTCGGCTTCTTTTTGAGCAAATTTACGCTCTTTTTGAACAAGTACTTTTTCTCTCTCCTGTAGATCAGATTTTGTTTTTGAATCGCAAGATGCGACCAGAAAAAAAATCAATATCATATCAATTATAGTCTTTACTTTCATTCTTTTTTACGTTATTAATATCCGAACGTATTTTCTAACAATGCTAAAAACAGATCGGAACACAATCTTTACGTTTTAATTTAAAAAGATTAATATTTTCGGCTGCTCATCTAAGATTTTTGTTGGCATTGCTGCTAATAAACATTTCATTTTTTTCTTCTGAAATTATTTCTAAAAAGCGCTCATAATGCTTCAAAACATCACTTATCAGCTCATTTTTTGTAAAGTACTGAATATCATAACCTTCACGAGCATCTCCAAAATAAGATTTCGGAAAATAAGTTTTTTTATCGGCTATATCAGGGAGATTTTCTTCTTCGACGACATAATCCGACACCACTTTAAACTGGTTCTTTACCCCGTATATAAAATTGTTGATTAGGTCGTGACGGATTTCAATCGCTATCCGATTTGGTTTATCCAACTCATGAATCTTTGATTCAATACCATTCTCCTTAAACTCATCCTGCAAATCTTCGAACGCTGCCTTCACTGTACTCCTCATAAATTCATCGACCGACTCACGGCTTTTAAAAGAAACAATCTGTTGCAGGCGATCTTTCCAAAATTCGCCCGACCAGGGCACAGTACTCACCGAAAAATCACGCTCATAATAACTTCGGTCAATCGTCAATGCTTTTACCAAACTGACGCAAAAAAGCAACATGATAATTGAAAATGGCAATGCTGTTATAAGTGTCATAGTTTGTAATGCCTGCAGTCCACCCGTGTTCAACAACATGAGCGCTAAGATGGCCAACAAAGCGCCCCAAAAAACCATTTGCCATTTTGGAGACTTTGGAGCATTTTTAGTAGCAATACTATTCATAACAAATATACCCGAATCAGCCGAGGTCACAAAAAAGATAATAATAATAAGGATAACCAGATAACTGACAATTTCCGATAAAGGCAAGTAGTCTAAAAATCGAAACATCAAGGCATCTGGATTATCTGCTAAAGAACTCAAAGCACCTTTAGCGATATTAATATCAAACCACATGGCACTATTTCCAAAAACAGACATCCAGATAAAATTAAATATGGTCGGAATAATAAGTACCGCAGCAATAAATTCACGAATGGTCCGCCCTTTGGAGATTTTAGCAATAAACAGCCCCACATAGGGAGACCATGATATCCACCAGGCCCAGTATAGAATCGTCCAGTTATAAAACCAGGGTAATGTTGCCTCGTCATAAACATGTGTATCAAAAGTCAAACTAAAGAAATTGTTCACATAATTGCCTATTCCTTCTGTAAAACTGCCAATAAGGTAAACCGTAGGTCCAAGGAAAAGAACAAATAGCAACAGGATAATAACAGTTAGTATATTAATATTACTTAATATCTTTACACCTTTATCGACCCCTGAGGTGGCAGATAAAATAGACAACATCGTTAACACGCCAACAATCATGATCTGATAGGTAAAATTATTATCGGGTACTAGACCCAGGGTCTGCAAGCCAGCATTTACTTGAACCACTCCGAACCCCAACGTGGTCGTGATACCGAAAAATGTACTGCAAAGTGCAAATACATCAATCGCATTACCCCATTTTCCATTGATTTTGTTTTTCAATAAAGGATAGAAGCAACTACGAAGTGAAAGCGGAAGCCGATAGCGGTATGCAAAATATGATAATGCCAAACCGACCACACCATAAATTGCCCAAGCATGTATACCCCAATGAAAAAAAGTATACAGCTGCGCATTTTTGGCTCGATTAATATAGTGATTACCGGCAAAAGCCTCGGTCGAAAAATGTTGCATCGGCTCTGCGACACTGAAATACATCAATCCGATTCCCATACCTGCAGCAAATAACATAGAAATCCAAGAAAAGAAGGTATATTCTGGCTTACTGTCGTTACTTCCGAGCTTGATATTACCAAACTTGCTAAACATGAGGTAAACCAGGAAAATGACAAAAAGTGTCACAGCCCAGACATATACCCAATTGAGGTTCACAAAGATAAGCTGTTTTATTGTATCTAGAATACTTACCGTCAACGTTGGAAAAAACACAGCTAGCAGGCAAACCCCTATAATGAAGAGCAGGCTTGGAATAATGATTCCTTTATTAAATGTCGATTTTGACAAGATCACTTGAATTAAATTTGGTTTACAATATGGTCTTTCGACCAATTATTACGTTTATCGTATGCATTATTACGCACAAATCACGCATTACTGCGAATATGGATATCCCTTTGTGGAAATGGTATTTCAATACCAGCTTGATCCAATGCCTCTTTACAATTAATAATCAACTGTTCCTGCATCGTCCAAAAGTTTTCGTTTGACGTGGTGACACGCACCGAAAGATTAATTGCGCTGTCGCCAAGTTCGGTTACCACAACCTGCGGAGCTGGCTCCTTAAAAGCATATTCATTATTTCGAACCACTTCCATCAGAATTTCTTTCGCCTGTTTTAAGTCAGCGTTGTAAGCCACACCAATATCGAACCAAGTGCGGCGTGTGCCCAACTGGGTATAATTTGTAATGCTGCTATTAGACAATACCCCATTGGGAACTACCACTTGCTGATTTTGAGGCGTATTTAATTTGGTATTGAAAATATCAATTTCGGTGACCGTACCCGAAACATTTGAACTAGACGTAATATAATCCCCTACCCGGAAAGGTTTCAATAATAAGATCAGTATTCCACCGGCAAAATTGGATAAAGATCCCTGCAGGGCCAAACCTATGGCTAAACCTGCAGCTCCAATAATGGCAACAAATGCTGAGGTTTGAACGCCCAACTGTGTGACTACAACGATAAATAACAATATATTTAAAATCCAGCTGATCAGATTACTTAAAAACCGCTGCAAGGAGACATCCATCTGCCGGCGTTCGAAAGCCTTATCAATCATGCGCTTGACCAGTCGAATGATCCATGATCCAATCAAATATATCAGTAGAGCAGAAATTACGGCAGTAATAATACGTGGTGCCCAGGCAATGGCTGAGGAAATAAAATTATTCCAATGTTGCTGGACGTCGTTCAATTCTAAATTGTTCATAGTGTTATATTTTATTAAAAATGTAAGGCGTAGGGCTTAATATATTTATTTATTGTTATAATCACAAATTAATATACCAATGATTATAATTTCAACAATTAGTTTGCCTAATTGTTTGTTAAAAAACGCTTTCCAAAAACAGTGTCGAAATCATTAAAGTATGCTGCTCCCCTAAAACTAGACATAAATTTAAGGTATGAAATAAATAGATTAAATTAGCAATATTATGTCACGTACACGGAGAACATTTAGTAAAGATTTTAAAAGCAGAGTTGTATTGGAGTCACTCAGAGAGAAGGATACGATAGAGGTTTTAGCGAAGAAATATGAGTTGTTGCCGACTCAGATTTCGGCATGGAAAGCAGAAGCCATCCGGAATATGAGCAAAGTTTTTTCAACGGATACAGGAGATTCCAAAGATAGCAATATACCGACGGAAAAGCTCTTTGCTCGTATTGGAGAATTAAGCCTAGAAAACGAATTTCTAAAAAAAAAGCTTTACTAATTCCTTT
>NZ_VLKR01000053.1 GCF_007830445.1 Sphingobacterium siyangense | reverse complement strand
ACTACACCTAAGTGGTTCAGATTACCAGTGGTACTGCGTAGACCGTTACTAATATCACGAACCGAATCTGCCGAGGAAAAATGACAGAAAAGCATACTGACTAGATGCGTCCAGCTGTTGATCCCTTTCTGATGTTTGTCACTTTTGTGCTTTGAAACCAAATCTTTGAATAATTCGCGGTCGATAAGAGATAAAATCTGACTAAAAACATTTAAATTTATCATGGCGGTGTGTTATAATTTTGCAATTTAAATATAGCAACTTTGCTATATCCAAACACCGCCACTTTTTAAACGTTTAGGACGCAAGTGATACCATATAATCAAAACCTATCAGAAACGACAAGTCAAGTCTAAATCTCTAATTGTTTCGAGAAATTGATTAAATTTAAACAACTGATAATCATAAAGGATAAAACATGAAAATATTTGCATTCGCTGGGAGTAATTCTTCCACATCAATTAACAAACAATTGGTCAAATTTGTACTTAAAAGCTTCGAGGGGCACGAGATTAATTTGATCGACCTGAATGACTATAACATGCCTGTCTTTTCTGTAGACCTAGAAAAGAATGGATTCCCACAGGAAGCACAGCTTTTCCTCGATCATATAGCCTCCAGTGACATGATCATTTGCTCCCTCGCAGAGAATAATCGCTCCTATAGCGTAGCATTTAAAAATGTATTTGACTGGGCATCTAGAATAAATGTTAAAGTTTTCCAGGATAAACCCATGTTGCTTATGACAACTTCACCAGGAGGTTATGGTGGTGGAAATGTGATGGCCGAAGCGCAGAAATTTTTCCCGCAGTTTGGAGCAATCATTAAAGAAACATTTTCGCTTCCCAAATTTTACGAAAATTTTGATCAGGATAATGGCGTAATCAGTCCTGAACACCTCAATAGTCTGAAGGAAAAAATAGCGGACTTTAAGCAACAAATTTCCTCCTAGCGGCATTCCGCTAAAAATCTATTTGCCTTTTCGTACATTCTGCATAACTTATGCCGATGTACTGAGTACATATTACTTTGCATATTATTGACTTTTTGCTTACCTTTTCTTTGCTTTGAAAGCAAAGAAACACCAATAAAACACCAATAAAACGACAAAGAAATAGCAAAGAAGAAGCGAATCAGACCCCTAGCAATCCCAAAGGAATAGCGAAGAAACAGCAGAGAAACACCAAAGAAACAGCAGAGAAACAGCAGAGAAATAGCAGAGAAATGGCGAATAAGCTGCAAGCCCTTACCTTAGCTGCTCAGGCAGCGTATCAATGGCATCATGGATCGTTCGAAGCGTTTCCATATAGATCATTTGATGGCTGATCGGTAAATCGACCAGATCAACTTGTGACGTATAAAAATTGGTTTTTTGTTGAATCCGATTTTCTTGTTGAATCCTGTTTAAAGCGGCGTTTCTACAGCTTGTGTAGAGAAAACCACGGATTGATTCAACATGATCAAAATCAATCCGGCGCTCCCAAAGCTTTAAAAATACGTCCTGCACTATTTCTTCGATGGTACCTTTATCAAGATTCATCTTTTCTAAAAAATAGCACATTGGACTATAGAAAGTTTTGTACAGAAACTGTAAACCATCCCTTCTGCCCTCTCGAAAAGATTTTAAAAAATCTTGCTTGCTAAATTCTTGGTTTACCTTGTTTTTCACAATTCAATATTACTTAAATTTTAAATAAATATGAAAATTTCATTTATTGTGATCAACAATCCTGCGCTGGCAAGCGATAGAAAACGTACAGACCAAACCGGTTGACACGATACTATTCCATTCGATAGCGATTGGCGTAAATACGAAGCAAGATCTATGTATTTAGATTATAATTTCTACGCGATCAATTCAGTTGACACAGGCTCTTGATAGTAGGCTTCATTCCATTTTGCCAATTGGCACATAATAGGTATTAATGCCTTGCCTTTTTCTGTCAAAGAATACTCTACACGTGGCGGAAGCTCCCTGTACTCTTCTCTCAAAATTACACCATCCTCTTCCAATTCTTTTAATGAACTGGTAAGGACTTTCCGAGAAATGTTTTCGATAAGCGCATCCAATTGACCAAATCGGGCTTTTCGATCGCGCAAAGTATAGATAATCACGGGCTTCCATCGGGTACCTAAAATTGCCATAGAACGCTGCATGGCGCAGGAACAACTTTTAAATTCAGTCCTTTTCATTTGAATATATTCAAAATAGTTACGCAAAGGTAACTAGTTTATACCAATAATAGTTACAAATATACACTATTTAAAATATCTTTGTGAAGATTCACGATTTAAAACAAGAAAAATGAGCATACAAACACTTTTTAATCCATTTGAGTATAAAAATTTAACACTCAAAAACCGCTTTGTAATGGCGCCCATGACGCGAGCATTTTCTAAGGATGGGATTCCCGACAGCGCTGTAGCGGGTTATTACGAGCGTCGTGCCGCGGGAGATGTTGGTTTAATTTTGACGGAAGGTACAGTTATTGAAAGACCTTCATCAAAGAATTTAAAGGATATTCCAAACTTTTACGGTGACCAAGCATTGGGCGGCTGGAAAAATATCGTCGATGCTGTGCACGAAAAAGGCGGAAAAATAGCCCCTCAACTATGGCATGTTGGTTATACCCCTATGCAATGGACTCCGCCTGCTGCGTTTGAAAGCCCAGATACAATGACATTAGCGGATATAGAGGCCACAATACAGGCTTACGCTGACGCTGCTAAATCTGCAAAAGACCTCGGTTTTGATGCTTTTGAAATCCATGGGGCCCATGGTTATCTGATCGACCAATTTTTCTGGGAAGGGATGAACCACAGAACAGACGAATTTGGTGGAAAAACAATTAAGGAGCGTTCTAAATTCGCCGTTGAGGTCGTAAAAGCAATGCGAAAAGCGGTTGGACCTGATTTTGTGATTATTCTACGTTTATCACAATGGAAACAACAGGACTATACAGCCAAGCTTGCCCCTACCCCTACAGCGATGGAAGATTGGATCCTACCTTTGACGGATGCCGGTGTGGACATTTTTCATGGAAGCCAACGTCGTTATTGGGAGCCGGAATTTGAAGGCAGTGACTTAAATTTTGCTGGATGGCTCAAAAAGATTTCAGGACAGCCCACAATCACAGTTGGATCTGTGGGTCTTGACAAAGACTTTGGTGAAGTATTTACCAATTCTGAATTCAAGTCCTCTCCCGCTTCACTGGACGAACTGGTTCGTCGTTATGAACGTGGCGATTTTGACCTTGTAGCAGTAGGCAGGGCCATCTTACAAGACCCCAATTGGGTGAAGAAAGTGCAAGCCGAAAAATACGACGAACTGTCTACTTTTGAAGCTAAGAGCTTGGCGAGCTTATCTTAGTAAGCTCGCGCGATTAGGTGGATTAAAATTACGTTATTCAATATTATAAAACAGGGGCAAAAAATTGATTTTCGAATCAATTTTTTGCCCCTGTTTTATAGCGATAATTCAGTAACTTGTCTCCACAAATGGATACAAACACTTGATTAAATGAAAATCACCGCAACCAAAATATATGTCATCAGCGGATTGGGTGTAGATCAACGTGTATTCAGCAAGATAGACTTTGGCTCGCTTGATATAACCTATCTGGATTGGATTACACCCAGCCGCAATGAACCACTATCTATTTATGCAAAAAGAATATCTGCTAAAATTACTGCAGCGCAACCCATCCTCATTGGGCTTTCTTTCGGAGGAATGCTTGCAATGGAAATTGCCAAAATTATAACTGTTCAACGAGTTATTCTGCTAGCTTCGGCCAAAGGACGGTATGAATTACCCGTACTGTATCGATTGGCGGGTAGACTCAAGCTGAACGTAATTGTCCCTAATGCATTGCTCAAGACCCATAGCTTTCTGTCGGATTATTTTTTTGGTATACGCTGCAAAGAAGATTCTTTACTGCTAAAACAAATCCTAAAGGATACAGATCCAATCTTTATGGCCTGGGCAATACATCAAATTCTACAATGGAAAAACAATTCGGTTCCGGACAATTTAATTCATGTACACGGTAGTAGCGATCGTATTATCCCCATCAAAAATGTAAAGCCCAACTTTATCATTAAGGAGGCGGGACATTTTATGACGGTCACTCATGCCCAGGAAGTTGAAAAACTCTTGCAAGAAATTTGTTCGTAAATCACCACCTTTTAATCACCGAGACCAATCCCAACTTTTCTAGTCGCTCAGAAAATTAAATCCATGTGGATTCGTATCGGCATTAGTCGCACGACATGCTGATCAGTGTAAAAAAGTATTATTTGGAGAAAAGGACAAACAATAATTGAGAATAGAAGGTTCTTCTATGAGAGCGCGGTCTCTTTATGGAAGCTAAAAATCCCCCTTTATTACTTAGTGGGAACAGTCAAAAGCAATATAGTTAGGTTAAATTATAACAAGAATATGCGAACACGGCTCATATTAAGTTTTTTATTCTGTCACATCTTTTTTCTCACTATGCTGGCACAAGTCAATAATACTACAGCCCCGAAACTGGAGGTCGCAGCAGCCTTAGGTCCGTACCGTCCGATCGGTGTGAGCGTTACCTCCAACAATCGATTATTTGTTTCCTTCCCAAAACAAGCGAAAAATTATCAGTATGCACTTACTGAAATCATCAATGGAAAACCTGTTCCTTATCCAAATAAAGAATGGAATTTAAAAGGAAAAGAGAGTTCCCACTTTGTAAATGTCCAGGATATATTTGTCGATACCGAGGACAACCTCTGGGTATTGGACTCTAAACCGTCTTCTGCTGGATCAATTTTTGGAAAAGATGAAAAATCGACTCAAGGCCAATTTAAATTGTTAAAAATCGATACAAAAAAAAATAAAATTGAGCATATTTATCGTTTCGACGACCTTGATAAAACCAAATCAGGTCTAAATGATATGCGCATTGACCAGAAGCGAAATTTAGCCTATCTCTCCGATCCCGGCCAAGCTGCCATTATTATTTTAGACCTCAAAACTGGACAGACTAGAAAGGCTTTAACTGGAAGCCGTTTTACGCGGGCTGATCCTGATGTAATATTAAGCTATAATGGTATTGAAATGCGTAATGAAAATGGAAAGCCTTTTTCTTCCAACGTGAATGGCATAGCATTGAGTCACGATTTTAAATATCTATATTTCAAACCGATCAATCAAACCCATCTGTATTGTATTGCAACAGAATTTTTAGCCGACGCAAGGCTGACGGATCAAGAATTGGAAGAAAAAGT
The DNA here is from genome assembly GCF_007830445.1 of Sphingobacterium siyangense. GTDB lineage: Bacteria > Bacteroidota > Bacteroidia > Sphingobacteriales > Sphingobacteriaceae > Sphingobacterium > Sphingobacterium siyangense. Next base: position 17,899 of record NZ_VLKR01000053.1, on the reverse strand, counting down.
AGAAGACAAAGGGGAAGTCGGAATTACACATGGCTTACTCGCAGATAGCGTTGGAAATATTTACCTAACATCGTCAATAGATTATAGTATTAAATATTTAAATCCTGATGGAAATGTGAATACCTTGGTACGGGACTTCCGAATACTTTGGCCCGATTCTATGGGCATCAGCGGAGATGGATACCTTTATTTCTCCTGTGCACAGCTCTTTAAAGACCCGCAATGGAATAAGGGAGTTGATAAGGTAGAGTTGCCATATTATGTCTTTAAAGTCAAATTACCGAAATTTTGAAAAGAATGTTACAACAAGTGAAGTTCTGAAGCATAAAACTCGCGCTAACACATCTACTTTTTACCTAGATATTATCCCATGCGCAGCCTTAACAAAATTCCCTTCGAATAGTTCCCCTTTATATTTGTCCCCCTTTTCCACCTACAAGATAAGGTATTGAAATTCAACCCCATAAAAACAATAAAATCGGAGTAAAAGAACAAATCACCGAGACATGCCTCCAACTATAAAAAACAACGGTCTCTTATATAAAGTATAAAATTTTTAGCAAAAACTTTTTAATACTAATATTTTTAGTATATTTGAATATCAGTTTTAGACAATGCTTTTTATGGAACACAGCGCAGCATATGACAATAAGGAATTACACGTAGGTGACATCGTTCGCTTTCATACTCCTTATCCCGATGAAGATCCGAATACGATTTTCATTGTATTGTGGTCATACTATGATCCTACAGGAAAATCATCACGGGCTGAAGTCGTAAAATTTGACCAAAGTTCCAAACAAGCGCCTGTTATTCAGAAGTGGTTTATACGAGATTTAGAAAGAGTCCCCGAAGTAAGTCCAGAATTGCTGAAACAAATTGAGCTATTTATGAAAAGTAAACTTGGTAATGCTATTATCAGTAAGCTAGTCATCTAACAAATTTTAGATCTTCAAATTCGACGTAAAATATGGAAAACAAATTCAAAGAGAAGCGAGGTATAGTGTCAGGTCCGATCTGGTCTGACTGGCGAGAACAACTTCGGGAAAGTGAATTAATCGGCTTACAACAGAGACTCGAGAAACTAGAAAGAGAAATACTCCTTGATTGGCTGCAATGGCATGATCCAAAAGGAAACTATACAGATCGCAAATGTATTGAAAATGGCGTGCAGCAGCTTTCCAAATTAAAGGCTGTCGCGTATATACATAAAGAAATCCTGCGCATCCACATGAAAAGAAGATATAATGACTTTTCGAATACGCATGCACAACTCATCTTTAACAACTAAAATTTCAAATTATGGAATCTCTTATTAAACAGATCATAGCGCATCAGCTTCCAAAAATTCTAGCCATGGAATCGCATCGCAAGGATTGGCGTTATCAGCTCATGAGTTTAAAAGATAAGACGCTATTCGATAGATTAACGCTTATGAAGAGACAAGAATTACTTGCGTGGCTACAATGGTACGATAATGCCGGGACTTACGCTGATCACGACTGCATCCGGAGAGGTATTCCTTTATTTACGAAGGTTCAGGCATTGACCGCAGCTTATCAGCGGATTATGCGTGAACATGAAGGCTGGGACGGCTACATGGGAACGGAATATATCCGTGGCAGTGCACTTTAAAAAAGACACTTTTTAAGTAGGAAATATTTTGCGCGCTGTGATATACTTGGCTAATGTATTCAGATTAGAAAGTGCCGCTCCGATTGTATTATTAAAATAAGTATAGACTTCTTTTCCCTCTGCAATCCAGTCGTTAATATAGGTGCTGTATTCAAACAATATGTTGTCCGTATAGCTTCCTTTATAGTCACCATTTGGGCCATGGAATCGCACATAGATTATGTTTGCATTTGCATCTGCGTATTGAAGACGCATACCTTGCATATTCTTATCATGAATAACCAGATTCATATTATAAGATTTTAACAGTTCAGAAGTTTCTTCCCTATACCAAACTGGATCCCTAAATTCTACACAGATCGGCCACCCTTCACTTCTCTTGTCCTGAGCAATACAATCCAGCAATTCAGCAAGCAATCCAATAGAAGCAAATTTAAAAGATGGTGGTAATTGTATGAGCAAACACCCTTTCTTTTGGCCGACAGCGTCAATAACGGATAGAAATCTAGCGACATCCTGTGGATCAAATTTGAGTTCTTTTTGATGTGTAATTCCTTTCCATAGTTTAAACGTAAAACGAAAGTCATCGGTCGTTTCTTCGGACCATCTTCTGACGGTTTCTTCTCTGGGGATTTTATAAAAAGAACTGTTTACTTCCAATGAATTAAATAATAAGCTATATACAGCCAATCGACTTTTATCCTGAAACTCCTCAGGATAGTAGCTTTTATTCTTGTAAGGCAAAAGGATACCGCTCGTTCCAGTAAAATATAATCTTTCCATACCTTTATAACAATCGGCTAGCATGTAATTGTTCATTTTTTTCTTTCACAGACAAATTATCTTTTGTATTGATCAGCAATTAAATTGCATATAAAAAACAATTTATCTAAGTTTGAGAAACGAGTATTACAGCAACAGCTATGTATACTCAACTCGTTTTCTAGTTTATTAGCGGATAATTAATCAAGCACCCTCTATCAATGCACAAAAAATCTTACCTCATTTTTTTCGTTATTGGCACCATTTTGGGCAGTTGTACCGGAAATAAAAGTAACAATACAAATACAACTTCAAGCTCTCAGCCCGAATATGCCGATGAAAATCCGACATTTACCTTTAACAAAATCAAACAGAGCTATACGCAGGGCGAGGATCTGATCTTAAAGGTGGACAGCGAAAAAACGCCGAAAATAGACTCTGTTATTTACACTATAAACGATAAAAAGATTGGTCAAGTAATCGGAAATGAACCTTTCCATTATTCATTAAAACAGGAGAAATTTGGCAAGCAGATTGTTAAAGCTGTCGTATTTAGTGCTGGAAAACGAGAAGAAAATTCGGTCAACATCGATCTATTCGCGTCCACTCCTCCGCTTTTGCTAAGCTATAGCATTGTGAATATTTACCCCCATGATATCAAAGCTTTCACACAGGGATTGGAGTTCTACAGGGATAATTTGATCGAAAGTACCGGGAATGGGATTGGTCCAAGCGGAAATAAAGGTAAATCGAGTGTTCGTATTGTTAATCCAAAAACGGGTCAACCCACCAAAAAAATTGAATTGGATGATTCAATTTTTGGCGAAGGTGCCACCGTCCTAAATGGAAAATTATATCAGTTGACTTATAAAAACAATCTAGCCTACCTATACGATATAAACAGCCTTTCTGTTATTAAAACACTTCCTTACTTTCAGCCAATGGAAGGCTGGGGTTTAACTTCTGACGGTAAAAACTTATACATGTCCAATGGTTCTGATTATATCTATACGCTGAATCCAAATGACTTCTCAAAAATGGATTATATCCGTGCAGCAACGAACACAGCCATGGTGGATCAAATCAATGAACTGGAATGGGTAAAAGGAAAAATCTATGCAAATTTCTTTATGGAGGATGTCATTGGACGGATCGACCCTAAAACAGGTGCAGTGGAGGCTTTAGTCGATCTATCTAAATTACGTGAACATGTAACACAACATGTGGATTTAGACGTATTAAATGGTATCGCCTACAATAAAAGATCAAACACTTTCTTTGTTACCGGTAAAAACTGGGATAAAATGTTCGAGATAAAGCTAACAGAATAGCTTTATCTCCATTTAAAAACAGCGTATTGTTATGGAAACATTCAAATTTCGGTATCGCTAACTTTATGGTAATTCTTTCATTTTGTTAAAACCTTCGGTTACCATAGGTACAATTTGGGGTGTAAATAACTGTGGCATAAACGTCTTTGCCTCCATATCTTTATTGACAACCCATTCCGTATACTTATCTGCTAAAAATTCCAATCGCTGTGCTGAAGATAATCCTGGTAAAGTATAATAGACACTTTTTTCGCCTTCTTTCCCTTCCATCTGTACAAACCTCCCTTTGGTCACGTTCAGGTGACTGCGGTGTTCAAACTCACGTATAAAGAGCTCATCTTTATCGACGTTATCCCACTTGGGGTCACGCGGGCAACAAACCGATCCGTAACTTTCTCTTCGATAAACGGTAAGCATGCCTTTAGGTGAAATTGGTTTAACAAAATCAAACCTCGCGTTATCTTCACCAGAAAGCCGGATACTGTCGACTTTAACCGCACCATCCTCTCTTTTTATGGAATAATAAAAATTGGTCGTCGCAGGTTCTATACACATTCCGTTTTTCGAGGCTTCTTTGGCGACCTCATCATAATACTTCCAATCGGGGACAATCAGTACAAAATGTTGAAGATCGGGATAGAATTCAGTTGACCTTTTTAGTAACTCCAATGGAATTCTAGTACTCAAAAAGAAAACGTAAGTGGAATCTGGCACGATCTGCAAAGGAAGATCTATTAAATAACTGCCGTTTTTCTGAGTCACAAAATCATTGTCGATCATCACAACCTGACCATAGGATTCGCGATACCAATCGGGTTTCACAGTATCAGCCAATGAATACGGGGGTATTGGCTGATGCGCAGCTATTTTGCTCTTACAGGACAATGCCATCATAGGTAAAATGATAAGCAAATACCACTTATTTTTTAGTTTTAACATTGTTATAAAATTAAAATATATTTCAACTACTTTCCTTTTTGACTATCTACTTTTATTCCAGCTCGATTCAAGAAGGCTATTTGATGTCCTAAACACGACTCAGCTAAGGCTGCAATTTTCTCTTTTTCATCAGTAATCTCCCGCAACAGACTTTTCCGAGTCCCTTTTTTCTGTTCATCAATATATTTAATTAATAAAACACCATATCCATCAACGATCTCCGTCATATAACCAATTGTAGCGATGTGAAAACTTTCGGCAGTTTTACTGTATTTCAATTGAGAAGCTTCGCATTTTATTCCTTTTATGTAACTACTCAAAGCACGTGCCTCATTCAATTTCATGTGATAGGAATAGTCTGATTTATCGACATCATATTCCCCTTCCAGCAATTTTCCATAGCTCTCATCCATTTTTTCTCGACAGCTATGAAAGAGCTTAGCCATTTTCACGTTGTACCCCGATTCCAAATTACCCCTACAGGAACACATGGTAAATAGCATAAAGATTAAAGCTAGCATTCTCATTTCTTGATTTTTTTCACAAATAACAGCTTTTTAAAACAGTATTTCCGTCTCGTTTAATATTCGTGGTCTTTGTTTTAAGATTCGTTATTCTCCGCACAATCCACTTGCTCAAAACAATACGCTTATACCTACTTTACACAAATTGTTCGTTACCCAGAAAGTTGAGAAAGTTGCTCTTTTAAAAAATGGAATCCATAATAATCACCTTATGCTCTGTTATTAAGAAAAAAGCTCCTTCAAAACCTACTATTTTAGCCATTTAATTAATCTTTTTTTAAGAAAAACAAGAAAAACGTTATATTTAACAAGATTCACACATCATTTAACGCAGAAAACTTTGTTTCTTAAAAAGAATTACGGAACTTAGAGACTATAAACCACCGAAATATGAATAATAGACCTTTAAACGGAATGACTGACGAAGAGCTTCAAACCAACAAAAAAACTGCCCTGGTAATTACTTGGATGCTCACAACCATGCTTTTTATCCTATTAGGCATGGGAATTTATACCTCAATTAGCAAAGGATTCAGTGCACTGATGGCCATTCCTTTCGCCTTATCTCCCATTGTTATTCTGAATTTTAAAAGAATAAAAGAAATCAATGAAGAACTCAAAATAAGAGGAGCTCAATAAATTCGTCATGAAACACCTCTCATTATTCGTATTCTTTATTTTCATCGCGGATATCGCATTTGGTCAAGAGATAAGTAAATCAACGACACAGACGATCACACAATCGGGTATTGGACTCGGTTCTGTAATTGCCGTTGTCACCTCATGGGATCGCAACAAATCTATACTTTGGGCTTTAATTCATGGAATACTTGGCTGGTTATATGTCATCTATTTTGCATTCACCCGCAACGAGTAACGATTCTTAAATATGATTCTCACCAGAAGAGCCAAGCCGATCATGACCAGAATGTTTTTTCTTACATAACATCGCGATCAATACCTTTTCTATATCTCGTCTCCAATCAAACACATGAGTTCCACACCTATTTCCCATACAGATTTTGTCATTGAAGAAGTCAAAGAATCTAGCATTAACTTAATTTCCGAACTAGTAGACCTGACTTTTAATATTGTCCAAGGAGGTGCCTCCGTAGGTTTCATGGAAGATCTAACAGTTGAACAGGCAAAAAAATTTTGGACTGATGTACTGAACAAGGTCAAGGAACAGAAAATAATATTGATTATTGCAAGAGATGCCTTTACCCATCGAATCGCAGGAACTGTTCAACTGCAAATCGACCTCCCATCAAATCAGACACATCGTGCAGATGTAGCCAAAATGTTAGTCCATACTGACTTTCGAAGAATGGGCATTGCACAAAATTTACTTCAACACATTGAAAATAAAGCCATTGATCTAAATAAGACACTATTGGTACTAGATACTGTAACCGATAGCCCGGCTTATATTATGTATCAAAAATGTGGCTGGACGATAGTCGGAGATATCCCAAATTATGCGCTCTTCCCGAATGGAACATGGTGTAGCACGACATACTTTTACAAAAACCTGATTGTTCCAGCAGACAAAATAAAAAGCCTCCGAAACGATTAAACATTCATTGGGAGGCTTCTCTTAATTATTTGAAGGCTTCACTTAAGAAGACCTATAGACCTATTGATCCTATTTATTTTTGTACCATACTGGCCCTGGTTTTTCACCCATTTCTAACACCAATGTCGCTCCGGACATAATTTGTTCATGTGTGATATAACTTGTTTCAAGAGGCTTACCATCGATCGTAATGGCTTGTATATAAATATTGGATTTACTGACATGGTTAGCTTTCACGGTAAATTTCTTTCCATTGGACAACTTCAATTCAGCTTTTTCAAATAAAGGGGTACCGATTTCGTATTTTCCACTTATGGGATCTACAGGATAAAATCCCAATGAGCTGAATACATACCAAGCCGACATCTGCCCGCAGTCATCATTTCCACTTAATCCCGAAGGTGTATTCAAGTAAAGTTTGTTCATTACCTCTGCCGCATATTGCTGCGTTTTCCAAGGCTGTCCAACGGCATTGAATAAATAGAGTGCATGATGGCTCGGCTCGTTACCATGCGCATACTGCCCAATCATTCCTGTACTAAAAATTGGAAGCTTGCTGGTGTCAGAAGGATGAAATGTAAACATGCTATCTAACTTCTGTCCAAAGCGCTCTTGTCCACCAACGAGTTTAATCAATCCAGGGATATCATGTTGCACAGACCAAAAATATTGCCATGCATTACTTTCACAAATATGCGCACTATATTCCTCCGCATCAAATGGGGTAATAAACTTACCATGGCTATCTCGAGGTTGCATAAATGAAGTAGCCGGATTATACACATTTTTATAATTTTGAGCTCTTGCAAAAAATGTTCCTGCAATCTCTTTCTTTCCCATCTTATCGGCCATCATTGCGATGCAATGATCGTCATAGGCATATTCAAGCGTTCTTGATAGGGACCAGTTTTCGGCATTGTATTCATCTTTGACATCATAAGGCACATAGCCTAGTTTCTTATACAGACCTATGCCCCGATAATTGTCAATATTAGCTGTGGCAACACAAGCTTCTAACGCTTTTGATGCATCAAAATCACCGATTCCTTTTAAATATGCATCTACAATGACAGGAATGGCGTGATTCCCAATCATCATATCCGTTTCACTCCCGTAAATATTCCATACCGGTAATCGGCCGTGCTGTTCATAAAAGGCGATGAAGGACTTAATCATATCATTTACTCGACTAGGGTCGATATACGTAAATAATGGATGCGAGGCTCTATAAGTGTCCCAAAGTGAGAACGTGCTATAATTGGTCCAACCTTCGGCCTGATGTACCTTCCGGTCAGCCCCCATATATGCACCATCAACATCACCGAAAATCGTCGGTGCTAACATGGAATGATATAACGCTGTATAGAACTTAACCTGCTCCTCTTTGTCTTTGGTCTCGATCGCTACCCTACCCAATTCGTGATTCCAATTTTGCTCGGCCTCCTTTACATAATAATCAAAGTCATCTTTTGGAACTTCTGCTTTTAAGTTTTTGGAAGCGCCTTCCATACTTACACCCGAAAGGGCCGTACTTAAAGTCACTTGTTCTCCAGCTGCTGTCTTGAAATCAAAACGTGCTTTGAATGCTGTACCAATGCGTTTTGCACTTTTTGCCGTTGTATCAGCGCTGGATAATATTGCTGAACTATCGATATGAACGGCCATAAAAGGCTTAGAAAACCGAGTTTCAAAATAAACGCGTTGGCCCCTTGCCCAGCCCTCCGAAAAACGATAACCACGAATAGTGACAGAATCAACCACTTCGATGTGCGAATCCGTGGTAGCATCCCAATTCATTGCTTTCTTTAAGTCTAAAAATACAGCAGACTCGGCTTTTGGAAAGGTATAACGTTGAATGCCGCAGCGTGCCGTTGCTGTCAGCTCCACATTTATATCGTAATCAGTAAGTTTTACCTGATAGTATCCGGCGTGAGCCTTTTCGTCTTTATGCGAAAATTTGGAATGTATACCTAAGGGAGCCGCGGCTTCATGATATGGTAAGGTAACCGGCATAAAAGATATGTCGTACAAGTCACCGGCACCAGTTCCACTTAAATGTGTATGGCTAAAACCAGAAATCGTACTGTCGGGATAAAAGTATCCGGAAATACGGTCCCAGCCGGGTAGTCCATTATCTGGGCTAAGCTGTACCATTCCAAAAGGTGACTGTGCTCCAGGATATGTATTGCCTGTAAAATCCGTTCCAATAAAAGGATTTACATATCCGACATAAGAAGTCTTATCGGAGTTTTTTAGTGAAGCACAACCAATTAAGGACAAAAGGCCTGCACAGACCGCATAATTAATATATTTCATCGTGTAGATCAGTTTTTCAGTTTAGTTTGCCTAATTATCTATTTCCAGTAACGATTAGAATATCCTTACTGTTGACCAAAGTTTGATGGTTGATTTTAAATCCATTGAATGGTTTTCCATCGATAACGATCTTTTTGATATAATCACCAGCACCCTCTTTTTGACGTCTTATCGTCACTTTGTCGCCGTTTGGATAATATTTCTTATCGAGTTGGATGGTCACTTTGTCGAATACAGGTGTTACAACGGTATAATCTGGTCTACCTGGACAAAAAGGATAGATTCCAATCATATTCATTAAAGCCCATGTAGACATTGTTCCCGTATCGTCATTTCCCGGTATCCCCCCAGGGCTGTTCGTAAAATGCTTTTCTAAAATTTCTTTGACTAGCTTCTGGGTACGCCATTCTTCTCCTTTGATTTCTGAAAACACATGTGGATACAGCATATCTGGTTCGTTAGTAACATCAAAATACCCTTTATCAAAAGTTGCCTGCAGTCTATCCACAAATTTTTGCTTTCCGCCCATCAATTTCACCAAACCAGGGATATCAAATGGAATGGCAAAGCTATAGTTCCAAGCGTTACCCTCATGGAAACCATGATTAGGTTCAAAATTGGCACCCATCAATGGGCTAAACGGACTTAAAAACTCGCCGTTAGGAAGAATAGGTCTAAAAGTCCCATACTCCGAAGAATAATAATGTTTATATCCCTGCGCTCGCTTAGCAAAAAGCTGGGCATCTTTGGTTTTCCCCAATGAACCAGCCAACTGCGCTAGATTCCAATCTGCAACATAATATTCAATGGCATGAGATACCGAATTATCGAATGAATCGCGCAATGGGACATACCCATACTTCACATAGTCCGCATTGTCTGGTCTAATTTTATTCGTGGAGTCCGTAGTCGTTGCCGATTTCACAAACGCTTCATAAGCTGTATTGATATCAAAATCCCGAATGCCTTTCATCCATGCATCGACGATTACTGGTACTGCAGGGTCGCCATCCATGGTATAGCTTTCTCGGCTATACAACTCCCATTTGGGCATCCAACCACTTTCCTTATAAATATCGATCATGGAACGTATCATGCCCACTTGCTTATCGGGGTAAACCAGTGACATTAAAGGCTGAACATTTCGGTACGTATCCCATAGCGAAAACACGGTGTAACGATTGTGATCTGCAACAAGTGTTTTCCGACTTTCCATTGCCGGATATTCTCCGTTTACATCCTGCAAGATATTTGGATGAATCATGGCATGATATAATGCCGTATAGAACACTGTTTTTTGGTCCTCTGTACCACCTTCTACCTGTATCTTTGACAATGCATTGTTCCAAAGCGAAGCTGCATTCTTTTGTGTTTTTTCAAAGCTAAAGTCTGCTTGCTCAGCATCTAGATTTTTACGCGCATTCTCAACGCTCACAAATGATACGGCCAGCTGTACTTCTAAGCTTTCATTTTCTTTGACATCAAAACTAAAATATGCGCCAAGATCATCGCCGGATAGCTGATCGGTATAGTCCGTAAAAATTTTATATTTTCCGGCATCTTTATTCCAATCGTTTTCCCATTTTTCTCCGGCACGCTGGAATTTCCAATATCCTCTTTTTGACGGTTTTTTATTGACACGCATAACAAAGAAGATTGGATAAACAGCCTGATTGTTCGTGTAACAGAAGGAGCCCAACAATTTAGATCCCTCTATTTCGGTATCACTTACGTAACGAACTGTTGCTCCCGTTTCATTTGTTAAACCTTCGCCCAAATTAAGCAGGATATTTGCCTGTCCTTTTGGAAAAGTAAATTTAGAAACACCTACACGGGTTGTCGCTGAAACTTCGGTTTTGATACCGTATTTCTTTAACACATTGCTATAATACCCCGGATGGGCAACCTCCTGCGTATAGGTACTTCCATATTGATGATAATCAACCTCTAATTTACCTGAAGTTGGCATCAACAACAAACTTCCCATGTCTGGACATCCTACCCCACTTAAATTAACATGAGAAAAACCTGTAAAATAACTGTTGCTATGTTCATAGGGAGTAGACCACCATCTTGCATCTTTATCAAATGCATTAAGTGATGATCCCATTACATTAAACGGAGAAACATTCATCAAGCCGTTGGGAACCTGAGCACCCGGATTAGTTGTTCCATAATTGCTGGTACCGATAAACGGGTTGACATAGTCTGTAGGAAGCTTTTGGGCAGAAACGTTCTCCCAAAGAAATAATCCTAAAAGTAAAAAACGAATAGATTTGATCATATAATCTTGATAGACGACATTGTTAATTGCTTTCATTCAAGCAAACACCATAGGCCGCGCATTTTAGCGTGTACCTACAATACTACAGATAATCGCAAAGATTTACAAATCTTATAAATGGTTATATCGATGATTTTACGTTTGTTAATAGGATTTAGCAAAACTATACATGTTAAGCAAAGAGATTTATGATGGTCAATAACAACAAAAGCCTGAAGTGGGGAACTTCAGGCTTTTACTAACTAACCAATTATTAACCTAAATTATGAAACTACTGATATAACGTCATCAAAAATGAGTTTCTTATATCAGGTCTCTTAGTTTAACCAAATTTTAACAAATCATTGTTATAGGTCAACTCGGTCTATTGAGATCTAGCAGTAAATATATTTTTTATTGATACAGTCCCCATTGTTTATTCGGGGTAGCGCCCATTTCTAAGACGAGCTCTCCTCCTTTTAGCAATTCGGAAGCATCAAAATAAAAGGTATTGAGCGGTTTTCCATTTAACGTTGCGCGTTGCACATATATATTTTTCTTATTTGCATTTTTCGCTTTGATAATAAACTGTTCACCTCTTCCATATTTACCATCCAATCTAATCTTAACCTCCTCAAAGAGTGGGCTTCCTATTTCATAAATTGGTTTGACCCTTGTTCCGCCATCGATCTGAAATAAACCAATAGCATTCATGATATACCAAGCACTCATTTGCCCCTGGTCTTCATCGCCGAGATAAGCATTCGAAACCCCTTGGCCATAATAGCGCTCACCTATAGAGCGGCTCCATTTTTGTGTCAACCAGGGCTTATTCAACCAATTAAAAATATAGGCAAAATGCATTGATTGCTGATTTCCCTGAACAACAGGATAATCCCAATATTGATCATTAGGGCCATTATAGCGCCATTTTTCACTTTCTGGAAATCCCCATTCCAATCGTTTTAAAAACACATCCTGTCCGATCATTTTAGCTAACCCAGGAATATCCTGTGGCACAAAAAAAGTCAGTTGCCATGCATTTCCTTCTACATAATGATGGTTAGCTCCCGATTTAAAAGGATCAAAATCTTTATACCATTCTCCTTTTGAATCCTTCATCCGAGCATAGCCACTACTGACATCTATCGCGTTTCTCCACCAGTTTCCGCGATCATTAAAATAATTGTACTCCTGCTCCTTTCCTAACGATTTTGCGAACTGCCCAACTGTCCAGTCGTCAAAACTATATTCCATTGAATTGGAAAACCGGCCCAAATCATAGGGAACGTACTTATATTTTAAATAGACATCCAAGTCCCTGTTACCTGCAAAACCACCTTCAAATTTCAATGGACTTGTTGTCTGCATTTTTTTAACAGCTTCAAATGCCTTTTCAGTATCGTAGTCTCTAATCCCCATCTGGTATGCCCCAACAATTAACGGTATTTCATGTTCTGCAACCATGACGGGAATATACTCCATTCCAGCCGGCCCTTTCGCCAGCCAGCCATTTGCGTCATACATCGCAAGTTGCGATCTAACCCATTTATTGGACCATTCCGGCGTAACCAAGTTCCAAAACTGATTTAAATTCCAAAAGGTATTCCAGAAAGCATCACAGCCTAAAGCGAGATCCCCTTTATGGGCTAAAGTTCGTATCACTTCATCCGAAGATCTCCATTGACCATTCACATCACTGAATGTGTTTCGGCTTGCCAAAGTGCGATACATATTGGTATAGAATTTCTCTTTTTCAAAATAGTCTGAAGACTTTATCGCCAATCTACTTAAAAGTTCATCCCAAACTTTATGTTGATTTTCCACGACCCGATCAATCGACCATCCGAATGGCTCCGACAGTTCCGTTTTTAGATTCTCCTCTGCATTGGCTAAACTCACATAAGAAATCCCTGTGCGCAGTTGTACAGCCTTATCTTTATGCACATCAAATTCCACGTACATCCCCGCAAATTGAGCGCTATCAGCAACCAAATCAGCCCGTTCAGTCAACCGATCATTATGCCATGTGCCATAGTTTATGATAGGTTTATCAAACTCCATCACAAAGTATACGACATAATCCTGTTTTGCATCTGTGGACCAAACGTTTTCAGATAATTGATTACTGTATCCCACAACCTTATAGTCAGAAACCTTTTTCAGCGAGAAATCTTTAATTTTATAATCATATTCTCCGTTAACCTTGAGATCAATCATGATACGTCCTGTGTCCGACTTATGATAGGTATATTGTTGAAAGCTGGAACGTGTACCAGCCGTCAATTTTACGTCGATATCGTGATCAAGGAGATGAACAGCATAATATCCCAATGGAGCTTTTTCGCTGGTTTTATCTATTGCTGATCGATATCCTGAATTTGTACTGTACTGATCTCCGACCCGAGTTTTCAATTGACCTGCTGTCGGAAATGTTCCCAATCCAGCCATTGTCCATTCGTGAATATGGCTAAAAGTACCAATAGATTCGATAGAAGGTTCATAACCTGCCTGCCAGCCAATATTTTGGTTATCTGGACTTATCTTTACCATGCCAAAAGGCATCCACGGTCCCGGGGCTATCATCCATCTGGAATGTGCTGCACCCATCATCGTGTTCACATAATCTGAAACTCCACCTAGTCTTTTTGGGCCCCGCTTGATTGTTGAAGACTGTATTAATTGCCCATTACAATAAATTTCATACTTACTCCATATATCCTTAGCGACATAAGGCATTGGTATTTCCAATTTCGCTGCACCTTTTTCACGTGTTTTCTCATAAATTTTCTTTCCATCTAAGACTACTTTCAACTGTTCATCATCTTTCAATTTCAAGAGATCAACCAGCATATTTTGGACGGGTTTCCCTGCATTTAAGATCTCAAATTCAGCTTGCTGTACATTTTTAACAATTACAGAACGATTGGCGATTAACTTTACTTGCTGTGGTCCCAGTAGTTTAAAGGAATCAAATTCAACCCAACCTCCCTTTATGACAGTCATGGTAATCTGATTTCCGCCTTTCTTAATGAGATCAGCTGGTAATGGTATATTTATCGTAGAATTTCCAGATTTTAAAGAATTCTCTAGGGGCTCACCATTTCCTGCTCCCCGCTCCACCTCAAAATTATAGGGCTTGCCATTGATTACGATCTGTAGTGTGGGTTTATTTTTAGGGTCACTATTGGCCAATTTAACCTGAAGTGTGCACTGACCATTTTTTGTACTATTGTTTAACACATAGTATAAATTCAAAAAATGTGTTCTCAGACCAGAAGTTCCTCCAGTCCCGCCCCATTCATTGGCCGGACCGGGCAATACATAGGGTAAATCCCTTGTTAAAGAAGATTGACCTATGATAAACGCATTGTCTTCATAACCAAAATCATGTTCCAAAAATTTCTTATATCCATTCGGGGACAAGGCAAATTCGCTGCTTGAACCGTCTGAATTTCCCAATTGCCATATTGTGTGCTCCTGGCCAACAACAGACTGAGCACACATGAACAACAGACCGGCGGCAAAAGAAAGTGAGAAACGTAATTTCATAAGTATCAGATTTTATAATTTTTAATTACATCAGTTGCTTTCCTCATAAAATGCACGAAACAATTCACAAAATACATCACATTGTACATACATTAATAATCTACAAAAACGTTTAAAAGCAAAACTTTAAGCACAATATTACTACAAAAAAAACAAATATCAAATGAATAAAATTAAAATGTATATACATACTGAAAGAAAAAAAATGAACTGAATCTAATTGACACAAGCTTGGAAAATGAAAGGTTTTGATTCTTGGATAGGAAAGTTAGGTCAATTTGTAGTTTGCGCCATATTGATCCTGTTTCCTAGTTTTCGGGGAAAAATTGTCTTTACTTAGAAAAGTGTTTCTACAGATTATTTATGATAAAAAAGCTTAATAGAAGGGTGCACATGGCAATAATTTACCTAGAGTTCATTATTCTAGGATTAAAACTTTGTCAAAACTCAAGCAAAGCAATAATTACTATTGGCTATTTGGATCTAATAAGTTATATTTATACAATTATTTGCTTTGAGACCTTAAAGATAAGAGTATTATCTTTTGTATTATCATCATAAACAATATTCTACACATTTGTGTAGAAACTTATTTCATTGCTGGATAGAGATTTAATATTTTAAACAAGTTCAACTATTAACGTTGACGATGATTACAAAGTAAGGATAGGAACGTAAAAAAGCCTATTACTAGCGTATAAATTGAGATTATGCCCTTATTTTTGTAACTTGCACGCCAGGACAACATCGATTTTACGTGGTATTCAAAAGCGATTGCGGATCATCTTTGTAATTTACACTATGAAAATTAAGATTGAAGATTTTTTCAAGCCGGTACAAGTTAAAGACGACTTTAGCAAAGATGATTATGAGATTGTCGAAGCCTTTATAAATTTTGCTAAATCCTTAAGCAGGTTAACCTACCAGAGTATATATTTAATTGACTATTCAAAGAAAAGCTTTTTATTTGTTTCTGATAACCCAATCTTTTTGTGTGGAAGCACTCCTGCGGAAGTCATGCGGGAAGGCTATTACCACTATGTGAATAATGTCCCTGAGAGCGATTTACATTTACTAAAAAAGATCAACGACGTTGGTTTTGACTTTTTTGGAGATTTGGATGCCGAAGATCGCTTAAAATTCTCGATATCTTACGATTTTCATTTAAAACAACCTGGAAATAAACCACTATTAGTAAACCATAAACTAAAACCTCTGCTCCTGGATAAATTTTCTAACCCCTGGATCGCGCTCTGCTTGGTTTCTATATCTTCACATGCAAACTCGGGAAACATTAGATTTAAATCTGATGAGGATGGGAAACAGTTTGAATATGATTTGGATAAAGATATTTGGGTAGAAACTCCTCGCATTAAATTGAAACCCCGTGAAAAGGATATTCTTCTTTTTTCCGCACAGGGTCTTACTATGGATCAAATAGCAGATCGACTTTATGTATCAATTGATACAGTAAAATTTCATAAAAAACAAATATTTTCAAAACTGAAAGTTAAAAGCATTACAGAAGCTACAGCATTAGCAATTGAACTATCTCTTTTCTAATGTTATTCACTATTTTTTGCACATAACAGCATTAGTTTAGACATCTCAACAAATTTTTGAATATCGACCTGGTTTCCCATACTAAATTGGGAATATTTATTTTTCTCAATAAAAGTGTCCAGCCATTCTGATTTAATATAGATCGGTAATGTCTCAGAATAGAGGTAGATAATTGGATCACCAAGTTCAAAAGATTCTATTTCTAATTTTCGAAGCGTATTTACCACCTTTCGATCACATTCCGCAATGACTAGTCCGCTACCAAGGCTATAAGGGCCATAAAATGCGTCAAAAAGCATCTTTTTCAGAATATTGATCCGATTACCTATTATCTTTCCAGAAATTACGAAACGCCCAATGTGCCAAAAATTCTTTACATGCGGAATTAACAAACTTTCTGTCTCGATATCAAATAATTTCTGAATCGGCAAACTCGTTTCCTTATCCCAAAATGTAATTCTAATGGATGCCTGAATACAGTCATCAAGCTTACTTCGAAGCACATAATAAATGGAACGATCAAAAAAAATCTGATCCTCTCCTATCAATGACTCAAAGTCAAACGCATATTCCTCTTCGGAATAACTATCCAGTTTGTAATGCTGCTGAGTCGTTACTAAATAAAAATGAATAAGTTCAGGAAGTTCGTTTTTATTAAGCTTGGTAAAATAATAATTTTCAGGCGTCCAGTTCATGCAAATGTTATTCGATATGCAATTATAAAAATAAAGACTTTTCGTTTAAATTCCCACAGAGACAAATTTACTACACAAAAGTGTAATGGAACGAATGTTTTTTTCAATTACATTAAGTTCAACTAATCATTGATAAATAATAGGAATCTGGAAAGAATTTTACAGGTTTAGATGTCGCTAAATTAAATACGATATGACTAACCATTCCCGATAATAAATACAGACCTAATGATAACTGCGCAGGAGAAGACTTCAGCGCTATTTTACCATATTCTACCAAAAATTCCTCAAACCATTTCGTTTCTATTCCCTTTGTTTTTAAACTTTCTACAATAAATTTACCGACATTTAATTCAAATGTCTTGTGAGCCTTTTCCAGTGAATGTAAATTAAGACCTTCAGGTGGAAGAACTGTTAAAAATCCTGCCCAGCCCAAATTATAAGGATGTACTACCGGTATATTTCTTTTCGCCATATACTGGTCAAAAACAAAAGGAATATCAGAAGAAAAATCCAACGCATTAATGGCAACCTTATGGTTAATATCGATATTATATAGATTATCTTTCACTTGCGTCCTAAACGTTTAAAAAGTGGCGGTGTTTGGATATAGCAAAGTTGCTATATTTAAATTGCAAAATTATAACCCACCGCCATGATAAATTTAAATGTTTTTAGTCAGATTTTATCTCTTATCGACCGCGAATTATTCAAAGATTTGGTTTCAAAGCACAAAAGTGACA
>NZ_VLKR01000052.1 GCF_007830445.1 Sphingobacterium siyangense | reverse complement strand
ATTCCGACAGGGGGATTCAATATGCATGTGATGAGTTTAAGCTTATGCTAAATAAAAACGGTATAAAACAGAGCATGAGCCGTAAAGGTAACTGCTGGGATAACGCTGTAGCTGAAAGCTTTTTCAAAACACTGAAAACAGAATGCATATACCAGCATAAATTTCCTAATAGGGAGCTTGCAAAGCTAGAGGTCTTCAGGTACATTGAAGGATTTTACCACGCCAAAAGGATACATTCTGCAATTGGATATAGAACGCCAAATGAAATGGAAATGTTCTACCGATCAAAACAGAAATTAGCAGCATAAAAAGTCTCCACTTTTAAGTTGCAATTCCATCTGGTATATGCTACCGTAAGTAAAGAAGAATAAGATGGAAACCTGCGGCTTACTCGTATTTCTCTTTTCATCCTAGTTTCTCTAGATTCTTGAAAATAAAAATCCCGAGCTTTATTAACGAATATTCCCAATCGAGTGAATAAAGACACAGTTTTTGCGAATAATTCGTTCCATTCCTCGAAATCAATGTGAGATCGATCGTAACCTTTACCGTTTTTTCTAAAATTTGTCAGATGAATTTTACGACCAAACATGGCGTATTGTGAATGTGCAATTGCATTTCTTAGCTGACTTACAAATGTTGTGTTAAAATATCTGTGAAGCACGGGGTTAGATAATCTCAAATTTTTTGAAACTTTTTTATGAACAGTACTTCGAGTTAATACTCCATCTTTTTCATTTCGACGATCAAATCCAATATCAAAATCCCAATCATAATCTTGACTAGACAACAATAATGACAGTTGATACCATTGTTTTAAAAATAATTCACCTTCCCAAATCTTTAGGTAGATCAACATTTCAACTTGTATAATCGAAGCTTCTTGCCTTTCCAACTCATCAAGTCTTGGATAGTTTCCTTTCAAAGCAGAAAGATAACTGTCATATTCGACATGTGAATTTAGGAGATTTCCCTTTACATAATCGCCAATAAATTGATGAAGTGTGGATTGGCAATGACCAGACCATCCTTCACCAAGTGTATAATAAATCTTATTGATCTCAGAAATGTTGCCATTTTCCGGTTCTTTCACTAATGAGGCAGATTCGATAAGTAAGAGTAGATCGCTTTTATGTGTTTGATTCTTTAAACAAAGATTAAAAGCCTGATCAAAAGCTGGTGACAATTCTGCATCTATACTTGTTAATAAACTTTCGAATAACATAGCTGCTAAGGTTATTGTATATTCGTTGCTACGTAAGAGATGTGCGGAAATTCTGATATTTGCAATTCTTCAACAATCGAATTTGTCCATTCCAAAACTTTGATCAGTTCATCATTTGATTTAGCATTCCATATTTTTTCTTCTTGCTTATAGGTCTTTAAAAATTTTTTTCTTTGATCAGTATTACCGTCTAAATAAGCATTTCTCAACCGGCACAATAAGCACCAAACCATAGCTTGATTTCTTGGCGAGAATGTTTTCGATAGTAAGTCGTCCCATTGTGATGCCTCTGCTAAAACTCCTAATGGGTCATCTCCTCTTCCGGTCTGGAATAGTGATCTTGCCAAGTTCTCATATTTTAATGCTTCCATAATTTAGATTCTTATCTATATACACCTTCAAATTTGTTTTAAATATAGGCAAAAACCCTTATATTAGCCAATAATTGTCAAGTCAAATTTCAAACAATAAATCATGATTGGAGAAAAGATCCGGGAACTGCGTGAAACGAACAATATCCTGATCAGGCAGCTTGCTGCTCAGCTGGATATCGATACAGCTTTACTAAGCAAGATGGAACGTGGCGACCGCTTTTTCAGGAAAGAGGACCTCACAAAACTTGCGAATATTTTCCAGATTTCCGAGCGGGAACTGTTGATCTTGTGGCTGGCGGATAAGGTGCTTAATGTAGTTGATAACGAGTCATATAAAAAAGAGTCTTTAGAATTGGTTTTGAATAGTATTTAGTATATCTATGAGTTTTTTACAATCTAAGAGATTAAAACAACGTAATGAAGGATTGAAAGATTTAGAAAAATCTTTGGAGAAAAAGGAAAAGACTTTAATTATACATTACTCGTGTGAGTCTTTTCTAAACTTGCATGGGAGAAGCCCCCGTATAACATCTATTTCAATACGGAATTTACAATCCGGACAAACTATATCTTTTTCTATTCATCTACAGGCTCAAATTAACAGATTGGATTTTAATAATTTATCTAATGAGGAGTACGATAAGTTAGAATTTGACATGCTTGATGAATTCTACAAATTTGCTAAAGAAAGACTTAAATTTAATTGGATTCATTGGAATATGCGTGATACTAATTTTGGTTTTGAAGCAATTTCAAATAGATTTCGCATACTTGGTGGAGCCCCTCTAGAGATTGACATAGAAAATAGATTTGATCTACCACGAATACTATCTAAACTATATACTTATGATTATGAAGATCATGGTGAAAATGGCAAGCTACTTAGCTTGTCTGCAAGAAACGGTATTTCCTGCAGAGATGCTTTGAGTGGTAAAAAAGAGGCAGAAGCTTTTGAAAATAAAAACTACCTTGCTCTTCATAAATCTACCCTTAACAAGATTAGTATTATTGAAAGCATTTTAGAGAAAACTGATAGTAATTGCTTGAAGGTTAAGGTGAGCCAAAGGATAATTTATGGAGTATCCATTTCTGGAATAAAAGAGATTATTGCAAATAATTGGATTTTAAATCTTGTTAGAGGGATAATAATATTTTTATTGGGAGTTTTTGTAGAGAAATATATATTCTAACATATGACGATTGCTCAGATTGAGGATAATATTAAGAAGCTGCTTGCTTCTGTTGATCCAGATAATTTTATATATGATTTTTTGTTGGCGTTTGGTACGCCAAAGGCCACCATTGCGCGTCTTCAGTCAGGTAAGATAAATCTTGGTGAAGTTGACGGCGAGCTTGTTTGGAAGAAGAAACTTCTTTATAGGCAGGTTGCTGTTGAGGCTAATCTTTTGGAGTTGATTCAGGGCTTACGCGAGGATTCGGGGTTAAAAAAGTCGCAACCTCGTTTTCTAATCGTGACGGACTTAGAGACTTTGTTGGCTGTGGATTTGGTTACGCAGGATACTTTGGATTGTAAGGTATTGGATTTAGATAAACACTTTGATTTTTTCTTACCGTTTGCTGGTATTGAAAAGGCTCAGTTTTTATCGGAAAATCCTGCTGACGTTAAGGCTGCTGAGAAGATGGCTAAGCTTTATGATCAGATTAACTTAGATAATCAGTTTTCTACTGAGGACGAAGTTCACCAATTGAACGCGTTTTTATCTCGATTGTTGTTCTGTTACTTTGCGGAGGATACTGGTATTTTTGAAGATAAGTTATTTACAGCGGCGATTACAGGAAATACTAAAGCTGATGCTAGTGATACGCAGGAATATCTTCAGGATCTTTTCTTGATTTTAAATACAGATAATGCTGAACGTACTGATGAAAAACAATACTTACATAAATTTCCATATGTAAATGGAGGGCTCTTTCGTGAAGTGTATCCTATTCCGATGTTGTCGGTTAAATCGCGAAACTTAATTCTGGAATGTGGGCAGTTGGATTGGTCTGCTATTAATCCAGACATCTTTGGATCTATGATCCAAGCTGTAGTCACAACGGATAAACGTGGCGGATTGGGTATGCACTATACTTCGGTTCCGAATATTATGAAGGTTATCAACCCTTTGTTTTTGAACGAGCTGGAGGAGGAGTACCAAAAAGCAAAGGGAAATGTAAAGCAATTAAATGCGTTGATACAACGGATATCCAAAATAAAAATATTTGACCCTGCTTGTGGCTCAGGTAACTTTTTGATCATTGCTTATAAAAAGCTTCGCGAGTTAGAGATTCAGATATTAAACGATTTGACAGAATTGAAGGGAAACAAGGGGTCTGGCACTTTGGATTTTGTCTCCTTCAACTCTTTGATCAGTTTAAATAACTTCTTTGGGATTGAGATCGATGATTTTGCCCATGAGATCGCTCGATTGTCGTTGTGGTTGGCAGAGCACCAGATGAACCAGACTTTTAGAAAAGAGTTTGGGCACTCTAGGCCTGCTCTCCCTCTAAAAGATTCGGGTAAAATCGTTCGTGCTAATGCTTGCCGTATTGAGTGGGAAGAAGTTTGTCCGAAAGAAGAAGGTGATGAGATTTATATCTTAGGGAATCCGCCTTACTTAGGTTTTAGTATGCAGGATCATGAACAAAAGAAAGATATACACGATATATTTGGTAGAAAGATAAAATTGGATTATATAGCCTGTTGGTTTTACAACGCTTATCAATATATTGTAAATAGTAAGTTTAAAGCAGCTTTTGTTACTACAAACTCGATATGTCAAGGTGAACAAGTTGAATTGTTATGGCCTAGAATTTTAATAAATGATGTCAAAATTTGTTTTGCATATCCATCATTTCCTTGGAATAATAATGCAAAGGGTAAAGCTGCAGTGATATGCTCTATAATTGGATTGACTGGTGATCCAATGATTGATTGCTTTTTATTTTATAAGCAGACTAAAGTTAAAGTTTCAAATATAAACTCATATTTAGTCAACTCGAAAAATATTATTGTTAACAGAAGCTCACAATCAATTTGCGGACTACCTAAAATGATATTAGGTAATGCACCCTTTGATGGAGGAAATTTGATTCTTAATCAAGAAAAGGTTAGAGACATTGATGAGGGACGTCAATATTTAAGGAAATTAGTTGGGGCTGCTGAATTTATGTCAAATACTTATAGATATTGTATTTGGCTAAATAATGATCAGTTAGCGAATGTGAAATCGATTAAGTGGATTAATGAACGGATTGAGTCCACATATTCTATGAGGGAAAATAGTATCGATTCTGGGACTAAGAAGCTTGCTGAAAGGGCTCATCAGTTTAGAGATCGTTCTGAAACTATAACTTACTCTTGTTTAGTTCCTAGAGTTGGTTCGAATAGAAGAGAGTATATTCCTGCTGGAATTATTTCAAAAGAGTTTATAATTGGAGATTCTTGCCAGGTCATTTATAATTGTGATGAATATTTATTAAGTATAATTTCATCAAAAATTCATTTATGTTGGGTCAAATCTGTATCTGGATATTTAAAAAATGATTATCGTTATTCATCTGTTCTCAGTTACAACACCTTCCCATTCCCGAAAATCAGTAAAGAGAAAGAAAAAGAACTGGAAGAATGTGCGTATCAGATCTTGGAGACAAGAGAACGGTATCCAGAGAAGACATTGGCGCAGCTTTATGATCCGGATAAGATGCCGGATGATTTGCGTGAGGCGCATCGGTTGAATGACCTTGCTGTAGAATCTTGCTATCGTGCGAAACCGTTTGATTCTGATGAGGAAAGGTTGGAGCATTTGTTTAAATTGTATGAGAAAATGATTGCGGCAGAAAAAAAGAAATAAGATATGGCAGCAGACTTGACTACATCGCCTGTTGATAGGCAGAATATATTGAACAATCCGGAGGCGCTGGATAGTATTCAGGAGTTTTTGGGTATCAGGGGTATGCTTTACGATGGGCAGTATCGATTCACTACCGCGCAGTTGGCCGAGTTCTTTGATGTTTCTGATCGGACGATTAAACGTTATGTAGAGAACCATTTGCAAGAATTGGAACATAATGGCTATTGTGTATTGCGCGGAGCAAAGCTGAAGGAGTTCAAAGAATTATTTGGTCCTTTAATCTACAAAGATATAGATCAAGAATCACAGAGGGACACTGATGTCCCTCTGTCAACAGAGCAAACTGATAAGCAGAAGCTTAATAGATTAAAAGCCTTAGCGGTGTTTAATTTCCGTGCTTTTCTGAATTTGGCTATGATCCTTGTGGATAGTGAGCGAGCTAGGTCCATTCGAAGTGCTATCCTGGATGTGGTATTGGACCTGGTGAATCAAAAACTGGGTGGATCTGTTAAGTACATCAATCAACGGGATGATGAGTATTTGCTGGCCATTGTCAAAGAACCGAAATATCGCAAAGAGTTCACGAGTGCATTAAGCCGTTATCTGAATATGGGTAACGCGAAGTATAGACTCTACACGGACACTATCTATCAATCTATTTTCAAGGAAAAGGCTAGCGAATATAAAGAGCTGCTGCAGCTTGATGAAAAAGACAATGCTCGAGAGACGATGTATGCTGAGGTGTTGAAGCTCATCGCCTCATTTGAGATCGGTATAGCAGATGAGATGAAAGAGGAATATGATCGACTGGGGCGACAGTTAGAACCTACTGAACTAGATGCCTTGATCCATCGATTTGTAAACCGCCGCCATTGGGAGCCTCAGTTGGAAGATGCGCGAGTAAAGATGGCTTCGCGTGATTATGGTTTTCGTGACGTAGTACATAAGAAGCTGGAAAGCTACATTGATAGTATTTCACCTAATGATTATCAAACGTTTTTGGGTGAACAGAGTAAAAGTCTTCAGGAACAGATTGACGAAAATATTGAGGTTTTCAAACGTTTAAAAGATCGTTAACGAATGGGGACGCAATATTTTGATGTAGCACATGCCATTCGTGTACACGATGATATCATTGATAAATCAGGTGGCATGCATGGGATTATTAATGAGGGATTACTGGCGAGTACTTTGGAACATTTGCAGAATGATTTTTATTATGAAAGTTTTATCGATAAGGCCTGTCATTTGTTTTACTCTATAAATAAAAATCATTGTTTTCAGGATGGTAATAAGCGAGCCAGTATCGCGCTGACAGCTTATTTTTTGGAGATAAATGGATTAGATTATAAAGTTGGTCAATTTATGGTTCAAATGGAGAATATAGCTGTTCATGTGGCAGATAATAAAATTGATCGGGATTTACTGCACGAAATTATCGATTCCATAGTTTATGAAAGTGATTATTCGGAATCGTTGAAATTAAAGATATTTAATGCATTGCTTTAGCATGCTTGATTCACAGAGGGACATTGATGCCCCTCTGTGAATAATAGACCAATTATAAAAGAATGGAAAATATTATTCAGGTAACATACGGACAAACAGGATCATCTACGGTATCGGATACTATGGGGATGCGGGAAATGCAACGAAAGGCATTTCAGGCCCGTAATAATCAATTGTTATTGATTAAGGCTCCGCCAGCGTCCGGAAAATCGCGCGCATTGATGTTTATCGCGCTAGATAAGTTGGTGAACCAAGGTGTGAAAAAAGTCATCGTCGCGGTACCGGAACGTTCTATTGGTAGTTCGTTTGCTCGGACGGATTTGATGAGTCATGGTTTTTTTGCGAATTGGGAACCTAATGAAATGTATAATTTATGCATGCCTGGTTCTGATGGCAGTAAAAGTAAGGTAGATGCTTTCGTAAATTTTATGCGTGGTGATGAGCAGATTCTGATCTGTACGCATGCCACATTACGATTTGCTTATGAAACATTGGAAGATTCGGATTTTAATGACTGCTTGTTGGCTATTGATGAATTTCATCATGTATCTGCAGATGGAAGTAATATCTTGGGGTCGGTACTGCACAATCTTATAGGTAATTCTTCTGTACATCTTGTGGCGATGACGGGGTCTTACTTTAGAGGAGATTCTATACCGATATTAGCTCCTGAAGATGAGGCGAAGTTTGCTAAGGTGACCTATAATTATTATCAGCAGCTGAATGGTTATAAGCACCTGAAATCTTTAGGGATTGGCTATCAT
This sequence comes from Sphingobacterium siyangense, assembly GCF_007830445.1. Taxonomy (GTDB): domain Bacteria; phylum Bacteroidota; class Bacteroidia; order Sphingobacteriales; family Sphingobacteriaceae; genus Sphingobacterium; species Sphingobacterium siyangense. Next base: position 17,697 of record NZ_VLKR01000052.1, on the reverse strand, counting down.
TTCTATCAAGGTAAGTATTATACCGCGATAAATGAGGTGTTAGACACGGATAAAAAAACTATTCTTCATATTCCGAATGTGAACTCGGGTGAGTCAACAAAGGAAGGTAAAAAAACGGAGGTTGACAGAATACTGGATATGATCGGTAATGTAGATCGTGTGGATCCTGAAACTGGGATTATCACGGTCCGTAGGTACGATGATGGGAAGTTATTGAAAGTAGCAGACCTGGTAGACGATGATGATAAAATCCGAAGAGATAAAACCTTAGATTTTTTACGAAATATCCCATCGGAAGATGATATGGATTTGATCATCGCATTGGGAATGGCGAAGGAAGGATTTGATTGGCCTTATTGTGAGCACGCTTTGACAGTTGGCTACCGAGGGTCGTTGACAGAGATTGTGCAAATTATTGGTCGGGCTACTCGAGATAGTACGAACAAGAGCCATGCTCAGTTTACCAATCTATTGGCCATGCCGGATGCAAAGAATGACGATGTGGTAATCGCTGTGAATAATATGTTAAAGGCTATTACGGCTTCGCTCTTGATGGAACAGGTGTTGGCTCCGAATTTTAATTTTAAACCGAAGCGGAATGAAAATGAATTGGAGGAACCTGGCACAATCAAGATAAAGGGATTTAAAGGTATTGTTTCTAAGCGGGTAAAGGATATTGTTGAGGAGGATATAAACGATTTGAAGGCTGCGATATTGCAAGATAAGGATATAACGAAGGCTTTGTCGAGTAGTATAGATGCTGAGGTGATTAACAAAGTGCTGATACCAAAAGTGATTAAGATGCGTTACCCGGATCTACCAGAGGATGAACTGGAAGCTGTGCGTCAATATGTGGTTACGGATTCGGCGATTAAGACGGGAACTATTTCGGAGGTGGGTGATCAGAAGTTTATAACGTTAGCGAATCAGTTTATTAATATTGAGGATATCTCGATTGACTTGATCGATACGATAAATCCGTTTCAGCGTGCTTTTGAAATTATGTCTAAATCGGTTACTGTTCCTGTATTGAAAGCTATTCACGATGTATTGCTAGCTTCGAAGATTAAAATTACAGAGGAAGAGGCTTTGCTGACTTGGCCGTCTATCTTGGCTTTCGTGAAAGAACAGGGACGTGAGCCAGATGTGCACGCTGCTGACCTGAAGGAGCAGCGGTACGCGGAGGTATTGTTATTTATTCGAGATAAGAAACGGAAATCTGTGGGTCAGAATGGATAAGAAAGTTTATTTAAGTTTTGATGATATTTTTGCTGATGATGAGTTTAACTTATTAGAAGTAAAGCCCACGGTTCGCCGGATTACTGAAGAGGAACGCTTGGTTCAATCGTTTCAAGAGGTTATTGACTTTGTCGAAGAACATGGAAGGATTCCGGAACGTGGGAATGGTTTTAAAGAGCGTATGCTGGCAGCTCGTTTGAAGGGTCTGATGGAGGATCGTTCAAAATTTTCGGTTCTGAGCGCTTTTGATTCGTTGGGCATATTGCCGGTTGAAGATGTGCTTGACACGGAGTTTGTAGCTGAAGATGTAGCGGATGCTGCCGCAGCGGAAGTTGATTTTGCAACGATGGAGGTTACATCTTTTGATGACTTGTTGAATGCTGATCCGTTTAATCTGCTGGGTGGTACTGATGAGGAACAGCTGCAGATATTTGATACTTCGAATCTGCCCCAAGTGGATAAGGAAAGGGAGAAAACGGATTTTGTAGCGCGTAGGAAACGTTGTAAAGATTTTGATCGATACGAACCTTTGTTTAAGGCGGTACATGTGGAATTGGGGTCTGGTGATCGTAAGTATGTAGACTTTAAAGCGGGTACTCTTCAAGCGGGTACTTTTTATATACATAAGGGTGTTATTTTCTTGTTGGAAAGTATTGAGGTTACACGCGCAGATCATTATAAGGAAGATGGTACTCGCGTAAGGTTTGACGGCCGTACGCGTTGTATTTTTGAGAATGGTACAGAGTCTAATATGTATCTGCGATCAGTTGAAAAAATGCTTTATGATGAGGGGTCAACTATTTCGCATTCGAATAAGTCTAATAATGTGACTTTGCAGAAGAATGCAAATTTGGTGAATGAGAGTGACCAGGAGTCTGGTTTTATTTATGTGCTGCGCTCTAAGTCTACCGATCCGGTGATTCGAGGGATTAAGAACCTATACAAGATTGGGGTTGCACGGAATAGTGTGGAGGATCGTATTAAAAATGCGAAGGATGAGGCTACCTACCTAATGGCTGATGTTCATTTGATTTCGAAGGTTACATGTTATAATCTTGATGCTTATAAATTCGAACAGCTAATGCATACTTTTTTTGCTGAGGTGTGCTTGGATTTGGAGGTGGCAGATAAGATTGGCGTGAGAACGCGGCCTAGAGAGTGGTTTGTGGCTCCGCTGGATGTGATTGAGGAGGCTGTGGATTTATTTGTTTCTGGGGAGATTCTGAAGTATAGGTATGATAAGGGCATTGAAAGGATTGTTTTGAAATGAGTAGTTCGCAAAATATCGAAGACTTAGTAGCTAAAATCGTCACTATTAGTGACCATGCTTTATCATGGAACGAGGATATTTTATTGGATTTGTATCGGGGTAACAACTTTATTAATAAAGATATTTCATTCAAGTACTTCAAAAAGAGAATTGGGGAAGTTGTTAAGTTGACGCATTCGAATTCTGTGCCGTTTAGCCAAAACCAATATGACGATATTATCAAAGAAATCAAAGAGTTACCTACTCAGGAATTTGAATTATTGTATGAACTATATGGAGCAAAGCTTACATCCGCTTCGTTAGAATTGGGCACATATAAAATTTACAATTATAGCTTAGACCCACAGCCAGTTAGAGAAAAAAGCAAACACTTCCAGGAGAAGTTTGAACGTATTCACCAAAACAAACAAAAAAATGAAAATACGAATCGTTTTCAAGACGATTTTTTATTTCTTTCGGTGAAAGTAAAGGCAAAAGAATTTTATAAAGCTTGCGAGTATGCAGACGTTTTGATTGATAGATTTGAAAATATTATCGCATTTATAGATGGTGATTTTGAGGGCAGATCTGCAGTAGAGGTTCTTAATTATGTAAGGGATGACAAGATTGTGAGATACGGATTTTATGGTGGTAATTTCACGTTGAGTCTAAATCGATCAGCGAAATTTGACTTTGATTTTAATAACGGACATATTCTCTGTTCGGAATGCGGAAACAACAGGATATGGCAAATATCATCAGCCGATAGCTTGACTAAAATGGAAAAACGTATCTTAACTGCTATCGAATGGCTTGGTAAAGGTATTCGTGACAAAGATAGATCTAAATCTTTGATCCAATTTGTTTTTGCTATTGAAGGTCTCCTGCAATATGAGGTCGATAAGATGATTACCCCATCTATTACAAGTCAACTTGCCGACACGGCCGCTTTCATTCTTGCTTATGACGCCGCAAGTAGACTCACAATCGCAAGAGAAATGAGAGATATTTATAAGGCTAGGTCATCAATAGCTCATGGAAACTCATCAAACATCGACATACCGAAAGTTAAGTTAGGTTTTAGAATGGCTCATAAATTAGTTAGAGCATTCTTATCGAATGACGATTTAAAAAAGATTAAAAATTCAGATGAACTAAAAGAATACATTGAAAAATTAAAGTTTAGATGAGAATACTCTTGATCTGTAAGTTCTTCATTTAACGTCAGTTTCTCTTAATTACGTATGCCGAAACATGAGACCACTACTCTTTTCTCGTCTCTGGCGTTCGGATTTGATACGACTATACCATACTCTCCCGGCAAAATATTACTCAACGTCAATAAGTATGATTTTTCACCATGTTTTTTTCCAGTGAAACGAACTTCACTTTTCGAGTTTGTCCGACTTTTCATCAAAGTTCCAGAGTTATCTTCGCTAATCAGCACAGTTCTCTTTTTTGACTTTTCTTTAAACTTATAAATCCTAATTATACTCAATGGATCTGTATCATTGTCTGTAGCCTTTACAATCAGCTCTATGGTGTTTGAAATAGGTTTGATTCTTGAGTTCGCGTTTCCACCTTGAACCTCTAAATTTAAAGCGTTCCATGAATTAGCAGACCATGATAGCCCGGAACTAAAATCTCCTATTTCCTTGTCTAGCTGGATTTATGAATCTTGTCCAATTAACATAAGAGCTTCACCTACAAACTCAGGTTCTTTTAACTGTGCGTGACAGTTATACCAACCACTTATGAAAAATAAAATTGATAATGTGATACGTAACATTTTTTAGATTTAATAAGTTAGTAAATCGCTAAAAAGCTTTTTAGCGATTTTCTATTAATCTCTCCAAATACTCCACTTTAGATTTTTCGGCTTCCAAAAGACGCTCGTAAAGTTTTTTGTTTTCCTCGTAAGCATCAATAAGCTTGTCCAATGGGCTAAAGGTCATTTCGCATTTGTAATTTACACCAGAAGCATTATCATGAAATGTGCTGGAAATAATATTAATCGCTGACTCCTCATTAAATCGTTGAATAGATTCTGGACTAACTTTTAGGATTTTAGCTACTTGTTCCAATATGTCTTCTTCAACACGCTCCTTAGATTCTAGCTGTGACACTTTCTTCTGCGTCCAACCTTCCCCAAGTTCATACGCTAAGGTTTCTTGTTTAATACCCAACATTTCACGGAAACGCTTAATGTTTCTGCCTTCGTGTACCTGATTTGTCTTTTCCATATTCTTATACGATAACAAAGGTATGCGATATATCTGCTTTGCACAAAACTAATATAAGGATAATCACGAATAACTTATGCATTTAGCAGAATATTTTATCCCATCACAAGGATTGGATATGCCTTTCGATTGCTGGAACTTTGCTCTACATCAATAAGTAGACATTATGCAAAATAACGGAAATTTCTCGAATAATCAAGGTCCTATCATAAGGAACGTTTCGACGCTTAATCAAAATAAGAACGAGCATACTAATAATGATAACAAAACAATAAATCACGTCTATCTACACCCTGGACATCATTCTGGTGAATTTGAAAACTGGATGCGTAAGGTTGGAGGATTACTGCAGATTGATAGGGAGTACTCACAGCTTAAACCTCTTCTTGATATGATTATCGCTCTGTTGGAACCAAGTCGTCTGTTTTTAATTCCACATCCTAGTATAGAAAGGTTTGATATCAAGACTACAATAGAAATTTTATTGGTACTTAATCATAGACAGGATTCCAATCATGAAAAATTGGTGGAAAGAATTTTAAATGTTGCATGCATGAAAATCTCTTCAGTGGTAATAAATACTTTTTCTGAAGATGAGTGGGACAGTGAAACGGAAGATGAACATTTTTACTATACAGCACATTGTAGAACAAAGTTTCTTGTCTTTTCGGGAAGTCCATATCGTATACAAGAACTCGATCAAAATGATCTCAAACGAGTGCGAGAAATCATCACTAATCGATTCCAAGACCAAATCGTAAAGTCTAAGGCAATGCTAGCTCAAATCGAGGGGCTGTATAACGAGCAGACATCATCAGATTTATTATATGGAATCGCATCAGCCTGTATCAACCAGTTCTATAGAATGGTAGCTATGCCTTTTCTATTGGATTTACCTGTCCTAAATAGATCACATAAAAAACTTAGGAAAATGGCAGCTCGAATTATTCCCCAAGCGGCAAGTCTTCCTGAAAAAAATATAGAACTGTATCCGATATGGGATAATGAAGAATTAGACCAAGACACAAAGCGTGAAGTATACTTGCCAAGCTTTGCTGATCTGCAGAAATATTTTGAGATTTTGAAAACAGCTTTCGAACAGAAATTGGCGACCTTATTTGATAATGAATAAACCAGAAATTATACTCACTTATGGAAACGAAATATCACGTTAAAGAGCCAGAAGATAAGCAACATGTACTGGAGTTGCATAGACGAGAAATGGAATCCTTTTTCAGGGAAAACAAAATGTGGATACTAAAAAACAAACTCGGTAAAATGACCAGTAGGATATTAAGTTACAGAGTCTCTCAAAAAGATTATACAGATTTTATAGAGAAAGTTAAGTACCTCGTGAATTTTGGATGGGAGTTAGTTTTTCAGGAAAACAGATATGGTATCGGATTCGCACTCGAGACGGAGTATTACGTTAAAAATCCATTTTTTTTAAAGCGAGAGTTTCAATCGGCCGAGTTCCGTCAACGAAATTATGGACTGAGTGGATTTTACGGAGAGGTAACAAGCCTGTCGGTCAAAGAAGCGTCCGATATCTATCGGACGCTACAAAAGTTCTATGATGAGATCTCTGTGGTCAGCTGGTTAAATTTATTGGATGATTGGTTGTGGGTAGTTGAAGAGCAAGGTAGTCTATACGAAATCACACGTATTGATAAAAATCCAATCCAAACACAGCTGTTGATTTCGAAGCTAATTGAAGCTCTATATTTATTCAGTCGCTCAGACTTTCTTATACAAGCGATTAAGTATCCCACAACGCATTTGTTTTCAGGACCAAAAGCACTAATGCACATGGATTACGACATTCTTGATACATACAATCCATATTTCTGGTTAGAAGATTTGTTTAAAGAGAAGACTGCCGCCGATTATATAAAACACTTACAGTTTCTTTATGAGCCTGAGCCGGAAAATCAATCTAAAAAATTGCCTAATCGAAAGTTATTTGATTTGGGTGTAGAATTAAAAATCCTTATCCAAGTTACGTGGATGAATATTCAATGTCAATTTTTACCACAAGAATGGACTAACGTAATAGATGCAGATGTAGACGCCGAAGAGCTAAATTTATACATTCAGGATCAACTGCATCTAATATCCCCAAACAAGCCAATTAAGTTACAAGAACTGTTTGCACAATTATTTCAGATGGATTGGAAAATGACAGCGTATAAATGTACAATAGATGAAATGGTTGAACGAAAAATCTGCGGAATCAACTCACCAATCCATTTTGTGTTATGCAAAATAGATGAATTAGAGTTATTAATAAAGGTTTGCTATTTAATGCATCTGAAAATTAAGGTGAAAAAAAACTGGGGACAACTTCGCATAATCTAATCTTATGATGAATTTACAGCAAAAAAATGTCTGGTTCTACAATGATGACTATCCCAGTACATTGACCAGTGCCGAAATGAGCGACCCTTTAGCTATGATCAATCAATTTTTCCAAACGTACTCACTACCCCAAGCTAAACGGTACCTGTGGCAGGCGATCAAATATACCTTAACGGATATTTCTACTCCTGCTAATGAGCTACGACCAACATTTTATCGATTTACAATAGAAATAGAGCGGATTGTAGACAGTGCGTGGGTATTGCAGAAGTCTCTCCCAACGAAAAAAACATTCGGCCCAGACCAATTCTCAAAGGATTATTTAACGCGCATACAAAATGAGGACTTTATCTCTTTTTTAAATGGATCAGAAATATCAAACCCGTCAAAAGCCATTCACGATTTTTTCAACTATGCATCACTCTGTAGTTGGAAGAAAAGCTGTCTGGAAGATATGCGCAAAACAATCGTAGATTCGTCATACGGATTATATTTTGACTCACACTCACTAGCTGATTTTGTCGGCTTTTCAAAACTCAGCAAGCTATTAGAAGGACTCTTTCTCCTTTTAGACCGATTTGGGTACCACTTAGACCATAAGATACATCGAGAACACAACAATTGGTGTACGAGTCAGTCGGACGACTTTATTCATTGGCTAGGCGAATACGTCAAGAAAAATGCTACGCATGTCAGTCTGCAGCATTTAGCAAATATTTGCTACGCACATCGATTTCATCACGACTGGAACGGATATAACACCCATAAGATATTTGAAAGTTATGAGAACGTACTACAGGTCACACATGCAGCAGTCCATGTGATAAATCGAAATGAAGTCAACAATCGCACCACCGATACGAAAAAAAATATGGACAGGTTTAAAAAGTGGTCGCCCGGTAGAATTACCCGATTTGTAAGTAATCTGCTGATAACATCACGCACTTTTGAAAGAAGCTATAAAAGATATGTACAGCCACAGAAGGAGATTGACCTTTTAACACAACTGATTTATCTAGCATACAAAATACATATATAATGTCACAAGAGAAAACTTTCAAACAGGGGCATGTGCTCCACACGATGGAAAAGGTAGCCTGTAGAGTCAAATTTAATATTGACTTCCTAGAAAACACCGACAATCACCGGGAGTTCCTATGCTTATTTTACGCATCCGTGATAGGTAATGAAGCCCTACCTACGCCCATGGGTCGGAAATTGAACGACTTGGCGGATGACATCTATAGTCTATTGGACTGGGCGTGGCTGGAACATTTCGAGCGACTGGAAAGATCTGCAAAGTATGGGCCCTCACCAGGGGTTGCGCAGGATATGCCCCTGTTTACGGATTATACGATAGACTGCCATTATCCCGCACTACAGCATTCTGCATGGATAAAAGATAGAAGAGAACGATATGTAGGTAATCTGAATTACCTCAATCAGGATGAGATCTACGCACAGTCTATTGTCTTCGAGAACCTTTTTAACCTCCGATCCATCACCGACTGGAAATGCCTGATCGCGAAGTGGGTGTCTTATGCGATTGACAAGCAAAATAATATAGTGGATGATCGGATAGCTTCGGCTTATGAGACATATCAAGATTACGTTCAACTGCAGAAGCTCATAGAATGTTGTTGGATAAGCATTATGCAAGACGAATGTCTGAATTTTCAGGATTTATGTCCGTGGTTCAACAAAGATAATTATCCTGTCTTCTCTACCATGGATTATGCTTATAACCCATACAATGAAATATATGGTCTATTTCACTATGATTCGCTAATCGTACAAAAGAAAAAAATAAACACTTGGATTGCCGCTGCCATGAACGTGGCTATAATGTGGGAAGGCGTGCCTGCGGACCTTATCGATTTTTACAGAAGAGTTGGACTTATGATCGAGTGTTGCTGGGTTATCAAAGAATTAGGACCGAACTACCCGAAAGAATGGAACAGCTACAATAATTATTTCTCGACAAAAAGAGCCCGGGATGTCGGAGAAAATTACCCGTTTCGCCTTAAAGATTTAAAGGATAAGCCAGAGAATTATCTTCAACAGTTTTTTAAGGCTCGAAACTTAAATGATTGCCGTCACGTATTGTACCAGTGTTTATATGCTGCATTGGGATATGATGCATATAACCCGTTTTGTGATGATGAAATCAAAACGTTTAAGAAAGACCTGATTATGCTCGTGGAAGCTGCCTATCTTATTCAGAAAGCGAAATACCCGGAAAGAGTTTACCTAATTGAAAGATAATGGTACATTTTGAAAGCAAAGAATTCATGCACTTGAATCTGATTACAGATCGTCTTTTGTCACTGGCAGAGATCGACCAACTGTACTTCTCGAGCTACAATTTTCAAGATAAATCCATTAAAGAGCTGCTTGTCCTCATTCCAAAAATTAACCGACAACATATCACCGAAGTAAGACCTATGGTCGGTATGGTTATGTGTCAATTCAGCTACCTGCGATACCAAATATATTACGTGGACGAGGTACGGCGGAGTATCTTCCGTGGTGGCGGAGCCTTCATTGAAAGATGCCATTTTGATAATCTGGTTTATATAAACCCGAAATCGGCTCCGGTCATGAGTAAGATTCCGGATATACATCTATATCTGCAAAAGGCATCCACCAGTTTTGAAATGGAATGTTCCAAAATAAAATCATTCCGAGATGGAGCTACATTTTATCTTAAAAAGAGGCATATACAATTATGCGCGTTTATGCTTCATCAAACTTTTGAGCTACTGTACAGAATGACAGAAATTGTCTTTCTAGGAAGAGAAAAGATATCGCATCATCTCCGTAATCATCACCAATTATTGCTGCCGTATTTACCAGAATTAAGAACGATTTTCGATCCGGAGCAAGAATATGATATGTACATACTGGAGCTTTTAAATGATTCTTATCTTTCGGTGAGGTATGAGAATTATTACGAGATTAGTATGGAGGATCTAGAATGTTTGTTGACCAAAAGTAAGGAAATAGAATCACTTCTAATTGACAGCTGCTCAAAGATGATATCCCATTACGAAAAAGCATGTAGCGATACACCAAACATCAGTTCGGCAGATGGTCTGCCGAACTGATACTATTTCCTCTTATCGGTCACCTCCTTATCAAAACCGATCAAATTCACCATTTCCCGAAGCCGCGAACGCAGACGATTGCCATAAGTCTGCTCGAGCTCAGTAGCTGAGAGATTGGTCGTAATATGCGTAACCAGTTTCTTTGAAACAAACAGATCGTAACGTGACAAAAGTACCTCGGCCATGACATTGCATTCGTTACCAAAATACTTGATATTGTTTTCCGTACCCAGGTCATCAAAACAGAAGTTTTTGTATTCGACGTTGTACAGCTTTCCACGGCTGTAGCGGTGGATAACCTCATAACCGTCCTGTATAAACTCAAACGTAACATCACGTGTGCTCTTCATGATATAGCGATTCTCATTTCCCGTCAAATAACGCATCAGATTCATTAGCGTCGTTTTGCCACATCCAATGGGCCCGGTCAGCATAATACCTTTGTCCAGATCTACTTTTTGTTTCTTACATAATTCTTCGTCACGGAGAAAATAAGCCGCCAGTTGAAGCAAAACACTTTGATCACCCTTACATAAGACGAACCGACTTCCATACAATTCCTTACCCTTCTGATCAATAAACTGGAAAACCTTACCGTAATCATAGTGGCTCGAAATAATTCTTTCGGGTGCTGGTGTGGAGTTGTTGCGCACGGTTTGACTTTCCATAATTTGCAGATTTGGTAAAATTTATACTGTTACTGATCCAATTCTTGGCCGAAGCTTTCCAGTCCTTCATAGGACTCTTTCCACCAACGAGCCAGCCATTGGCCGTATAGTGATTTATGAACCGGTGGGCTTCCTGGACAGTGGATTGACTGGCCAAGAAAAATCCTTCTACTTGTTCCGGAAGTGGTGGGATTGCTATTTCTTTTTGCGCGGAACCTTTTTCTTTTTTCGGAAACAGCAGCACACCTTGATTTGAACTCGCTGTTTTTTTATTTTTTTCACTCTTTTGATCTATCGATAGATCACTAGTATTATCCATGATAATACTAGTACTATATAGTTTATTATATGGCTCGTTTATTGGTCTTGTGGACAGGATTTGAACAGGTTCAGCATTTGGTAGGCTCCGAGGCGGCTGTTCTGGAAAAAAAGTGATCGTACTTCCTTTGTATGGATTGTAAGACGGACGATAATCTATATATCCCTGCTTATGCAGATAAGCCATTGCTTTGTGATAAGTCGCTTTGGAGTTGATCTTTCCCAGACGCATAGCGTCGTCCCGGATGATCTGTATCTGTTTGGCAAATCGTGCTTGGTTCCATAATTGGAAGAGCGCCATGAAAAGACTGAGGTGCGTGGCGGAAAAATCCGAGTCAGCCTGCGCCTTATTGAAAAAGTGTGTCAGTTGTTTGATGTAGTTCATGCTTTAAAATTTGATGTAAAAGAAACTAATTGTGTTTGTTGTCACCTTCCTCCAACAGTTTTTCAATTTCTGCAAGGGAGTAGTAAATGGTGTTCCCGAACTTCTTGAACGGAATAGTTCCGTTGATGCGGTAGTTCTGCAGTGTACCGGGTGATATCTGCAGCATCTTGGTCACTTCTCTGGTCTTTAACCATTTTTTTGGTTGTTGCATTTTGTTGGATAATAGCGTTTGGAGCTCACTGAGCAACTCATACTTAAACTTCATGAGATCTTCTTTGGTAATAATTTCTACTGCCATGATATTTATAAATTGGTGAACAGCAAAATTCCATATTAAACAAGACTATTTTTCACAACTTGTTAACAAGTTGTGAAAAATTATTACATAAACAATTCATTGTCAGTTTCTTTAATTCGCTTGATTAGATTCTCTTTGAGGCTATCCAAGAGTTTGGTTTTGTTGATCTTGCGCGCCCGGATATCATAGAACACGCGGTTATATTGACCGAGCTCCACATTAAATACCTGCTGAAAATATTCGGCAATCTCCTTGATATCGGCTTTGCCATTGTTGAACGTTCCTGAAGCGTGCAGCGCATATATCAGTTCGATCAAATCGGTTTTGGATATGGTCCATCTTAATACGGAAGCTGGCAGTACTGCTTGTGATTTCTTTTTGCTTCCCGCACCATAACCTTTAATCTTTTTCTTGAGGTAGTGCCGCAGCATTTCAAATGCTTCCATCTTGGCGAATATATGTACAGTAGGTGTATTGTTGCGTTGGTCGATATCCAGAATAAAAGAACCTGCCGACATGAAAAGATCGTGGTCGATCCGTCGAAAAAACTGATTGTCAAGTTGACTCAGATTGGCCTTATAGTAGTTATAAAAGAACTGCTCTTTCCGTAGTTTCTTTTTGATTTTATAGAGTGTATTGAGATAATAGTGCTTTAACTTTTTCTTACGCAGCGGAGGCTTTTTCAGTTCGATCTTTTGCACGAGTGTATAGTATTGGATCAATGCCAATAAATGGCATTTGATATTCTTGAAATAGAATATTTCTTCATCGGGTGTAATGCTGTTGTTCTGCTCGAACCTATCTTTGACGACCTGCAGCCGATCGGAAATATACCTAATCGCCAGTTCGGTGATTTTAGAATAATCGTGCGCATTCACTTGTTCGATGGTTGCAACATAATGTTTGATTTCTTCGTTGATTGTTAGTAGAGTTTTATGCATAGTTTAGTTTCAATGGTGATTTTATATCTGAATAAGATATAAAAGATATTCGCTCGTTCTGTTATCAAAAGAACTTTGATGGCTATCCAATTTTCTTGTCAGAGTTGGTTTGTTTCATCTCACCTTGTAGTATTGTCTTTAGATTTTGCATATCGTTTGCTACTTTTCGATCAGTGATTTTCGCGTAATGCTGTGTGGTACGGATACTTTTGTGTCCGAGCATTTTGGATACAGTTTCAATGGGTACTCCATTGGAAAGCGTGACCGTTGTGGCAAATGTATGCCGTGCACAATGGTAGGTGAGTTCTTTTTCAATTCCACAGATGTCAGCTATTTCTTTGAGATAGGCATTCATTTTCTGATTGCTGAGTATCGGAATTAGGGTGTTTTCATTTCCGCTTTTTGGGTGATCTGCATATTTGTTAATAATATATTGAGCGGTATCTAATAGGGGTATTTTAGAAGGAGTATCGGTTTTTTGCCGGTGTGTGCTAATCCATAATTGACCATCGATCCCCTTTACCAAATTGGCTTCGGTGAGTTGCTTAACGTCAATATAGGCTAAGCCGGTATAACAGGAGAAGAGAAAAATATCTCTGACGAGTTCTAATCGTTCAATGCTGAATGTTTTGTCCATCAGTTGTTGTAACTCTTCTTGGGTGAGCACTTCGCGTTCGACTTCCTGTAGTTTGATTTTATAATGTAGGAAAGGATCTTGGCTTATCCAGCCGTTGGCAATACAGATGCGGATTATTTTCTTGAAGTTTTTGATGTACTTGACGGTGGTATTGTTGCTGCAATTTCTTTCGGTGCGCAAATAGAAATCGTAATCTGCAATAAAGATATGATTGATTTTATGGAGTGCAATATCTTGGATACCATATTGGTGTTGTATAAAGTCCTGGGTATGCTTGAGTGATACTTGATAGCGTTCGTATGTGCCTGCGGAATACTCTACACCGATGAGGGATTTTACTCTTTTGTTGTGGTCCTGAAATATGGGAATCAGTGTCCTTTCCTTTTCTGACTTCTTTCCGAGGTAGGCACTCATGAATTTTTCTAGTGTGATTGGCTCTTCCTGATACTCGAGAATGATCTGGGTTTGATTGACTTTGCTTTTAATGGTTTCAAGGTAGCTGTTTATTGTACGGGCTTCCTCGCTGCTGCCTTTCATTTTCATCATTTTTGGATCCCATTGCTTAGGATTGATAAATTTCTTGGAGGAAAACTCAGTTCTTTTGCCATCGATAGTTATCCGGACATACAAGGGATGTAGGCCTGCGGCATTGGCTTTTGCCGCCCGGGCATAGATGTGGAGGGTGAGATTTGCTTTCATGGTGGTGGTGCTTTATTTCATTATTCAATTTATTCCTTACTTGCGTTGCTGTCAAGATGTTCATCTGATAGCAAGGTGTGTATAGGTGCAAACCTGTACATTTGAGCGAGACCCTTGAAGACCAATTTTTAGGGTCTCGCTGGGGTCTCGCACGAAATAGGAAATCTGAAATATGCTGGAAGGCTTATAAAAGCAAAAACCCTATAAATACTGCTATTTATAGGGTTTTGATATTAAATGTTTTACTCGATGCGGAGAGTGAGGGATTCGAACCCCCGAACCTGTGACAGTTAACGGTTTTCAAGACCGCCGCATTCGACCACTCTGCCAACTCTCCGCGACAAAAGTAGAAATTTCGAATAGATTTACAAAACTTATTTTCTATAGCTAGTCTTAGCGTTTGAAAATGAGTTAGATTGTTTTTAAAAAAGTCTATGCAGGGATAATCTCATGGCAGTGTTTCCTGATGTTGGCCGCAATTTTGTCGATCGGTAAATCGTCCTGGTCGATACCAAATGGCTCTTCAATGGACTCACCAATTAATTCAAGAGATGCTAAAACATATAAGATGAATGGTACAGCAATCACAACAAAGTAACCGATGGAAAAAACGTAACCTACTGGAAGGGTCATGGTATAGAATATAATGAACTTCTTGATAAATGCACTATATGCTAATGGTATTGGGGTGTTTTTAATACGCTCACAAGCTCCACAAACATGTGTCATGGTAATAATTTCCTCATTAAGGATAATAAGCTGATCACCACTTATAGTTCCTTCTTTATATAGATCATTGATTTTGTGGAAGATCATGGTGGAAACTTGGTTCGGACCATGTTTTTTACTGTCCAAAGCCTTTAACTCAGGGTGTTCGTTTTCGTCGAGCATAAACTTGGTGTAATCCGATCTTAAAAAATCGTATAGTGTCTCTGCGAATAGGGGGATTGCCTTTCTGAAAAAACTACGATTCACTTTGTCATCTACATCCAGCATGGCATTTAGTTTGTACGAAAATGCTCTACTAACATTGGTCAATGTACCCCATTGTTTTCGGGCTTCCCACCAGCGGTCATAGGCCGTGTTTGTTCGGAATACCAGTAAAAGCGATATAACAAAACCGAGTAGGTTGTGGACAATGGTAATGTTTTTGACCCAGCTCTTTTCATTTAGTTTGAGGTATTCCAATTCAAGAAAGGCAATCATCCAGGAATAAAACGCTATCAAAACAAGAAATGGCAGTAACTTTTTGAAGGTATCTGATTTATGCAATTTGAAAGTTGCCGAAAGCCAGTCTTTGGGGTTGTATACGATCATACACAAAAATATAAATTGTTGCGAAAATTTTGCGAGTTAATTGCTATTGCCGTAACTTCATCGTGCTATGGCACAACAGCGATCAAAAAGAAAGAAAACAAGTACAAAAGGAAGTCAAGTTAGTGGAACAAAGTGGATTTGGATGATAGCAGGAATGCTGGTGCTTTTCCTCTGTCTTGTTGTGTGGCATTATCGGGCTGGAATTATATACTATTTTCGCGTGGCTACCTCCAAAGACAAGTCTCTGACGAAGGAAGCTAAATATGATATTCGTAATATTGAGATTATGAGCAAGCACGATGATAAGGTGTTTGGCATAGACGTGTCTACCTATCAGGAAGAAATAGATTGGCAAAAGGTAAGCACAATCAATGATCATTTTCCGATAGATTTTGTGTTTATCAGGGCGACAATGGGTGAAAAAGGAATTGATGATAAGTTTAGTCGAAATTGGAGTAAAACGGAAAATAGGGCAGTTTTGAGAGGCGCCTACCATTATTTTAGACCCAATGAGAACTCGGTCAAGCAAGCGAAGAATTTTATTCGGAAGGTTAAACTACAGTCTGGCGATCTTCCGCCGGTCTTGGATATTGAGGAGCATCCAAAACAACAATCGATGGATAGCTTGAAAGTCGGGCTAAAACGTTGGCTTGAAGAAGTCGAAGCCCACTACAAAGTAAAACCCATTCTTTACTCCGGAGATAAGTTTTATAGTGACTTTTTGGAAAAGGAATTTGCAGCTTATACGTTGTGGATTGCAAATTATAACTTTTGGGTTGAGAACCCCAAAGACCATTGGGCTTTTTGGCAATTTTCTGAAAAAGGTACTGTCAGAGGGATTCAGGGCAATGTGGACTTAAATATATACAATGGTAAAATTGAGGAATTGGAAAAGCTGCTTATTCCTTTTAAATAGTAAAATATATGCGTAGAGTTTTTATCAAATTATGTGGGGTTTGTTTAGCACTGTTTAATGGTCAAATGCAATTGCATGCAGAATCGAAGAGTCATCGGGTCGAGATGTCGCAACCCGCTTCAGATTTACCACGATTAACGTTCAAAGAATTTAAGAAATTGCGTCGTGAAACAGCTATCCAAGTTCTTGATACGCGACCTGGCGATATATTCCTACAAGGATTTGTACCTAAATCTATAAATATAGGCTTTAAAGGTCCTTTTGATCACTTTTTGGCGCAAGTGTTTCCCAATAAAGCCCAAAAGCTTTTATTGATTACAGATATAGATAGTCAAGATACGGTTTATCATCATTTATTAAAGTTGGGTTATACCCATATCATTGGGGTTTTGGAAGGCGGCATTGAAACTTGGAAAGCTAGTGAAGATGTAGTCTCGTTGCGTAATATCAGTGCAGGAGAATTCAGGAAAAGATCAGATCAAGGTCATATTGTGGATGTAAGAACAGATAAAGAATTTGGTAATGGACATATTGACAATGCAATGAATATTCCACTAACAGATTTCGTTAATTTTGGTTCTACGCTTAAAAAAGACAATCAACAGCTGTATGTACACTGTCAATCAGGTTATAGGAGTGCAGTGGCTATATCTATTTTGAGTGCTAAAGGATTTAAACATATATGCAATATCCAAGGTGGGTATAAGGCATTGCAAGAAGAAGTAAAGGAGAATCAATAATGGCTACTTTTGACCAGATTATTCAATCAAATTCGCTGGTTTTGGTGGATTTTTTTGCGACGTGGTGCGGTCCCTGCCAGACTATGGCGCCGATTTTACAGGATGTAAAGGAATTTTATCAAGATGATTTGTCTATCATTAAGATTGACGTGGATAAGAATCCAAAAATTGCTTCGATTTATAAGGTAAGTGGCGTGCCTACTTTCGTGTTGTTCAAAAATGGCCAACAGGTATGGCGACAAAGCGGCATGATTCCCAAGATGGAATTACATAAATTAATCGATCAAGTAAAGTAAAAAATAAGAAGCTGTCTCAAATTTATTGAGGCAGCTTTTTTATTAAATATGGCTATGCGATAGATTTGTGAGTTGTTTGTTGATTATTTCACAGAACTGTTCATTTGGGAAGAAAAAGAACAAAAAGTAGCTTTTTAAGCTGCTTTTTTCCTTAGATTTTGCGCTATAGCCAATAAACCCCATTCTATGGACACTTTTTCCTTACCGCGGAGCATAAATCTTCGGAACCCGTGGTTCTGTTTTATGTTTCCAAAGACTGGTTCGACATCGTGACATCGCTGTTTTC
>NZ_VLKR01000051.1 GCF_007830445.1 Sphingobacterium siyangense | reverse complement strand
CGAGTATTCGCCCGATATCCGCAGAGCTATCTATACCACAAATGCTATTGAGGCTATGCACCGTCAGATCCGAAAAGTGACCAAAACCAAGGGAGCATTTACTTCTGATCAGGCGCTGTTAAAGTTGGTTTATCTCACGGTTAAAGAAATATCAAAAAAATGGACCATGCCTGTCCGGAATTGGGGATTGACAATGCAACAATTACATATTAAATTTGGGGATAGAATTAAAGCCTTCGGCAACTCCTTTTAGGGTTCGCACTCGAGGCTGAAAGCCTCTGAGAACGAACCCTAAAAGGAGTGATGTGACACAGTTCAGTTTACACTACCTTAAAATTTGGACTGACCTCAAAAAGTTGGACTAATTTACGCAGCGTTTTTGATATAATGAGCTCGGTATTCCACCGGGCTTATTCCATTTAAATTATTTTCCGAGTAATACGATAGGCATTAATTTATATTTTTGATATGGATTAATCTATTCAATATTAAATATTACACAATTGTTGATATTGTGACTTTAATGGGTAATATTTGTTTCTTTTTTTTAAATCAATTGTTTTAAGATTATCAGATATTAGTTATAATTAGCAAAAGGAATTTACCCTAATGTAAGCTCTGATAATAAATGTTAACCGATATTTATGAAAAGAAAGTTTTTATTAACCGAAAACGGCCTGTTTTATTGTTTTTTTCTTGGCTTAAGCAGAGATATTGTCGTTCTTATGGCGACCATATTCTTTATACTGATGCAGCCTATGTCTGTTTATTCCCAGATGGCTAAAAGTACACCATCGGGAGAAGGGCACAAGCAGATGCTGCGAACAGATGTTGTACAGCCGTCCCCCAATGCAGCAAGTCTTTTGGCTTATACAAATGTGGGCAATAACCTTGCTAAAGGTACCGTTAACCTTTCCATCCCTCTATTTGATGCCAGCAGTGATGAAATAAAGCTGCCAATTTCACTGAATTACAGTTACGATGGCTTCAAACCGAACCAGCAGATCGGATCATCAGGTATGGGCTGGAATCTAATTGCCGGAGGATCGATATCAAGAATCCCTTTTGGACACCTAGACGATACTGACGGAGCCGGAAATAATTACAAAGATAGTTATGTTCAGTCGAATATCAATCCTAATCCGACAGAGCAGTTCATGTTAGCTGTTGTCAATGGTAACTATGACACCGAGCCCGATGTTTATGAATACAGTTTTGCTGGATACAGCGGTAGATTCATTGCCTATAAGGGCAAATTTTACTGCATGCCAAACAATAAGTTTAAGATTACCGGAGGTTCCACGAACTTTACCATTGTGACAGAAGACGGCACCCGATATAGTTTTGGCGCCTATGAATCGACGTCCCACAAGGTGAATGGTGAACCTTATACCCTCCCTAATTACAATTCCACATATTACCTGACGAAAATCGAGAGCCGTTCAGGTAAAACAGCTGTTTTATTTAATTATGTCTCTGATGGACAGGTTGAACAGGGCGGCGGTATATCGCAGACCTATATGAAGTTCGAAATGCCTTATGGTGGTAATTCTGTTTTGTCTCCGGTTTCGACAACTTTTGCTTCAAGAGTAAATACACTCAGGCTTTCTTCAATAATAACTTCCGACTACAACATTAGTTTTTTGCCGGGCGACAATCGTGTAGATATACGAAACAGTTTGGGCAGCTCCTCCACACTTGGAGGGATTACAATTTCAAATTCGGCAGGTGATCTGATAAAGGGTTATCGATTCAAGTATGAGTATTTTGGCTATGGGATTTCCAATGGAAATAGATATCTCAAACTTAAGTCAATCACGGAGCTGTCCAAATCAAATGTACTACTGACTCCGGCACAGTTGGATGCGCTCAAGAAAAATAGACACGTTTTTTATTATTATAATGAAGATGTCAACGTCAATTTTCCAGCGAAAGGTGTTGCCAATGTTGACGTAAATGGATATTATACCGGAAGGGGAGAATTTAATGGAATTATCGTGCCTAATATCTATTATCCGGGTGGTCCGGACCGTTCACCTGCATTAGAAGGTACAATTATGGGCGCTCTAAAGCGAATTGATTACCCAACCGGAGGCAAGTCTGAAATTGAATATGAGTTGAATGATGTTGGACTGGGATTGAAATATAAGGATGTGGTGACAGGTGTCCAATTGCAGGCCGGAGGTTTTCTGGACGAAAATATGCCACCGATCCGTAAACGATTTGTAATCAATCAGGCACAGGATATTACCTTTTTTATACAGCGGAAAGCATTTTCTCCCTATGCAGACAACAATTCACGAAATACGGTACCTGATCTATATATCTATTCGGTAGTGGGGGGAGATGGACTGAATTTACAGAATTCAATTAAGTTGGGACTGGAGTCCGACGGCGCGGGTTACAATTGGACCTTGCATCTTTTGCCGGGAGAATATGAAGCCCGTGTCGAGAATGACATAAAAGAGGAATACATTAAATGTGAATTTAATTATACGAGCCCAGGTACCGAACAGATCATCGGTGAAAAAACATCTGGATTAAGAATGAAAGCCATAGAAGTAGACCCTTCAAATGGGCAAAAAATGCGCAAAGAATATAAATATCTAAATGCTTTGGGATATTCCAGCGGCTCGGATATGCGTCCCAATTTTTCTGCCAAAGGTTATACGCAGTTGGTCTGGGAGAATGGATCACCTACGGTTACCATTATGCCGGGGATAATATATGGTTCTACAATAGCGTCATCTGGTGCTTTTGGACAGACCTATTTTTATAGTGTGGTCGACGAACTACAGGTTAAAGGAACAGATACTTTAAAAACACGCTATAGTTACAAGGACTACGATAGGGTATTTAATCTCGATGCTGATCTAGATTCGGTTGTTACCTACCGTAAGGTGAACAATAAATTTGTGCGGCTCAACAAAAAGGAGATGGAGTATAAAATTAAATACGATACCATCTTCAATTTCTTAAGGGTTGAGCAAACTAAGGGCACACTTGGCATGAGTGGGCCATCTGCCGAACCGCCCTACGCTTTCAATCCAGAATTAGGGGTTCACTATCAGGTCTGGAAATCCCTTTTTAAGGAAAGGGAGTATAGTTACGAAACTGGTGAGCCGATACTCAGCAGCAAGGAATATATCTATGATAACAATCATCGAAATCTAAAACTACAGCGGAATACAACCTCCGATGGCAATCTTTTGCTGTCCAAATATAAATATCCTGAAGACTACGTTGGAAGTATTTCGACTGGATTCTTAAATGCAAATGTGAGAAATGTCGTACTGGAGGAGCAGATATGGAAAAAGCGTACTTCGGATTCCTCCCTTGTGGATATGACGGTTACACAGTATGACAATAGTCTCTTTAAGCCGATTAAAATATTCAAACCTGATGGGGCTATCCCAGCGCTGAATGCTGAATCCAGAACCGGACAGCTATTCAATAATCTGCTAAGTGATACAAGGCTTTCTGATCGGGTTATTTTTACCTACAATATAAACGGGCAGCTAATAACACAAAAATTGAAGCAAGGGTCTTCCACTTCCTATAAATATGGTTATGCGTCGAATCCTTTGCTGGTAGGATATCCTTCAGTTGGAACGGAGGTGATTGGGCAGATTGTAAACGGGGAGGAAAATGAACTATTTTATGAAGGTTTTGAAGAAAATGGTACGGTGGGAAATGCACATTCAGGAGGCAAGTATTTCAAGGGGTCATACGCACTATCCTGGCAACGTCCTAATAGCAAATCTTATCTTCTTGAATATTGGCTGCTACAGGGGGGAGTATGGAAATATATGAAGCAGGACTATACGGGCAATGTCACTATTGCCGCGCCGAACGGAATTGACGATGTCCGCATATATCCGCAGGATGCTTCTGTTACGACCTATACGCATTACCCGGGAATAGGCATACGCAGCATCATTTCGCCCAGTGCTGAAACCAGTTATTTTTCCTATGATGATTTCAACAGATTAAGATCGATCGAAGATGATAACCATCATATAAAAAGCGTGTATGATTATAACTATATTGATGTTGCTGACCCACCGGTCATCGTACCTCCGGTGACACAGCCTTCTGTACTTTATGCAAAGCTGACCACCGGTCCCCAGACAACATCAGATCATAATGGAGTGATGAAAACTGCCACACCATACTTTGTTTCCTTTTATTCGGATGCCGCTTGTACAATTCCTTACACACTTATAAATCCCATACAGATTAAATTCAAAGAAAAAACGACTATTACTTCTAATGCAGCGCCAACGCAAGTACTGGAATATGAATATCAGATAATGCTAGAAGCAGGGGCATCTTCGCGAAGCTTTAGTACGGGTTGGAGCTATTGTGAGGGCGGCCCTATCGAAATATCGCGGGTAGCCCAGGGGGATATAGCCACGAGGGGACTTCCTCCTGGAGAAGGTGGAGATGTCACGACCTGCTATAACAGCGTGATCACTCTTTCCAATAACGACGGATATATTGTTAAATAAAAGATTGGACGAAATTATGAAAAAGAACTTTTTAACCATATTATCTTTATTGACAGCCGGTATTGTACAAGGTCAGAATATTGTGAGCATACCCACCACGGGTCAGAATTATATCCTGACCCGAACTTTTAGGGATACAGTAAGGATAGCTCAGTTGGCAGCACAGCGTACCATTGGGAAGGAAAATCAAACAATTCAGTATTTTGACGGTTTGGGGCGCGAGGTACAGCGCGTACAGCTGATGGCGAGTCCGACGTATAAGGACATTATTCAGCATATTGAATACGATGGGTTTGGCATGGAGAATACAAAATATTTGCCTTATGCAGAGCAATCCGGCAATGGAAGTTTTAGGAGTGCAGCAAAGACTACCCAAGCTGATTTTTACAAAGTAGGTGGTGGCTGGGATCTCACAGTGATGAAGACAGGTAACCCCTATGCTGTTGCCGTATTTGAAAGTAGCCCTTTGAATCGTGTGCAACAGCAAGGAGCTCCAGGTATAGCCTGGCAACCTGCTGCTGACCGGAATACGGTGCCTTCGGGAGCAAATGCAGGGCGTACTGTAGCAACCGAATATGGAACCAATGGTGTCAACGATGTCCGTTTATGGACTATCAATGGCACAAACAATGGTGCTGCAGCTAGTTACTACACGGCAGGTAGGCTTTACAAAACTGTGTTGAAAGATGAAAACTGGATCAATAAAAATGGGACCGGAGTTCCTCCGTCTAAAGAAGGCACTGTAGAGGAATTCAAAGACTTTGAGGATCGTGTGGTTCTTAAGCGAATGTGGGAAACAGAATCCAAAGCATTAAATACATATTATGTATATGATGATTTTGGTGATCTTCGCTATGTACTGCCGCCAGGATTTACGGGTACCACATTTTCGGAAACGGTTAGCGGAGATTTTTTTGAGCTTATTTATGCTTATAAGTACGATGCGCGAAAACGGGTTGTCAGGAAAAAAGTACCGGGAAAAGGCTGGGAGTATTATGTGTATAACAATAATGATCAGATCGTCTTCACACGTGATGCCGAGCAGCTAGCACGTGGGGAATGGAGTTTTACCAAATATGACGCGCAGGGCCGGGTAATATTGACAGGAATAGAGAAAGGGCACACCGGTGATGACCAAAGCAGCCTACAGTCATCGCTGTCATCCTTTACAGGCCCCCTTTGGGAACAGCGCGGATCGGCTATGGAAGGATATACCAACAATACGATGCCACAAAATACAGGCAATATTACCGTTCAGGCAGTCAACTACTATGATAATTATACTTCCATACCGGGTTTACCCTTTACGGATCATAGCACCTATAGTATCCGGACACAGAGCCTTCTGGTTGCCAATAAGGTACTTGTACTGGATTCAAGTCCTGCAAAGTGGTTATGGACTGTCAATGATTACGATGATCAGGGCCGGATTGTGAAAGTGAGTAGCACAAACCATCTTGATGGCACCGATATCGTCACCAATGAATACAATTTTTCGGATCAACTGGTTAAGAGCACCAGGGTACACACACCGTCCACAGGGACGGCCGTTACCCTTTCAACGGGCAATGATTATGACCATCAGGGACGTTTGGTCCAGATCAGGAAAAAGGTGAACAGCCAAACCGAGATTATACAGAGTAAACTGGCCTATAACGAGATCGGCCAGCTTACAAGCAAATCGCTTCACAGTGAGAATGGCGGTGGTAATTTTATGACCAGCATAGCTTATGCCTACAACGAACGTGGCTGGCAGACCAAAGCCATTTCGGCACAGTTCACCTCATTACTGAACTATAATGTCAACGGTACAACAGTTCTTGCAAATGCACAGTACAATGGCAATATCGCACAGCAGCTGTGGGGATATGCCGCTACCACAAACAGTACTTTTAATTATAGTTATGATGCCCTGAACAGGTTGAAGAACGGTGTGAGTACGGGAACAGTGATGAGTGAGGCTCTAGAATATGACGATATGGGCAATATCAGAACACTGATCCGGGACAATGGTTCAATGATCACGTATGGCTATAACAATAGCAACAAGAGTAATCGGTTGAATACATTGTCCGGTGGTCTGACAGGATCGTTTACCTACGACCAGAACGGTAATGCAACCAAGGACCGCACAGGTATGCTGTTGACCTACAACCAGCTGAACCTTCCGAAAACCGTTATTGGAGGAGGGAAGAATATAGCCTATACCTATGATGCTCTTGGAACAAAATTAAGCCGTCTGTCAGATGTGGGCGGAATCAAGACACAGCGGGATTATATCGGCGGGATAGAATACAGTAAGACAGGAACGGGTAGTTCGGTCATTGAGCGAATTGGTACCGAGGATGGTTTTCTGTTGAACAGTTCGGGAGCATATAGCTATTACTACAATCTGACGGACCACTTGGGTAATGTACGTGTAGTATTGAAAAAAGGAGGTACATCTACGGTGCCAACTGCGGCAGTAATGCAAAAGCAGGATTATTATCCATTTGGGAAGACGAAGAGTATTGCAACGAGTATTGATAATAAGTATCTTTATAATGGCAAAGAGATGCAGGCTGACCTAAATGGCGGGACGCATACTTTGGGAAGTTCTTATATACTGGAAGGGCAGTTGGATTACGGGGCAAGATTTTATGACGCGGAGATAGGAAGATGGAACGTTATTGATGATTTCTCTGATGATCCGGATCAAAGTGATAAAAGTCCTTATGCGTATACATGGAATAATCCGGCTAACTTGAATGATCCAGATGGTAATTTTCCAACGTTTGTTACAGGAGCAATTGGAGCAGCAGTGGGGGGCGTATTAGGTGGAGGAATTGAAGCTGGTAGACAAATTTGGAACAGTGGGAAGGTAACAAACTGGAAATCTGTTGGAGGAAGTGCTTTGCAGGGAGCTATTACTGGAGGTGTCGCTGGACTGACTGGCGGAGCCAGTCTTTTGTCAACAGCTGCGATCTCTGGCGGAGCAAACGTTGTAGGTGGAGCTGCGAACAGAATGGTTCAGGGTAAATCAACCACAGTTAGTGACATTGCTGTCGATGCTGTTGCTGGAGCCGCCTTGGGTGTTGCGGGGAAAGCTATAGGAAATGCAGTTAAAAACTCTACTAATAGTCTTTCCAATCAGGCAAAAGGAAAATTGGGAGAGAGTGTAACTAAAATTAAATATGCTGCTAAAGGTTACGTGAGTAAAGGTAAGGCGAACGTTGGGACAGGACGAACAACAGCTACGGGACGTGTTCAGGTGGCTAAATATGATCATAAAATGAAAAACATATTTACGGGTAAAGAATTGACGGTGGAAAGTAAATTTAATACATCTTCTTTGACACCTAATCAAGTGGCTGCAGAAGGCAATGTTCAGACTGCAGGAGGCTTGATTGTTGATAGGACAACCAGTAAAGGATTGGGTAATTCAGCCAGAGCTGTGACGACTGGTGCAGGCGCAGGAGTAGGTTCACAAAATAATAGATAAATGGGATTAACATACAACGTGTCTAAAAAAGAGCTTTTAGTTATAAGACAAAAAATCTTCATGGAAGAAGGTCTGCCAGAGCTTGAAAAACAGGGGTTTAAAAGATCTCCATTCAGCACTTCCTGGTTTGGCTGGAATGGTGGAATAAACTGTTATATTTTTGAAATCGGTCGTTTATTGAATAATTCAATATTAGAAAATCTTAATGTTTATATAAATCGGGACGATAGATGGATTCAGATATATTTGAATATTTTTAAATTGTCACCAATGGTTGAGAATATTGAACAGCTAAAAGAGTTAAATGGAATAAATTTTGGAATCCCTCCTAGTAGTCTTACTAAAATGAGGTTAAGAGAGGATGGGAATAAAGGTATAGTTTTGATAAATGAACTGTTCTCACCGCATTATAAATTGGGTATAAGTTTTTCTTCAAATGGATTTCAACGGGAGGTAGAAAAATTGAAAAATTTAATTTCTAGCGATATGCAAAATATAGGTTTTTTTATTGAGAAATGGCATTCAATTTATCAAGTAAGCGTAACTGATTGGAATGGAAATAGAAAATAAAATCATCTAAAATTTGTTGCCAAGCTATATCTTTTGAAGTGAAATTTTTAAACCTCACAAGGTAATCGTATTTCACGTAAATGTTTATGTGTCTTATGGCGCCGGAGATCGATTCAAATTATATGTATTGATAGCTAGTTTTAAATATTAAATTGAAAATGGAAATTTCAATGAAAAGTTCTTACGGCCTAACAGTCATTAAATTTTTTTGAAAAATGATGATAAAGAAAATTTATGAAGGAGATCCAAAAAACAACTAGGTCCAATCTAGTATTAGATTGGGCTAGGTTGTTTTAATTTATCTTTTAGGATCTTTACTTAGTTAGAGGAGACATTCATAGAGTTCTATGACCTTCACCAGGGAATTGAAGTTGAATTCTAAATTGTGGGTGTGGGATTTTGATATAGGTAAAGCTGTTATATTGGATATCGGCTTGGAGCAAACGTTGTAGGTGGAGCTGCGAATAGAATGGTTCAGGGTAAATCAACCACAGTTAGTGACATTGCTGTCGATGCTGTTGCTGGAGCCGCCTTGGGTGTTGCGGGAAAAGCTATAGGAAATGCAGTTAAAAACTCTACTAATAGTCTTTCGAATCAGGCAAAAGGAAAATTGGGGGAGAGTGTGACTAAAATTAAATATAATGTTCGTGGATACATAAGACAAGGTACTGATGATGTTTTAACAGGCGATAAAACTCCCAAAACAAATGTAAATGCAAAAGCTAAATTCGATCATAAATTTAAAAATATTTTCACAAAAAAACAGATTACGGTTGAAAGTAAGTTTAATAAAAGTGGATTAACGAATAATCAAAGGACCGTGATTGACAATGGTTATAAAGTTAAAATTGATAGAACAACAAGTGTAGGTCTAGGCGAGGCCGCTCGAGGTGCTATTGTAGGTAGTGCCGGGGGGGCTAGTGCTCAAACAAATAGATGATTTTAATATGGATTATTTTTTTGAACCATCAAAAAAGCAGTTACTAAAAGACAGAAACGAGATTTTTAAAGAAGTTGGTATTCCATCGCTATTGAAAAATGGTTTTGAAATGTCGGTATTCAATAATGACTCTAATGGAGAATTTGATCCGGCCCACCAAGAATTTAACTACAATTTTTGTCGTCTTACTGAAAATACTTATTTAGAAATGCTTTATGTGACAATTAATAAAAATGAAAATAATATATGTTTTTACTTGTGCGCATTCAAACTAGTTCCTAAAATTGATTCGCTTATTTCTATGAAAGGAACAGATGGAATGCCATTTTATATGACAATTAATAATAAGAATAAGTATATGCAATTAAGATGTGACGATTATAAGGGTTCACCATTGTATCATATGCTTTTTTCACCATCCTATGGTATAAAATGCTATTTCACTAAATCTGGTTATGAATACAAACGTCAAAAATTAAAACATCTTGTCAAATCAGATATGACAAATATTGATCGTTTTGTAAAAAGATGGTACGAACTTCACAAGCCTATCATCAAAGATCCTGATGGAAATAATATCAGCATTTGAGAATGATACTTGAAAGTATCCAAATCAAAAGATAGATAGTGACATAGCTGCTTTTCAAACTAGGCAAAAGAAAATAGAGAGAGTGTGTAACTAAAAATTCGGGAAGTACAGCCGCATTTCAAAACAATGATATTGCATATGTGAATAGTGTAGAAATTGAAGGAGCAGCTTCTACTAGGCAATAAATGGTTAATATAGTAAATCAAGACAATGTAAAAGGTGCCGGTAGGGTAACTGATGCTAATAGCAGAGAATATGGTGGAGCTATTTCCAATACCGGGGGGTGTGACGGAATCCCCTCCAGGTGCGGTAGCAAAGTCTGGGGTGGGGCTCCAAGAGTTTCTATAACTCTGATTTCAGATAATAAAACGAGATCTACATTCCATAGCCGCCACCCCAGCGCTTCTGTCACTACAGTTACAGGAGGAAGCTCTGGTAATACCATTTCGATGTCATCGAGCAGTAGTACTGCAGGATTTGCTCAGGCACCGTCTTATGGAGCAGGATTGGATGTTAATAGTAATCAATCAAGTCAAACTAATTATGTGTTTGGTAGAGGAAATGGGACGGTCTACATATATAATCAGAAAACGGGTATTGTAGCTACTATGCCCCAAAAATACT
Organism: Sphingobacterium siyangense; assembly: GCF_007830445.1. Lineage (GTDB taxonomy): Bacteria > Bacteroidota > Bacteroidia > Sphingobacteriales > Sphingobacteriaceae > Sphingobacterium > Sphingobacterium siyangense. The sequence goes on along the minus strand of NZ_VLKR01000051.1, from coordinate 17,827 downwards.
TTGTTACACCGAAGAAATAAAAAAATGAAATATCAAGTTACTTGTTTTATATGCTTTATGTTCATCTTTCCTTTTAGCTATGGACAGACAACTTCGTTTAGTACGATTAAGGAAGCAGTTAATTATCATATAAATAAATTGAAAAAAGATGTCCGTAATTATGACAATATATTTGTGGTTACTAGCTTAGCAGGGGATGTCGATTTATCTGAAAGAGTATATCAGGTTGAAAATGGACTTAATGCCTCGTTTTTGAAAAAAAATGACACGAACTATCTTGTGAAAATAATAATAGACTTAAAATCAGAGGAGGTAAAAGTAAATATTATCAACTTTAGGGTTATCAAGAAATCTCGAAAAGCACTTCACTTACTAAATTTATCTAATGGAGGTATATATTTTATCAAACCATTGTAGAAAAGTAAATTGCTAATGTATAACAGCACCCAATCCGATAAAGATTGGGCGCTGTTGTTTTATTAGGTATAGTCTGAATCTTGCTCTTGTTGAGGAATGGATCTAGTAAAGGGAATATGTGTTCTGATGGGAGGGGGCCCTCGAAAAAATTTTATTAGATCGGTACGGAAAAGAATTTAGAAGGATAAAAGAAAATGAATACTTCTTGTTATTTTAGTGAAGTGTTAAGTGCAATTGGTTAATAATCAGTAAAAAAAAAGAAGATTTAGATTTTATCAATGAATTTAATGATAAGTATTGAAACCAGTGTTAAAATTGATAGAACGTATTTTGATATATACAACTAAAGGCGCTTTAACACCAAAAGTTTCGATCGCTTTAACACGAAAGGCTTTTGTGTTAGGATTATGGTCTATCGTGAAATTTACCGCACCTGTTGTATATACGTTATTGTTGACGCGACCGGCCTCCAGCCAGCTTGGACTATTGGCATGGGAGGAAGAAACTATATGTGTCGCTACTGCGGCCATATTACCTCTCGTATAGGTTATTGATACTTCATAATAAGCCGATGCACCGGCCGAGATCGGTTTTGCTGCTGCAAATTCAATAAAATCCCCAATCTTATAATTCGCTGGGAAAGTGACATTGGTTTCCAAATAATCATTTGCATTTTGTGCCTTTACAGCATAGCCAAATCCTGATAAAATCAGAATAATGAATAAAATAAATTTATTCATAAAATATACTTTAATTGTGATTAAAAAACTAGACTTAAAAGAGGTGTTTTATCGGTTCATTTTTAATACATCAATTTCTTTTCTTAAACTTTCAATTTCTTGAATGAGCGTTTTCATGCCCTTATTTTGTTGAATCAAGTACAAAGTCATCTCCTCAATTTTCTGTAGTAACTGACGGTTCAGCTCCCCCAACGCGACACCATTCTCCTCAACAGATTTTGCAGGAGCTATATTTGGTAGATGCTTGTTTTCTTTTACAAAACTTGCAAGTGAATCCAGTGGCATCAATTGGTGGTCATCGTTAAAAACATAATCTGGCCATGGAGACGCTTTCACTTTGATTTCTTTTGCCCGAATTGTTCCGTTTACAGCTAGTTTTTCTGTAGGATTCGGAGTACCGATACCAACATTTCCATTCGAGGCGGCTTTGATGGCAAGAATGCCTGGAGTCGGAGTAATTGTGTTGCCAACGATCAAATCCCAATCAAAAGTCATTAGAAGAAGACCTACAGTCTCCGCTTCAATACCGGATATTGTAGAACTCGTGTAACTAGTGTTAAAGTTAATAGAACGAATTTTTATCGATACTTGCAATGGTGCAATTATCCCGAGCGTATTTATGGCTCTTATCCGAAAGGATTTAGTACCGGTATTATGATCTATTGTGAAATTAACACCACCACTTCTATATACGTTATTATTTATTCGACCTGCTCCTAGCCATCTCGAAGGATTGGAGTGGGTGGAAGAAACGATATGTGTGGACGCAGACGCTACGTTACCCCTGGTGTAAGCTATTGAAACTTCATAATAACCTGACGCACCTACTGCGATTGGTTGGCTGAAGCGAATTCAATATAATCGCCAACCTTGAAATCTGCAGGAAAAGTAACTGTAGTCTGGAAATAGTCATTCGCATTTTACGCTTTGGCACAGTAGCTATATCCTAAAAGGAGTAGGACGATTGAAAAAATAAACTTATTCATAAAATATACTTATTTTGGTTAAAAACTATTACTCATTTGGAACATCGGCAAGTACATAGCGATGAGGATCAATCCAACGACCAAGCCCAAGAAGATAATAATAAAAGGTTCCAACAAACTGGATAGCGTAGAGGTCTTGTATTCGACTTCTTCCGTCAGCTGGGTTGCTATCTTTTCAAAGAAAAAATCCAACCGGTTCACCTCCTCCCCAACACGGATCAATTGTACCGTTTTGGCTGGATAAAAAGGGTATTTGGAAAGTGCAGCATGCAGGGATTCGCCCTGTAAAATTTCCTTCTCGGCTCCCTCCAATGAATGTGCTATGGGGTAAAAATCGGTCATTTGTTGCACCAGCTGGATAGACTGCAACAGCGGCGTGTTGGTGCTGACCAATAGACGCATGGTATTAGCGAAACGCGCCAAATGGACCTTGCGAATAATATCGCCAAATAGTGGAAGTCGCAATATAATCCTGGAAGACCACTTGCGCCACCACAGCTGCTTTTGGTTGAAACGAATAAATGCAATAAGACCAATAAGGACTAATACAGCCCACCAGAACGTGCGGTCCATAAATTGGGAGACTTTTAGGATAAATGCTGTTATAGCCGGCAGCTCACCGCCGAAACGTTTGAAAATATCGGAAAACATCGGTACCACAAACTTGAGCATAAATAATACTGCCCCCATCGATGTGCTTAAGACAATGACGGGATAGGTTAGTGCCGAAATAATTTTACGGCGCTGCCCAATCTTACTTTTGTAGAAAGAAGCCAATTCTTTCATGACCTCGCCAAGTTTCCCGGTCTCTTCCCCAATACGTAAACTGAAAAATTCGTAATTGCTGAATTTTCCGCTTTTACGGATGGCATCTGATAGGCTGTCGCCCACAAGGACATTGCTCTTGATTTCTTGGAACAATTTGTTGTCCTTGCTATTTTTCTGATCCAAAAGAACAAGATCAAATGCAGTCTTGAGGTCAACACCCGATAAGAGCAGGGTACTGAATTCGACATAGAACTCTTCTTTTTTCTTGTCGGGAAGCTGGCCGTTTCCAAAGCTGATGTCTTTGTTCAGAAAGGTCAAAATATCTCCAGCCCCCTCTTTTTTCTTAGGGGAAGTAGGCTGTTCAGGCTTTTTCTTATATTTTGAGATATCAATTGAAGGCATAAACGAAATACATTAATTAGTGATCCCCGATTCAAGCTGTAAAAGTTGCTGAGCCGAATAGATCTTATGGTAATCAAACTCGTGTTCTTTATTTTCAAACCGGATATTCAGGTTAATATGATCTGTCAGTTCTTCCGATGGAAGATGCTGTATCCTTGGCGTCATATCCAAGTTGACAGTTTCGATCAGAAAAGTATCTTTTTCTACGGTATTTTGATTTCTCACAATGAATTTAGGTGCAAACTCATAACTGATATTTCCGGATTCATTTTCGCAGATCAGACCATTTTCGCTTGTTTTTAACCAAACTGATCTACCAATGTCCTGTTCCAGCAGATGTTTGAAGAGGCTGTAGGAGAAACGCTCCTGTCGTTGCTTTTGCTGCCGTAGAAAGAGCTGTTGAAAATATTGAAACATATAAAAGGCCATACCAATACTGATGGCCGAAATCAGCATGGCAATGGTGAGTTCCATGAGTGTAAAAGCCTTTAATTTTTGTTTGCTCATTGCTGATCCCTTTCCCCTGCTTTATTCTCAATATAGCGTACTAGACTATCTGTTACTTTGCCTTCCTCGGAGATTGCATAAACGGCCAAGCGCAGGCGGTCGGGATACCCTTCAGCTTCTTGGAGCTGGTAGCTCAATTTTATACTATCCTGCAAGCTTTCCCCCTCGGTGTCGCCATCAAACCCATTGGCTTCTAGCTGGCGGCTCCAAAGCATCATCTGCTCAGTTGTGCTCTTTCGTGTTTCACTTCTGGAAGCTTTGGTCAGGTTGACAAAAATAAGCATGCCTATGCCGAAGACGATCAGGATAATCACCATGGATACCAGAGTTTCCACCAGGGAGGAGGCTTTGAGCCGAAGAATGTTAACTCCCATGATTATACCACTTTAAAGGTTTATTGACCTGTTTTTTTTGATCGGCGATCAATAAATAGGAGCTCAGGAAATGGGGGGATAGCTTGCTTCGGTCAAATTTAATATTGACCAAAAAATTCTCGTACATAGATGAAGGGCTTTTGTAGAGAAAGCGGTAACAGGCTGTGCGGCCTGCTACTTCTAATCCTTTGCTGTAGTCTAAAAGCCCATAGACAATGAGATCCCCCTGAATATTGCAGTCTTTTCCGAGGCTTGCCGCCGATGGCATATCGGAGCGTTTGGGTTCGTATAAGAGTACTGTTCCGGCAACGTTACAATTGTTGCCTATTCTTAAGCTTGTTCTTTTGCCTTCTGCGCCGATTACTGCTGCGGTCGATGGATACTGGAGGGAAACATTATCTTCCAGTATCAATGAGTCGGTGGCAAAGAACTGCACAGCGCCTTTAAATCCTTTTTCGATCCGTATGCATGGCGCGATCACCAAAATATCCTGTAAAAAAGCTGTAGCGGGAATGACAATTGTGGTGTCCGATAGCAATTGAATATTACCCATCAGACTATCGCTGATCTGTCCCTGGCCTGCACGTAGATAGTAACGTAGTGTGCGCTGATGGAAAGGGTTTTTATTTGTGGTACCAATAGGTAGCATTTCGCCCTTCAGACTGTCTTGTTTGAGCAAGGCTTGCAGCGCTGTCAGGCGCTTGGTATTCAGTGCCTGCATTTGTCGATCGCTGTCTTTACTCTTTCCTTCAACGATCTTCTCATTGCCTTTAAAATATTCCCCATCAACATAAGATGGCCTAACCCCAGATTTGGGGATGAATGCTGTTCCTTTAATAACCGTTTCACCACTGACTGAAACTGGCCGATCTTCATCCGTGATATAGAGTACTGTTGAGTCTGTGGGCACTGGACCTAATAAAGCAGTCTTCATGAGGGAATCGCGTTGCATATGTGCGCGGACGACGGCAATATCATAAAGTCCCCATTCGTATCTCGATAGATAGACCGAATCTCCCTGCTGGGTGATATTGGTCAGTGCGGTATCCAGTGCGTAGGGGAAATTGCTGGAGGTTACCAGACTATATCCGGCATCAATCTGCTGTCTCAGCTGTTCTTTGCGGTTAAAACGGGCATCTTGATCCCGAAAAAAGAAAGCAAGATAGATCAAACTCCCCAAAAGTACCGACACGATAAGGGAAATGACCAACACCAGATATAATGCTGCCGCCTTGAGCATAGTTTTGGGAATTAGGGTGTTACAGGTTCGGGCTGATTCTCTTTCTTTTTAAACCATTTATTGATCTGGTCACCAATCAGCTTTCCAGTCTTGCGGAAGATATTGTTATTTTGGAAAGTTTCTTTGGAAATTTCCTTTCCCAGGTCAAAATATTGGTAACTAATGATATCGCTTGTTTTGTTCTCTATGCTACCGTGCAATTTACCTTCTTTTAGATATCCGCGTTGCATCCAATTGCCCTGCTCATCGTAACGTACAAAAGGTCCTTCTTCGATGTTCGCCATCCATTGGGATTCACTTTTGAGATTCCCATTCGCATACCAGTGGCGCCATACCCCCTGTTTGAGTCCTTTCACATATAATCCCTGGTCGGAAAGATTCTTGTTAGGGAAGTAGTGTGTGAACTGTCCATTGAGAAGTTTACCTGAATAGCCACCCATAGTTTGGTGCAGCTGATTGCTTTCGTACCAGACGTAGGTTTTGTCACTATTAGGGCTGATCTTGATGTTGTCGGCATAGCATATTGTCTTGCTTCCATCATTGGACGAAATGGTGAATCTCCGAAAGATGGCGAGTTCTTTAACCTGTGCCTGACAGATGATAGAAATCATGAAGAAGAAGATCGTATACAGAATTTTTTTAGTTGTCATTTTTAAATATTGTCTTGTTTTTACCGTGGGCTTTGATGGTAATCTGCCCGTGGTTAATAGCTATCAATTTAACCCCATTCTGTTCATCGCCGACATTCATCATATATTGTTTGTCCATGATGGTGACGATGGCCGTAGGTTTCTTGTCGTTTAGATTTTCGATAAACCCGATATAGCCCACATTGATTTGCGGCTCGGATTGATAAGACTGAACCGGTGGCGCGACATAGTTGTTTACGGCGGGCGTTACCGGTGCTGAAGGGACGGTATCCGCAACGACATTTTTTAACATGGGATCGGGATAGTTTAATAGCAAAGCGGTTGTTTTCTTTTGATTGTAAAAACTGAGGTCGCTCACATTTTGGACAAAGTTCTTTTGTGCCTGCCGAGGGCCCTGATCATCATCAGAAACGGCTGCAAAAATCTTATATATAATATAGCCCCAAAGTCCAACGACCAAGGAGAGCAATATATATGTCATCGCTTTGTTTTTCATCTTTATTTCAAGCTCGGCAAAATGGTGATCTGGCGTTGTTTGAAAAGACCAACGCTGCCCGAATTTTCCGGTCGCACGCGCCAGGTATATTTTCCTGGACTTACTGTAAGGTTAAGGTGATCCAATGTGGTTACCGTGTCTACTATTACTTTTTGAATAGAATCAAAGTTTGGACGTGCAATTTGAAGCCGATATTTGTCTGCGTCCTGGTGATTTTTCCAATAAAAGCTCACGACACTGTCCTGTGTGCAAAGGCTGTCCATCGGCGCCAATAGTTCGACACTTTCTTTCTCCAAAGGATATTCTATAAATTCGGAACAGGCGGCAAAGCAGCAGGAAAATAGTAGAAATATAGCTAAAAATCTTTTCATGTAATATTAATGCGTTAAGTGTTGTAAATCTACACAAAATTTTACTTAAAGGAGGGGGGCTGGGAATAAATAGATCGTTCCGTCTTTTAAATAGAGGTGATGATTTTTAAGCTTAATTGCCATTAAGCTTCATATAATTAATTTAAAAATAATATCAAAGTGTGTTTTTGAATTTATACATTTGTATTTATAAATATATTAATAATTTATTAACCTGTAGCGATTTATGTCTTTTTAAGGGAAAGTTAAGCTCTTCCGAAATTTGACTGAGAAGAGATATAAGATTTAATTACTGGAAAGTGCTGGTAATAAATTCTTTATAACCCAATCTAATCAAAAAAAAACGTATGAATAAAATTCTAGTTTATCAGATTATTTTCCTGTTGCTTTTCCTAGTTGGTATTTCCAATTCAATGGCACAGACATCAACCTTTATCAAGTCCTTAAGTGTCAATACGACAACTCGCGTTGAGCTTACAGATGCTAGCGGCCAGCCATTAAAAATAGGTGGCCTTTATCGTGTGAAATTGTCTGTTAATCCTACGGGCACGAGAACCGGTGCAGAATATCTTGTTTGGTATGATTCCCCGGCGACAACTTGGAAAATTCGAGCTGTTGCTTTAGGTGGCTCTACCTCCAATCATCCCTTGTTGATTGTAGAAGATAATGTTGTTAAAGTATACACGAACCATGCTAATGGATATTCGGTAAAAGCGTTTGTGGAGTTTTATGATACAGGTAATGGCGCCGTTGTTCCTCAATTTTTTGGCTCATCTTTTCAGTGGCAGCGCAATGGAACCCATCTATTTTATTTGGATGGTAATGTCGGTGTTGGGACAGAGGTTCCTACAGAAAAACTGTCTGTCAAGGGGAAGATACGGGCGCAGGAAATTAAAGTTGAAACGGCCAATTGGCCCGATTATGTGTTCAAGAAAGATTACGAGTTAAGGAGTTTAGATTCTTTGCGTTTGTTTATACAGGAAAATGGACATTTACCGGAAGTACCGAATGCTGACAGTGTGGAAAGTGAGGGAATATCTTTGGGTGAGATGAACAAGATCCTGTTGAAGAAAATTGAAGAGCTCACTCTATATTTATTGGAAAAGGATAGGGAGATAGCAGAAATCAAACAAGAATTAAAAGAAAATATAGCGCACTAGGAATTGTAAAAATAGAATTATTGTTAAAAAAGGTCTATTTAGATCGTGAGTATTACACTTGGTTAATTTCAAGTGAGATTTAGATAATTTATTGATTAAAATATATTAAGTTTTGAAGTATCTAATATTATTGGCGATTGGACTATCGCTGTGCACTGAGCTATCCGCTCAGCAGGAGCAAGTAATTTCTCCCTCTAATGGATCGGTTGCATCGCTGGAAAAAAACATTTTATTTTATGCAAACCGGCGGTTTAAGGTGACACAGTCGGGAAGCGGTCAGTTACCTCTTAATCTGTTGTTTGATGGGAATATGGATGCGGTTTATACTTCTAACGGAATCAGTCCAACTAACCCTTACGTATTATTAATTGAAGACCTTCCTGATAGACATACGCAGAGAGGCGGATGGATCGGATGGAGTTCTCGTTATTATGAACCAAAGAAATTTAAGCTCGAAGTTTTCGATCAGTGGAATAATAATTGGGTAACAATAGCTGACGTAGCTAACAATCCTAACGCATATTATATAGTTCGAGTGCCATCACTTTCGGTGGGCAAAATTAGGTTTACTGTCTATGAAACATCACAAGGGGAAAATCTTATGGGGCTATCAGAATTTTTTTTCATTCATCCAGAGGCAACTACAGCTTACGATAATTTATTGGTGAACTATAGCCCTAATGGTAATGTTGGTATTGGTACTATTAATCCAACAGAACAGCTTTCTGTCAAGGGCAAAATACGGGCGCATGAAATTAAGGTTGAGACAAGCAATTGGCCCGATTATGTTTTTAAAGCCGATTATAAGTTGCCGAGTCTAACGGAAACGGAGCAGTTTATCAAACAACATGGTCATCTGCGCGAGGTGCCTAATGCTTCAGAAGTAGAAGCTGATGGAGTTTCGCTTGGTGAGATGAATAAGATCTTGCTGAAGAAAATTGAGGAATTGACCTTGCAAGTGATTGAATTGAATAAGAAAGTTGACCGTCAGGAGGAAAGAATAAAGTTAAAGTGAGTACGGCGCAGTTTTCATCAGATATTTTCAGCATCTTATCTTCTCTCTAATAATTCAAATCAAAGTTTATTTTAAATAATATATTTTTCTAATTAATTAATTTATATGAAAATAAAGATTTTATTTTTTTTCGTGCTCATAACCTACATGAAATCGTCTGTATTTGGACAAACGGAAGCAATTGTCCCGCCATCTAATCGGTCTGCATCATCATTGGAAAAAAATGTTCTATTTTTTGCAGATAAACGTTTTAAAGTGTCACAGTCGGGCAGTATCACTCTTGATTTACCTACATTGTTTAATGGTCAGTTTTTTCCAACTTACTCAAGTGCGAGTATAAATCTACAAAATCCTTATGTTATTCTTATCGAAGATATTCCTCTCTATCATGCGCAGGAGGGGGCTTGGATCGGACTGACTACGCGCTATTATATGGCTACAAAATTTAAAATAGAGGTTTTTGATGTCAACGATGGAGTGAATCAATGGCGAACCATCGCCGATGTGAGTAATAATGCTGCATGGCACTATATGGCTAGGATTTCTCCAGGCTCTGTCTGCCCTTCAAAAATTCGTTTTACGATTTATAATACAAACGACACACAAAATCGGCTTGGAATTTCTGAGCTATTTTATATTCAGCCTGAGGGTGCACAAGCTTATGACGGGCTTATGGTTCGATATAACAGTCAAGGCAACGTTGGAATTGGAACGAATTCGCCTATGGCTAAACTAGCAGTTGATGGGAATATATTGGCCAAAGAAATTAAAGTCAAAACAGATATCACTGTTCCGGATTATGTATTTGAACCGGATTATGAACTCAATAGTCTGGATTATATTGCCGATTATGTAAAAACCAATAAGCATCTGCCTGAAATCCCTTCAGCAAAGGAAATAAACAAAGATGGTCTTGATTTGGCTGAAATGAATTTACTTTTGCTGAAAAAGGTGGAGGAAATGACGCTTTATGCTATTCAACAAGATAAAGAAATAAAGAGCCAGAGTTTGAAATCAGTGGAACAGAAAAACTTGTTAGAAGAGCAGCGTAAAGAAATTGCAGACATGAAGCGAATCGGAAAACTCTTGGAGCAGCGTATCCATCAATTAGAATCAAAAAAATAATTAAATAATAATGAATAAATATCTTAGCCTACTCTCTTTTCTGATTAGTTTTTCAGCTTTTGGACAGACGAATACTTTTCCTGCCAACGGAAATGTCGGGATCGGCTCTACAGCGCCACTGAACCCATTGACAATCGCAACTCCAGCAAATAGTACAACAAGTGCTATTAAGATTGGCAAGTCAGGCGATTCGGGAAATATTAATGTGCCTTATCTTGGCGCTTCTGGAGGGTACAACATTGACTTTGCCGCTTGGAGGAATATTATTCCGGATTACATAGGAGCTCGAATTCGTGCGGAGCGAATTAATACATGGGTTGCAAATAATGCTTTAGTTCAATCTCTAGATCTTGTTTTTTTTACAGGGGGACCTGCAGATGATTTTCCTCTTTCTGAACAACTTAGGATTAAATTTAATGGTAATGTGGGAATTGGTACCTCTAGTCCTCAAGAAAAGCTTTCGGTCAAAGGAAAAATTCAGGCAGAAGAGATCAAAGTGACTACGGCAGTTACCGATTGGCCGGATTACGTTTTTGAGGAAGGATATAAACTGCCAAACTTAGATGAAGTAGAATTATTTGTCAAATCAGAAAAACACCTTCCCGAGGTCCCTTCAGCTCAGGATGTTCAAGAAAAAGGTATTGAACTAGGTGAAATGAATAAGGTTCTTTTAAAGAAGATTGAGGAGCTCACTATGTATGTAATCCAACAACAAAAGGAAATTAAAGACCTGCAAACCAAAATATCAGCTAAACCAATCATAAAACAATAGTATGAAGAGAATTAAAATTTTGTTTGCACTATTGGCTTCCACGGCCGTTTTTACAGCACGCGCTCATTTTAAAACGAAATGGATCTGCAGCCTATCCGCCAAAGTCTAGCGGTGGTAATGTCATGCAGCTTTTCTAAGCACATAAAAATGATTGGAAATAGGTGTATCCAATGCGCTAAATACCAGAAAGGAATGGCTCCTGGCCCGTCATTTCTCTGTACGTTATCGGAAGGATGCCTGTTTTGACCTATTTACGCTGGAATTTCTTGCTTAGAGAAACGGAGATGGTTATCTCGTTTTGTTTAGTTTTTATTCTAATGGAGATATAATGATGCTTCTTTATGAAAATCTCCAATACCTTTTTTATAAGCTATACGCCCAATGAATATCTGAATCTCGAACATGGCGAGACATGAAAACTGTCTCGCTCATGGCTTTTATTTTTTTCTTTTCATTTGCCGTCGATAACCTTAGGAGGCGATTTCTTGAATATCGTTCAGAATACAATTAATGGTTTTGACGATAGTGCAGAGAATTAAAGAGGTCAATTCGTCTCGAAATCGCATGGTGGTAAAATAGGGGATAGGACTAAGGTTGCGAGATTAATCTTTCGATCTTTTAAGTTTGATGTTTTAACGGAGTTATTTTGGTTTTTGTTGTGAAATAAGCTGTTGTTTTTAATTTAATGGAAAAATAATTTTGAACTTTTCTTCAAAGAAATTACATTTGTTCTTATAAGACCGTTTTGCAGGGGTTTTGTGAAAAATCGTTGACTACCATACTATTAACTTAATTTCATTTCACAATGATATTTAGATATCTATTGATCTTATCGGGTCTTTTGACCTTCTTGCATGTTGAAGCCCAACATTTCCTTGAAAAGTCATTTAACGTTAAATTTATTGAAGGCGCTGCTAATCAGGTTGCATATCTTCAGTTTCCCACTAATGTGCGGATGTGGGGGACAATCGAAATCCAGGTTACGGGAGGCTACAATAACCAATTAAATAGGGGAGTATTGACCAAACGGATCGATATTGTTTACAATGGCTCTGCGGGTGCATACCTAAATCAGGAAAGTGATATCATTCAAAGCTCTGAGCCTCTATCATCGTATTGGTCAATAGGTGATTTTGATAAGGACAATGCACGTATAGCGATCTACCACCTCAATAATAGGGGAAATGAAATTAATGTTAAGGTAAAGATACAATTAATTCAGCCCGCATCGATCACGAGCCTTACAGAAGGATTGTTTATTTCCGAGCCGGTAGCAGGTACAGGGGGGCAGGAAAGACAATACCGAACATTTAGTGATGCTCGAATTGGTATAGGTACCAAAAGTCCAGAATACAAGTTAGATATTGTGGGTACAGCAAGGGCACATAGCATCCTTGTCAATACGCAGAAAACAGCAGACTTTGTTTTTGATCCAGCCTATCAGCTGCCCGCGCTAGATTCATTAAAAGCCTTTATTACTGACAATAGACATCTTCCCGGCATCCCAAGTGCCAGGCAGATGGAAAAGGAAGGCATCAATGTCGGCGATCTTCAGATTGACCTTCTGCAAAAAATTGAGGAACTGACCCTGTATGTCATTGAGCAGGATAAGGTCAATAAAAAACAGCAGGAGATCATCGATGCATTAATCAAGGAAATTAAAAAATAAAAACCTATAATTATGATCCGCTATATTTTAAAATCCATTACCTCTTTAGCGTTGATATTTTACATTCAAGTCTCGAATGGACAGGTAACCACTGTATCGGGAGACTATGTGCACAAGGTAATTAACTCCTCATCAAATGCAACTTATACGAAGTCACTGATTCTTCTGCATGAAATCTATGACAATACGCTGCTTTCCGATAATTATCTTATAGGCACAGTGGCAGCTAGACGCGGAGGCACTGGAGCACTGAATAGGTTAAATGTTGCTAATGTAAATACTTCTTCTTCCTATAATGCGACCTATGCCAATTTGGTATCTAATGATGAAGGAGCTTACAGTTGGAAGTTGAAAACCTGTCGGTATAACGGTAAAAAATATCTAGCTCTGGATGTACCATATTCTGGGGCACAGCATGCCAACGGATTTCAGTTTGTGGGCTGGGTAAAGTCTTCTGGAGTCAGTCTGGAATTCATCCCCTATGATAAGAACGGCGTTCCGCAAAACACGGATATATTAACCGAAATTGCCGATTACACAGCAAGCAGACAGATATCAAATTATGTGTCCAGATTTAATGTCTTTGGTAAAGTTGGAATAGGAACAGCGAATCCTCAGGCAGATCTTTCGGTCAACGGAAATATTCTGGCGAAGGAGATCAAGGTCAAGACGGATATTTCTGTTCCGGATTATGTGTTTGAACCGGAATACAGCTTAAGAAGCTTGGAAGAAATTGAAAAATATATAAAGGCAAATAAACACTTGCCAGAAATTCCTTCAGCAAAGCAGATTAAAGCTGAGGGGATGGACCTTGCCGAAATGAATTTGCTGTTGCTTAAAAAAGTTGAAGAACTAACACTGCACATTATCGCTCAAGAAAAATCAAACAGTAAGCTACAGGATTGCATTGAACAAAATACTAATACGATCTCAAAAACGGAAGAAAGATTACGATATCTAGAATCAATTAAAAATTGATTAATATAAATTTTCGATCTTCTTTTATGGATATTGAAATTTAAACCATCTGTTGGTTTAAATTAATGCATTTACAAATAGTGGTTTAATATAAAAATTAACAAGGATAAATAAAAAATAATGAACAGAGGCTTTATTTATAAAATATGTTGTATAGCCATTTTGCTTCTCCCGTTTATAGGAGCTTCGGCACAACATGGAACTAAAATCGCAGATATACTACCTCCCTCGCCAACCTCTTTTGCTTTGACCAGATATGGAGATTTTAATGTTGGTTTGCAGACAGGTACTCTGCAACAGGAAATTCCATTTTATACTGTTAAGTCGAGGAAACTTAGTGTACCTATTAGTTTGTCTTATTCTTCCAATGGTGTTAAAGTCGATGAAATTGCCTCTAGAACAGGTATCAGTTGGATACTAAATGCCGGTGGTGTTATTACACGGACAGTACACGATGATCCCGACGAATCTTCTACAAAATGGTTACCTCCATCTGATTTTACCAGAAACCAAGACTTATTAAATTATCTCGAGAGAGCGAGTTCAGGAAATACCGATGGATATGATATTTCGCCGGATTTTTTCTCCTTCAATGTTAATGGATATTCTGGTAAATTTATCCTATCGGGTACTGAAGCAATACAATTGTCAAAAAGTGAACTAAAAATAGAAACAAACTTGACTGTTAATAACTCGGGTTGGAAGTTTCGGATAACAGATTCTAAAGGAATTGTTTATTATTTTGGCGAGGGAAGTAATTCTACCGAATCGTCATCCAATACGGTAACAGGAGAGGAGTGTGGTAAGGTTTACAGCTCTCCTGTAAACACCGCTTGGTATTTAACAAAAATAGTCCATCCTGAAGGAGATTTCATAAATTTTACCTATGGTGCCCTTCAGCCATATTCTTATCCGGTTAGTATATCGCAGTCAATGACGAAATTTGTAAACCCATTACAGGTGTATTGCGGTAATAAGCCTATAGAGTATATTCCTAACAGCAATTGTGAAAATATCCTAACGACAAATGCAGTTTATCTTTCAGAGATATCTTCCTCAAATAATTGTCGAATTAAGTTTAAGTATATCAGTAGACAGGATTTGAGTTATGATGTTCTGCTCGATAGTGTCAATATTTATTTGCCGGAAAACTCGTCAAAGCCTAGTCGTAATTTTAAATTAAAATACGTTTATGCTAATGGAAATATGTCTTATTCAAATCAATACAGTGTTAACGATGCAACACTTAAAGCTAGGCCATTTTTAACTTCTGTTATAGAACAAGGAAATAATACAAATGAAAAACAGGTATATACATTTGAATATGACAACATGGACTTATTGCCTCCGCGATTAAGTTATGCTCAGGATCATTTTGGATATTTTAATGGAAAATCAAATAGTGGGCTCATTCCAAAACCCTCAGTAGCAGCATATGAATCTTATTTCTCGGGAGCAAATGCAGATCGGGAACCAAATTTTAATTATGGAAAAGTGGGGATGCTAAAAAAAATAAGCTTTCCAACGGGAGGATATAATACGATTGAATATAAAGCGCCTACTTATTCCATATCAGAATATAAATATTCGGAACATACGTCCTCTGTATCGACTGTCGGAATAGGTTTTAGTCAGACTGCAACAGCTAATTCTGATACAGTTTCTATAATAGAATCTCAATATGCGTCCTTGGGAGCAAGTTTTACCTATATAGGTAATCCCGATGAATTGGACCACCATCCTCAGTCCTATATATATTTAATTGATATAACCACTGGTAATACTGTCAAAACGTTTTTTTTAAATGTAGAAAACGGACCATATGATGAGCTTGTATGGCTTGAATCTGGACATAAATATATCGTAAGATGCACTTCTTATGGAGAAAACAGTTTAGGATCTGGAAATTTACATTATAAAGTCCGAGGTACACAGCCAGTAATAAGTAATGTTGCCACTGGTGGGGTGATTCTCGATTTGGTGAATACTTATGATTCAGTAGGTAATCTGGCCAATACTAAGAAATATTATTACGCTACACTAGATAATCTCAACAAATCTACTGGTTTGGTTACTTTTGCTCCTATTTATCTTTCGGATTACCAAATTGTGATGCCTTGCGCGACCGATGGTGGCGCTGTTCTTGCTTGTGGACAGATTGTTAATTACAAAAAAATGGTGTCCAATTCTTTGAACAATCTTTATACCTATTCCCAGCACCATATACATTTCAGTACAGTGACAGAAAGCTTCGGTCTGAATTTTGAAAATGGAGGTATCGAGCATAATTATCTACTTGAAAGTGATACTCCTGGCGAGGTAAAAATGGGAAATGATATTTTGGGAGCCACACTCTCAAATCGCGGAGTTGCAAAAAACGGTCTTAATACAATGAACCGTATATTTATTAATAGGGATTCAAAATTTGTTGTAACTCAACAGAAGCGAATGACGTATAAGTTTGATGATCGATATAATAGTATTTTTCAGGGGTATACTGTGCAGAAACGCTACACTAGCCTTTGTCACAATTCGCCTCCAAGTAATGAAGAATTTGATGCGTTCGATGTTTTAAAAAATTATATTTATACAAGATGGAGTTATGTTGATACTGTTGAGACAACTAATTTCGATCAAAATGGTGCTAATCCTGTAGTCAGTGCTGTAATTTATAACTATGACAATCCAGCTCATCTTCAACCAAACCGAGTGAGTACAATAAAAAGTGATGGTTTTAAAGAAGTTACTTTGGTCACTTATCCTGATGACTACGCAAATGGTACGACGTTTATTGATAACATGAAAGCCGGACATTTAACAGCTTATCCCATCGAGAGTGTGCACTACAAAGAGGTAGGCAACTCGCGCACGATCTTAACTGGTGAAATTTTAAAATATCAAAATGTTGGAAAAGGATTGGTGGAACAAACATTTCTCTTGGAAAATCAGCTTCCGATAACATTATCATCTTTTAAATTTAGTAATCGTTCATTGGGAGTACTCCCGCCAAATGGAACAACGACTTCATATTCAATAGATAGTCGTTATAGGAAAACTTTGACATTTATTTCCTATGATGCATATAATAATCCAAGGGAGCTAGAATCGCAATCGGGGTTACATACAGTTTATCTTTGGGGTTACGGTGGCCAATATCCAATCATTGAAATCAAGAATTCGACCTATGCTGAAGTTGTGGATGTGCTTACCCAAGCAACGATAGATAACCTGAACAGCAGTCAGACCGAGTCCAGTATGGAGACCGTGATCAAAAATGCATCAGATAAGCTCCGCAGTGATTCCAGACTGGCTAAAGCGATGGTGACAAGTTATACGTATAGGCCATTAGTAGGTATGACGAGTAAGACGGATGCTCGAGGAATCAAGGAAACCTATATCTACGACGGTATGCAGCGTCTGCAGGCGGTCCTTGACCACCTGAACCATGTAAACAGGTCTTTTGATTACCATTACCGTTCCAACTAAGCCTAATTGATTATGAAAAAGAACTTTTTAACACTGACATCCTTATTCGGGTTTGTTGCAGTACAGGGACAGCGCCTCCCTCAGGATACCTCGCTGAGTTCCTATAGCAACCAGACCAATATCCAGGCCCTCAGGAGCATCACGCTTACCAATGGCTTTTACATTCCTGCCCCCGCGCCGGGCAAAACTGTTACGATGAGTATAACAGGCTTTCAGAATCTTGTGAGTACTCCTACAGCCGGCCAAAATTATATACTGACCAAGACATTCCGCAGCCCAGGTGTGACACTTGCCACGTTGAACGCCCAGCGTACGATCGGAGATGAGAACCAGAGTATCCAGTACTTCGATGGTCTAGGAAGGCCTAGCCAAACGGTTCAGTTAATGGCCAGTCCAACGTATAAGGATATCGTCCAGCATATTGAGTATGACGGGTTTGGTCGTGAGTCGACAAAATATCTGGCCTATGGCGAAAAGTCAGGCAACGGCAGTTTCAGGGCATCAGCAAAATCGACACAGTCGGATTTCTACAAAGACGGTGTAGGCTGGGACGCTGCAGCGGTGAAGACGCCGAATCCCTATGCGGTTACCGTTTTTGAAAACAGTCCGCTGAACCGTGTGCAGCAGCAGGGGGCACCTGGATCACCCTGGCAGCCTTCTGCCAACCGGAA
>NZ_VLKR01000050.1 GCF_007830445.1 Sphingobacterium siyangense | reverse complement strand
AAAGGAATTAGTAAAGCTTTTTTTTTAGAAATTCGTTTTCTAGGCTTAATTCTCCAATACGAGCAAAGAGCTTTTCCGTCGGTATATTGCTATCTTTGGAATCTCCTGTATCCTTTGAAAAAACTTTGCTCATATTCCGGATGGCTTCTGCTTTCCATGCCGAAATCTGAGTCGGCAACAACTCATATTTCTTCGCTAAAACCTCTATCGTATCCTTCTCTCTGAGTGACTCCAATACAACTCTGCTTTTAAAATCTTTACTAAATGTTCTCCGTGTACGTGACATAATATTGCTAATTTAATCTATTTATTTCATACCTTAAATTTATGTCTAGTTTTAGGGGAGCAGCATACTCTGTCTCAAATATAATCTTAAAATGAAACAATTTTTTAAGAGTGGGAGGGAACTG
Organism: Sphingobacterium siyangense; assembly: GCF_007830445.1. Lineage (GTDB taxonomy): Bacteria > Bacteroidota > Bacteroidia > Sphingobacteriales > Sphingobacteriaceae > Sphingobacterium > Sphingobacterium siyangense. The sequence continues at coordinate 30,362 of NZ_VLKR01000050.1, read as the reverse complement.
TTCCTTGTAAAACATTCCTTTCATCAAGAACAAAATAAATTGGAAATCCAAAACTGGTTGTCTATTAAATTATCGTATCTTTTTAACCTGGTCGTAGTAGGCTTTCAGTATGGATATCATATACTTAAGATATTAAAAAGAAGCCATTTAAACTCTCTCTATTTGATCTCAAAAAATGGACATAACTTTTCTTCGGACTTTCATCTGAACAGTATTGTAAATTCACTGTCAACGAGCAGTTTTAATCTTAAAAGAATATTATTTATAGCGATTTATTTATTATCTATTTATGCTGTAAGTGGGCAATCCATGACACAGTTACCAAGTGGACGAAACAAACCTAATGAAATCGTTGCTATAAAAGCACTTAAAGTAGGAGATACTGTCCCAGATCGTTTACTTAAAGCAAGTTTAAGCATATTTGATAAGACGGGGGCTGAAAGTAATATTACCCTCGATGATTTTAAAGAAAAGGTCATTGTAATAGATCTGTGGGGGACATGGTGTACTTATTGTATAAATAGTTTTCCTCATCTATTCCATCTACAGAATAAATTTCAGGAAAAGATTAAAGTCTTACCAGTAGTCAATCAATCAAGAGCGCGCGTATTGACAACTCTTAATAAAAGTCCTATAAAGAATATTACCGGTTTTGTAACGGCGATTGATAGTACTTTCGGAGATTATTTTCCTACTATGGGCTTTCCTCATGTGATTGTTATAGCAAATACAAGAATTGTTTCAATCACTCTCCCAGAATATCTCACTGAGGAGGCAATTGAAATGCTTATTGTTCATAATAACCCCTACATGCCAATTAAGAAGGACGATGCTATTATGAATAGTTCTACTGTATTGTCGTCTTCATTCAAAGATGTGCGACAGTATCAGCCATTGGCATATCGTACTATTCTAGGTTTTCAAGATGGATTGATCAGTAATGTTCTTTTAAAAAGGGATACGGCTATAACAAGATGGTTGATACCAAATATGGATATCATGTCATTGTTTGAAATAGCATATTTTGACTATAATAAGAAAAGTGATGATTTTGTTGGATTGGCAAACTTTCCTAATAGACGTATCATACTAACACCAGAGTTGACAGCACTGCTATTGCCTAAACCTTTAGGAACATATCCCAGAGAAGCTAGATTGGATGTGCAGCGTAAATACTATTATACTTATGAAAATTTGGCAGCACACAGTATTTCTGATGAGAAATTAAAAATTCAATTGGCAGAGGATCTCGATAATTTTCTTAATGTAAAATCACGGCTTTTGATGGTGCCAATGGAATGTTATGTGATTGCTAGGAAGTCTAATCTTTCTTCTGATTTTGAGGAAAACATCGATAAGAATACATTTCTCCGTTATCTCAATCATCCGACTTTTAAATTACCACCAGTACTCATAGAGAAAGGCTTGTACAAGTTGCCGAAAATTAGTTTGGAAGATCGTCCTTATAGTTTAGACGAAATAAAAAAGATATGCGAAATACATGGACTTAAAGTGTATTCACAAATTTGTAGAATTCCAATGCTTATGTTCTATAAAGGAGCTTTTCCCGATGTAAGTAAGCTTGGGAAACTTGAACTTGATACTTATGGGTATATACCTGCTGTTGAAAAGCAATAGCACAGATTGGCCTATAGAACATATCAAATATATAATCAATTGTTTTAAATCATAAGAAAATAATTTTATACATGAAAAATATGCTGTTTTTCCCCATGTTACTATTATTGATAACATGGAATCTTCAGGTACGTGCCCAACACGGGGCCGAACGGCTTTATCAAGGGGTGATACGAGATTCAACTGGAAAAGGTATTGCTGACGTAAATATTAGAGTAATTAAAGATGGGCGGGTTATCAAAACAGATAGCACAGGTTCCTATAAAATAAATGCTAATCTCGACAAAATTCAAGTAGAAATCTCACATCTTAATTATAAAAGTTTAAGAACTGTACTGTCTACTAAAGATATAAAGAAAATACTGATCTTGTCGGCAAAGATGGGTATGATTGATGAGGTGCTTGTCTCTGGGTATCATTCCCTTCATAAAGCCAGAAGTGTGGGCAGCTATGAAAAAATTGATAAGGTATTGTTGGATAGGACTGCTAATTTTGACGTATTATCGAAGTTGGAACACCTGACCACAGGTACTTATTTTGATCGTTCAGAATATTCGTTTAATGACAACGGTAAACCTATTGAACCTAAAATTTTCATGCATGGTGTCAGTACCTTACGGAAGGCAGGCCTTGGAGGTAGTAAACCATTGGTAATTGTCGACAATTTTCCTTATGAAGGAGATATCAATCTTTTAAGTCCAAATGATATCGAGAGTGTGACGCTTTTGAAAGATGGTGCGGCTTCTGCGATATGGGGAGCAAGAGCTGGTAATGGTGTTATTGTATTAACCACAAAAAAAGGTCGATTTGAAACGCCTTTGCAACAAGAATTTAAAGCTTCAATACGAGTGGATGCGAAACCTGACTTATATAGGCATCGGGTTATTTCTAGTGACGATCTGATTTCCGTGGAGCGTTTTCTGTTTGAGAAAGGATATTTTAATGGCAAACTAACTAGTAATAGTCGACCTGCTATATCACCTGTGGTTGAATTATTGGAAGCTAACCGTAAAGGGGTTTTTGATGATGAAGCGCTAGCCGCAGGAATTAAGCCTTATCAATATACAGATGTGCGTGACGATATGCTTAAATATATGTATAGAGGTGCTGCTTTACAACAATATAATTATTTAGTTAGGGGAGGATCAGAGAAGCTAAATGGTATGGCACAAATAGGATACGATCGGTCTCTAGCAAGTTTACGCAGCGATAAAACCAATCGGATTAGTAGCCAATTAAGTATCGAAGCCAAACTTAATCGAGTTGTGAATCTTTCCGGTAGACTGATGTACAATGAACTGAAAAATGTTAGTGCGCTAGCTACCGACTTTTATTCTGATAATGGATATCCATTTCCTTATTTAAAATTGAGAGAGGGAGGAATAAATCTCGCCGTTCCCTATAAATATCGATTTTCATATATAGATACTGTAGGTGCTGGAAATCTGTTAGATTGGAAATACCGCCCACTTGATTATATTGACGAACCTCCTCTTGTAACAACCAGTAGAAACCTGCTCGCCGATCTTGGTCTTCAACTATTTCTATTAAAGGGCCTCACGGCAGATTTAAAATATAGATACAATTTCTTTGATAGGAAAAAAGAGGAGCGCTATTTTATAAATACCTTTTATGCCCGCGATCTTATAAATAGAGGAACACAGATCACTAATGGAAGTTTAAGTTACAATTTTCCTTACGGAGGTATACTCAGGCAACAGGATGGATTTTCTAAAGAAAGAAATTTCCGTATGCAGCTAAACTATAAAACGGATTTTAAAGGACACAGTATATCTGCTCTTGCCGGGGCGGAATGGCGGAACAAAGATGATGGTTCTATGGGTAATATATTGTATGGTTATAACGCTGAAAATCTTTCTTTTGTTTCGAATATAGATTTCAGTAAACAGTATCCAACTTTTGGTGGACTTGGTGGTAACAATACAATTCCCTTTAACAGTTATCCCAACACCGATATTACCACAAACTTTGTCTCGCTGTACGGTATAATGGATTACGCATTCCAAAACAGATATTTACTGTCAGGAAGCGTACGCAGGGATGCATCAAACTTATTTGGTGTAGAGACGAACAATAAATGGACACCTTTGTGGTCGATAGGTTTTGGCTGGAATCTGCATAATGAAAAATTCTTCAAAAGCTCTGTGATTAATTTTCTAAAGTTACGAGGATCGTTAGGTTACAGCGGAAATGTGGATAACAGTATGAGTGCCCTGACTACTATACAATATTTTGGTTATAATAATTGGAGTGTGCCTTATCCTATGGCGAGGATAGTTAATTTACCCAATAAGGAACTTAGGTGGGAGAAGTTGCGAAATGTCAATGTTGGAATCGAATTTAGCGCATGGAATAATTCGTTTTCCGGAAGTATTGATTACTATAATAAGTATACTTTTGATCTTTTCGATACTCAGCCATTGGATCCAACTTCGGGTGTAAGTTCCATGGTTCTGAATGCTGCCAACACTAAATCTAGGGGGTTCGATGCAAATTTGACACTCAAAAAGAATTGGAGAGATCTAAACTGGGCAGGCAATCTATTATTTTCTTATAATAACAATTGGATTGTCAAAACATTAACGGATCAGCAATCGCCCACCTCTTATGTGCTTAAAGGTGGAATCTCAAATCTGCCGGGAGACATGGTATATAGTCTTTACGCTTATAAGTGGGAAGGTTTGGATAGTGAAGGTAAGCCGCAAGGATTACTAAATGGTGATAAAAGTACCGCATACTGGGATATAATGGGTAGCAAGACATTGGATGTGCTCCAAAAAATTGGTTCTGCACGCCCGCTCTATTTCGGGACTTTTAGAAATACGTTCAGTTATAAGCAATTCAATCTTTCGGCAACAATAAGCTATCGCTTAAAATATTACTTTAAAAGAAGTAGTATAAGTTATCAGTCTCTTTTTGGAAAGTATGACGGCCATGTAGACTTTTATGATAGATGGCAAAAACCTGGAGACGAATTATTAACAGATGTGCCCGCTATGGTCTATCCACTGGATGATGGGGCGGATCTATTTTATAAGGATGCTTCCGTTTTAGCCGAACGTGGAGATCATATTAAGTTTCAGGATCTCCGGTTGCAGTATAATCCTGCATTGCCTATTGGATCCAAAATTAAATCATTGGCATTCTTTATTGTGGCAGAGAATATAGGTTTGATTTGGAAGGCTACTAAAAAAGATATAAATCCCGAATATTTCGGAAATATTCCCGCTCCAAGATCTTTTAGTATGGGAGCAACATTAACATTTTAACAGAAGAATTATGAAAAATATACTATCAACAAAAATGGTAATTGGTATTGTTATGATGTTGATGTTGGGATGTAACCAATTTCTAGAGGAAAAATCTGATATGTCATTGGCTACGATTAGCTCAAAATCTGATCTCTATGCCCTCATGGACTATACTGTTGTAATGAATCAAAGCTATGTAGCAGCGGTCGGCGATATTGCTTCGGATGATTTTTTTATATTGGATAAACAATATATGGGAATAAGTCAGCTGTCTGACAGGGCCATTTATATATGGGATAGAAAGCCTTTGGCCGATTGGTATTGGGTGTCCTATAGTCGTTTACTTAATGTTAATACCGTACTTGAACATCTGGATAAGATTCAGCTTGATCAAAAGGATCGACGAAATTTGGAGGGAATGGCTTTGTTTTTTAGAGCGTATAGCTATTTTGATTTAGCGCAGATATATGCACCGGCCTATAACCAAAAGACAGCCGAATTAGTCTTGGGACCACCAATGAAAAGGAGTACTGATGTAAATGATAAGCCCATAAGATTATCTCTAAAAGAAACAATGGATCTAATCATTGCCGATCTAAAACTAGCATCTGATTATCTGACGGATCAGAATCTGACTTACCCAACTCGACCGAATAGAAACGCTGCATTGGGGCTGCTTTCTAGGGTATATCTTGCTATGGGAGACTACGAACAGGCATTGGCGATTTCAAAACGAGCTTTAGAATCTTATGATAAACTTATGGATTATAATCAGATCAATAGCGGTAAAAAATATCCATTTGAAAGATTTAATCCCGAAGTATTGTTCTTTTCTATTCATGCCGCCGAAAATCTTTCAAGAGAGTCAGTTCTTCGAATTGATACAGTGCTATATGATAGTTATACAGATAGTGATTTACGTAAAACACGATTCTTCACGAAGCAGGCTGACAGCTATTTCGCATTTACAGGAGATTATTCGGGAAACTCAAATGCACAGAAATTTAATGGGATAACAACAGCAGAATTGTGGTTGACAAAAGCTGAATGTGAAGCCAGGCTCGGACAATTGACGCTCGCTAGTAAAACCATAAAATTTTTAACAGACAAACGATATAGCAGTACGGTTGCCATGGAACCTTTTCCAGCAACGCAAGATGGGCTTCTCAAGTTCATCTATGCGGAACGAAGAAAGGAACTTCTACTGCGTGGTGTAAGATGGATGGACCTAAGACGATTGGAAGAAATGTATATCGGAAAAAAAGAAATGAAGCGAATAATCGGAGACAAAGTGTATAGTATAAGCTTAAATGAAATTAAATCATTTACTTTTCTTTTTCCACAAAAAGTGATAGAGATGTCTGATATGGAACAGAATTAATGAGTGTTTAACAAAATAAATGCCCTTCAGCCCCTTGCTGTCTAGGGGCCGAGGGGGCATTTACTGACTGTATGAATTAGTCATTAGGTTTTTTAGAAATAGCTGGATTACTGCTTGAAGGATTTAACATATCTGCTTTTAATGAATTTAAAGTGGAAGCTGACACATGTCCTGATCCGTCGGGCTCAGCTTTTACCGCACATACCTTCGGTGTACTTGAACATTGTGACGGATTTGTGGCAGAGCCTGTATTTGTATAATTGCTTGGTGTGGTTATCGCAGTGTCGTAACCAGAATCACCTGGATTCAAGGAACTATTGAACTCAAACCATACTTCGTCGGCCGGATATATGATTTTCTCTGCCAACTTAAACGAACTAAAACCAATTATTGCAGCTCCGGCCAAAACGACCATCGCATGCTTTTTAATGAAAGATATTGCTTTCATTTTAGGGCCTTTTTTATAGTAGCAAAAAAAGATTACCTCAAAAAACTCTATTTTTTTACACTGACTAACACGTTGCTTTAACGAGGTGCGTTAGTCTATCTATGCCTCGGGATCTGTTTTTACGGGCTGTACCATCACGTATCATAATTTGATCTCTACCGGCCCCGCCGGGAAGAGCGCAAATCGCATTTTGTATTTTTTGACACGCAGCAGCATAACAGAATAGATCGGAACGGAAATCGGCAAGCGTCTCTCAGAAAATAAAATTACCTGCTTTTTGTATTGCTTACACTTGGCCATGGGGGAAGTTGGGCCAATCAAGTACAACCCCAGTATGGATGCGAACAATAATAGCAGATTGACAATGAGGTGCCAGCTCCAGGATAATCGACTCAATACCGAAGCACAGCCACAAGGCTTTTGCGCATATAATCCTGCAACGCCTAATCCGATATAGACTGTAAAGACAGCCAATAAAAAGGCAGATAGCAAAAATGGATTGAAGAATGTATGCTTTTTGAATTTATAAGTATGTATCGCAAGTAGCACCACGATACCCAATTCAAATAAAGGTAGAAGCCAAAACAAGATCCCTGCCCACCAATCCGGAAAAGGCTGTTGCTCTAGCGCTAAATGGAATCCCTGTAGGTTCCAAAGCTTGTCGAGCGCTACCCATGCCCAAAAGATTATCATAAAGACACGGATACTGGTAGCGGTGATATGTGAAGCTCTTGTTTTCATTTTTTAAACAGTATAATTTCAGGTCGTAAATTTTATACAACTATTTATAAATCAGATATTTAATTTGTTTATTTTGTTTTGTGTTCGTATCTTAGTTTTACCAAATTCAATTATTTCATTCCTGTTTATATAGAGCTACCATAAGGATGCAATATGTACCCGCTATAAATAGTTTTATTTTATAACTAACTGTTTATGAGTGTTGTATTTTTCTTATCGAGCTGTATAAAGCCTTTGTAATACTTAAATGATGAGATATGGATGAAGATCCTTTTGAAATTTTAGTGAATGAGCCCGACCGTGGGTTGAAGCTCATTATGGCTAAGCATGGTAGCCAGCTAAAAAAACGCATCAGAAACGTTGTTAACAATGATGATGAACTGGTCAAGGATGTGATTTCGGAAACCTTGACCGTCTTGTTTGTGGAAAGAGAAAAAATTGCCTTGCGTAAAGAACCTTTTGTCTGGATGATGGTGATAGCGAAAAATATTTCCCTCAAAATGCTTCGACAGGAAAAAAGAGATCGGAAGGTTCCCATAGATGAGTTGCGCAATGTACCCCATGCCGATGACAGCGACCGTAATCTAAATTATAGGGAACTGCTGGATGTAGTTCTATTGAAATCCGACCAGCTTACACCCATGGAAAGGAAAATCTTGATAGATGCCAAAGTAAACGGTTTGGACAATAAGGAGCTGGAAAACCGGCATGGCCTGCGGCCACAGCGGGTCCGTAACCTATTGAGTTCGGCACTGGCCAAAATCTGGCAGCTCCTAAGGAGATAATCATACTGCGGTATAATTGAATATAGATTGAAATTTAAGAAAAAAAGATAAGTTATACTTATCTAATAGCGAGTTCTAGTATTAATTGAATATAGATTAGAATTGAAGAAAATGGAACGCGATAACACAAAAATTCGAGAGCTGATTAAAAAGCAGCTGCTGGAAATAATAACCGAAAATGAAGAGGCGGAATTGGCAGAGAGAAAGGTACACTATTCGGAGGGCGAATATGACTTTATGCTCATCGAAGTACTGGGGCAGCTTGAAGGTCAATTGCCTAATGATTCGCTAGACGAATGGACGCCAGATTATGAAGAAATACAAAGAAGGGGAGAAGAAATAAGACAAAGGAGTAAAAGAAAACAGTATAGTATGCTCGGCTATGCGGCAACATTGGCCTTATTTATTGGAGCTACGGTCCTGTACTTCTTTTCTTCGAGGCAAAAAAAGGATGTGATGTTACATTTGGACAGTCAATGTCTCAATGTGGGTGCTAAGGAAGAAATTCCAATAGCGGAATCTTCCTGTCTGCTTTTGGCAGCTGATTCCTCTTGGATAAGGATAGAACAGGGTACATTCGGTGAAATAGTGCGCTTGGGAGAACTCGCGATAAGTCGTACCAAGGAGGGATTGCTGCGCATCGAAAGGAAACAGCGCGCACAACATGATGTTCCCGCTGGACGTACAAGTCTGGATATTTATACTGGTCCGCGGCAGCAATGTGTAGTCGAGCTGGAAGATGGGACACAGATACGCTTAAATGCACAGTCCAGATTGAGCTATCCGATCGTAAAACGAGACTCGACTATAGTGTACATACATGGAGAGGCTTATGTGAATGCTAAAAGGCGGAGCAGAAATGCTCCTTTGATTATAGGTACGGAAAAAGGTGAATTAATTGCCCGTCACGCTGACTTTTTAGTTAGATCCGATACAAGCATGATGAAGACAATTTTAAATGATGGAACGTTGCACGTCTACGCTTACCACCTGAAAAAAGAGCGGTCAATAATCTGTCCTGGAGACTTTGTTTTTGTTGGAGCTAAAAAGTTAGGTAAAAATCAGCATGTGCAAGATACAATGGGGTATGTGGCGAATCTGGATTTTGAAGATGCTCGGATGTGGACCCGAAAAATTCGTGTCTATAAAGATATACCATTGTATGTCTTCGTTGATGAAATGAGTCGCTGGGAAGGATTTGTAATAAAAAAATGGGATTGTATTCCAAAGAACAAACATATTTCGGTATCCATTTGCTATCAAAGTGGTAAGGAAGACGTATATGCTGCGATTCGCCAAGCAGGGATACTGCTTCACGAAAAGGAAGGAATGATAAGCTTCTGCCCAGAAGACAAACGTGATCGGGTAGCCATGAGGCTGTCGGACAGTAGAAGTCGGGCATTCAAATAAGAAAGGAATTTATGATGAATCTAGGTAAGGAATTTATAGATGAAGTATTGAGAACTATTGAAATAAATACGCTGGTTGAACGTCGTAAATGTCGGGCTACAGGAAAAGTACGATTTAACCGTCGGGCTGAAGCGACTTTTTTTATTTACTGGTTGAAGTGGAACTATGAGAAATGGCGGCAAAAAAAACATCGGCGAAAGCACCAATATAGCAATGGAGGAGGAAGACCTAAACAACGTTATGTGTATAATTGTGAATTTTGTGGTGGCTTTCATATTACGAAAGAGCATCCACATGAGTACAGTCGAAAAAAAGAAAAATATGAATAGAAATATGTAGAATAATTGATGATCACTGGTTTTTTCATTTTTATTTTTCTAACATAGATTATTTTGTACATTTGTATCGAATAAAATCGAAATTGAAATGGCAGAAACTGTACAACCAAGAGGTCCAAAGACAACTGATAATAATGCGAATCAAACTCATTACTACAAAACATTGGTAGTAGCGATCGCTTTAGGTTTAATAGGTACATTTATCCGTTTTGTACCGGATGTATGTACGGCAATGAATCAACAAACCTTTTTGTTTTCCGCAATAGCTAACATCTCCATGATCGTAGGTGCACTTATCGCATTCAAAACCGTTTTCGGAATTTTGGGATTTGGAAAAAACCGTGACTAATTAAAAGTCAACTAAGATATTAGGAAGCTTCAGTTTTTTACTGAAGCTTTTTTTGTGGCTATATGAGTTGTTTAGATCTTGCTAAGCAATTACGTCAGCTGCGATAACACCGAAATGTATAGCTATTAAAAAAGGCATCAATTACTTAAAAATTGATGCCTTTTTTATATGGTTGATAGCTGGATTATGCAAATAATGACCAAGTAGACCAAGGAATACGAGCAAGGATCAAGATCAAACCGATGATATAGAAAATTACAACTGTTTGGTTTGCTTTTCTGGCATTTTCAATCTTTTTAGCTTTAGAGTAACCAATTGTGATCAATACAATGGCAATGATCATTGTCAAAGGGTGTTCGATGATTTTAAAACGTAATGTCGGATCTTTCATTACGGCGCCAGAGATCATTGATGGGTACTTTAAATAAAAGAATAAAATCAATCCCACCAATAATTGAATATGTGATGCGATAAAACCCAATAAAGCAATTTTACGGTTGTACGGTTTGTTGCCTAGGTAGTTTGATAGGGTGATCACGATCGATATCACCAGGGCTAGCAATAATACAATTGCTATAGTCGAGTGTAAGTGTAACATAAAAGCTCTCTTTAATTATTTCCTAAGTTAGCAAAGATAAAAATATAATGAATGTATTTGTCAAAAATCATTGTTCCAACAGAAATACCTCCGCTATTGGATTGAATAGGTACATGCGTTTGCTGGTCAATTCCATGCACTTATAGCGTTTTCTTACCTTTTCAATGCGTTGAAATGAACGACCATTTTTTAGTTTAAAGAAATGGCCATCCTCCAAAGATTCCACCGTAAGGGCACTGGTTTTGACGGTATCGTATGATTTTAAGGTGCGAAACAGGTGAAGGTCCGTGCAGCTTGAAGCCGCGGGGTTTTCCATGTAGCGATGAATGGCACTGCTAATATCGATTGGAAAAATATTCAATTTAAGGAAGGGCTCCATCAGTTCCTTGAAATTATTTTTCCACTCAGTACCATGTGGCTTGACACGATGCTGGTGTTTGTTCCAGGTTTGTAAATGGGCAAATTCATGGATCGTCGTAATCAGAAATGAATAGGAATTTAAGTCATGGTTGACTGAGATGCGGTGTGGGCTTCCTTTAAATGGCGCACGGTAATCTCCTAGTTTGGTACTCCTTGAACGAGAGATCTTAAATAAGCAGCGGGTATGATTAATCCAGTTGGATATAATCGGCGCAGCTTCTTCAGGCATGTATTTTTTAAGCGTAGCACTATAATCTTGCATGCCATAAAAATAGGGATTTATTCATGTCAATAGTGCTAAATGAGAACATTCTTTTGTCAAAAATAAAATCAGTTTACTAAAAATAGTAGTTTTTAATTTGGAAAAATGATATTATTTTTAGTATTTAGTACCTAAGAATATTAAAAGTGGGCATGTTATTAAAGCAGAGTAGCTGTTTTTTTAAAATAAAATATATTGAAATCGCCTGAGTTTTAGGTAAATTACCTACAGAAAGGTTCATGAAACATAGGATCCGATTGAGGAACGGTATTTCCTCTAAACTGTAATTAGACCTTCAAGAATATGCTAGATACCTTACATATTAGAAATTATGCGCTCATCAACGAATTGGAAATCCAATTTGATAAAGGTTTGAATATGATTACCGGTGAAACCGGTGCCGGTAAATCTATTATCATGGGAGCATTATCGTTGATCTTAGGAAATAGAGCAGAGGGCAAGCATTTTTTCGACCCAACCAAGAAATGTGTGATTGAAGGGGAATTTAAAATTGGTTCTTACCAGCTACTTCGTTTTTTTGAGGAAAATGATCTCGATTACGCGGACCATACGATTATTCGAAGAGAGATATCTCCCGATGGTAAATCCCGGGCATTTATTAATGATTCTCCCGTCACCCTGGCTATCCTTAAAGCTTTAGGCGAGCAGTTGATTGATGTGCATTCTCAACATGCAACATTGCAGATTAATACAGAAGATTTTCAGTTTTTGGTAGTGGATAGTGTAGCAGGCTCTTTCGGACTGAAGCAAAGCCATCGAGAGAGCTTCTTCGCTTATAAGAAAGCCAAAAAAGAACTCGAAGAATTTAAGGATCTGGTAAAAAAAGCTGCAATAGAACAGGATTATTTTCAGTTTCAATTTGATGAACTTGACGCCGCCCGATTGGTCGCAGATGAACAGGGACAACTCGAAGTACAACAGCGGCAGTTGGAAAATGCAGAAGATATCAAGCGTGCACTAACTGGGGCATCACATCTATTGGAAAATGAAGATACGGCAGTTTTAAGCCGTTTAAAAGAGACGATGAGCCAGGTGGAAGGCATTGCCTCATTTCTGCCTGAGGCTGCAGATTTGGCTGCACGATTAAAGAGCACATGGATTGAGCTGAAGGATGTCGCTGCAGAGCTGAGCTCTCTTGAGGAGGATACCCAAATCGACGAAGGTACTTTATTGGAAATCAATGAGCGCTTGAGCTTATTGTATTCCTTACAGAAAAAACATCATGTGGACTCCGTTGAGGAGTTGATCAAATTACGTGATGATCTTGAATCCAAACTGTTTGCTATAAATTCTTCGGATGAGCAATTGGAGCGATTGGAAAAAGAGGTTGTGGCTAAATTAGCCATTGCCCAGAAAAACGCAAAGGAACTATCAGCAGCCAGGAGAAAGGTACTGGAGATGATCGCAAAGGATGTGCAGGCGACCTTGTCAAATGTAGGTATGCCGAATGCACGACTTCAAATTAATCTTGAACCATTAAAGGAGGGGGATATGCGGGAATCAGGGATGGATTCAATACAGTTTTTATTTTCGGCCAATAAAGGACAGGCATTGCAATCGATTCATAAGGTTGCATCGGGAGGAGAGCTTTCTCGTGTTATGTTGGCCATTAAATCCTTAGTTGCTAAAACTTCTGCATTACCTACTATTATTTTTGATGAGATCGATACAGGAATCTCTGGAGAGGTTGCGCTACGCGTAGGAGAGGTGATGGAAAGTCTTGCTGAGAATATGCAGGTTATTGCTATTTCCCATTTACCGCAAATTGCAGCTAAAGGTGCTGCGCATTATAAGGTATATAAGGAAGACAAAGCCAACCGAACCATATCTAACATTGTTCGGTTAGATCAAGAGGGGAGAGTCAAGGAAATTGCTCAGATGCTCAGTGGTACCAATCCCACAGATGCAGCACTGGAACATGCGGAGTTGTTACTGAAAGGATAGTTAACATAAAAAAATGCCTCAAAAACAACTAACTTTTGAGGCATTATAGTTTTGAAAATAAATTCCTAGTTTCCTATACTCGCATCCGTTAAAACGATCTTAACTTTCATATTGTCAGGCGCAACTGGTGTACTTCCGCTTATATCATTGGCATAAATGCGAACAACACCAATAGAGTAATTGTACGAAAACTGATATCCATATAGTTCTGAAGGAATCGCTTCGTATCTATCATTAGATGTGTCAAAAATGATCGCCGCACTAACATGACCGTCTTCATAATAACGTTGATCTAAATCACTGATTGCGACGTCTTTTCTATAAGTGTTATTGCCCTCTTTAATCCATTCAGTTGATTTTACGGGAAATACATAACTTGTGCCGTCTAAGACGTTCACTTCTTGTGTAATATATTCTTTCTTACAAGAAGAAAATGAAACCAAGGCTGCGGTTCCAATTAATGCTGCGAATAAAAGTCTTTTCATATTGTGCGTGTTATTTGTGATATTTTTTTTATTATAGGACGATAAAATGATTCGATAGTTTAACGTCAACTTTGTTTATAACAAAAAATGCACCATAAAGGTGCATTTTTATAAAATTATTTTTTGATACCGCTAAACCTTACTTCTCGGCAGCATCTTTTGAAGACTTAGAATCTGAACTAGATACCTCAATATCTTTCGTTTCAGGATTAATGCTCACCGTCAACACCGAACCAGTTTGTACAGTTCCTTTTAGGATTTCTTCCGCAATTGGATCTTCCAAATACTTTTGTATTGCCCGTTTTAATGGACGTGCACCAAAATTACTGTCATAACCTTTGTCTGCGATGAAATCTTTTGCCTCATCCGTTAAATTGATGGTATAACCCAAATCAGCGATACGTTTGAACAATGACCTTAATTCAATATCAATGATTTTGAAGATATTCTCTTTTGTCAATGAGTTGAACACAATGACATCATCGATACGGTTCAAAAATTCAGGAGCGAAAGCTCTTTTCAAAGCGGTTTCAATAACTCCACGTGAATGTGCATCAGATTGTTGTGACTTTGCTGCAGTGGTGAAACCAACACCCTGACCAAATTCCTTCAATTGGCGTGCACCAATATTTGAAGTCATAATGATTATGGTATTTCTGAAATCTACTTTACGGCCCAAACTATCTGTCAATTGGCCTTCGTCCAACACCTGTAACATGAGATTAAATACATCCGGGTGAGCTTTCTCAATCTCATCCAATAAGACAACCGCATAAGGTTTACGACGTACTTTTTCAGTCAATTGACCACCTTCTTCATAACCAACATATCCTGGAGGCGCTCCAACAAGGCGAGATACCGCAAATTTCTCCATGTATTCGCTCATGTCAATTTGGATCAGTGCATCTTCTGTATCAAACATAAATCGCGCTAATTCTTTAGCCAACTCTGTTTTACCGACCCCAGTAGGACCCAAGAAGATAAATGAGCCAATTGGTTTTTTTGGATCCTTCAAGCCCGCACGTGTACGTTGAATAGCTTTCACCAATTTACCGACAGCGTCATCTTGACCAATGATTCTTCCCTTCATCAACTCAGCCATATTCAACAGTTTTTGACTGTCTGTTTGACTAACACGTTGTACTGGAATACCTGTCATCATGGCCACTACTTCAGCAACATTTTCTTCTGAAACAGTATAGCGTTTAGACTTCGTCTCTTCTTCCCAAGCGATTTTTTCTTTCTCGAGCTCTTCGATCAATTTTTTCTCCGTATCACGCAATTTGGCAGCCTCTTCGTATTTTTGACTACGAACGACTTTGTTCTTTTCCAATTTGACCTCTTCAATTTTATTTTCAATGTCAATAATGGACTGCGGTACATGAATATTGTTTAAGTGCACGCGAGAGCCTGCCTCATCCAAAGCATCAATAGCCTTATCTGGTAAGAATCTGTCTGTAATATAACGTGTTGTTAACGACACACAGGCTTCAATCGCTTCGGGAGTGTAGGTCACATTGTGGTGATCCTCATATTTCTCCTTGATACGATTCAATATCTCAACCGTTTCATCATGTGTTGCCGGCTCAATCGTTACACGTTGGAAACGACGGTCCAAAGCACCATCTTTTTCAATGTATTGACGATATTCGTCCAATGTGGTTGCACCAATACATTGGATTTCTCCTCTTGCCAAGGCTGGTTTGAACATATTGGAAGCATCTAACGATCCTGAAGCGCCACCTGCACCAACGATGGTGTGAATCTCATCGATAAATAAGATGACATCCGGTGATTTCTCTAGCTCATTCATGACCGCTTTCATACGTTCTTCAAATTGACCGCGATATTTCGTCCCGGCAACCAATGAAGCCAGATCCAATGTGACTACACGCTTATTGAATAGTACACGTGAGACCTTGCGTTGGACAATACGAAGAGCAAGTCCCTCCGCAATAGCTGATTTACCAACTCCCGGTTCACCGATCAACAAAGGATTGTTCTTCTTGCGTCGGGATAAAATTTGAGATACACGCTCAATTTCTTTCTCGCGACCCACAATAGGATCCAATTTACCCTCTTCGGCAGCTTTGGTCAAATCACGGCCAAAGTTGTCCAATACCGGAGTTTTGGATTTGATATCCGAAACTTTTTTAGGTTGGATATATTGATCATCCTCAGCAAAATCATCGTCGCCGGTAGGAGAGCCCGGAGCCTCATCCTTGATGGTCGTTCTATTTTGCTCAACTTCAGATTTGAAGATGTCGTAAGTCACATTGTATTGTTGTAAAATCTGAGAAGCAATATTATCTTCATCTCGTAAGATAGCCAATAATAGATGCTCCGTTCCGATGATGTCCGATTTGAATATTTTAGCTTCCAAATAAGTGATCTTCAAAACTTTTTCAGCCTGTTTTGTTAATGGCATATTGCCAATAGGAGCGCGTGAAACCGATGCCCCCTTCACTGCGTCCTCCACAGATTGACGTAGTGCTGTCGTGTCAATGCCTATGTTTTTAAGGATCTTTATCGCCATACCATCGCCTTCACGAATTAATCCGAGCAATAAATGCTCCGTTCCTATATAATCGTGACGCAATCTCAAAGCTTCCTCTCTACTGTACGATATGACATCCTTTACGCGCGGTGAAAATTTTGCTTCCATTGAATACCTTTCTGTTTTATATTAAGGATATATAAATGTAGTAAATTCTGCATTTCAAACCTTAAAATTATTTTAAATAATGTCATCAACAATTAAGCCATGACCGTTACACGTCCAAAATGTCAGTATAAAAGATTACATTTGTATGTTAATATAATAAGAGTTTTCGAATTTTTTTAAATTTTATGTCAGACGAGAAGATCATTTTTTCGATGGCGGGTGTCAACAAAATCTATCCGCCTCAAAAACAAGTGTTAAAAAATATCTATTTATCTTTTTTCTATGGCGCGAAGATCGGTGTGATCGGTTTAAACGGATCAGGTAAATCTTCCCTATTAAAAATTATCGCTGGATTGGATAAGTCCTACCAAGGCGAGGTGGTGTTCTCCCCAGGTTACTCTGTGGGTTATTTAGCACAAGAACCTCAATTGGATCTTGAAAAGACTGTTCTTGAAGTCGTTCAGGAAGGTGTCGCTGAAATTACAGCCATCTTACAGGAATACGAAGAAATCAACGAAAAATTTGGCTTGCCAGAGGTGTATGAAAATGCCGATGAGATGGACAAATTGTTGGCAAGACAAGGGGAACTTCAGGATATCATTGATGCCACTAACGCTTGGGAAATCGATTCGAAATTGGAAAGAGCAATGGATGCTTTACGTTGCCCCGAACCAGATGCGAAGATTGTCAATTTGTCAGGTGGTGAGCGCAGACGTGTAGCATTATGTCGCTTATTGTTGCAGGAACCTGATGTATTACTCCTGGATGAGCCGACCAACCACTTGGACGCCGAGTCGATTGATTGGTTAGAACAACATTTAAAACAATATAAAGGAACGGTCATTGCCGTTACCCACGACCGTTATTTCTTGGATAATGTAGCCGGATGGATACTTGAATTGGATCGCGGTGAGGGTATTCCTTGGAAAGGAAATTATTCTTCTTGGTTAGATCAAAAAGCAAAACGCTTGGCACAGGAAGAAAAACAGGAAACCAAACGTCAAAAAACCTTGGAACGTGAGCTGGAATGGGTGCGTATGGCACCGAAAGCACGCCACGCCAAATCGAAAGCCCGTTTGCATAACTATGAAAAATTAGCTTCTGAGGAAACGAAAGAACGCGAAGAAAAATTGGAATTGTTTATTCCTCCGGGACCACGTTTAGGTAATTCGGTCATTGAGGCAACGAATATTTCCAAAGCGTATGGCGATCGTATCTTGTTTGAAAATTTGAGTTTCATGTTGCCGCCTGCGGGTATCGTAGGGATTATTGGACCCAACGGTGCGGGTAAAACAACCTTATTCCGTCTGATTACAGGTCAGGAAACACCTGACACGGGGTCGTTCAAGGTTGGAGAAACAGTAAAATTGGGTTACGTAGACCAAATGCACCATGACCTCGATCCTGAAAAATCGGTTTGGGAAAATATTACGGGTGGCAGCGACAATATGATGCTGGGTAACCGCTCGGTAAACTCAAGAGCTTACGTTTCCAAATTTAATTTTAACGGTGCTGATCAACAAAAGAAAGTAGGTGTACTTTCCGGTGGAGAACGTAACCGTGTTCACTTGGCTATTACACTCAAAGAAGGCTCAAATGTGCTCTTACTCGATGAGCCGACCAATGATATTGATGTAAATACCTTACGGGCACTGGAAGAAGGCTTGGAGAATTTCGGTGGTTGTGCCGTTGTGATCTCCCACGATAGATGGTTCCTGGATCGTATCTGTACCCATATCCTTGCTTTTGAAGGGGATTCACAGGTTTATTTCTTTGAAGGTAACTACACTGAATATGAAGAAAACCGTAAAAAACGCGTTGGTGACGTAACACCGCACCGTATTAAATACAAGAAACTGGTAAAATAAGCAACGATCATGGACGGTGGAAGGCTTTTAGCTGCTATAATAGATCACGCTATTGATGGAATAATTACCATAGACAACAGGGGGAATGTGGAAAGCATTAACCCTGCTGCCTTGGAATTGTTCGGTTATCAGGCTGAAGAAGTGATCGGACACAATATCTCCATGTTAATGCCTGAACCTGATCGTGGTAATCACGATGGTTATCTGCATAATTACCAAACCACAGGTCACAAGAAAATTATCGGAATCGGCCGTGAAGTGATGGGCTTAAAGAAAAATGGAGAAACATTTCCATTCCGCTTGGCAGTCAGTGAGGTTTGGTTAAAAGATAAGAATATCTTTACCGGCTTTATTCACGATTTATCGCGTGAGAAAGCTGCCGAGGATATGCTCAAGCAACATTCAGCCGAACTTGAACATAAAGTAAGTGAGCGTACACGCGACCTGATCTCGCTGGTATCTGAACTTGAAAAAGCGAAAGCAGAAGTCTCAAAGTCTTTGGAAAAAGAAATTGAACTTAACCAGCTGAAATCACGGTTTGTGTCCATGGCCTCGCATGAGTTCCGGACACCTTTAAGCTCGGTTCAGCTTTCAGCTTCTCTGATTGAAAAGTATTCCGAACGACCGGATGATAAGGCTAATATCATTAAACACACCAATAAAATTAAAAGTGCAGTTCAATTGCTCACAAGTATCCTGAACGACTTTCTGTCACTTGAAAAATTAGAAGCGGGTATTGTTGTGATGAATAAGCAATACATCAATCTCGTTGAGCTGGCAGAAGAGATCACCGAAGAAATGCAATTGATCTGTAAGAAAAATCAGCATATTGTATACCAACATACCGGAGAAATTGGGCATTTCACCCTAGATCCAAATTTGTTGAAAAATGCTTTGGTCAACTTAATCTCCAACGCGATCAAATATTCCGGAGAAGATACCTTGATCGAATTCACAACCTGTATCGACGACGAAGGCTGCTTAATATCCGTAAAAGACAATGGTATTGGTATACCCGAGGAAGATCAGGTACATTTGTTTGAGCCTTTTTTTAGAGCACATAATACAGGTAATATCCCTGGTACAGGATTAGGTTTGAATATTGTAAAACGATACATCGAATTGATGGCGGGGCAGATGGAATTTGAATCGGAAGTACACAAAGGAACTTCATTCAGAGTAAGCTTTAAATAAAGGTGAACTTGCAGATTCGCATAACTGAATAAATAATTGCAGATGAGAAATAAAAAGACAATTCTAATTATTGAAGATAATATCGATATCCGAGAAGGGACTACCGAAATATTGGAGTTGACAGGAAGGTATGATGTCATTACAGCCGAAAATGGGCGCGTTGGCGTCGACCTGGCGACAAGACATATTCCTGATTTGATTCTCTGTGATATCATGATGCCTGAATTGGATGGTTACGGGGTCTTATTTATGTTGAGCAAAATTGAAAGTACAACCAAAATTCCGTTCATTTTTCTGACTGCCAAAGCGGAACGCGCAGATATGCGCAAAGCGATGGAAATGGGGGCGGATGATTATTTGACGAAACCTTTTGATGATGTCGAATTGATGAATGCAATAGATGTTCGCCTCAAAAGACATGAGCAGCTTGCAGCAGATATTCCTCAGGAAGAAGATTTGAGTTTGAGCGCCGAAGAGCAGGTATTGTTGCTAAAAGAGCTAATTGCCAATTCACGGGTGAAAACAGTGAAGAAAAAACAGTCTATTTATGAAAAAGATGATTCGCCAACGTACGTCTATTTTGTGAAATCTGGTCAGGTGCGCAGCTTTAAGTCCTATAAAGATGGACGTGAGCTGTCTACAGGTATTTTTATTGAAGGCAATTACTTTGGTTATGCTTCGATTTTGTTGAATGATAATTATGAAGACTACGCCGAAGCTGTTGAACAAAGTGAAATTGTGTTGATTCCAAAGGACAGTTTTTTGGAGCTGTTATGGAAAAAACCTGCAATAGCCAGTAAATTTATTAAGCTCCTTTCTGTCGACTTACGTGAAAAAGAAGAGCAATTGCTGGGTTTTGCCTATCATTCTGTCCGTAAGCGTGTCGCCAATGCCTTGATTAGCGTTGCTGAAAAAAGTGGAGTCAATATCAATGAGGCTGATGCATGCTCAATTGATGTGACACGAGACGGCCTAGCTTCAATTGCAGGTACAGCCAATGAAACTGTTTCCCGTATGCTCTCCGACTTTAAAGAAGAAAAACTGATTTCGAAAGAAAAAGGAAAAATATACATCAATTCTATCAAGAACCTGCGGGATGTGAAGCAGTAGGGATCAGCAGCGAAGATTTAAAAATCAACATAAAAAAAGGCGTGTTCAGTTTTTCTGAACACGCCTTTTTTCTGATAGTCTATGTTTACTGATTTGTGTCTTTTCATTAAAGTAACAATGCGAGCTCGCTTTGACGTTTTATTGAACTAGTTCGGTTTCGATGACCGTGTTTTACGCGATTATTGGCCAGATAATAGCTTTCGGTTGAGTTTTACAGCTGTTGGTGTTAGCGAAATCATGCAAGTTTTTGTGAATTGTGATAAATATCATTTTAAGGTGTGGTGCTATATCATCTTTTTGCCCATATGCATGATTTACTTTTGTTCTTAGGATAAACCTTAATTGGTGATTGTAGAATCAGAATGAAAGTAGTAGTATATAATGTAAGGTCATTTGAAAAAGAGTTTTGGGCATTGGCAAATGCCAAACAACATGATTTGACTTTGATTTCAAATGGATTAAATGCGGAGACACAGAATTATGCGCGTGGAAAAGATGCGGTAGTTATTTCCGTGAGCGATATTTTGGACGAGAGCATGCTACTTAATTTAAAAGGGTTAGGGATCAATAAGATTATGACCCGCAGTAAGGATACTGCTCATATCGATCTGGTAAAGGCTGGAGATCTGAATATTCAGATTGCCAATGCACCATTTGAAGATCAGAGTCCAAAAGGACTGGCAGAGCAGACCGTCCGGAATCTCAACTTATGGGGATTAGAAAAATGTGTTGGTAAAGCCTGTTGTTGTCTAAACGACTGTGCTAAAAAAATAAAATAAAATGATTACATCGCAGGTTACAATGGAAGAATTGGTGCAAAAATATAATGTTGCCGCACCGCGCTATACAAGCTATCCTACTGTTCCCTTTTGGGATAATGAAGCATTTTCTCGGGCGGCTTGGACTAATCAAGTCTACCAAACTTTCCAGCAGTCGAAAGAAAAAGGTATCAGCTTATATATACACCTTCCTTTTTGTGAAAGCCTCTGTACTTATTGTGGCTGCAATACGCGCATTACAAAAAACCATCGCGTTGAAGAACCTTATATTGCCTCTCTTTTGAAAGAATGGGAAATGTATGTCGCTTTATTTAAGGGAGAAAGACCGTTATTGGCAGAAATACATTTGGGTGGTGGTACTCCGACCTTTTTCCATCCGGATAATTTGAAAGTACTGATTGAGGGGATCCTTAAACACGCAGACCTGGCTCCTGATCGTTCATTCTCTTTCGAAGCTCATCCTGCTAATACAACCGTCACACATTTAGAAACCTTATTTGACTTGGGATTTCGGCGCTTGAGCCTGGGAATACAGGATTTTGATCCACTTGTGCAGTTCGTGATCAATAGGCATCAAACTTTGGAGGAAGTGGAGGAGGTTATGCTGAATGCGCGGAAAATTGGATTTGAGTCGATCAACTTCGATTTGATCTATGGATTGCCTAAGCAAACATTGGCTACGGTGGAAGATACGATCCAAAAAGCGATGCTGCTCGGTCCAGACCGGATCTCTTTCTATAGCTATGCCCACGTGCCTTGGATAAAACCCGGTCAACGGCATTATACTGAAGCAGATCTACCTCATGGCGCAGCCAAACTCGCCTTATATAACCTTGGGAAAAAAATGATTTTGGCCCATGGCTATGAAGATGTCGGTATGGATCATTTTGCGAAAAGAGAGGACGAGTTATTTGTGGCTTTTCAACAAGAAAGATTACATCGCAATTTTATGGGGTATGCCGATCGATTTAGTCCCTTGTTAATCGGTATCGGAGTCTCTTCGATCAGCGATGCCTGGGGGGCTTTTGCTCAAAATGTGAAGACCGTAGAAGAATACCATAAACTTATTGATGCAGGAGTATTGCCCGTTGTAAAAGGACATATACTCAACGAGGAGGATCTTCTTGTAAGGCGTTATATCCTCGATATGATGTGTAAAGGCAAAGTGCAGTTGCCGACAGGTGCGCCGCTGAATGAGCAGATTATCGACGAATTGTCTGAACTTGTTGCAGATGGTTTAGTCTCCATATCCGGCGATCTAATTCAATGTACTGCTATTGGACGCTCTTTTTTAAGAAATATCTGTATGGCCTTTGATCAGCGATTATTGCGTTCAAAAGCACAAAATCAATTATTTAGTCAGGCAATTTAGAACGAAGGTATGGCAGAGCTAAGGGATGAAATACAACTCGCAGAAAAATGTTTCCATTGCGGCGATAAAATTGAGGAAACGGGTTATCAGCTCGATCATCACGATTTTTGCTGTCTGGGCTGTCAGACCGTTTACCAAGTACTGAACGATAGTGGTATGCAGCAATATTATCGCTATAATCAGCACCCGGGTAAATCGAATAAATCCAAGCAAGAAGATTTTTCTTATCTGGATGAACCACAGATAGCCGGTAAATTAGTGGATTATAAAGATGATAAGATGACCATCATCACCTTTTATATTCCGGCTATTCACTGTAGCTCTTGTATCTGGTTGCTGGAAAATTTATATAAACTCAATCCCAATGTACTGCAGTCGCGCGTGGACTTTATGAAGAAACAGGCGAGCATTACATTCAATCACAATGAGCTGCCATTGAAAGACCTGGTTTATCTTTTGGTCAATATCGGTTATGACCCTAAAATCACTTTGCAGGATGTTGTAAAGGAAGGGAATAGAAATAATCTGAATCCTTTGGTTGCAAAAATTGCTGTTGCCGGTTTCTGTTTTGGAAATTCTATGTTATTCAGTTTTCCTGATTATTTTGGAATGGGGAGTTTTGAAAAGGAATATGCCAATTTCTTTGGTTATATAAACCTTGCCTTTGGTCTCCCTGTTTTATTGTATTGTGCGTCGGATTATTTTAAATCGGCCTATCGGAGTCTGAAACAAAAGCGGTTGAATCTAGATGTTCCATTAGCCCTGGGAATCCTCGTGTTATTTTTGCGTTCCGCGTTTGAGGTGATCACACAGACAGGAGCTGGTTTTACGGATACACTCTGTAGTCTTGTGTTTTTTATATTGATCGGAAAATGGGTACAACAACGTACCTATTATCATATCTCATTTGAACGGGATTACCGGAGTTATTTTCCGGTGGCTGTAACAGTATTGACCGAATCGGGGGATAAACCTGTACAATTAGCTGACGTTCATATAGGTGACCGTATCTTGGTTCGGAACAATGAAATTATACCGGCCGATGCTATGCTTTTAAAAGGTGATGCTGCGATAGATTTTAGCTTTGTAACGGGTGAATCAAGTCCGGTCAGTAAGACCTTAGGCGAAATTATCTATGCCGGCGGACGCCAGACGGGGGAAGCGATAGAACTTGAAGTGGTCAAACCGATTTCACAGTCCTATTTGACCAAATTATGGAATAATGAGAATTATAAAGATTATGACAAACATTTTCAGACTTTTGTCAACTTTATAAGTAAATATTTTACTGTTGTTTTATTGGCTATTGCACTATTGGCTGCCTTATTTTGGGCCGTTGATGGAAGTGCAAGCCGGGCTTGGGGTGCTTTTACGGCGGTATTAATTATTGCATGTCCATGTGCGTTGGCGTTAAGCTCTCCATTTACCCTTTCTGCAGCGCTAAGTATTTTTGATCGAAATAAGTTCTATGTGAAAAATACGGCTGCTATTGAGCAGATGGCGAGGATTGATACCCTGGTGTTCGATAAAACTGGCACAATATCGTCGCCTAAAGCAACCTCAATTTATTTTGAAGGTAGCCTTTCGGCAGTTGACAAAAAGCTACTGAATGCGGTATGTAGAAACTCTAGCCATCCGTTGAGCCGTGAAATCGTCAAGTGGCTGAATGTCTCTTCTGCTATTTCGATACAGGATTTTAAGGAATTTCCGGGAAAGGGGATGCAGGCTAATGTAAGTGGCAAGGAAATTAAAATCGGTAGTGCTAACTTTTTGAATATCGGTAATATTAAAACAGATGGTTCTGTGGTTTTTATTCGTATAGGTGAGGAGTTAAAAGGATATTTTACTATGGAGCAATCCTGGCGGGATGGCCTTTCGGCTTTGATTGAAGATTTTAAAGTCGAATACGACCTTCATTTAATCTCAGGGGATAACGATAGACGTCTGGATGCACTCCAGTTAATTTTTCCCTCGAATGCAAGTTTGCTTTTTAATCAATCACCAATGGAAAAACTGGAAACCATTCAAAATTTTCAGGTAGCAGGAAAGCATGTCTGCATGATTGGTGATGGTCTTAATGATGCGGGGGCATTGCGTAAAGCAGATCTGGGCATCGCCGTGAGTGATGATATCAATAACTTCTCTCCCGGCTGCGATGCGATACTGGATGGGGAGTCATTTTCAAAAATGCCGGATTTCTTTGCTTTTAGCAAAGATGCGGTGAAAGTAATACACATGAGCTTTGGTATCTCTCTTTTATATAATGTAATTGGATTGAGCTTTGCCGTGCAGGGTATTATGTCGCCGTTATTTGCCGCGATTCTAATGCCAATAAGTACGGTAACGATCATCTCTTTTACAAGTCTCATGACGAGGTGGTATGCCAAACGTCGTAAACTCTAGTTGTTATGGAAATAATGTATATTTTGATCGGTTGTAGTGTTTTGTTGGCTTTGGTTTTTCTATGTGCTTTTTTCTGGGCAAATAAAACCGGTCAACATAATGATACCTATACACCTTCTATACGGATTCTGTTTGATGATGAAACGACAGAAGAGGAAGATAAAGAAGGTGACGTAACTAAAACGTTATCGTAATTAAATCAATTACTTTTTTTTGTAATTAAGGTTATTATCAATAAAATTGGGGGTAAATACCAATTTGAAATAAAAATACATGCATAATAATCCATTTTCATTAAAAGATAAGGTAGTTGTAATTACGGGAGGTACAGGGATTTTAGGCGAAGCATTTGTTGAGGCTTTGGCCGAGGCAGAAGCCAAAGTCGCAGTACTTGGACGTAATGGACAAATCGGAGCGGAGCGTGTTCAGCAGGTAGAGTCTGTTGGTGGCGAAGCTATATTTGTTGAAGTTGACATCATGAACGAACAGGATGTCACTCGGGCGAAAGATGAAGTTTTGCAAAAGTGGGGTAGGATAGACGCTTTAGTAAACGCCGTTGGAGGCAACATTCCAGGTGCAACAATTGGTGCCGATCAAGATTTATTTGCGAGCAATATTCAGGATACCATTAAAGCGATAGAGCTTAATTTGTATGGTACAATGATTCCTACGCATATTATTGGTCGTGTGATTGCTGAAAGCGGAAAAGGCGTCATCATCAATATATCTTCTCTTACAGCCAGTCGTCCTTTTACACGTGTTTTGGGCTATACTGTTGCAAAACACGGTATCGATGGGTATACAAAATGGATGGCCACCGAGCTCGCTCAGCGTTATGGCGATCAAGTTCGTGTCAATGCAATCGCTCCCGGCGTATTCTTAACCAAGCAGAACAAAAACTTATTGATCAATCCAGACGGTACGTATAGCGACCGTACCAAACGTATTCTTAACGGAACTCCCTATAACCGTTTGGGCGACCCTCGTGAGTTAAAAGGAACTTTAATCTATCTATTGAGTGATGCATCGGCCTTTGTGACAGGGGAGACGGTTTTTGTCGATGGTGGTTTTAATGCATGGTGTGGCGTTTAATTAAACTTTAAGATGAGAAAATTAGAACAAACCTGGCGTTGGTATGGCCCCAATGACCCGGTATCTTTACAAGATATCAAACAGGCTGGAGCTACTGGTATTGTTACGGCATTACATCATATTCCACACGGTGAGGTATGGCCCCTTGCCGATATTCAAGAAAGAAAACGCATTATAGAAGATGCTGGTCTTACCTGGTCTGTTGTGGAAAGTGTGACAGTACATGAGGAGATTAAGACAAAAGGTGCTAGGGTCGATGAATACCTCCAGAAATATAATGAGACTTTAACCAATCTCGCACAATGCGGCATCAAAACAATTTGTTATAATTTTATGCCGGTGCTGGACTGGACACGTACACAATTGGATTTAACCATGGCGGATGGTTCAAAAGCATTGTATTTTGACTGGATTGATCTGGCACTTTTTGATATTTTTATATTGAAACGTGATGAAGCACAGACAGCGTATCCAGCGGATGTTGTTAAACGGGCGACTTTACGATTTGATGAAATTTCCGAACAGCAAAAAGAAGAATTGGCAAATGTTGTCTTAATGGGGATCCCCGGAGAGAAGAATGTGGAATTGGAAGCGTTAAAAGCGAGCATTGATACCTATAAACATATTGGGAAAGATGGTTTACGCGATAATTTGGTTTATTTCCTTCAGGGAATTGCGGCAACTTGTGAGGATAACGGTATATGTATGACTATTCATCCCGATGATCCACCGTATCCTATTTTAGGTTTGCCCCGCATCGCCAGTAATGGTGCGGATTTCGATTATTTTTTAAATGCGGTTCCACAACGATTTAATGGTGTCTGCTTTTGTACAGGATCCTTGGGGGCCAGTCAGACAAACGATCTGCCGGCTATCTTAGAAAATATTAAAGGGCGGGTAAACTTTGTTCACTTACGGAATGTGAGGAAAGATGCGATCGGAAGCTTTTATGAGGCAGACCATTTGGATGGGGATGTCAATATGTATAAAATCATGAAAATTCTGGTTGCTGAAAATCAATTGAGATCTACAGCGATCCCATTCAGACCAGATCACGGTCATCAGATGCTGGATGATCTGAATAAAGTAACAAATCCAGGGTATTCTGCCATTGGAAGATTGAGAGGGCTTGCGGAATTACGGGGCCTAGAGTATGGTATTGTTGGTGAATGATACCAATAATTCAGGCGAAGATTAGAGATTATGACCTGTAATAGTGGTCTAGCATAAAGACAGTCGGGAAATAAGAGCGCTAACGTCTTATTTCCCGACTGTTTTGTTTTAAGTATGTCGGCGAGACTATAATCAAAAGAATTATAAGGAAGATTTGCGAATGATGAGCTGTGTTGGAAGCTCAATCGTTTCAAATTCATGTATTGGTCTTGTTTGGTTAATGGTGGCGATTAATTTATTTGTCGCCAGTTCCCCAATTTCTGTTGCCGGTTGTACAATTGTGGATAGTGCCGGATTTAAGGAAGCTGCTATCTGTGTGTTTGAAAAACCAATAACCGCGACCTCGGAAGGGACTTGAATCTGAAGCTCAGCCAAAATACCTAGTGTTCGGGTTGTAATAACATCCGTAGCACCGAAAATTGCATCTATACTTTTATGTTCAAGATATTCTTTGCGCAAAATCTCCCGAATTGTTTCGTCTATATCGGTGGTATTATTAAAACTACATTCGATATAATGTCTAGTATCAAAAGGAATCCCCGCATCTGATAAAGCAGATTTGAAGCCATTTAATCGTTCGGCTGCCACACCTAAGTTCTTTCCGGTGATATGCAAAATATTCTTTTTACCTTGTTCGATGAGATGCTTTGTGGCATTATATGAACCCTGGAAATTATTGACACCAACCTTGAATGTGTCGAGCTGGTGATTGATACGATCAAAAATAACGACGGGGATCTGCGATTTTATCAATGCTTTTAGCTCTTCAATATTTGAATCGGAAGAAACCGGAGATATCATTAAGCCATCAATACCGCGCATGCGTAAGACGTCAATACAATTTTTTTCGATCCGTTCGTCTTCCCGGCTTTGCATGAAAATAACGTCATAGACCGTCTGTTGAGAGGCTATTTGAATTCCATCGAGGATTTGTGAAACGAATGTATTGCTAATGTTGGATACAATAACCCCTATTGTATTGGATTTTCCTATTTTTAAGCTCCGTGCCAACTTATTTGGGTGGAAATTATGCTTTTTGGCATATTCCTGAACCATCTTTTTAGTCGCTTCACTTATTTCGTAGCTGTCTGATAATGCTTTGGAAACCGTCGAAACAGAAATGTTGAGTGCCAACGCTATATCTTTCAGGGTAGTTCTGCTCATCGCTCTGGTGGTTATTTTAAGAAGATAAATCTACATAAAAAAATGTATAAATGCGTTTTTATCTTCATAATTAGCCATTATCTATGGTCGGCTGGGACTTAGTCAATGGATTTGATTGGCAGGATTTCCTTTTTCTAATCCCTCTTCAAAATTAAAAAGAAGTTCAACATACTCGAAGCTAACCAAGGGCTTTTTGGCCCATGTAACCTATGCGAGTCCGAGTGTTTGGTGTTTTTTGGCTATTTTTCGGTATTTCTAGGTAAGATGTCGCGCTGCGGTTCGTTTCGTTTTCGATCTTGAACCAGTCCAGAATCTATCCTGAATGAGCCTAGCGAGGGTTTAGCTAGGGCTTAGTTTCGCCCTGCGGGCAGGGTGCGGCTACCTTAAAAGTAACCTGAATCCGTGCCAGAGTCGGACTCAACACGGACTCAACACGGACAGGACACGGTTGCAGGGCAAACCTACCCCGAGCATGGTACGAAGCAGGTGGGGAGGGGAGCCGAAGGTTCCCGCAAGCCCTGCGTAGCAGCCGGAGCCCTGTCCACGGGGCGGAACCCAAGTTTGCCCTAAATGAGCCGTGCTTCCCCAGTAAATAAAGAAAAGTTGAGGGCTTCTTATTCCTTAGGTTAGCTTTTGTTTATATTTAGCTTAGCAATAAGTTAGGTTTTGTTTAGCTATAACCTATACTATACCTAAACAAAACCTAACTAAAACCTAAACTAAACCTAAGTAAAACGGTACAAAAGTATAGCTACAGAAGAAGGTATTCCGGCCTTATCGATAACCGCCTGTCACCGTTCATCTGCTTGGCGTGGCACCCATTCCTGGTTGCTTATGTTTGCCCCTGCAGTCGGTGCTGAAATCCCCGGCGAGCCTTTCTACAAAAAGAATCTCGCACCCTTACAGGCAGTTAAGGGCAAAATAAAATAAATAAGAACAAAAGGCTTGGAAGTTTGTTTGTAAACTCCCTATCTTTGCACCACTCCGCAAGGGAGGCACGGTTACTTCGAAAGAAAGAATCATGAAAAAAAGAAGGGTTTAAGAGAAGTTTGGCAGGATTTAAAATCCAGCTGATTTTATTTTAAACGCGGAAATCGAAAAAAAGAGAAAAGAAAAAAAAACTTAAAAAAGTTTTTGGAAGTTCAGAAAAGATTTCTACCTTTGCAGTCCCAACGGAAACGAAGGGAAAAACAAAAAAGATAAAGAGGGCGCAATGCCATCGGAATATAGCGGATACGGAAGTTGAAGCGACAAAGTTCTTTAAGAAAACACAATCATGTAAGCGTGACGAGTAGACAAACGAAAGTCATGAACAAATTCAAGTAATTCGTTCAATTCGATCCAAGATCAGAGATATAAAAAAAGAATTCTGATTATGTAAATAGTTGGAATCAAAAACTTCATTTTACAATGGAGAGTTTGATCCTGGCTCAGGATGAACGCTAGCGGC
>NZ_VLKR01000049.1 GCF_007830445.1 Sphingobacterium siyangense | reverse complement strand
CGAAAACGGTTCAATGATCATTACCACAAATAGGAACTTTGAAGACTGGGGGACACTTTTCGGGGACAAAGTAATCGCATCGGCGATAATAGACCGCATAGTGCACCATGCCACAATCGTCAAACTAAATGGAAACAGTTACCGTATAAAGAACCTCCTGGAACTGAACGGAATGTTTGAAGACGACCCTAAGGAAAAATCAAAAAGGGGAAGACCCAAAAAGTCAGAAGATCAAGAAAATTATGAAAATAATAATGAATAGAATAATGGTTTTTTTTGTGAAATTAGTGGGGGCATTCTGATGCGAACTAGTGGAGGCATTCTAATGCGAAGTGACAATATAGTTGTAAACTCCGAAGGAAGCTGCTGTTGTTGCAGGGCGAGCACATCTAAGGCTTTATCTAAGGCATTAGCCCCCATAAGTGATTCGGCATACTGTAATGTAATCCCGCCGTAGTATGGCAACCCGTCCTTATTGCTAGTGCTTTCAGCCGAATTCTTACGCACTGTAAGGTCTGTGTAAACAGGTTCGAGCATCGCTTGGACAAAGACAAATTCACCCTGCTTATTTAGTTCTCTCCCAACCATAAAATTGGATTCCACATAGTTTTTTCGAGGTTTTAATGCATTCATATATTGGGTTACTTTAGCCAGATTTTTTTCTCGGGCATATTGCAGGGCAATAGCACCCGTGGCATAGCCGTACACGCCATTGCTCTTTTCCTCGTAATTCCCTTCTGGATATTGTTGCAACAGTTGCTTATACTGATCTTCTGCCTGCTGGGCTGTGAGGTCGGTATTTTGAAATAATGCCCCAAAGGCCGTATTGCGGACGGTGATTCCTTTGGGAAATTTTTTGTTTATACCTTTTTTTATGGTTTCGGCCATATCCGTCTGCTCTAAACCTTCATAGAGCTGGGCGGAAAGCAACTGATCTTCCTCTTTTTTGGATTTTGAAAGAAATAAGGCTTCCTTCAAAATATTGTTTTTTGCCGCGTCGGTATTTTGCTGAAATAAGCCATTCAGATGCTTAAACAGTTCTTCCCGAGTGATTCCCTTCGTGGCAGCGAGTTGTCCAAAGACGGTCTGGCTTCCCAAAAGCAAAATAGGAAGCACGAATTTTATTGATTTCAATTGCATGTTTTGTGTTAAAATTAAGTTTACATTCTGCTATAGTATTTTAAATGGATTAGGTGCTGGAATGTCCCGAAAAAAATGAAAATATATTAACGCTGGCTCAGCAATTTGCTGATAGTTTTGGAAAACTAGAAAGATAGGATTGAATAGTACTGTAATTTTCATTGAATATCCCCATAGTGTCCCGAATAGTGCTTTAAATTTAATATCCTGATCAGTTAACTTTAATACAATGTTTTTCATATGCTATTTCAGTTCAAATCGCTCTGGACAAGCGGTGAAATAGTTTTCATTGAATGATATTATTTGGAAGAGCATCTCTGGAGCAATCTGGGTGTGCTTATTTTCGTATAAGTAGATCGCCTTGTGAATGGGAGTTAAACTTGAGTTCAGTCCGGGGAAAAGATATATCCAGTGGAATTCCATATTATTTTATAATAAAAACTATAATTACGTTGAGGAATCATTGAATTAGCTTTATCTGAATGATATCTTTTTTATAAAAAAGCAGTTGTAGGATAATTCTGAAAACAGGTATGAAGGAAATAATTCTAGTTGATGAAACCAAATGGCATCTCGAGGTTGACTATGCCACAGATGATCGGAGAAAAATTGCACTTTACAAAAAATGGTTACAGTTCGACAACGGCAGATTGGTTTATGATCACTACAAAGTTCCACCCTCAGGCCAATATTTCCAGTGTGTGTTTGGTGCAACAGTAGGCTTATATAGTGCTTTATTGCCAGTCGCAAGTGCTTCTGCAATCTGAATAAATGTTTCCATTTCACTCGGTAGTTGGTTATCCGCTAAATCAGGATGAAGCCATTCATTCAGCTCTAAGAATATCGGTAAATCTGATGGAATGCTCAGCGATATTTCGGTATTGGTTAGCCAAATATGATCCTAATATTCAGGCACTAAGCTTCTCATTAAATCCCAAGGGGCAATTTTATTCGGGTATTCAAGATCAATTTGTTTCTGTTTAAAAAAGTCGGAATTCGTATTTAACA
The DNA here is from genome assembly GCF_007830445.1 of Sphingobacterium siyangense. Lineage (GTDB taxonomy): Bacteria > Bacteroidota > Bacteroidia > Sphingobacteriales > Sphingobacteriaceae > Sphingobacterium > Sphingobacterium siyangense. The sequence continues at coordinate 35,757 of NZ_VLKR01000049.1, read as the reverse complement.
CAATAATTTGATCTCTAATTTTTATGGTTTTAACATTACTATCCAAATATGGAATATAATTTTCGTCGTCATAAAGAAATGACTCCGTATCAGAATCACTTACGAAACAATTGAAACTGACATCATCATATCCGTTAAGTAGGCAATTGCCATAGGCAGAGACAAGTGTTGTAAAACCATTGACATCATAATCGTGATTGTTAAACGCAAAAATTTCAATTAATATTGCCCATCGACTTTCATCTCGAAAAATTACCATTTTTTGATCTCCATGATAGTAATAGCCGTTATCCAACATTGGAAAGGTATAATTTTTAGCCTCTTGGTCAAGTTGACTCAGTATTCCTTCTCTTGATATCATTTATTTAAATTTCTTTAATTCTTCCAGCAATTTATTCTGTTTGGAAATGAAAGTATTTAGGCTATCTATTTTTAGAGGATGCGCATTTTGATATTTTTCAATTTCAGGTAGTGTTTTTCTGATTTTAAAAGCAGTATAGGTGCTAACGAGCGTTTCATTATTTTTAGTTATTTGACTGATATGATCTGTTATATCTTTTACTTTAAGATCGTATCGATCAGCACTGGCGGTAATTTCTTTTTCTACCTGTTGTTTTACAAATGAATCTGTAATGGCTTTCGTTTGTTCATTGGCATCCTGATAATAAGAATTATTGGTGTTGAGCACAATGTTATATACAACTAAAACTTTTTCTGTTTCCTCTAATGTCTTCACAATCCTGGAATTGAGAGCTGTAAGGTTTTTATCATCTTTTATCAATTCGGAATAGATATTGTCTACAGTTATATTATTTCCACGATAACTCTTAAAAGAACCTGAAGCAGCCGACTCAGCATTGTCCACTGCATTTTCTACAAGGGGTGAGTTCTGTTGCTTATTTTCTTGGCAGGAAAGTATAGACAGAACCAGCGTGGAAGCAAAAAGAATATTTTTCATAATTGTTTTGCTAAACGGTATAATATTATAGCCATCATATATGTCTCCATAATTAAATATAAACATTTAACTTCCATATTTCCAATGATCTTTGACTTGTCAAGTGTCTAGCTCTGTTGCAGAGTAATCATAGTTGAAAAGTCTTGCTTTAATCTTAGTGTTATTGACAAAAATACCAAAGTCAACATTTGCTTTAGTGAGAAAACCAGCACTATTTCCATCAATTTCGATACTTCCAAATTTTGAGAGTTTTGCCAGTTTTGTATTGAATGATCCATCATTGTCGGAAGATAGTTTTTTAAGCGTATTTCCTTCAGAATCTAAAAATCGTATCTCGGCATTGGGTACTTTTCTTTTTGTCTTAGCTTCAGTGACAACGCCTGAAATCGTTACCGAGTCTTGCGAATCGTTTTCGTCTAAATAGCCTGAAGCTCCGTACCCGCCCAATACTTTATTGTTTTCTGTCTGATGACAGAACAGGATGAGAAACAAAAGATCAAAAAAAAACTAAAATTTTAATAGCCCAGATCAAATTATAACACCTATTTATGTTTGCTATTTGCTTTTTCAACTTCTTTCCTTAGCTTTTTCCGGTCCTTTTTAGGCCCTGTTTCATTAATATAAACAGGTTGCCTAGGTAATTTTATATCCAAATAATGATCTTTAAAATTTGCATCAATTCGCACATCATCGATTGTCAGATTCGATCCAAATTTTTCTTTAATAACTTTACCCAAAAAACCATCTGATGAAATTTTATTTACAAATTCACCTTTTTTGTCGGTCATAAGGGAAGTTATGGTACCCTTTCCATTTTGAAGAAAAAAAACTCTTGCGTCAGACAATATTTCGTTATTGTAACATAATCTTACTTTTCCATGTATCAATGGTGCAACCTCGCTTTCTCCTTTGTCTTGCTGATTAAAACTACTGCAATTGTTTCGATCTATTTCAGGAAAGTCATCAAGATTCTTTTGTGTTGAGCAGCTTAATAGTGTTGAAAATAAAAAGAGTTTAGGGAAGATTACAATATCCCTGCACCCATTCTATAAAACGAATATGGTTAAACCGTGGCAATATTATTGATATGCACCAAATGAAATTTAGAGTTCAGTATCAGAGAAAATCTCTAATCCTTTTTTAGGGATATAGCTACCCTTTAAATTATTATATTCTTCTGCGAAAATAATCCGATAAAAATCTTGATTAGCATTTCTTACAGTTAGTTTCACTCCACTGTGAAGCGTGTCGATGATATGACTGTTTATTTTTGGCCTTTTATACACGGGTATTGTTGAAATTACTTCGGCATTGGGACTGTAATTATCCTTTAAATATTTACTATCTCTTACGGCGAGTAAATACATCCAATAGGTAAAGAGGATGGATCCGGTAATAAAAATAATGGATCGCATATTAATTTTCATAGACTACAATCTTCATTGATAACTTAGTTTTTAGCGATCTATACTTCATTTGATGAAATCCCAAACTCAGGAAATAAGCTGTAAAAGCTAATACAACCCGTGCTGAAATGCCGTCACCTTGGAGCTGCCTCCCAATATAGTAGGCCATCGCTCCGTATAAAAAGGAATAGAATACAGTTACTAAATATCGCGTAAATTTCCATCTTAGAAAAAGGAATAAAAAGAGGAATGCAAGAGCGGGAATGCTAACTATTTCAATCCAGATGAAGTTGTTTTGTATGTACAGAAAAAAATGGAATATAATAGAAGTAATAATGGCTTCAATGAAAACTATATTAATCACTGCTTCTCTGACAAAATGGATTTTGTTCATATATGGTACCGAGTTGAGGGATGTTAAAATATGCTGAAATAGGTTTATCCTCTAAATTAAGAATTAATGTGGATTTTTTTGTTTAAACAATTGATATTCTTACAGTCAACCAAGTTTGTGTTCCTACGATATCATGGGCTTTATTTTATAATGTAGAGACAAAATATATCGCTGCTGGGGAGTACAGCTACTCTAGCGTGTCGATTGATCCCCAACTTTGCTGCTTCTCATCCAGTTTTAGATCCTTCAATGAAATAAACATATAACTATACCAAGGTGATACTATGATTTCGAGGCCAAAGCAAAATTTAGACTAATTTTTTATTTAAAAATTTTATAGATCATTTTATACATTTGTAAAAAAATGTTAATATTGTACTTATGTAATACATAATATTGTTGGCATTTTTCATAATCTAACCAATTAGTCTTAAACATCTGCTAACCATTGAAGAACAATTTAATTACCGATATGGAATCGAATCAAGTGGAAAGTCAAATAGAGCACAAAATTTTGCGCTGTCTAAAAGACGGAGATATGCAAGCATTTTCCTTAGTATATAATTTTTACTGGGATGGCCTCTATACCTTTGCTTTACGATTGATGAAGGAAGAATCACTAGCACAAGATGTTTTACATGATGTCTTTACTGAGTTGTGGGCCCGTCATAAAAGATTAAACATCCAATCATCGTTAAAAGATTATTTATTCATTTGTACAAAAAACAGATGTTTTAAACTGCTGGGGAAATTACGTAGGTTAAATGAATTAGAGGAACACCTGTTGTTAGACATAGCTGTTGAGCATGATGAGCTTTCATATAAAGAACTCTCTGATCAGCTTGATGGATTATTAGCGAGACTTCCTACCAAAACAAGAGCAATATTTATCATGAGTCGCGAAGATGATTTATCCTACAAACAAATCGCCAAAAAAATGAACCTTAGTATCAAATCTGTAGAATATCATATATCAAAAGTCTTGAATAAATTACGAAAAGCCTTATAATTATATTCACCTTTTCGTTATTTTGTCATATTAACAAATTAAAATCTTTCAAATTCATCCGTATTATAAGCATATGCCCCTAAACGATAGAGAAGATATAAAAAAACAGACTTTTGATCGTATTCTAACAACGATTAGTAGAAAGAAACGTAAAAAGCGTTTGTTGAACGGGGCTATCCTATTTTTTGTTTTATCTATTTGTTCTACTAGCTTATATATTTTTTATCCTCGCTCCATTAATATCTCCCCCCCAAAATCTGAGCACATTTATGCGGATATTACAGCTGGAGACATCACAATTTCAGGATCAAGGCCCATGTCCCTTGCTGAATGGGAGAATAATAAAAACAAACCTTTCAAAGTCAGTAAAAAGAAAGATATGTTGATTATTGAACAGACAGAATCATCAACCTCCGAATTTGATGATGTTGTTCTGCGCGTTGGGGTTGGTGGATTGTATAAGGTTTTGTTAAAAGATGGAACTATAGTATTTCTTAATTCTAATTCTGAGCTGAGTTACAAAGGCGATTTTTTAAAAAATCGGATTTTAACTTTAAAAGGAGAAGCCTTTTTTGAGGTTGCTAAGAGACAGCAGGCTGATATTAAACAGGAGTTTATTGTTCTGACAGATAAACAGCGGATAGCTGTTTTAGGTACAAAGTTTAATGTTTTGTCTCGTGAAGGAGCCGAGCAGACTGTATTAACAGAAGGAAGTATAGCTTTAAAAAGTATTAAATCAGGAAAAAACAAGTTGCTTGTTCCTGGAGAGATGGCCATGCTGGATGATCAAGGATCTATTGATAAAACAATTGCTATAACCGAAGATTATACGTCGTGGAAAGATGGTAATTTGTATTATGAAAATAAAAGCTTGCGCTATATTCTCTCAGATCTTTCTAATATCTATCCAATTCATTTTGATCCCAATAAAGTTCCTAATCGAAATTTTACACTTTTTCTTAAAAGAGATCGCTCGTTTTCTGAGATTTTGGATCTCATAAAAAGATCAGGCAATTTGAACATCACGTTAAAAGGTCATGAATTAATTTTTTAAAAAAATTTTTTAGGGTAATCGCGTTTGGGAGACTCTTTATTGTAAGAATGGGAATAATGCCCCTTTTACAATAAAGCCTAAAAATATGAATAAAAAATTTCACCTGAGAAAAAACAAATTTTGGTTTGTTCGGGACCAATCTGCTTTAACTTTTCTAAAGCGATCGTCAAGAATAGGTACTATCCTTGGTTTAATAGCTCTCCAAAGCCTTCCCTTAGCCAAGGCACAAGAATTAAACCTCAATCTAAAAAATGCAACCTTATCAGAGGTCCTAAAAGAGATACGTAAACAAACGGGATATCAGATTATTTATGATTCGGATATTTTGCAAAACAAAAAATTAATCTCTTATTCTGGTTCCAAATTGGATTTGAGGTTAGTGTTGAAAAAAGCGCTCACGGAGCAGGATCTAGATTTTGTGATTGAAGGTAAAACTATTATTGTTAAACCACAGGAAAGGAATAGTTTCAAAAATATCCCAAATCAAAAATTAGAAAAGATAGAGATTAAAGGTACAGTTTTGAATGCATCGGGAAAACCAATTGCGGGTGTGACTGTGACAGAAAGAGGTACCTCAAATACTGTATTGACAGCAGAAGACGGAACATTTACTTTAAAAGTAGCAAATGAAAAATCTATTTTGGATTTTTCCTATGTGGGGTATGCTTCTTTAAGTGAAAATGCGAGTCGCAGTCCAATGCTGTTGACAATGGCCAATCAAGATAGGGCCTTGGAAGAAGTCGTCGTAGTGGGGTACGGAACACAAAAGAAGGCAAATTTGACCGGTGCGGTTTCTTCTCTTGACGGTAAAGAGTTAGAATCAAGACCTGTGCAGAATGTTGGACAGGCCCTTCAGGGCATGATCCCTGGACTGAATTTACAGACAACTGGATTGGGCGGCGAGCTAAATCAAAATTTAAGTGTCAATATCCGTGGTGCAGGAACGATAGGCGTAGGGTCGAGTTCATCAGTTTTGGTTTTAATTGATGGGATGGAAGGTAATATGAATGCGCTGAATCCTCAGGATATTGAAAATATCACCGTACTTAAAGATGCAGCAGCTTCGGCTATTTACGGGTCCAGAGCACCTTTCGGAGTAATCCTCATTACGACAAAATCTGGGAAATCGGGGAAGATAACTGCAAATTATAACAATAATATCAGACTGGGCAAGCCAAGAGGACTACCCACGATGTTAGATTCCAAAACATTTGCTTATTATTTCAATGAAGTCGCAGCAAACGATGGTGAGGGAGCAAAATTTTCGCAGGAGGTATTGGAACGAATTGATGCTTATCAGAAAGGCGAAATTGAAACGACGACTACCCCAAATGCTAGTGACAGATTTCAATACTATACAGGATCTAATGGGAATACAAACTGGTTTAAGGAGTTTTATCGGAACTTTACAACTTCCCATGAACACACACTCAGTTTGAATGGGGGGACTGAAAAACTGAATTTTTATAGTTCTGCAAATTACATGGATCAAAACGGTTTGAACAGATTTGCCAATGATAATTTTCAACGATACTCGATAGCTACGAAAATCAATGCAAAGATTAGCGATAAGTTAGACTTGATGTACAATACGCGTTTTGTACGTGAAGACTACGAAAAAGCAAGCCATATGAATGATTTATATTATCATAATATAGCTAGAAGATGGCCTACGATACCTTTGTACGATCCAAATGGAAATTATTCCGAACCAAGTGAAATCTTGCAGCTGCAGCAGGGGGGGCGTTCAAAATTTCAGAAAGATTTTCTCTATCAACAGCTGCAATTGCATTATCAGCCAATCAAAAACTTGAATGTAACAGGAAATGTCAATTATCGCATTACGAGTCAAAATGATCATGCTGAAATTTTGAGAGCTTATTCAAATGATGTAAAAGGAAATCCATTTCCCGTTGCGGTAGGATACAATGCGGCAGGATATACCAATGTGTCGGAATACAATCGAAAAGATGAATATTTCAGTACAAATTTCTTTTCAGATTATTCCTTTGACATCAACGGTGATCACCATTTCAAAATTTTGGCTGGTTTCAATTCAGAGCTCAATAAGTATAGAGATCTTAATGGAAGCATGAGCGATCTAATCACAGATAATATACCGACATTGAATACTGCGACCACTAATCCAAGAGCTTCTGGGGGCTACCAACATTGGGCTACCGCTGGTTTTTTTGGACGTTTAAACTATAACTACAAAGATAAATATCTTTTTGAAGCGAATGGGCGATACGATGGCTCTTCACGTTTTCCAAGAGACTTGCGCTGGAATCTCTTTCCCTCCGTTTCCGTTGGATGGAACATAGCGAATGAATCATTTTGGCCTATCAAGGAGCATGTTTCCATGTTTAAGTTGCGTGGTTCCTATGGCGAGCTGGGAAACCAATATACGGACAATTGGTATCCTTTTTATGCAACAATGCCAGTGAGTATAGCTAATGGTACCTGGCTTTTGAATGGACAAAAAACAAATACAGCCAGTGCACCTGGGCTTATTGCCTCTACATTGACCTGGGAGCGTGTATCAAGCTGGAATGTGGGGCTTGATTTGCGGGCACTTTCCAATCGTTTAGGTTTATCTCTTGAAGTCTATCGTCGGAATACATTCGATATGATAGGACCAGCACCAGAACTTCCTGTTATTTTGGGCACGGCTGTACCGCGTTTAAACAATGCCGAGATGAATTCCAAAGGCTTCGAAATTGAGGTAAACTGGAAAGATCATATCGGTAAACTGAATTATAGCGCACGAGCTGTACTTTCCGACGACCGTCAGACAGTAACCAAATATCCTAATCCTACTGGTACGTTGAGTACTTGGTATGATGGCCGGAAGAATGGGGAGATCTGGGGATATCAAACTTTAGGAATAGCACAGAGCGCGGAAGAAATGGCTGCACATCTCGCTAATGCCAAACAGTCTTTCGGGACAAACTGGCAAGCTGGCGACATCATGTATGCTGATCTCAACGGAGACGGTCAGGTTAATAATGGAGCCAATACGTTGGCTAACCCAGGGGATCTGGCAATTATAGGAAATTCGGCCCCACGCTATCGTTACAGTTTTGATTTAAATTTCAATTATAGCGGGTTCGATTTAGGGATTTTCTTGCAAGGTGTTGGAAAACGCGATTATATGCCCAATGGCCCATATTTTTGGGGAGCGAATGGCGGGATGTGGCAATCTGCTGGATTTGTTGAGAATATGGACTTCTACCGTGATGAGAATTCCACTATGGTACAAAATGGTATATTAGGTGTTAATAAAGATTCCTATTTACCAAGACCTTATTTTAATACCTCAAAAAATCAGCAAACGCAAACGAGATATTTGCAAAGCGCCGCTTATTTACGTTTAAAGAATGCTCAGTTTGGATATACGTTTTCTCCACAGCTATTGACCAAAATAGGATTTTCCAAAATTCGAATTTATGCATCAGGTGAAAATTTGTTGACTTTTACCAAAATGGCCAAGGTTTTTGATCCGGAAACCGTTGGACTTGGAGGGTGGAACGATGGAAAAACATATCCATTTTCGACGACTTATTCTTTTGGACTTAACTTGAATTTTTAAACAGATAGATATGAAAAGAACATATTATTTCTCCACAATTTCTTGGTTGCTATCAATGACCGTGTTGTTCACTTTGCACTCCTGCAATAAGTATTTGGATAGAGAACCCTTATCCAATGTAACACCACAAGAATATTTAAATACAGAAGCGGACTTAGCTGCATATACTGTTGGACGTTATGCCTTTCCATCCCATTCTGGCTGGGGGCTTGGAACATTTGCCAACGATAACGGTACTGATAACCAGGTGACTTCAAGTTATTCGACACGCTGGGTCCCGGGAGAATGGCGTGTGCCAAGTTCCGGAGGTGAATGGGATTTTACCCAGATTAGACAGTTGAACTATTTTCTTGAACAAGTACTTCCAAAATGGAAAAATGGTAAGGTAACAGGAAATTCCGCAAATATAACCCATTATGTGGGAGAAGCTTATTTTTTGAGAGCGTATGAATATTTTACTAAGGTACAGGCGCTAGGTGATTTTCCGATCATCAGAAATACACTGAAAGATAATATGGAAGAGCTGACCGCTGCTTCTGTTCGACAACCTAGGAATGTGGTGGTTAGATTTATTCTTTCTGATTTGGATTCGGCGATTACACTGCTGAACGATGTTGCTCCGGACGGGAAAAACCGTATTTCAAAAAAGGCTGCTTTACTTTTTAAATCTCGTGTAGGATTATTTGAAGGCTCTTGGCTAAAATACCATAAAGGAACTGCTTTCGTCCCTGGTGGTACTGGCTGGCCGGGTGCAAAATCGCATCCAAATTTTTCGATCAATATCGATAATGAGATCAATTATTTCTTAGAACAGTCGATGACAGCCGCCGCTCAGGTAGCCGATGCAGTCGAACTTGTTGGAAATACAAAGGATGATGGTTATAATTCATCTTCAAATCCCTATTTTAAAATGTTTGGTGATGAAAATCTAAACGGTTACAGTGAAGTCCTTTTATGGCGGAGTTATTCAATGCCTTTAGGAATTACGCATGCTGTAAATCACTACATGAACCGTAATGGCGGAAATTCTGGATATTCAAGAGGTCTTGTGGAAAATTTCACCATGAAAAACGGACTGCCTATTTATGCTTCTAACGCTGGGTATGCAGGTGACGATTCCATCAGCCTCGTCAAAAAAAATCGGGATAATCGCTTACAGCTCTTTATGAAAGCACCTGGGGAATTGAGTTATACCAACCAGACTTCTTCGACAGGTGCTGTGCAGACAGAGCCGAGACCAGATATTATCGGACTAGCCGAAACAAGGTACGTGACAGGTTATGCCTTGAAAAAAGGAATGAGCTATCTTTTTGCCCAAGCTGAGGGACAGACTGGTACCACAGGCTCGATTATATTTCGCGCAGTCGAAGCGTATCTAAACTATATTGAAGCAAGTTATCTTGCAAAGGGAGTGATCGATGCAAAAGCCAATAGTTACTGGACAAAAATCAGAGAAAGAGCAGGTGTAAATACAGATTTTATGGCAACCGTAAATGCGACCGACATGCAAAAGGAAGCTCAGGGTGACTTTGCTGCATATTCAGCAGGACAATTACTATCTGACAAACTTCTTTATAATATTAGAAGGGAGCGCCGTTTGGAACTAGTTGCCGAGGGATTTAGATTTAATGATCTTAGGCGTTGGCGGGCTCTTGATCAGCTAGCAAGCAATCCATACATTATTGAAGGGATGAGGCTGTGGGGGCCTATGCAAGACTGGTACAAAGATAAAGGCGTCTCGACTTTAATCGTACCCGGCACAGCAGGAAAAACCGCAAATGTGTCTTCACCACAGGAAAGTCAATATTTAAGACCCTATCGGATTAATCTTTCGGCTAACAATCTTGTTCTAAATGGCTATAGCTGGACCAGTGCCCATTATTTGTCTCCCATAGCAATAAGTCATTTGAGCATAACTTCGACAGATGGTAGCCCAGCTGGTTCAATTATCTATCAAAACCCGAATTGGCCTTTAGTTGCCAATCAGGGGGCCAATCAATAATTGGTCGGAACGTTTACGAAAATTTTGAAGATAAGATAGTTCGGAGATTATTCCGGCTATCTTATTTTTGTCAGATAAATATCAAATGAAGAAAATTAATACAATTACATTACTGTTATTGGCAGCGGTTTTTCACGCTTCGGCTCAAAATATGATTGCATTACAACCCGGAGAATCAGAATCTGCTATTGTAACCAAAGCTGCCAACGTGATACCGACCCAAAGACAGCTTGATTGGCAAAAGCTGGAAGTGACCGGATTTCTCCATTTTGGGATCAATACCTTCACAAATAAGGAATGGGGTGAAGGGAAAGACGATCCAAAATTATTTAATCCGACGCAATTAGATGCAGAACAATGGGTTAGGACAGCAAAGGAAGGTGGAATCAAACTTTTGATTCTTACGGCGAAGCATCACGATGGCTTCTGCCTCTGGCAAACGAATACAACAGACTATTCGGTTAAAAATTCTCCTTACAAAAAGGGAAAAGGAGATATTTTTGGCGAACTTGCTGCGGCCTGTAAAAAATACGATATGAAGTTGGGGGTATATCTTTCCCCTTGGGATCGACATGAAGCTTCTTATGGGTCAGAAGCTTATAATGATTTTTTTGTTGCCCAATTGAGCGAATTACTGACCCGATATGGTCAGATTGATGAAGTTTGGTTTGATGGTGCTAACGGAGAGGGACCTAACGGTAAAAAGCAGGAATACGATTGGAATCGTTATTATCAGGTTATACGTGAAAAACAACCTGAGGCCGTTATCGCAGTTATGGGACCCGATGTAAGATGGGTCGGTACAGAAACGGGGTATGGACGGGACACAGAATGGTCAGTTGTACCGGCTAGTAATCTAGCACAAAATCAGATAGCTGCAGGATCGCAACAACAGATGAATATCAAACCGGCCGGAGATATGCGTCATAAAGATCTTGGGAGCCGAGAAAGGATCAAAGAAGCAAAAGGGCTGGTATGGTACCCAGCGGAAACTGATGTTTCTATACGCCCGGGATGGTTCTATCACGAGGAAGAGGATAACAAAGTCAAAAGCCCGGGTAAGTTGATGGATATTTATTTTAATTCGGTGGGGAAAAATGGTGTCTTGTTGCTTAATATTCCACCAACAGCTGCAGGCTTGATTCATTCGGTAGATGCTGCAAATTTAAAAAAGTGGAATGACTGGCGCACAGCATTGTTTTCGAAAAATCTTTTAAGCAAAGCTAAACTCCATACTGCAGGCCTCGTTTTAAAAAAATGGAAAAAAATGCCATTTTGGACGACGAAAGATGAAAAAATCAGCATAGCAACTTTTGAATATACCCTACCTAAAGCAACCGCGTTCAACGTTCTTTCCTTACAGGAAACCATCGCTTTAGGGCAACGTGTCGAGCGATTTAATTTGGAGATCTGGCAAGATGGAGTCTGGAGAGAAGTGTCGAAAGGAACTACTATCGGTAACAAACGTTTATTGACTTTTCCGACAGTTAGTGCCCAGAGATTAAGAATCAACATTTTACAATCTCGCCTAAACCCACAAATAGAACAGCTGGGACTCTATTTCAATGAAAGAGGAGCATTTGAATAGCACATCATGATTTCAGCTTTAATTCCAATCACAAAAGATCTGAATAATTTTATTATGTTATACATAAGTTGTATTTTCGGATCTTCAATTTGTTTTTATGAACAAACTCAACCTTAAAATGCTATAGATGCAAAAAGAATCTAAATCTTATTTATCCATTTTTTCAACCCGAGGACTGAAATTTATACTATGTGCAATAATATCTATTGGACCAAATACTTTATTTGCTCAGGAACGAATAGTAACCATGCTCGAGGATGGATGGAAATTTACAAAACATGATCAGCCAAACTTCGCTGATATCGGATTGATTACAAGCGAATGGCAGACTGTTCGTGTTCCGCATGATTGGGCAATTTATGGCCCATTTAGTGCCAACAATGATAAGCAGCATATGGCTATTGCTCAAGATGGACAAAAGGAAGCATTGGAACATGCAGGTCGGACTGGTGGACTTCCGTTTGTAGGCGTTGGCTGGTATCGTAAAGAATTTGAATTGCCACAAAACGTTCAAAATAAGCGCACGGTTTTACAGTTTGATGGTGCTATGAGCAATGCTGTCGTTTTTGTGAATGGGAAAAAGGTCGGCAATTGGCCTTATGGCTATAATAGTTTTTATTTTGACGTTTCCGAGTGTGTGAGTCCGGGTCAAAATTTGGTCGCGGTAAGATTAGAAAATAAGTCTGAGTCATCCCGCTGGTACCCTGGCGCAGGATTGTATCGAAATGTTCGATTGGAGATCACTGAAAAAACAAGTATTGCACATTGGGGCACCTATATTACGACGCCTGAGATCACAAAGGATTTCGCTCGAATTCAGGTTCGGACTGATTTAGCCGGTATAGATCTGTCGAAAGATTCTCTTTCCTTAGAAACTATTCTTATCGATAGCCATGGACGCATCGTGGCGAAGAAGAATGATCAGATAGGCAACTACCAGATCCAGCAGATGCAACAGGAATTGTTCGTTGAGAAACCACAATTGTGGGAATTGCAATCCCCCAATTTATATAAGGCTGTCAGCAAGCTCTATCAGAACGGCAAATTAATCGATAAATATCAAACCGTATTTGGAATCAGAAGCATTGCTATGGTACCCAATAAAGGGTTTTATTTGAATGGAAAGCTGACCGTATTTAAAGGAGTGTGTTTGCATCATGATTTGGGGCCTTTGGGAGCAGCTGTGAATGATGCCGCTATTAGGCGGCAGTTACGAATAATGAAAGATATGGGCGTTAATGCCATTCGCACTTCCCATAATATGCCGGCTCCGGAGCTGGTGCAAGCCTGTGACGAAATGGGTATTATGCTAATGGCGGAAAGTTTTGATGAATGGAAAATTCCCAAAATGAAGAATGGGTACAATCAATATTTTAACGATTGGGCCGAAAAAGATCTTGTAAATCTGATACGGCATTACCGCAATAATCCAAGCGTTGTGATGTGGTGTATTGGAAATGAAGTACCCGAACAAGGAAGTCCTGACGGATCTAAGGTCGCGAGATATCTGCAAGATATTTGCCATCGTGAGGATCCATCTCGCCCAGTTACCCAGGGGATGGACAACCCTGATGCGGTTATAAATAGTAGCTATGCCTCAACGATGGATGTTGCAGGCTTTAATTATCGTCCATTTAAATACCCCGAAGCCTATAAAAAGTTACAACAGCAGTTAATTCTTGGTACTGAAACTGCGTCTACTTTGAGTTCTAGAGGTGTTTATAAATTTCCCGTTGAACGAAAATCGATGGCAAAATATGACGACCATCAGGCTTCGAGTTATGATGTAGAGCATTGTTCCTGGTCGGATTTGCCTGAAGATAACTTTATTCAGCATGACGATCTACCTTACGCAATAGGTGAATTTGTCTGGACAGGGTTCGATTATTTGGGCGAACCGACACCCTACTATACAGATTGGCCAAGTCATAGTTCTTTGTTCGGTATTGTAGATCTTGCCGGTATCCCTAAAGATCGATATTATCTTTATCGTAGCCATTGGAACCAGGAATTGCATACACTTCATATTCTTCCTCATTGGAACTGGAAGGGACGCGAAGGACAGAAAACGCCAATTTTTGTCTATACAGATTACCCTGCAGCGGAAATTTTTATCAATGGAAAAAGTCAAGGAGTAAAAAAGAAAGATTTTGATGTTACCTTGGAAAATTCTAACGATAAAAAGGCACAAAATGATTTTATGCGTCAAAAGCGCTATCGTTTGATGTGGATGGATACTAAATACGAACCGGGTACGGTTACGGTAGTTGCCTATGATTCTTTAGGAAATATAGCTGCAAGAGATAGTGTAAAGACGGCAGGTAAGTTATATACTGTACGTTTAGACGTTGATCGGAAACAATTGAAAGCAAATGGAAAAGATATTGCTTTTATCACAGCTACGCTGGTTGATAAACAGGGGAATATAGTGACAGGCGAAGACCGAGAATTAAAATTCAAGGTAAAAGGTCAGGGGGCATTTAAGGCTGTGGCGAATGGAGATCCAACAAGTTTGGAATCATTTCAGAAGCCTTTCATGAAGTGCTTTAATGGTCAATTGGTTTTTCTTGTTGAAAGCAGAGACTCTGTTGGGGAAATTATAGCAGAAGTAGAAGGAAAAGGATTGAAGAAAGCAAGCGTCAAATTAACGGTGAAGTAAAAGATATGTTTCATCCTATAATGCTGTACAATCAGATAATATAGGTGTGTGTATAGATGGAATTTGCTTGTGGGGCACGATAATCTCATAAAGGTCTATTAAATATTGTAGAGAATTATTTGGCCTAATTAATGCATCAATTAATTATGTTTAAAAAAATGCTTTTGATACAACCTTTTTAATATCTTTGGTGAGTAACTTCATTTTATGAAAAGAGCTATTTTTTACCATTGTGCTCAGCTATTTTTCTTAATTCTAATTTTATTAATTGGAGGATGTTCCAAGAAGGAGAATATTGCGAGCAAAACCGATGAATATATTGATCAGGCAGAAATATTAAATCCTTTGAATCTTGTTGTAAGTGCTGCAAACAAAGATTTAATAGAGTTATCTTGGGATAAGGTGAACAGTTCGCATTTTAAGCCAGTATCCTATGCGATATATGTCGATAATAAGCTTGTAGCGAAGGATCTTAGTATAACAAAATACAGCTTAATTAATTTGCTTGGCGATACAAATTATAAGATCCGTGTAATTGCGAGTTCCCAAACGGGAATAACACAAGAACAAAGCATAGATGCAAGAACTGTTGGAGGCAGCACAACTAACGGAAGTACTTATGTTGAATACAAAATTCATACGCAATCACGTATAACGGGCAATAATAGCATCCGTCTTCTGGAAGATGGTGGACATTTAATCTGTACATTTTTGCAGCATGAGGGGGGAGAAACAAATTTTAAACTGATTGTATATCGTACAAATAATAAAGGCCAGATTATATGGTATCGCTTGATCCAGGATCTAAATTATTATGATTTACCACCACATGTAGTGTTGCCTTCTAAGCAAGATGAAGCTTTCATTATTGTTAAACACGATATTTATGTCATTGATCAGACGAATGGTAAACTGAAACTGGAGAAGCCCGTTTCGATAGATTTGTCTCCGAATGATTACGTTTCATCAGTTCAGTTTGACGCGTCACAGAACATGATCATGGGTACAGGTGGGGGAGAGCTGTTAAAGGTTACTACCAGCGACTTTAAAGTTGTTTGGAAACGTAAAAATAGCTCCGTTGGCATTTCTTCAATTCAGTTAGACAATGCGCAACAGATCTATTATAGTTTGCTTGATTCTGAAGCAACAAAAATTAAGGTGCAAAAAACAGATCGGGACGGTAATGTGCTGGCTACTTTTGAGTTTGATGGAAAGCTTCCTGGCGATTACGAACGTCAATACCATATGCCTATTTTACTGAAAGATAAAAATGATATTTTTTATCTCTGGGGTTTTGACTTCTATTCCTATTCGTTAAGGTATGTCAAATTTGATAAGAATGGCAATGTCAAGGCAAAATTGGGTGAGTACGTCAATTTAAAGCCAGCAGGAGCTTTTTTTGATAATGATAACAATATTGTGGTCTATGGACAGCAAGAAGGTGGTGGAATATCCACTTATGGTACTATAAATAAGTATGACAGTGATCTGAAGCTCTTATCGACTTTACAATATCCTAATTTGGAGATGCATATGTTTAAAAATATGACCCAGAATGTCGATAATTCATACAACCTGTTTTTCTATTATATACAAACCTGGTCCTATGAAAATTTGAATTTCATTTATATTAAAACAAAATCAAATGGGCAACTTTAACAAATACCTTTGTCTACTGGGGCTTGTTTTTCTTATGTCGGCCTGTAAAACTGAAAAAAATGAGGTTTTTCCAAGGATTATTAATGAGGCCATCACTAGTGTCCGGGATAAAGAAATTTCAATGACCTATCAGATTTCCAGTCTAGGATATACAAAATCGGGCGTCAGGTACTATAAAAAAGATAATCCCAGTCAAGGAAAAAGTGTTGAAGCTGTTCGTGAAGGCGATATGTTTCGACTCACATTGAATGAACTGGATTCCGAATCTACTTATATTTTGGTGCCTTACCTCGAGTATAATGGCAACACAATAGAATCTGAGCGTAAAACTGAAATAACCACAACTGCTCCATTCCCAGAAGATTTTACGCTCTTTTGGCCAAATACAGAGGCAGAGTATGATGAAAGGGGCCAGTTTAGGACTGTGGTTGAAGGGAAGAATCTTAATAATATTAATCTGAGGGATATTAAATTTCTATTTGGAATGGACACGCTTCACATGAACTATCCCATTGCAACGAAAAATGGAACCTATCAGATCAGTCTAACGGGTTATTATCCGTATCGAGACGGCAATTATATGTTGCGCGTGATTTATAAAGAGAAAGAGATTATTGGACAAGCTATTGATTTTATTTATAAGGGAAATACATTGGCCATAGGACTGAAAAAGACGAACTGGAGAACTAATTATCCTTCGATCTGCAATGACCAAATCTATTATTTTTGGAACAATTCTGTTTCACATTTTGATCCTGAAACGAGCCGGTTGCAGAATATTGCTCATATTCCCGATACGATGGGGGTTATTCCGCCAAAGTCCGTATCCATTGGAAATCGAATATTTTTTCTTGCACTGCCAGTTAGCCATATTTTGCCTTCGCTAGAGCCGGACCTTTTCAATGGTTATGAGTTGTTTTGTCAAGCTTTTGACATTGAAAAACGCGAATTTTCAAAGTACTATTTTAGCCGGCCCCAACTTAAAGAATCGCACGGTTATAGTAATCATAGTATCTTTGTGCACAATAATGCGGTCTACCAAACGTATACACTTACAGTGAATTCTCGTGGAATAAAGAATATTGTCGCCAAATATAACCCGACAAAAGATAAATTTGAGGAGATCGCCACTTTCGATACTAATTTTTCCAGTGAATGCTTTGTCTCAGTTAAAGGCAGATTATATGCACTTGGAGTTTCAAATGTATTTGACCAAGGTTTCAATATCGGGTATACCTTAACGATATATGCTGTTGACGCGAACACATTTAAACTTACAGAATTATATCGTGTCGGAACAACAAATCAAACCTATCCTTATGCGCCTGTCGGTGCCATAAATTTTAATGGTGATATATTACTGGCATTGGACGTCAATAATTTTATGATGTACAACATAGTAAAAAACACGCTAAGTCCTATCTATTTAAGTATTAATGGAAATCATATGTATTTTGGCGGAATGTTCACTTATAAAGACAAGTATTACCTCAATGCTGATATTAACTTTTTAGAAGGCTCAATTTATGAAATGTCTATCCAATAACAACTGTATATGCTGGTTTATAGGAGTTTTATTAGTCCTTATGAGCTCCTGCAAAAAGGAAACCGTATATAACGAAATAGATGCTTTTGCAGATATTCAAAATAAAGTTACTTTAGATAAAGGCCAGTACATACTGTCTTTTACACTTGCTTCGTATCCATATAGTAAAGTTGAAGTATATGTACACGATGATCTTGCTGTTATGTACAAACAGACCGGAGGAAAAATCTACAATGCCGTGAGTCAAAATAACAATAAGTATAGTGTGTTCTTTTCCCCTTTAGAAAAATCGAAAAAATACTATTATCAACTGATTGTTAACGACAGCAACGGGAATTCAGTACGTTCAGCAATATTTAATTTTACAACTCAACCTTAATATCCATGTATAATAAGTCTACATTATTTTGGTGTTCATTTCTTTGTGTTTTTTTTGAAAGCTTTTTATTTGTAGCCTGTTCAAAGAAGGAATACCAGGATGTACTGAAAACAGTATATGAACCTAAGGCCGAGCCCACTGAACTATATGACGAATTCACCGTCCAGCTAAAGGGTAGCGCCTTACAAAAAGGGGAAACAGGTACATGGAGTATAACAAAAGGAACTGTAGTGGAAGATTATGTGAAAATCGACGATCCTAATAACCCTAATTCGTTTTTTAGGGGAGTGCCTGGAGAGGAATATATCCTTACCTGGACGGTAAAAGGTAGCGGTAATAGTAATACGGCCACAGTCGATGTTAAAATACCCGAGTTACATATCGATATTAAAGAAAACACACCTTCATCCTTTAAGACGATACTTCACTTTGCCGTGGATCCGAAATATAAAGGTAAATGGTCTTTCGATAAAGCTTATGGTCATCTACATAGCACATACCACGATGGTTGGGCCAGACCGGTAGAAGAAAATCCAACCATTGAATTGCATGGTTATTCCAATACCAGCTATCAAGTTACCTATACGATGACTTATGCTGGGAAAAATTATCAGTTTACCAAAAAGGTACAGACTGGCGAATATCAGGAAGACGAGGCATTAAATGAATTGCAAATGGGGCGCGGTGGGCGTGTTGTTGAAGATAAGGATGGACATATTATTGAAATGAACATGCAGGCTTCAGGTATAGCACATCGTTTTAATGACCCGGGCTCTTTTCCTGCGCTTAAGGCATTTAAATATCTAAGGAAGCTTATTTTAGGTGGATCTTCATTGAAAGATGTTCCGACTATTTTTGGCGATCATTATCTTGCCCTTGAAGAACTTAGTCTAGACAGAGTTGGCTATTATCTTACTATTCCTGATAATTTTGGCAATCTGACCAAACTGAAATCATTTCACCTGACACCGATGCGAACCCCCGATTTGGGATATACCGTGGTTTTGCCAAAAACTTTTGGGAACTTAAAGTCGCTCGAAACCCTTATTATGCGGTATGTCGGTAATATAGATTTCAATGGTACTTTGGGTAAACTGGCAAACCTAAAGCATTTTGATTGTTTTGTTACCCAGCTTCCTTCAGATTTTGGAAACTTGACCAAACTGGTGTCTACGGAAATTCTCGCGCAACAGGCGTATATCCCATCAAGTTTGAGTCAATGCCGTAATTTGAGGTTTGCACGTTTTAGTTTTGTTTATCCGGGATCATCACCAGTTACCTTGCCTTCGGATATCGATAATTTGACTAAGTTGGACACGCTTGAAATTTACGGAGAAAGTAGGCTTCAGCAACTGCCACAATCTTTTGGTAACCTCAAGAGCTTAAAACAACTTTGGATTCAAGGAGAAAGCTTGCAATCTATTCCTGATAATATTGGGAACTTGTCTAATCTTAGATTCTGGTTAGTTGGCGGTAATTTTAAAACTTTACCGGCTTCGATAGGTAACCTTAAAAAATTAGAAGATCTTTGGCTATCCCCTTCTGTAGAGAAGCTTCCAGATGAGTTCGGCGGATTAAGTAGTTTATCCTATCTGAATATGGAGAATAGTAGACTGACAACTCTACCGGAAACATTCGGAAAACTTAAGAGCCTGAAGGAAATCAATGCAAGGGCATCTTCGATTACTGATTTTCCAAGCAGTTTTGGACAATTGGACGGTCTGCTAAAACTGGATTTCAATTATAGCAAGCTCAAGAAATTTCCTGTAGAGATTTGTGCTTTGAAGGCCGTGAATAACGTTATTTTGAACGGTACAAATTTGGGTCGACTTCCCGATGAAATTTATTCCATGCGCTCAGGTGTGATTTTTACGCTATATCAATGTTTGAATATGGACTATGATCAATTAAAGGAAATCACTGCGAAAAGAGATGGTCTTGTATTTTATTACTGATAAGCGGATCATGATTGCCTGTAAATATGTTAATTTTTAAGGCATGGCCCACAGGAAGTAAACATAAAGTCCGATAGCACAGGGTGCTCCAGATGAATGTTTACAGAATATTTTTGGACGGAAACAAAGGGGTATAACGTAATACTATTCAAGCTTAATGAAGTTTCAAAAATTTCTTTTCGGACGATCAATTTTGGGTAAATTCCAAAAGAATAGAATAAAATGATAAAGGAGCTGACCGCATGATCATCCTTTTTTTTGGAAGTATTATAAGGATAGCGAATGCGAGAAAAAAAAGAATTGTAATAACCGGAAAAACAAACGGTACTAGGCCATCAAAATTCACACAAAGCCCAAAAACTGTTAAAAATAAAATTGGTAATACGATTAGTATTATTGAAAAGTTTTATGGAGTCCAGTACTTTTTATAATACTCTAGCTGCGATTTTACATTGGGATCTTTCCCCTTTAATTTCCTATAATAACTTGTTAATATGATGCCAGACATGTCGTCAGGATGCCTTATTCCCCTTTTATTGAAATATGCGGAGAGCCTTGAACCTCCCCAGAGGCCCCAATTATTTCTCATCCACATTCCAAATCCGAAATGTGAGCTGGCCATAAACTCTGACTCTGTCATTTCTCTTATTTTATTTTTGGTGCTATCATCCCAGAACGAGTCTATTTGGACAAAACAATCGTCAAGGTTTTTCGGGATATAAATACCGGCAATTGTGTCCGCATTCATCCGCTGTCTGATTTCCTTTTTCAATTTGTTTTCCTTCAGTTTGAATGCCTTCAGGAGAGAATCTTCTTTTACATAACCTGCTGAGAGTAGCTGTTTATAGTATTCCAAAATCACATCTTTTTTAAAGTTGTGGATTCCTTTATTATTTAAATATGTAAATAATGGAGATTTTCCAGTCGAAAGGAGCGAGTCAATCAATTCAAATTCACTTTCAAGTTCATTGTCGGTTAATTCACTTAACTCTACCTCATCACTATATTTGATTACGTTTTTTAGGCTATCCGAAACGTTAAGATTTAAGAATGAGGCTGTTTCTTTCAGATTTCTAGGAAGGGAGTTTTGAGCAGAAGCAGAGGGCAGTGACCAAACAACTGATATAAGTGCAAGCAATATAAATCTTAGGGTGGTCATATTATTGGTGTAAAGCAGTTTTAAATTCAACTAATTAGATCTAAATAATTCTTGAACTAATTTAAGAATTTATTCTTTTCTAACAGCTGTCAACTTAGGTAACGTTGCACAAGAAATGTAATATGCTTTCAAACAGTTATAAGACTTAAGTGATCAATTTAATATTAATGAATAAGATTATCGAAAATGGCTGGCAGCCTGTTCAATATTGAACGGCCAGTGTTCAATAACGGTCAGTATTAAGAAAGAAATTCGTTCGTAGTGTATTGGCAAATAGCGTGTTAAATTTATTGGCAAACTATTTGGAATCCCCATTCAAGTACAAAATAAATAAAAGATGGTAAAGCCTATTTCCAATATGTTCGAAAAAACTTCTAAATATGTATTGATTATCCTATTCAGTTTGTCATTTATGCTTACCTATGGGCAGCGTAACGAAATTATGGATAAGCCAAAAGTTGATGAGCGTATCGAGATTCTGAGAAAATGGGATAGGCTACGATGCAGTGATGAGTATGGCCATACATCTTGATGATAAGTTCAATCTTAAGCAAAAAAATATCAGCGAAACCCTGGACAAAAGGTGGAGTAGAGCTAATGCTCTTCAATTCGCAACACTATTAAAGAAGTTTTACAAAGACAGTAATAGCAAAGGATTTTTTCAGGATAACCAGGCACTGTACAATGAGGTACAAAAGCGCTTTCTTCCAATTTATGAACATATTGAATTGGACTGGTACCCTAAATTCTATGGTAAGAAACCATCCGAAAAGTTTTTGATTGTGAATGGTTTGGGGAATGGCGGCGGTAACTATGGGGTAGCCATTAAAAATCCACAGGGTCTTAAGGAAGTCTACGCTATTATGGGGACATGGAGTATGGATAGTCTTGGCATGGCTGAATTTCCTTTACAGAGCTATTTTTCTACATTACTTCACGAGTTTAACCACTCCTTTGTTAATTATTTATTGGAAAAAGACACGACAATTTTTAGAGACAGCGGCGAAAAATTATATAGCGTTGTAAAGGAGAAAATGAACCGGCAGGCATACGGTAGCTGGCAAACGATGTTGAACGAGGCATTGGTTCGAGCTGCGGTTATCAAATATCAAAAAGATCATAATTTCAGCTCCGAAGAGAATTCAAAGGAAACCAATGGACAGCTAGATAGGGGATTTCTTTGGATTGAGAAACTTGTTGATGAACTTGAACACTTTGATCGTCAGCGAGACTTATATCCTACTTTAGAAAGCTATATGCCTGTACTTGCCAAGGTTTATCAATCCTATGCTAAAGATATTTCTTCTTTAGATGCGGCTTTTGAAGAAAGAAGACCAAAAATCATTTCTTTTGAGGGAATTCAGGATGGACAAACCAATGTCAACAACACCTTAAGGGAGCTGAAGATAAATTTCGACAGGCCCTTATTGGGACAGGGACGGTCATTTAGGGGAGTTTCCAAAGAAGGTTTTCCGCTGATAAAAGGACATCGTTATTCTTCAGATAAGAAATCTGTTATCATTGATTGGGAGTTAGAACCAAACAAAAACTATGAAATTATCATTACAGGAAATGCATTCCGTACTGCAGATGGGATACCGATGAAAGACCATTATCTAAAATTTAGTACAAAGTAATTTACTGTAATGGACAATATTTGACCATATACATAATCAATTGTGGCAAAGGTAACTCACATTATCGTTGTGAGAGTTAAATAGGTTCATTCCATTGAGGTATACCGACAAACATATCATTTACAAATTTTTCTGTATACCGCTGCATTCCAGCTTCCTCCTTATCAAAGTAGGTCTTTATTTTTGAGCATACTTTAGGGTTGTAGCATAACTTGACGCGGAAGTTTTCGATCCATTCGGCCCGTATAACAATCGTAATTAATTTTTTTTGTGTCTCTGGACAAGCCGATTACAGTGATAGCTTGGCACATCCCAGCATACCAATCGATAATATACACTTTGGTGCCCGGGCTAAACTGTTTAGAGCCTTTGTGGGTTTCCATTTTCCCTTCACCATAACTAATTTCCTGTTTGATATTAGCTACTAATGTCCATAATGGTATAGGTTCTAAATGATCCATATTTATTCAGCGCTATTTTAATTAAAATATTTTCGCAACTAGCTTCATGATATCGCTTTACTGGTTTTTGAATTTACAAAACAGGATGTAAGAAATAGAACCGCATATATCACGCATTGCATCTCGTTGGTGGTCCGATATAAAGTTCGCTAATGAACATTAGTTATATCGATCCGTTAAACTATCATAAGTGAGATTGGGAAGAAGGCCTTATTAATTATAGAAATGGATAAGACATTTAGGGATTCATTTCCGTTTGGATCCGAAAAATCCTCCCTATGATCTCATCAATTGCCTTTATTTTTTGATTGGGACAATCGAAACAGCATAACCACCGCCTGCGGCACAATGTTGAACGATCGTGTCCTTTTTCGTTACTCTTGTAGTTTTTATTGTATACGCTTGTGGTTTTGTCTTATAGTTTGCGTCTGACGCATCAGCATAAATAGTTGCCAAATAGGTCTTTCCTTCATCCAGAAAATCAAATTTTATCTTCGATGTTCTGCTGGAATTTCCATTTACACTTCCTAAAAACCATTTTTCTGTATTTTTTTCTTTACGGGCAACGGTAATATATTGACCAGGTTCAGCCTCTAAATATTTACTGTCATCCCAATCCAGCCCGACATCTTTAATAAATTGAAAAGCATCTGGAAAACGATCATAATTTTCCGGAAAATCTGCTGCCATCTGCAAAGGGCTATACATCGTTACATATAGCGCCAATTGGTTGGCCAACGTACTATTCACATGGGCGCCATTGGCGAGGTTCATTTCAAAAATACCGGGGGTATAATCCATTGGACCGCCAATAAGTCTTGTGAAAGGCAAGATAGTTACATGATTGGGCTTTATGCCACCAAATGCATGGTATTCTGTACCTCTAGCAGATTCATTGCCTATCAAATTTGGCCAGGTACGTGCTACTCCCGTCGGACGTACAGCTTCGTGCTGATTAACCATAATTTCGTAGGAAGCTGCTTTTTCTACAGCATACTGAAAATGGTTATTTGTCCATTGGCTATAGTGGTGTTCACCCAATGGAAGAATATTTCCTACATACCCACTTTTTACAGCATCATAACCCAATTGGTTCATCAGCCTATAGGCTGTATCGATATGGCGCTCATAATTGCGGATAGATCCGGATGTCTCATGATGCATAATCAGTTTCACACCTTTGGCGTGTGCATAATCGTTTAATCCTTTGAGATCAAAATCAGGATAAGGCGTGACAAAATCAAAGACATAATCTTTATCATTACCAAACCAATCTTCCCATCCGATATTCCATCCTTCAACCAAAACACCCTCAAAACCATGCTTCGCAGCAAAATCTATATACTTTTTAACGTTTGCTGTTGTCGCGCCATGGGTACCATTTGGTTTTGCCTTACTGAAATCTGTTATTCCCAACTGGACAGACGGAAATTCATTTGTATAGGACCAACTACTCTTACCGGAAATCATTTCCCACCACACGCCTACATATTTTGTAGGCTTTATCCAGGAAGTATTTTGTATTTTGCTTGGCTCATTCAAATTATAGGTCATCTTAGACGCCAATATATCTCTTGCATCATCACTTACGATAATTGTTCTCCAAGGTGAGGTAGCGGGTGCTTGCATTTTACCCTTATCGCCATGTGAATCTGGCGTAAGCCAAGATTCAAAAACAAAATTTTTGTCATCCAAATTGAGGTGCATCGTCGAGTAATTCAGACAGCTTGCTTCATGTAAATTGATGTAAACACCTTCATTGGTTTTTAGCATCAACGAGGTCTGTACCCCCGTTGGCGAGAAGGAGGTTTGAGAGACGTTTCCACTTTCGTAAGCGCTTCCCATCAAACCCCTTATTTCAGATAGTTTAGATGTGGTATAATTATATTCCTGGGTGTCATAATCGCCAGGAATCCAATAAGCGGTATGGTCACCAGTCATGGCAAACTGGCTACGTTCCTCTTTAATAGTGAAGTAATTTAGGTTTTTCTGCAGTGGAAATTCATACCGAAAACCGAGACCATCATCAAATAAGCGAAAACGGATAATAATTTGGCGCTCTGTTTGTTTTTGGTTTAATGTGACAGCGAGTTCATTATAATGGTTTCTTACATTTTTAGTTTCTCCCCATACCGGTTGCCATGTTTCATCGAAAGTGCTGGTCTTTGAATCGGAGATTTCAAAATTGCTATAAAGCGAGCTCTTCTTTTTTATCTGGGTTTCACCATCCGTTTGTCCCCTTAAATGTAATTCTTCATCCGGTTTGAGCTTGAGTTCCAATCCCAGATTGCTGGTCTTGATTACCACGTTGTTTTTAAACTTTAATTCGTAGGTTGGCGTACCTTCTTTTGTCAATCCAAAGGCCAGTTCAAATCTTCCATTGGGCGATTTTATCTGTTGCCCCCGTGCTACGATCCCGTTACAGCAAAAGACGACAAATAAAAGAAAAATTGATTTTTTCATCATTTCTATTTTAGCATATATATTAAAATTCAGTATTTTTATGAGCTTTGGATTACTTCGTCAATCGCAAAACTGTTACACCATGTGGTGGAATATTTTCAAAATAGGAACTCATTGTCCCCAGGTCTTCATGTTTCCATAAATCCCTTACCCGCCAATGGCTGCCAGATAAATCTGTAAAATTCAATCCTCTGGTTTGATAGTTACTCTCTCTATTAAAAAGGGCTATGACCCAATCACCATTGGTCAACTGACCTTTCCAGATCTGGCTTTTTGGATCTTTCGGATCGTTGGTTAAGGGTTTTCCGACAAATCCATCTTCTCTTAAAGCAAGTAGTTCCCTATTTTGGTAAAGCCAAAGATTTTTATCGATGGAATTATAACGGTCTCCAATTGTGACAGCGCCGCCAGAAATGAAGCAGGCTGAGATGACACTCTTCTTTTCATGATCATTGGAAAAAGTATTGATCCGAAGAAAATCAGCATCCAGTATCATCTTTCCTCTGCCTGAAATGTTAGACCAATAGGTCAGACCATCCATGCCATTTGCATATTGTGACCATCCAACACGTTTGATTCCACGTTCATTGTCGCTCCATCGCCACCATTTGCCATCTCCAACATCGTCGTTGACGCGGATCATGTGTCCGTATTTTTGCTCTACCTGCCCATCATTATAGAGATGTGGCATCACCAGACTTAAGAAAATTCCATTTTTATCGCAGGCTTCACGCATCCACCGAAGAGCTTTCTCGTAGTACGCCGCCGGACGTACTGGACCTACTGTCCCCATATTTCTATCTTTTCCATCTTCAAACCAGGAAAGAAAATCTACGCGTAGATAGCGCACCCCCATATCCGCATAGTATTGAATATATCCTTTGACATATTCTTCGGCCCCCGGTTTGTCAACTTGTACCCACTTAAACCAGGTGGCCTGCTCATCTTCTTTCATGATGCTGGAAAGGGGAATATTCGTTCCTTTAATTTTTACACCAGCATCAGCAGCCAATTTGATTACCCATAGGGGATTATTGTATATTCCCAAAGTCATCCCTCTACCTTTCAGGTTATCGGACCACCAGGCGTAGTCGTGCTTCCATTTGGACGAGTGGGTTGTACGATAACCATCGACGTTGTATTTAAAGTCGTCGCCCCAGCCGTCGATACAGACCATCTTGTAACCAAAAGATTTTAGGTTGTTGTCGATCCAGTTGATATTCTTTTCCCATTCATCTTCAGGAATATAACCATCCGTTTCGAAGTTATATTCGTAAGGGCTCCAATATAGTGGGCCGACGAACGGATTTTGCAAACTGTCTGGATGAATTATCTTTGTGGTTATATCATTTGAAGGAGTTTTTGAACATGCTGTCATAAACAGCATGTTCAAAAATACAAGTGGTGTAGCGAGTTGATGAAATCGTCTCATATGGCCTAATTTTTGACAATTGAAATTGTTTCGTAAAGCTGGTTGAAGGTAATTTTATACGTTCCAGCTTCGGTAATTTTCCATTTGTTGTCGATTTTACCCTCAGCGATAATTATTGCATCTTTTCCTGTTGTTCCTTCTCCATTGGTTGGTGGCATGAAGAAATCTCCGTCCCAGCTTCCGGTTGCGGTTGGGATCTTAAATTCGCCCACTTTTAATGAGCCTGTATAAGTAAACTCATAAGGGTTTCCTGCTGTAGGCACCATTGGTGTTGGATTATCTATTGTCCAGCCAGAAGGCACAGCGTCCCCTACGAGCCATATCTGCTTGTACGGGGTAAAAGGTTTGATCGTTATAAATGGGGTTGCACTGATATTAAGCAGAATCTTGTAAGCGCCAGCAGTTGCGATGTTCCATTTATAATCAGGGTTTCCACCCGGAACCAGCTGAACACCAGTTTCGGAAAGTTTTGGATGGTTTGCTAAAGGCATAAAGAAATCTGTCCCCCAATTTCCTGTCGCTACAGGGATTTTAAAGTCACCAGCATTCAATACTTCATTAAACTTAAACTGAAAGGCGTTGGTCGGATCTTTCTTCATTGCATTTGGGTTTTCAATATTCCAGCCATTTGGCGTAGCATCGCCCACCACCCATAGGGATGCATACGCCGCACCGACCGGACCAGGAACAACCTGTATGCTGATTGTTTTCGATGTAGTTGACAGCGTTTTTGACGGAATTAGTCCGAGCACCGTAATATCCAGTTTGGACTCTATATTGACCGTCATCTTCAATTTTTCAACTAGTATAGTGTTCAATTCACCCTGGGTAAACCGTTTGCTTATCGCTCCAGAGGCGACTGCTACACTATCCCGTTGCTCACCGCTAGCCAGGATTATTTTATAAGAGATCATTGAGTTTGAAAATGCCGGCCACGAAACCGTAAGAGCATCCTCAGACGGCTTACTCGGATTAATGACCACTTTATCAGCAGATGCAGTAATATCCGTAATTTCGAATGGCAGTGGAGTAGGTGCATCCAGTTCTTTCGAACAGGACTGCACCATTATTAAACATACGCCCCATAGCAGGATATTTCCAAGTTGCTTTGAAGCCGACAATCTTATATTCCAATTAAATTTCATAACTTTCAAAAGATTTTATACTTACTAAAACTGATTAGTATCCGGGATTCTGTTGCAATGACGGAGTTAGTGTGAAAACACTCTGACCAATAGGATAAATTTTAGTATGATCACTATTATCAGGTTCTTTATCCCACCATTTTCCAGAATTGAATTTACCCCAACGAATTAAATCGGTTCGGCGTCTTCCTTCGACCAGGAACTCACGACCCCATTCATCGATCATTTCCTGATCGCTCAATTGCTGTCCCGACTCCAGGTACAGGCTGTTTGAGCCAGTTGGATAGTTACGCTTACGCACCGCATTCAACAATTTTGCGGCGGATCCTTTATCGCCGGTTCTATATTTACATTCAGCTAGTGAATAATAAATTTCAGCAAGTCTAATCTCAGCAAATGCCGAAGAAATGGTATTTGGATCCTTAGAAGGATATATCGGATATTTCGCAACCCATAAGCCAGAGTTATCATCTGCATGGTTCATATTGGATTCTTTATCTGCGATCTTTGTTCCCGGAGGGGTATCTTTAAACCATCCCACCTGATCACGGGCAAAGATGGTATATCCTCGGTTGCTTTTGACCAATTTTGTCGGATCGCTATAATAGGGGAGGTAACCGAACAAAAACATCCCTTCTCGTTTACTATTGCCAAGATTTTTATATTTCTTTAATCGAAGATCATCTGGATAGCGCTGAAATTTGATAAAGGGTTTACCGAGGGAAAAATTATACTCGACACTGTCCACATCCCGTCCTGGCTGAAGGGCATAGCGGGTATTCATATTTCCGAAATCGGTAAAGCCGAAGAAATTTTGAGCCTGATGCGGTGCCATCCACCAATACATATCCGAACTATAATGCCAGTGTGTGCGGGCCAAAGTTGCAGGGAATCCGTAGATAACTTCACTGGAATTTGCGTTATCGTAATCAAAAGGTTTTGACCATATCGTTTCCAATTGGTAATTGCCATATTTTCCGTCTATGATATCCTGACATACCGCAGCACATTCAGCATATTTGCTTTGACCCGTATAAACTTCAGCATTCAGATAAAGTCTGGCCAACAAGGCTGCAGCTCCGCCTTTTGTCCATCTACCAATACCCGTTGTGCCGAGATCCTGACGGAGTGGCAATCCGGGAATAGCATCTTTCAGCTCTTTTTCAATAAAGGCGAAGGTTTCAGCAGGTGTCGCTTGCGGCGGAGTTGCAGTTTCACCCTTTACTTTTGTTACCAGTGGAATATTCCGGTATAAATCAAAAGCCCGTAGGTTGAACCAGGCCCGGAGTGTCTTCAGCTCAGCCACAAAGTCGGCCTTTTCCGCTTCAGTGATCTGAACTTTTTGGATATCCACCTTTTCGATATCCTCAAGCGAGTTTGTCGCTAAACTGATACCCTGAAAAAGAGCTTTCCACATATCACTGGTATAATCATCCTGAACTGTCCAGGTATGGTAATGAGCCCGTTGGTATTTGCCTCCATCAAACCAGTCGCCATCTCTATTTGGGGTCATCAATTGGTCGGCAGGGAGTTCCTGCGCGTAAAATAGACCACCACCCTGAATCGACCAAAAGGCATGTTCAAACGGTCTCAAAAAATCACGGATCACATCTTCTCTTTTCTGTAAGAAATTGTCAGAAGTAATTTTATCATATAAGGTTTCGTCAAGCTTGGTACAGCTTGCGCTTCCCAAAATTAGGGTGCTAATGGAAAGGGGAATTATATAACGTAATGAAAATTTCATCTCTTTGTTGTGTTTAATCGTTAGAATTTAACCTGTAAGCCTGCTAGGAATTGTGCCGTCGATGGATAGTAAGACAAGGAAGTATTTATACCGGGTGTTAGTCCATTAACGGATATTGCTTCAGGATCACCTGTTGTAAACTTGGTGAAAGTATATAGATTCCGTGCTACGGCATACACCCGGATCGAACTGATTTGCTTGACAGGAGGTTTGATATTATAACCAATCGTAATATTGTCGATTTTTACAAAATCACCTTTCTCCAAGAAGTAATCCGAAAGAGTAGAATAGGTCTCTGCATTGGTCAACGCAGCATATTTGCCATTTCCATAAGCCGATTTGAGCACGTTCGCACCAGATTGCGTAACTGGGGTTCCCAGATAAAAAGCTGTAGTGTTAAAGAGGTCGTATTTAAATGAACCTCGTAAAAATACCGAAAGATCGAAGTTTTTGTAGGTAAAGTTCTGTCCCAAACTAGCGGTAAACAATGGTAATCCATTGCCTACAAAACGTTTATCTTCTTCCTTTGCTGTGTTTCCGGGTATAATATTGTTGTCCTTATCATACACCATCAAACGTCCAGTGGCGTCGATACCGGCAGATTCGTACATATAGAAACTGCCGATTCTCCGTCCTTCTTCCAAACGTTGAGCTGGTCCGGGAGACCCCGGCGAAGGCATATAGGACATGAATTGAAAGTTTTGCCCCTTATAAATGTCATTTGAAAAGGAAACGAATTTATTGCTATTTGATGCTCCAGCGAAACTTACCGAATATGAAAAATCTTTCTGGGTGAGGATTTTAGCATTTAATTGCACCTCCAGGCCCGAATTTTTCATAGTACCTACATTGGCAAAGGTTGTTGTTAACACGAATGGTGGAACCGGAACATTATAAGAGCCTAGCAGATCTTTGTTGGTACGTACATAATAATTGATACTTCCACTTATTTTTCGTTGGAAAAGATCAAAATCGACGCCGAAATTTAAGTTCTGTGCTTTTTCCCAACGAAGGTCATAGTTGGTATTCTGACTGGGACCCCAAACTTGGTACGATGCCCCGTTAAACGCAAAATAACCATAACCTTGATAAGTATCCAACGAAAGGTAACTGCCAAAGTCCTGATTACCCGTCTCACCGTAATCTGCTCGAAGTTTCAGGTCATTGATCCAAGAAGCTTTCGGAAAGAAATCCTCTTCCATAATTCGCCAGCCTAAGGAGAGCGCGGGGAAATAACCCCATTTGTTCAGTCTTCCAAATTTAGAAGAGCCTTCATAGCGCAAACTTGCCGATGCATAATATTTATTTGCCAAATCATAATTTACCCTTCCAAAAAAAGCGATCAGTTTCGCATCATTTTTATATGAACCAACCGATCTGAATGTGTAATCACCAGGCTGTGGATTGGTAGGAATAGGGACGTCATATTGACCTGAGCCCAGATTGTTATACGTCAGTACATCGGATGGGAAATTTTGGTTACCTGCATTCATTCCTGAATACAGAAAATAATTATATGCATATCCTCCTAATACGTTAATATGATGTCTTCCGAAACTTTGTTTGTAGTTTCCTGTCCATTCAAATACATACTGGTCACTTTTTTTATAATTTCTTCCTGCTGAATTTCTACCACTATTTCCATTAATCGCGCCTGTATTGTAGGACGGTGTAAAATTGAAATCAAAAAAATCAGAAGATTGTTGTGCCAACGTTACCTGCGTAGACAAGTTTTCCAAAATGTTAAGTTTAAAAGCTGCATTCCAGTCCAGGTACTTGCCCTCTGTTCCATCCAATACCGTGCGAAGCTCTTCAACAGGATTATAAGCACCAGAAAAACCCGTATTGATATAATTGAATAAGTTTGGATTTTTTGCATCCATCACCGGCAATGTTGGATTTAGTGTCAAACTTTGATTGAATGCATTATAACTGGCATTATTTGCTTTAAGGAATCTGGGCGCAATGGTTACAGTGGCTGTATACAGGTTATTGGCCGAGGTATGGGACAGATTCAACCGCGCCCCGTATTCTTTCTTGTCTGAACGTAAGTCCAATCCATGAGCATTGCGCAGGTCAAATGAGACGATATAATTGGTTTGTTTGTTTCCACCAGCTAACTGAAGCGTGTTTTTTTGATTAAAGGCGAATTTGCGCGATACTTCGTTAAACCAATTGGTATTTCCTCCAAAATCCGTTCCTCGGTTGTGTTTTAAAAAATCTTCGGCACTGAGAACCTGGATACGGTTATTCGGTAAGTCAAAACTCGCATATCCATCATAAAATGCGTAAGGCTCAGATGTGCCTTTTTTTGTTGTGATAATAATTACGCCATTGCTCCCACGTGTTCCATAGATAGCAGAAGCTGCACCTCCTTTGAGTATATCGATTGATTCAATATCGTTTTGATTTAAGTTGTCAACATTTCCCCCAGGAACACCATTAACCACATAAAGCGGTCCAAGTCCGGCGTTGCGCGAAGACACACCACGTAGTTGCAGACTGGGAGAGGAATTCGGATCTGACTGGCCAGTGTTTACTACACTGAGTCCCGCTACCTTGCCAGCAAGAGCATTAAGTACGCCATTTCCACCAAATACGTTGAGATCCTTACCGTTTAGATGTGTAATGGCGCTGGTTACTTCTTTTTTATCTAGAGTTCCGTAGCCAACTACTACAACGTCAGCTAATCTTTCTTCATTTGTTTCAAGCGTTAGATTATAGACAGTGGCGTTATCAATATTCTTTTCCAATTTTTTATAGCCTAGAAAACTTATCTGTAATTTATCCCCGACATTTACTGCGGATAGTGAAAATCTTCCTTCGTCATCTGTTTTAGTAGCTTTTGGTTTTCCGGATACGGTAATAGAAACACCGGCCATTGGTTTACCTGTCACATCAAGAATTTTCCCTTGAATGTTTTTTTCTTGAGCTTGTACCCATGTCATTATCAGTATCCACATAAACACAGTTAATAGATACTTTAAAGACGAGCACTGTCTTAAATAGATTACCCTCATAAATTGGTTGTTTAAAATTTTTAAATTATCCCTTTTTTGCTGCTTAGGTAGTTTCTAAAACAGCCATTGGTTACAGTTCCAAATCTAGAAAAACCAAATCCCAGGAAAAAGATCGTAAACGCAAAATATAAGTCTAGAGAATGTTTAAGTATTTGATTATTAGGTGTTATGTCTATATTTTTCCAAAGAAAAATATAGATATAACGGCAGTAAATTAGGTGGGGAAATTGCATTTAGCGTACCAAATAATCTAAATTTAGCACGCAGTACGATATGTAATACAGCGAATCAAAGCTGTATAGATGGGTATTTAAAAGTATCGGGTGTCTTGTTTCTAAATACTTTTAATCGTTCCGATCTGCATGATGTTTTTATCAAATTCATCCTTATCTATGATAGCTTTGCTTTTAATTTTTGCACGATAAGTATAAATTGTGTTTAAGGAACAATGGAGAAATCCAGCAATTTTGGATGAATCATTTACACCGAGTCTGATTAGGGCGAAGATGCGCAATTCGGTATTCAAGAGCTCATTCGTTTTAAGCATTATCTTTCCATCTTCGGTAAGCAACGAGTTTAAATCGTCTACAAAACTGGGAAAGAGATGAAGAAAAATATGATCAAAGGTATTAAACAGTTCCTTTTTCTCTTTGTCTATTCTCTCGTTAGATTTGACCAGGTTAAGGAGCTCCG
The DNA here is from genome assembly GCF_007830445.1 of Sphingobacterium siyangense. GTDB lineage: Bacteria > Bacteroidota > Bacteroidia > Sphingobacteriales > Sphingobacteriaceae > Sphingobacterium > Sphingobacterium siyangense. Next base: position 1,802 of record NZ_VLKR01000049.1, on the reverse strand, counting down.
AAATTTTGTCTCCCATGATCATTTTCTTTATTAAGGTCTGAAATTTCTCCAATTTCGTGATGTACATTGAACAGATATCAAGAAAATGTCCGATGTATACCTCTTTGATGTGATTGGATTCATACAGCAAATTGTTCGTTTTGGCCAATTTGTTGTTTACAATTTTATACTCTTCATTTTTAGTTTGTAATTCTTCATTTAGTTTATTGAGATCCTGATTTGCTTTAAATAATTCGAGCCTGAACCTACTCACTTTTCTCATCTGTTTATAAACATATATTATCGCTAGTATCAATAATATGGAAAGGACGGAAGCAACAATTAAAAACGTAAACAATTGCTCCTTTTTTTGTTTTTGATGTTCCTGGTAGGAGGTATCAATAATTGGGAAGATTTGAGAAACTTCATAGGTCCTAAATTTAGCATTGCAGAAGATTGCGTCTTCAAGCGATGATTTTATACACATATAGGATTCATCGATGTAACCTTGTTGGTGCAGTAAAAATGCTAACGCTTGCATGGAAGTATTTTCTTTTATCGCATTTTTAATATCGCAAGCAGCGGATATAATCAGCAGTTCACACTGCTTGCCTACATTGCCTTCCTTTCGGTATATTTCTGAAAGTGAAAATGCAAGCATTGCTTTTTCATGGCTATCTTCCTTTATTGTCGCGAATATTGAATTCAAGATTACTTTAGCCTCTTTTATTTTGTTCAGGTCGATCAGTTTTTCTGCATATACCATTTTGTAGTGATTCGAAGATTCATCAAGCAGTGTTAATAAAGAATCACGATAATTATGGCTAATTGCTAAATAATTTTTTTGGTTATAATTATGGTATGCGTAAAACTTGAAAAAGTTCTTTTGAGCATCCAGATATTTTATTTTTAGGTGATTGTTTAATTTTTGGATGGGTATTCTATCCAAAATATCTTTAGAATCAATGTACATACCTGCGACCAGATAATGTAGAGAAAGGTCTAATTCAGTTTCTAGTATCCAATTTGGACTCTGAAGTTTATTTGCCAGTTCCAAATTTTTCTTAGCATAATAAATAGCGGAATCAGATTTATAGGATGCGTATGAGCTACTCAGCTGTTTTTGTAATTCAAATTTTAGATTCAGATTTTCGGTGCTATTGTCCAGCTTTTTTTTTATTAGGGAAAGATAAAGCTCTTTTTGCTCAACAAAAGTATCTTTATTTTGAATGAGATTAGTAAGATTGAGAATTGAGGAGTCTTTTAAAGCAATCGCTTTAGTTTTGGAAATTGTGGCTATAAAAAATAAAATCAGATATAAAAATACAGGTTTTCCCATTTATATTAGTAGAATACTATTCAAATTAAAGAAATTGAGCAGATCAAATATAAATAAATAACTTGAGTTTGTTCTATGGCGCTTTTTTTATAATAGATAATATCCGAGATTAAACACAATCCTGCGTGTTGGAGGGTGTAAATTAAACTGTGTCAAATAAAGAATATTTATATTAGACACAGCAAATGGAAAAAGAGGAATTTGACTTTGAACGCTTCAAAGAGGAAGCAATGAGAGGCCTTTACGAAGGCAAGAAAATGGGCGGTACCGACGGAGTTTTCGCTCCGATGTTGAAACACCTTCTGGAAAGTATGCTTGAAGGTGAGCTGGATCATCATCTACAGGAAAGTAAAGCTTCCGGGGAGATTAATCGTAAAAACGGGAAGACAAAAAAGACGGTACGGAGCCTTCAGGCCGGACATTTTGAACTGGAGAGCGGTCGTGACCGAAACGGTACTTTCGAGCCTAAGATAGTCCCTAAACG
>NZ_VLKR01000048.1 GCF_007830445.1 Sphingobacterium siyangense | reverse complement strand
CCATAACAAAGGTATCACCTCTAATTCGATTGATTGTTGTTCATTTCTTCTAAAATGTTGTTCAAAAATTAACCATTGAAAAAAAATGATATTTAGGCCCTTTTCCCAGTGGACGCATATCAACACCATTATGCTGCGCGCTGATATAGCTGCCACGGGAATAGATATCTGGAGATATACGATTATGCCGTTCCTCCCGAAATGTACCACTGCAGTTTCGGGTAGCACTTTCATTGAGGTTGAGTACCACCTGATCCCTAAAAATCTCGCTGTTCACCACTTGAATATGCTGTGGTATATTTAACAATGAGGCTTCTAGCCGCATTGCTTCCGACAGTTGTTTCGGATTATATCTTTTGTAATACTTCGAACTAATTTCGACTTCGTCAATTCTGAACGATTTCATAGTATTCTGAGATACTGTTTGAGCAATAAGCCCAAACAGAGAAACGATAAAAATACAGGCTAAAAAAACCGAGATTGTAACATATGGAGGAATAAGAAATTCTGTTACAAATCTCTAAATCGAAATTAAAAAGCGATAAGAATGCTATTAGTCAGAAATAAGAGCAGGATTAAGATGATATAAAAATTTACCGAAGCCCTAAATTTCATCCTTCTCAATCCATTTTGGAACCAGTGGTGCTTCATACTGTTGCATTTTCTCGATCAGCTCTTCAATCGTATCAGCGACCAATAACATTGCTCTATTTTCCTGCTTAAGAAGCCCTTCTTCGACCATGTGATCAATAAATTGAATTAGATGATTATAAAATCCATTGATGTTTAATAAACCAACTGGCTTTTTATGTAAACCCAATTGAGCCCATGTAATCATTTCAAAAAGTTCTTCCAATGTACCAAAACCGCCCGGCAGTGCAATAACCCCTTCGGCGTAATCGCTCATAATTCGTTTACGATCATGCATGGTATCTACAATAATCAGTTTTGTTACACCCCTATGCTCTCTTTCTTTCGAATTCAAAAAATCGGGAATCACACCTATTACTTCACCTCCGTGCGCAAGAGCTCCATTCGCAACAGCCCCCATTAGGCCAACCCTTCCGCCGCCATAAACCAAACGGATACCGTATTCAGCCAAAACCTTTCCCACATAGGAGGCTTGCTCTTCATACACGGCCGAATTCCCTAAACTGGAAGCACAAAAAATAACAATACTATTAATTTTATTCATATACAAGTATAGCTAAAAATAAACGGATCAGCTCTTTTTTATTGCGATCTTATCAGCAGGCCAGGATTTTACCTTCCTAAACACAAAATAAGCAAAACTCTAATTATCAAATAAATACAACTTAAAACTATTCATCCTTTTTCTCTTGCATAGATAAATGTAAAAAAAACACTTAAAATAAATAACACATTTAATATCTTTGATTTACCGGTCTTTTTTATACATAACGGCTAACCAGACAAGCTCATCAGATCTTGTTAATAACAAATGATAATTTCAGTCCATATGATCTTCAAAAACAAATTTTTGCACAGTGCTCTCTTAAGCTTATTTTGTCTGGCGCTATCTGCTCAAACAACTCCTCAATTAAATTATTTCGATTTAAGAGAGGTAAGGTTGTTACCTGGAGTTTTTAAACATGCTGAAGACCTGGATATCACTTATTTATTGGAAATGGATCCGGACCGATTGTTGGCTCCATTTTTACGCGAAGCCAATTTACCGCTTAAAAAAGACTCTTATACCAATTGGGAAAATACAGGACTAGATGGCCATATCGGAGGTCATTATCTATCTGCGCTGGCTCATATGTATGCCGCTACAGGAGATCTTCGCATCAAGGAACGCCTGGATTACATGCTGGTCAACTTGAAACGTTGTCAGGAAGCAAATGGAAACGGATACATTGGCGGGGTGCCTGGGGGTAAAATTAGTTGGACAGAGATTCAACAAGGCCGGATCAACGCCGGTAGCTTTAACTTGAATGGAAAATGGGTACCGCTATATAATATACACAAAACCTATGCTGGCCTGCGAGATGCCTACTTGTTGACAGGCAATGAATCTGCGAAAGACATGCTTATTCAGATGACTGATTGGGCGCTTAAGTTGGTTGGTCAACTTTCCGAAGCTCAAATACAGGAGATGTTACGAAGTGAACACGGTGGACTGAACGAAACCTTTGCTGATGTCGCTGCAATTACCCAAAACCCAACTTATCTCGAGCTGGCTCGTAAATTTAGTCATCAATCCATACTTGAGCCCTTATTAGCGCATCAAGATCATTTAACAGGATTGCACGCAAATACACAAATTCCAAAAGTTCTCGGTTTTAAACGCATCGCTGACCTTTCCCACAACGAAAAATGGGCTGAGGCTGTTCGGTACTTTTGGGACAATGTCGTTGAGCAACGCTCGATTGCTATTGGTGGAAATAGTGTGAGTGAGCATTTTAACCCTACGGACGATTTTTCAAAGATGTTATATAGCATTGAGGGACCTGAAACCTGCAATACGTACAATATGTTACGGCTCACAAAAATGCTCTACCAAACTGATCCGCAAGGAAAATACCTCGATTTTTATGAACGTGCTCTTTACAACCACATCTTATCGACACAACATCCCGAACATGGTGGATTAGTTTATTTCACACAAATCCGTCCGGGGCATTATCGCGTTTATTCACAAACACAGACAAGTATGTGGTGCTGCGTTGGATCAGGGATGGAAAACCACGCCAAATATGGTGAAATGATCTATGCACAACGCAACAATGACTTGTTCGTCAATTTGTTTATTCCTTCACGCTTGGACTGGAAAGAGAAAAACATGGAAGTTATTCAAGAAACGAACTTTCCGAAAGAAGCCAATACAAGCATCCGAATCAACCCCAAAAAACCGACTTCATTCAGCTTGTTTATTCGTAAACCCAACTGGCTGACAGCAGCTCCGCATGTATTGATCAATGGAAAGCCTTACCACAATTTCAGTTCAACGAATGATCATATCCAAATCAAACGTACATGGCGAAAGGGGGATATCGTCAGTCTTGAATTGCCTATGGGGATACATACTGAGCAGTTGCCTGATAAAAGCAATTATTATAGTATTTTATATGGACCTCTTGTTTTGGGTGCCCGTAGTGGACAGGAAGATCTTTTGGGACTTCAGGCCGATGACAGCCGAATGGGGCACATTGCATCGGGAAAACAAATCCCTTTACGTGATCTCCCAATTCTTAAAGCTGAGCCGAACAATATTCCGGCACTTGTAAAACCAATAGCATCCAAGCCCTTACATTTTACGCTCTCAGATCTTTATTTGGAAAAAAAAGGTATTCAAATGGAACTAGAACCCTTTTTCGGTATTCATGATTCCCGTTATATGATCTATTGGCCTCAAGCAACAGAAAAGGAACTACAGGCGTTACAGGAGAAAATGAACAGTGATGAAATAGAAAGCTTGGCGCTAGCTGCCAAAACAGTCGATAAGGTTGTCGCTGGAGAGCAACAACCGGAATCAGATCACTTTTTTCGCGAGCAAAATAGCAATGCTGGGGCATTCGGCGATACACGCTGGCGCGATACAAAAGACTGGTTTAGTTATGTGATGAAAATAACGCCCGAGACCCAACTGATAGCAATCAAATTGCTGGCAGACAACTCATCAAGGATAACGGAGGTTATGGTCGATGGTAAAACCATTAGCACACTGGAAGACAAGGATGAGAAGTCAACCATTAAAACAATACGTATACAGCTTCCCAATGATGGTATAGGGAAAACCAAAATAGAACTAAAAATTAAGGCCGGGGCAGGATCCACAAGTCACAAGATCCTAGAAATCCGGACTCTTCGTCCTGACTAATGGAAACTTTCTCAAAGTTTCCATTAGTCAGGAGTGATTCACTTAGTCTTGATTAACTGTGTTAATCAAGAACAATTCAGTTAGTCAGAAGAGCGCAGTTGTTTTATTTTCCGATTAAAACAACTGCGCCATCCGGTTGCAATGTCAATTTGATGGTCTTTGTTTTGGAAAGTCGAATTTGTTTCTGTGTTGATTCCCGGGCGATGTTATCGTCGATTAGCTGTACCGCATCCGTACTCAACATGGGCAAATTCACCGATACCGTCTTTTCTTTGCCCTCGGCATTTATACCCGCTATATACCATGTATCACTCTTTCTCCGGGCAAGTATGACATATTTACCTGGATAACCATCAATAAAAATTGTTTCATCCCAGGTTGTAGGTACCTGTTTCATAAAATCAATCACATGGGCTGGCATTTCCTGTAAATTATTGGGTGTCAACCCAAAATTTTGCACTGGAGTCTGAAATAAAATCGCAGTTGCCAATTGAAATGTTTCTGTCGTTTTGCGAATAGTACCACCGTTATTCTCACGGTTATGACGTTTGTTCAACAAAACCGGACCAAAATCCATTGCCGCCACGGCGTTGCGAATAAATGGATGTAAAGTCGCATTAAAGGCCTCCGTATCATTTGCATGTTGTGTGAAAATCAAGTTTTCGGAGGCCAATACAGCTTCACTACCCACGAAATTCGGATACATACGCTCCCAACCCCGCGGTAAAGTACATCCATGAAATATAACTGTTAATCCATAATCATTTGCATCCGAAAGAATATCTTCGTAAAGCTTAAGTGTTTCCTGTTTATCACCTCCAAAAAAATCAACTTTGATTCCTTTAATGCCCACACGCTGCATCCATTGCATCTCGGCTTTACGTGCGATCGAAGTATTCATTTTATTTTTTGGTGTTTGCGGTGCGTCGTTCCAGAATCCGTTCGAATTATACCACAGGCAAATACCTACGCCCCGCTCCTTTCCATAAGCCACCAATTGTTCAATTTTTTCGTGGCCGATCTTTGTATCCCACCAATTGTCGATCAATACAAATTCATAACCCATTGAAGCTGACAGATCAATAAACTTCTTTTGGTCTTCAAAATTAATACTACCATCCTGCCATTCCAGCCAACTCCACGTTGCCCGTCCGAATTCGTATTTCTTCGACGCCGGATATTGCGGCTCAACAACATCGAAAGGAATGGTCGTCTCCACAATGGGTTTTAGATTGCGCCCGATAGTCAGTGTACGCCAAGGTGTATAACCGGGTAATGAAATTGTGGGAGCTGCACGTCCAATGCCATTGTTCTCCCTTTCTTCCGGGAAAGCAATACTATAAAGACCATCCTTGGTGCCTTCGCTTAACTTGGATGCACAATAAGCACTTGATACACCCGTTTCCGAAACAAGTACCCATCCACGATCCCCAACATGAAAGAGTGCAGGAAAAGTATATCCAACACCATACTTCGAAGGTATCCCTAAAGCCTGATCTGCCTGATACTCCTCTTCGTAACTTGGCTTTGTTTTCATCCAACCTATCATCGGGGAAGCTTGAGCTGTTAAAAATGTTGTTGTAATGAGTGGAAATTTAAAGCCACTCTCCTCCTTTATTAATGCAAAATTGGCCGGCTCGCCTACCTGAGGCACATAATATCGGAAGGCAATATTGTTGTTACTAACACGGAAAGTAACCTCAATCTGTTGCTTTGAAGCATTCTCCAACAAATAACGCAATTCATTCGCTTTATACGCTACCTGACTGCGTTTGATTTTTGATTCGTTATAATTGCTCGAAATTTCAGCTCTTTTTTCTGCTATTGGATGCAAATTATCACTTAAATTTATCGTCTTGCTTTGGAGCCCAAGCGGAGAAGCTTCCAACATCGTTTTCCCTTCCAGTTCAACCTCATAGAATAGATTGCCGTTTTTCAGATCCAATTTAACGGTCAAAGTTCCATCAGGACTAGATACCGATGTCTGCTGTGCTACAGCAATTGTGCCCAATAAAGACACGATACATACCAAAACATAAGGTTTTAATGGTAAACGTCTAAAATAGCGCGTATAATTGTGATTTAACATAGATTAACTCAAATAGTAGGTTAGTTATTCTGTTAAAGATAAGGTTTTATTTTAATAAATGTACAAAAAACACTTATTATGCAATACGACACTTATCCAGCACTTGATGCCACTATCTAAGGAGTTATGACCTTCTTGTTAGGGAGCCGGCCCTCCCGCCTTTTCTTGCCTTATGGAAAGATATAGAAAACAAAAATGTGTTATAATTGTAAAGAAGTAGTGACATTTATTTTTACGATTTTAACACGTATTAAACTATGAATCTAATTATGAACATGATAGCAATTGCAAGTATAGCAACTGCTTCCTTAGCTCCATTGTCAGCCAAATCACGATTATTGTTCGAGCAAAAGAACCAAAACATTGCGCTGATATTAAAAAAACAGGCCTTAAAACGTAATTATGTGGGAACCGACTCGCTATTACAATACTTTAACCAAACAACTGCAGAACTTGAAAAGCAGGTTGCGGGTTTAAGCGAAGCGCAGCTCCAATTTAAACCAGCGCCTGACAAATGGTCTATCAGTCAATGCCTTGAACATATTATTCGTTCAGAACGAATGATATTTGACATGGCAAAAAAAGGCCTGGATCAAGATCCACAACCTGAAAGGCGGAAAGAGATCAAGATGACCGACGACAATCTCAAGAATGCACTCACAGACAGGAGTCACAAATATCAGGCACCCAAGGAACTCCAACCAGAGGGCATTTATAAAAATGTGAAAACGGCACTCGCTGATTTCAATGCCGCGCGTAAGCCAGTACTTGATTATATCAAAAAAGCTGATGCGGAAGATCTTAGAAATCATGTCAGCGACTCCCCAACCGGTCCAATTGATGGTTACCAAGCCCTGATGTTTATTGCCGCACATTGTGCACGTCATACCAAACAAATCGCTGAAATAAAAGCCGATCCCAATTTTCCAAAACAATAGAAAGATGAAGAAATTGACCTATCAAATTAAGATTGATGCTCCTGTCTCACGGGTTTTTAAAACAATGCTCGATAAAGAAACGTACAAACAATGGACCAGTGCCTTCGATCCGAGCTCTGATTTCGAAGGCGTTTGGGAAAAGGGACAAAGAATTCATTTCACTGGCGTCAATGAAAATGGTGAAAAAGGCGGAATGGTAGCAGAGATTGCTGAATATATTCCAAATTCATATGTATCTATTCGCCACCTTGGCATCTTAGATAAGGGCCAGGAAATTTTATCCGGACCAACAGTTGAAGATTGGGCAGGAGCATTAGAAAACTATTCTTTTTCAGCCATCGAGGGACAAACATTATTGAAAGTGGATGTTGATACAAACGACGAATACATCGATTACTTTAATGAAGCTTGGCCAGATGCTTTGCAACTTTTATAAGAGTTGAGTGAAACTAAATAAGTTAAATTAGGCGCTTAATGATCAAGCGCTCGCTAGACTGATCAAAAACACATATTGACTCAATAAAAAGGGGGATCTAAATCCCCTTTTTATGTTTTTGCTTTATGCATTTAAGCAAACCTAAGAAAGTCAACTTCTTTAAAATATGCCCTTTATATTTTTAGCATTAGTTTACTTTTCCTTTTTGACGTGAATATCAAAAATATTGTAATACTCTAACGTACTATAATCCTTGAGGCTCATGAAGTCATAAGTAAGTGGATAATTAAAGATATTCTCCGTCTGGCTTACATAAAGGAGCATATCGCGGAGTGCTGTTCCAATAGCCTGGGCTCCTTTTGGATACTGAATAAAACTGTTCTTCCCGCCACCACGATAGTAGATCAGCAAATTACTGCAATCGAGGACTTTGATATCTATATCATCCAGTGCTTGCTTTTCCAATATTTTGTCTATCGCTGTATTGAGTTTTGCCCGTGTTGAATCAGTTTCTCCCATCAGAATCATATTGGTGCCATAAGTCACCGAAGAAAGCACATAGGGAGAGTAACCTGCTTGGGTCAATGCTGCGACTTCCGATGTTGGGTAAGCTTCATAATACTCCATATAATCAATATATATTGTAAGCTTATTGACATTGCCTATCCGAAGTGTGCTATTGGGTTTACTGATCGTCGTTGAATCTGCATGTCTCACAAGGGATAAGGCCTTCTTTACATCCTTCGAATTACCAAGAAATCCCTGTATTTCGGCATAATCTTCAAAAGTGCTGGAGGAGAAATTCATGCTGCTCGCCTGTTTCGATTTTTCAAACTTATTGGCATAAGCAAGGCCATTTTTATAACTGGGCACAAAGAAGCCCAAATCTATGGATGCGTCGTTATAAGACAAAAAATGGAATTTAACTTTTTTTGCTTTTGCTTCCAGGCTTTCTAGTCGCGGACCATCAAGGGTATCTTTGAGACTCCAAAGTCCCCCCAGGAACACCTTTTCATCAATATTGTCATCAGCGAAAAGCTTACTCATTTGTAACTGTACTTTTCGAATCTCATACTTATCTGGCGGAACAGTGGGTTCATTTTTGGTGGTATCTGTAGGTACCACCTCTGGGGGCTCTACCTTTGGCTCGATGGGATCTTTTGTACAACTTAGCCATACCACTGAGCTAAGAAGAAGTAAAAAATTTCTAGTGTGCATATTGAAGTTCTTCGGTTTCAAATTCCGTTATCATTAAAAACAGGGACCACTCGTACTTTTTTATCTGATAAATTAAATATAATAATCGAAGATAGCGTTTTTTTTCATCAGTCCAAAACAAAAAAGCGGGGTTTTAACCCCGCTTAGATTTAACCTTTTGTAACACCGTGAAAATGCAGAAGCCTTTCAGCTGATTGAAATCAAGAGCGATCGCCTGCATTAAACACCCCAAAAAGCTCTACACGCTCTAAAGAACGATCCACAACCGCCACTCGTATAGGTGTCTGAAGTATGTGTACCGACCAATTGTGCCGTATCATAGTCATAAAAACTCAATACAAAAACACAATGCGTTAATTGGCCTTTGCTTTCTTTGACCTCTTCGGTGACTTTCACGAGGGTGTTCGTTTTAGGAAGGCGGTAAGTCGTCGTTTTAACATTGACATTTTCTTTCGGAGCCTTTTCTGTTGTCTTTGCAGAAGCCACTGTAGATAGCAGCGCAACCGCCATCAAACTCATCATTAATTTTTTCATTGTTTCTATTTTTTTGTTAAACCATAACATGCTTTTGAAGCAGGTCTTTATTTTATGGAAGTAAAAATAGAAACGCATTTAACTAATTTTACGGTGATTTATTATTTGCTATAGGCCCCTTCATTATTCGTGGTTGTTAGTCTATTATTCGCAATACAACTGTTTGTACAATATAGGTTAATCTTGACAGCAAGTCTTATTTTTATACATTGTATGTCTCTATCATTATTTGTATTTTTAGGGATCTGATTCAAAATAAACTACAGTTCAGCAGCCCAATTATTACAGCATCGGACAAATTCGTTAACAATGCCCAAATATACTAGCGCAAATGGGGTTAAAAAATTAGAATAGCGAACCGTAAACATTGCTTTTATAAGAAAATGGAAAATAATCGAGAAAGCAGAAAGCATTTACCTGTGGTGGTAATGGCGCTAATTGGTTTCCCGGAAAACCTATCTATACAAGATAAATACCACGAGTAAATTACAGAATAACTTCTTATAAGACTAGGTCCATAAACTTCGAACCGGCCCCGGTGTAAATTTTTATCCAAATAAACCAATAAGGCTTTATTATTATCAAATTTATCATATGCCTTGGATGTGAGATATATTTTTGAGCATAAAAAAGGAGACAACTATTGACTAGTGTCTCCTTAAGTGCCCAGGAGCAGATTCGAACTGCCACGCCCATGCGAGCGCCACCCCCTCAAGATGGTGCGTCTACCAATTTCGCCACCTGGGCTCATATTCACCTTTGGTATCACAAAAATAAAGATTTTTCGCTCTTTTACAAGTCGAAAATTGCTTTTTAAAGCATTATTTCACTAAATTCCTATTGATCAAGGTTCTAATTACACCGTCGACAAGTCCAACCCTTGGAACAATGATTTGTTTTAGACGGCCATACTTCATAATTGTCAGGAAAATTTCACTCGCAGGTATGATAACATCCGCACGATCTTCGTTTAACCCCAATAAAATTATGCGCTCTTTTAAAGAAAAGGAAGATAAATGTTCATATACCGCTTTTAATTTGGCATAGGACAATGGTTTATCCAGCTTCTCATTGGAGAGGCGTGCAAGCTTATTAATATTACCACCGGTACCGATCCCAACAACTTGCTTATACATATGCGTATTGCTACGTACCCATTCCCTCAATTCATCCCAGGTTTCTGCCTTATCCTGATTGTCTAAAATACGAATCGTACCCAAGTTGAAAGACTTAGAATTAACCAAAACACCATTAGCGAATAACGATAATTCAGTACTACCGCCACCCACATCAATGTACAGGTAAACTTTGTCCTTTTCCATCTTATTATCCCAATGGCTATTGTAAATAATCTCAGCCTCTTTTGCTCCTTCGATAATATCGATGTTTATACCATTTTTCTTGACCTCCGCAACAATGTCAGCCCCATTTCGTGCATCACGCATGGCCGACGTCGCACAGGCCATATAATCCTCCACGTGATAAACATCCATCAACTCCCGAAAAGCCTTCATCGTTTTGATCAAACTCTCGGCTTTTCTTGGTGAAATTTCCTGATGAATAAACGCATCATCTCCCAAACGGAGTGGAACACGTAACAGTGTATTTTTCTTAAAATTATATTGATCTTTCTGTCCTATAATGTCAGCTATCAAAAGACGGACTGCATTGGAGCCTATATCTATTGCGGCGTATCTCACTTTATATACGATTTCATTAAATTACGCTAAAATAAACACAGTTATTAAAAACTATGTTATATAAATGTTAAGTTATCATTAATTTAACAAATAACAAACGATTATCACAAGGAATTCTTGCGCACACAACAGCTGATATTGTCGTAAAACAACTAAAACTCCTGTTTTCTCAAAAATATGAACTCATTTCCTGACAAAATTATCTCACTGACAATCAACTAACTCAGGATACAGGTAGCGTATCCTATCGAAATGCAGTACCTGGTACAATTCCATACAGAAAATCCATTATTGCCAGCAAAAAACTCATAAAAAAAGGAATATTCATTTTAATGAATACTCCTTTCCTTCTATTTACCTTATTTCTTAGTGATGGTGTTTTTCTTAGTGATGGTGTTCTTCAACTTTACCACCAGCTAATTTATAGATCTCTTCCACTTTTTTCAAAGACTCCTCCGAAAGGTGAATAACATCCTTGTTTGTATTGTGTTCTTCATGAGACAATCTTGTATTAATCTCACCTTGTTTTTCAACCACTAGTGCTAAAAATGCTTTATCGTTGAATGCCGCTGTACTGTCCGAACCAATTGAAGCTGGAACTTGAAATGCAGGTACACCACGTTGCGCATCGCCAACATGCAATTCTTTTGCTAAATTGTCTAATTCTGGCAACACTGTTGCGTAAGCTTCTTTAATCTTTGCAGCTACATTTTTCACCTCTGCTGAGGTAGATTGTTTTGCAGCTACATCGGCAAGATTTACCAAGTAGTTTCCATTTTCGCCAACGAATTTAATCATTGCAAAGGCATCACCATCCGCTAAGGATGCATTAGAGTATTGACGCTGTCTATCTGCAGCTGTTTGACCACAAGATGCAAATAATGTACCCGCACAAGCCGCAACAATAAATAACTTATTAATCTTCATATCAATTTTGTTAACTATACAAAAGTAGATAAAATATATGTTCTCCGAAACCCTATCCGTGAAAAGAAAGAAAAATTACGCAACATTTCTTCCGGCATTCACCACGCCAAAGATTGTACGCGCTATTAACTTCGAATAATCTTCACGTTGTGCATCAGTCAGCTGATCCGAATTCAATGCACGAATCGCAAAATGCTGTATAACCAATAACGGTAATACAATTCCCTCGCGCGCTAAAATAGACTCACGATCCACAGGATAGTTCTCCATCAATTTTGAGGTTCCGCTCAATTTTAACAAATATTCTTTTGTTATCTGGTACTCGGCATATAAAGTTTTCCAAAAATCACCATAAATAGGATCATCTTTCATATATGCTGTAATATCAAAGTTTGACTTTGTCATCGACATCATACAGTTGTCGATCAATGTCTGGAAAAATCCCGATGAAACATATAATTGCTGTACGTCCTTCCAGAGGTTATTTTTTTCAGCCCATTGCAATGCTGTTCCGACACCATAAAATCCGGGAATATTTTGCTTCAACTGGCTCCATGAAGTTACAAAACTAATCGCCCGCAAATCTTCCAGTCGCAATTCACGGCCTGAGTTACGTTTTACAGGTCTACTTGAAATATTGATCGAGGATAACGCTTTCAATGGCGACATCGTCTCCAAATATGGTAAAAACAATTCATTCGTACGTAGATCCATAAACTTATGGTGACTCAACTCAGCTAGCTTATCAATGATCTCCTGTTGATGCTTGGTTAAAGTATCGCCCACACGTTGTTTTAAATCTGAAATAATGCCGGCATGCAAAAGTTGCTCAATATTAAACCGCGCTGTATCTAAAGATCCGTACTGGCTACTGATTGTTTGTCCCTGAATCGTCAATTGAATATGATCGTTGGCAATCTCCTTACCCATAGATGCATAAAAGCGCTGCGTTTTACCACCACCACGTGCTGGAGGCCCACCGCGGCCATCAAAAAACACCAAATCGACATCGTATTCGCGTGATATCGCCGTAAGTTCGATTTTGGCACGATAGATCGACCAGTTCGCCATCAGATATCCACCGTCTTTGGTACTATCAGAATAACCCAACATAATCGTCTGTTTGTTTCCTCTTCGTTTCAAATGTGCCTTGTACTCCTTATTACTGTACAAGGTTTTCATCACGTCCGCTGCTCTCGTCAAGTCGTCAACGGTCTCGAACAAGGGCACAAAATCGATCGTTAAAGCATCCTTCTTCCATCCAGACCATAAAAATAATTGACGCAGTCCCAAAATATCACTTGCTTGCTGGCAATTACTGATGATAAAGCGCTGTGCAGCGCGCTCAGAACCGGAACGTTGAATCTCCTTTAATAATTTTATCACGCCCGAAGTATCTTTCGTTAACGGATCTGCATCCTCGCCCACCGTTAAGTCAAGTTCTTTGAATTTTATTGCTTTTTGCTTATCATTTTCACTAAGCTCCAGATAATCCAATGGCATTCCAGTCTTTTCCTGGTTGTGCTGAATCAGATAATTGGTAGCCTCACGTAATATGCGGCTGTCTTGTCTGATATCCAATGTGGTAAAGAAACAACCAAAAGTCATCACTTTACGGAGTAGATCATCAACGATCTCTACAAAAAGCCCGTTGTGATATTCCTCCAAAACATTTTTGATTGCTTTTAGATTCGTGATGATATTATCGGTTTCGTCTGCAGGATGTTCGACCGGATTAAAACTATTTTCGTAGAACAATGTCTGCAGATTTTCCATATACTCCTCCACACCTCTAAATGTGATGCGTCGTCTAACGATACGGAAATCTCTATAGTAACATCTAAACAAAATAGTACGTAGCAATGCGGCAACTTTCTTGGTGCTATCAACACTTACGTTAGGATTCCCGTCTCGGTCACCGCCAGGCCAAAAACCAAGCTCAATCAATTGTTTTACCTCTTCGGTATCGACATCCAATTCATCATCAATAAACGACTGAATCTCCGACGCCACTTTATAAAATACGTTTTCCAAAAACCAAGCTAAGCTTGCAGCCTCATCAACTGGAGTCGGTTTATTTTTATTGATGAAAGGCGTTTTCCCCAATTGCTGTAACAGCAGGTGAATACTATGAATATCGTTGGTCTTGATTGCATCGATCAGGTCGTTGATAATACCCAATACCGGTCCCGGATAAAATTGAGTAGGATGTGCAGTCAATACAAGACGTACAGAAAAATCCTTCAATTTTGACACAATCTTACGGCGCATATCTTCGCTACCTTCGGCGTTTTTAATTAATGCCCCTAAGACATTTTCATCATCGCCACGACCCACCATCTGAAATGACGAGTCTTCGATCGCATCAAATAAAACAACCTGACGCTCTATATATTGAACAAATCGAAATAACAAATCAATACGTTGCTCTTCCGAAGAAAATTCCTCATGCTGATCGAAGAAACTCTTTATGATCTCATCAGGAGTTAAATGCTGATCCACACCCTTTTCACATTGCTTTGCAAAAAATGGTAATAAAGTACCGGTATCTTTAACACGTTGAAATGGCAATGTTAAAAACAAACTTTTGAAAAGCTCAAAGCGTGTCAATACCTCGTCCTGAAAGACGGCTTCATTTTTACTTTGCTTCATATTTAAATCTTTGAAAGTGGTCAAGAGAGTTTAGGTGACTCTTGAAATTTTGTAATGTCTCTGAAATTACCCTATGGCTCCAAATATAACAATATTATAGCTAAACAAATAAAAAAATATAAATTAATCAAAAAAACAATTAAAATTTTAAAAACATACTAACAAATTTTAGTAATTTTTCATTTTTAACACATTAACATAGTACAATATGGGAACGACCTGTGTCGATCCCTTAGTTCATAAAGCCCGGCTACAAAATGAACCTTTCTTGATCAGACAGAAACCAACCAGCTATATCGCTATCATCCGTACAAAAAAGAGCAAACATAGCAGAATAATTGTTTTTAATATGAAAAGCAATTTATCTAAGTTTGTACTATACACATTATGAAACAGACACAAGAAATAAAAAGTTTTTTCTATAGCCAATATTTTGCAGATGGACTCCGAATTACCATCGGATGTATCGTGCCTGTCCTGATCTTTGCAACCATAGGGCAATTTACCAATGGAACCATTGTCTCTCTGGGAGCGCTCTTAGTAGGCTTATCGGATACCCCCGGTGCGCCTAGCCATAGAAGGAAAGGAATGATTGCGGGTGCGATATTAACTACTTTAACTTTTATTTTAACCAATATAGTCAATCAAAATGTATATCTATTGGCAATTTTTATCGGCGTAGCTTGCTTCATATTTGCCATGTTTGCAGTTTTCAATGGAAGAGCCGCCAATGTCGGTCTCATGTGCATCCTGATGATGTTGATCCATGTGCAGATTCACTACCCTCTTGCAGAGGCCATCAACTATCTAGGTTTCTACACTTTAGGTGGTTTATGGTATATCGCCATTAGTCTTTCCATCACCCAAGTACGTCCTTACAGGCTGGCCGAACAGGAACTATCAGAAACAATTCGCTATGTTGCTGATTACATCCGGCTAAAAGCTAATTTTTACGATGCTAAAATTGATAATGATAAAAACTACCTCAAACTGATCGACAAACAAGTTGAAGTCAATCAGCATCAGGAAAACCTACGGGATGTATTGTTTCAAAGTAAACGATCGATAAAAGACACCACAAAGGTAGGACGTTATTTAACCCTCGTTTTCAACGATATTGTCGATCTCTTTGAGCAAAGTATGGCGGCGCACTATGATTACAATACCATCAGCGAACGCTTTGGACCTACAGGAATCTTGGAAGATTTCAAAAATGTGATTTTAAAATATACCAATGAGCTTGACAATTTAGCCTATCAGCTGAATACAAATACACAGCCAAAACCACTGTATGATTTCGACTCGGATCTCAGTCGTCTTCACACTAAAATTGATCAACTGGATAAAAATCAACAATACAGCACATTTGCTTTACGCAAGGTGTTGATTAATTTGCGTGACCTGGTTCGCCGGATCAAAAATATCTATGGTTACTCGCATCTACAACCTGACGATGTCAAAAGAAAGGAAATTGATGACGCAAAACGCTTTGTTCAAAGCTCTGCAATTGATTTTAAGAAGTTCCGCGAAAATCTTACCCTAAAATCCACCATCTTTCGGCACGCCTGCCGTATGGCAATTGTCATGTCGGTCACCTATTATGTGTTTGAGGTCACCAATATCACCAATAATGTATACTGGATCCTCCTCACCATTATGGTTATCCTAAAACCTGGCTTCGGACTCACAAAGGAGAGAAATATCCAGCGTCTCATCGGCACAACGATAGGTGGACTCATCGGAGCCCTCATCCTGTTAACCATCCATGACCCAACTATACTATTTGTTCTCTTGGTATTCTTTTTTCTGACGGCATATAGTTTATTCCGCGTCAACTATGTTATTGCGGTACTTTTTATGACACCCTATGTATTAATTATGCTGAGCTTCGTCAGCGCCAATACCCTCGACGTCACGAAAGAACGCATATTGGACACCTTTATCGGGGGCATGATTGCATTCTTATCCAGTTATATTATTTTTCCAAATTGGGAAAGCATGCAAGTCAAGGAGTCTATGCGAAAGCTACTCATTGCCAACTACAATTACATCTTTCAGGCATTGAAAGAAATTGCAGGCCAAGCGCCTTCCATCACGGATTACAAACTAACCCGCAAGGCAGTCTACGTCGAAACGGCCAATATGGGTTCGACGTTCCAGCGCATGCTTACCGAACCCAAGAAACGTCAAAAATATAGTAAGGAAGTCAATAAATTCGTCATATTCAACCATATTTTAGCTTCTTTTTCGGTGACATTAATGAACCATCTCGACGAAATGGACAATAATTATATCAATAAGGACCATGTCCGGACAATTCGAAAAATATTAAGCTCCTTGGAGCAATCCATTCAGCTGCTGCATTCTGCCGATAGTGTCAATGCATTTGTTCCTTTGGCAATCGAAATTCCAAACAACCAATTTGATAATACAGATGTCAGTTCAGTTGATGGACAGTTATTGAGCGAACAGCTGGACTTTCTCAGTAAAATTGCACAGGACCTCCATAAAATAGTTCAGGATCTTCACGCTAAAAGCACAGCAATGTCAGAAAATGAACTGCCTAAAGCTTTAAGCTGATTTATTCTTTAAAATTCTCGACATTTATACCATGAGCGATACGATAACACGGTACGACCTGATCATAGTTGGCGGCGGGCCAATTGGCTTAGCTTGCGCCTTAGAAGCCAAAGAAGCAAATTTAAACTACCTTATTCTCGAAAAGGGCTGTTTGGTCAACTCATTATTTAATTACCCCCAAAATATGACCTTCTTCTCTTCCTCCGAAAGATTAGAAATAGGTGATATTCCATTTGTCACCACCAATCCCAAGCCAAAACGCATGGAGGCGCTGGAATATTACAGACGTATACAGCAAAAGTTCGCACTGGATACCCATCTTTTTGAAGAAGTACTGGAAATTAAGAAAGAGGACACGGAGTTTCTGGTCAGCAGTAGCAAAAGCATATACCTGAGCAAGAAAGTCATCATCGCCACGGGTTTTTATGACATACCGATGTTGCTCAATATCCCGGGCGAAGAACTTCCCAAAGTGAGGCATTACTACGACGATCCACATTATTATAGCAGCCAAAAGGTGATCGTTGTCGGCGCCAGTAATTCATCCATTGATGCCGCCCTTGAAACCTACCGAAAAGGAGCACAAGTTTCTTTGGTAATCCGCGGTAGCGAAATCAGCCGCCGGGTAAAATATTGGGTAAAACCTGATATTGAAAATCGAATTGCCGCGGGTGAAATCGATGTCTATTATAACAGCCACTTAACAGAAGTTACTCCAACTACTGCGCATATCCAAACCCCAGATGGTATCGTCGAGCTCGATAATGATTTTGTACTGGCTTTAACCGGCTATCGCCCAAATTTTGATTTTTTGAAAAAGATCGGAATTGATATTCCCCAAGAAGCACCTTGCATTCCCAGCCATAATGAAGAAACAATGGAAACAAATATTGCCGGGATTTATTTGGCAGGTGTCGTTTGCGGTGGCTTAAATACCCACCTTTGGTTTATTGAAAATTCACGAATTCATGCCAAACAGATTATCGGACATATTCGCTCAACACTTACTTGAAGACTTGAAAACGTAAGCCATTTAAGAAGATTTTCATCATTTTCTTCTGTAAACTGAGAATATGATCGAATTCTTCTTTTGTTGGGAACAACATGTTTTTCATATCCTTTAATATGCCCATACGCATACCGAATAGTGAATACAAAAGAATCCGCGCAGTTTCATTGATATCTTCCACCTGTATCTCGCCGGCATCGATACCAATCTTGAGAATCTTCTCAATAATTTCTACCTCACGGAGATAAGACTCTTTGAACACCTGTTCCAGCTCGTCCGGAAGCTCTTTGACCATCTTCATGGTGTATTCAAATAAATTATAATACTGATTGATGATCTTGACACGCATATCAATGGAGTACATCATAATCTCCTCAAAGTCTCCCCCTTTTCCAATGACATCCTCAAGGTCCTCGATCATTTTGTCGATGACATATTCGAAAACCGCAGAATATAAGCTATTCTTATCCGGAAAATAATAATACAGCAATGCTTTTGAAAAATTGAGATCCTTGGCTATTTCCGACATCGTTGTCTTAGCCATTCCAAAATGTGCAAAGCGCCTTGTCGCAGCTTCTAGAATTTTGATTCTTTTTACATCTGCATTACCCATTAAACTTATATTTTTTATCGTTAAATAAACGGTTTATACTATCTTTACCGATTATCATGCTAAAGATAGCTGATTTTTTTGAATTTCTGAAAACTAAAGTCAACATGAAGTTAAACATTCAATCGAATATATCTTTAAAAGCTTTCAATACGTTTGGAATTGAAGAAAAGACAAATTTTCTAATCGAAGTGAATGACAATGAAACATTGACCGAAATTTTTAAAAATGGTATTTTTAAGGAGAACTTCTTTGTTCTTGGCGCAGGTAGCAATGTCCTTTTCACCAAAGCATTCGACGGCTATATTATTCGTATGACGAGCAAGGGCATACAGTCAAAAATTGATGGCGATGATGTCTATGTCACAGCGCAAGCGGGAGAAATCTGGAATGACTTCGTTTGGTATTGTATCGAACATAATTACGCGGGTATTGAAAACATGGCCCTCATTCCCGGCACTGTTGGTGCTTCACCTGTGCAAAACATCGGTGCCTATGGTACCGAGTTGATGCATGTTTTTCACGAATGTCAGGCTTTCGATACGCATACCGGTAACTTTGCGACCTTCAAAAAAGAAGATTGCGATTTCTCCTATCGCGACAGTATCTTTAAAACAGCACACAAAGGGCGTTTTATCATTACTCAGGTCACTTATAAGCTAAGTCAAACAGCTCATATCAATACAACTTATGGTGCAATTGAAGCCGAACTCGCCAAAGAAAACATAACAAACCCGAGCATTGCCGACATTGCAACCATTGTCTCCAAAATCCGCGTAGAAAAGCTTCCTGACCCAAGTACAGTGGGAAATGCAGGTAGCTTCTTTAAAAACCCTGTAGTGACAGCATCAACTTTTGGACCTCTTCAGAAAGAATACCCTACAATACCGCATTATCCAATGCCCAATAATGAAACAAAATTGGCTGCTGGATGGTTAATAGAACAATGTGGTTGGAAAGGAAAAGAATATGGACAAGCAGGTGTATGGAAAAATCAGGCACTTGTACTAATAAATAGACAAAACGCTACAGGACAGGAAATTTACAATCTATCGGAACAAATTATAAGTGATGTAGCCAACAAATTTGGCATCAAGCTAGAGCGTGAAGTTAATTTACTGTAAAGATTTAAAAAAAGTATTTTTACTCTTTTTAAATCTGAAAGCAAAAGAAAAACAGGCTTCACTTTAGTAAAAAATCACTTTGAGCTAATTTTATTTACTTAAAGTTAGCTTACACACACGTTTGCTTTGCTTAAAATAATCTTAAAATTATATTAACAAATCTAATTTTGCCATTTTTGGCACATTTTTTGCCTCATACTTAATGAACCGCATTTATAAACGTACTGTTTTGTAAAAAGAACAGTTATAATTCATTAAGCTATGACAAAGAATGAATTTGACACCATGGTTATTGAGCAATCGGACTCATTAAAACTCTACGCCAGAAATTTTACCAGTGATTACGAAGATGCCAACGATCTCGTTCAGGACACAATCCTGAAAGCTGTAACCTATTTTAAAAATTTCAAAGAAGGAACCAATTTGAAAGGATGGCTTTACACCATCATGAAAAATACGTTTATTAACAACTATAGACGTATTGTGAAAACCAACTCTTTCATTACGAAAGACGAGGATATTTCTAACGCTAACCTCCTATTATCCGCTTCCTCAAATCAGGGCGAAAGCAAATTTGTCATGGAAGACATCCATGAAGCTTTATCTAGTCTTTCCGAAGAATATTACATCCCTTTTTCATTGTACTTCGAAGGTTTTAAATACCACGAGATATCGGAACATTTAAATATCCCCATCGGAACGGTAAAAACAAGAATACATGTCGCTAGAAAATTAATGAAGAGATCACTATCGGCCTATAAAGTAGCTTAGTTTTTCTATCTTCGCCTTTTTAAAATGACGAATGGCAGAAGAATTATCGGAATACAGCAAAAGCCAACTGGCTTTACGTAATGGTCAGGACAAACCACAGATCTGGGTTGCTTATCGCGGACTTATCTACGATGTCGGAGAAAGTAGACTGTGGAAAAACGGAATGCACTACGAACATTGGGCCGGACAAGATCTAACTGAGGAGCTCCAAGAAGCCCCTCATTCAGCATCTGTATTTTCAAAATTTCAGATCGTCGGAAAACTAAAAGATCAATGATTATAAATTAAACTGAGATAGGGCAACAAAAGCATTCAAACGCTTTTGTATGTCCTCTTCGGTAAGATCAACCAACCGATCTGTTCCAAATTTCTCTACACAGAATGAAGCTAGCGCAGAACCAAAAATCAATGCGTTCTTCATGTTTGTAAAGTTGATACTTTTTACTTTGGCAAGATAGCCAATAAAACCTCCAGCAAAGGAATCTCCCGCACCAGTTGGATCAAAAACATCTGCTAATGGTAGCGCCGGAGCAGAAAAAATCTGATTCTCTCCAAAAAGAAGCGCACCGTGTTCACCTTTTTTGATAATTAAATATTTAGGTCCCATTGCTAAAATGACTTTTGCAGCTTTAACCAGCGAATACTCTCCAGAAAGTTGCCTTGCCTCTGAATCATTGATGGCTAAAACATCAACCTTGAGAAGCACTTTTCTTAAGTCATCCATGGCAACATTCATCCAGTAGTTCATGGTATCCAGAACAACCAACTTAGGCTTGTGTGCCAAGCGCTCCAACGTAGTCAATTGTATTTGAGGCGTAAGATTGCCCAAGAGAAGATACTCGCAATCCTGGTAACTTTCAGGAATAATAGGATCAAAATCAGCCAATACATTTAAGTCTGTCGCCAAGGTATCACGGCTATTCATATCGTTATGATACCTGCCAGACCAAGAAAAAGTTTGCCCACCAGTAATCACCTGAACACCCGTAACATCTATACCACGGCTCCTGATAAGATCGAGATTATCATTTCCAAAATCCTCCCCAACAACACTGACCAATTTGATTTGATCACATAGATATGACGCCGCTAGACTCGCAAATGTACCGGCACCACCTAGAATTTTGTCAGTTTTACCGAACGGTGTTTCTATTGTATCGAAAGCCACCGTACCAATAATTACTAAACTCATAGTTTTTTAATAAGCATGGTAAACAAAAAAACCGGCATAAAGCCGGTTTCAATATTGCTCCTGAAGCTGGGCTCGAACCAGCGACCCTCTGATTAACAGTCAGATGCTCTAACCTGCTGAGCTATTCAGGAATTTATTTTTCGAGAAATTCCTTTCTCATAGAATGTACAAAAGTAGTACATTTTAATATCATTTGCAAATAAAATATTTGCATTGTTGCTCCTGAAGCTGGGCTCGAACCAGCGACCCTCTGATTAACAGTCAGATGCTCTAACCGGCTGAGCTATTCAGGAATGAAAAATTGAATATTTTAAAAACTCCGGCTATGTAAGTTATTAAATTGCTCCTGAAGCTGGGCTCGAACCAGCGACCCTCTGATTAACAGTCAGATGCTCTAACCTGCTGAGCTATTCAGGAGTGCTTTTCAATTTTTCCGGAGACCCTATTGCGTTTCCGTGATGCAAGTATCGGAAGATTATTAGAATACTACAAATTTTTTGAGCACATTTTTTACAACTTCCTAAATTCCAATTAGAATAATTTATTTTTATTTTTTCAAACAGCTCCACAAAATCCCCTTTTCAGCACTTAAACCAACATTATCCTTCTTTTACCTTCAATCGCCATCAGCGGATGAACGACCAGTATCGGCAATTGCGTACGATTAAAGCAACACACCTTTCAAAATTAGCGCTGCCACACTAAAATAAATCAGCAAACCTGTTACATCGACTAATGTCGACACAAAGGGCGCTGAAGAACTCGCAGGGTCGGCCCCAAGTCGTTTCATCACAAAAGGCAACATAGACCCCATCAACGACCCCCAAAGGACCACACCAACCAAGGACAAAGAGATAACTAATGCAACCAACACCCAATACTGACCATAGCTATGCGCAAAAGATTGCCATGCCATAATCCTTATAAAGCCCAAAGCCCCCAAAATAAGTCCCAGCAGTAAACCCGACAGAATCTCTCTTCGCATCACACGCCACCAGTCACCCAAGGTAACTTCCCCCAGGGCCATCGCTTGAATAATTAATGTTGAGGCTTGCGAACCGCTATTCCCACCACTGGATATAATAACAGGCATCAGTGCAAACAACATAATCGCACTTGCCATTTGCTCCTCGAAATGCTCAATAACCGTAGCGGTCAAAAGTTGTCCCAGAAAAAGCACAATAAGCCATCCAGCTCTCTTCTTCACCAAGTTCTTAATCGACACATCCAGATAAGGTTCATCCAACGCCTCCGTTCCTCCGATACGTTGCATATCTTCCGTGTACTCCTCGTTTGCTACCCAAAGAATATCATCGACAGTCACAATCCCCAACATAACCCCCTGTTCGTCGACAACAGGCAAGGCCACGCGATTATTCATCCGGAAGATGTTGATCGCTTCCTCCTGGGGATCGTAAGCATTCAGCGAGATCAGCCGATGATCGATCAAATCTCCAACGACTCTATCTGGCTCCGCCATCAGCACATCTTTAATCCGAATATCATCAACCAGCTTCCCATTTCCATCAATCACATACAATACATCTATCGTTTCCGAATCTCTTCCATAACGCCTAATATGCCCCAATATCCGTTCAATACTCCAATGTTCTTTTACGGTAATATAATCGGGTGTCATTAGGCGCCCAACGCTGTCTTCCGGATAGCCCAGCAAAGCCAATGCTTCAACACGATCTTTGGGTGGCAACAGTAAAATTAAATGCTTAATATCGTCCTTCATTTCTGAAAAAAAAGAAGTCCGATCATCGGGAGGTAACTCGTTAATTAGTGCGCTAATTTTTGCTTTAGAAAGCTTCTTAAAAATCCTGTTTTGAGTAGGGAAATCCAGAATACGAAAAACGTTAACTGCGCGATTCAAATTTAACGATTCAATAAATAGTGAACCATGTTCGGGCAACTCATCAATCAGCTCCTCAACTTCTGAAATATTTAATTCATTCAAAAATTCTTCCAGCCTAACAAGATCTCCACCTGCTATCAATTGCTCTATTTGATTCACCTGCATTTCCAGTTCTTCCATATCTCCTATCAATTTAAAAATCCTACATCTACACAAAATTTATATGTTACAAAAATCGCTTTTTTAAAGTAAATTCTGCATAAAAAAATAAATAATAAAAACCTACAGTCTGTCGCAGTAATTGGGATAAATACCCGGCGTAACGTTCAAAGCTCAATTCAAAAACAAGACATTTTGTCATTAGCAAAAAATTAAGGGAAACCGTTCTCGCCAACAACTTCAACAGGTCTCTACAAAAGAAAGACGATGAAATTTATCGTCTAATTACCGATCCATTTTTTTTATCGAATAAAATGAATCAGGCCACACCTAACTCGCCAGCATACTCCCGAAAGCAACACCCCATAGTCGTCTGATTTTTCCACAAAAAAAAACAGACAAATTTTCTCGGCGCAGTCTTAGAATCGCTAATTATTTAAGTATATTCGTCGTATGCTTTAACCTGTTCAATATAGTGCTTTTTTTTCAGAACAGCCCAATATCATCAGGTTGTTTTACAGAAAAAAAATAGTAAAAAGAAGTAAATCATAAAAATCATAAAAGCCTATTATTCAAATATAAATAAATTTTAAACAGAAGTTAAAGTTCATATAAATAGGAATAATAAACTAAAAAAAATAGCAAACACTCGATATACAAAAATTAATGAAACATAAAAACATAATTATCAGCATATTATCATTATTATCATTAATAATATATTCACAAAAAAGTTCTGCTCAATTTTTTGAAGACAGCCAAGCGCCCTTAAGCCAAAAATGGTATAAAATTGAAACCAAGAATTTTCAACTAATTTTCCCTGAGGAGATGAAGAGCAAGGCCCCTACCCTAGCTGACCAGGTTAACCGATCGCTGCGTACAACTGCTAGAAATTACAAAATAACACCGCGGAAAATTCCATTCATTATCCATAACACGAATCTACAAACGAATGGTTTTGTACAGCTGTCTCCACGTAAATCTGAACTGTACAGCACCGCAGGCGCAGAACCCGACAACCAGACCTGGCTACCCAATTTGATCCTTCACGAGTCAAGACACGTAAGTCAATTTGACAAATTGACAGGCATACTACGCGCGCCATTTTTTGAACAATTAGCCCTTGCCTACTACGGATTGACCGTTCCTTCCTGGTATTTTGAAGGCGATGCAACCCTTACAGAAACCATATATTCGGAGGGAGGGCGAGGAAGATTACCCGCTTTTGAAATGCCCATCAAAGCGAACTTTCAATCGAATCACAGCTATAGTTTTAATAAATATTTATTGGGGTCCTATAAAGATATAGTCCCGAGTTACTATACAATCGGCTATCTGATGACCTCCACTTTAAAGTCGGAATTACCTTCGAATTATGAAGCCGACCTCTTTTCAGAGCTGAACAAAAAACCATTATATCCCTATAATATCAATCGTGTTTTAAAGAAAAAAATTGGAGGAAATAGTGCCTACTTATACAATAAAACAATAGCAAATTTAGAGACCATATGGAATAAGAAAACAAGCGACTATCAATACCAGAAATACAAAGAAATAGACAAGAAAAACGACAGCTATTACAACAGCAATTTATTGCCGAAACACAAGAACGGTCTGATCTATTTCATTAAGCAGAACCCACAAAAGACCAACGCAATTTACACGTATGATGTGGCAACAAAAACAGAAAATAGGCTCGCTAAGACTGGCATACAGTTAACACCACATTTTGACGTAAACAGCAATTACATCTTATGGGATGAGCTGCATAAAGATCCGCGTTTCAACAAGAGAACATACAGCGTCATCAATATCATGAATCTCAAAACAGGGAAAATTAACCAGCTCAGCAAACAGACGAGATATTATTCACCTATTTTTAGCCCACTAGACGAAACCATCGCCTGTGTTGAGGTAGATTTATCCAACGACAGCTATCTGACGCTTATAAACCTTAAAAACAACAGTATCATCAAACGGATTAAAATAGGTAATGCCGAACAGCTCCAACACCCAGCTTTCAACCCCCAAGGAGATAAAATAATAGGTATACGATTATCCCAATATGGAACCGCATTATGTGAAATTGACCTGAATAATAACAAAATCACCAACCTGACACCATGGGGTAACCAACAATATGAAAGACCGCAATACCTTTCAGGTATGAAGATTATCACAAAAGCTAACTTCAATGGTATCGATAATATCTACACTATTGATCTCTTATCTGGTAAAAAACAGCTGCTGACAAAGGCACAGTTTGGCGCGTTCAACCCTTTTTACGACAAGGACACAAGGCAATTATTCTTCAACGATTACCAATACAATGGCTACAAAATCGCCCAAACATCCATAGACACAACATTTGATATCGCTCCCGAAACAGATTATTTTTCGCATTACTATAGCACAGCACTAATGAAAGACAGCGTAAAAAATATCGCTTCAGTCTCAGTAGATACTAGTCAGCACTACCAAATTGTTCCCTATCGTGGACTAGGTAGAACGTTTAATTTCCATAGTCTTTCGCTAAGTAGCAGCAATTTTGAAAGCTTCGACAATTTTAAACCCGGAGTCTTCTGGTTATCAAACAACATCTTAAATACCACACAAATTGCACTGGGATATGAATATGATACCGACATCCGAAAAGGAGTATATTCGGCAGAACTGACCTACAACAAGTACTTCCCAAAATTCTCACTACGTTATGAAAACAGAGGGCAAATCGCAGCAGCAAGCATCCCTAATAAACCGGACAGTAGCATCCGTTTCGACTGGCGCGAGCATTATATATCGTCACAGATCTCCATCCCACTCTCCTTTTACAGAAGAGACTACGTCTATTCCACTGGGTTCAACCTGGCAACAGCTTATCTAAGGCGCTATGATCTTAGCCGAACAGATGTCAAAAACTTTAATTACGAGACTGCATTTCCATTAACATACCAGCTTTACCTCAATCGCAATGCGCGTATGGCCAGCATGGATCTCTACCCAAGATGGGGGCAAAATTTTAGCGTCACCTATCGGCATACCCCCTTCGAAAACAATGCAAAAGGTGAAATTCTATCGGCACGAACAGTATTTTATCTACCTGGATTCATGAGCAATCACGGCTTTCAAATCAGACTGAGCGCCCAAACAGGATCAGGAATTTATCAATATATCAACGACATCCCTTTAGTGAGTGGATTTAGCTACTACAAATATGAAAAAATAAAAAACACAGTATTGGTTAACTATCGCTTCCCCATAGCTTATCCCGACCTTGGATTAGGATCCTTAGCTTATATTAAACGTGTAAAAGGTGGAATATTTGCCGATTATCAAAACATACACAAACACAGGGAGATTTCACCAAAAAGTTTTGGGGCCTATCTATCGCTTGATTTCAATGCTTTCAGATACCCACTTCCAGACTTCGAATTCGTCGTTAAAGGCACCTATATCAATGACAACACGACAACGCAACGTATAGTTCCAACATTCAGTTTAAACTACACCTATTAAGGATGAATCGCCCAGTTAAAATTCAGTGCCAAAGCATAATGATCCGACAAGGGCAGCCCTTTAATATTAGTGAATAGATTATTTTCTATGTTATAATCCCGGGCAGTAAGACTTAGGTGACTGCTGCTCCGGTAAAGAATCTTATCGATAGATTCGCTCTGATTGCCGATAGACAACATATGTGGAGGCTTAAACTCATGCCGCACCTCTGGTACTAAGCCTCCATTTTCGAGCTCAACCCAGCTGTCAACCAATGTTGTGGAATCCATAAAATCATGCAGATTATCATCACAAAAACTATAATGTGCATTAAAATCGCCCATTACTATAAGTGGCTTATCGCTCGAATGCTCTCCGATATAATCACGTAGCTGATTGAGATTATCCCGACGTGCACTCGAAGCTTTCCTGCTATTCTGTGCGTTCGCATGAACGTTATAAACATCCAACCAGACTTCAGGAACGATTTCTATCTGAACTAGGGTAAAGCCTTTCGGTGTTAGAAAATCTGCTCCCGTACGTTTCTTCCAGGGTACGCGAACAACATCGGTCATTGGAAAATGAGACAAGGTATTGAGACCATCACCAAAGGGAACACGCCCTTTGGTTCTTGTGCGATATGGATGTAAATTCCCGCCCCAATATAAACTTCTATTATAATTGAAATCCTCCTGTACATTAACAATATCAAAAGGATTGATCTTCTTTCCAATTTCAGCAATACTTCTACTTCTGCCTGTAATCGCAGAAGAAATAATCCCGGGCAAGCCCGCTACATTATACGTCAGTACCGAAAAAAAACCAGAACTACCTTTTTCTTTACTCTTATTAGCATCCATCAATATCTGCATATATAACCCATGTCATGATAAATTTAGCAAATACAATAAAAACTCACCAGTACTACACAAACATTTAACAGATAATTGATTTAATCTGACATTACATCAATAGTTTAGTACATAACACAGATCTTTTTTAATGAAAAAGGGACAACATAACGTTGTCCCTTTTCTAAAAATTTGATTTATATTAATCTTCAAGTGCCTTCACACCTGGAAGAACTTTTCCTTCCATGTATTCCAAAAGAGCACCACCACCTGTACTGACGTAACTTACATCCTCAGTCATACCAAATTTACTTACCGCAGCAGCTGAATCACCACCTCCTATTAAAGAGAATGCGCCATTTTTCGTTGCTTCCACAACAGCATCAGCAACAGCTTTGGTACCCTTCGCAAAGGTATCAAATTCAAAAACACCCATCGGACCATTCCAAAGAACTGTTTTAGAATTCTTGATGATCGCTGCGAAATTTGCAGCAGACTCCTGCCCGATATCAAGACCTTGCAAATCTGCAGGAATTTGATCATTTGGTCCATCATACACATTGGCATCGTTTGAAAATGCATCTGCAATCTGAGCATCCGTAGGAATAACCAAGTTTACACCTTTTTCCTTCGCTTTTTTCACCAACTCATTCGCTAAATCAAGTTTATCGATTTCAACCAATGATTGACCAATTTCACCACCTCTAGCTTTGATGAATGTATAAGCCATACCTCCACCAATCAAAAGATTATCAACTTTATCCAATAAGGCCTCAATTAACTGAATTTTATCAGAAACTTTTGCACCTCCCATAATAGCCGTAAAAGGTCTAACCGGATTGTTTAATACTTTTTCTGCGTTTCCAACTTCTGCTGCCATCAAGTAACCGCTATATTTAGCTCCCGGGAAAAATTGTGCAACAATTGCTGTCGAAGCATGAGCCCTGTGCGCTGTGCCGAAAGCATCGTTTACATAGATATCACCTAATTTTGACAACTTTTCTGCAAACTCAACATCTCCCTTTTCTTCTTCTTTATAGAAGCGAAGGTTTTCTAGCAATAAAACCTGACCAGCTTGTAAAGCTGCAGCCTTTTCTACAGCCTCTGTACCGATACAGTCATTGGCAAACTGAACATCAGTACCTAAAACCTGTGAAAGATGAGCAACAATATGTTTTAATGAATACTTATCAGTAGGACCATCTTTTGGCCTTCCTAAGTGGGACATCAATATCACGCTTCCACCATCATTCAAAATCTTCTTTATTGTTGGAGCCGCTCCCTGGATACGATTATCATCCGTAATATTGAAATTTTCATCCAAAGGCACGTTGAAATCCACACGTACCAAGGCTTTTTTACCTGCAAAATTTAAATCGTCTACTGTTTTCATTATGTAACTTTATTGATTTGGGATTAGGTCGTTTTGTCAAACGAACAGCTAAATATAAAAAAAAGCATTTGCTTTCATTAGAAATAATTATTTATTAATGGCAATTCTTACCTTGGATCGAACTTCTCGTCACACAACGTAAGAATTACCTCTATCGTCATAAATCATAATAATCTATAACCATCCGACGATTGGACTCCCTTTGCGAATCAATTGCTAGTGAATCTCAACGCTATAAGGCAATCTCGCCTGCACACCCGTCTGTGCGGTAGCTTTTTTCATGACATCAAAATAACGATAGTATTCGCCCATTTGCTCTTTTGCAAGCCAAACTTGGACTTTTTCTTTTGAGTTATTCAATATTGAGGTAAAAGGATCCTCTTTCTCCGGATACTGGGACACTTTGTATTTGCTCAAGTTGGCCTTTTTAGCGGCAGCCTGAATAGCGGCATCCAAGTTTCCGAGACGGTCAACCAATTTATTGTTCAGTCCTTGCGCACCGGTCCAAACTCTTCCCTGCCCAATACTATCAACATCAGCAATGGATAATTTACGGCCATCCGCAACAACTTTCGTAAATGTACCATATACTTTATCAACTTCCCGCTGGATGATATCCCTTTCTTCTGCTGTCAACGGGCGATCAAAGGAAGTCATCAAATCGGCAAACTTACCCGTTTTTACACCATCGTAATGTACTCCAATCTTATTGTTCATCAGATTTTGGAAATTAGGAATCACGCCAAATACGCCAATAGATCCTGTAAT
The DNA here is from genome assembly GCF_007830445.1 of Sphingobacterium siyangense. GTDB lineage: Bacteria > Bacteroidota > Bacteroidia > Sphingobacteriales > Sphingobacteriaceae > Sphingobacterium > Sphingobacterium siyangense. Next base: position 8,043 of record NZ_VLKR01000048.1, on the reverse strand, counting down.
CGTGGTTGGTTCGGCAAATATCGAATCCGCTGCCGCTGAGATATAATACCCTCCTGATGCAGCTAAATCTCCCATGGAAACAATGACAGGCTTCACTTTCTTGGTCAAGATAACCTCCCGCCAAATAATATCTGAAGCCAAAGCAGATCCACCTGGTGAATTAACACGCAAAACAACAGCTTTAACCGCATCATCTTCTCTTAATTTTCGTAGTTCGCGGGAGAATTTATCACCGCCGATTTGGCCAGGTCCAGTACCCTCACCGTCAACAATTTCTCCGGCAGCATAAAGAACCGCGACTTCAGATCCACTCGCATCGTCTTTTATCTTTTTATTATAATCCAGTAGAGAAACAAACGATATTTCATCTTTTTCCGAAATTTTCAAACGTTTTCTCAAGTCTGACAAAAGTTCGTCTTTATACAACTTGGCATCCGCAAGCTTATATTTTACCGCATCGTCCGCATCCCGAACACGATAGTCATTCGCTATAGCCCGTAATGAATCCGCAGCAATATTTCTGCTCGCTGCTATTTCATTAATAAAAGTACTGTATATACTTCCCAAATATGATGTTACCTGCAAACGATTGGGATCACTCATTTTATTCAAAAAGTAAGGTTCAACGGCACTTTTAAATGTACCCACCTTCACAATCTGCATCTCTACCCCAACCTTATCCAAGAGGTCCTTATAGAACATCGTAGAACTTGCCAAACCTCTAAAATCAATCGTTCCTTGTGGATTAACATATACTTTATCAGCAATGCTCGCTACATAATAGGCCTTTTGGTCATACCCGGCATTATAAGCAACAACAAATTTCCCGGTTTTCTTAAAGGCCAAAAGTTCGTCCCTTAATTCCTTTAAGCTCGCAAAACCAACACCGATATGACTAGCATCTAAATAGATCCCTTTAATATTCCCATCCGTAGCTGCATACTTGATCCTCGCTAAAATATCGTCTAGTCCAATATTTTTAGTGGAATAACCTGGAAGATTGAGACTACCCAAAGGATTTGCTTCACTTCTCTCTGTAATATCATAATCAAAAGATAGGTATAAGACCGAGTTGCTTTTAACAACTATCTCCTGATCAGAGGACGCCGAACTGATGATCGCCCCAATAATTCCCATCAAAACAATAAACAACACAACAAAAGAGATCACAATCCCCGTAATTGTTGCCAGTACGTACTTAAAAAATGATTTCATATTTTGTAATTAAATCCGATCCATAAGATATCTTCCAATAGAAAGACCTATTTTTCACTAAAGGTAATGCAATATTTTTTATTCACCCAGTCTTTTATTTCAACTACAACATATTTTATTCGCGAAATTAAGATGCCTAGCCTGAAAAAAAACTTACATATCCAAAGATCATGAATACCCTAAATCCAAAGAAATAGCCGAAATTCAAACAACTAAGTTCCACAAAAGCTTAATTTAGCATTATGAATAAGATTTATATACTTTTGGGCACTAACCTTGGAGATCGTTTTCAACAGCTTGATCTAGCAAGAAAACAACTTGAAACACATGTTGGAGCAATTATTGAAGTTTCTTCGATCTATGAAACAGCGGCCTGGGGAGTTGAAGACCAACCGGCCTTTTTGAATCAGGTCGTTTTAATAGCGTCCGAGTTACAGCCTTTGGCATGCTTAGATCTAACACAACATATCGAACAGGAATTAGGACGTATCCGTATAAAAAAATGGGGTGAAAGAGTCATTGATATTGATATACTCTACTTTAACCAGGAAATTATCGATCTGCCATCGTTGCAGATTCCACACCCTTTTATTGCTGATCGCAGGTTTACACTGGAGCCTTTAGTGGAAATAGCACCAGCCTATATCCATCCCGTTTACAAAAAAAATAACGTATATTTATTGAATAAATGCAAAGACGACTTACCTGTAAAGAAAATTAGCGACGATGAACCATATCGATATTGAACTGATCAACCAAAACATGTTTGACAACCAAGACTTAATCAAACAATTTGTATCCATGTATCTTATTCAAACACCTGTCGATTTCGACAAGCTCCGCGAAGCAGTGGATGAGGGAGATCTTCAAAAGATTGGCGATGCTGCACATCATATCAAGCCGACTATGGACTATATCGGTGCCTTTCATCTAAAAGAAAAATTTGAGGAATTAGAGACCAATTCAAAGAACGAAGCATCTTTTGACAGCCTTCGGGCCACTTTTGGTGTTATCGATATTGAAATGAAAGAGCTTCTATTTGAATTGGAACAATATGAAAAAACGATCTAAACCAGATCGTTTTTTTTATTAAAATGCAATGCTGATAATAGGAAATATAAAATTAAAATAATCGGTAAAGCCATAAATTGACCAACAATAAACAAGATCAGCGTCAGGATCAAAAATATGAAGCGAAATTTATTCGTTTTCCAATCCATCGAACTAAATTTCATCGAAAACAACCTAATTTCACTTACCAAAAGATAACTGGTTAAAAGAACACTACCGATTAATACAATCGGATTTAAAACCAATTGCGGGTACTTGTCTGCGATATAAGGCAATGAAAGCACATAAAATGTATTCATTGGCGTATTCAAACCAATGAAATCAGAAGTTTGGCGCTCATCCAGGTTGAACTTTGCTAAACGTAAAGCCGAGAAAACAGTAATGATAAACCCTAAATAAGGTAACAGAGAACCATCAGGAAATACCTTTGTCAACAAGGTAAACATGATTGTCCCAGGTAAAAAACCAAAACTGACCATATCAGCCAACGAATCCAGCTCCTTTCCTATTGGCGATTTAACATGAAGTAGTCTCGCTACCATTCCGTCAAAAAAATCGAATATCCCGGAAGCAAATACGCAAATAGTGACAACTTGAATATTGCCTTGCAATGCCATCAATACAGCGATACAGCCACTAAATAAATTTAGACAAGTCAGCAGATTTGGGATATGTTTTTTCATGTACAGGATCTATTTTATAAAAAAAGCCATCATTTGATTAAAAATGATGGCTAAAATATCAAAATTTGATGGGATTACCCATTCATACTGATCAAAAATTCTTCATTTGATTTAGTTCCACGCAATTGACCTTGTAAAAATTCCATGGCCTCTGTAGAATTCATATCCGATAAGTGGTTACGAAGTACCCAAATACGTTGTAATGTTTCTTTGTCAGTCAATAGATCATCACGACGTGTACTCGATGCGGTGATATCGATCGCAGGGAAAATTCGTTTGTTTGCCAACTTACGATCCAACTGTAATTCCATATTACCTGTACCTTTGAATTCCTCAAAGATAACTTCGTCCATTTTAGAACCTGTATCTGTCAATGCTGTTGCTAAGATCGTCAATGAACCACCATTTTCAATATTCCGGGCAGCACCAAAGAAACGTTTTGGTTTGTGTAAAGCATTCGCATCCACACCACCTGACAAAATTTTACCTGACGCAGGCGCCACTGTGTTATAGGCACGTGCCAATCTTGTAATCGAGTCTAACAAGATAACGACGTCATGTCCACATTCTACCATACGTTTAGCTTTCTCAAGCACGATGTTTGCAATTTTAACGTGACGGTCAGCCGGCTCATCAAATGTCGAAGAAACAACTTCCGCGCGTACACTTCTCGCCATATCAGTAACCTCCTCAGGGCGCTCATCGATTAATAAGATAATCAAATAAACTTCTGGGTGATTTTTTGCAATAGCATTTGCAACCTCTTTCAACAAGTTTGTTTTACCCGTTTTCGGTTGAGCAACGATTAATCCACGTTGACCTTTACCTATAGGCGTAAATAAATCCATGATACGTGTAGAGTAATTTCCAACACCCATATCTAAATTTAAACGCTCATCAGGGAATAATGGTGTCAAATAATCAAATGGCACACGATCACGTACCTCAGCCGGATTTTGTCCATTGATAGCCTCAACCCGTACCAGAGGGAAGTATTTTTCACCCTCTTTAGGCGGACGGATACAACCACGTACCGTATCTCCCGTTTTCAAACCAAATAATTTGATCTGAGATTGTGATACATAAATATCATCAGGAGAAGTCAGATAGTTATAATCTGATGAACGTAAGAAGCCATAACCATCAGGCATGATCTCCAATACACCCTCATTAACGATCACATTATCGAAATCTGTACTTGAAGAAGTGTTTTCTGCTTTAGGAGTTTGTGTTGCTTTTTCAGGTTGGGGGCCTTTATCTGCTGCTGGTGTATCTTCGGTTGCAACAGGGGTTTCGTCATGCTCAGAAACTTCACGTTTTCTTACCGTGACAGGTTCCGCAGTTTTTACGGTCCGCACACGTTTACGTGTACGCTCAGCATGTTCCTGATTATCTTCCTCTACTTTAGCTGCTTTTTCAGCTGGCGCTGGTGCTGCTTCCTCTTCCCCACCAGTATTGCTAATTCTTTCGATTAATTCTTGTTTACGCAATTTATCAGCATCTGCGATACCGATCAACTTAGCAATCTCGCGCAATTCCGATACGAGTTTAGCGTTTAATTCGTTAATATCCATTAATGTGTTGTGTATGATTTTTGGATTTTTTTTTGAGCTTTTTTTTGAATTCTGATTACACACTTAAACAAGTTTCCATGATTAAGTGAGATGAAGAACTTAATGATTTCTTTTAAACCCGAAGTGGATTAAATATTGAGAACCTAGACAAAGAAAAAAACAAATTTTGTTATTTCAAAATATTTCAAAAAAAATATTTACTATTGTAGCTAGTAAAACGATTTAACAACATTTTTAGATTGAATTTTATATTTTTTTTCATAAGTTCGTACCTTTCAAAATTTAAGTTTTTAGATCCCTTATATGGAACAGCAACAAACTAAAACCAATTACCCCGCACTCTACACATTGATTATTGTGTTTTTCTTTTGGGGGTTCATTGCGGCAGGGAACAGTGTTTTTATACCGTTCTGCAAAAATTACTTTCATTTAGACCAGTTTCAATCCCAGTTAATAGACTTTGCTTTTTATACAGCCTATTATATTGGTGCATTGTTACTATTTATATTCAGTTCAATCGGGGGAAAGGACCTGGTTGGAAAATGGGGATATAAAAAGAGTATAGTTTACGGTTTACTTTTCTCGGCCTTGGGTGCCGCAGCCATGATTGTTGCTGTCGAAGTAAACTTATATGTTGGTATGTTGTTGGGACTATTCGTTGTAGCCCTTGGTTTTTCATTACAACAGACTGCAGCAAATCCATTTGCCGTTTTATTGGGCGATCCAAAAACGGGTGCTTCCCGTGTGAACCTAGGCGGTGGTATCAACTCATTTGGTACAACAATAGGCCCTCTTGTTATCGGGTTTTCCTTATTCGGAACTTTTGAGCCTATTTCTGACTCCGAGATCGCCAACCTTCCGCTAAACAAGGTTGTTTATCTTTATATAGGTGTTGGTCTATTGTTCCTGTTGGCTGCAGCATTATTTAATTTCAGTAAAAAAGTTCCTGCTGGAATTAGTGATGAGCCAATGGAAAAAGCGAATAAAGCTTTACTTACCTTGATCATTATGACCATCCTCCTTTTTGGTATGTTCACGCCAGTGTTTTTAAGCTATAAGAGCGACTTAGCCTTGCAGGTAGAGCAGTTACACAAACAGGTTTCAAGTTTAACAGATCAGGTTCAGATCGATCAACTCAAACTGCACATTAAAGAAGTTGCCAAACCACTCGAAATGCAACGCATGTTATGGTTGGCAGGAGCATTGGTCGTTGTGATCGGTGGTTTATTGTTCTCCAATAAGAGCGCGCAAAAAAATCCAGAAGGTTGGGGTGCGATGAAATATCCACAATTGGCTTTGGGTATGCTCGCGCTTTTTATCTATGTCGGTATCGAAGTCGCAATCGGTAGTAACCTCGGCGAATTATTAACATTGAAGGAATTTGGTCATTTGCAATCCTCGCAAATTACACCTTATGTATCCATGTATTGGGGGAGTATGATGATCGGTCGTTGGGCTGGTGCTATTACAGCATTTAACTTGAGTAAATCAACTAAAAATGGATTATTGATTATCGTTCCTCTGATTGCATTCTCCATTATCATCGGCGTCAATACGCTTGCAGGATTTGAGATGTCACATCTGTATTATTACGTCGTATGTATTATTCTTCAAATTGTAGCATTCTACCTAAGTAAAGAAAAACCTGCTCGCACATTGATTATTTTTGGATTATTTGGAATTATTGCGATGTTAATTGGCCTATTCTCATCGGGCACTATTGCAATCTATTCTTTCTTGTCAGGCGGTCTTGCATGTTCAATTATGTGGTCATCAATTTTCAGTTTGTCCATTGTAGGTTTAGGAAAATATACCGCTCAAGGTTCTGCATTCCTTGTCATGATGATTCTTGGTGGTGGAGTTCTTCCTCCAATTCAAGGAAAATTAGCGGATATTATCGGTATCCATAACTCGTATATTTTACCATTAATCGGATTCTGTTATGTTGTTTTCTTTGCGATATTTGTTAAGGGAATATTAACAAAACAAGGAATCAATATTGATGAAATAGAGGCTGAAGGAGGCCATTAACACCCCTCACTAATTGTAAATAGTACACTATTTAAACAATTTTATTACACAGCTCAAAAACTGGCTTAACAACACCGTTAAGCCAGTTTTTTTATATAGTCACCAAAGTACAAACATTTATTTTTTGAAAAATAAGAGGATAAATTATGATATTTAAAATTAAAAAATGTATTTTCGGGGAATTGATTAATGAATTGATTACTCATTTTATAACGATAAACACAATTAAAACTACTCAATAATGATAATCATTGCTGACGGGGGATCAACAAAAACAAACTGGTGTTTGTTAGACGATTCGAATAAAAAAATCTACTTCAACACGGAAGGGTACAACCCTTATTTTGTTGATAGTGAATACATTGTAAACTCCCTAAAAAAAGGACTACCGCAAGATTTACCTTTTGAAAAAATCTCAGAGGTAAACTATTATGGTGCAGGTGTTCATAACAAGGAAAAAGCACAAATTGTTGTTGATGCTTTAAAACAAGTATTTACTACAGCTGAAGTTGAAGTAGGACACGATCTTCTTGCAGCAGCAAGAGCATTATTAGGAACTCAAGCCGGATTTGCTGCGATCTTAGGAACAGGAACAAATTCTTGTCTATACGATGGTAAAGAAATCACATTAAACATCGACTCAGGTGCTTACATTTTAGGTGATGAAGGTTCTGGTAGTTATATTGGTAAAAAATTACTGGCAGATTATATTCGTAATTTGATGCCTAAAGATGTTAAAGAAGTATTTTATAACACGTATAAAATGACAAAGGACGAAATTATGGACGCGGTTTATACCAAACCAATGCCAAATCGTTTCTGTGCAAGCTTTAGCAAATTTGTCTATGACAACAATGTAAATATCGAATACACACGCAATATTGTTGATGAAGCTTTTGAAGCATTTTTCAGAAATCTTGTCAGCAAATACCCTAACTATCAAAGCTATACTTTCAACTGTATCGGTTCGGTTGGTTACAATTTCAGAAATGTATTAGCAGAAAAAGCTGAGCAATATGGAATGAAAGTAGGAAAGATCTTGCGCTCCCCTATCGACGATTTAGTACAATTCCACATCGATAGAGCAGCAGCGACTGCCAAATAGAAAAAGAAAAATAATCTTTAACATAAGGAAAGAAGCTGTCTCAAATTTATTGAGGCAGCTTTTTTATTAAATATGGCTATGCGATAGATTTGTGAGTTGTTTGTTGATTATTTCACAGAACTGTTCATTTGGGAAGAAAAAGAACAAAAAGTAGCTTTTTAAGCTGCTTTTTTCCTTAGATTTTGCGCTATAGCCAATAAACCCCATTCTATGGACACTTTTTCCTTACCGCGGAGCATAAATCTTCGGAACCCGTGGTTCTGTTTTATGTTTCCAAAGACTGGTTCGACATCGTGACATCGCTGTTTTCTTTTGGCTATACCGACATCGCTGTTAAGCAATCCGTATGCTCTATCTTTATAAG
>NZ_VLKR01000047.1 GCF_007830445.1 Sphingobacterium siyangense | reverse complement strand
TTACCTTACCTTACCTTACCTTACCTTACCTTACCTTACCTTACCTTACCTTACCTTACCTTACCTTACCTTACCTTACCTTACCTTACCTTACCAGTTTAGCCTAGACAATCAATCGTTCCTGTCAATCGCTATTTGAACATAGCATAGGGTCGCTAACAAAAAAGCCAGCACCTGTGACAGGTGCTGGCTCAATATGCGATATAAAGCAAATTATTCAGCTATAACAGCGAATTCAGCTGCCGACGCATAATCGTCACCACGTTGGGAATTAAGTCCAGTAAAACGGATATAACGTCCTTTCACAGGCTTTTCGAATCGAACAGTTTTTAATTTTTTATTCCGTTCAAAAGATCCGGACATCACATCTTCCCAGTTCTTCCCATCTTTACTCACCTGAATCTTATAATCCTTGATATCACCATTCGGTCCATCCTGTCTTGGCAGAAAAGTGAAGCCCTTAATTGTTTTGCTACTTCCAGCATCAAAATCAACCCAATGTGGGTACTGTGCTACGGTAACCGAATACATCGTATGCCAAATCGAGGAAGGATTCCCATCCAGTAGGTTCTTAGCATCTCCTTCGCCAGTCTCTTGGCTTGAAGCAAACACCACTTCCATTGGAATAGTTTCGATTTTTGAGTATTGCTGTGTTACCTTTAATTTCTCATTATGCTGATACCAAGCAGTCACGGTACCACCAGTACGTAAATCAAAAGGCGCATTGTAGACACTTGCTTTCGCATTATTCAAACTGTATACAACAGGTTCATTCTTATTACCTGATAAAATAGAAACTTCACCGTTAGAACTTCTTGCCAAAGAAATTGGCGCATCACCGGCAGTCGCTACCTGAGCCTTTGCCATCATATCATTGTGCTGAATCGGACGGATAATAAAACCCATAGACGTTGGCACCGCTTTCACACGGTCTTTTTCCAACGGCGGACCTTGTCCACAGCTGTTACCGCCCAATCCTGTTACCGCAGCATCTAGATGTAGATGTACACCCGAACTTTTTGGCAATTGATAAGGGTGCGGCGCAAATGTCAGTTCGAGCTCACTATATTCCAAAGCGGAAGTTGCTAAATGATTTTTTGCAACAAAGATAGCTCCTTGACCATTATTGTTGGTTAATGCTGTCCAACGCACCTCTTCATTGTTGCTCATATTTTGCGGATTAGGCCATGGCACAAACTGGTCTTTTACAGTACTTTTGTGCAATTCAATAAATTGAGCAGTCTTCCGGTCAGCATAATTGTTGATCGGTCCACGTCCATAGTAACTATAATTGCCAAACTCGGTCGGTAATTGCAAAGAATAGCCCAATCGAGCTAAGACCACACTCGCATTATTGGATGTAATACTTGACGACAATTCAATAGAGCCATCCTTATAGATTGTCCAGATCTGATTGCTTGTAAATTTAAAATCATCCTTACCAAAAGGCTTATCCGTATGTTCTTTAAGGGTATACGTTCCAGAAGTTCCACCTAACAGTGATGCGCCATAAGGTGCTTGCGATTCAATCGTAAACGCCAATACAACTGTTCCATCCTTCTTGGTATAGCTATTTGAAGACAAAACCTTATGTTTCAGGTTATGCAATCCTTTTTCAAACCATCGTTGGTAAGCCCAGTTGTCATTGTCCACCGGAGCACGTAGTGCATCCAATTTAGGACCTTCACCATCGCGGATAACTTGTTTACCGGCATAGTTTAGATTATATATCGAGCCAGTTCTATTGTCAAACTTAACGATAAACTGATCTCCCTTGACCACCTGCAAATCACCTTCTTTGGAAAGCAACGGAGCCGCTCCTTGTGCAAGAGATGAAATCAACGGTTTATTTTCAGCCGCTTTGACAAACAGTTGTTCCTCCATTTGTACAAAACCTTTGGCTGCCCAAGGTCGATCCGTATTGAGAATAAACTGTACTTTTACAAAATACTCCGATCCCGCATCCAACTGCGCATAATTTATCGGCAATACAAGCTGCTTGCGTTGGCGCGCCTCGGGCAAATCTGTTGCACTGATTGTACCCGTGCTATTTTTCACCTCTACCCCATTTTTATATAGCGACCATTGAACCTGATAATCGGATAGATCTTTAAAATAATTTTTATTGAAAAGTTCAATTTTCCCTTGTTGAATATCAACAGCTTTTACACCCGCATTTTGGTACACTTTCTTTACCTCATAATACTGTGGCTTAGGTTTCATATCGGCAAAGATCAATCCGTTATTGACAAAGGTTCCATCATTGGGTTTGTCTCCAAAGTCGCCACCATAGGCAAGAAAGCGTTCGCCGGTCTTTTTATCATAATAATACATGGCCTGATCAATCCAGTCCCAGATGGCACCGCCCATAAAAAAGTTGGTCGATTCGATGGCTTCCCAATAATCTATTAGGTTACCAACGGCATTCCCCATAGAATGTGAATATTCCGAAATATGAAATGGATATTTCAATTTGTAGGTACCTTTTACAGCTCCTCTTACCCAGTCTATCGAAGGATATTGGTTGGACCCCATATCAACGATTGTATTGTTACGCTCGTATTGAACAGGTCGTGACGTATCAATTTTTTTAATCGCCTGATAGGCGGCCACGAAATTATCACCCGGACCGGCTTCGTTTCCTAGAGACCAAATAACCACTGCCGGATGATTGATGGTCGAATGCACCATCTCGATATTACGGGCCACATGGGCATTTTTCCATTCAGGAACATGAGAAAGAGACTCTTTGCCATAATAATATTCATGGCTCTCAATATTGGCTTCATCCTCGAGATAAATTCCATATTTATCGCATAAATAATACCAATAAGCAGGTTCTGGATAGTGCGAATTCCGTACATGGTTGATATTCGCCCGTTTCATCAATTTCACCTCAGCTTCCATCTGTTCTCTGGTCACTACTTTACCATGCTCAGGATTGGTCTCATGACGGTTGACACCTTTCAGTTTCACCGTCTTGCCATTGACATAATAATAACGTCCGGCCAAGCCAAATTCATCATCAGCAGCCTTGGTGTCTTTAATCTCAACCTTTCTAAATCCAACGTAGGTAGAAATAGTCTCTATCGTTTTGTTCTTTTTATCCTTCAATTCAGCGACCAAAGTATACCGATATGGTAATTCGGCAGACCATTTATCTGGATTTTTAACGTTCAACGTTGCTGCGATGCTATTGGAAACCTGACCATCCAGGGCTGGCACAGCTGATGAAGCTTCTGTCTGGTCAACAAGGGTATTCTCGTCACTGTATAGCTTATTTTTATAAAGTGAATAAACAACTTTATACCCTTCAGCTTTCTTATTTCCTAGATTGCGTACAGTACTCGTAATTTTCAACGAACCATTTTCATACTTGCTGTCCAAGTCTGGAATAGCCGCTAGATCGCGAATCTGAACTTTTGGCGTTGAAGTCAGGGAAACATCCCGAAATATCCCGGGCAATCTAAACATATCCTGATCTTCCAAAAAGGAAGCATCTGAACTGCGGTAAACTTCAACTGCCAACACATTTTCAGCACCCTTTTTTAAGTAAGGTGAGATATTGAAAGATGCGACGTTCCTTGAATTTTTTGAAAATCCGACATATTTGCCATTTATCCACAGGTAGAAAAAGGAGTCTACACCATCAAAATTGATAAATACCTCACGACCGTCCCAATCAGTAGGTACGGTAAAATTGCGTCGGTACGATCCCACTTCATTACGGTAGACATAAGTTGTCCAATCTTGGGCCGGTGTTCGCATGACTCCACCGCGCCAATCATCGACCTTTACTTGATGATGAAAGATCACACGTTGGTTCGTGTAAATAGGTACACCATATTTTAGGCTTCCATCCTTCTGTATACCATAAATATTCCAGCTCATCGGGACTGGAACAGATTCCCAGGCTCCAACATTATAACTAGGATCATAAAAGTCCTTTGGTCGCTCTTCCGGAGTCTTTACCCAGTTAAACTTCCAGGATCCATTGAGCGAAAGCCAATAGTTACTGTGCTCGGGAAGTACTTTTCTCGCACTTTCTACGTTCTGAAAGGAGAAGAACGAAGCATGTGGCAACTCCTTATTAAGTGATAATAATTGAGGCGATTCCCATTCATTCCCTTTTGGAGCCATTGCAGCTCCATACTGAAAACCGTCGATAGATGGCGTAATCGTTTGCCCTATCGCAACAGTAGTGTCCAGCGACAGCAATGAGGCTAGAATCGTTGAAAAAATAACAGAGTTTCTTAACATAATGTAATTAAGCAATTTAGTCCAGGAAACCAAATGTAACTTCATTTTGCAGTAATAACAAGCAGATTATTAAAGCACTCGATTGCGAAACTTTTTCGATACAAAAAAAGGCCATATAGAACGTTAAAATCGTTTCATAAGAGCTTCCTTCGAGAATTGTACATAAAGCAAAAACATAAAAAATAGAGATGGCGAAAAATCACGATGTCCTCCCAAAAGCAGCAGATTTCAATAAAAAACAAATGCTTTCGGTTTCAAGGAATAAGCCTTATTTTTGGGGATAGATTTCGCTTTAAACAAATAAAAGTTTACGTTTGAAAATATTTCGAAGAATTTTATTTTTCAAAGGGTTACAATTTAAGCATTAAGGTATTAATAGGTGAGTAAATTCAGTAAATCAGTCCTGCTAGAAAATGATGAGCAAATCATTGAAGGCATCAAAGACGGCAACAGCTTGGCGATAGATGCTATCTATAAGCGGTACTATCCGTCTATAAGCCATATGATCTTGCAAAACAATGGAAGTGAGGACGAAGCGAAAGATATTTTTCAAGAAGCTGTCATTGTGCTCTACGATAAAGTTTCCAAAGGGAACTTTGAGCTCAGCAGCAAACTAAAAACATATCTTTACTCGATTTGCAGAAGGCTTTGGCTTAAGCAACTCAATCGTGCTGGTTTTGGCAATAGTGACATTCGAGGTTATGAAGATTCCTTATTTGAGGAAGAAGATCTTCAACAGCATCAAGAACTTGAAAAAAAGTTCGATCAAATGGAGCTTGCCTTAGAGAAAATGGGAGAACCTTGTAAGACAATCTTACATGATTTCTACATCTTAAACCATTCGATGCAGGACATCTGTGAAAAATTTGGTTATACCAATACAGATAATGCCAAGACTCAGAAGTATAAATGCCTACAACGGCTGAAAAAAATATTTTTTTCAACAGATTAAAACTAGTGTAACACCATGGGAACAATGAATCAAAAAGAATTTTTCGAATTAGCAGATCACTATCTTCGCGGCGAATTATCGGCCGAAGAAAAAGCTGCATTTGAATCTTTTTGTGCTGATCAGCCCTCCTATGCTGCCCAATTACAACAACACCGAGAATTTGTTGCCAATATGAAAGAAACTAGTCAACGGCTGGATTTCAAAAATGCATTAGCGCAATCAGCAAAAGAATACCATAAAACCCAAAACAAACCCGCAAAGGTGGTTCCTATAAAACAATCAACGGTAATTTCACTTTGGGAACGTATCAAAGCAAGTTCTTTAGTGGCTGCAGTGGTAGCAGTATTTGCAGTATTTGGCACATTATGGCTGAGCGGTTATTACAGCAACCTCGAGAAAGCATCTTCCGATTACAGCGCGCTACGTAGAGACATGAACAATGTCAAAAAGAACGTCAACGCACACAACGCTGCAATCAGGGATATCAATGACAAAAAATCAGTAAAAGGTACCGAAAGCCAGTTTGGCGCAACAGGATTTATGCTGACAACAGATGGCTATGTTGTCACCAACTACCATGTCATTAGTGGGGCTGATTCGATCTATTTGCAAAATAGCAAAGGTGAATCGTATAAAGCACAAATCGTACATACCGATCCAAGCAAAGACTTGGCTATTTTATACATCGCGGATAAGACCTTTAAGAAAGCTAAAAGCTTACCTTACACATTCAAAACGTCGACTTCAGATCTTGGCGAAGATATTTATACGATCGGGTTTCCTCGTGATGAAGCAGTATATGGTCAGGGATACCTAAGTTCATCAACAGGTTATGCCGGCGATACCATTGCTTATCAGATCTCCGTGCCTGTCAATCCAGGTAACAGTGGCGGCCCCGTATTGGATAGCAGAGGTAATGTGATTGGTATTATTTCCGGAAAACAACGTGGCATAGATGGCGCTGCCTTTGCAATCAAAACGAAATCAATCTTGAATGCTTTAGCGGACATCCCAAGTGATTCACTGGTTACGGGTCTTAAGATCAACAAAAAGAATAGCTTGGCAGGTTTACCAAGAACAGAACAAATCAAGAAAATGCAAGACTATATCTACATGGTTAAAGTCTATTAGGACGCATTTATAACTTATAAAAAAAGGCAACGTTTTCTCATCGTTGCCTTTTTTTGTCCCTTAATACCAAGCCTAATCCTTACAGATTAGGTTGTGGCGTAGTTCTCAAATACGGTTTGATCTCTTTAAAACCTTTTGGAAATTTAGCAGGAATATCTTCTGTCTTTATCGCTGGAACAACAATAACATCTTCACCATGCTTCCAGTCAGCAGGTGTAGCCACTTGATAATCGGCTGTTAACTGTAAAGAATCAATGACCCGTAAGATTTCATCAAAATTACGACCTGTTGATGCTGGATAGGTCAACGTCAATTTGATCTTTTTGTCAGGGCCAATAATAAATACGGAACGTACGGTCACTGTTGCGGACGCATTTGGATGGATCATATCGTACAATTCGGATACATGATGATCTTCATCAGCGATAACCGGGAAATTCACTTCGGTATTTTGCGTTTCATTGATATCCTTAATCCAATTCAAGTGATCGTTTACATTATCGACGCTTAGCGCAATGGCCTTCACACCTCTTTTGTCAAATTCAGATTTCAATTTTGCAGTACGACCCAACTCTGTTGTACATACCGGCGTATAATCTGATGGGTGCGAAAAGAAAACGACCCAGCTATCTTTGATATAATCGTGAAAGTCTATTTCACCAATGGTTGTTTGCGCTTTAAAATTTGGCGCTTCATCTCCTAATCTTAAACTCATAATCTTATTTTTTAAATGTGTTTAAATCATATAGTCTACAAATATAGTAGATTAAATTTAGCAAACAAGTAATTCTTCAATTTTTTAAATTAAGATGAAAAAACTAACCCTAATCCAATTGAAAGTAAGGATTTTACCCAAAAACTTATTATGATTACCAAAAGTAGTATAAAAAGTAATTTATTAAATTACTATGCTTGCATAATATATATTTTGTATATTTGAGTATGGTGGTACACCGATCTCATAAAACGATTGTGAGTTGGGAGAAAACCTTTTGAGAGCAAATCTTATTAGATATATAAGTTATCGACTTGGTAACTGATGAACCAAAAAAACTGAAATGCCATGAATTTTGAATTAAGCGAAGAACATAAAATGATCCGCGACGCAGCGCGGGAATTCGCCCAGGAGCTAAAGGCTGGGGCAATCGAGCGCGATGAAGCCGCAAAATTTCCAACAGATTTTGTCAAGCAGATGGCCGAGCTAGGATTTATGGGTATCATGACCCCCGAAGCTTATGGTGGAGCTGGCATGGATACATTGGCCTATGTTCTTGTTCTCGAAGAAATTGCCAAAATTGATGCCTCTGCGGCCGTTATTGTATCCGCCCACAATTCACTGGTATTATATGGACTCAATGCTTTTGGTACAGAGGAACAAAAACAAAAGTACCTGATTCCTTTAGCAAAGGGCGAGAAACTTGGTGCTTTTGCGTTATCAGAACCCGAAGCCGGCTCGGACGCCTCCTCGCAGCACACAACCGCCGAAGATAAAGGAGATCACTATCTACTAAATGGCACAAAAAATTGGATCACCAACGGTGGCCATGCCGATATCTATCTTGTCATTGCACAGACACATCCTGAAAAAGGCCACAAAGGAATCAATGTATTAATTGTTGAAAAAGGACTGACGGGATTTACCATTGGTCCGAAGGAAAACAAATTGGGTATCCGCAGTTCTGATACCCATTCACTTCTATTTTCCGATGTCCGGGTTCCTAAGGAAAACCGCATCGGAGAAGATGGCTTCGGATTTAAGTTTGCCATGAAAACACTCGATGGTGGTCGTATCGGCATTGCAGCACAGGCCTTAGGAATTGCTGCCGGTGCTTATGATCTCGCTTTGGCTTACTCAAAAGAGCGAAAGACTTTTGGAAAGCCAATTTCGGACCATCAGGCCATACAGTTTAAATTGGCCGATATGGAAGTCGATATCGAGGCAGCTCGACTTTTGACGTATAAAGCCGCTTGGACGAAAGACCAGGGACTTCCTTACGGTAAAGAAGCTGCCATGGCCAAACTATATGCATCGGAAGTCGCCATGAAACACACTGTAGAAGCTGTACAGATCCACGGTGGCTATGGTTACGTAAAAGAATATCATGTCGAAAGGTTAATGCGCGACGCAAAAATCACACAAATCTACGAGGGGACCTCTGAAATCCAACGTCTGGTGATCGCCCGCGAGATTCTGCGCTAAGCTGTCAGTCATGTTATGCCCCCAAAAAGTGTCTAACTTTTTTGGGCATTGCATGACTGACAGTTTTTTAACTTTAAAGGCCCTTCAACTTGTTATCGATCATAGCAAGATATTGATAATCCTGAAAGGCAAAGCTCGCCGTTTCGGCCATCGCCAGATTCAAAATAAACTTTGCTTTGCGAAGTAAATTCTCCTGATTACCATCTGTAGCATTCAAACCATCAAACAACAAGGTTAAAGCCAATGGATGTAGTTGCTGTATTTGAAGATCTGTTTTGAGATATGCCGAAAGCTCACTTTCGGAAAGATTTAAAAAATAGGCCCTGCTCTTTTCGAAGAATTTTTCATAAGCATCTTCAAACACTGCTGGATCAGTCGGCTCCGTAAAGGCATCATGACCTTCTGTCCATATGCGAAGAAATTTACCAATTTCTTCGATCCAATTCATCAATACATCTTTTTTAAAACTTAATCCCATGATCTATGCTTATCTGATCTGTCCATTTCCACGGACAATCCATTTCTCTGTTACCAATTTTTCTAATGCAAATGGTCCGCGGGCATGTAACTTTTGGGTCGAGATACCGATTTCTGCTCCCAAACCAAACTCACCACCATCTGTAAAACGTGTTGATGCATTGGCATATACCGCAGCAGCATCCACTGTGTTCAAAAATTGTTCGATATGGAGTTCACTGGAAGAAACAATACACTCCGAATGTTTGGAAGAATATTTTGCGATATGCTCCAAAGCTTCGTCCAAACTCGAGACCGTCTTTATTGAACACTTCAAATCTAAAAATTCTCTTCCAAAATCATCTTCTTCTGCGCGCTTTAAATTTGAATAATTTTCACCTTGCAGTACCTCATAAGCTGTAGGATCCGCAAAAACTTTCACCTGAGCATCTTCAAAATAAGTTTTCAATTTCTGTAGAAACTCGGGAGCAATAGTGCGATCGACCAAAACAGTATCTAAAGAATTACACACCGATGGCCTGGAAATTTTAGCATTAGCAACAATTTTAGCTGCCATATCCAAATCTGCTGTACGGTCCACATACGTATGGCATACTCCCGCTCCTGTTTCAATGACAGGCACCTTAGCGTGCTCCCTGACATAATCAATCAATGACTGTGAGCCACGTGGTATGATAATATCCACATATTGGGTAGCTTCCAATAATTCCGAAACATGCTTCCTCTCAACAGGCAACAGTTGCACAATAGTTGTTGCGATACCATGCAGCTCCAAAATATTATGGATCACTTTCAACAGCGCTTCGTTGGTGTATAAAGCATCAGAACCACCACGCAATAGACAAACGTTACCCGATTGAATACATAGTGCAGCAACATCTATCGTCACATTGGGTCGCGATTCATAGATTACCCCAACGACACCGAGTGGAACCGTAATTTTCTCGATCTCCAATCCATTCGGCAATATCTTTTTTAGTAATAGCTGATCTGTTGGGTCTGCTAGCTGGGCTATCTGCTTAACACTGTCAGCCAAGCCTTTTAGACGATCGCTATTGAGCAAAAGACGATCCTTTTTGGGGTCATCATCAGACATACGATCCAAATCAATCTTATTCGCTTGTAATATATCCGCAGTATGCGCGACAAGACCATCTGCGATGGCATTTAAAATAGTTATTTTGGTATCAGGAGCCAGTTGTTGCAAAATTTGTTTTGCTTTGGCCGCCGCCTGAAGTTGTTTTACGATGGATTCACTCATAACAATACGATATCATTTGCATGTGCAATTTCTACATTTTTTTTACTGGTCTGGGACAAAGCGGATGAATCCATCTTCGCCCGGGCTACGGCAACAGTTAAGCCTTCTAGATTGACGATATTTAACACTTCTCCTTTTTCAAAATGTTCAACGATACGGGTTACCCCTACAGCTAGCAAACTTTTATGTTTCAATAATGCTTCTTCCGCTCCACGGTCAACCATCAATTCCCCTTTTATCAAACTTCCACTCGCAAGCCATTTCTTGCGGGAAGAGATCTTCTTACTTTGAGCCAGGCACAATGTACCAGTCTCGTGCTTAACCGCTTTTTGGATCGCCTCTTCGGTTTGCATACTAAAAATGACAACAGCGATCCCCATTTGATTAGCCAATCGGGCAAAGTTCAATTTCGAGGTCATTCCCCCCAATCCTACTGAGGATTTATCCTTCCTTGCCAAACCTAAGATATCCCGATCGATGGTTTCAATTTGCGGTATAATCTTGTTGTTTGCATCCAACACACCGGGGACGGAAGTACTAAACAGCAATTTTTCGGCACCAAAACCAACAGCAATCAAGGTTGCCAGCTCATCATTATCTGAAAACTTCAGTTCTTTATTACTCACCACATCATTTTCATTTGCGATTGGAATAACATTGTTCCGCCACAACTCCTCATACGTATTTTTCAATTGTAGAAATTGATCTCGATTGGAAAAATGATGTCGCTCACATAAACTCTGCGCCAATGAAATTTTAAACGGTCGGAAATAAGTTGAATACGTATTAATCAATATGGGGTTCCCAATTGCCGCGGCGGCCTTTCGTTCGGATAACGTTCCCGTATAACTGGGCAGAAAACGTTTACCGGCAGCAACAGCACCTGAAGAGACCAAGACAATATTGTATTTCTTTTGTAAGGAAGCAATCTGCCTAGCGATCTCCAAAACAATACGTTCATCAACTTCTCCCTCTTTCGTGGTAATAGAAGCCGATCCAAATTTGACAACGAGAATTGGCTTTTTCATTTTTTAGTATGTTTTAGTTTAGATTTGAGCACTAATTTACTGAGAAGAATTTGATTTACGCAAAATATGTTAACAATTGAACAATATAATTCAATTGAAAAACTCATGAAATAAGGTCGATTCCGATGGATCAGGAGGCATCCTGAGATGAAAGAAAGGAAAATAATTAGCGTAGATTTCAGAGGTCAATTCAGATCTCAGCGATCAGTACGAATGGCCTGAAGATGAAAACATAAAACTTGAGCTTACAAAAAAGCAGCAATTCCAATATAATACCAAAAAAGTTGCCACTTTCTGAGGCGATATAGGTGATGGAATGCTGCTTCTCGTTACAGATATATTTATTGCTATTTTTTTAGTATCTGATGGAGGTCAAATCGTAGGCCAACATTGAACGTACGGTTATAGAGTTTTACATTTTCATTGACGCTCATATCCTTCATCCCATAATTGGAGCCAATGAAGAAACCATAGCCCCCATTCCATTTGTAACCTAAGTTAAAACCCAAACCATAGTCTGAAGGATTGGTCGTTGCATCGTAAAATTTTCCATCATTATTATTCACAGACATCTGTATACCATAATAGGGACTAGCAGCAAGATAAATCCGACCTTCTCCAACCGTAATATTATAAGCTATGTTTAATGGAATATCGATCGCATTTCTTCGGTATGTTGTCCAGTTATTTTCAAGGGCATGCTTTGCCTCCATACCATTTTGGGTAAAGTTTACTTCAGGCTGAATAGAGAGTCCACCAACGAGCGGTATTTCAAGAAAAAGCCCTGCTGTAACACCCGAAATGCTTCGGAAGCTATAACTGTGCGTTCGTTTATTAGATACCAATGATCCGGCATTTGTGTACCCGGCGTTTATACCGTAGGAAATTTTACTTTGGCAGAACGCTGTGGAAAGCACAGAAAACAGTATTATACTGCAGATTAAATGTTTCATATGTGGTCAATTTATTTACAATTGCCACAAATATGCACGACGGAATCTTAATTTAAACGCTATTTAGCGTTGTTTAACAAATCTTAATATTGATTAACAATAATTAATACATATTAACAAACCAGCTTCCTTTACGATGGGAATCGCTCTTCATAGAGCTTCTCCAAGGAGAACATTTCATCACGATATTTCGCTGCTTCCAAGAAGTCCATTTCTTTTGCAGCTTTGTCCATTTTCTTCCTTACGTTATCGATCGCCTTCTTCAAATCTTTCTCACTGAGGTATTGCATCACTGGGTCAGCTGCAATGGCTTGCGACGGATCAGGTTCAACATAAATTTTAGGTTCAATACCCGAAAAATCAGCAACAGAAGTCTGCTCCAGAATCTCCTCCCTTGTTTTGCCGACTGTACGCGGTGTAATGCCATGTTCCAAGTTATATTTCATCTGCTTGTCTCTGCGACGATTGGTTTCATCTATTGTGACACGCATACTATCCGTCATTTTATCGGCATACATAATAACCCGACCTTTATCATTCCGGGCAGCCCGACCAATCGTCTGAATAAGCGATCGTTCGGAACGCAGAAAGCCCTCTTTATCCGCATCGAGAATAGCGACAAGCGTAACTTCAGGCAAATCAAGCCCCTCACGGAGTAAGTTCACCCCGACCAGGATATCAAATTCGCCCAAGCGAAGACCCCGTAAGATTTCCACACGCTCCAAGGTTTTAATTTCGGAGTGAATATAACGGACTTTTAAATTCAGCTTGGTCATATATTTGGAAAGCTCTTCGGCCATGCGTTTGGTCAATGTAGTAGCCAAAACACGCCCTCCTTCTTTGATGGTCTTATCGACCTCTTCCAAGAAATCATCGACCTGATTGATCGCTGGCCGTACTTCAATAATCGGATCCAAAAGTCCTGTTGGACGAATGACCTGCTCAACAACAACACCTTCGGTCTGCTGCAGCTCGTAATCGCCCGGAGTCGCGGACACATAAATCGTCTGATTCGTGAGGGATTCAAACTCCGGAAAGTTTAAAGGTCTGTTATCCAAAGCTGCTGGTAACCTAAACCCATGTTCCACCAAGGAAACTTTTCGCGACCGGTCACCACCATACATCGCACGCAATTGTGGTAAGGTCACGTGGCTTTCATCAATGACCAACAGGTAATCCTCCGGAAAATAATCCAGCAAACAGAACGGACGCATCCCCGGTTGTCTACCATCGAAAAAGCGGGAATAATTTTCAATTCCCGAGCAATAGCCCAGTTCACGCATCATTTCCAAATCATAATTGACCCGCTCTTCCAAACGCTTCGCTTCAAGCATTAAGCCCTCCTCTTCCAGTTGCGTTTTCCGTTGCATCAATTCATCTTGAATAGCCCAGATCGATTCTTTGAATTTTTCCTTCGGTGTAACGAAAAGGTTTGCCGGAAAAAGAGCAAGATCTTCCATCTTGTTGAGCGTTTTACCCGAAATAGGATCGATCTCACTCAGTTCATCAATTTCATCCCCAAAGAATGAAATCCGAATGGCATTATCCAAGTATGCCGGAAACACATCCACGGTATCACCTTTAACACGAAAGGTACCCCGTTTAAACTCTGCGGTCGTCCGTGAATATAAGATCTCGACCAATTTATGCAGGAAAGCATTTCTTGTGACAGTCATACCGACACCAAAACGAAAAATAGATCGGGAGAAATCCTCCGGATTCCCCATACCGTAGATACAGGATACCGAAGAAACGACAACAATATCACGCCGACCCGACATCAAAGACGAGGTAGTCGCCAAACGCAACTTTTCGATTTCCTCGTTAATCGCTAAATCCTTCTCGATGTAGGTATTCGTCGAAGCAATAAAAGCTTCAGGTTGATAATAATCGTAATAAGACACAAAATAGTTGACCGAGTTATTGGGAAAGAACTGCTTGAATTCACCGTACAACTGAGCCGCCAATGTTTTATTGTGACTTAAAATCAATGTTGGCTTTTGCGTTTCCTGAATCACATTGGCAACAGTAAAGGTCTTACCCGATCCCGTTACCCCCAAAAGCGTCTGGTATTGCTCTGCCTGCTCTACACCTGCTACCAATTGCTTAATTGCTTCTGGCTGATCGCCTGTGGGTTTGTACTCCGATGTCAATTCAAATTTCATATACTTCCTATTTCTTAAAGAAAACTATTCAGGCCTTTTCCAGCAAACATTGCACCACGAATTGCTTAAGCGTAAGCTCAAAAACAACTTTTATGATCCGATGGTTTCAATCTGCAAAAAGACGATTTTTCGACCTGTGATCCAGGCCATATCCTTCTAAGGTCTTACACAAATTTACTAAAAATTTTACCATTTTAGCGCAAACTATAATAATACCATAGATGTTATTACTTTCAATTGATTATTTATTATCTTTAGTTTAATTGAACTAGCACACACGCCATGGTCACTATTCTATCTACCCAAAATAGCATTGCAAATCATTTTATTGCCGAGCTGAGAGATAACATTATTCAACAGGATCGCATGCGCTTTCGTCGGAATCTGGAACGATTAGGTGAAATTTTCGCTTATGAAATCAGCAAGACAATGACCTACAAACCTGTTGAAGTTGAAACTCCGCTAGGTGTGGCCAAAACCCATCTCTTGATGGAACAACCCGTACTCGCTACAATTCTGAGAGCGGGCCTTCCCTTTCATCAGGGACTTTTAAATGTTTTTGATCAGGCCGATAACACCTTCATTGCAGCCTATCGGCATACAAAAAAGAGCGGTGAGTTTGAAATTCATAAGGAATATGTCAATACACCAAACTTAGATAACCGTACAGTAATCATTGTAGACCCCATGCTGGCTACAGGAAAGAGCCTCGTTTTATGCTGTAAGGATCTCCTGGCCGAATATGACGTCAAAGAATTACACATTGTTGCAGCCATTGCATCCGAAGAAGGACTAAACCACGTTCAGGCTTTTGTACCCACGGCGCATATCTGGGTTGGTGACGTCGACCACGAACTGACCTCAAAAGCCTATATTGTACCTGGGCTCGGTGATGCCGGAGACCTGGCCTATGGTGTAAAACACCATTAATGTGGATAAATTATTTAAAACTAAATTAACACTTAGCTCATTGAAATTCAGTAAATTTATGTCAATGATGAAGTTTAATTTTTTTATATCTAATTTATATCGCTATGAGATGGCAAAAATACAATGGCGAATCCATTCGCTCCACGATTTTCGATGCTGTTGAAGAAGTCATTAAACGAGAAGATGCCCTAGGGAATAAGCTCAAGGTTTATATCGGCACCGATTCCCAAGTCAAGAGAGGCATCATCGACTTCGCAACAGTCATCGTCTTTCTCCGGGAACATAAAGGTGGATTTATGTTTATCCAACGGGACAAAAGGCACCACCGAATGAGCATTAAAGAAAGGATGCTACTCGAAGTCCAAAAATCCATCGATATAGCCTATCAACTCTGCCCCCTCCTCGAAAAACACAAAGTAGACCTCGAAGTCCACGCCGACATCAACACCAATCCAAATTTCCAGTCAAATGTTGCCCTGAAAGAAGCCATGGGCTATATTATGGGTATGGGATTTGTTTTTAAGGCCAAGCCCGAGTCTTTTGCCAGTACCAATTGTGCTAATAAACAGGTTCAATAATTGACTATAAGGCAGACTTTGTATATTTAGGGTGTAATTTTTAATACACCACATGCATGATCTTTTTCAGCAGATTGCACGTCAATTTGCCCAGACCTCTTGGCTCGAATGGTTAGGTACCCTGACAGGCTTTCTTTGTGTCTATTTGGCCGCTAAGCAAAATATATGGAACTGGCCGATTAGTATCATCAGTGTGGCGTCCTATGCTATTCTGTTTTATGATGCCAAACTATATGGAGATACTGTACTGCAATTCTACTTTCTGTCTACTGCTGTTTATGGCTGGTATTATTGGATAAAACGAAAAGAAGAAAAAAAGAAACCCATCGTCAAAGCCAGCAAGGGGCAGTTGCTCCTTTGCCTCCTGGCAATCCTCGTCCTGACACTGTCAATCGGTTATCTCCTCGATAGCAAGACAAATTCCGATGTTCCTTATATTGACGCTTTCTGCACGTCCGTAAGTTTTGTTGCTCAATTTCTGATGACACGCAAAGTACTTCAAAACTGGCTCTTATGGGTATTTGTGGATATTTGTTATATCCCGCTCTATATACACAAAGACCTTATGCTGACCGCAGTACTCTACCTTGTTTTCACACTCATCGCTTGGAATGGCTATCGCGATTGGCAGAAAACCTATAAAAATTTTGCGTAATATTGCCTATCAAAACGATCGATGTGGGAAAAGATTTCATAAAAATTGCCGTTGTTGGCCCCGAGTCCACCGGAAAATCAACGATGGCACAATTTCTTGCCAAGGAATTTCAGACAGTATGCGTGCCCGAATATTCACGTTATTATTGCCAAAGCCTCAACAATAAATATACCTTACAGGACGAAGTCAATATGTTTTATGGACAGGTCGCTTTGGAGGAAGCGCTGGTCAATTTAGCACAAGGACAGCTTCTCATCTGTGACACTACCTTCCTTACGGTCAAAATTTGGTCAGATCATCTTTTCGGTCATACACCACCGGAAGTCACCGATAAAATTCAACAACATGTTTATGACCTTTATCTGCTGATGGATATCGATCTACCCTGGCAGGACGATCCACTACGGGATTTCCCCGAACAGCGCGAACATTTCA
The DNA here is from genome assembly GCF_007830445.1 of Sphingobacterium siyangense. Taxonomy (GTDB): domain Bacteria; phylum Bacteroidota; class Bacteroidia; order Sphingobacteriales; family Sphingobacteriaceae; genus Sphingobacterium; species Sphingobacterium siyangense. The sequence continues at coordinate 21,574 of NZ_VLKR01000047.1, read as the reverse complement.
TGGAGATCTGGAAAAGCGAATTGAACGCCATTAATGCGAATTATCGTCTTGTTTCGGGTCTCGGCGACCAACGTCTTGAAAATGGACTTCATGCTGTAAAAGATTTTCTGACATTGATTTGAGACAAGTGTCTTGACGAAGCAGCCTTTTACAGCTATATTTGTAGGAATAAAGTATAGCATGTTGTTTATGCGGAGTAAGTATACTTGCCCGGCGACAGAAAGCTTTATAAACACAATTAAAATAGAATATTAACATTTTACTTAAGAAATAATGTATCCAGAATATTTAGTAACTCCAATGCGTCAAGAGTTAGTTGATGCGGGATTCGAAGAATTAAAAACACCTGAAGCAGTTGATCAGGCTATCGCATCAGAAGGAACTGTTTTTGTGGTTGTAAACTCTGTTTGTGGTTGCGCTGCTGCAAATGCACGTCCTGCTGCAAAAGCTGCTGTAAAAAACGAAAAACACCCAGCTAAATTGGTGACTGTTTTCGCAGGTATGGAAACTGATGCAGTAAACACTGCACGTAACTACATGTTGCCTTACCCTCCATCTTCACCAGCAATGGCTTTATTTAAAGACGGGAAATTGGTACACATGATTGAAAGACATATGATTGAAGGTCGCCCGGCACAAATGATTGCTGACAATTTAGTTGCAGCATTTGACGAGTACTGTTAATCACGTATTTTGATTTTTGAATTAAAAAGGCTGTCCAAGTTATTTGGATAGCCTTTTTTGTCTATTGGATAATTCGTATTTTCCTTACTTTTCCTGCACGTCCCCTTTCAAAACTTGACAGATGGTCTCCTGTCCGAACAATATGCGGCAACTCAGCATAGGCGCCTCACGTAAGCCAATTCGATCACCTAAAGCAATTCGATCAGCCAAAACCTCAAGTCCGCATATCCAGCAGACCTAGCCCCAAGTCTAGTTTCAGTTTATTAAAAGCTTTTTCCTATTTTTAGGTTATGAAAACCTTCCCAATAATCATTTTTTTGTTCTGCTTGACGATCATATCATGTTCACCGCAAACGAAAGTGGACCTTATTGTTTATCATGCGCAAGTATATACTGTAGATTCGGCTTTTAGTACAGCACATGCTTTTGCTGTCAAAGATGGTAAGTTTATGGCCATTGGTTCCGATGAAGAAATACAGCGAAAGTACAAAGCAATAGAAAAAATTGACGCACAGGGGAAGGCGATTTATCCGGGATTCTACGATGCCCATGCGCATTTATTTGACGAAGCCGAACTAATGGATCAAGTCGACCTAAACGGCGCCGATTCTTTCGAGGAGGTTATTCAACGTGTCAAAAACTACCAACAAAAAAACCCGGGCAAAACTTGGCTGATCGGTGGTGGCTGGGACCAAAATCGCTGGAAAGATAAAACTTTCCCAACCAAGGACCTACTCGATAAAGCTTTCCCGGATATCCCCGTCTACCTCATGCGTGTAGATTATCATGCGGCGGTTGCGAACTCCAAAGCACTCGAATGGGCAAAATTAACGAGTATCCCCATCATTCGCGGCGGTGTAGTCGGCGGGACTAATGATACTCCCAATGGTCTCTTGATCGACAATGCAATGGATCTTGTCAATAAGACCATTCCGGTTCCGAGTGAAAAAGAATATCTAAGAATGCTCAAGCGAACGCAAGACTCCCTCCTTTCCGTTGGTCTTACCTCCATTGTAGATGCAGGTTTATCAAAAGAAAGACTCGATCTGCTTAAGAAATACTATCGGGAAGGGCAGTTGAAAATTAGAGATTATGCCATGATCCTAGGCAATCCGCAAAATATAAAGTCATTTATCGATCAGGGTTTCTATGAAACAGACCGTTTCGAGATCAAAGGATTTAAACTGCTCGCCGATGGCGCATTGGGATCCCGTGGTGCATGCCTCCTCGCGCATTACCATGATGCCCCCACCCATGGCTTTCTCCTCCATAGCCCTCAAGAATACGAAGCAATGATCAAACAGATTGCCGAAAGTAAGTTTCAGGCAAATACCCATGCGATAGGCGATTCGGCCAATCGTATTATATTGGATATTTATGGCAAATACCTCCACAATAACGACGATCGTAGATGGCGAATCGAGCACGCCCAAATTATATCGCCTGCAGATTTTGATAAGTTTCGAAAGTATCAAATCATACCATCTGTACAACCCACACATGCAACCTCCGATATGTACTGGGCCAAAGATCGACTCGGTGAAGAACGCATGAAAGGCGCTTACGCATATAAGCATCTGTTGAAAGAATATGGAAAACTCGCATTGGGGAGTGATTTCCCGGTCGAACATTTCAATCCCTTATATGGTTTCCACGCGGCAGTAGCCCGCGTCGACAAAAAAGGATATCCTAGCCACGGATTTCAGATGCAAGATGCGATAAGCCGTGAAGACGCTTTGAAGGGAATGACAATCTGGGCGGCATACTCCTGTTTTCAGGAGAAAAAAAGAGGAAGTATCGAAGTGGGAAAAGATGCCGATTTTGTTATCCTCGAAAAGGATATCTTGAAAATTCCGAATGAGCAACTGCGAAATGTAAAAACAGAACGGACAGTAATTGCAGGTGAGACTGTGTTTAAAAGATAACAATAGCGCATATGCCTAAACATGCCCACTAAACTTATATCGCTGACAAAGCGAAATAGTTAACAAAAAAGATAGCTAACAAATCAAACATTTCTTCACCTGCAGTAACCTGCCCTAGAGAGGATTACAAGGAAAATTTAGAATAAATTTTCCTGATTACGAATATTTCGTATATTTACGATATAAACATACATTTATGAAATATTCATTACCATTCCTATTATCCTTAGCGACGCAGCTGTTATTTGCACAAGAGCGTACTCCAGCGATCGCAAAAGTACATTACGAATTCAAGCATGTAAATGATAGCACCCAACGGGATCAATTTATACGCGATGAAACAGTCGTTTACCTGAATCAACAGGCCAGCTACTACACATCATATTCATCCAAGCGCATGCAAGATGAGGTCAAAAAACAAATGGAAGGCCCCAGTTTCGACGGTACACTAAACATTACTACTCGCTCGACACCATCAAGCTCCTCCTATTTATTAGACGCCAATCAAAACAAAATGACCGAAGTGGTTAGCGTTGCCAGTGACAATTTTGCCATTCCACAGGCTTACCCTACTCAAGATTGGGAAATACTGGGTGACCGCAAAGAAATTGGTGGCTACAATTGCCAGAACGCAAAAACAACATTCAAAGGCCGAACCTATATCGCCTGGTTTACAACCGAGCTGCCGTTTTCCTATGGTCCGTGGAAACTTCATGGTCTTCCTGGCCTAATTCTGGATGTCCGTGACACAAAAAATGAGGTGATTTTTGCTTACGCCGGATTCGACAAAATTGAGGATGGCAAAACATCGGTGGCCCTGCCGCAAAACGCCATCGTAAGTACTGCAGAAGAGGTAAAAAAAGTTCAGGAAGCCTTTAAGGCCAATCCACAAGCTTATATGCAAGCCCAATCGGGAAAAAACAGAACCATCAGTGTAGGTTCATCGGGTAGTATGGTTGCAGTTAGATCCAGTTCCGGCTCCGGAGGAGGCTCCCCTGCTGGTGCTTTGGATCCGTCAAAAATAAAGAGTTTCAATATTTCAAGAGACGATAAATACAAACCTTCAAAAGTTACCAACAATCCGATAGAGCTGACGCCTTAATGAAAGTATTTTTATGTTTATTTATAGTCGTTTTGCTTGGGCAAATAACCTTTGCCCAGCAAACGATTAATGGAACGGTCCAAGTGGATAAGACGCAGCATCCCGTACCCTTTGCCAGTGTCAACATCCTTTCAGACAACAAAATTATCGCTTTCAAACCGACAGATAAAGAAGGGCGTTTTACAATTACCTTAACAAAGGACTATGCAAGCCTCTACCTGCAGATCAATCACCTTACTTACGAAAAATTTGAACTCAAACTTGGCACGCAGACATCCAATCTTCGGATCGCCCTCGTACCAAAAACCAATCTACTACAAGATGTCATTGTAAAGAGCAAACCTAAAGTAAGCCGTTCAAATGATACAATCTCCTACGACGTCGGATCTTTTGCCAAAGAAGAGGATCGAAATATAGGCGACGTAATCAAACGTCTTCCGGGTATGGAAGTTACCGAATCGGGTCTTATTAAATACCAGGACAAAACCGTTTCTAAACTTTACATTGACGGTGACGATCTATTGGAAAATCGCTATGGTGTAGGTACACGGACAATCCCGCATAAAATGGTAAAGGACATTCAGGTACTCGACAATCACGAACATTATAAAGTCCTTAAAAATAAAAGATTTACAGACGACGTCGCCATAAATCTCGTTATCAAAGAGGAAGCAAAGCTAAAACTCACTGGGCAGGCCAAAATTGGCGTCGGCACGCCCAATCTCTATGATCCTGAATTGAACTCAATCCTATTCAACAAAAAAGTTAAGATGTTGAATGTCCTCAGCGGTAATAATACTGGCAATGATCTTTCCGGAGATATCATCGGCGCCAATCAGTCCTCTTTACTGGCCAAGTTTGGCAGCTCGCCCATCAACAATCTCCTGGCGACGAGCACAACAGGCAGTCCAAATATTCCTAAAAACAACTATTATTTCAACAATACAGGTTCGCTAAACACCAATAACCTATACAACCTCAAGAATCACTGGCAGCTAAAATCAAATATTCAGGTTTTATACGACAACGATAGGCAAAATAATGCCGCAAGCACACAATACCTGCTCGATGATGGCGACGTCTATTTTAATGAGCAAAATCATCTGAAAACAGCGCGATGGCTTGGCGCAGCCAGACTTTCGGCATCCACCAATACGGAAAAGAAATATGCGAGTAATGCCTTGTCATTTGAGTATGAAAAAAAAGATATAACAGCATTGTTGGCAAACTCTTCAGGCCAGATCGAGCAGTTCCAAAAACACAACATCAAGGGATTCAGCAACTTGTTTAGCTATATACCCCAACTTAAAAACAATGACATTATTGCAATCAACTGGTCTTTAAATTATGGTAATAAACCACAGACTTTACAGATTTATCCCGGCGTTTTTCCAGAAATACTCAACGATAGCATTCCCTATAAAAGTAGCCGCCAGCAAATTGAAATTCCTTCCTTTTTTACGGAGATCAGTACAGGTTATCGCTTCAATAAAGGCCGAATCAAGCAATACTATCAAATTGGCTTCAATACAGATCGCCAACACTTCAACTCGCTCCTTACAATAGCGGATAATGATCAACATATTCGCGCATTGGGCGATAATACCCGTAATGATCTGTATTGGAGCAGGTCCCAAGCATTTATTACTCCTCAATATTCCTGGAAAACAAATCGGTTTGAAACCCAGCTCGACATCCCGGTAACCTATTTATTTACCCATTATGAAGACGTCAGTCATCAGCTGTCCACGTCCAAAAATTCCATGCTGATCAATCCTAATTTAAAAGCGAGATGGCAGGTTTCTCAAGAAGACTATCTTCAATTTAACTATCAATTTGCGCAGGACATTGGTAACATAGAAGATATATACCGTGGTGCGGTATTACGGAACTATAGAATGCTCAGCCAAAATAATGCAGCGCTAAATGAATCCAAAAAACATACATTTAATCTCAATTATAATTTAGCCCGCACCCTAAAAGTATTATTTGCAAATGCTGGTATTAGCTATTCAAGATCGCTTTCCAACACGATATTATCTTCCGTTATAAAAAATAACATCACCGAAAATATCTTGGTCAATATGGATAACCTGCAGGAGCGCTGGTCTTCTCAGATCGGGTTTGATAAATACATTTTCCCCCTGGCAAGTACCCTCAAACTAAAAGGAAGCATTTCTCACTTCAAATACAATCAATTGTTAAACAATGCCCTAGTCCCTATTCGAAGTATGAGCTATTTATTTCAACCCAGTATAGAAGCTAAAGTCTTTAAATCTTATAACATTTCCTATTCTGGACTATTCAATTGGAGCAGGAGTAAACAACAGGGCCTGGACAATACGATCCAAAATAAAACCACCACAATGATGCATAATATAGGTTTTCCGACCAGCCCATTCAAAAATGGCTTTATGCGGCTAAACCTGCGCAATCTTGCCACCTTTCAAACAAACATGAAGAATGCAAGTTATACCTTCATAGACTTTTTTACGCGCTACAAGGTCAACAAGTGGAAAATGGACTTCGAATTGGAAATGAATAATTTGGCCAATATCAAAAACTATCGTACTTATCTGATGACGGCCAATATGATTTCCCAGAATGAATTTGAACTTCGCGGGAGAACAATTTTACTCCGCACAGTTTTTAACCTTTAAAGCATCAGACTCCATCGAAAAGAAACAATTGCCTTGAGCTATTAAAAAAAGAAGCCTGAGCAAAAAATCACTCAGGCTTCTTTTTATATCTTGCGAAAAAAGTATTCTTCGTTAAAAAACTTTAGAACTATTTTCTATTGCATATCGAATAGATGTTTCTCAGCATGATAAGAAGAACGAACCAACGGTCCAGACTCCACATACTTGAATCCCATTTCTAAACCAATTTTCTGATATTTCTCAAACTGTGCAGGTGTAATCCATTCGATTACAGGATGGTGAGCTTTCGTAGGCTGTAAATACTGACCCAATGTCAAAATATGTACCCCGACGTTATATAAATCTTGCATTGCCTCGATAACATCTTCCTCAGTTTCACCTAAGCCAAGCATAATACCTGATTTTGTACGGAGTCCAGCTTCAGAAATGCGACGTAGGCACTCGAGTGAACGATCGTATTTAGCCTGAACACGAACTTCTCTTGTCAAACGACGGACAGTTTCGAGGTTGTGCGAAACAACTTCGGGACGTACTGCGATCACGCGATCCAAATTATCCCATTGTCCTTTAAAATCTGGCAAAAGTGTTTCTAAGGTTGTTTCTGGGCTTTCTCTACGGATTGCGTTGATTGTCTCCGCCCATATTACCGAACCACCATCTTTTAGGTCATCACGATCCACCGAAGTGATCACACAGTGTTTTACCTGCATTAACTTGACAGAATTGGCGACACGATTGGGTTCATCCAAATCAACCGCCAGAGGACGACCGGTTGCTACCGCACAAAATGAACAAGAACGTGTACAGATATTTCCCAAAATCATGAAGGTTGCCGTTCCAGCTCCCCAACATTCGCCCATATTCGGGCAATTTCCACTCTCACAAATTGTATGTAATTTATGCTCGTCTACAAGACTTCTGACATGTCTATACTCTTTACCAACAGGCAATTTGACACGCAACCAATCAGGCTTGCGTTGTGCAGGAGTTGCCGGAATAACTGGAAGTTCAATCATACAACAAAGTTAAGGATTAAAAATGTAATTTCTAACCGTCAATTTGTTGGTTTTATATCATAAAAAATGACCGATTGCCACCAATAATAGAATTATGAAACAAAAATTAGGATATTTGTGTTGATTATCATTAATCTAATAACAAAACTATGCGACTGAGCCGATCTTTATCCATGTTGTTACTTGGGGGTGCAACCATCTTTACTGCACATGCCCAAACCAACTTTGACATTATACCCAAACCTTCGAAAATCACATTGGCTACGGGAACATACGCTATCCCTACACATCTTCAGGTTGTTGTTTCAGATGAATTTCAGGAGGCGACACAACTGCTTACTGAACACCCAGCTATCAAAAGCCTAGCTGTCGAAGTACTCAAGAAAAATAAAAAAGGCCCAAAAGAAGGCTTTCGCATTATTAAAGCAGTCGATGCAGATAACCTTAGCAAGAACGCCTATTCCATCCAAATCGATGAAAAAGGCCTGCTACTCAGGGCCTGGAATGTACCCCAGGTTATCAATGGGATTTACACACTGGTTCAATTGGGCTATCTACAAGCTGATCCAAGTAAAATAGCCTATGCGACTATAGTCGATGAGCCACGATTTGCCTACCGTGGCTTACACCTGGATGTATCGCGCCATTTTATGCCACTATCTTTTGTCAAAAAGTATATCGACATCATGGCCATCTACAAATTCAACAATTTTCATTGGCATTTAACCGACGGAGCGGGATGGCGATTGGAGATTAAGAAATATCCGGAGTTAACACAAAAGGCGGCCTGGCGTACACATACGGGCTGGAAAGATTGGTGGAACAATGGTCGTCAGTATGTAGAAAAAGGTAAGCCAAATGCCAGCGGTGGATTCTATACCCAGGAAGAAGCACGCGAATTGGTCGACTATGCAGCCCGTAAAGGAATCAATGTAATTCCTGAGATAGAAATGCCCGGACATTCGGAAGAAGTATTGGCCGTATATCCCGAACTCTCTTGCTCCGGAAAGCCCTATAGTCAGGGAGAATTCTGTATCGGCAATGAAAAAACCTTTGAATTTCTAAAAAATGTTTTGGATGAAGTACTCACGATATTCCCTTCCCAGTACATTCATATCGGCGGTGATGAAGCTGAGAAGAAGCATTGGGAAACCTGCCCAAAAGATCAGGCGCTCATGCAAAAAGAAGGATTAAAATCTGTTGACGAACTGCAGAGTTATGCTATCAAACAAATGGATCTATACCTGCAATCCAAGGGTAGAAAGCTGATCGGTTGGGACGAAATCCTTCAAGGGGGGCTCACAGAAGGAGCTACCGTCATGAGCTGGCGCGGTGAAGACGGCGGCATAAAGGCCGCAAATGCAGGCCATGATGTCATCATGACTCCAGGTTCACACCTCTATTTTGATTCTTATCAGACAGACCCACGGACACAGCCTGAGGCCATCGGGGGTTACCTGACATTAGATAAAGTTTATTCGTATGATCCTATTCCAGCTGCGATACAAGGGGACAAAGCCAAGCATATCCTCGGAGCACAAGCGAATATATGGACAGAATATGTACCTACCACCGAACACCTCGAATATATGGTGTTCCCACGTGCACTGGCTTTGGCGGAAGTCAATTGGACAAATAAAGATGGGAAAAGCTGGACAGACTTTCAGCGAAGACTACAATCACATTATAAGCTACTACAAGATCTAAACGTCAATTATTATCGTCCTTCCTTTAATGTCGCTTATACAGCAACATACAATGCTGCTAAAAACAACAATAAAATTACGCTGACAACGGAGCAACTAAAAACAGATCAGATCCGATATACCATTGATAGCAGTGAGCCTACAATCTTGTCTACACCATATACTGGACCATTTGAACTCAGCTCAACAGGTCATATCAATGCCGCTTATTTTCTAGATTCTATCAAAATCGGTCCAACCCTATCCTTTGATATTGACATTCATCGTGCTATTGGAAAAAAAGTAACGTACAACACAGCATGGTCGGGATATCCAGCACAAAAAGATTCTACCTTAACAAACGGAATCATGGGCGGTCTTTCCTATCACGATGGTCAATGGCAAGGATTCACCAGTCCGATTGATGTTGTCGTGGATATGGAACGCAGGGAGGAAATACACCAAGTAGCCATGAATTTTATGCAGATGATCGGCCCCGGCGTTTATATGCCAGGAGAAATGGAAGTCCTGCTTTCGGATAATGGCCGTACCTTCAGATCTGTAGGAACAATCAAAAATGACATATCCGATAAAGAATCCAAGTTGACTTTCAAAAGGTTTGAACTCAAACTTGACAAAGCCCAACAGGCCCGTTATATAAAAATCAAAGCCAGCAATCCAAAAAAAGGCTACTTGTTTACGGACGAAATCATCGTTTATTAAACAAATCAGCCCCATTATTGCCTACGAGTTGGAAAACATACTGCTTATGTTTTCCAACTCGTTTTTGTTTTTTCAGGACCACTTTTCTAAAAAACTACATTTTTTTTTGAAATATTCTTAAAATAAATAGTTAATTTTCAAAATTTAAAATGTAACTTTGCACTCCGACAAAGCAGTCGGAATGACCCTTCCCCATGAGCTACTTTTGATTGTCTTTGCTCAGATTTACAATAGGAAATTTAATTTTTTGAACTAGATATAATGCCAAGAAACACTTCCATTAAGTCGGTTTTAATCATCGGATCAGGTCCCATCGTTATCGGTCAAGCTTGTGAATTTGATTATTCTGGATCTCAAGCATCTCTTTCATTGAAAGAAGAAGGTATTGAAGTATCCATCATCAACTCAAACCCTGCAACAATCATGACGGACAAAGTTGTTGCAGACAATGTCTACTTACTTCCATTAACATGCGAAAGTATTGAAGAAATTTTGCAAAAACACAACATTGACGCTGTACTTCCTACCATGGGTGGCCAGACTGCTTTGAACTTATGTATCGAAGCTTCTAACCTAGGTCTTTGGGAAAAATACAACGTAAAAGTTATCGGTGTTGATGTTGCTGCCATTGAAAAAACTGAAAACCGTGAAGAATTCCGTCAATTAATGGTTGATATCGGTGTGGGCGTTGCAACATCCAAAATTGCAAACTCATTCCTTGAAGGTAAAGAAGCGGCACAAGAAATTGGCTATCCGCTTGTTATACGTCCATCTTATACTCTTGCAGGTACAGGAGGTGGATTTGTTCACAGAAAAGAAGATTTTGACGCAGCCTTAAATAGAGGTTTACATGCTTCACCAACACACGAAGTTTTGGTAGAGCAAGCGGTATTGGGCTGGAAAGAATTTGAGTTGGAATTACTTCGTGATACCAACGACAATGTTATCATCATCTGTACCATTGAAAACTTCGATCCAATGGGTATCCACACTGGAGACTCAATCACTGTTGCACCGGGCATGACATTGTCAGACAAATGTTATCAAGACATGCGTAATCAGGCTATTCTGATGATGCGTTCAATTGGTACATTTGCAGGTGGTTGTAACGTTCAGTTCTCTGTAAACCCAGAAAACGAAGAAATTATTGCCATCGAAATCAATCCACGTGTATCACGCTCTTCGGCTTTAGCATCGAAAGCAACGGGTTATCCAATTGCGAAGATTGCTGCTAAATTGGCGATTGGTTACAACTTGGATGAATTGCAAAATCAGATCACAAAGACAACATCCGCATATTTTGAACCAACATTAGACTATGTGATCGTTAAGATCCCTCGTTTCAACTTCGATAAATTTAAAGGAGCAAACAAGGAATTAGGTCTACAGATGAAAGCAGTAGGTGAAGTAATGGCAATCGGCCGTACATTTATCGAAGCTTTACAGAAAGCTTGTCAATCATTGGAGACTGGCCGCGCTGGTTTAGGTGCTGACGGTCGTCAATGGAGAAACCTTGACGAGATCATGGACAGTTTGGAACATCCAAGTGGTGACCGTTTATTCCATATCAAAGATGCTTTCGAATTAGGTGTTCCTTTGGAATCTATCCGTAAGGCAACACGTATCGACAAATGGTTCTTAGTACAGATCCAAGAGTTGGTACACCTTGAGCAAGAATTACGTCGTTATCAATTGAATAATATTCCACGCGATTTCTTCATGACCTTAAAGCAAAAAGGTTATTCAGATGTACAAATCGCATGGTTACTAGGAAATGTAACAGAGGATCAAGTTTACGATCGTCGTAAGGAGCTAGGTATCAACCGTGTTTACAAAATGGTAGATACTTGTGCTGCAGAATTCCCTGCACAAACACCATACTACTATTCAACTTTCGAAGAAGAAAACGAATCAATCTCTTCAGATAGAAAGAAAATCATCGTTTTAGGCTCAGGTCCTAACCGTATCGGTCAGGGTATCGAGTTCGATTACTCCTGTGTACACGGTTTATTGGCGGCTAAAGAATGTGGTTACGAAGCGATTATGGTTAACTGTAACCCGGAGACTGTATCGACAGACTTCAATATGGCTGACAAATTATACTTCGAGCCCGTATTCTGGGAGCATGTACGTGAGATCATCGAATTAGAAAAACCAGAAGGTGTTATCGTTCAGTTGGGTGGACAAACAGCCCTTAAAATGGCTGAGCGTCTAGAGCAACTTGGCGTAAAAATCATCGGTACTTCATTTGAGAATATGGACTTGGCAGAAGACCGTGGCCGTTTCTCCGATCTACTGAAAGAATTGGAAATTCCATATCCAAGATACGGTGTGGCAACTTCAGCAGAAGAAGCATTACAAGTTGCAAACGAAGTTGGATATCCAGTATTGGTTCGTCCTTCTTACGTATTGGGTGGACAAGGCATGAGCATTGTTATCAACGATGAAGATCTAGAAAAAGCTGTTGTCAACTTGTTGAAAAACCTTCCTGGAAACCATATCCTGATCGACCACTTCTTGGATCGTGCAGAAGAAGCTGAATCAGATTCAATCTGTGATGGTGAAGATGTACACATCATTGGTATGATGGAACATATTGAACCTGCTGGTATCCACTCAGGAGACTCTTCAGCTGTATTGCCTCCATTTGGCCTATCACAAGCTGTTCAGGATAAAATGGAAGAATATTCCATTAAACTAGCAAAAGCATTGAACGTAAGAGGTCTATTAAACATTCAGTTTGCTGTAAAAGGTGAAAATGTATATGTTATCGAGGCTAATCCACGCGCATCACGTACGGTTCCTTTCATCGCTAAAGCTTATGATGTTCCTTACATCAATATTGCAACTAAAGTTATGTTGGGTGTTAATAAATTGAAAGACTTTACAATAGAACGTAAACTGAAAGGATACGCGATTAAAGAACCTGTATTCTCTTTCAATAAATTCCCTGAAGTAGACAAGCAATTAGGCCCTGAGATGAAATCAACTGGTGAAGCAATTCGCTTTATCAAAGATCTTCAAGATCCTTATTTCAGAGAATTGTACAATCAAAAATCAATGTTTTTGAATGCACAATAAGACATATCAATAAAATAGAAAAGGCTTGCAAATGCAAGCCTTTTCTATTTTATATCTTTTACACAGCGGAAGCCAACATTATTTGTAGGACTGTTGACCTCCCCTTTTCCTCTGCTTCCGGCTTTATACCTTTCGCAATATTGATCATTGCAAAGAAATGATCCTCCCCGCTGAACGCGTTTTTCAAGATTTGGTTCCTGCGGATCATAAGAATCTTGTGGTCCTTTGGGGTTAACAGTTGTACTATGCTGATAATAATCGGGTCTATAAAAATCAGCACACCATTCCCACACATTCCCTTCCATATCGTACAGTCCCAATGCATTTGCCTGAAATGATTTTACAGGCGCAGTCCCCTCAAAGCCATCCTCCTTTGAATCTTGTACAGGAAATTTTCCCTGGTAAATATTGGCGGTCCATTTACCATTAGGCTTCAAGTCCTTGCCCCAATAATACAAGTCATCGTTTGCATCGTTACGTCCTCTAGCCGCATATTCCCATTCCGCTTCTGTAGGTAATCGTTTTCCTGCCCATTTCGCGTAAGCTGCAGCATCTTCATAGGCAACCTGAACAACCGGATGATTCATTTTATCCTTTATCGAGCTATTCGGTCCCTCGGGATGTTGCCAGTTTGCACCAGGGACATACTCCCACCATATCAGATAATTGTTTAATGAATTGAGTTCTTTAGGTTTGGAAAATACAGCCGATCCCGGAACTAACATTTTGGGGTCCACCCCTGGAAAATCTTTCGGATCCAGTTCCCGCTCAGCAACAGTTACATAACCTGTCTCCTTTACAAACTGCGCAAACTGTGCATTTGTGACCTCATGTTCGTCCATATAAAATGAATTCAGTTGCACCTGATGTAAAGGCTTACTATCTTCAAAATTCGAACTTCCCATCAGAAATTTGCCCCCTTCGACTAATATCATCTTGTCTGTAGTCTTACTTTTTAACTGCGCAATTTGGGATTTTATCAGACCTGCGCGCGTAGGTATATTTTCCCCAACACAACAGGAAAGTGTATCCTTGGTGGAAAATAACGATAAACAGGTAATTAGAGTCAGATTGAATAACATAATTAAAGATAAACATAAAAGGGGAACAATAAAAAGTTCCCCTTCAATAAGTCATTTTATATAAGTGGGCTATACGCCCAATTGTATATTTTCTTTTTTCGCTGATCTAGCACGAATAGGCGTATTTCCACCGCCTTTTAACGTGATTTCTACCGGCGTATTATTTTTCCATGCACCCTTTGTGAAATCCGGTACATCAACTGTTTTACAGTTCTTTTCTACAGATTCGAAACTCAATGGCACGATACAGCTCCATGAAGCAGCATCATAGACATCCTGGTCCAAAGGTAATCCGTTGCGCAAACAGTCAATCAGACGCCAGTCCATCATAAAATCCATCCCACCGTGTCCACCAACCTGTTTTGCCTGCTCACCAATATATTTTACCAATTCTGGTGTGTATTTATCGTACAGTTCTTTTAATTTCTGTTCTGTAATGAATTCATGGCCAAAAGCAATATTCTCCGTAGGATACTTTTGTGCAAACCCTTTGGTTCCACTTAGTGTATGCAATCTAGAGTAAGGTCTAGGAGAAGTAACATCATGCTGCAGCATAATCGTTTTTCCTTTTGCGGTGCGGATAAGCGTTGTATTCATATTACCTCGGTATTTCTTTCCGACAAATTCCTGGAAAAAAGAATCCTTGGCCGCTAGCTCTTTTGCTTTTTCTCCCATCATAAAATCAGTGGAAGACATTGCCACAAGATGATCCATCTTATCCCCCCTATTGATATTTAAGCATTGTGCCACAGGCCCAAGTCCATGAGTAGGATATAGATTTCCATTTAATTTTATATTTTCTCTCAGGCGCCACATGTTATCATAGCCATTCTTTGCAAAATTGAGATCCAGCAAATCGTGAATATAAGCACCCTCGGCATGGACGAGTTCGCCAAACAAGCCTTGGCGCACCATATTCAATGTCAGCATTTCGAAGAAATCATAACAGCAATTTTCCAGCATCATACAATGCTTTCTAGTCGCTTCAGATGTTTTCACGACCTCCCAACAATCTTTGATCGTCAAAGCAATCGGCACTTCACAAGCCACGTGATTACCCGCTTTCATCGCGGCAATACTCATCGGAGTATGATAATCCCAAGGCGTACAAATATAGACCAGATCGAGTTTCTCTTCTTTCAACAAGGATTTCCAGCCATCTTCACCTGAATACGCTTTCGGAGCTGTTAGACCCTTCGATGTAACGATTTTTGTTGCGCGTTCAACCCGATCCGGATGTTTGTCGCAAAGTGCGACAATTTCGCATCCCTCAATAAAGGACAACCGTTCAACAGCACCAGGACCGCGCATGCCCAGTCCAATCACTGCTACTCTGACTTTATCAATTTTTGGAGCTGCATAGCCACACATATTAAACGACCCTGCTGCCGTATTGGCATTGACCAAAGTAGGGAGTGAAACAGCCAGTGATGACAATATTCCGGCCTTTTTTAGAAAATCTCTTCTAGAATCCATAATTTAAAGTTCATATAAATTTAAAGGGACCAATTGGTCCCTCTAAAAAATCACCTATTTTAAAACAAACTAAACAGTCAATAGAAAAATCCTTTTGGATTGGATTTATATTTGGTTCTTATATAAGAACTTAATCTCTATAACAATAATATAACACTTTTTTCTAAATAAAAAATGAAACTTGAAAGCAATCGTTTGCTTAATCTACACAAACGATTGCTTAATTTTTTATCTTCGTTGTTTTTCAATCGATCCTGGCAAATAATTGTCGCACACTTGGAGTAAATTACATACCCCTAGCGGCATTTCATATTTGTACTTTCTTATTAGTTCCTTCATCATGAGTTAGATATCCAACAACCTTTGTAAGAATGAGACTATAAGCTATAGGACAATCCCATTAGGAATATGCGCGGCATGGTATAGATAACTTTTTCGGAACTGATATACTCAGTAAGAACAGCGGTTCTGTAGCTATTGTTTTTTAACACGTTTAGGCCCTGAACATATAAACTAAATGGAGATTTTGCTTTTTGGTAGCGCAGTTCAAAATTACCGTTTACATTTACAGGAGCAGGATTGCCATTCGCTAACCCAGTCTTTAACATGCTCCAATCTGTTTTAAGGACCAGATTCTTCATCGTATATTTTCCGGTGACACTCCATTTATTAAAGGCGACCTTCTCTTCATTCCCGGTACTTTTTTGCCAGCTATTCGTGTTGGTCCAGGCTACTTTTATGTCTAGGAATTTTGGTTTAAACCAGCGCAAGGACAGATCAGATGAAACCGTATTTTGTCGTAGGTTAATCTCCTCTTGGTCTATAGCTTGTGCCAATTTCATGTGAATATAGGAGAGATAAACACCAGGTTCAAATCGTCCGTAACGAATACTATATCCCCCGATATTGGTAAAATTGAGATCAGGCCGATCAAACAGCATCACGCTTTTTAACTGCTGATAGGAAGAAGTGACAAGGCTATTTCCCTTTATTTGATCCTTCAATGTCAATGTACTGTTAAAATAGATTACCCTAAAGTCCGTAAGTCTAAAATTGTTATACGTAAAATTGAATTTATGGAATGTCTGTCCTTCCAAAAAAATATTTCCGCGGAACAAACTATTATAGCCTGTAATCCAATAGGAAGGATTTAGATCCGATGCTGTCGCAAAATTATAGCCTCTTCGGTAGTTAAGGCGGAAACCATCCAATGCATTTTTGCCATATTTTATATCCAGCTCCGGTTGTAAAAACCATTTCCCATAATGTCCAGTGTAGACCGGAGTCTGGTTAGTCAAGTAGAGGTAATACTCTTTCAAGGAAATGAGTATCTTCAATTTTTCGAAATCCAGCCGATAGCTTCCGCCCAGATAATTGCTGCTATTTTGGTAATCCTGTTCATGATCAAATAGGTACTGATGGCTTGTATCCCGGGCTCCTGTTGATTGGCCTTGCTGACGTAATATTTCATTCTGAGAATTCACTTCAACATGAAGCTGCTGCTGCTGATTGATAACCCAATAATACTTATAGGAGGCATTAAAAAGTTGCTTTTTTCGCTCGATAGGTCGCACAATGCGATAATTCTTGGAGGAATCCAGCCGAATAAAATCAGGCAGAAAGAGACTGTCCGAGGAAAGTGAGAAATTATCTTTCTCATACGTGTACTGATGCTGGAAAGCAAAGGAGCTGTAACTTCGCAAAGAATGCTTCCAATTACCTTCCAAATATTGTTTTAGTACAAGAGAATTACCGCTTTGCGTTTGCAGGCTGTTATTATCAACCGAAAATTTGTCGATGGCGCTATTTGTATGTATCGACTGTTTGGGCATCGTCCAGAATGCGCCCACATTATAATCTATACTAAAATACGGATTGGCTTTAAAACCTGTCGATAAATTTAAAGAAGCCTGTCTGTTGACTTGAGAAGAACGCATGTAGGTTTGCTCCGTATACCGAAGATCGGGAAGAGTATAGCTATTGGAGCCTGCTATTTCTGTCCCCAGTCGATTTTCATTATACACACCATACAAGGTCAGGCTCAGCTTCTTGTCCATGCCTCTTTTAAAACCGTTAAATGCTGCAAATTTATTGATATTCTTAATCACGTTTCTATTATCGCGATTGTATCCTGACAAAGCATCTTTTGGAATCGAATTGGAAAAATACTGAAGTTCGGCCCCCTGAACACGATCGATATCTTCCTTTGAAACCGGTGAAGCGCCGGTATTGTTGATATCCCCGATAAAGGACATCGTCCGCTGAGGTGAATAATAAAATAAAGCCGCATGTTCTTTGTATGACTTTTCGTTCCCCAGGGCAGATTCAAGATCACCAAAGATGAAGTTCTTCTTGTTCTCTTTCAATTTAATGTTCATGGCAAGCTGATCGTTTACCTGCACATTTTTCAGCAGATCGTTTTGGGAAAATCTACTGATCATTTCGACCTTATCCACGGCATTTGCAGGAATATTTTCAACGGCTAATTTACTGCCTCCGCCAAAAAAGCGTTCATTTTCAACCAGAGTTACATTAACCAGTTTTCCCTGAAAACGTACTTTCCCATCTTCGATGGAAAAACCTGGCATTTTTTCGATAAGGTCCTGTAATTTTCGGTCGGTACTATCTCTGAAATAATCCGCCGAAAAACGGATGGTATCTTTGGCAATCTCCACCGCACGGTATTTGTAATCAATCTTTACCTCTTCCAGTCTTCTGACAGATTTTAATAATTTGAACGTGATTTTCTGTTGAGCTACACGGATGTCAATGGTATCGACGACTTTCTGATAACCTAATCTTGAAATTGTAAGTTCAATTTTTACTTCCTTGGAGAATTTGAGCTGAAAGCGTCCCTTCTGATCGCTTTTTTGAAATATAGGAGCACTGCCAGAGGAAGGAATTTGCTTGATCACAATACTGGCATTTTCAAGGGCTGTATTGCTTTCATCCAGGACTAAACCATTCAACAGGAAGTCTTGTTGTGCCCATAAACCAAAAGGCCAAGAAAATAAAAAAATAAGATATAGTATATACTTCAAATGTACTCGCTATTGATAAGGAATATTTAATTCTTTGGCAAGCTTATACGACTGTTCTCGCCATTGTTCCTTTGTTAATGAGGTATACTACATTTCCAAAAACCATAGATTATTGATATGAAATGTTTAGTTCTTTCGCCTTTTCATATAACCTGTCGCGCCACTGATCTCTTGTAATAACTTCCTTTTTTGGTAACAGTGCAAATATCCGGTTTATTAGTTAAATTGAGTTCCTTTAGCCCATAGAGCGTTCCTCCCAATTGTAATTCAAAAATTAAACCTGGCAGATCTCTCGAAAAAAGGGGACCAAAAGGAACGGGTATGTCCGGACAGAACCAGGCTATGACAGGAGTTGTTCTAATCTGTTGCTTTCCAGCTTTTCTAAAACTGATTTCCCTATTCCCAGTAGCCTTATAACAAGTAAAATCCCCTATCATCTTCTTTTCTGTAGAAATTTTCCAGTCAAAATTATTTCGCGTTTTTACGATAAGCCCCTTTTTATCAACCATTGTTCTAGGATCTCGGTCAAAATTATAGCAATAATTTATGTCCTGCCAGGTAGAATCTTTATATTCAACAAATGATATGGCATGTCGCAGATCATCATTAGAAATTTTTTCGAGCTCTTTACTTTTCACCAGCGTAAATAAGGATTTCTTTGATGTGAACTCGAGTTTAAAAGTCATCATAGAAGCAATCTTCGGTATGAAGGGATAAGCACTCAACATCCAAAGTTCCTCCGGAGCATTATTTACGCTATCAGTACTTTGGAAAACAGAATAGCTAACATAACCGCTGATTTCTTGAGATTTAGCCCGGCTCACAGATAAAAAAAATAAAAAAACTGATAGAAAAATTTGACTTAATTTCATTTTTAAAATTACTAAGATGGCTGGGTTAGTTACCCAACCATAGTTACAGTGTAATTATTTGACATAATGTGATATCATCAACTTTCCTAAGTTGCCGCAGGAAGTGAAGAATGTGTACCATTGAGACATTTTTCCATTTCCATTAATAAAATGTCGTCTAAAACTTTTGGAGGGTATGATCCAACCATTTGTTCACCACGAATTGTAACCTCGACTAAACATGTAATCTCTGGTCCTTCCAACATAGCTTCTTCTTGTTTAACAAGAACTTACTCTGCAATGGTTGACGCATGGGCTTGGTTAACTCCAAAGATAGCACCACCTAGTAGCATCATCTTTAAAATACTTCTTTTCATAATTTATATTTAATATAATATCAAATATATTTATAAAAATTATGTTTTGAATAGATATTTTAAAATTTACACAAATGTGCAGTATTACAAGTTAAACTAAAACACTTATACGGTTAATAATTACTCAAAAGAACAATATCCACTCAAAACCTCAATTACAACAATATAAGATTGTCACCAGTGGCGTAGCTACCGCCCAGACTTTATTGTTTCAATCTAGACTACTTAACTAGCAAGCGGAATTTTCCAAATGTGCTGTCACTTGCTGGCACATTCAATCAACTTTCTTTGTTCTCTTTGGAAGCCGGTAGCTATTGAAACTGTGATAAATAGATCGGTCTATTGATAAGGAATATTTAATTCTTTGGCAAGCTTATATAACCGTTCCCGCCATTCTTCTTTTGTCAGTATTTCTTTATTTGGCAATGGAGCAATCTCTGCCTTTGTCGTTAAGTTAATATCCGTTAGTCCGTAGACAATCCCATCATATTGAAACTCAAAGATCAAGCCCGGAAGATCCCGTCCAAAGACAGGGCCAAATGGTACAGGAATTTCGGGACAGAACCAAGCAATGACAGGTGTTTTTCTAATCTTGTATTCGCCTCCTTCCCTATAGCTTATGACTTTATCTCCTTTTGCTTTGTAGCAGGTAAACTCACCTATCTGCTTTGTTTCAGCACTGATATTCCAGTCAAAATTGTTTCTTGTCTTTAATATTAGTCCTTTCTTATCCAGCGGATTTTTCATATCCCTGTCAAAGCGATAAAAATACGATGCATCATGCCAACTCGTATCTCTATAACCGATTAATGTTTCGGTAGTTTTAATATCTTCATCCGAAACTTTTTCAAGTTCCATGGTTTTTACTCGATTAAACATCGAATTAGTTGTCGTAAATTCGAGCTTAAAACGCATCATTGCAGCCACTTTAGAAACAAAAGGGTATAAGTTAATTATCGACAGGTCTGCAGGTGTATTATTAATACTATCAGTACTCCTCACTACAGCATAGTGGGCATACCCCGCAACCTCTTGGGCCTTGATATCCGCTATAATAAAGATAACTAGGAAAAGAAGTAAAATATTATTTAGTTTCATTCTTTATATTTTGAATATGACCAAAAGTAATAGCCAGTCATGTTTGTAGTCACAATAATCGACTAAGTTCTTAGGTTATAATTTTTGTTAGTTAGCACCGGAAAATGATGAATGCGTGGTATTAAGAAGTTTTCCCAACACCTCGGAGGAGTATCATCTTTAAAATACTTTTTTACAACTTATATTTAATATAATGCCGAATGTATTTATAAAAATTAAATATTAAAATATCATTAACCAATTCTACACAAAGGTGTAGTATAGTCTTACAGAACCTCCGTCTTATAAGCAATTCTAATTTTAATCCCATACAAGGCTTAGAAATCTTGGTTTATCGGTATGAATATCATCACAGAGCTACGCAATTTGGGTTGGAATAAAAGGACTGTAAGGCTATCAATTCAAGTACAATATTACGATAGTCCTCTATGTGAAAGACATATAATATTAAACGCATATGGAAAAGTATCTAAACGAAAGAAGCCCTTGACTGTTTCCAGCAAGGGCTTCCGTGTAAAAAAAGGCACCGACCTACTCTCCCACCTGTTACGGCAATACCATCGGCTCTGGCGGGCTTGACTGCTCTGTTCGGAATGGGAAGAGGTAGACACCGCCGATATAGGCACCTAAAAATCTTTATTGGATGATCTATGATATTCTTATCATGTGATTCATGCCAAATGACATATGTATTGAAAGAGGTTCGTTTCCTGTTTGTTTCTTAAAAATTAAAGAGGAAGACAACAGTGTCTGTCTGCTTGAGAAAGCTTCGG
>NZ_VLKR01000046.1 GCF_007830445.1 Sphingobacterium siyangense | reverse complement strand
GCTGGATCAATTTCTGGTGGATCAGCAGTGCCGAAAGTCCACTGGCCAGATAATGCTCGATCTGTTCATGAAATACCTCAAGACCACTGGAACGGGACTGCTGCCTCGGAGCTGAATCTCCATTCAGCAGCGCTTTTTGGATACGCGAAACGGTCTTGCGGCACATCCCAAGTTCCCTTGAGATCTCCCGCAAAGATTTGCCGTGTTCCAAAAGTGTTTTTATCGTATTGTACATAGCCACTTTATACATAACGCTGAGAGTTTATTATACTCTCAACAAGTAAAACCTTAATTGTTTAAGGTGGTGGCATTTTAATGCGAATTGCTGGGGGTATTTATATGCGAATTAACATATATTATATGCAAAAGCGCTGAACATCAAAGGAAGGCATTTGGATGCCTTTAGCCTATTAGAAAATGAAGTTGTCCAAA
This sequence comes from Sphingobacterium siyangense, assembly GCF_007830445.1. Lineage (GTDB taxonomy): Bacteria > Bacteroidota > Bacteroidia > Sphingobacteriales > Sphingobacteriaceae > Sphingobacterium > Sphingobacterium siyangense. Next base: position 39,055 of record NZ_VLKR01000046.1, on the reverse strand, counting down.
ACGGAAAAACAACACGGCTCATGAACGCACTATTACCTTTGTACAGTCAGCTAAACGGCAATCTTTCGGATACAACCCAATATATCGGCCAGCTCGATGGTCGGATCAAATCAGCGCTGATTACGAAGCTCAAATCCGAAATGATCAAAAATGAGGCGCCACAGTTTTCTTTGATGGACAATAATGGCAAGGAAGTCTCTTTGGCTAGCCTAAAAGGCAAAGTCGTCGTGCTGGATTTCTGGGCGACCTGGTGCGGTCCCTGTAAAATATCCTTCCCCGGCATGCAGGCTGCTGTTAACAAATACGCGAATGATGATGAAGTTACATTTCTATTTGTCAATACCTGGCAGAAAGAAATCAATTACAAGGACTTGGTTGCACAATTTATCGCCGAAAATAAATACAGTTTCCACGTATTGTTTGATGAAATGAAAGACCAGAAAAAATCAGTTGTTTCGGCTTATGGTGTAAAAGGCATACCAAACAAAGTGGTGATTGACAAAGAAGGATTTATCCGCTTTCAGTCAGCGGGCAGTGACGCAGACATCGAAAAAATCGTCAATGAGATCTCAGTTAAGATTGACCTGGCTAAAAAAGGGTAATAGAGATGATTTTCCTACGATTTAACGATAGTACTTATAATACACAGCAAGAATATGCTAGCCATTTTAGCTTAGGCTTATTCATCAAGCTTTTACCATGAGTTAATTACATCATTCGGACGCATTTTTGTCCTTTAAAGCAATGCTTCCTTGATTAAATCGTCTCTTCTATTTCATTTATATAATTATTATTTCACTGTAGTACAACCTTCAAAGGCCTCCTTCTGGGAGGCTTTTGCTTTTTTGGATTATGCTTTTGATAGCATTATACAATAATTTTCATAACCTCTACCAGTCGCCGGACAGCTATCTTTAAAAGTCTTCTGACATAAAGAGAATATCAATTGATTACTAAAATTAAATGCAGATGAAAACAGAGCACATGAAAAAGGAGTACGAAGCTCCTTCATTACGCTTTACCGTCATTGAAATGGAATCAGGCATCGCTGCTGGATCAGGTGGCGGTGGTGGCGGTGGTGGCGGTGGCGGTGGTGGCGGCCGATCCGATAATTCGGACACCAGCACCGGTGGCGAAACCATCTACCTTTAAGAACCGCAGAGAAGCAGCTTAATAGCTGCTTTTTCATTTTATTGCCTTCCTCTTTAGCGATCCGGTTCGTAAAAATATTCTTTTTTTTGTGCGTATGCGACGTTATTGATACAAATTATTAAGAGGAAAAATGTATTACCTTTTTTAGTTAAAAAATTCGGCTATCACTGTTTTAAAAAAACATTGAACCAAGTGAATTGACAATGATATTCTTCAAAAATATTGGAAATTTCAAAAAACATGTTTCTTCCTTATGGTCGTGCGTAGTATTTGATATTAAGATTCACTTTCATAAACAAATCTCCGTATATAGTTTTCCAAGTCGATAAGATCAAAAGGTTTAGCTAAAAATCCGTCGGCTCCACATTCCACTGAAATACTCCGTCCATCGATATGACCTGAAATCATAATTACGGGCAGCTTATCATGTTTAGATGAACTCCTGAGGTCTCGCAGTACTTGGTCTCCGTTACGTGCAGACATATGAATATCCAAAAAAAGTATATCAGCATCTATACTGTCCAACACGTCTATCAGAACTAAGCTATTCGCTACCGTTATAACTATCGTATCTTGATCCTCCAATACAATAGAAAATGCATTCAGTATTTCTATATCATCATCACACACCACAATTTTCTTTTTCATCTTGAGTTTTTTTAAATTCTATCGATCAGAGATACATTTTTCAGAATTTTCACTTGCGTTACTTTTATGTGTTGCCATGGTTAGAAAGTTTATTGCCCTAGAGCTTTTAAATTAGAACATCCATCGAACAGTATTAGTTCTATTAGCAGAGCTATCACCTCTATTTCACGTGTATATTCCAACGAAGACGTATAAAAACGTCTTTTTGTATTGAAAATCAAGGTCTTTTTAACCGGAATAATAAGTATTTCCAATTGGGATCCACCCCTCTCTGATACAATTAGATTCTAAAAAACGATTAAATTTTGCTTATATTTAGACATAAAGTCCGCTAACACAAGATTCGAACAGAAAATCAAACATCTTATTCTCCAATTTGTAATTATATAGTCATTCCTTACAAAGTGATATATTTTAGTCATTGATATTGACTTCGATTTTACCAATAGCAACAGATATGAAAGAAAATAAGGATGCCATCTCCCATTTGCTCATGCGGATTGAAGATATTCCTGCAGTAAAGAATATATTGAACACCATATGTCTATATACAGGAATGGATCTAGGGCTGGTGACCTCTCACAATGGCCATCAATGGATAGCCTGTGCTGTACGGGATTCGCTCGGAGTCGGAGTAACAGCGGGGCAGCAGCTCGAATTACATTACACCTTAGGAGATGAGGCACATGATAAACATGCTCCTATTATTATCCCCGATATCGACCACTGTGAAAATGAAGATTGGAAAAGAAAATTGTATGCAAAAGGTTTTAAAAGTTATATCGCATTCCCGATCGTTGACAATGATGGATTGTTCTTTGGAACCCTCTGCACGATAGATTATAAAGCCGTGTCAATTGATAGAGAACGAATAGCACCACTATTTGAACTTCTAGCTGAACTGATCAGTTTTCATTTGAGTTCGATCGCCAAAATAAAAAATACCCAAGCCCTGTTAGGTGAAGAATTACAATACTCTGAACGCAGGGATACGCTATTATCCGTGCTGGGGCATGACCTAAAAAATCCATTGAGTGCTGTCATTACCTTATCGCAATATCTCGCCGACAAACTCGAGAATGCAAAACATAAACAAACGGCCAAGCTTATTTATGATTCGTCCTATAGAATGAAAGGTCTAATAGATAACATGCTTGATTTTGCCCGGAGTAAACTCGGCACGGGAATACATCTGAACAAAAATCTGGTCGAATTAGATAAAGTGATCCTTCAGGCCCTTCGTGAGATCCAAACAAGTGCACCCCACAGAAAAGTACAGACAAATCTCGGAGCAAAACATCCAGTAACATGCGATCATGAGCGTATGGCACAGGTGTTTTCAAATCTCATAGGAAATTCATTCCGACATGGTTTGGCAGAAAATACAATCGTTATAAAGTCGTCTATTGAAAGTGATAGATTTATCTTCCAGATAGAAAATGATGGCCATCAGATAGCAGCGCCTATATTCAATAACCTATTCAAGCCCTTTGTTGGAAGAAAAAACCAGAAAGAAGGTGGACTGGGATTGGGCCTTTATATTTCCAAACAGATAATCACGGCTCACAGCGGTGATATCCATGTCAAATGCTTTGATGAAAAGGTGGTTTTTACCCTTTGGATACCAATATGATAGATGCTTTGATCATTTTTTTATAGGATTTATGCTCGACAATTATGCATCATAAAGATATAATATACGATACTCAAATTCAGTTTTGTTAAAGAAAAAAGCGAGCAAAAGCCTGGTCTAATAATCCAGCCTTTGTACCCGCTCCAAATTAATCTGCCTTTGTGCAAGTGCAAACAAATAAGCTATCTTTTCAATTGCCTATTTCTTTTTTTTACGGAAAACATTCTCCGTTAAGTCTTTCGAAACAGAATCTTTTTCTTTTTGATAAGAAGATTGCGTTTTCTCTTTTGTGCTTTTTTCCTTTTTAATGTCTTTACTCATGATGTATGGATTTTATAGTGCGTATTATCCTTTTCCCTTTTCAATGTTTATACTTGATCGGGAGGAATAAAAGTAAACTAAAACGTGTGCTCTCTTTGAGGTACGCTAGCAGCTAGTTGTTGAACTAAAAATTTCCGGAAAATATATTGTGGAGAATTTAAAGATAAAACAAGTGTATTTATCATATTGGACCTACGAAATGGGGTTATATGAAATAGTAGATCATAGTATTAAATATACAAATAATAATTGACAATTAAGTACCTACTGTTCAAAAGAAACTAACTCATAGGTTCGTGCGTATGATCCTCCATTTTAAGTCTTGCCATTAGATAGCTTATGGTGGATTCTGCACCTTGATTGATATTGATAGCATGCTCTTCCAGTCCATCAAAACAGCCTCCGGTAACAGGATTATAAACAATCTGTCTAATATGATTCCGTCCCAAAAACCAGTCGAATACTATTCGGATGGTCTTCTTATATTGCTCATCTTTTGTAAACTTATAGAATCTATCTAGTGCAATAATAGTATAAGCAACATCAATGGGCTGCTCTCCACCCCTGGGATCAGTTCTCAGCTGGCCACGATGTGCCCAGCCTTTGTTGGAAATCACATGAATCTCTTCGTCGACAATAATCCTGCTCAATAAGAAATCAAAGGATTGATAGGCGATATCTCTATATCTGTTGTCCCTAGTTGTCTCATAGGCGATCAACATGGCTTCTGGAATAACACTATTGCCATAAGTCATATAAGATTCATACCATTGCCAATCTGAAGAGCTCTCATGTTCAAACATAGCTGCTAGACGATCTGCCAGGACTTCTATGATAGCCTTATAATTTTTGCCTTTCATAAAACTTAGGCCCTTAATGGTAAAGGCCATCGATCTTGTCGAATAGTAAACTAATGCATGCTTGGATGCCCGCTCCAAAAGCTCTATTGCAAGTTTTACTATCTTTTCAGGCAAAAGATTAGCCATGCCCACCACTTCACCCAAAGCCCAGACAGCTCGGCCGTTGGCATCTTCAAGATTCTCCTGTTTATTTTGTATTGTAAAATTGCCACTCCTGTCTACATAATTCAGAAATGTACCATCTGCTTGCATACAATAACCTATAAAATCCAGGTATTTCTGAATCAGAGCAATGGTTTCATATGATTCATATATTTTATAGTGATGTAACATCGCTATAAGTGCTCTTGCATTGTCATCCAACGCATAACCGCTTGCAAGGTCGGGCATAGAGATATCCGCAAATTGAACAAATCCGCGTTCTTCAGACATCCGAAAAATATGATCCAGGTTGACGGGGGGAACTGAGTATATCATTTCCCTCTTTTTATCTATAAGTAACTCAAAAAGATAAACATGAGCTATAGCAACGTTCTGCCAGGAGGTTTTAACCATCTTTTGAAGATTCACACGATGAATCTTGCTTAATTTAAGTTCATCATCTAAAATTTGATTGACCGCAGCCGCAAGCTGGTCAGAAGCTTCAAAATCAATTATGGTCCCCATATCTTCTTTTAAAACCTCTTTTACGTGAGGGATTGGTGTCGACACAATGGGACAGCCAGAGCTCAGCGCATAAGAAAATGTTCCACTAACCGCCTGCAAAGGGTCTTTTGACGTAAAAAGATACACATCGGTGATCGACAGATAGGACAATAAATTTTCTGTTGAGAGAAATTCATTAACAAAACGGACATGATCTGAAATGTTATATTGGTCTATTATTGTCTCAAGTTTGTTTCTATACGTCTCTCCTTCATATCGTAAAAGATTGGGGTGTGTCATCCCTAAAATAAGGAACATTACATTTGGATTTTGTTCGATAATAGCGGGGAGCGCATAAAGTGTAGTCTCTATACTCTTACTGGGTCCAAGTAAACCAAATGTACTGAGGATTTTCTTGTCCACGAGGCTGTATCGCTCAAGAATGGCGTGTTTATCCGTCGCTGGAGCTAAATGCGTACCATGCGCAATTACGGTTATTTTACTGGTAGGAACTTCGTAAGTACTAGTAAGGATATCGGCGGATCCCTGTGTCATCACGATGATTTGCGAACAATTATAAGCAATGGCATATACATGTTCGAGCAGCATGCGGTCTGGTGCTGGCAACACTGTATGGAAAGTCACGACAATAGCAAGCTGTGCTGAATTAAGATCCTTGAGAAAAGTTATGAACTCAGTTTCTTGACCAACGAAAAGGCCAAACTCATGTTCGATACAGATCAATTTAATATCCTGATCAAACAAAATGTTTTCAAGAATAGTGTCGAAAGAGAGCGGGTTTGTTATATCTAATTTCCCTAGTGGACCATCTTCCTGAGACGTATTGCCATCTACTATCGGTATAGGAATTAGTCGATAAGACTCTTCAAATTTACTCGCGATAGCCTTCATTAGATCTGTTGTGTAAGTTGCAATACCGCAGGCGCGTGGAGGATAAGTGGATAGGAAAGCTATTCCTCTTTTTGTTGCTGAAATCATTATTGGATTTTTAAGTGAAGTCCTTGCATACGATCTTCTTGTATCTTTGACAAGGTGCTGCACGTAGGGAGGTTTATAAATATACAAAAATAAATTGAAAGAAAATTTTTATTATGAGGGTAACAAGAGTAATATATATCCGATAATTTAACGCTGCCAAAATTTAATAAGCAGGAAACAGCCCGTTGAAGCTATTCAACTAATTATTTTTTTAATAAATCGGCAGCCCTTACAATCGATGAGAAGTTGGTTATAACATCCAACAATGAAGACATATTATTTACAGGTTATTGAACTTCGAAGTCTATCATTCACCTGATGCTTTTAAGGCTTTTATCTTTTCTACCAGCAACTTTAGTACTGGTTTCCTCGCGATTAAATTAAAACTCCAGATATCATCCGTGATGAAAACGTAATGTCCATCAAAACTGTAGATATAATCGCCCCCTTCCAGTCCAATTAACCAGGCTTCTTTCTTAAGGTCTGGGTAAGTTCTCAAAACCTTCCAGCAATATTCTTTAATTTCCGCCTCGTATTTAAGACGGCTTCCGAACGACAATCGACAGAAATAGTAACGCTGAATAAGGACGGATTTACCAGTGCCTGTTTTGGTTCGGTTTTATTTTCCGACATAAGTGCAATCAACATTCCTGCCCGTGAAATATCGTTGTTGGGCGGAGAAAACTATGATTACTACAAAAAAAACGACGTAGATACCCCTAACATCGTGATTTCGATTACGACCGACAGGGGCGATATATTTTGTTGGAGCTTAAATGAGTGGGGTGGCTTTTATAACTCAAAAGAGGACTTTTCTGTTTGTTTTGACTTTCTGACTGCCTTAATCAATCAACTGGTTCAATGTTTTCAATTAGAAGAGTCGCCTAAAAGTTATTTAAAAATTCTCGATGAAAATGGAATATGGAAAAGAAGCAATGGTTATTGAGTTAGTAAAAACTATAAATTGCCTTTAGAATACGATCTTCAAAATAATGAGCCTTGGCAGCATCCGACTTTCGCTGTATGGAGACCAAAAAGCCTTTTTCATCATAACTCATTCCCAGCTCACTTACTTTTCGTCCGTTCCAACTATCTTCCATTAGTTTCAGGTTTCGGTTTTGGTCGTAGACATACTTTTCTGTTTTGGGATCAGGGGAAGAAGGTGCATCAGTGAGCTGTACCAAAAGTCCGTCTTTGAATTGATACAATTCAGATGGTGTTTTCTCGACAGCACAGCCATTATGTAGAAACAACACTACCGGATGCCCTTTCAAATAGTAATACGTCTTTTTTTGATAACACGTATCTGAACCGCCGCTATTTTTACTAAAATTGAAATATTCGGTACGTTCTTCTGCCTCGAATTCGTTTTCGGTATAGTAACGATATTGCATGGAAGAAAAATCATTATTCGCTGTCATTTTCTTCCAAAGGCTTTCGTCAGGTAAGGCGCCTTCTAAAATCATGTTGTCCGCTCTGGGAAATTGCTTTCCCTGCCAATCATTGTTTTGTGGCCTATTTGGCATCTGAGCATTCAATGTGAAGGTTCGGATGATATCAATTTTATTATTCTTATTGTATTGGAAGCTATTCACTTTTACGATGCCATTGGAATAATCTATCCTTGTTTTTTTATCGATGAGTCCGTTTAAATTATAAAAATATCTGGTATAAAAAGCGGTATCAGGTTTTTCGTTATTATATCGTATGCTCGTCATACTTACCACCATACCGTCAGTGTTAAAACTGTAAATATATTTCATACCAATCTTCTCTTCACTCTGCAGTAGAATGCTTTTTACTTTATTGCTTTTCATAAAAGCAGGATTGAATGAAAAAACAGTTTTTGTAAAATAATCATCGTCCTCCAAAGGTGTAACGTTATAGAATGGTAGCACCTGAGCCTTTCCTACAGTCACAATACAAAAAAACAAAATAAGGGTTAAGAAGTAGCTAAGATTATGTTTTGTGTGCATCATAAAGAAAAATTTTTGTTCTTTTAAAATCGGGGGTTTCAGAAAAATCCAATTTACCCAAAAAACTTAGATAAATGGCATCAAATTTCCCGATGTCATCATTCGTAGAATTCATAATTGATATATACAATATGAGCTATTTATTGTAGCTTTATCTCCAGCTAGTTAATCTTAATCAAGTCTGCAAAGAATATTTGTCAGCCAATATCAACTTTAGCTAACTTGATAAACTAATGGAAGGGATATTCATTACATTCGCTGATCAAAATTCCTCATTGCACAAGTCCAGAGATTTACAAAAATTTCTATCATGTTATTACTCAACATAGAATTTTCTTCTAGATGAATCTCAAAAGTAGCGTTTGTCGTATAGTACCTTTGTCAAAATTTTAAAAATGAAAAAAACGTTTATTTTACCAGTTCTTGCTATCGGATTTTTAATTTGGTTTTTGGCAACGTTGGCTTTCCGATTTGCGGGACAATTCTTTTTTATTGCAGATTCAGCCGGCATACTAACCAGTTTATATCTAGCAGTAATTCCTACATTGATTTTGATCTCAATCGTAACTTTCAAAAGATTTAAACTTTCAGGTTTTGAAAATATAGTGGCCGGAGTGCTATTGGTATTGCCAGGAATGATTCTCGATACATTCGCTATTCAATTTTTTGAACAGATCTTTCCCAATATGCCGTCAAGCCGAGCTGCAACATTTGGTTCTTGGCTCATGTGGGCTTATAGCGTTGTATTATTAACGTCAGTCGTTACAGGACTGCGACAAAACAGGATACTTGGTGAGGACTGAAACAATCTTGGGCTTGCATTTCACATTTTTTTTGCCAAAAGTAAAATTAATCTATCTACTTCCTGATGGACTTGGAGACTATTAGAATAAATATGGAAAGGAGCCATGGGCAGCCTGCTGTATTTTTCTATATTTGAAATAAATGGAACTCATATCTTATCTACTAAGGCACATAAAATTGAACAACGCCGAATGCGAAGCTATCGACAAAGCCTTTAGTAAACAAACTTTTGCGAAAGGTATTATTCTGGCACATCCAGATAATCATCACCAAAATGTTTATTTTATTGAAAAAGGATTACTACGCGCTTTTTATAACTTAGATGGAAAAGATATCACCCATTATTTTTTCGACGAGAATAATTTCCTGGTATCTTTTGAAAGTATTTTTTTTAACCGTCCTCACCCCTATGGCAAACAAGTATTGGAAGAAGCAAGTCTGCGTATTATCCCTTATAGCAAACTAGATGAACTCTGTAATAGCATACCCGCTTTTAAAGACTTCCGGCTGCAAGTATCGTTGCAAGTGATAAGTATGTTATCCGATAAAACTCTTGCATTACAATTTCAAACTGCCGAGCAGCGCTATAAAAATCTACTCGACAAATTTCCTGGCATATTGCTACGAACCTCCCTGGGACATATTGCTTCCTATCTGGGCATTACTCAACAAACACTAAGCGTGATACGCGCGATCAGGTAACTAATTTCATTTTTTAAGATATCTTAAAAACACTGCAGATTTTTATAATTTGCTTTGCAGTATGAAATCATTAAATATGAAAAAAATACTATCATCCCTTGTCATCATCTTTATGACAATCATGAGTGTTGCACAATCCTCTAATGATAATTTTGCAGGAAAATGGAAAACTGAGGAAGGCTACATTATTACGATCTCTTACAACAGCGGAAAATTTTCCGGTCTCGATCCCAAAGGCCGTCCAACACTTTATAATGTTCGTTTTGAAAAAAATGAGTGGAAAGGGACTGTGGAAAACCACGACACTGGACAAAAGGGCAATTGCGAAATGTACCTGCAGGGAAAAAAGTTAAAAATAGTGGCTCATAAAGGTATTTTTTCTAAGACTTTTTATTGGGTAAAGCAATAGACAACGCTGATTACCCTACAAACGGTGTTTAGGATGTACCAATACTGGTATTCATAGCTGGAGCTATTTTAAATGAAATAGAGACATGCATAATATCGCTCCCCAATCATTGGCATATAGCGCGATCAAGGTAGCTATCCTTACCCGAAGATCCATTTTGATGCCCGCGGGATTATTGTATAAAAAGTAGACACAAAGCCCCAGGAAATTAGGAAAACAAGGGCTGCAGTCATAGGAATTTTTAGTGATATTGGAATTGAAAGAACATTGGCCAACCAATAGCCAAGCCCTACAACAAAATAATGTACTAAATAGATGCCAAAGCCACATTTTGTAATATTTGAAAAAATGCTTCTCATCTTTACCGACGTCAACTTTACAGTACGTACTAACAAGAAAATGGCTAAAGTCATCATGAATACTTGAGGAGAACAATATAAAAAGAACAGCTCGATCTGTTCTTCACTGGCAGCCGGATTGGAAGCCATCCATTTAAAGCCGGTATATGTAATTGTATAGCCGATTATAAATAAAGGTACACTCACTAAAAATGTCTTGGGAAAAGACCAGGTTTTTAGGTGATGAGTCAATACATATCCAAGTAATAAATACCCATTAAAACCCGCAAAATAATAAAATGTACCAAAAGTATTCCAGGCACTAAGGCCAAATAGCTCTTTTGAGAAAAATGAATAGGCATAAGGCAAAACCAGTGTACATAACCAAATTCCCAAAAATACCTTCTGCTGCCCCGAGGTCGACTTTTCAACCCATGCGGAAAAGAAAGGCATGTAAAGATATAAACCGATCAACATATAGATATACCACATGGGTACGGTATAAACATTGAATTTAATTGGAATTAAAGAAATTTGAACAAGTGCGCTTGCTAACGACTGTGATGAATCTTTGGCAGCATAAGCAAATACATTTGAAATGATCGTTGGCGGAAGTCCCAATAGTCCAGTTATCCAAGGGAAAAGGTTGTAAAGTACCGACCACAATAAAAACGGAACTGTAATACGCAAAAGACGCTTTTTATAAAACTCACCCATACTCATTTTCACAGGTAGCAACAGTAATCCGGTAATCATCACAAAAATAGGTACACAGGCCCTTAGCGCCGACCCGTAGATGGAGCCCCAATAGTTAAAATCTGGATTAGACCTTGCTTCGGCCGATACATTGAATGGATCTGAACAATGAATGGCGATTACCATGAATATTGCGATAAAACGCAATACATCTACCCAGGCAATTCGTTGGTGATCAACATGTGCATTAGAAATTTGCATACTCAATATAGTTGGTTAAGATGCAAAAATAAACAATCCACCCCGGAACAATTTTTAAGTAGTTAAAGAAATAGCGCTATTTTCGAAGTGCACATAACGTCACATGTGATATACCAAGAAAAGACGCTATATATCCCAAATTTACCCGCTGGGCCAATTTTGCATGGTTAACCATAAAATCTTCATATCTTTTCTCGGCCGAAAGATATAAGCGGTTGATTAACCGACGTTCCATCTCAACAAAAGCTTTCTGATGGACGTATCGCATCCAGTTAGCAATATCGATATAATCACGGGAAAGCATTTCCAGTTGATCTATTGTCATATAATATAAAAGTGAATCTTCGAGAACCTGTACTGTTTCAGTCTCATACCCTGACACAAATCCGTGAAAACTATTTGTTGAATAAAGTAAATCCCCCTCCTTGCTAAACCAGGAGGTTACCTCTTTTCCATCGCGTATGGTGTAGGCGCGGGCAATACCTTTTTCGACAAAATAAATGTTCTTATCGCTTCTATCTGGCTGTATTAGTTTTGTCTTTTTAGGAACGCTTAGCATGGTTAAATTGCTTAACAATATTTCCAAAGGCTCTTTTTTTATATCGAAATGAGCTCGTATAGCTGCGATGATGTGATCCATTAAATGTTATTCTCAATTGTTGGATGAGTGACAAAACTAATGAAATCAAATGTATAAAAGAATAAAAATTGCCTAATGAAATGATAACGCTCAAAAAAGTGGAGTAAATTATCTAAGCTTTATTTCAACAGGCAATTCGCAATGTCGTAAGAAAAAACGGCCTCTGAACTAGTATTTTCTGAAGCTATTTTTGACTAAGTTGCTATTTTTTTAGACAATACAGTGAATCTGAATTCTTCTTTATATATTGGGTTTCTTAGGCCTGCTTTGAAATTTTTTAAAAAAGTAAAGAACCCACAAAAACTGGGTGTATCCGTACACCGCATCTTCAACCGGAATCGTAAGCACCCTGATCCCCATAAATTCCATGGGATTGTAGTTTACTATCGGAGAATCCAACCCTGTTCCGGTGAGTATACCATTGACAGGTAAAAAACCCAACATAAGCAAGGTGAAGACTACAGAGGCCTGCGTAATCCATTGAATCCGAAATGCAAAGTGAAAAAGCACTAACGTCACGATAGTCACCGTAGCGGTAACAACCGTATAAATTCTGTCGGCATATCGAAGTGCCACCACAGCACATATAATGACACTCACAAAGACTACGATATTATTAAAGGCGGAAAGCGATTGTAATCTAAAAAATTTATCGATACAGAAATAAGTAAATATACAGGAAAAAGGGATAAATATAAAGAATAACCATTCTTCCAATGGTAAGCCTGCTATAACCAGGCCTAGGGTGTACCTTGTGTCAAACCACCATACTCCCTTACTGGTAAACCAGACATCCCAAGCGATAAAAAATACAGCAACAAGTGCCGCTGACTTTAAAAATGGGACAAACTCACGATCGAATCGAAGCCGCTTGTCGAAGGATGCGACAAAACAGATTATGACCGTAAAAAATAAGATAAGCGAGTAAGTATATGGCATCATATTTTTTCATTGTTAGTATACATTTTAAAGTATTTCATCGGAACATATAAAAAGCCAAAACATTCGCCCTCCTCTTTCCCCAAATGTTTATGATGTTGTTTATGGGCACGACGAAGCGCCAAAAAGTAACGGTTATTTGTTTTACTCAACCATTTGAAGCGTTGATGGATAAATATATCATGTACAAAGAAATATGCCATACCATAAAGCATAATCCCTAATCCAATATAAAACAGATAATTGTATCCCCTTAACGAACCAAAATACATCAACGCGATGGTAGGAAGGGCAAAAATGATAAAAAAGTAATCATTCTTTTCCAAAAAGCCCGCATTGCTATGATCATGATGATCGCGATGTAATACCCAGAGAAAGCCGTGCATAATATACTTATGGATAAGCCAGGTTGCGCCCTCCATAGCAATAAAAGTGACCAATACAATAATAAAATTCATAGCTTTATTTTATAAGTAAGCAGCTTTGTAACGCAGATAACTTTTTAAAGCAACATAGGCTTTTTGTGCATTTGGTATCCTCACCCTACTTTCCAAAATCTCCTTTGAGGATTTTTTTCGAATCTTCGAAAACAGGGAAAGATAATATTTGTAAGCCAGATAAACGCCAAATTTTGCCGATGCAGGCAATTTTTTAATTCCCAAAAGCGCTTCCTTAAATTCGCTGTGTATCTCATCCTCAATCTGGCTTTTGAGTGCATTATCAAAGACAGCCATATCCAAATTCGGAAAATAGGTACGCCCAAGAACGTGGTAATCGTCTTTAAGATCCCGCAAGAAGTTTATTTTCTGAAATGCGGAGCCTAGTTTCATAGCGTAAGGTTTTAACTCCTCATAGCGCTGTCTATTACCTTCTGTAAAAACCTGTAAACACATCAATCCCACCACTTCAGCCGAGCCATAAATATATTCTTTATAGCGTTCAGAATTATAGTCGACTTTATTCAGGTCCATTTCCATGCTGTGTAGAAATTGGCGGATTAGCTCGACGTCAATAGCATACTTATGTACCGTCTCCTGAAAAGATTGTAATATCGGATTTAATGATATACCTTCCTCTAAAGCACAGTTTGTCTCGAGATATAACCGCGCCAACAGCCGCTTCTTATCATATCCATGAAAACTGTCCACGATTTCATCAGCCAATCGTACATAGCCATAAATCGCATAAATACTCGCCCTAATGCTGGGCTTGAGTGCCAAAATACCGAGCGAGAAACTTGTACTATATTTTTCAGTTGTTTTTTTGCTTACTTCATAAGCGAGTTCATCAAATAGCTTTTTCATGGTCTTATGTTTTACGATATAATTCAATGGCTTCTTTGGCAACAATTTTCCCTGATAAAATGGAGGGAGGCACCCCGGGACCAGGAACCGTTAGCTGACCTGAATAAAAAAGATTATGGACTTTCTTATTTCTGATCTTGGGTTTCCATACCGCTGTCTGTTTCAATGTATTTGCTAGTCCATAAGCATTTCCCCCGTAAGCATTATAATCGCTGATAAAGTCGCTTACACAGTAACTCCTCTTGTATGCAATCTGTTCATATAGGTTTTTTGTACCGGTATGCTTTTCCAAACGCTTTAACATCTTAATTAGATATTTTTCACGTGTTTCATCATCATCCGGGATAGCGGTCGCCAAGGGCATTAATAAGAAGAGATTCTCACTGTCTGCAGGAGCAACATGAGGATCCGTTTTGGATGGGCAACATACATAGAACAGCGGATTTTCAGGCCACTTTTTTTCACCATAAATACAGTCAATATGATCATCCAACGGGTGCTCAAAGAAAAGAGTGTGGTGTGTTAGATTTGGAATGGACGATTTCATCCCTAGGTAATAGATCAAACTTGAGGGGGCAAAGGTCCTGTTCTTCCAATAATCATCATCGTAGTTTCTCAACTCCTTGGCAAGTAGTGTTTCGATATGGTGATAATCGGCCGATGCAACCACGAGATCAAATGGATGATTCACACCATTAACAACTAATGATGTGATCTTATTCTTTTCAATATTTAACGTATCAACATTATGATCAAAATGAAAAGTGACTCCTTGTCTCTCCGCTACTTGCTGCATCGCCAGTACTAACTGAAAAAAGCCCCCTTTGGGATAATGGGTTCCAAGTGCAAAACCGCCGTAGTTCATCAGGCTATATAATGCCGGAATATCCTTGGGTGAAGCGCCCAAAAATATAACGGGGAATTCCATCAATGTCCGCAATCTTTGGTCCTTAAAATATTTGGCAACATAGGATCGAAAATTTGAAAGTAAATCTAGCTTAAAAGCACTAAGTGCAATTTTTGGAGATAGAAATTCACTCCAATTGTGACAGGGTTTATTCACAAAATCCCGCATGCCCACTTCATACTTAAATTTTGCAGCTTCCATAAATCGATCCAACTGCATACCAGCCCCAGGTTCGATCTGTTCAAATAATTGTTTTAACTCCTGATAGGATTCAGGTACACGAATCTGTCCAGAGTTAAATATCATTTCAAATTGTGGATTGAGGGATACAAGTTCAAAGAAATCAGCAGTATAACACCCAAAATCTGAAAAAAAGGACTCAATGATGTCAGGCATCCAGTACCAGCTCGGTCCCATATCAAATCTAAATCCTTCTGTCGTACTAAACTGTCTCGCCCTTCCACCGGGCTGCGTATGTTTCTCAAAAACATGCACATCGTATCCTGCCTGCGCAAGATAGGCCGCCGCTGAAAGACCCGAAAAACCTGCACCAATAACTGCTACCTTCTTTTTCATTTTTGTTTATTTTAACTCCCTATGCAAGGGCAACATCCAGATGGACCTTCCATTACCGCAATGGACAATGTGTGCATTAAAGTATCTTATTATATCCATAATTTGATCTGCCTATTAATCATCAGATTTCGGAGGCGACTTTTTCAAAAAGTGTAAAAGACAACAAAAAGCCAGCTATTCCTATTACACTTCGGACCGAATTATAACTTCACTTGTTCCAGCAATTTATCAGGTGCAATATTTCTATCATAGATTAATTGATGAAATTTGCTCAATTTATCCAATAGACTTATCAGTGTTATTTTTTCACTGTAGGTCAAATCACCTGAAACAATCTGGGTAGCATGACGTATTTTTCCCATTTGTCGATCCAACGCCGATAAGCCATTTTCTGTGATATAAAGCACCTTACTTCGTCGGTCTTGCTCTGAATCTTGCTGACCGATCCATCCTTGTTTGATCAAACGATTTATAATCGCCATGCCGGCTGGCTTTTCATGAATATTCCGCCTGATCAATTCCATTTTTGTCATCTCGCCAAACGACCTTAAGGTTATAAGGTATATAAACTCCTCTTGTGTAGAAAAATCAGATTCCAAAATAGCTGCCTTTGAATAACTTTTTGCAAACCTATTCATATGCACTATTAATGTGCTGATCACACTCTCTGGACTACGCCCATTTTCCTTACCGTCCCATTCAGGTTCGACCAGAACATCGGTTTCTTTTGCCACTACCCAACGTTTAAATCCATCCGCGTCGGTACTGTAGATTCCATCTACGTTCTCCTGTTCAAATTCCTCTACTAATACAATGATTTCTTTTAAAAGCTGATATTTCATACACTTTATTTAGAACATAAATATACTATATTTGTTTTGTTTTTTTTAATAAAGATTTTTTTTAGAATAAATATAGACTATAAATCTTATCTACTCTTGATTTTTACCAACTGAAACTCATATCGGGCAGAGACTTGCTTTTACTTATAAAAAGACTTTTGTGCCAATTGGTAATCGCTTTTATTATAAATCGTGCAACATTTTTTTCCTGAGCTCGACTAACCTATAGTCACTAACTGCAAACAATGGTCATCAAACTTTGCACAAGAACCTTAATTACATGAAAGTCTTAAAAAAAATTGCCCTACTCTTCCCATGCCTGCTTCTTTTCGCCATAGCTCATAGTTCATCTAATAGGATTATCCTTTCGCGCATCGATTCAACCTTTACTGTTACGGGCAAAGTAGTCGATTCTCTTACAAAAGAACCCGTTCATTTAGTTTCAATATCCCTGGTGGATCATCAAAGTAGCAGCACCCCTATCAAAACAGTGGTGACAAATGAAAGCGGAGACTTCCAATTAACCTATAGTCAGCGCTCATTTTACCTAAAAATCAACCACCTTGGCTTTCAGCCTCAGATAAAAAGAATCGAAACGCCGAGCGGAAGCAATATAGATATCGGTACTATAAGGCTTCATAAGATTGACAATAAACTTGAGGAGGTTGCGATTTCTTCCAAGAGACCTACCTTGGAGCTGATTACCGGTGGGTATAGATTTAATGCGGAAAACAATATATTAGGCAATAGTACAAATATTGCAGAACTGCTCAAGCAGGTACCGGGATTAACCGTTGATGAAATGGAAGGCAAATTACAATTGCTCGGAAAGGGAGCTACTGTATTGATAAATGGTCGAAAAGTCAATTTGGGGGGGCAGGATTTATTGAACTACCTGAAATCTCTACCGAGCAACGAGGTCTTGTCTGTTAATGTGCTTACCAGTCCAGGCGCAGCATATGATTCCGCAGGAGACGGAGGTGTGTTAGATATCAGACTTAAGAAAAATTCCAATTTAGGCTTCTTTGGGTCGGCAAGTACAAGTGTTTCTACCCTTTGGGGAACGGACCAATCGCTTAATTTAAATCTAAAAAAAAGTAAGTTTGAAATTTCATTGGGTTATAATTTTTCATATAGTGAAAATTTGCATAAACGAAACGATTTTATAAAAAACTATTTCTTACCTGATTCTAGTTATCTCTATAGACAAGAACAGGTTAGTGAAAGATCCCAAAGGACACATTCCATGAAAATCAATACACTTTATACTATTGATTCAACAAGTACACTCTCTTTTAATTATTGGTACGCCAGCTTTTATGGTAAATTTCCAAATGAACGAGACGCCACGATCTATAATCGGAAAGATGAATTTCAAAGGCAGCTTAAACAGCGGGACTTCATGTTTTTAGACAATAATTTCCATATCGTCGATTTGATCTACGACAAAGATTTTAAAAAGAAAAACAAGCTTTCAATCGGCCTGAATTATTCGAAATACTCGAATGAGAATAACACTTCATTCTGGAGAAAGGCATATGATTTTTCTAACACGGAAATAAATTCCTCAGAAAATGATAGCAGAAATTTTATTATTACGAGACCATATGAAATCTGGACCTTCAATACAGATTACAAAACTAACATCGGAAAGGGTACGGATCTAAAATTTGGTGTAAAATATGCCCGTGCAAATACAGAAAGCTTCTTTAAGAATCAGACCACAGATGGAAATATCGTCGGAGGAGAAGCAAATAGTGAAAATAAGGTTCAATATAACGAAAATATACTTGCTGCTTATTCTTCTCTGAGTGGTAAATATAAACACTTCTCCTTCGATGTAGGCTTGCGACTAGAATCATTCGATTATAAGTTACGATCCCTTTCAACTGACGAACAGATTAAAAACAACTATCTTAATCTATTTCCCAACTTTAATGTACGTTATGATTTCGAGGACCTTAAAAACAGCATTGCTTTATCGGGGAACAGAAGAATCGAACGCCCTGGTTATAGTATGCTCAATCCATTTGCGGTGACCAATAATCCTATCTATTTTACCAACGGTAACACACAGTTGAAGCCATATTTTGCAAATAGACTAGATTTGCAATATTCACATAAGTGGAATACCAACCACTCACTGATCTATTCTTTATATGGAAACTTCTCGAAGAATATGTTTACCTATATCTCAAGATATAATGAGGAGGTTGGAAGTCCAGAGTTTAACTATTATAATGATTATAATCTAAACCAAATTGGAGGTTATGTCATGTCGCAAAACAAATTTGGAAGCAGCGTGAATGTCAGTACATATTTATCGGCCCAACGACCTACTTTCAGATCGAATAATACAGCAGATATTTTGTTACCTGGTATTGTCAACTTTAGTGGGTCGATCAACACCTTTATTAATATTCTGCCAAAGACTACTGTTCAAATATTCGGCTTTTATGCTTCGAAAAGAAATAGTTTTCAAATGCAATATGGGACAACAGGATATATCACGACGGGTTTACAACAAAAAGTGCTTCGGGACAAGCTAAACATATCCCTGACGATTGAGGATATTTTCAACTTACAAAAAGCACCTATTTCCATTTTAGGCAATGTGATTAGCATTGAAACAGTGAATAAATTGAAGTCACGCTATGCAAAATTGAGTTTCAGTTACAATTTCGGAAAAACCTTCTCCGCAAAACAGACCAAAAAGCTGGAAAAAGATTCGAGGATAGATTAACCTATCAATAGGTTAATCGTCAAAGATGATTCTTGGAAGCATAGCGCTGGATATAATTGAGTTTAGAAAATAGCTTAAATACAGATAGACCTCAAAATACTGCGAATTTAAAACGAATCCATACGAATTGAAATTCGCATGAAAATTTGAAAAGCGTTGTTTTAACTTAGTCCGATAAAAATGTGAAAGAGAACGTTAATTATGAATGAGACTATCATAGAATTCGATAACAAAAAACGTCTGAAATTAGCACTATTTGGCTTGCTGTTGACGATAGCGGCTTTGGCATTTGCTTACTATATTTTCTTTGTCGCTGAAAAAATAAGAATTTTCCCTGGAGCATTGATGTTGACCTTAGGGGGCTTAGGATGTTATTGTCTAATTGGCGGAGTAAAAAGTCTATTTGTTAAAGATCGGACTGGCCTAATATTGAACGCAAATGGCATTCGATATAATGGTACGCCAGTAGGAATAAAGGCTGGGACTGTAAAATGGACTGCTATTCAATCTGTCTCGACAGGAATGGCCCATGGTGTCCATTTTGTTTTTTTGAAGCTACACCATCCCGAAAATTATATGCAGCAGTTCTCTCCACAAGTACAACAACATGTGCTCGAAAATGGAATAGCCGTTTCGGCAGATCAATTTTCGCTTGATTTCAATACACTCAAAAAATTGATAGAAGAGTATTATGAGCGGTATAAGCGATAATAAGAGGGAAAAGACTCGCCATAAACAAGCCCCTATAAAAATCTTACAGGGGCTTGTTTCTATTAATCGTATCAAATTGTTGTATTACATATCCAGTTGGATACCTAAATTCGCTATTGTTCCGCTTCCTTTTACATAATAACGGCCTTCATTTGTAGCTCCCCTCACCTCCGCGTGCAGTGGAAAATAATCATTATTAAGGATATTATTAACTGAAAAAATGAACGCCAGATTCTTTAATTTGTAGCGTGTTTGGAAATCCATCAGACCATAGCCCGAAATCGGATATTTGCCATAATTATATTCAGAAGGTTGAAACACATCGCGTTTCCCCAAATGTAAATACTGCAGATAGACATTCCACCGATCTGTCAATTTGAAATCTGCATTGATATTTACTTTAAAAGGTGAAATAATGGAATTATCCAATTTATCCTTATATTTTCCCTCATTTTTCAAATCTTGTCTACCATCCATATACCCGAGTATAGTACCAAACTTCAACCATTCAACAGGGGTTACATCGACTACAAATTCCAAACCATAAATACGTTGAGGCACCTGAATCAGTTCATAATTACCTGGCGTTGAAGTTTCTGCGAAAGTACTACCCTTTTTGGAAGAGCTATAGTACCCGGTCAATTGGTAACTTAACATAGCATAGGTTCCATTTAGTCCCAACTCAAAATTATTGACAACTACAGGCTTCGGATCAATTTGACTCAAAGGTACTCCATTCCGTAATACAAGTCCTACATCGCCGATAGAATACCCTTGTGAAAATGATACAAAGGGCTGCAGGTATTTTAATTTATTATACCTTCCTGCCAAGTTGAATACAAATGCGTTTGAGTTGCTCTTATCTCCAGGAGTGACTTTCCCTGCTTTTGTTAGATCTCCTACCTTGAAATCCAAGTTTTCGTATCGCACACCACCTTTTAAGATCCAATATTCAGCCAGGTTAAACTTACTTTGAAGGTATAGGGCGCCACTTTTCATATTCATGTCGGGTGTCACTAATCCATCGTCCAACGTTTTTTGAACCGTGTGATCCTTTAAAAGATCTACTCCATAAATTAAAGTTACCTTATTGCTGTTGGATAGATCAAAGGGCGTACTAAAATTTATTCTGGCTCCCTTATGATCAGAATATGTTTGGTTGTAGCTTTCAAATACCGTGTTCATATCTTCATAATACAGACTCATATTTGCTGAGGTTCTACCAAAGTTACCATCATACTTTACATGAAAAGCTTTATTGTAAGGTGTCCCACCGTTAATCACTGTATCTGAAGGTATCCCTATAGCAGGTTTACTGCCAAACTCCCCCTTGGTGCCAACATATTTACTATCCTGAACACTTCTATAATAGTTACCCATAAGTTCAACACGATGATTATCGTTAATCTGATAACCAATCTTTGCTAAGGCATTATAACTTTTTGTCTCGCCCAGGCCATAAAATGGACTTACAATGGTACCATCGGAGCTACGTACCACACCTGTTCGCGCAATCTTTCCTTGCACAACATAATCAAACTTGTCTTTCGATCCAGAAAATACTTGTGCCAAATTATACCCGTATGTTTCATCTGGTCTGACCAAGCTTAGGGAATTATTTAAAGAGGTGGAAGAATGAAAACTCCTGTCTGTCTTTGGCTTCTTTGTTATGTAATTAATTATACCACCGGCGGCACCATTTCCATACATTGCAGAAGCACCATTGATGACCTCAATATGGTCAATTGCGCTAGCGTCTATCGTCTTCATATCTCTTCCGCCATTTCTTAATGGAGTCGATTGAGGAATTCCATCAATAAGTACCAAAAAATTCCGACCACGTATTTTAGCAATAAAATTGTTTTGGCTTTCCTCACTGGGAGAGATACTGGGCACTTTCTGCATTAAAATATTGGGTAGGTTGTCATTTATCAGACGTTGATCTTCTAAGGTCTTACCTCCGATATAGGTAATCGATGATGGCACTTCGTCAATACTTTCAGCCAGTCGGCTCGCCGTTACGACAACTTCATTCAAATGATTTCTTGTTTGCTCCATGACAAAATCTGGGAGCTCGAGGGTTTCCCTTTCCAGTGCGATCTGCGATTTGATTTCTTGAAAACCAATATGCTTTACGGTCATGGAGTGAATGCCTTTAGGAATCTTTGAAAAAATAAAATTCCCTTCATGATCAGTCTTGGCGCTATTTATCCCATCAATATTGATATACACATTGGCCAAACCTTTCCCTTCTGAATTTTTCACCTTGCCCTTAATTGTCCCCGATTCTTGATCATTACCATTTTTCTTGACAGCAATCGGTCTTTCCCTTGAAAAACTTATTGCTGGAATTATGGAAAAACTTAAAACCAATAGACTGCTCGCCAATGTTGTTTTCGGGGTAATAAACCAAGATCTTGTTGTTGTTTTCACGTGTTGAAGGTATTTAAAAAATCACTCGTCCTGTCCGCATATTGATATCTGTCTATTTCCAAACCTTTCTATCTGGGAAAGCCTGATCTGAAAAAGATATAATTACTATTTAGACTAATTATTATTAATGGCAAATATAGTAAAGTTAGGAAATACTTAAAGCTAAAAATTTAGAATATGAATCCATTATCGATACAAGTAACAATTTCTCGATTACAGTTGGCAGGCGTTATCCCCTTTTCTTAATGGTTATTATTTCGTTGAAAAACAAAATATATCATAATTCCACTCATGCAAATTAAAATGGATCCCAGAAAAAATGGCACTCCCGAAAATTGAAATAGCGCTTTATCCTGTGTAAAATAATAAAATGAGTTTGTCATTACTGGAGGTCCAATAATAGATGTTGCACTTACCAAACTTGCCAACGCTCCCTGAAGTTCACCTTGTTAATTTGAAGGAATACTCTTGCTAATAATAGATTGCAGTGCGGGTCCACAAATTCCGCCTAAGGAATATGGGATAAGGAAAACAAACATCATCCATCCTTCACTAGCGAATGCGAATAGCATAAGACCGACCGCATAAAAGAATAATCCAAAATATACGCTTTTCTCGTCGCCTAATTTAGGCGTTACCCATCTTATTAGAAACCCCTGTACTAATCCAAGCAATAATCCGAGCAACCCAAGTGATAAGCCAACCGTCCGTTCTGTCCAACTAAACTTATACATGGTAAAGAAATGCCAATTACTCTGCACGGCGTGAAGAGCGATATAGACCAAAATCAAGGCAACAACAAGGCGCGCTATTTTCGATTGTTTTTTCAGAAAATTAAATGTTCCAATAGGGTTCGCACGTTTCCAATTAAATGGTCGTCGTTTATCCTTATCTAAACTTTCCGGCAGGAAAAACCACCCATAGAGAAAATTTACTAGGCATAATAAAGCGGCGGCATAAAAGGGTACTCGAGCACCGTAATATCCAAGTAAACCACCGATTACCGGGCCCAAGATAAACCCCATACCAAAAGCTGCGCCTATTAAACCAAAATTTTTGGTTCTATCTTCATCCGTGGATATATCAGCGATGTATGCACTAGCGGTTGAAATACTAGCCCCAGTCAGCCCAGCAATGATTCTTCCCAAAAAGAGCCAACTGATAGATGGCGCCAATGCTAATAATATATAGTCGATGGCAAATCCAAAAAGAGAAATTAAGATAATTGGGCGTCTACCATATTTATCACTGAGATTGCCCACTATAGGCGCACATATAAATTGTGTAATAGCATAAGCAAAGCCGAGCCATCCTCCATATTTTGCTGCTTCACTAAGGTCTCCATGAATAAGTTCTGCAATGAGTTTAGGAACAACTGGAAGTATAATGCCCCAACCTGTAATATCAATCAACAGGGTAATAAATATAAACCCGATAGCTGCTTTTTTTCCTGTATTTTTCATGCCGTAAAATTAAACAGACGGGAAAAGGAGCTATTGACAATTTAATGGTGTTTACGTACCATTTGAAAGCTAATTCTACTTGAAAATCTGTAAATGCCTTCGATAGTTAAACGAATACCATCTATCACACATTTCGATAAGTTGTTGGTGACAAACCAACAATTCGTTTGAAGTATCTGCAAAAGACGCTTGTTTCTTCAAAATGAAGTTCATTACTAATTTCTTTGATTGATAAATTAGAAGATTTTAATAATGTTTTAGCATGTAGAATTGTGATATGATCAATCCATTGTAATGCAGATCTTCCAGTTTTCTGTTTGAGGAAAGTTGAAAGATATTGAGGTGTTAAATGTAGTTTTTCAGCGTAAAATACAACACTTCTTTTTTGCCCGGCATACGTTGAAACAAGCAGATAAAATTCATCGATAATCTCATGCGTACGGCTTTTCACCAAATTTTTGTTATTTGGTAATTTAGAATAGACTTCAGAAATCATACTAACTAGCACCATGACGAGATGCCGTAGCATTTGTGTCTTATTGGGACTTGCTTTTTTATGGTAGAAGTTTTGTATAAGGGTCAATAATTCATTTTGGAGTTTAATTTCTTCCGATTGGAGTCTAATAATTGGCTGCCATCTTATTTGATTGTTCATTACAAACTCCCGTAGAACAGGAAATTCTGTAATGAAATCCAATGAAAGACCGATTGTTATAATTTCAGCATCTTCACTCAATGATTTTGTGTCGATCATCACTTGTGGCTGCAAAATAGCAATATCCCCTTTGTTTACTTCATATTCTAAGAAATGGATTTGAGATTTCATAGATCCCTGTACCATAAAACCTAATAATAAACCATCAAATATGCGGCTATGACTTGTATACTTCTTCCCAGGGCCATGTCGTTGACTAAGAATAACTATGCCTTCCGTCTTTTTTGAAAGGTCAAGATTATACAATTGATAGACATTATCCAAAGTTATTAATAGAGCCATGTTCAAATGTCGTTAAAAAAAAACAGCATAACATGTATTTTTCATCACTTTTACCATTTTCCTAAGGGAATCAACGTCCTAAGCCGTAGAAATTGAAGAAAAAGCCGCAATATTAATGTAAAACGGCTTTTTTTTGTAAGTTTTCTTATCAAGTTACAAAATTACGAAACGATTCTATATAGATATTGTTCTTCAATAAAGAATAATATTATATGGAAGACCTATTATATTCGGTAGCTATTAGCGTAATGATTGTTTGGGCAGTTACTTTTGTGGGCGGATTCATAACAGAAGATTTTATTCATATTCTTTTAATTATTGCAGCTATAGCATTTATATTTCGCGCAATAAAGGGTATTAGTACTTCTAAAGTTCACCAACCTCAACAATAAGTCAAAGCTATTCGTAAACAAATAGACCGGCAATAAAAATGACAATCCCAAACCAATTAAATCAAAATCAATGGTACGATAGGTATACGAAGAAGAGCGACTTCGACTCCTGTCAAAGAATTTTGGAGGCTTTATGTGGCCACACGAAAATGAGGTATGGCATGATACGTAGGAAAATTGGCCGTAAATGGGGGAATTGGTGCGTTTATGACTATCACTCTCAGAAGATCGTCAATAAAAACAGTGAAAACTACGTTAAAATATATCAGGAAATAAGGAAAGGTTTCTCACCTATTTACATTGACGATAGCGAGCAATGTTCTGTCGACGAATGGACACAAGTTCTTCATGAATTCGGTTTAAAAAGCTATATCTCTTATCCAATTATTAACAAAAATAATTCTATTGTTGGACACTTGAGTTTCATGAATGCGGAACCCGTACACTTCGACCCAATTAAATTGGAGACGTTGCTCCCTGTTTGCAGTGATTTGATTGCAATAGATTTTAAAACTGTCATTGAACGTAGAAATACGAGAAGAAAATTAGAACAGGAACTTAGGTATTCCAAAAACAGAGAACTGGTTTTATCGTCCTTGGCCCATGACTTAAATAATCCTGTCAGCATCTTAAAAGTGATTTCGCAATATCTTGGCGCAAACATTAAAGATGAAAGTCAAAAAAAATTAATAAAGAAAATAGAAGAGGCTTCATTACGGGTGAAAGGAGTGATAGATGATATTTTAGATTTCAGTACGATCCGTCTTCAAGGCAGACTAATTAGAATTAATGATCATTACCGTATGGATTCATTGATAAAGCAAATCTTATCGGAATTTGAAGTATTACATAATAGAACGTTAATCGTCAACATCGACCTTCCGGTTGATGTACCTTGTGATCATCAGAAAATGGGGCGGGCTTTCGCTAATTTAATTGGAAATGCTATAAAACATGGTAATCCTCATCAAAATATCGAAATAAATGCATGCATTAAAAAAGAAAATTTTGTTTTTAGTGTTACAAATGAGGTCACCTATCCGCAATATTCAGATCTTAAAGATCTATTTAAGCCTTTCGTAAAAGGAGTCAATAGTAATGGACTCGGATTAGGATTATTTATTGTGAGTGAAATAGTTAAAATTCATAAAGGAAAGATAGTCGTAAATTTAAAAGACAATAAAATTACGTTTAACCTGATGATCCCCATAGATTTAACTAACGTTGTTCAATAATAGAGAATAAACAAATATTTCAGCGAGCATTAGTTGTCGCTGAGATGCTTTATTCAACAGAAAAGGGTGCGCTATTCACACCCTTAGTCTTATCAGTTATGTTGGATATTGGGTACCGGTGCGTGTTCTTCAATAAGTTTATCATGTTTCAACTCTTTCCAAAAGTCGGCGGGAATCTTTGCCTCAAAGGAATGTGCATTTTGCACGGCCTGTTCAGCGGTATGTGCTCCGGGTATAACACCAGACACTGCGTCGGGAGCGGCTGCAAATTGCAATGCTGCTGTACGAAGATCTACAGCGTGATTTTTCGCGACCTGTTGCAAAGCATTTAGCTTTTCTTTAACACCGGCAGGAAACTTCCCATCATAGAGATAACGATCTTTACCCGATAAAAATCCAGCACATAATGGCGCTCCTACAATAATGGAAATATCTCTTTCAGCAACTTTCGGGAAAATCTGATTCAGTTCATCGTCATGTTTAATCAATGAATACTGGCAGGCTGAGAGAAAAATATCTGGATCAGCAACTTCCAATGTCTGTAAGATAGGCGCAATGGTATTAACTCCCAGTCCCCAACCTTTAATAACACCTTCTTCTCTCATCTTAGTCAATTCGGGCATTGCTCCGTGAATAGCTTGCTCAAAATAATGTGTATAGCTGTCTTTCATATCTCCATTGTCAGGTGAAAGATCATGAATAAATACCATATCAATGGAAGATAATCCCAAGCGCTGTAGACTATCTTCGATACTTCTTCTCACTCCTGAAGCGCTATAATCATATTGGTAAGCAAAATTTAATTTTCCTTTCCATAACAATTGCTCCATTTTAAAATCCTCCCGTGGCAACATTAATCGGCCTACTTTTGTTGATAGCGTAAAACTTTCTCGAGGCTGATCTTTTAAAAATAAGCCCATCCTACGTTCGCTGATACCCAAACCATACCATGGCGAGGTGTCAAACAATCGTATCCCTGCATTCCAGGCGGCTTCGACTGCCTTTAAGCATTCGACATCTGAGTTGTGCTGAAATCCATTTCCCAATGCCACTCCGCCAAATCCAGCTTTGTTGGCGGGACGGAATCTTTTCTTTTGTATTAAATTTTCGGTTGTTACCATCTTATAGTATTTTATTACTCGCTATTATTTATGTTCGCTTGTCTGCCTGGCCGCAAGTTCATCATGTGCAGTTAGGTCAAGACGTAAGGGGGTAATAGAAACCAAATTGTGTTCTACTGCCCAGCGATCAGTACCCTTTTCAGCAGGTTCTAATGGTACCACTGTGATCCAATAGTTTTTCCTTCCCATAGGATCCTCTCCAGGCACCACACGGCCATCATATAAACGTACTGATTGTCTTGTCCAGGAAAGCCCTTGAGGTTTAGGCGGAAAATTCACATTATAAAGAGCAGGGCCCTTATTTTTCAGCAATATCTTGAGCACCTCGATTGTCCACCGAGATAGCCCTTCAAAATCAGGTTCTGTCTTTCCAACAGGTGTACTCAATGCAATACCAGTAATCCCGAGCAATGTGGCCTGCTTCGCCGCAGCCAATGTTCCTGAGTGCCACATTGAATTGCCTAGGTTTGGTCCCATATTAATACCTGAAAGCACAACCTGCGTATCTGGAAACATATGTAAACCCAAGGCCACACAATCTGCCGGCGTTCCATTGACCCTAAAGGCATCAATATCTGCAAAAGTAACAGGCGCACGCCGATAGCTTAAGGGCCGGGAATGCGTTATAGCGTGACCCATTGACGACTGCTCAACATCGGGTGCCACAATCTTTACCGTTCCAAACTCTCTCGCCGTCTGTGCCAGTGCCGCAATCCCCGGTGAATAGATACCATCGTCATTGGTGATAAGTATATTCATAGCTGTCCTTTTCTATGAAAACCAATCTCAAGCATGCTTTGTTCTGCTGTTATGAAAGAACATGGCAAAAACATAAGGTTAGTTCACAATCCTGCTGCTGGGGATGACTCGAATGGAGATAAAGACGAACTATGTCAATTGATTGAAGATCTTGGCCACAATTGCACTGTAGTAACAAAAAAAGATGCTGTCAAAAAGATCGACCCACAGACAGATATCATCGCCTTGGCCGGCGGTGATGGCACCATAAGAATGACCATTATGGGTCTACTGGAAAAAAAGCTAAGATTTAAGAGGCCGATCGCCATATTACCACAAGGCACTGCAAACAATATTGCTATCTCTCTTGGTATTCCGCTAGACTGTGAAAAAGCTATTAGTCTGTGGAGAAGCGCTATACTTAAAAAATTCGATGTAGGGATGGTCATAGGGTTAGAAAGAAAACCTCTATATTTTATTGAATCTATCGGTTTTGGGGTATTTCCTACACTAATGAAAAAAATGGATAAAAAAAACACCGAAGATCTTAATGCGGAAGATGAAATCAAAACTGCACTAATACAGCTCCGCAAGCTGGTGGAAACATTCCCCGCTACCACACTAAGGCTTACAGTAGCTGGAAATAACTATGAAAAAGAGTGCATACTGGTTGAGATCATGAATATACCAAGCATCGGACCGAGGCTAGTGCTTGCTGCTGATGCTGATCCTGGTGATGGACAATTTGATATCATCATTGTCACTGTCGATCAACGTCAGGAACTTTTAAGCTATATCGATGGACTATTGAATGGAACCAACGTCGAATTTAAAATAATACCTATCCGGGCTAGTCAATTGGCGATGGAATGGGAAGGCAAAGAAATACACATCGATGATGAGCGCAAGAGTTACTTTGGCCAACAATTGAAGCTTACCTTACTGGATGGTATAGTTGAAATTATCACAGGCAATAAATAAGATACGATTTCAGCCAACGATAATGGTTCGAAAAATGTTCTCTTTTAAAAAACGAGTTAAAATGAACAGATCAAAAAACATAAATAATAAACTAAGCATGGTGGCCCTTCTCATGACTGCTATCCCAAATCCGGATCCACGTGAGCCAAGCCCAGACTTGTCCCAGTCACAACAAGAGGAAGATTCCAAAGAAGAAGAAAAGGGCCCTAACACCAATCTGTCTGGTCTCAAAGACGATCGCACCCATAACAAGGAGGAAGCACAGGCTGAACAGGAAGAAAAAGATGACAAAGATAAACCCGACCTTTCTGGTGAGATCAATGTTTAGATCATAGCAAAATGATACGAAATCTTTACGTGTAGTATTTACGTGGGACACATACCTCTCGGCATCGAAACATTGCAGTCAACGATAATATTAAGCCCCTTAACCTTTTCGAGGTGGGAAGAAAAACAGCTTTGGATTTATTTTAAAATAGATCCAAACAGCCTTTGCCATTTTAATCAATTCTTTCGACGATAGATTTCGCGAGCGGAAGGCTAACATCAAGGATAGCGAAAAGCTGACCATAAAATTAAAAAACCCTATAATTCCAATCCCTAAAATGCCCCAAATCCATATGTCGGTAGAGAGCTCCATCCCATGACCGAATAAGCCCAGGGCCAAATTTCCACTAGCAAATGTAATATGCCTAATATCAAGATTTAAACCTAAAAAAAGTCCGATGGAAGCTGTTGACCCCATAAAGATCCCGAACCACACGTTAGACACGATTCCTGCCCATTTTTTTTCATAAAACGAAGCTATTTTGTTTGTTTTTGCTTGTCCAAATATCTTTTTCAACATGGGGTGTTCCTGAATACGATAGTATACAGAGTTATGCTTATCCCGATTTGAAATACTGCCGGCAATAATACCGGAAAGAAATAAAAAAACACCTGCAATAGAGGCATGCAAAACCAAGGGTGTTTTTATCGGATTGAGATCATTGACCAGATGCAACCACTTGCCACTCGCAATATTGACCTGAAACAATTGTTGAATCACCCAAACAAGAAAAAGACTCATCGGAAAAGCCATCAAAACATTACCGACAAAAGCAATAAACTGAGACCGAAATAATCGTGCAAATAATTCAGCAAATATCCAATATCGATGTTTGTTGGTCGCCTGTTCGGCAATCCCCTGCTCAATTGCGTTGACCAATGCGGAAGCAGTCATTGCTGGTTGTTTGGTGGCTAAGGTAGCACCAAAAAGATAAATTAACGTAAAGCCAATAGCATAATTCAGGCTATATAAAAATGCATGACCAAACTCACTGCTGTGAACCTTACCTAACAATAATTTAACGATACACATTACGCCAACAATGAGGCCGCCACCGCAGGCAGACCGGAACATTTTCCAATATTCCTGCCGACTTGAAGTAATGTAATGTTCTCCAGTCTGTGCAGTATGATGAGTAATCTCGTACGCTAAAAGCTGTGTACTCTGTCCTACCAATTTGCGAATATTGCTTTTTCGGGAATTGTATCCAATAAGGGTCATTGCCAGTGCAATCGTCTTTTCCTTTTTTTCTTCCGGATGATCAATCACTAAAAAAAGCAAGATTTCTCGGATCCTTTCAAGTTGTTGCCGCATGCGCAAAAGTGATTGATTAACCTTTATGGAAATTCCGAAACGATGTGAATTATCGAAGGCAGTTTCAATGTACGATTCGCATTGCTTATGAAGTACCAAAATTTGTTTATAAGTCAGATCATCCGAGGAGATAAACTTATTATGCGATTGCAAAATACGATCATTCAATTCGGTGAATTCCCGCATAATGGCTATAAATGGACTATCAAAATTTTGAAACTCAGGTACCATCTTATTTACATCCGTTTCCATTGCACGCCCCGTAATGCGTTGAACCAACAGTTCCAACCCATACAATATTTCGATCATTCCAAAACCAGTTTCATCATCATAAATTGTTTCGAATCCGCATAAACGAAAGAGTTCATCGACCTGCTCTTGCGAAACCGTAGCAATCCAATCAGCATCACGAGGTTTGTAAAAAACCTGATTTAATATATATTGCAAAGTAGACTTGGATGGCTGAAAAGGTAAGTATCGCTCAGTGATCCTTTTTTTAAGTTCGTAAAAAAAATCCGCATAGCTGATAATTCCTGTATCTGAAATCAATTGATCAAAATCTTTACTAGCCAGAATTCTTTTTAAATAAAGCTGAAAGCTTTCCAGCTCCTCAGGTGCGGCATGGAGATAGTCCAGCAAAAATTGAATATCGATCTTATAGAGCAGATTGGTATGCTTGGGACGAATGATATCCACTAGTAGAACCAAAAAATCGACGCTTACATAAGACGAGTCTTCCAATTGAGTTTTATATCGTATAAACAAACTGCTTACCTGCTGCTCTTTATCCTGTTCTTTTTTCATAAATCATAAAATCCCTGATTTAGATACCAAATTTAGGTACATTTTGTTTTTTTAATCTAAAAGAATAACACGCTACATTGTGTCAAATAGCCACTTGATTAGATGATTTTGATCATTTTGCAGCCCCTTTCATTTTCATAATTTTATAGCTAAGAAATTATAAATCAAAAGTTAAGCCCAACGTAAAAAAACAAAAATGAAAAACTACGATAAAGTAAAGTCCGCAAAATTATGTTACGAACATATCGGCGGAAAACTCGGCCAGCTCTTATTGGAGGCATTAATAGCAAAAGGCTGGCTAGCAAAAAAAGATCCCAGCGATAAAGACCTCTATATTACCGAACTCGGAGAATCCCAATTGACAGCATTTGGTGTTGACTTATCACAAATTAAAGCGTAACCATCATGAACTTACTCTTAGATTACGACAATTTCTTTCTACCAGCACAGGACCTGGAGAGCGCCAAGGAATTTTATGGAAATCAACTTGGTCTTGAAACTAAATTCGATTTTTCGGATAAGGGAATGATTGCGTTCAAAATAGGCAAAAATGAACCTGCAATCATTCTTAGTACAGTACAACATACCAAACCGACTATTTGGTTTACTGTTGACGACGTGAAAACTACATGTGAATATTTAAAGGAAAAGGGAGTCGTATTTTTAAGCGAGCCATTTGAGATCATGACAGGTTTAGCGGTTGAATTTAATGATCCATTCGGAAACAAACTTGGAATAACAGATTATTCCAAATCAAATAAAGTTTGATGAGTATCGTTTAAATTGTCATATTATGCTCTAGCCAGCGCTTAAGGGCAATGAGCTACGGCTGCCCACGATATCTCTTAGACTGTAAAGTTTAATGGAATATATCGTATCTTGCTATCCAATTTTAAACCAAATATCACTTCAATGCGAAGAATTATCTATTCAATAGTAGCTAGCGGTCTTATTTTTACAGGATGCGCAGGAATGAAAGGTCAGGGCGATAATAATGGCTGGAAATCCTTGTTTGACGGAAAGGACATCAATGATTGGTTTGTCAAAATTCATCATCATGACGTTGGGGTGAACTACGGAAATACGTTTAGAGTTGAAGATGGAATAATTAAGGTCAGATATGATCAGTATAGTGATTTTAATGATCAATTTGGCCATTTATATTATAAAACACCCTTTTCTTATTATCATTTAAAATTTGAATATCGATTTGTAGGCGAGCTGCATAAAGGTGCCCCCGCCTATACACTTCGTAATAGCGGCGTTATGTTTCATTCGCAGGACCCCAGAACCATGTTGAAAGAACAGGATTGGCCCATTTCTGTCGAAATGCAACTTTTGGGAGGACTGAGCGATGGTCAGCCCCGCCCTACAGGCAATATGTGTTCTCCTGGAACCAATGTGGTCTATCAGGGCAAAATAGCTTCCTCACATTGTTTAAATTCTACTTCGAAGACCTATGATGGTGATCAATGGGTTAAAGGGGAGTTGATTGTATTAGGAGATTCGTTAATCAAACATATCATTAACGGAGATACCGTACTAGAATATTCAAGACCTCAGATTGGAGGTGGAACAGCCAATGGATATGACCCCAAAATTAAGATCGATGGTAAGTTGCTCAGCAGTGGATTTATCGCATTACAGAGTGAAGGTCAACCCGTAGATTTTAAGAATATATGGATTAAGGAACTACCTAAACCAAAGAAGTGATTAATTTTTCCGACAGGAAAAACATCTTCATTTTAAACTTAGCAGTTTAACAAGTTCACCTCCATTATTAAAATATTACGAAATTCTTGATCGAGATAAACCTTAAATAGTCGCATACAGTCTCATAGTCAACCGAATAATATCTAGATTTATTATTTTTAAAGTAAAAATCAAAACAATAGAAATATAAATGCAAAATTAGAATATGGATAAAATCACGAAAAAAGAAATTGCAGAAGCAGAGAACCAACTTTTCTTGGCGCAGCTAGCCAGTAATGTAGACGGTCTTGATCTCCTCCTATATGACGACCTGGTTGCTGTAGCACCTGATGGTCAAATGTTAACCAAAGAAATGGATCTAAATGCACACCGATCAAAGGCTATAATTATTGAAAATGCTTCAACAGAAATTGATGAGATCAGAATAATTGGGGATACCGCGCTTTCCGTTACTACGATGACGGCAAAAGGCAAGGTAATGGGAGCACCATTAGAAGGAAAATTTAGATATTTTAGGGTATGGAAACGCATTGACAACACACTAAAAGTCATTGGTGCCAGTTTTATGCAATTGCCTTAATAAGGGAACGGAAAACTGAAAATTCGTTTTTTTAATTTTGTCGTTGTAAATTTATATAGATGGGTATAATAAATAATAAATCTAGGATTATATGCAATGCAAAAATGAAAAAATACACTTTTTTTCTGGCTTGTATTTTACTTTGCTTTTTTATTTCTTGTCGAAATATTGGCAAACCTGTTGATAAACAAAAATCCGGTTCTTACTTCATCGATTCAAAAGGGCAGATAGCTTATTGTCAGAATGGAAATTGGTTTAGTTTGGGCATTTCACAAATGCAGGCTGATGCAAAATCGTTTGAGGTTTTGTCAGAAGATATAGCTAAAGACAAAAATGCGGTATATTTTCGTGGCACGACTCAAAAACTCGTGGACAAGAATTCCTTTTATGTCGACAATCAGATTCCAAAAGATCGTTTTCATGTCTATTATATCGATCAAGCCCTAGGCTTTAATATCATCCAGGGAGCAGATCCAAAAACATATGAGCTCGTAAAGGACCATATAAACTGGGCACACGACAAGGACCATTACTTCTACAGTAATGACATGATAAAGGCAGATCGGAAAACCTTTTCGTTCGTCAATGACTATTTTTTAATGGATAAAGATTCAGTTTATGTCTCTCCGAATATAGGTGCCTTTAAAGCAGTTGTTGCTAACTCCGGAAACATTGAAGCCATAAACAAATATTACATGAGAATTGGCAATACTATTTATTACCCACCATTTCAGCAGGGATCAGATGTCATAACGAGGTCCTTTAAGACCATTGATAAAATTCGTGTACTTGATCAGGATCATATTAGTGTTGACAACAAAACGATCCTATTCAGGGGGAAAAGCTTCAGATATGAACAGGTAAATGCTCCTTCCTTTGCGTTATTCCCGATTGATGAAAAGAATGATGTGTATGGAAGCAACTCCTATTCAAAAGACAAGAATAATGTGTATTATAATCAGGAAATAATTCCAAATGTCGATATTAAAACGTTTATACCTTTAGGTCACGATTTCGGAAAAGACGCAAAAAATGTCTTTTATCAAAAAAAGCTGCTTGAAGGAGTAGATGCAAATAGTTTTAAGAAGGACGGTGATTTTTATAAAGACAATCGAGGCAATAAATTCAGCGGCCTTACAGGAAATAAAATCTAATCAGCTTTCTTTTGACAGCTAAACCTACTTTTTGTATTCAAAAAAAGCTTGTCCAGAGGAACTTATCGATTGAAATTTCCAACTCGCAAACTATTTTAATACAGCTAGTCGGATTTTAGGCGCAATACATCAAACATGCGTTGATATTCAGGTGTCTCGAGATTATACTTTTTAGATTCACGAATAACATAAGCTGTCAAAGATGCCAACTCTGTTTTCGGTCGTTTATTAAGATAGTCCGTATGCATGGATGAAGTCGCATCGTAAGGCATTTGTTCCATTTTGTCCAAGGTCATATGTACAATATGATCAGCAATAACAACTCCTTTTTCCTGAGCTAATGCTGCAACCTCCTGAATAAGTTTAACAACCGCATCTTTCTTCTTTGGATCTTCCATTATCTGACCAATAGAACAATCAAAATAAGAAGTAGCTGTGGCCATAGCGGAAATAAAAATAAATTTATCCCATATTATTTTCTCAATTTCATCGGAATAATTCACATGGATATCAGCCTGTTGAACAAGATGATATAACCTATCCAGTCTTTCATCATGTTCTCCATTCAATCCGAAACTCATTGTACCCCATTTTCCTGTCACTTCAATTACTCCGGCAGCCTTTAACCGGGACACAATATAGGCGCAACCATCCACAACCAAATTATTCGGATAATATCTGTTGATACGTTCTTTACTGTCCACTCCATTCTGTAAGGGTATAAATACTGTATCTGCACTCACACACGGTCCTATTAAGGCCATAGAATCTTCAAGATCATAAGATTTAGTACAAAGAAAAATGTAATCCATTTTTGTGAAGTTTTCAGCCTCACTGGAAGCCTTATAAGGCTTCGCTGTAAAACTTCCCTTTTCTAATAACAGCTTTAAACCATGTTGGTTAATCTCCTCAAGATGGTTACCTCGCGCCAAAAAATTGACATGAATATCAGTGTTTTCATACTTGCGTGCTAACATACCGCCAAAATATCCGCCCACTCCCCCCAGGCCCACAATTAATATATGCTGTTCCATTAGTTTTTTTAATTCGTATTCCTTATCTGTAATCAACCCTAAAATAAATCTAAAGTGAATATAAAGGAACTTTTGACAACACACAACTTATCAATGTCAGGCGGAGATCAATTATTCAGGAACAACTTTTCTTTTACCATTACTTACAAATTTGTTAGTAACACACAAATAGCTGCTTTACAACCAGAAGCAAGTATTTGCCTTTACATTTGCTCGTATAATTAATCACGTACAACAAGTTTTTATTTATGAAAAAATACGCATACATCGGAGCTTTGGGTTTTCTCGCAGTAATCACAACCGAGTTTGGCATTATTGGCATCTTGCCCCAAATAGCCGATCATTATCATATCAGTATCGACAAAGCAGGTTATTTATTAAGTGCTTTTGCCTTGATCATTGCCATAACTGGGCCATTTATGACATTGTTGGCTTCGGGATTCGACCGCAAGAAAGTCATGTTAACTGCCATCGCTATTTTCTTAGTCACGGCGATTGTCTCTTCATTATCCCCTCCTTTTTGGTTATTACTTACTGTAAGAATTCTTCCTGCCTTTCTCCAACCTGTCTATATTGCGACAGCATTGTCTGTCGCCATTTTAAAAGGGGGGAAGCAAAATGAAAATGAACTTATGAGCATTGTTTTTAGCGGTGTTGCAATTGCCATGGTGACAACAGTCCCCTTCGCCACCTACATTGCCAGTCTCTACTCCTGGACATATTCTTTCACGATACAGGCCATTGTCAGTATTATA
The DNA here is from genome assembly GCF_007830445.1 of Sphingobacterium siyangense. Classification (GTDB taxonomy): domain Bacteria; phylum Bacteroidota; class Bacteroidia; order Sphingobacteriales; family Sphingobacteriaceae; genus Sphingobacterium; species Sphingobacterium siyangense. The sequence continues at coordinate 1,907 of NZ_VLKR01000046.1, read as the reverse complement.
GCACTGCTGGCAATCTATTTTGCTATTCCTCCTTTGCCTGTAAAAGAAAAAAAATCCTACGGCAGCCAGATGAAAATATTAACCAAACCCATTTTTATGGTCAGTACCGCAATGAATTTCTTTATGGTATCCGCTTGGTTTTCTACCTATAGTTATTTCGCCGAATATTTAAACAAAGCAAAGAATATGGACAGTACCATGGTTAGTTATATGCTATTTGTATTTGGTATTATTGGAGTCATCGCCAACTGGGTGGCAGGGAAAATGCTCAACCGAAATATTACGTTTACCACAGCATTCTTCTTATCGGGTACACTTATTATTCCTTTATTACTGTATTTTTCAGATGGCAATATGTTCGCTACGGTCTGTACGATTGCCTTATGGGGATTTCTTTATTCTCCTAGCTTCTTAAACGCATCTACCTATATGATTTCTTCCGCTCCCGAGGCGCTAGAATTTGCCAATAGTCTAGCGACTTCATTTGGCAATCTCGGGGTAACTTTGGGAACTACCGTAGGTGGCTGGATTATCGTTTCGAAAGGTGTAGAATTTTCGCCCTGGCTTACGATGGGTTTTGGGTTTCTCGCCTTTCTGATGATCGCCCTACGACAGTTTTTAGAAAAACGTGGCACAACAAATCAAATCACCGTGGTACAGTGTACACAGCAATAATATATTTTGCCGGTATTATAAATAGCCAATGCACGACAATTTAGATCTAGTTAGCCTGGATAATCATTCCAGCGCGAACTGGATCTAATGCATCTCCTTAAAGACCGTCGACAAGATACCAGCTCAAAATAATACCTATGACAAAAATCAATATGGCCACAATTGTAATACTATTTGAAGTTTGAGCGAAGTTCTCCTCTTCAATTTGTTTGTTTGTTTTACGATATTTAAAAAAGGCGACAATAACCGTCAATGCTCCAATGACTACAATAGAAACACCAACAGCACCCGAATGTTCATGCTGGGATCCTGCAACTACATCTTTTTTTAAAATGAGCTCAATCTGACGAATAAATAGTGAAAACTTAACAACCACAAAACCGAAGCCCATAATGCCCAGGCTTGTCCGGATCCAAGCAAGGAAAGTTCGTTCATTCGCAAGATGGTCATTTATCTTCTGGGTTACAGTTTTATTAGACATTTGAAATAAATTTTGATCAACAAAAAGTTAAAGGAATTTTAAAAAGTATTTCATAGCCTTAACCAATACTTTATCGCCGTGAATATGCTTCAGCACATTTATTTCACGGGTTAGTAAAGATGTTAAGGTTAAGAAATTCCATTGTTCGCTCCTCTATGAACGTTGCAAAACTTTGAAAGGTTTGAAAAATAATTCAAAGCTTCTTTCTTTCAAATCTTTTTTAGCAACTGCATACCGAACCCTGCAGATGAGGAAGGAATAAGTTTCCCATCTTTGACGAGATATCCCGACAAATCCACATCATCAGATGTACTTGTAACCCCTTCAATGGTTACGGTATTTCCGAGCCCTCCGGCTAAATGCGCTGTATAGTAGCTCTTGAGAAGCGATCCCCAGGCATGTGGAGATGCTTGCGCTCCGAGTTGTATTAACTTTGGAGTTGCTACCTTTGAGTGGAGACAGATTTGAAAAATAGATTTAAATTTGTTAACAGATGAAAAGAGTATTTGACGATTCCTTTAAGAAAATGGCAGTAGAGCTTTCTTACAGCAAAGGGTCGGTATTAGAAGCAGCAAAAGAACTGGACATGGATGCCAGTAGATTAAGTAAATGGCGCATGGATCCCAGATATAATGGTGGTACCGTATTGCCTAAAAACGACAAATTGAGTCCTGAAGAGCAAGAAATCAGGGAACTAAAGAGGAGATTACGGGATGCAGAATTAGAGAACGCTATCTTAAAAAAGGCGGTG
>NZ_VLKR01000045.1 GCF_007830445.1 Sphingobacterium siyangense | reverse complement strand
CAGTAATTTTGAGGTTCGCCTGGAAGAGTTCATCCCTGAGATCCTGCTCATTTTTCACCCCAGTGTCTTCTGGCTCAACAGTCTGGGAAACTTCCAGCTCCAGATTGTTTTCCCACTGCTGGTACCATTTCATAAAATACCGCGGAGTGGCTTCCCCCGGAAGATTGTACTTCTGGGCAAGTTGCGAATAACTCAGCTTGCCGGCAAGGTATTCTCTGGAAACGAGGATCTTGAAGCTATCACTGTAAACTTGCTGTCCCCCTGATTTACGTTTTGTCATACGCTTTTTCATAATATTAAATTTAAGATTTTAATATTCGGTTTTTGTAAACCTTTTTCAGGAATGGACAGTAATCCTTGATGTGATTTCGATTTTTCGTTCATAAAAAATGCCCTCAAAAAGTTGGACACTTTTTGAGGGCACTGCAAAATAATTCCTTTTTTATACTGAATATTTTGTTACGCGGTCACTGATGCTGCGGAAGTCTGAACTTGACGGTCTACCTTCTTAACCAATCCCTGCAATACATTTCCTGGACCAACTTCTACAAAAGCTGTTGCACCATCGGCCAACATATTTTGTACTGTCTGCGTCCACCGTACAGCGCCAGTTAATTGCGCAATAAGATTTTGCTTGATAACCGCTGGGTCTGTCTGTGGTTTGGCATCGATATTTTGATAGATCGGACAGCTAGGCGATAAAATTTCTACAGCTTCTATAGCCGCTTGCAATTCCACTTTGGCAGATTCCATCAATGGTGAGTGAAATGCTCCACCCACGTTTAATTTTAATGCGCGCTTAGCACCAGCCTCAGTCAATAAAGCACAAGCTTTATCCACGCCTTCAATAGATCCCGAAATAACCAATTGTCCAGGACAGTTATAATTTGCAGCTACCACGACATCATCAACCTGAGCACAGATATCTTCCACTATAGCATCTTCCAGACCTAATATCGCAGCCATCGTTGAAGGTTGAAGCTCACATGCTTTTTGCATCGCATTAGCACGTTGTGCAACCAATTTCAAGCCATCTTCAAAGCTCAATGCACCGGCCGCTACCAAAGCCGAAAACTCACCTAATGAGTGACCTGCAACCATGTCCGGCTGAAAAGACTCTCCCAAGGCTTTCGCCAAAATAACCGAATGCAAGAAAATAGCGGGTTGGGTTACTTTCGTTTGTTTCAATTCCTCATCTGTACCGGAAAACATAATATCCGTAATGCGGAATCCTAAAATATCGTTAGCCTGTTCGAACAAAGCTTTCGTTTCATCATTTAAATTATACAGGTCCTGCCCCATTCCAACAAATTGGGCCCCTTGACCAGGAAATACATATGCTGTTTTCATCCCTTATATTTTTTATTCATTTATTTGTCTGCTACCATAGGTATTGAATCTGCATTCGGCAGTCAATGGTTGAGAAGAACGAATTCCCGTAAGCGCAAACTTAGATAAATTGCTTTTTATATGCAATATAAATTCATGTCAGCCAGCTATTATTCCCATTGTCGGCCCATCGGTCTCATATTATTTATCTCCTCTGAAGGGTCTAAATCGGTCCTTAAATTCAGTCTTCGGGAACAAAACTTAGTGACAACATCTTCTTCGGATCAAATACATCTTGTGCTATTTCCAGCAGCCCTATATTCGTCAAATCCTGAATTTTTTCAATTACTTCGTCCAATAAGATGACACGATCATAGTCCATTACGTTTTTCGCGGCAGAGATAATCATACTCATACGGTTCTCTTCGGTCAAAGCAATCTGCCCAATAAATTTCTGCTTCGCCTTTTTCACTGCAGTTTCAGATAGCGGTTGCTCGCTCAGCTTCGCAAGTTCTTTAAAGACGAGTTTTTTAGCTTTTTCAACTTTTTCTTCATCGGTACCGAGGTAAATACTAAATAACCCTGTATCCGAAAAAATAGTATAATTAGATTCAATGGTATAGGCTATTCCGTATTTCTCCCGTATGGAGAGATTCAGGATAGACCCCATCCCCATTCCACCAAGCATATTATTCAAAAGCAGCAGCCCCGTCTTACGGTCATCTCGATAATTATAAGCTAAAGAACCGAGCATATAATGCACCTGATTGATCGGCTTGCCTACGGCAACATGCTGTTCAACAAGTGGTCTGACGTCATTGCGGAGACGTGCTATCGTATTTGAAGGCACGGTCCCAAACACTTTGTGCAACAATCGCTCAACTTCTTTTAGCGTATAATTGCCCGTGATACCAATGACCATTTCATTTGTATCGTAATTTGCCTGCATGAAATCGACAATATCACCCTTTTGCAGTGCAAGAAGCTGATCTTCCAGGCCCAAAATATTATGCCCTAAACCCGATCCCTGAAAAACCAAATCTTCAAAATCGTCCACAATAGACTCTTCCGGGCTATCCAGATAAGATGCCATTTCATCTACAATGACAGATTTTTCTTTATCCAATTCTATGTCGGGGAAAGTGGAATGAAAGAAGATATCTTCAAAAAGATCTAACGCACGATTTAAATAAGGCTGAAGAATAGAGGCATGTACACAGGTATACTCTTTCGTCGTATAGGCATTTAAATCTCCGCCAACGGATTCCAAATGATTTATAATCTGTTGTGTAGAGCGTCTTTCAGTACGCTTAAATAAAAGGTGCTCAATAAAATGGGCTACACCATACTTTCCAGCAGACTCGTCCCGAGACCCCGCGTTGATGACCATGCAGACATGTGTAACCGGTAAATTTTGATATTGAAATACTACGCGTATTCCGTTTGAAAGTCTAATAATTTCGTATTCCATGCAGTACAAACTTGCTGTAGCTTCTTTTAGTTTATCTATTTTTTGTGCCCATTAACCTTGACAGTCTTCCCTAAAACAAAAAATATAAAATCTTACATTTTTTGTTACGTTACTCAATCTTCAAAATCGTATGGGCATATGAAGTCTTCACAAAACTAGGCATTTTTAAATGCAAAACGGTCATAGCGAAATCACTATGACCGTTTTTATATCCTATAGGAATCAGATTACATACGCGGAGGTCTCATTCCACCTGGAAATCTATTCTCTCCTTCTGGATTTCCCATCGCAAATTTTTGGAATTTATAGGTAAACAGAATCATAAAATATCGACCCAAACGGTTGGTACGGCTATCTGTAATCATAGACTCACTCACCGTTCTTGAAACATTCGTTTGTTGATTTAACAAGTCAAATGCTTGTAGACGTACAGTACCGCGTTGTTGACTCAAGAACTTCTGCTCCAAATAGGTATTTATGACGAAAGGATTTGCATTAATGCCGGCTCCATAACCACTGTTGAATTGCTTGGATAGATCCGCTCCGAAAATGGTTGTTTTTGTTATGTTAACAGAACCAATCAATGTTGGTGTCCAGGATGAGACATTCGTCGTACGATTTGTCAATGAATTCTCTGTATGATTAAATTGGTAGCGTACCCCTGGATTGATTTCTAGGTTCTCGGAAGGATTATATCTAAACATTAAACCTTGATTTAATACAATATTCCGGGCGATGTTCTTTTGACCTACGTTATCATCTTTCTCTGTGGAAACATATCCAATATTTTTATTGTAAGACACACCCCCCATTAACATAATATTATATGTTTTTTCTTTCAGTGATTTACCATAATGATAGAAAGAACTCACATTAAATGGCTTATCGCTTGTTTCATTCAAATAGCGGGTTTCGGAAACTAACGTCGAATTTGTTTGGCCAGTTTGATAATCCATTAGATCATCAAAATAGCTTTTGCTCAAGCTCACAATTTTGTTGTTAGTCAAACCGGCATTAATGAACGCAAAAAAGTTGTTTCCTTTTTGAAAATCATTCTGACGGAATCTTACATTCAATTGATGGCTAAATTCCGGATTCAGATTTGCATTACCAATTACGATACTGGTCCGGTTTGTACTCATATCAAACGGCAAGATCTGCGTTACTGAAGGCTCATTCGGTGTTCCCGAATAATTCACAGAGATATTGGACTGTCTCGAAAATTTATATTCAAAACGTGCAATAGGCATCCAGTTCATGTTGTTGCGATGAATTGGAACCACTAATCCTGAACTGATCGCATCACCTCTTAATTGAGAAGGCTGAGCCGCAGCTCCAATGGAATAGGTTATTTTATCGCCACTATACAAATAGTTTGCTCCGATTTTATGTGTTGTGAAGGAATAATCATAATTATAATCAAAATTCAACTTGGGATCTTCTGCAATAAGGTTTCCATCGCGATCAAACCCTTGTTGTTTGTTCGAATTGTCATACTTATTTTTGTTGAAGTCGTAGGTAAATTCCACTTTTCCCTTCTCAGAAACAGGTTCAGTATAATTCACCGAAGCGCCCCCATTCCAACTTTTATTATTTGCTTCTAGAATCGTCTTTTCATAGATCGAATCTAGTGGAGCGTTTGCATTGTTGGGATCAGCCAATAGCCTATCTAAAATTGCATTCTGATCCTTCGTTGTTTTTGCATTATTGAAGTTCATGTTTACAAAAACATTCCTTCCTTTATCATTAAATTTATGGTTGTACAATCCGCTAATTCCAAATCTCGGTGCAGTAGAATTTGCAACAATATCTTGGGCCTGTGAATTATTAAATACGCTACTACGGTAAGTTAGCGAATTGGTACCTGTCGTTACATCACTATTGTCGTAACCAAACTGAGGAGAGATTTTGATATAGTCTTTCGTAGTAGGCTTCCATTCAACATTTGCTTCAAAACGGTGGCTTGCTCCTACTGTATTGGAATTAGATTGAACACTATCCGTTTGCATGATATTAGGTAGTGTATTTTCCTGAAAGCGCTGCGATATTGTTGTATTGTTGCTATGGCTATAACTGTAACTACCGTAAACCGTCAATTTATCATTAAAGTCTTTACGGTAATTCAGCCCGATAGAACCGATTTTAGTTAAACCGTCCGATCCGCCAAACATGCCGCCGCCGCGACGGCCGCCGCCACCCTGGCCACGACGCGCACCGCCACCAACGGTACTAAAGTCAAATAAGGGTGCATTGGTGTTGTTCAAATTTCCCAATACAGAAATTTGTTCACCTTCGCGCATCCCCATCCACATCCCTGTAGCCTGGTAACGATCTTCGGTTCCCACGCCTGCCCGTAGGGTAGTCATATGTCCTGTATTGTATTTTGGGTCTATCTGAATATTTAATACTTTTTCTGAATCACCCGTTTTATTACCGGTGACATTGGCCATATCGCCATAATCATCGATGACCTGCATCTTTTGGATAATATTTGCCGGTAGATTCTGTGTTGCTGTCTTTACATCTCCACCAAAAAAGTCCTTACCATTTATACGAACCCGCTTAACAGACTCTCCTTGTGCCGTAACATTGCCGTCTTTATCGACTTCGACCCCTTGTAATTTTTTCAAAGCGTCCTCGGCAACCGCGCCATCGCGGAGTTTTAGATCTTTCATGGTATATTCGAGGGTATCACTTTTGACAACGACTGTAGGGACTCCATCAACAACAACTTCTTGTAGCATCTGTGAGTTCTGTTGTAAAGTCAAACTTGGAATAATATGCTTTGATTCGCCTTTAGGGATACTAAATTCCTGCTCAAAACGTTCGAACCCAAGGTTTGAAACCGTAATTTTAAAGGTGTCCGCCTTGACTTTATCAAAGATAAAAATCCCGGCCATATTAGATCCTGTCGTCATGGAATCCAATTTTGACGTTAATTTCACTGTTGCACCGGCGACAATTCGATTCTTGTCGTCCTTCAACATTCCCTGTACGCTCTTCGTCTGGCCATAAACGGTCCATCCCATCAGCATACTAAACAAAAAAAGCACAAAGCCTCTCATAATACGTATTTTTATATTTCTATAATTGATAAATCTTTGACTCTAAAACTATTGCTCAAGTTTAATTTGAAACAATATGGCCTAGACAAGAACAAACTTTTATTTTGTTAATGGAAATTATTCCAACGTTTTAATAGTCTAGCGCTCTAAATCTTTACAAAAGAAGACATTATTAGTGTTAATTAATGTAAACGGTCGATATTCACACAGAAGTTACAATAGATAACTCTAAATTTATTTGTATTTTCGGCTATTTTAAAGAACTGAACATGCTATTATCATATTATCAGGAGCAGTGGATAGAGGCCGGCTGTGACGAAGCGGGAAGAGGTTGTCTGGCAGGGCCAGTTTTCGCTGCAGCAGTGATTTTCCCCACAGACTACCATCACGAACTTCTTAATGACTCCAAACAACTAAGTGAAAAAAAGAGGATGGCTTTACGCCCCATCATTGAGCGCGAAGCCCTTGCTTATGCCGTTGCGAGCGTCTCAGCAGAAGAAATAGATCGCATAAATATCCACAATGCGAGCTACCTGGCGATGCATAAGGCACTTGATCTCTTAAAGACCAAAGCCGAGTATATTATTGTTGACGGGAATAAGTTTATTCCTTACCAAGAGATACCTTATTCATGTATTGTGAAGGGGGATGGAAAATACCTATCCATTGCTGCGGCCTCTATTTTAGCTAAAACGTACCGGGATGAATACATGGACAACATCGCCTTGGATTATCCCGATTACGACTGGCTCAACAACAAAGGGTATCCGACAGTTAAGCACAGAACAGCTGTATTGGCACACGGCTCCACTCCACATCATAGAAAAAGCTTTAGAATAACCGATCCGCAGCTCAAATTATTCTAAAGCTCACACAATAAAAAAAGAAACAGCAACTAAGCCGCTGTTTCTTTTTTATTCCCTCTAAAGGAGAAATATATCGCCGCTCCTATTCCCAATACAAGAACAATAGACGAGATTAATGTCAATAAATTACCAAATTTGTGTGACTCTGGATCAAAAACAAATTCTACCTTATGCGTTCCCGCAGGTAATTGTAGTGCTCTTAGGATATAATCCGCACGGATAATTGGCGTTTCCTTTCCATCCACATAGGCTTTCCATCCTTTATCATAAAATACTTCAGAAAATACAGCAAAGGCATCGTTGGCAGCCGTATATTCATATTGCATTTTATCCGGATGGTAAGATGTCAACTTAATCTCCCCTGTCGTTGAAGCATTCGAAGTTTTAGCCTTAATCTCATTTTGATATTGTTGATTCACAAACGCCTCCTTATGTGGATCAAAAGAACTGATTGCTTGCATCTCCTCGGCATTTCCTTTCACAAAACTTACCCGATCCACAAACCAAGCATTTCCTGCCGCTGTACTTCTTCTTACAATACGTTGCGACTGATTCTGAGGATCTGTCGTAATCAAATAACGTACGTTGAACATATCCAACACATCTTCATTAAGGGCACCATTAAATTGATTTTCCAAAATTTCCTGGAAGCGCATTAATTTTGCAGCATGGTATCCTCCTAAAGATTTGTGGAAATAGGACGGGCGGGCATCCGAAAACGGATCCGAAGTCAAGTCTAGTACACGGTAGCTTGGATCTTTATCCATTAAGATCAATTGATCCACTTCACGTTGTTGGAATACTTGCTGTGCTGTAGCCCCTTTCTCCATAAAAGATTTGTCATTCAAGGAGCGCTTATCTACACTCCATAAATCAAACAAGAACAAGACCAACAAAGCCCCAAGTAGTACACCCTCACTCAACTTTTTCTTTAAAAAGACCCAAACGAATCCGAAAGTTAAGAGGACAATGAAAAAAGAGCGATAGGCATCTTTGCTTGCGATATCTTTGCGATCTAAGACCAATTGATTTGCTAATTCGGTCGCAAAAGTTTTATCGCCTACGTTACGCTCTAACATTTCGATCAAATTGCCATGTCCCGCATTTCTAAAGTTTAAAAATAGATCTGGTATTACAGCAATCAAAAGACAGACTCCGCCGACACCAATAAAAGTATACAGCACTTTTTTATCTAAGTTTGGAATCTCCTTCGCCCGTGTCAAAAGCTCGTTGACAGCCAGAATTGCCATCATAGGCACTGTAATGGAAACCAAAACAAGTATAGATTCAACAGCCCTAAACTTATTATACATCGGAAAATAGTCAAAGAACAGATCCGATACAAGTGTAAAGTTTTTTCCGAATGACAAAAGCAATGCTAAGATGGTGGTTGCCAAAATCCACCACTTGATCCGATCTTTGACAATAAAAAGGCCTAAAACAAATAGGAAAAAAACACCGGCACCAAAATACCATGGTCCCGAAGTGAAACGTTTGTCACCCCAATAGGTTGGCATGCTTTCTGCAAACTGCCCAGCTTGAACCTCGGAGATCCCTCCTTTTTCCATCAAAAACTTAGCGACATGTGATTTTTCGTCCAATTGTCCGCCAGTTGAACCACCATAGGCATTTGGAATCAAAAAGGTAATGGTTTCACCAATCCCTTGGCTCCACTCATAGGCATATTCTTTATCAAGCCCTTTCTCTTTGGTGGTGTTGTTATCAACCTTCGTGATATTGGCATGTCCACGCGTACTTAATTTACTATATTCCCAAGTTGGTAATAAAATAGATGCATTTACCATCAAAGCGATGACTACTGCGATAATCTGCCTACCCGAAGCAATAAAAAAACCTTTTAATTGTTTTTGTTTAATTGCATCTACGAAAGTGAAAATCACGTATACCATCAGAACTATCAACAAGTAATAGGTTGTCTGCAAGTGATTTACACGGATCTCCAGCGAAAGAAACAGCGCCAATAATACAGGGCCCCACAATTTACTTCCCCGATAACACATAATAACCGCAGCAATAACGGGTGGAATAAATGCAATTGCATTAGCCCTTGTTATGTGCCCAGCTTCAATATAAATAAAATTATAGGATGTAAACGCAATGGCTATTGCGCCTACCGCAGCAAGCCAGGGTTTGATCCGTAAGACACTGAAAAGAAAATAAGCCCCCAGCAAATAAAACAACACCGTATCCATTGGGCTCGGAAAGGCGAACTTAACCGCTTTTAAGAAATAAGTACCAATGTTATTCTCATTTTCTTGCCAAATTTGATAAGTCGGCATCCCGCCAAACATAGAGTTAGTCCATAAGGGCGCTTTACCATCCTTTGCCTTAAAATCAAATAATTCCTTCTGTGCCGCCTGCGCTTGTACCACATCCGACTGCGCCAGCGTTTTTCCTTGCCAAACAGGGGTAAAATAAAAAAATACGAGCGCAATGAATATCGCAATAACGATCAAATGTGCCGAATTCGCCTTAAACCAATTTTTCATCCGTATAAATTTGTCATTTAAAGGTGATGAATATATCTATTTTATTCAACTTACCAAATAATCGTTCATTCATAACTTGCCTTTCGTTGTATTTATGAACACATTACACGCGGTTTGATAAAACTCGATGATTTCATTTACCTTCTTAGGTTGTTTAAAAGTCTTAAAAGCCAAACTTAGATAAATTTGTTTTTATATACAATTATAATTATCGCTCAGTGTCCTGTTAACAGAAAGTTTATAATAGGTATTAAATACGATCGATCAATGTCATGTCTTTTAAGCACTAAAAAAGCCCTAATGTTATTTAGGGCTTTAGGTAATTAAGATTTCATTTTTACGGCCGTTCCCGTTGCGCCTACCATCATCATTCCCCCCGTTCCTACCGTTTGAAAGTCTAGTCGAACCCCAACGACCGCATCAGCACCCAATGCGCGTGCTCGGTCTTCAAGTTCGCGCAACGCAGCTTCACGTGTTTCCTGGAATGCGCGTTCATAAGAATTGGATCTTCCGCCAAAAAAATCACGAAAACCCGCCATCATATCCTTGATTGCATTTGCCCCCAGAACCACTTCGGAAGAGACTATTCCCAAATAGCGTTCAATTTGGTGCCCCTCAATAGTACCTGTTGTTGTCAATAACATATTTTATTCTCCTTTTTGAATTAACTTATTAATATTGGATAGCTCACCAAAAACAACCAAAATATCACCCTCTTCCATGATCGTTTCCGATGCGGCAATTCCTGAAGCTTCTTTTTGTTCTTTAGTCACACCATCCTTTTTCATTTCTGTAATTTTCACGGTGGTTAAGACGATCACCTTGTATAAATTCGTCAGGTTCGCTTCACGCAAGGTCATCCCCACGTAACGCGCCGGAACTTTAGTCTCCACAATAGAGTATTTATCCGAGACTTTAAACGAATCGACGATATCAATATTGTCTAAACGCATTGCCAAACGCTCAGCAGCCTCTTCTTCCGGCATGATATATTCATTGATTTCCATGGCCTCCAACACAGTTTTTTGTAAATCTGAAACAATACGACCAATGATGCGTTTAACTTTCAACTGTTTTAAGAGCGCTACGGTCATGAGCGAAGCTCCCTCATCCTCTCCAATTGCAACAATGACAGCATGAGCATCTTTAAGCGGTAATGACGATACCGCTTCTCGGTCGGTGGTGTCTAGGCATACCGTGTGCGTTATCTTGTCCTTTAATTGTTCAACGATACTGAGATTTCGGTCGGCACCAATCACCTCATGCCCGAGTTCAGTAAGATGTACCCCTAAAGAACGTCCAAAATGCCCCAATCCTAAAACAATATACTTCATATCTCAAACTAAAATAAATTTACCTTTATTTCCAAGCTATCTTTCAATTTATATGCTCATATTCCGCTGATAAAGCCATCAAATTTAGCCAAAACGGTCACTTGTCTGCTTAAAACAAGATCTTTTCTTCCGGAAATACAATATTTCTCCGGGTTGTATTTTTAATAAAAGCTACCAATAGCGTCAACATCCCAACACGTCCAACAAGCATTGTCAACGCAATAATTAATTTTCCCCCCATACTGAGCGAGGGTGTAATCCCCAAACTTAATCCACATGTTGTATAGGCTGATAGTGCTTCAAAGAGGAGTGCTTTCATACTCTTATCGGGATCAGTAAAAATGAGCACAAAAAAACTGAATCCAACCACAAAAAACGACAATAAAATAATCGCAAAAGCCTTGTTAACAGATTCGCCGGCTATTCGCCTTTTAAAAATCTCTATATATTCTTTTCCTTTAGCCAGCGAAACAATATTCAACAGTGAAACAGCAACGGTAGTTACCTTTACTCCCCCACCAGTAGATCCGGGAGAAGCCCCGACCCACATCAGCAGCATAATCAAAAAAACAGTCGGTGGCCCGACAAAACTCAAATCAACACTATTGTATCCTGCTGAACGCGCTGCATTGGCCATAAAGAAGGAAGTTGCCCATTCACCATCGATTCCCCTTTCAAGAGAAAGGGTGTTCCCTCGCTCCAAAAAGTAGAAAAACAAAGTTGCACCTACAATAATAATCGCATTACAGACCAGCACCAATTTAGAATTAAAGCTAAAGCTCCATGCTTTATGCTTATAGTTTTTCTTTGTGATCCATCGGTGATAATAAAGCAATATGGATTCTTTAATATAGGTGTAGAAATTCAATACAATTCCAAACCCCAAACCACCAAGAATGAAAAGCGAAGATAACGCCAGCTGGAATGGATAATTGAATTTATAGGCTTCATTGGTAATACCCCCAGATAAGATCGAAAATCCAGCATTACAGAATGAAGAAATGGAATGAAAGATCGAAAAGAAAACCATACTCCCTAAATTTGGAAAATTAGCACTTTCTAAGGTACTAAAGATCAGTATAGCTCCAAGAAATTCAAACAGCAGCGTAATAAATATCATGGTCAATAGGGTTTTAATGACAGAGGCCACTTTATTTTCACCCAGAATTTCACCAAACATCAATTGATTCTTAAAAGAAAATCCGCCAGAGAAAAAATAGCCAAAAAAACCTGTAAATGTCATAATACCCAATCCGCCAACCTGTATCAAAACAATGACCACGGTTTGTCCGAACATGCTAAAATTGGTTGAAATATCGGCAACAGACAAGCCAGTGATACAAACAGCACTAGTTGCCATAAATAAAGCATCCACAAAACTTAACGGAGCTTCTACCGTGGTACGGGGCAGCATCAAGAGTACGGTTCCGAGCAAGATAAGAACCAGGAAACTGATGACAAATAATATTGTCGGATTAAAATAAAAATTGTCAAAGAAAAGCGTACTTTTCGATAGCTCCGCGATAAAAATAAGATAGATTCCTAGATAAACCCACTGTTCTCTTGAAAAAACAGAAAGCGCTCCAAATCCTGCAAAACGGGCAATAAGGATAAATACAAAGTAGATGAGGATAACTAAGCCCGAGTAATGCTCAACAGCAATTTTTTTGAGTGCATAAATGGAAGATGACTCGCGGAGAGCAATCATGAAAAAGAGGACAAAGAAAAGATAATGAATTGTTTTACCAAGCAATTTCCCCAATGCAGGATCAGTAACATAGCCCACATTAAAAATAACGATTGCGGCGCAAATCATGCTCACATAGAACATGATTTTGTCTACAAGCCCATTTTTATATTTGAAAACAAACCGGATAAAACTTAAAATCGAATCTATCATAATGTCTCAAACTAAGATAAATCTGTCAATAAATGTAAATCTATCTCCGTTGTATTTTTTGGCGCGCTAACGAAGCCGGCAATGAGGTTTTATAAATACAGTACATCACTTCCTCTACCATTTCTAAAAAATATCGGCAACGGCACCAAACGGGAACCTTTCCACGTGAAACGGATCCTCAATTTCCCGTTCCTTCTTTCTCAAGTTCCTTTTCAGCTTTTTCACGGTCACGCTTCCGCTTCTCTTCAATCTTTGCCGCCTCTTTGGCCTCATCTTCTTTTTCTTCCTTCAGCAACTCCTCAGGAGTTTTGTGTTTCTTAAATATACTTGAAATCATTTTCTTGGCCTTGCTGATGCCCTCAACGACTTTTTCAACTTTTCCAGCCGTATTCATCAGTTTAGCCTCCCGTTCTGGACCAAGGCCGACACATTGTTTAATTCCAACCAACAAAGTCTGCCACATCGCTTTAAAAAACGGATGATTGGGATCCCGACGCTTGTTAATATGCCCCACCGTATATTTACCGTATAAATCCGGATTGCCCGGATTAAACAACACCTGATTAATCATAAAAGACAGCAGCCCCTTTTTTTCTCGACGACCATCATCACCTGGCTCCGACAGGATATTAACTTTGAGGTCATCATAATCCATTTTAAAGGTTCCTTTACTACGGTAATCGTTAGCCCATATGTCAAATGTAATCTGACTGAGATTGCCCGATTTAACCTCAACATTTAACAATGGCCGGATCATCTTATTAACGACCGTTAGATCCATTTTCCCAAGTGTGCCCTTATAGGTGTAGGCTCCAACTTTAGAGGTCATATCAAAAACAAAGTTGGTAGAAAGCTTGCCCGCATTCATAAAATTGCTGCTCAAATTTGCACGCATGAGCTTCTGCTTAAGCAATTTTGTCGAATCATTTGTCACATTCAATATCGTACCATACGTGTGATCAAAAGTAATGGTACCGATTTGACTATACTCATCACTCATTTCAGCATACGTAATTCCTATATTATCTAAAATTAATGAATCAATTCCCAAGCGTGTCGACATCTGCATTAATTTCATGTGCGGAGCATTTCCAATCTGACTGGTTGGTGGGCTTTTATAATGTTTATCACTATAAATCGAAAGAGAACCATTTTTTAAGCGTGCATTTTGTGCATATATTTTCTTATCACGAGAAAGCTCGGCAAAATTGAATCCCGTCAAAAGCAGGGTATCCATTTTCAGCACCATATAGCTTCCACCTTCACCTTTCTTCCGGTAATAAGCAGCCTTATTCAGCGTCGGCTGATAAGCAACTTTAGTCAAGAGGACATTGCGGTTTTTACTATTGATTTTCAACTGATCAAAGTTTACTTTATAAAACCCATCCGGAGTTTTATAGGTAAAACCAGGCACCTCAATATCAATCATTTTCGTATGATAAAAGCGCTGCCTGTCGTGCTCAGAAGTTGAATCGATCAAAACATCATCTATCCGGACCTTGACCTTCTTGACCTCGAAATCTTGATAAACCCCTTTTTGGACTTGCGTATATTTAAAATCGATGTCATTCAAATTGACGGCCCGCACCTGAATTTTTTTCAGATTGTCCTTTATTTTCTCGTACAGTGGTTTTTTAGATCCCCGACTCACCGTATCATTATAACGGTGTACCTCATTAATGACATGAATCGTTGGTCTTTCGACGGTGATATCATTCAGGAAAAGCTCCTTATCCATCAATACCCTTCGAATACCAAAGCTTTTTATTTTCAACCTATTGATGGAAATTTCGAAACGGTTATCTGGCGCTTTTTTGACCAGCTCCAACTTTTTATAGATGGAACTATCTGACACGAGATGCAGATTGTCTATTGTTATATTACCCAATAATAGGTTGACGTGGATATCGTCGTATGTAATAGTATACAAATTGTCCGTTGCTTGGGACACCAGCTGTTTGATTTTAGTATCTAAAAGAGGCTTCCACTTATTGCTAAAATACCAAATACCTCCAGCCAATGCCAATAGGATAAACGCTACAATACCAAGGATCCATTTGAAAATAGGCTTCATAAAGTCACAATCTCTTTGTAATTTCGTCTTTATTTTATTGAATAACAAACAAAATTAAGCCCATTTTGTTTGAATTACGACTAAATAAAGTGAATATGCTGCGTAAAACACAACTATTTTTATTTCTTGTACCGCTCTCTCTACTTTTTTTAAGTTCCTGCACCAAAACAAAGCATGAAACAGGCTTCTATTTTTGGAAGACAGTATTCCAGTTAGACACCGTAGAAAGCCGCTCTTTAAAGGAAATTGATGCGAAATCTATCTATGTCCGCATTATGGATATTGATTTCGATCCATCTGGTGTACAAGCCGTCCCTATTAGCCCCATTACGTTTTCGCAACCTGTCCCCAAAGAACAGCAGCTGATTCCTGTAGTATTTGTCAACCAACGTATTTTTGTGGAAATGGATAGCCTGCAAATCAGAGGACTGGCAAATAAAATTGTTCCGTTTGTGACGGCTAAAATACAACAAGCAGGAAAGGAAAAATTTACCGAACTCCAACTGGACTGCGATTGGACAAAGACATCCCGTGATAAATTTTTCTACCTGCTCACCTATTTACAACAATTGCCGGCCTTAAAAGATGTTGTCGTGAGCTCTACTCTGCGGCTACACCAGGTCAAAAACACAGTCACCAGCGGAATTCCGCCTGTGAAAAAAGCGATGTTAATGTGTTACAACATGGGAAATCTCAGACAATTTGGCAATCAAAACTCCATTTTAAATCAACAGGACCTCAAGACCTATCTAAGCGGAACATTACGCAACTATCCCATGGAAATGGATATTGCATTACCGCTATTTCAGTGGTTTGTCGTTTTCAGAAATAATAATTACATCGGTATTTCAAAACATATCAATGAAGAAGATCTCAAAAACTCGTCATTGTTTACCCATAACCCCAATACGAACCTCTATATTTTAACGAAAGATCTCCCAAAAGCAAACCTTAAAAAGGGAGATGTTATACGTTTTGAATCCATCAATCAGGAGGAACTCTTACAAACGGCAAAATTTTTGAAGGGAGAGCTGAAAGGAAAAGAACACCGGATTATTTTTTATCATTTAGATCAAGCTACACTAGCAAACCATGGCAATGCCGAATTACAAAAAATTATTGCTACTTTCTAGCACTACATTAGCTTTCTTCTTTGGGGAGATTGCAACCAATATCGCCTGTGGTCCTGAAGTGGATCCTTACGACAATCAAACGACATATTATCTCCCCAATCTGGAGGACAATGGATTTTCTGCCTTTCAATTTATCCCCTACCAATTTCTTTATACGGAAGAAGCTCCAGTCAAAGAAAGTTTAATCAATTCCGAAACCTGGGCTAAACACTTAGGTTCGCAGGTCAAGGTTAAGGATGTCGAGCAATTGATGTACAACAGCAACGCTGCAACCGCTAATTTAGCGAGCAATCAACAAAAGTCGACTTGGATCAACCTGCCAGATTCCATTAAAGGAAATACGTTCTTAAGCACATTGATTGACGGAAAACATGAAGCTGAACGCGCTTATTTTATGTTCACCAAAAAGCAGGAACCCATCACGAATATTCAACATAACTATTGGGATCCGGATACCCGAAATTTCAAAGAAATCACACAATTAGCTGAACTCGCCGAACAGCAGATCTCCAAGTACCCCAAAAATAGCTTTCTCTATATCCGCTATGCTTATCAAGCTGCCCGTTTATATCTATTTGGGCAGGAATACGCCAAGAGCATGACGATTTATGAAAAGTACCTGCAATCTGCTAAGGGAGACGAAGCTATCCTCAATTGGGCACTATCCAACTATGCGGGGGCTGTCCGCAAAAATGGTGATCCTGCAAGGGCAGCTTATCTCTTTTCTAAATTATTCACTGCCAGTCCAGAAAGGCGCATCCTCGCTTATGCTAATTTCCATTATATCACAGCCAGTGATGCTGAGATATTTCAATATGCAAAAAATGATGCGGATCGGTTCAATATCAATGCTATCATAGGCTTTGGCACAAGTGACTATGCCCTGAAATATCTGAGCGACTGCTATCAGCTCGATCCTGCCAACACCGTAAATGCCGTACTATTGGGACGCGAAGTCAATAAGATAGAAACAGAAATGAACGAGTCTTTTTACCTCAGTAACGATAATTATAATTACTACAGTAAAAATGACGATAAAGGAAAAGTTAAACTACATCTGGATTCTCTTCGCAATTTTGCCCTAAAACTTTATCGCGACAAAAAATATGTTCAACCCCAAATGGGCCTTATTACTGCTGCCTACCTAAGTTGGATGAATAAGGAAAATGCTTTAGCAAAAGAATACCTTGCTGGAATAAAAGAGACTGACCTCAGTCCAAAATTGATTGATCAGCTTCAAATTACCCGATTGCTCACACAATTGACGGACTGGCAAAGCAGTAAGCAGCTGGATGAAGTTCAATTGACCAAAACCTTATCGTGGTTAGAAGAAAAAGCAAAACTAGATGGTAAAGAAGATATCCGCAAACAAAACTGGGGTTATAGTGCTTTTGAATACAGCAACTATAGTTTAATCTGCCGGAACATTTTACAAAATCTTGTTGTAAAACACTATTTGAACACACAAGACACCGCTATGGCTAGTTTAGCTGCTGTAAAGGCAGATGCTTTTTACAACTATGGCTTTGTGAAAGACTCATTGGAAGATAATATGCAGTGGACAACAATGCACTTTTGGGAAAATAGCCTTACACCTAAAACGCTGTTAAAAATAAGGAATTTATTGTCGGACAATTCCCAACAGAACACCCTGTCTAAATTCTTATTGAAAGATATCAAACATTTTAATAGGGATTATCTCACCGAATTACTGGGTACAACTTATTTGCGCGAACTGGATTTCCAAAAAGCAGCAAAAACTTTAGTGGGACTTCCTAAAGACCATAAAATAAAAGAAATTAAAAACTGGTACGATGCGGATGAAAGCGATATTACACCGAATCCATTTATTGTAACGATAAATGATTACCCTAAAAAATATGGTAAAGAGTCCACCACTAAGCTAAAATATGCTGAACGGATGGCACGCTTGGAAAATGCCATAAAAACGGAAAAGAACAACCAGAAAAAAGCCGATTATTATTTCCAAATGGCCACCGGTATTTATCAGACTAGTACCTATGGAAATGCTTGGTCCCTGGTGTCCTATGACTGGTCGTCCACCGACAACCACGCCGCTTCGACACTTCACTGGCAACGAAATTATCTACAGACAAAATCAGCAAAAGAATGGTACAGCAAAGCGCGTACGCTGAGCACAGACAAAGAGTTCAAAGCGAAATGTACCTTTATGCTTGCCAAATGTGAGCAGAAAGATTTTGTCTATACCAATGAATCGCGTTGGCAATACTATGATTCGCCATTAAAGAATCCTTTCTATCGTTTTTCGATGCAAAATAAATACTTCAAAGAATTGAGTACACAATATAAGGATACGCCTTTCTTTACAATCGCTTCGCGGGAGTGTACCTATCTCCGTGATTTTCTAAATTTAACACAAGCGATACATTAAGGGCTTCATCCTATCTCGTTTTACAAAAAATAGCGCCTTCTTGATGTAAGAAGGCGCTATTTTTTTATAAAGATTAAGATTTATATAGATTAAGATCTACTATCCTCATTATGATATATACTGAGGTAGCTATCGTAGCGCGAACTCTCAATAGAGCCTTCTTCCACAGCCTCCATAATGACACAACCGGGTTCATTGATATGCCTACAATTATGAAATCGACATTGATTCATCAACGCGCGCATCTCTGGAAAAAAATGGGATAGCTCCTGTTTTTCTATATCGACAATTCCCAACTCACGAATACCAGGCGTATCAATTAGCTTCCCTCCAAAATGGAGATCGAACATCTCAGCAAAAGTAGTTGTATGCTTT
Organism: Sphingobacterium siyangense; assembly: GCF_007830445.1. Classification (GTDB taxonomy): domain Bacteria; phylum Bacteroidota; class Bacteroidia; order Sphingobacteriales; family Sphingobacteriaceae; genus Sphingobacterium; species Sphingobacterium siyangense. The sequence goes on along the minus strand of NZ_VLKR01000045.1, from coordinate 21,346 downwards.
CCTTTGTCGGACCAATCGGAGATTTCACCAGTTTTCAACCCATATTCAGGGACGATTGCATTAATCAACGTTGATTTACCAACCCCGGAATGGCCTGATACCAAGGTTATTTTATCTTTAAGCAGTTGCTTGACAACGTCGATGTTTGTACCGGTTAACGCAGAAACCTCGAAACAGGGGTAACCAATATGTTCATAAATAGCTTTATAGTCGGCCAATATCTCCAATCCTTCATCACTAAAAAGATCCAATTTATTGAAAATAATTACCGCAGGAATTCCGTACGCCTCTGTTGTTACTAGAAAGCGATCGATAAAACCCAAAGAAGTTGGTGGCGAGGCAAGTGTCACCACTAAAAAAGCCTGATCCAGGTTTGCTCCGATAATTTGAGTTTGCTTGGACAGATTGACGGATTTTCGAATAATATAATTTCGACGAGGTTCCAGTTCGTGAATGACCGCACTTTCCTGATCAGGTTCCACATCAAAATGCACCCAATCACCCACAGCAACAGGATTAGTCGTTTTTATTCCTTTGGTACGAAACTTTCCTTTGATACGGCAGTCGTATCTTTTATCATCTTCACCCAAAACTTGGTACCAACTACCTGTCGATTTAGTTACCAGTCCTCTCATAAATCCTGTTGCATTAAATGTGTCATAGTACAAAAATCGGAAAAATTTATTAAACTTACCCTTTGATGAATTTCTTACCTTTGTAAGGAGACTAAAATTCAATTTTGTGAAAAAACTATTTCTTTTAGACGGAATGGCTCTCATATATAGAGCTTATTTTGCTTTGAGCAAAACTCCCCGAATTACCTCAACAGGGTTAAATACAGGAGCAATCATGGGATTTACCAATACATTATTGGATGTATTGAAAAATCAGCAACCTTCCCACATAGCAGTAGTGTTCGACACAGCGGCACCTACCGCTCGACATATTGAATTTGAAGCTTATAAAGCACATCGGGAGAAAATGCCAGAAGACCTTGCTGCTTCTATCCCCTATATAAATCGCTTAATCGAGGGCTTCAATATCCCAATTATCACGATGGATGGATACGAAGCCGATGATATTATCGGAACACTTGCAAAAAAGGCCGAGAAACAGGACTTTCAAATCTATTGCATGACACCCGATAAAGATTTTGGGCAACTTGTGTCTGAAAATATCTTTATCTACAAACCTGCTCGCATGGGTAATGGAGCAGAAGTACAAGGTGTCAAAGAGATTCTTGAAAAATGGGAAATTTCTGATGTTTGCCAGGTCATCGATATTCTCGGTCTTTGGGGTGATGCCGTAGACAATATCCCTGGTATACCTGGTATTGGAGAGAAAACAGCGAAAAAACTTGTTCAGGAATACGGATCTGTCGAAGGCATTATCGCTAACGCGGACCAACTAAAAGGAAAAATGCGTGAAAACGTAGAGAATTTTGCAGAACAAGGGCTCATCTCCAAAAAATTAGCCACTATTTTATTGGATGTACCTATTGAACTCGATGAAAAATCGCTAGAACTGGAAGATCCAAACAAAGAAATCCTTGAACCGCTATTTGCTGAATTAGAATTCCGAACACTTGGAAAACGAGTTTTCGGCGAAGATTTCTCCGTCCTTGACAAGAGCAGCCCTACAAATGGACAAATGGATCTATTTTCGACCACAACAACGACAATTACCACCACCGAAATTGTTACCGAAGTTAGCGTCGAAAATGCAGCAATAAATAACATCCATAATACCGCACATGAGTATGTTTTGGTTGATACAAACGAAAAACAAGTAGCGCTCGCTCAACAGCTTGCTTCTTTGGATAGTTTTTGTTTTGACACAGAAACAACAGGATTAGATGCAAACCTTGCGGACATTGTGGGCTTATCATTTTCTTTTGAGAACGCAAAAGCATATTATGTCCCAACACCTGCCGATCGTGATAGCGCTCAGGCTATAGTCGATATTTTCAAGGGCGCTTTAGAAAACCCAAAAATTGAAAAAATAGGACAAAACATCAAGTACGATATTTTATTATTAGCACGCTATGGTGTAAAAGTACAAGGCACCCTTTTTGACACCATGCTTGCACATTATCTGATTGATCCAGATACCCGTCACGGAATGGATGTACTCGCAGAAAATTACCTAAATTACAGCCCGGTATCAATCACAGAACTTATCGGTGAAAAGGGAAAAAAGCAAGGGAATATGCGCGACGTTGAAGTCGAAAAAATAAAAGAATATGCCGCTGAAGATGCAGACATCACGCTACAGCTCAAAAATATATTTCAACCTCTTCTTGTCGAGACCAACACTATGCAGCTCGCTCAGGATGTTGAATTTCCATTAGTATATATCCTCGCTGAAATTGAACGAAACGGTGTAAAAATTGATGTTCCGGCACTTGAAGAATTTTCAAAAACACTGGAGCAGGACATTAAAAATCTCGAGGAAGCTATCTTTGAGAAAGCAGGTGTAAATTTCAATATCGCATCCCCTAAACAATTGGGTGAAGTCTTATTCGATAAACTGCAACTGGATCCTAAAGCTAAAAAAACAAAAACGGGACAGTATAAAACAGGTGAAGATGTGTTATTAGCTTTGGCCCATAAATCAGATATCGTCCAAGATATTTTAAACTTTAGGCAAATGCAAAAACTCAAATCAACCTATGTTGATGCACTACCTGAGTTGATAAACCCCGAAACAGGGCTCATTCATACGTCCTACAATCAAGCGGTTGCCGCAACAGGCCGTCTGAGCTCAACGAATCCGAACTTGCAGAACATCCCGATCCGTACCGAGCGGGGGAGAGAAGTCAGAAAAGCCTTTATCCCAAGATCTGAAGACAATGTGATCCTCTCTGCCGATTATTCGCAGATTGAACTTCGCCTAATTGCAGAGCTAAGTAAAGATCAAAATATGATGGAAGCGTTTAGCCAAGGTCATGATATCCACCGAGCAACAGCCGCGAAAGTATACAATATGGATTTTGATGCCGTTACTTCTGAACAACGTCGCAACGCGAAAGCAGTTAACTTCGGCATTATATATGGTCAGTCGGCATTTGGCCTTTCTCAAAATCTTGGCATATCACGTAAAGAAGCATCCGATATCATCAATGAATATTTTAACCAATATACAGGGATAAAAAAATACATGAGTGATGCCGTCGAGTTTGCAAAGGAGAATGGTTACGTTGAAACAATTTTAAAACGGAGACGTTATCTGAGAGATATCAATTCCGCAAACATGACCGTCCGCGGATTCGCAGAAAGAAACGCTATCAACGCTCCGATCCAAGGATCAGCAGCAGATTTAATCAAACTTGCCATGATCGCCATTCAAAAGGAAATTGAGCAGCGAGGTTTATCCGGCAAAATGATCATGCAGGTGCATGATGAATTGGTTTTTGACGTACCTAAAGACGAGGTAGCGGTATTCAAAAAAATCATTTTGGATAAAATGTCCAATGCTATAAAAACAAATGTTCCTTTGATCGTAGAAATTGGAGAAGGCAAAAATTGGCTAGAAGCACATTAAAGTTATGATTAGAAAACTCATCCATATCTTATTATTATTGTGTGTCTGTAGCTTTACAAAGCTACATGCGCAAGATGACAAACCTGTATTCTATGAAAAACTAGACCAGGGATTGATTCGCTTTTATTTTGACAAATATTATTATTTAGTTTCAAAAGAATGTGAGTTTAAAACGATCGAACGTGTGAGCAAATTTGATTTTGCAAAGCAAGTTTTTGATGGAGAGTTCCGCGATTTTGCGCCAAATGGATCGAGAATACTCATTGGTTCCTATAAAGATGGTAAAAAAGAAGGCTTATTCCAAGCCTTTCATCCGAACGGAGTGCTAAAATGGGAAGTAAATTTTCAAAACAACCATCCAACCGGTGATTGGAAATATTACTACCCGGATGGAAAACCCTTATTAACCATTGCCTATAATGAGCAAGGCTATTTTATCAAAGATTACTGGGACAACAGAGGCAAACAGGAGGTGATAGACGGCGAAGGCAACTATGAATTTTCTATTCCTTTTGAAGGTTTTACGGAGTTCGGTTTTGATTTCTATCTACGCAAAGGAAAGGTAAAAAACGGTAGGCCGCAGGGAAACTGGAATACATATTTCTACAATGTAGGTCAGCAAGCAGTTTACGCCATGACACAACGCTTTGCAAATGGTGTACTCACAACGACCTATGACGACAATGGAGATCTAAATAATGAGGATTTCATGTCGCTAAGTATCCTCCCTTACGACTATTTTATACGAGCGGAACTATTTAACGGTAAGTCCTGCAGCTTTGATGATTATTCCAATTTTTATGCATTCCTAACCAAACGTTTTAACGACAATCTCAATAAAACCGGGCTAGACATCACCAAACAGGTTAATTTTTCTTACTTAGTGGAAGTAAAGAAAAGCGGAATGGCTAATCCAAAAAGCCTCAAGTTAATATCAGATTCCGGCGACGAGCCTTTCGATGGCACTTTGAGCCGTATTGCGAGAAGTGTTGACTTCTATTTCCCTACATATAAAGACAATCAGCCTCAAGACGATCTTATCAGAGTATCCGGCGGAATCACACAGGGTAATGACGGAAAAATCTATACCCATTCAATTAAAATCGAAAGACAAATAGACAATTCGAGTAAATAATTATCTTTGCAGAAATAAATAGATATGAAATTTCATAAAGAAGGATATACCACATTAGCGATCGCTGTACTTTTTATCTTCATCATCAATGCCGTTGCGGATTATTATGACGCTCCGCAATACACTAAATGGTTTATTTATGCGCTCTCAGCATTCCTATTCATTACAGTTGTTCAGTTTTTCAGAAGTCCCAAAAAAGTGGTTAACCCGCAGGATGGCGTGATTCTCTGTCCAGCCGATGGAAAAGTTGTTGTTATCGAAGAAACTGAGGAAAATGAGTATTTCCATGATAAGCGGATACAGGTGTCGATATTTATGTCTCCTGTCAATGTGCATGTCAACAGAAACCCAATCAGTGGTTTAGTCACGTTCTTTAAATACCATCCGGGCAAATTTCTAGTGGCTTGGCACCCCAAATCATCTACCGATAACGAAAGAACAACAGTCGTTGTCAAAGATAAGGCTGGACGGGAAGTTCTTTTCCGCCAGATTGCAGGAGCATTAGCACGCCGCATTGTATGGTATGTAAAAGAAAAAGACGAAGTCGTGCAAGGCAATGAGTTTGGTTTTATCAAATTCGGCTCCCGCGTCGATTTGTTTCTTCCTTTAGGGACTGAAATCAATGTTAACATTGGTGATAAGGTTACTGGAGCAAAAACGATTATCGGAAAATTTTAACAATTTATTAATATCATTATAAGTAACTTAGGCTCCAAATCAGGGGCCTTTTTTATTCTGCAAATGAATTTTAGACAATTACTATTGGCAAACTCCGCAACTGTCGGTATTGCAATATCCACGATCAGCTTTTATTATAAACATGACCTACAGACAGCGTTGATCATTTTCTTTGTTGCTGTGGTAACGAGCTTCCTCCTATTTAACTATCTATTTGAAAAATACATATATCGTAGACTCAATACGATGTATAAATTAATTCATAACCTTAAACTCGGCAAGGATCTTAAGGATGCTATCGGAGAACATGTCAGTGAGGATCCAATTACGGATGCTGAAAACGAAGTCAAAGCATGGGCAAAAGATAAAAAAAACGAGATAGAGCAGTTAAAATCACAAGAAAAATTCCGTAGAGAATTTTTATCCAACATTTCTCATGAATTCAAAACGCCATTATTTGCTACCCAAGGTTACATTGAAACCCTGCAAGATGGCCTTATGGAAGAAGATATGGAAATGGCCAAGAACTTCTTAGATAAGGCTGCCCGGAATCTGGACAGGCTAAATTACCTGATTCAGGATCTTGATGAGATATCCAAACTGGAATCTGGAAAAATGGTCCTGAATATAGAGAAATTCGATATCGTTGATCTTATTAAAGACACCACCTACTCTCTTGAGGACAAAGCTAAACAGCACAATATCAAAATAGAATTCAAGCCAAAAGTGGGCACACCACATTGGGTTAAAGCAGATCGCAATAAAATCCACCAGGTATTATACAATTTGATTGACAATTCCCTGAAATATGGAAAAGAGGGCGGAACAACGAAAATTAAGATCTTTCCGCTGTTTGAACAGGTTCTTATCGAGATTACAGACGACGGTTATGGCATCGAAGAAAAAAATCTCAGCCGTGTATTCGAGCGCTTTTTCCGAACTGATAAGAGTCGATCACGCGATATCGGAGGATCAGGATTAGGATTGGCTATCGTAAAGCATATTGTCGAAGCACATCAGCAAAACGTCAATGTCCGTAGTACAGAAGGCATTGGGACAACATTTGGCTTTACTTTACAAAAAGTTCAGTCAGGAAATTAAACAATTGATGACACTTTTGTGTTTAAACAAAATCAATGTTAACATTAACTTAACATTAAGGTATTATTTTTGCAAAAATAAATTTAAGATATGTCTTTAAATAGCATTTTTCAATACTTCGTTCCAAAGGATAAAAAATTCTTCCCTTTGTTTGAACAAGCCGGCAACAACTTGATCGAGATGTCAAAGTTGTTAAAAGATATTGTTAACTCAAGCAACCCTGAAAAGAAAAAGGAATTAACACGCAAAGTGGAAGATTTGGAACATAGAGGCGACAACATTACGCATCAAATTCATTTGGAGCTGGGAAAGAACTTTATCACTCCTTTTGACCGCGAAGATATACACTCTTTGGCAAGTTCATTGGACGATGTCGCAGATTTTATACACGGTGCTGCCAATAGAATGGACCTTTACAAGGTTGAAAAGGCCACTGAGCCAATGATTGAAATTGCTGACTTACTTGTTGAAGCTACCGAACATGTATCAAAAGCTATTCATGAGCTTAGAGATTTGAAAAATATCCGGAATATTACGGATTCATGTGTTCGCATCAATAGCGTAGAAAACAAAGCCGATTATATCTTCGATAAAGCTGTAGCTGACCTTTTTGAATTTGAAAAAGATGCAATTTCATTAATTAAACACAAAGAAGTGTTATCTGCAATGGAAGATGCAACCGATAAATGTGAGGATGTTGCTAACGTATTAGAAAGCATTCTAGTTAAAAACGCATAATCATTCGATTTAAGTGCACAAAAATTCTACGAGATTATGATGTCAACATTACTCGTTGTTGTGATTGTCCTTGCGATTGCCTTTGACTACATCAATGGATTCCATGATGCCGCCAATTCTATTGCGACAGTTGTATCAACAAAAGTTTTAACGCCAGCAATGGCCGTTTTATGGGCTGCGATATTCAACTTTGCAGCTTACTTCTACTTTACAGATCATAAAGTAGCCAATACCATTGCAAAAACAGTATTGGAAGAATACATTACCTTAGAAGTTATTTTTGCGGGGTTACTTGCAGCAATCGGTTGGAACTTATTTACATGGTACTATGGTGTGCCATCCAGTTCGTCCCATACGCTTATTGGAGGTTTTGCAGGATCGGGGATGGCTTACGCGTTCATACTTGGCGCAGATCCTATCCACGCTATCAATATTGATGCAACCTTAAAGATTATTGCATTTATCGTACTGGCCCCTATTATAGGTATGACGATATCGGTTATCATCACACTGATTGTGATTAACCTGGCAAAAAACTCCCGTCCAAGTGTTGCCGAAAAATGGTTCAAGATATTGCAACTTGTTTCTTCTGCCGCCTTGAGCTTTGCACATGGAGGTAATGATGCACAGAAAGTCATGGGAATTATCCTTGTCGCGATGGTTGCTGGTGGCTATGTCCCAACGACTGAACACATGCCTGAATGGATTCCATTAACTTGTTACGCAGCAATCGCTGCCGGAACAATGAGCGGTGGGTGGAAAATTGTTAAAACGATGGGAACCAAGATTACAAAAGTAACACCCTTGGAAGGTGTTTGTGCTGAATCTGCAGGAGCTGTCACCTTGGGTATCACAGAACATTTTGGCATACCAGCCTCAACAACGCATACCATTACAGGTGCAATCATCGGTGTCGGTGTTGTCAAACGTGTTTCCGCAGTGCGTTGGGGGGTAACAATCAGCTTGTTATGGGCTTGGATATTAACCATTCCAGTTTCAGCTTTGTTGGGTGCGTTGTCTTTATTGGTCGTACATTATTTGCTTTAGAAAAAAAATACTTAATTTTTTTCTTAAACCTATTGAAACAAAACAAAAATTTGGTACTTTCGTAGCGGATTTTTGTTTTGTTGTTTCACATTAAATACTTAATTTAGTACAAAATATAGCAAAAACAAAATTTTAACATAACTTTAAGACTTTGGCACGGCAATTGTACTGTTCCATGTGTTAATACAATAATTAAATTTGAAAACAATTAAAATTAATAATAACCTTAAAAACAAGAGTATGAACTATTCTACAATTAAAAAAACAGCAGTTGCTGCTACATTAGTTGCCGCTTTAGGTTTCGCTGGTACAGCACAAGCTCAACAAGTATTCGGTGGTAGATCACAATACAGAACTTGGTCTATCGGAGTTCAAGGTGGTATCACCACACCTAACAACGTGATCGGTGGATCTAACGCTTTTGGTCAAAAAGTAGGTTACTTTCAAAATAAAGTAGGTGAATACTATGGTTTAACAGTGCGTAAACAATTCTCTCACTTATTTGGTTTAGAAGTTGAAGCAAACCGTGGTAAGATCAAAACGTACAACCATGATCTTTCTGGTCCAGCTATTGAGAACAAATTGGGTGCTCGTTCAGTAGAAACTAGTGTAAACTGGGCTGCTAGCTTGAACGGTGTATTCCAATTGGGTACAATCGATTTCTTGAGAAGAGAAAATGCGGTTAACTTCTACGCTAAAGTAGGTTTGGGAGCTATGGCTTACAACCCTGTTCAATACGCAAACAATGATTTCTCTGGAACAGTTGTTTATAACAACAAAGGTAAATGGGGTGAAGATATCGTTGGTGACCGTGAAAACAAAGGTGATCGCGATAACAAATTAACTGCTTTCGTTCCTGTAGGTGTTGGTGCAAAATTCAAATTATCTGAAGTTGTTGCATTGAACTTAGGGTATACAATGAACTTTACTGATGATCAAATCTACGGTCCAGCTCGTCAAGCTTCTTACAAAGGTAAATTCTCTTCAGTTATGGCTGGTTTAGAATTCACTTTAGGTTCGAAAGACAAACAAAACTTGACTTTTGCTAACCCAGTTGCGACATTGTACGATGAGTTGAAAGATCCTTCATTGAGAAACGAAGTTGAAGCATTGAAACAACGTGTAAGCACATTAGAAGGTACAGTTAACACATTAAGCGCTGACGCTGATGGTGACGGTGTATCTGATAAATTTGACAAATGTCCTGGTACTCCAGCTGGTACTCCAGTAGATGGTTCAGGATGTCCAATCAAATTCCCAGAGCCAGTTGTTAACAACGTTACTTCTAACGGTTACTACGCTCCAATTCAATTCGAATTTGATAGCTCAGTATTGAAAACTTCATCTTACTCTACATTAGACAAATTGGCTAAGGAGTTACGTGATAACAACTCTGCTGTACAATTAGATGGTTATGCATCTGCTGAAGGTTCTGAAGCTTATAACTTAACTTTATCTAAAGACCGTGCTAACTCTGTAAAACAATATTTAGTAAACGCTGGTGTTTCTTCATCAAGCATCACAGCTAAAGGTTACGGAGAGAAAAACCCAGTTGCATCAAATGCTACTGAAGAAGGTCGCGCTCAAAACCGTCGTGTTGAGATCAAAAAATAATCGTATATAACTTATACATTATAATAAGAGCCGGCTTTAAAGCCGGCTTTTTTATTTTACCCGTATTATCCTTAACTTTGTGGAGGATATCCGATTTGTGGAAAATTAGTTCGAACAAATTAGATAAGAAATTAGTATTTTGAATTAAGGAACAGAATACTGGTTTTAAACTTTTGAGAATGGAAGAGGATTTTGAATTTGAAAACCCCGAGGAAAGAAAAATCTCGGTGGACAGATATGAGGAAATGCTTCGAAACGAGGATCAGTATTTTTTTGACTCCAAAGCTTTTGAAGGAATTATTGATTACTACGCTGAAAAAAATGACCCTGTTAAGGCCTTACAGGTTACCGAATTTGCGATCAGCCAACATCCTTTTGATATTACGTTTTTATTGAAACAGGCACAACTGTTTTCAACGATTCAACAATATCAGAATGCACTTGCAGCACTAGATAAAGCGGAATTATTGGAAGCTTCAGAAGGAGACATTTTCTTGATCCGCGGTGGCATATTAGGCAGTATCGGCCAATTTGATAATGCTTTGGAACAGCTCTTCAAAGCACTTCCGCTATTAGATAATAAAGATGAGGTGTATTTCCATATTGCGATGATCTTTCAAGCGCAAATGAACTATGACAAGGCAATAATTTATCTAAAGAAAGCACTTGAGCTCAACATGGATTACCAAGAAGCACTCTATGAATTGGCCTACTGTTATGATGTATTGGATAGACAAGAGGAAAGTATCTCCTTTTATAAAAAATACATTGATTCAGATCCATACTCCTACTATGCTTGGTACAATTTGGGAAATTCTTACCATAAAATCAGTCGGTTTGAGGAAGCTTTAGACGCATACGACTATGCTATATTAATTAAGGAAGACTTTTCTTCCGCTTATTTCAATAAGGGAAATGCTCTAGTCAATCTTGATCGCTATCAGGAAGCATTGGATGTTTACAAACAAACATTTGAATATGAACAACCAAGTGCTGATACCTATTGTGCGATAGGCGAATGTTATGAAAAACTTGAGCAGATGGAAGAAGCTCGCAATTATTATAAAAAGGCCGTCAAATTAGACGGGGAGCTTGCTGATGCCTGGTTCGGTATTGGGGTTACCTTAGATTTCGAAGAACGCTATTTTGAATCACTGCATTTTTATAAAAAAGCATTGGAACTGGAGGATACAAACCCCGATTACTGGTTTGCGATTGCCGACGCCCGGTACAAACTACAACAAATAGATCTTGCAGAAGAAGCCTATAAAAAGGTAGTCGCTTTAAACCCAACAGACATCGATGCCTGGCTCGATTATTCCTCAATTCTATTTGAACAAAGTAAAATTGAAGAAGCTATTAATGTGATATCTGATGCCATCACACAAAATCCAAATGCAGCAGAACTGTACTATCGTGTAGTTGCTTATCTATTTGCCAATGGACAATACAATGAAGCGCTCAACTTTTTAGAGCTTGGCTTAGCGACTGATCCCGATAAGCATCATATTCTTTTTGATTACCTTCCACAGCTGCAGGGGAATCAGATCATTACTGAAATTGTAAAAAAATATACCAAGCCGAAAGATTAACATACAATAGGCGCCACATCCGGTCGTTGCCACGCAACGACCGGATACTAAAATGAAGATATATTCCTATCCCCAACGTACTTTTCGCAATTCAAATGAAAAAATTAGGCTTAATAGGATACCCATTAGGGCATTCTTTTTCAAAAAAATATTATTTAGAAAAATTTAAACAAGAACATATTACCGATGTGGATTACGATTTATATCCACTTGCTCAAATAGCCGATTTTACAACAATTGCTTCCAATAAAGATTTCTATGGTGTCAATGTGACCATTCCTTATAAGATAGCGGTTATGGATTACTTGGACGAGCTCTCAGAAGAAGCTCGTGCAATACAAGCTGTAAACTGCATTCGAATCAGCCATACATCAGATGGCGCAACACATCTAAAAGGTTACAATACTGATGCCTACGGTTTTGAGGCATCGCTAAGGCCGCTACTGAATCCCTTGGTGGATAAAAAGGCTTTGATTTTAGGTAATGGAGGCGCTGCAAAGGCTGTCATTTATGCCCTGAATCAACTTGGAATAATGCATACTTTAGTAAGCAGAACCAAACAGGCAGACCAGCTCACTTATAATGACCTTAATGCCGCTATCCTAGCTGACCATACAGTGATTATCAACTGTTCACCGGTTGGTACATTCCCCAATACGGCAGAATATCCAAAAATTCCTTACGAATTCTTAACCGAGAACCACCTCTGTTATGATCTCATTTACAATCCAGAGGAAACAGCATTTCTTCGAAAAAGCAAAGAAAAAGGCGCCAGAATCAAAAACGGATATGAAATGCTGGTTCTACAAGCAGAAAAAAACTGGGAAATCTGGAATAGTTGAGCTATCAATAGTAAGAGATCAATAAAAACTGTAATTTTACCACTATGTTTACGATAAAAACATTCACTTTCAATCCATATCAGGAAAATACTTACCTACTCTATAACGAGTCAGGAAATGCCATTATCATTGACCCTGGGATGTATGGCGAGCAAGAACAGCAAGAACTATTGGCTTTCATTGCAAACAATAACCTCAAGCCGACATTCCTATTAAATACACATTGCCATATTGACCATGTTTTAGGGAATAGTTTTGTCCATGAAAAATTTGGCTTGCTCCCACAGTTCCACGAAGGTGAAGTACCAATTTTAGTAGCGGTACAGAATTACGCTCCTCAAATGGGCATCCGATATGACATCTCACCAATTGGAGAAACATTTCTAAATGAGGATGATCCCATTTATTTAGATAATGATGAGCTAAAGGTCATTCTTGCACCTGGACATTCCCCTGCACATATCTGTTTTTATTCAGCTAATCAAAAATTCTTGATCGGGGGAGATGTCCTATTTCGCAATAGCATTGGCCGTACTGATCTTCCTGGGGGAAATCACCAGCAGCTTTTAGATAGCATAAAAACAAAACTTTATACCCTGCCCGACGACACGATCGTCTATCCGGGGCATGGACCATCGACAACGATTGGCTTTGAAAAAAATTCTAATCCATTTATCCGAGGATAAAAGTTATGAATCTACCATTTCTATTTGCAAAAAGATATCTGTTTTCTAAGAAATCAGTTAACGCCATTAATATCATCTCTTCTATTAGTGTAATTGGCGTAATGGTAAGTAGTGCTGCTTTAATCATATTGTTATCTTCATTCAATGGAATGGAACAGCTGATACTATCTATGTACAGTAAGTTTGCTCCTGAACTGAAAATTGAACCCCAAAAAGGAAAACTTTTTGACAGTAAACAGGCTGTCTTCAGTGAATTACGAAAAGATTCCAATGTGGTTCATTACACGGAGGTTCTACAAGAGAAAGTATTACTGCAATATTCAAATAGACAATTTATTGCAAATATGAAAGGCGTCGAACCTCAATCGCTAAGTAAAAAGGCCGGAGACAGTATTCTCGTAGATGGTCAGTACAAACTTACCCATGATTCTACTAACCTCGCAATTATAGGGGCAAGTGTACAGGCAAATCTGGCAATTCCTATGCAGAACTCTGTGGAACAAATTCAAGTGTATTCTCCGAGAAAGGGAGTAAAGAATTCTTCCAATCCTGCAGAAGAATTCAACATCCGATCCATAGCTCCCGGAGGGGTATTGCGCTATCAGCAAGATTTTGACAATTTGATTATTACGCCAATTTCATTTGCTAAAGAGGTTCTCGGAGAATATGAGCGCGTTTCATCGATCGAGTTTTACCTAAAAGATGGTGTGGATGTTAATTCATTTGGGCAAGCATTACAAAAGAAAATAGGACCGGATTACATTGTAAAGAATAGGGAAAAACAAAACCCTACCTTATATAAAAATGTACGTGTTGAACGCTGGGTTGTCTTCTTTATACTGACCTTGATCAGTGTGATTGCAATCTTTAATATTGTAGGTTCCTTAACCATGCTTGTACTAGACAAACAAAAGGATATGACAATACTAAAAGGTCTCGGTGGGTCAAATGATCTAATTCAACGTATCTTCTTTTATGAAGGCCTTATGATCGCCATTATTGGCTGTGTATTAGGTCTATTGATAGGAGGCATATTCAACTATATCCAGTCAGCTTATGGAATCATTCGTGTAGAGGATGGAGCAAATACAATTATTGACAGCTACCCTATGGTAAGTAAGTGGAGTGACTATATTTTAGTCTTCATGACAGTCATTAGTATCTCTGGTCTAGTTTCCTATTTCTCGGCAAAGCTAAGTGTCAGAGAATTAAATAAATTAAAGGCGACCGATTAATAACTTGAGCTTTTTCGGCTCTGACTACCTTTTGTAATCTGTTGGATTAAACTGCCCCATGCAAAAGGATTTAACAATGGATTAGCATAACGTTGGTTGATGACTTTATTATTCATCGTATTAAAGCTCTGCGCATTGTTAATTGAACGCATTTCATTTCCGTCACGTGGTATTACAGCTGCCATTGCCGCTAATGACTCATAAGACAAGGACCTCCTTACTCTCACGATGTTATCTTCAGAAACGTCCAGATTCATAAATGCAATGTTAAACTCTTCGATGCTTGCCCATGGATAGGGTGTTACCATCGGGAGTTCCGTAACTAGATTTTGCATAATGATATTTGCGGTATATTTATCTCCAGGAACTTCTGGAATAGTGACAACTAAAGGATCAAAACCGACGGAAGTAAAACGAATGGTATCTCCTACATGTGCTACAAAAGAGAAATAGCCCTCGTTATTTGCCGCAAATGCTTCATTCCTGAAAGATAAATTAGTGACGGTCGCATAACCTACAGGAAGTCCAGACCCAACTGTTGTTACGACACCGGAGTACTGAACAATCTTCCTTTCCTGAGCATGTAAAGCAGAGGAACAAAAAGATAAGAATACAGCAAATAATATAGAAACCAGCAACTTCATGGAACAAATTTAAACAAAAGTAGCCGAACTAGCCGTTAAATTGTGTTAAGTAGAAAAACTAATTAACAGGGGGTAAAGTTGCTTCTGGGGAATCGGGATCTGTTAAATTAATAGCCTCCACTGCTGTAATTTCAGGAACAGCTTTCTTAATCGCCTGCTCCAAACCAGCTTTAAAGGTCATAATGCTCATTGAACATGAAGCACATGCTCCCAATAATTTTAAACGCACGACATTATCCGCTGTAATCTCTTCAACACTCACATTTCCGCCATCAGTCTCCAAATATGGTCTCAAGGTATCTAATGCTTGCTCAACTTTTTCTTTTAAAGTCATACTCTTAATGCTATTCAATGATTGTAATATGTAAAGATAATCAAATATTTTAAAATGTGTATTTCTAGGCCTCGCTACCAATGGAAAAACAACAAGTATATGACAATATATCTTCTTCATAGCTCTAATCGAGTTAAAGAATGTTAATAAGAAATGTTGTTTTTGCGATCAAATAATTATTAAACTATATTGCGCAGTAAAATTTAATTGATTAGTATAACAAATTCACTTATCTTTGTAAAATGTTTTTAAATAGGCGTATAGCGGCTATCTGTGCCGGCATGATGTTTCTATTGGTATTTACTGGTTGTAAAAGTAAATTTGAGAAATTGCGCGCAAGCAATAACATCGCTCAAAAGTACGAAGAGGCCGTAAAACTTTATGAGAAAAAGAAATATACAAAGGCGTTAGTTTTGTTTGATGACTTGCGGACCAAATTCCGTGGACAAGCTGAAGCAGAAAATATTTACTATTATTTGGCATTTGCCAATTACCGGCTGAAAGATTATACATCGGCAGCATTTCACTTTAAAGATTTTGCGGATGTTTATCCAAATAGTGCGAGAGCAGAAGAATGTAGATTTATGCATGCCTATTGCTATTACTTGGATTCTCCGAGATCAACGTTAGATCAAGCGAATACAAAAAAAGCAATTGATGCATTACAGCTCTTTGTCAATCTCTATCCCGAATCAGAACGGTCCAAAGAAGCCGCAGATCTTATTCAGAAATTAAGAGATAAGCTCGAGCTTAAAGCATTTGCTAATGCAAGACTATATTATGACATGGGGCTTACGGATGATTACAGGGCAGCTGTAATCGCATTACAGAATGTATTAAAAGAATACCCTGATACAAAATACGCGGAAGAGATTGAGTTTTTAACATTAAAAGCACAATACATCTATGCGTCCAAAAGTTTCTTCCTGAAACAAGAAAGTAGATTTGATGATGCCTTAGACTATTATCGTAGCTTCGCAAGTAATTTTCCGAATAGCAAACATATGAAAGAGGCAGAATCCCTTCGTGAAAATTCTGAAAAAGGGATTAAAACCGCCCTCTCTCAAGTGAAGGATTATAATAAAGCCGTTGCAGAGCAGGAAGTATATATCAAAGAACAAAAGGCGAAAAAAGAAAAAGAAAATACCCAAAAAGATGAGTCAAAAAAATAACAATTCAATTCCAAACTCTACAGTTACACGTGACTTGAGACAATTGGACAAAGGCACAGACAATCTCTATGAATCTATTGTAGTTATTTCTAAACGCGCGAACCAAATTGCAGTAGACATTAAAGAAGAATTGAACGGAAAACTTGCGGAATTTGCAAGTAACAACGATAACTTGGAAGAGGTATTCGAAAACCGTGAGCAAATTGAGATTTCAAAACATTACGAGCGTATGCCAAAGCCTACTTTGGTTGCTATTGATGAATTTTTACACGATAAAGTGTACTACAGAAATCCTTCAAAAGAGCAGGACTAATCCTTAAACAATGGCTTTAGCTGGGAAAAAT
This sequence comes from Sphingobacterium siyangense, assembly GCF_007830445.1. GTDB lineage: Bacteria > Bacteroidota > Bacteroidia > Sphingobacteriales > Sphingobacteriaceae > Sphingobacterium > Sphingobacterium siyangense. The sequence goes on along the minus strand of NZ_VLKR01000045.1, from coordinate 4,641 downwards.
ATTGTAATTGCTGTATGCGGCAGTATTGCCGCATACAAGATTGCATCCCTCATCCGCCTTTTAGTAAAAGCAGATGCCCGAGTTAACGTAGTCATGTCAAAAGAAGCGACAGCCTTTATTACTCCGCTTACGCTTTCCACTCTTTCCAAAAATCCTGTTTTAATTGATTATTATCAGCCGAATACCGGGGAATGGAATAATCATGTCGAAATTGCCTTAAATGCGGATTACATTTTAGTCGCTCCCGCAACGGCAAATACACTGGCCAAAATGGCCAATGGATTTTGTGACAACCTCCTAACTGCCGTGTATCTATCCGCGAAATGTCCGGTGCTATTCGCTCCAGCAATGGATTTAGATATGTGGAAACACCCGTCCACACAATCCAATATCAATAAGCTTGGTTCTTATGGCAATATCCTAATTCCTCCAGGAAAAGGGGAATTGGCTAGTGGCCTAGTGGGGGAGGGACGTTTGGCGGAACCAGAAGAAATACTGGATTTCTTAGTTAAATTTTCGGAGACAGGACTACCCTTAGCAGGAAAGAAAGCGTTAGTATCTGCAGGTCCTACTTATGAAGCTATAGACCCAGTCCGATTCATTGGCAATCATTCAAGTGGAAAAATGGGCTATGCTATCGCCACACAACTTGAAGAACTTGGCGCAGACGTAACGCTAGTATCAGGCCCCAGCGCACTTAAACTACCCAAAGGTGTCAATACCATTTCAGTAACCTCGGCAGCTGAGATGTTACATGCCTGTGAAGAACATTTTGAAGCCGCAGATATTGTTGTGATGAGTGCTGCTGTGGCAGACTACACACCAGTTGAAGTTGCTAGCCAAAAAATAAAAAAGAAAGAAAACGAATTATCCATTGAGCTGAAAAAAACGGTAGATATTCTGGCAACTTTAGGGGCTAAAAAGAAAGAAAACCAATTACTCGTTGGGTTTGCATTGGAAACCAATAATGAGCTCGAAAATGCGAAAGACAAATTGATTCGAAAAAACCTGGATTTTATCGTGCTCAATTCCATGCAGGATAAAGGAGCCGGCTTCGCAACAGATACCAATAAAGTTACTATAATCGATCGGTCTGGAAATACCCGTGAGTTTAGCCTAAAATCAAAAGAAGAAGTTGCTAAAGATATCTGTTCAATTATCGTGAGCCTTTCCTAAGCACAACTTTTATAAACACATTCTCTGTGTTCAATGCCGCTATATTTTACAAATTTACAATCCTCAATTCCTTTGGATAATAGTTATTGATTCGGTTGGTCAATACCTTCATCCAGCCCAAAGGTTTACCTTCAAAACTTGCTATTGTCCATCCTTGAAGACTTTCGCCAATCGTATCCACAGTTATATTTTCCTTTCTAAGGTAATTACGTGCATCTTCAAGCGACAATTCTACCGATTGAAAGTCTTTGGTCAAATGATTACTCAAGGCCAGTGCATGGCTTGGTATTAGCTCCTTTCTATTAAGCTTGCCGACATTGGTTCCCGCATTCTTAAGATAAAGCACATTTTGTAGATACTTTAGATCATCCTCATACATTTTTGGGAAAACATATACATCCTCATGATGAAGGAAAGTATGAAAACTAGTACTATCCGAAATCCAGCTATCTAAAATTCCTTTGGGTACATCTGATTTCTCCGGTTTAATTCGCTTTCTATTGAATGTTTCTTGTTCACCAACCTTCTTAAGGACAGCAATAAAAAAGCCCTCTCCACCTAATTTATGCGGGTAAAATCGATAACCGTGTGCACGATGCTTATTAGAATTTGTATGATCAATTCCCCAATGCTCTTCAATAGCTATTTCAACAGATACAAAATCGCCGCTATCCAATAGCCAATCGACAATATCTTCATTCTCTTCTGGTGAATAAGAACAGGTTGAATAAAACAAATATCCGCCCTTATTTAAAGCACTCAAGCTTTCAACCAAAATCCGTTGTTGTCTTTCGCTACAAAGCTTAACATTAGCTTCGGACCATTCATCGATGGCATCGGCATCTTTTCTAAACATTCCAGATCCAGAACATGGCGCATCAACAACCATCAAATCGAAGTATCCAGGAAGACGATTAAACGCTGCAGGATCATTATTTGTAGTTACTGTGTTTGCATTTCCCCATTTCATTAAGTTATCTTGCAGGATTGTAACCCTAGTTTTAATAATTTCATTTGCAACCAAGAGTGATTCCGGATGTAAACTACTGTTTAATAAGGTAGACTTTCCTCCTGGTGCGGCGCATAAATCCAACGCCCGAATACTCCCTTCGTGTAACTTCAAACTTCGAATGATATGATCGATGAACATGGACGAAGCATCTTGCGGATAATATGCTCCAGCATGAAATAATGGATCTAATGTAAACACTGGACGATCCTGAAGATAATAAGCCACATTACACCAGGGAACTTGTCCTGCATTAGGAAACGGACAATCTTCTAATTTATTAGGGTTTAGGCGTATTGCTGTCGCCCGAATACCTTCCTCATGTATCTTAATAAATGCATCAGTATCAAATAACGGATTCACCCCTAACTTTTTCACTAAAGAATTTGGCAGAAAATTACTCATGTTGTCCCAATAGTTTGCGATAAAATTAAGATAAATAAAAATGAAGTCAAAATAACTGGTAAATTACAAGAAAGAGTAACTTTGTACCATGAAAGAATTCAAGAAATATGCTATTATTCCTGCAACTCCAGAGGAGTTGTATCTTGCATTAACGACCGAAATTACCGCTCGTCTTTGGACAGGGGACCTTGTGTCTATAGACCCTACTGTCAATGGGGAATTCTCTTTGTGGGATGGTGCTATAACTGGCCGATTCTTGGAACTGGAACCATCGACAAAAATTGTACAAGAATGGTATTTCGGTGAAACAGACAGCCCTTCTATTGTTACATTAAAGTTGCATGAACATAAAAAAGGGACTTCCTTGGAAATTAGGCAAACGAATATCCCTGATGAAGACTTTGATAATATTTCGGATGGATGGGAAGATCCTTATATCTCTTCGTTGATTGACTTTTATACAGAAGAAGATTAAAGTCTATTATCTCAGAATTCCTTTTTGATGATATATTAGCTTATTGGCGTCATAAATGACGCCAATAAGCTAATATATCATACGTTCCGAAACGATGCCGCCACCATTTTCTTTAGATAACCTAGCTTCATTATACTTTTTTATATAATTTAAAAACAACTCGTAACTATATTTTCGTTCAAGCTGAAATTGCTTTAATATGGTTGGTTCATCTTCTATTAACGCTGATAGCGCTTTAGCCCTTTGTTTTACATCATTCCCCAAAATATCTTTTACAACATCATTCAATTCAATTATCTCCCCAGAAGAACGCTTAAGAGCACACCAATATTTCGTTGTCGTGAAACCGAGAATAGGTCCAGAGGTTCCACCTCCCACCGCCAAGCCAGAGCTTTTAAAATAATAGACCATTATTTCACCATCCTGAATTAATTCAGCAAATCTTAATTCCTCTGATTTTTCTTTATTAATCCGAAAAATCTGAGGTTTTGTATTTTTAACTTTTTCTAGCCCTGTTTCGATGTAAGAAGGTGCGAAAATTTTGCTTTTACTATTTTGATAAACACGAAAAACTTGGTCTGGAAAAAAATCCATCTGCGTATCTCCATCACGCCATGACAATTTACTATCCGTAACTGAAGAAATTTTCCCATATAAGCTATCTCCATTCATGAAAACAATATAATCTGTATTATTAGATTTCTTTTGAGCACAAAGTGTTTCGGAAAATATAAGTAGAGCAATAACTGCCATCATTTGGCCCAACATTAATAATTTAGCTTTTTTCATTATATAAGTTAATATCCACAAATATACAATTCATTCCAATAATTCACTTTACCACCTGCAAAACATTAAAAAAATTAAATATTTAACTTAAATATCTATACGTAGCGTATTATAATTGTCTCATTGCTCATGTTTTGGACATCCCGAGGCATAGGGAATATTAAGTAAAAAATTATAAATATTTAAGTTAAAATTCCATATAAAATGTTCTAAACTTGGACTTCTCTATTACTAGTTTTATAACCTCATTCCTGCTCGGCAAAACGAACAGTATCGGTTTGCGAATTTGATAAACCCAATAATAGCCTCACTAAGAAGATCATACGTATGCATTTTGTTTATATAAAGCCATACCAGTAATTCTACATCAAGTAAGCAGAATGAGTTACAATAGGCTTAATTCGATTGTTCAAGTTTTAGCACTAGAAAATTATCATACAGAAAACTCAAGCTTAGTGCTGCTATAACCGATAGGCGGAGGATATGCAATAGCCTGTACATGGAAATACGGAAGTACTTAAACGAAAGAAGCCCTTGACTGTTTCCAGCAAGGGCTTCCGTGTAAAAAAAGGCACCGACCTACTCTCCCACCTGTTACGGCAATACCATCGGCTCTGGCGGGCTTGACTGCTCTGTTCGGAATGGGAAGAGGTAGACACCGCCGATATAGGCACCTAAAAATCTTTATTGACATTATCATGATTGATATCATGTGATTCATGCCAACTGACATAGCTATTGAAAGAGGTTCGTTTCTGTTTGTTCAAAAATTAAAGAGGAAGACAAC
>NZ_VLKR01000044.1 GCF_007830445.1 Sphingobacterium siyangense | reverse complement strand
TATATTCCGATAGGCATTGCGCCCCTCTTTATCGTTTTGTTTTTCCCTTCGTTTCCGTTGGGACTGCAAAGGTAGAAATCTTTTTTGAACTTCCAAAAACTTTTTGAAGTTTTTTTCTTTTCTCTTTTTTCGATTTCCGCGTTTAAAATAAACTGAGCGGGATTTTAAATCCTGCCAAACTTCTCTTAAACCCTTCTTTTTTCATGATTCCCTCTTTCGTGGTAACCGTCCCTCCCTTGCGGAGTGGTGCAAAGATAGGGAGTTTACTAACAAACTTCCAAGCCTTTTGTTCTTATTATTTTCATTTTATCCTTAACTACCTGTAACGGTGCAAGATTCTTTTTCATTTTAGCGGTGGAAGCTGCAGAGGAAGGCGAAAAAAGGCTGATCCGGCCGCCAGATTGGGACAGATAGCGGCATCAGGCAACGAAAACATCCTGAATTGCACCTGCCGGATCTATTGCCCCACCGACATAGCAAAGGGAGATCGGAAAACGCAAACATAGCCGAACAGAGAACAACAGAAGAATACCGCAGCACAGCAAAAGAATGAGAGCATACACCGCTCCGGATTACCCATTAAATGAACACACTCTTTTACTACTTTACTTAAGGTTTGTTTAGGTATAGCTTAGGTTATAGCTAAATAAATCCTAACCAAAAGCTAACTAAATACTAATTAAAATCTAACTTAAAGAAGAACTAAATAAAAGCGAATAAACATAACATTATGTAAATAACCCTACAAGTGTCCCAGCATCCAACCAGAATCACCATGATATAGGCATTTTTGGAGGGTTTATGGGATCAAAGAAAATGAGCAAGAGAAAGCGTTCAGCTTGTAACACGTTTAGAATAACGACTAAGTTCAAAAAACATAACAACCAAACAAAAGGCTCCGAATCAATTTAGATGATTCGGAGCGTCAGACGTTATTATAGTTTACATGCTCTAATCTCTTAATGCTGTAAGATCAGCCTTAGGCTTGGGCAAGTTCATGTTTTTAATTGCCAGGAGACAGGCATCAACCATTTCCTGCGTCATGGTATAGGTATACATAATCGTCGTATTCCAGCGTACCAACAAAAAACAATCCGTATTTATCAAATAAATCTGTCAAATCCAATTTGGCCACTTCGCAGGCTGTTTTAACAAAATTCAGTTGATGAACGGCAGGATTACGCTCTCCCATCATCCGATCGGAGCTCCAATCCGAACGCTGTCTTCTCGGTTTATTCATATTCTGCTGACGGAAATTAAACAATGGACGTGTCAGGTGTACGTGGCCTACCTCAATTCCGGGACTAAAGTTGAACTGATAAGTAATACCAAAAGGCAAGTTAACTTTTGCGAAGAGACTTGCAAAAAGGGTATTCTGCTTGTTCATCCGGTCATTGTAGGTCATATTTAGAAAAGGATTACGGGCATTCAATCCGCTATCACCTGTCGGAATCCGCCTTAATGTGCCATCCGGATTGTATTTACCACCAGCGTGCCCCACATCTGCTCGCCATTTCAGAAAACCAGAGCCATCGTAAGCACGTTGATTACGTACTAGCGGAGCTACTCTCCAGTTGATATTCGCCGTCAACACGGGTTTATCGCCTGTTCCTTTTTTGGTGGTAATGGCAACTACCCCTGTAGCAGCTTTAGCACCATAAATAGCCAATGAGCGCGCGAGAAAAACATAAGCCACAAATCAGCCACAAAAGGTATTGTTGTTATACTTTACACAAATTGCAGCACTCAATCAAAATGCAACCGTTCAAGTTCGTTGTATTAAAAAATAAAAATAATCTCTTCTTATTCGTTATTTAAACAGAATCTCCCAAAAAGAGTCTTTTTATAATGCTTACCCTGTTGGGTTTGCAAACTGTATCGGCCCAAGAAACTCCAACAGCGATCTCTAAAGGAAAATGGATGGTCGAAACGAATCTCTCGCCACTGACCGGCCTTTCTACTTCCGGCTTTAGCTTTTATTCCAACAATGGCGCCCAGCTCTGGTCTGTAGGCGGTGAAGCAGGTTATTTTTTCCAAGATAAACTAGCTGTCAAAGCAGGATTAGGTTTCACTGGTCAAAGATATGTATTCGATTTTGATGGCCAAAAAATCGAATTGAATTCTACACATTCGTTTATTTATAAAGCGGGATTAAAATACTATATTATCAATCAATTTCCCGTGCAGGTAGATCTAGGTGGTATTAATAGTGGTGGCGAGAAGCTTTCTTTTCTAATGGATGCCTTTAAAAATTCTATTCCACCGTATTTTGGAAAGCCCATTGCCATTTGCGTTCCAGCTCATCCAGGTAAATAATGCTTTTCCGACAATATGATCCTCAGGAACAAATCCCCAATCCCTAGCATCGAGCGAGTTGTGCCTATTATCTCCCATCATCCAATAATAATCCATTTTAAAGGTGTAGGAATCTGTTCGATTTCCATTGATATAAAGCCCATCCGTTTTCTTTTCCAACAGGTTATTTTCATACACTCGTATGGCTCGCTCATAGAGTGGCAAGGTCTGTGCATTCAGTGGAATAGTCATCCCCTTTCGAGGAATAACAAAGGGGCCGAAATTATCATAATTCCATTTGTATTGTGGGTCGTTCGGAAAGGTATTTGCTTCGGCTTCCCCAGGTTTACGCAAGTTCATTTGCATGGATTTGACATTGGACCAGGATTTCACCATGGCTGCCTGATCTTTCGTTAAAAAGATTACATAAACTCCGGGCTGAATAGCAGAGACTTCTATTCCCATATCTCTTAGGCGCTGTTCGTCCAGACCTGCCTCATCTGTGATCACGGTATAATCCATCTGGCTTTCCGGGGCTACAAAACCTGGTTGGTCGTTCACAAACAATACTCCTTCTGTCATGCTGATTTTATCCCCAGGCATTCCCACACAGCGTTTAATTAAATGTTCGCGTTTATCCACTGGACGGGTTTGAATTGTAAATTGTTGATGTACTGCTTCACGTCCCATGCTACGCACCAAGTCATAATAGGGCGAGTCTTGATTTTCGACAGCAACGGTATCACCGGCAGGTGCATTAAAAACGATCACATCATTCCGTTTTATTTCTTGAAATCCGGGCAATCGTTTGTAAGGAATTTTAATGAGTTCGGAGAATGCTTTTCCTCCTACTAATGGCATCGTATGATGTGCAAAAGGAAACGCTATAGGTGTATTTGGAATACGGGGCCCGTAATTTAGTTTACTGACAAAAAGATAATCTCCAATGAGGAGAGACTGTTGCATAGACCCCGAAGGAATCATAAATGCCTCCAATAAAAAACCACGAATCAAGGTTGCAGCGACAGTCGCAAAAACAATCGCATCCGCCCATTCTCGTACCATCGATTTTTTATAGGGATATTTCTTCTTATAGTCTATATACGATTGATGCGCAATTTCCAGTTCAGATTCCTTTGTCGCCAGGCGACCTTCGGCATGCGCTGCTTTCAGATTTTTGGCATATAGCCCATTCAGAAATTGCACGTTTTTATCGCTACCCCAAAGTGGCAGTACGATAAATGGAAGCAGCACCGCAGCGCAATTTTCCCAAAACCTTCTTTTCCCAAAACAATGAATAAAATCGAGGTAGAGATTATAAAAGATAAAAACATTGACGATCGGAACAAGCAAAAGGATAAGCTGCCAGGTCTTCTTGCCGAGTATCCGCGATTGGATAAACTGACTATAGACAGGAACAACTCCTTCCCAACCTTTGCGTCCTGCCTTTTCAAATAGCAACCAAAAGCCATAGGCTGCAACTATAGTCAATACAATAAAGATGGTAAGTATCATAAAATTGTTTTAAATGCAGTATCAGTGAATAAAAAATCTCAATAAATAATTAGTTGCTTTCTCTCCTCGGAAGAGATTTTTGAAAGTTGAAGCTCATTATAGCGCATAACGTATTTTATAAAAAGATCATAATCGTACTTTTTTTCATTTTCAAACTCAGCAAATAGCTCCGGTTCGTCATTGATCAAACGCCCTAAAGCAATTGTCCGCTTTTTTTTGCTGTTGCTAAAAAGTTCGTTCGTATTACTACTTATTTCAATCACTTCACCGGTTGACTTTTTTAATGCATAAGCATATTTAGACTTACTGATTCCAATGGACAACATTGTACCACCACCACCCGTACCAAACATCATTCCTCCGCCACCACCAAGGTTCAAATTAGACACATAATAAACCATTATTTCTCCATCAACCAACACTTCAGCAAAAGTTGGCTCCTCCGTATAATATCGACCTATTTGAAATACTTGTGGAGAAGTTCCCTGAACGGGCTCCAAGCCATTTTCGACATAAGAAGGTGCATAAACTTTTCTTTTAGATTCCCAGTAAGCACGAAACACCTGGCCGGGGGCAAAAGTTAGCTTCTCTTTCTGTTGATTTTCAAATTTGAGTTTGTGATCCTTGATGGAGGAGATTTTTCCGTAAAGGGTATCTGCGTTCATAAGCACCAAGTAATCTAATTTTTTTGCGGCTTCCTGTGCACGAGCTGTCATTAGTATACTGGCGAAGCAAGAAAAAAACACAGCAGTTAAAATTGATATGGCTTTCATTTGAACATTTGTTTTGCACTATTTTTAAATCCCATGGCATGCGCTACTATACGTAAGGTAAAGCTACATAAAAATATGAAATTCAAGTTCGGCCTTCGGAGTTTTAACGTTTGTTAGCATTTTGTTTTGCTAGGGCATTCCTACAATACTGTGCAAAGATTTTAAGATCCCTAAAAACGATCCCTAATAATACAGTCAATACAGCCGTATTTCTCAAGCAACAACAGCTGTACTGCAAAAAACAAAGCCACATCATTTTTTGCTGATGTGGCTTAACTGATTGCTTATTGTTTATGCAAAAAGATTAACTTTTATATTTACTTTCAAATGCTGTGGATGCTTGATTGACCCCATTACTCATATTTTCAAATGCTTTATTAATATTATCAAGCAATGCGGATTCTTTAGCTGCATCGGGTGTCTTATTTTTTCGAAGCTCAATCAATTTTGGATAATCCTCCGTAACAATTTTTTTATACCCGTTCAGGCCATCGAGCACCGCCTTTTGGAATGTCGCATCACCCTTGAAATCACCAAGTTCCTCTACTTTTTTGATATCGTCATTTAAAGACTTCTCCCAATCTGCCCGCACCTGTTCAGCCTTAGAATAATCGGAGCCATTCATGGCGGCATTCATGTCTGTCACATGTTTTTCACTACTGTTTATAACGGTAATAATTGAATTGTTGTATGCTGCAGGATCTTTTTCTCCCGAACCACAACTTGATAGGCTCAGAACCGCTGCGGTCATCATGCCCGTAATAAATTGTTTAATCATTTTGATCTATTTTATAATTTGTTTTTCCTCATTTTTCGTAAAAATAGCAACACCACATCATCCATAGGACAAGCTTTAGTGCATCAAAAATCTGTTTAGGTTACGCTAGCAACCGCTATTTCACCAGTGCCTTTTTCTAATTATGAATATCACTCACCAATGCATAACACTCTAAATCAAAGATAATTGAAGCCGAAAAATATTACTATCGCTGAAATCAGGGATTTGTTTCTTCAAGCCTTATAATGCAACTATATTGCTTTTAAAATCTTTTTCCCTATATTTGTTGCAACTTAATTGCAATATATATTAATTGGAATACCATATGTATTGCACGAATTACGCTTTACGAATCGAATCCATATAGATGAATAGGTATATCATTTTTTCACTTATCGCAGCACAACAGCTATTTTTCCCATGTTATGGACAGGAGAAGAGTATCGAGCTTGAAGAAGTAAAAGTTGGAGGGCGACGTTACCATCGGGCAGCAGAAGGAGCATTATCGATCCAGCTATTGACTGCCGACTCTATACAAAAATACCAGGCGGGAAGTTTAATGCAGACATTAAGCAGACTTCCCGGCGTTAATGCCATAGGCATAGGTGCTAATCAGTCTAAACCGCAGATTAGAGGGCTCGGATTTAATCGTGTGGCCACGGTAGAAAACGGTATTAAACATGAAGGCCAGCAGTGGGGATTGGATCATGGGTTGGAAATCGATCAATTCAGTGTGGGGAGTGCCGAGGTACTTAAGGGGGCTAGCTCATTTCTATATGGCTCGGATGCCATTGGCGGTGTCATTCGGCTATCACCGCCAGCGGAACTACAGGAGACAGGTTTTAAGGGCCAGTTTAACCTATTGACAAAGTCAAACAACGCTACTTTTGGCGGATCGCTACAAGCACAGGGCCGAAAAGGGAATTGGGTATTTGGAGGAGGATTCACGCACCTGGAATATGGCGATTACCGTGTCCCCACAGATACAGTCTATGTTTACAATTATGCGGTACGCCTAAAAGATCGGCATGTTCGCAACACTGCGGGACGAGAGACACATTTTCAACTACGCGGCGGATATCTATCGGATCGTTTTTCTTCGATTTTCTACCTGAGTAATTATCATACAAAGCTAGGCTTCTTTGCCAATGCGCACGGCTTGGAACCAAGGGGCGTAGATACAGCTCTTTATGACAAATCCAGTCGTGACATCGGTTTCCCAAGCCAGACGGTCAATCACCTGAAGCTTATTAACCGCAACTTTATCGATCTGGATAAGCATAAGCTTTGGATAGACCTGGGCTATCAGAAAAACTACCGGCAAGAATATAACAATTACACCGCGCATGGTTATATGCCACCTGTTTATCCAAAAGATATGACTATCCCCATCAATTTGGAAAGGTTATATGACAAACAGGTCTATAGTATCACTGTAAAAGATCAATTTGAGTTGGCCACACATCGACTTACCATTGGCGCAAATGGAGAGTATCAGGATAACCGTATCAATGGTTGGAGCTTCCTTATCCCAACTTTTCGCCAAAAGGCAATGGGCCTATTCGTTTACGATCAATACAAATTCGCGGACGAAACCATGCTATATGGGGCATTGCGTTACGATTACAGCCATATTCAAACCTCACCTTATCAGGATTGGTTCGAATCACAGCTGGAAGAGAATCAGTCGGGCAGAATAGTCCGGGCTTCGGCGCTCAGTCGCCGTTTCAATAGTCTGGTTTGGTCTGTAGGAGCGGCACATCAATTCGGCGATCTGGAAACAAAAATCAATGTAGGAAAAAGTTTCAGGGCCCCCATTGCACAGGAGCTCGGCGCCAATGGTGTCAACTATCACTACTTCAGTTATGAAAGAGGCAATCAATCATTGTCTCCCGAACAATCCTATCAACTGGATTTATCATTGACCTGGAGTCCTAGAAAAGTCTTTGTTGCCTTTACACCATTCTTTAATTACTTTTCCAATTATATCTACCTCAATCCTACGTCGAGCTACGATCAATATTATGGCGCCGGCAATCAAATCTTTGAATATATGGAAAGTCGTGTTCGCCGTTATGGAGCAGAATTGAAACTCAGCTACCAGCCTCTGAAACAATGGAAAGTAGAATTATTGGGTGAATATGTTCGATCGGAACAACTATCGGGCGCAAAGAAAGGATATACACTTCCTTTCTCTCCGGCACCTTCAGCTTTGATGGACATCAGCTGGACAGCAAAAAATGGCAAACATTTTAAAGAGACCTACCTTTCCGTCGATTGCAAATGGACAGCAGCGCAGTATCATGTTGTTCCACCAGAAGAGTCCACAGCAGATTATCAGGTCTTCAACTTCCGGGCAGGAACACAACTTCAGTTTTCGGGATCTGTCCTTCAATTACGCTTACAGGTTCAAAATCTCTTTGACAAGAAATATATGGATCATACCAGCTTTTATCGGCTGATCTCTTTGCCTGAACAGGGAAGGAATTTTATACTATCCATTGGAGTTCCCTTTGGGAAACAGTCCCGATCATAACATGAATTACAACGAATGAAGAATAAAATAAGATTCAATTAAAGATCACAGCTTTAAATAAGCCTTTGCTTTCAATAACCACCCGTTGAGCAGTGTGCGATGAGCACAGCAAACCGAGTACAACAGCAAAGCGAATGAATAATCGAGCAAAGCGAACATATAAATAGCGCTTAACAAATACAAGAACGAATAAAATTTATATATGAAAACACTTCAAAAATACACACTTATTACAGTGTTACTTGCCATGACTGTTGCCTGTAAAAAAGATAAGGAAAGCATTGATACCGAAAAACCGACCATCGCCATCGATTCGGAAACGGCTTTCCCAAAACAATGCAGCACAATTAAACGAGGCACAAGTTTTACTTTCCGCAGTAAGCTATCTGATAATGTCGCGCTCGGGAGCTATAGCATCGACGTACACCATAATTTTGACCATCATTCGCATAGCACTGAAATCGGTGAATGCACGGTTGAGGCGATCAAAACACCCGTCAAGCCATTTACTTTGGTCAAGACAGTTAATATTCCGGGGCAGCCACAGCAATATGATGCCGAATTAAAGATTGATGTACCAGCCGATATCGATCCGGGCAATTATCATTTTATGATCCAGGTGACCGACCTGGCGGGATGGAGCAGCCAAAAAGGAATCAGCATCCGAATACTCGAATAATACCATACCTATTTATCAACTCAATTTAATTAAATCCATTTTACATGAAAACTAGAAACATTCGCTTCTTCTTCCTGTTAAGTACAATTCTTTTCGGTTTTTTATCATCCTGTAAGAAAGATAACGAGGAAATTCCAGCACTTGCACAGCCCCAGATCAGCGCACTCGAAATCGGCAGTGGCAATAACAAAAATGTTCAGGCAGGATCAGACCTTCATCTTGAAGGTGATATTCTCGCCGAAGCACTCATTTCTAAGATCGAAATAGAGGTTCATCAGGAAGGTGGTGGTCAGTATAAGTTCACAAAAGCCTATACGGATGGGAAATACATTGGTGTAAAAAATGCGACATTTCATGAACACATCGATGTTCCAGCGGATGCACCCGCAGGAGCCTATCATTTTCATTTTACAGTAACTGACAAAGCCGGAAATACAACTACAGTAGAATCGCCATTAACCATACAAGGTACAGATGTCAAAGTTGCTTACAAACTCATTTTTACTGAAGTAAACGGCGAGGCACATGGCGACCATTTCCATGATCTTGCGGACAAGGAAAAGGTAGAGCCAATCGCTATCAGCTTTGACGAAAAGGGAACAGCACTTTCTGGTGGACACGCCCACCTTCATCCCGCAGGTATCTATAAAATTGAATTAAAACAATTTGATGCTACCTCCAAAGAGACACAGGGACAGTACATTACCAATAAAGCAACAGCAGACTACTACAAGGCGTTCCTTTCAGGTGGTTCTTTCGTTTTAAATCCGAATAGCAGTACAGGAAATGGTGCAATCTTTCAAACGAAAGAAACGAACTACGGTGATGGCACTGCAGTAAACGGAGCAACGGAGACGACAGGGATTATCACTTATTTTACGGCAGGAAAAGACAATGAAGGCGAGAAAAATGTATTCTTTGTGCTTCGCAAGTTTAACGATGCCAGCACAAAGGCAAAAGTTACCCGTACTGACTGGAACTTATCGGATTATGCCACTAAGTTTGCTGGTCAAGACCTCATAAAGCTATCTTTTGAACTCCACGCAGAGGAAGGAGAAGATTAGTTAGCGCAATAAACTCAGCTTACTTGCCCAAAAGAGCCTTCATGATTTCGCCGCTATGAGTGCGTGTAAAATCATGAAGGTTTTTTTATTTGTACAGAAATATCTGCTTAGTCCCTTACTTTCGTAAGCACATTTCCCTCTGAATCGAGTACCAGCTTCCACTCCTCTTTTCGACTTTTCACTTCAAACGCATAACTCACTTTCTGTTCGGCGGTAATCTTTTTTGCGTCTTCAATGCTATAGCCCGGAAAATCTCTTTTCACCCGGTCCAGCACACTCTTCGGTAGTTCTCTTTTGTTGATTTCAGTTTTATACCGCAAAAGTTTTCCGTTATGCTGAAACCAAGCTTCCTGGTCAATGCCAAATAAACCCGTTTCAAACTCAGCTTCATAAACATTCCCCTTCAATTCCCAATCTACTTTTTTGGCTTTTGGAAATTTCTGTTGGAAACTATTCACCAAAATCCACATCAGCATGACTAGCCAAGAATTTTTTGCGCAAGTTTTTTATCTGTGAATAGATGAAATCAAGATTATCCGCCTGGTCCGTATTATCGCCCCATACATGTTCTGCCAGCGCACTTTTGCTGACCAGTCTATTTTTGTTCAATAAGAAGTAGTTGAGCATATCGAACTCTTTCCGATTTAACGGCACAGGTTCCTGTGCAATAAATAAGCAGCGTTCATTGAGGTCCAACACGATGTTTCCCATTTCCAATGTATGCTTACCTTCCCGTTGTTTCCTTCGTAACACGGCTTTAATCCGTGCGTTCAGCTCAGCAATATGAAAGGGTTTTGTCAAATAGTCATCGGCCCCAAGCTCGAGTCCCTTTAGCTTATCGTCCAGAGAATCCTTCGCGGAGATAATGATCACATTATCGGACTTACCTTCATTTTTGAGCTGATCGAGGATCTGCAAACCATTACCTCCAGGCAACATGATGTCGAGCAGGATACAATCGTAATCATAAACAGCGACTTTTTCTAGAGCTGATCCATAATCAGCGGCAGTTTCTACCGTATATTCTTCCTTAAGTAAAGATGCCTTCACAATTTCCCTTAAATCCGCTTCGTCTTCAATAACCAATATTTTCATCTTCTTAATTCTATTTAGCGAAAAACTTGTGTAAACAATAGTATTCTGTCCATGCTAAATGACAATTTACATACACAATTGTTTATGACAAAGGTACCTTGAATTTGGGAAAGATTTAGGAACACACTGCTTGCCTCTTATTTTAAGCTGACATCCAGGTAAACCGAATGACGTCCGTAAGTATCATAAAAAGGTTTATAAAGGACATCATCAATGTAAAATTCCAATGTTTCGGGATTTCCTTTAATCGACTTAGCAATATCCTTTGCATCTAAAGTTACTTTACGCCAGTCTTTTCTTGCTGCAGGTTCCTGGGCGGCTAATAGGATTGGCCCATAAAACAGACTCGCCATATTGGGCTGATCCATAACCGGGTCCAAATGAAACTGAAATGGCATTTTGAGGTTGATCACATCCCCATCTTTCCAGGTACGGTTTAAGGTCAGGTAAGTGCCCGGCTCAGCTTTAATTTTTTGATCGACTCCATTTATTGCAACAAAAAATCCCTTTGTTGCCCAGCTTGGCACCCGCACATGAAGTTCAAATTTGCCATTCCCCCGTATGGTCAACGCTGTTTGATCCGCTTTCGGAAAACTGGTTTGTTGCTCGACGCTGATTCCCCGTTCCGTCCAATGTAAGGTAGAAGGAATATAGAGATTGACATACAGCGCCTGATCATCCTTGCTCCTAAAATAGATTGTATTCTGCAATTTAGTACTGCTTTCAATAGCCGTACCATTACAGCAGGTAAAGCCTTTCATATCAGCATTTCCAAACTGCTTGATAGATCCCGCGCGTAGAGGCACATGATACGTATTTGCTGGACTATTTTCTGCAACAGACGCTAAGATATGATTGTATAATCCACGTTCATAATAATCCATCAAGTCTGCGCGCTGATCGAACATAAACAGGTCACTTGTCAATTTCAACATGTTATAGGTTGCGCAGGTTTCGTTCTGCCCGCCTGCAGAAAATCCATTTTCATATAATGTCGCCGGCTCGCTAATAAAACATTCGGCATTAGCCGGATTTCTTGCCCCAGCCACACCACCGATACTATACATATAATCATTGGTGGCTTTATACCAAAAGTTGTCCGCTATTTTATAATATTGGGGCTCATTGGACACCCGATATAGTTCCATACTGCCCACAATTTGAGGAATATGCTGATTGGCATGTAGCCCTCTAAAAGTATCTACATTTTTGGCCAGTCCATGTGCATGCGCTGCGTTGCCGTAGAACATATCAATATTGTCAAATAAACGGGCGGTTTTTAAATAGTTCTCTTCACCCGTTATACGGTATAACCTGGCCATCACTTCATTCATCCCACCAAATTCACCGGCGATATAGGTATTCCACATTTTGATCAGTGTGTCGGTCGGGACTTGATTTAAACGCGTATACACCCAGTTGCCCATTCCCTGCGCGATCTGCAATGCTTTTTTATTTTCACTTACCTCATAAACATCCAACAGGCCGGCCAAGATCTTATGCAGGGTATAATAAGGAGCCCAAATTTGGTTCTTCTGCCCGCCATATTTTGCGCCATGCTCGAGCATAATAAACTGATCCGGGGGATAGGCACTGATAAAACCTAGCCCCCAGTTCCAATAATCTGTACGGATTCCTTCGTCACTCAGGTCAGAATCATAAGCCGATTTACCGGGGCCATAAGGTACCGCAGCAGGATCTGCGACATAAGCCTGCCCCGCTTGTCTCGGCGTACCCGACAACTTTGACAAGGAATAAAGCACGTTGACCATGGTATCCATCTTCCCCAAAAATTTTGACTGGAGTGCCTTATCATAGCCTGTACTCGCATAAGCTTGTGCAATTGCCGTCAGGTAATGTCCTGTAGCATGACCGCGCAGCTTGATATCCTGGCTGTCCCATACCTCCAAAGGTTGCGCACCGATCGGTTGTTTTTGCCCAAACGCGTGTCGAAACATATAGAGGAATGAATTGGGATCCGATTTTGCTAATGTATCAATGAATTTATTGCGATTTTCAATAAACTTCGTTTGATGCTGCTTTACATCCGTATTAAGGGAAACCTGATCCAAGTGAAATGCCTCCAATTTTAAGCTAGGCATCTTGGACTTTACCTTCCCTTTTACTGTAATGATGGCTTTGGGTTTCAGATCTGTCCCGGGAACACGCCCCGTGACGGTGTAAGCTGTTTGCTGCGCGACGGCACTATTGTCGGTTGGCGCAGGCCACAACACACGCACTTTTGGTCCCACCATACCGTCTTTATATGTACCGACGACATAACTCGGCAATCGTGGCAGCTCGCCTATCGCTGTTTCTACGGAGACATCTGCAACCCCTGTTAAGAAGGCATTATAAAGCGCTGCTTTATTCATTGGAAATCGCGGTAGGTCATCCTCAGCCTTACCTTTAGAAGCAACATCTTCACGCACACCCTTCAACGCATTTCTATACACCATGCCGATCTGGTTTTGATTCAGTGGCACACGATAAATGCGAAAATCATGCAACAGTGCATTTAAACTTACATTGCCACCTAACAGGGATTTTCCGATGTATAGTGTCCTCTTGCTACCTGCCTGTCCAAAAACCTCGGTCAGCTCCTGTGGGATGTCTTTAACTTCTCCAGCGGGCATACCATCTAAATATGTTTGCATGGTCCCTGTAGCAATATCAACTACGATGGCCAAGTGCACCCATTTGTTTAAAGGCACAGCCGAAGAGACCGCATTTTTTACTGCGGCCTTCTTTTGCGCGATTATCCCTATATAGCCATTTTGCTGCGCTGTACCTGTTGGTGTTCCAGCAAAATGCCTGGTGATGTCCTGTCCAAAGTCGAATAAATACTGGCCAGACTGCGCTGCTCGTAAGTACATCCAGCCTGTAATGCTGATCGACTCGAGATCAGCGAGTACTTGCGCTGGAAGTACGACAAAATCGTCCTTTCCTCCAGCGAGAGAAAGCACCTTTGTAAATTGCTTATCTGATACAAATGAAGCTTTTGTGCCCTGGAATTTACCATGTAGTCCATTGCGCGACCAATCCTTAAAATCCCCATCAAAGACATAGCGGGCCACCATTCCTGTCTCTCCAATACCATCTAAGATCTGATCCCCACCCTGTGCCACAGCTACAGCTGTCATTTTGATAAAAATTGTGAGAATTGCTGCAAAATATATCGTATATCTTTTCATATCGCTATCTTTTATTCGCTAATGATTTATTGTTTAAAGATCACCCTCTAGCCCGGTGAAAGCTATTACCGTATCCTTTTCCTTGATTGTCTTCAACAGAAGACGAACAAGAAGAAAAGCAATCACTATTAATAAGCTTCCAATTAATAAGCTTCCAAAATCGAAGAATATTTTCTGTATTGCTGTCTATTTGACATTTATAAAATTAATGACTCTACATTATTATACATAGGTTTATTTTAGCCGATATTCTCCAGATTTTAACTACTGTCCGTCGAGTCTACTGTCGTCCACGGGCCCACAACTCCTACCGCCAGCCAGGAGAGGTAAAAACGCCAATATGCTACGAAAATGCTTCATGATCCGCGGTTCAATCCGATCGCTCAGCAGATAAGCCACGGCGAGCATAAGAATGATAACACCTGAAAGGAGCAGGTATTTATTCAGATACAGATACAGGTGATTAAAAATAATAAAGCCGATGTGTTGATGGATTAAATACAGCGGATAGGTCAACATGCCAATTTTAACAAATCCAGACGAATTGATCGCCTGCAGTTTTTTACAGGAAACCAGTAACATGAGTAGGTAAAACACAACGATGGTCGCACCAATAATATAAGGGGAAAAGTCACTGTGAAAAGTGCGTTCCAGCCAATGAATACGCCCCACAGCACCATCGATGGAAATGTACAAACACCAAGGTAAAGCGACAAAATGCTGGACTTTTGGTCCATGCAGAAAAATCTGGCAGAATATAATTCCCGCAATAAAATACGCACTCCAGTCGAGTAAAAAAAACTCATGGATTGCGTCATAAATTTCCGAAGGCCCAACAAAAAAGCGTAGGCTGGACAATAGCAACCAAAAATAAACCAAGTAATCCAAGCTTATTTTTTTAAATCGATTCAGAATTAGAAACAAAGCGATGATCAGGTAAAACTTCAACTCCACATAAAGTGACCAATAAGCGCCATCGACATCCCCCTGTCCCCATAGTTTTTGCACCATGGTCAGATTGGCCAATAGTTGTGTAAATGTGACATGATAACGCGGTGCGCCCCACAAATAAGAAACGATAAAAGTCAACAGCAAACAAATCCAATACATCGGATACAAACGCTTGAAGCGGGAATAACAGAACTTCCGCAGTGAAAGATGTTTGATGGAAAAAGCAATCACAAAACCACTAATGATAAAAAATAAGTCTACACCCAGGTAGCCGTATTTAAAATATTCTCCGACGCCATCGAAACCCAATAGCGACATATTTCCGGCTGCATACCCCCGATATAAATAATGATATAATACGACGGCAGATGCTGCAATAAAACGAAACAGATCGATTTGGTAAATTCTTTTGGACTCAGACATTTGGCTGTAAATATAATCAATTATCTTCCCTGTTTGTCCAGCATGGTTTTATATTCGTGAAGTTCATTGTATTTAATAGTTTTTTTTATTTTTACTGTTTTATTGAAACAAACTAGCCATGCATCGTTTAACCACCCTATTATTTTTTACCATATTGTTCTTCACCCATCATGCATATTCCCAAAACACTGGCTGGGACAAGGTAGATAAGCAGCTATCGGAGGCAAGTAACGATTCGACCCGAATATTGGCGTATTATAAAGTTGCCTCAGAAATTTACCGCAGTAATCCCCAAGAAGCACAGGAAATCGTTTCCAAAGGATTGAGTCTCATCAGTGAAAAAAAATTCGAACCTTTGCAAATTGATTTATTAAATCTACAAGGTGTTATATATCTGAAGTTAAATAACTTTGATGAAAGCATAAAAACACACTTTAAAGTACTCAAAAAGCGGGAAGAACGCAACGACAGGAAAGGGATGATGCTCTCTTTCCTGAATATAGGCAATGTATTCAACAAGAGTTATGACCCCGATCAGGCCTTAAAGTATTACCAGCGTGCACTAGATCTCTCCAAAGAGCTGCGTGATACAAGAAACCGAGCCAATATCTCAACCAATATCGGAAATATATATGCCCAAAATGCATTGAATGGAGGAAAGAAGCAAGATGTAACCAAAGCCATCGATTATTTGGTAAAAACGGTTGAATTCTGCAAAGCAAATGCGCCTGAAGTTGATCTTTTCAATACCTATATTCTATTAAGCTATCTCTATCTCAAGGCAGATAAGCTTGAATGGAGTACCTATTATACCGACCTCGCGATAGACATCACCACCAAGAAAGAAGATCCTGTTGGCGAAAGTTATGCCCGTATCAACCGCGCGAATATTTATGTCAAAGAAAAGCGGTTTGATCTGGCGGCAAAAGAAGTAACCCTTATCAAGCGCATTATCGCCAAAAGCGGTTTCACCAACTTAACGGAAGACCTTCAGGGAGATTTTGACAAGATAGCTAAAGCGATCAAAGCACAGGATGAGCATTTAATTCTCAGCGATCAGGATAGCTCAGATCGCAAATTTCATGAAGATGCAGAAGTCCTCCGCGTAAGGATTCGGGAAGAACTTCGGGAAAAATATGAAAGCGAAAAGAAGGAGCTTGAAAATAAAAATCTGTTATTAAAAAACGCGAATGTAAAGCGTGAAGCCCATTGGATAAAGCTGATCGGGTTATTGACCTTTTTTGTTCTCCTAATATTTTTGGTGATGATCATTTTGCTGATCAAAAAGAATAGATTATTACATCAGGAGAAATTGAAAGTAGATGAACAGGCGACGGAAATCAAGCAGCAACACGCCGAATTGGTCCAGGCAGATCGCTTTCGGGCCAGTATCTTTTCTGTCGTGTCGCATGATTTGCGAAGCCCTTTATCTTCATTTCAGGCCTTACTCTCCGTTTCAAAAATCGTTGACCTACCAGCGCATGAAATTAAAAGTATGTTGATCACTATTGGCAATCAGCTTACTGCTGTATCCAAAATGCTCGATAGTTTGCTTGTATGGTCTTCACAACAAATGGCTAATGAGAAGCTTGATATACAGGAAATCTTTCCCTATCAAATTATTAAAGACTGCGAGAGTCTTTTCATGGATCGAATAAACTTGAAAAAGTTATATATAGACATCAAAATTTCTCCAAACTTATCCATCCATAGTGACCTTAAACGATTTGAATTTATCATCCGAAATATTTTTAACAACGCCATCAAGTTTAGCTTTAGTGGTAAAGCCATTATTTTTGAACAACATGAAACCGATAGCAAAATCCTTATTTCAATAACAGACCAGGGCGTAGGCATGGATGAAACAAAAATTAGGACACTGAAAGGTATGCAACAGCAACATAGTCTTGATGGGACCCTCGAGGAAAAAGGAAATGGTATAGGTTTAATGTTATGTCACGAATTTGCAAACCGAATAAAATGTTCTATAACGATTGAAAGTCGTATTGGATTCGGGAGTACTTTCACGATCCATATTCCAAGATAAACAAAGTTTTTCCTTAAGATCGACTAAAAAAATAGAACCCCAGGGTCTATATTAATTAGAAATTAATGATTTTATATTTGACGTAAGAATGCGAAATTTCGCATGGGCTATATTATAATACATTCTAACCTTTTACATCATGAGAAAACTCATATTTATTTTATTTATCGCGACCTCATTTACCTTTATACGCTGTGGGTCTAATGAAAATGCTGTCTTCCAGGAAGATGATATGCTCACTGAGACATCTTGGCTTCGCAAAGACATGGATGCAGAAATTATTTACGGTGGAGGTGATAATTATCTTCGGATTAACTTCAAAAAAAGTAATAATTATGAAATTGTGCAGCTAAAGGGAGAACGTATTACTGGTCTTAAAGAGGAAGGTACGTATACCCTCACCGACAATAAAGATCTTGTGATTACTACAACAAAAAATCAGCAAAAGCTATCCCTACGTTATGTGCTGGTAAACGATAGGACACTTAACCGGGTTAATGAAAAAGGGGAAGTGCTCAGCAATGCCTATGAAGCTTATATAAAGCAATAAAGAGAGAGCAATTTATGATTTTATAATCCGTTTCAAATACTCTCCATACCCCGACTTACAGAGCGGGGCTGAAATTTTTAGCAATTGTTGTCCATCAATGTAGCCCATTCTGTAAGCGACCTCTTCAATTGCTCCTATTTTCATCCCTTGCCGCTCCTCAATCACTTGTACAAATTGTCCTGCCTGCATGAGCGACTGTATCGTTCCTGTATCCAGCCAAGCTGTACCACGATCAAAAATACCGACCTTCAATTTACCACGGCGAAGATACTCTTTATTGATATCTGTGATCTCCAGTTCACCGCGAGGAGAAGGCTCTATGTTCTTGGCGATAGTAACCACTTCGTTGTCATAAAAATAAACTCCGGGCACAGCGTAATTCGACTTTGGCGATTGTGGCTTTTCCTCAATCGAAATAACATTATTTGTTTCATCAAATTCGACCACACCATAACGCTCCGGATCCTGTACAGGATATGCAAAAACAACACCTCCATCGGGATCAGCACAAGACTGTAAAAGCTTCGATAAACCCGATCCATAGAAAATATTGTCTCCGAGAATAAGGGCCACCTTATCATCGCCAATAAATTCCTCGCCCAATAAAAATGCTTGCGCCAATCCGTCGGGACTTGGTTGCTCTTTATATTCAAATCGACACCCCAATTGTGACCCATCGCCCAGTAATTTCCTAAAATTCGGAAGATCCTGAGGCGTCGATATAATCAAAATCTCACGTATCCCGGCCAGCATCAAGGTTGACAGCGGGTAATAGATCATCGGCTTATCATATACAGGCATCAGCTGTTTGCTTACTGCCAACGTAAGTGGATGTAGTCGTGTTCCTGAGCCTCCTGCCAATATAATTCCTTTCATAGTACTCATATTTTGATTATTCTTAATTTTTAAACTCTTCGGCTAGCATTTTAGCCAGACTTATCTCCCAACTGGGTACCTCAACTGCAAAAATAGCCTTGATCTTCGACTTATCGAGTAAGGAATACTTTGGCCTGCGTGCAGGTGTCGGGTAGGCACTTGTGGGAATCGGTTTTACTTCACAATCGAACGAACGGAAATCACGTATCGCTACAGCAAAGTCGTACCAAGAAATCTCACCTTCATTGCTATAATGATAAATACCGCCCTCCCATTTAGAAGAATCCACTATTTTTACGATTGCCAAGGCCAGATCCTTCGCATAGGTAGGGCTTCCAATTTGATCGTTAATGACACCTACTTCCTTACGCTCATCCATTAAACGACACATGGTCTTAACAAAATTTTTGCCGTAGGTGGAATAAACCCAAGAGGTACGTATGATGATGGCGTCGGGGCACCATTTCTGAATTACCTGTTCTCCCGCCAGTTTCGTTTGACCATATACATTGATGGGGGCAGTTTCGGCAGTTTCTGTTAAAGCAGTAGCCGAAGATCCATCAAAAACATAATCTGTCGAAATAGTGATTAGACGTGTACCATGTAGATGACAGTATTGTGCGATCTCTTCACAAGATGCGTGGTTCACCAAATCAGCATTTACCTGATCCTCCTCAGCCTTATCGACAGCCGTATAAGCTCCTGCATGAATAATAAGATCTGGCTCATACATCGCCAAAATTTGCTGTATGATTTGAATTTGATCCAATGGTAATTGTTTTCGATCCAGAAAATAACACTCCTTTTCGATATTATCCAGCAAAAGATCTTTTAGTTCTGAGCCAAGTTGTCCTGAAGCTCCGGTTATAACAATCCGCATATCCTATCATATTAATCTCAAACGTAACCCTTCAAAGGATTGTGCCTCCTGATCCTTTTGGGAGAGAATCATTCGTTCGGCAGGAATTTGCCAGTCAATCGAAAGTTCCAGATCCAACGGGTTTACCCCATCTTCCGACTCTTTATGATAGTTGTTGTCACATTTATAGAAAAAGACCGCATGTTCGGACAATACAGAAAAGCCATGCAAAAAGCCTCTAGGCACAAATAATTGTTTTTTATTTTCAGCAGAAAGTTCAATGCCAATATATTGTCCAAAGGTAGGTGATCCCGGACGAACATCAACAGCGACATCCCATACGCTACCTTCCACAACACGGACCAATTTTGCCTGTGCATGCTCTCCAACTTGCATATGCAAGCCACGCACCACACCAAACTGTGATTTGGATTGATTATCCTGCACAAAGTGTGGTGTATAACCGAGAATCGCCTTTAGTTTCGTTTCATTAAATGATTCAAAAAAATAACCTCTTTCATCTTCAAATACGGTCGGTTCGAGTATAAAACAGCCCTTTAATTTAGTTTCCGTATACGTCATTCTTATGCATCTTTATATTGATTGTCGTAATAGTTTTTATAATCCCCAGAGGTCACATGCGCCAACCACTCCTGATTGGATAAGAACCAGTCTATTGTCCGTGACAAACCTTCTTCAAAAGTTACGGAAGGCTTCCAGCCCAACTCCTTATTGATCTTCGTTGCATCAATTGCATAACGCAAATCATGGCCTGGTCGGTCCTTAACAAAAGTAATCAATTGTGCCGAAGAGCCTTTTTCACGCCCCAGTTTCTCATCCATTTGTTTGCACAGCTCTTTGATCAGGTCTATATTTTGCCACTCATTAAATCCACCA
Organism: Sphingobacterium siyangense; assembly: GCF_007830445.1. Lineage (GTDB taxonomy): Bacteria > Bacteroidota > Bacteroidia > Sphingobacteriales > Sphingobacteriaceae > Sphingobacterium > Sphingobacterium siyangense. Next base: position 20,318 of record NZ_VLKR01000044.1, on the reverse strand, counting down.
ACATTATAGGAGCCCCCATTTTTACCTTCATGAAAAACGAGATCGATGGCTTTTGCATGATCAATGACATATAACCAATCGCGGGTATATTTTCCATCACCATAAACAGGTAGTGATTTATTATTCAAAATATTATGAATACACAACGGAATCAATTTCTCGGGGAAATGATTCGGTCCATAATTGTTGGAGCAGTTTGTCAAAACAATGGGCAAGCCGTAGGTATCGTGGTAAGCCCGCACAAAATGATCAGAACTTGCTTTGGAAGCTGAATACGGTGAGTGCGGATCATATTTTGTTTCTTCGGTAAAAAAACCCGTATCACCGAGCGCGCCAAACACCTCATCTGTTGACACGTGATGAAAACGTTTTCCTTCCAAATTATCCTTCCAGATTATCCGGGCGGCGTTCAATAAATTGACCGTTCCAATTACGTTGGTCATGACGAAAGCCATTGGGTCGACAATTGAGCGGTCGACATGGGACTCCGCCGCCAAATGAATAATACCATCGGGCTGATATTCTTGAAAAATTGCCGAGACAGCCTGCTGATCGGTAATATCCGCCTTAACAAAGGTATAATTAGGAAAATGTTCGATATCTTTTAAATTCTCCAGATTACCAGCATAGGTCAAAGCGTCCAGATTAACAATCTGATATTCGGGATACTTTAACACAAACTCACGTACCACATGTGAGCCTATAAAGCCAGCCCCACCCGTAATTAAAATTGTTTTATTCATATATTAACTATAGACTCGTTTAGACCATTGGTCTACGAATGATGAATGCATCAAATAATTCGCTAAAATACAAAAAAAGCCTTCCATAAGAAGGCCTTTCATTTCTTTATATTGTTAATTATATAAAAACTTTTCTGCTTATAATACATTCTTTACTAAAGAATAAACTGGCACCTCTGCCGGCGCCTCATCCAGCATTTCTATTTCTTCCTTCCCCTCCTGTGTATCCAGCACCTCATATTCTGAATTTTGAGATTTAAACTCTGGTACAATCTGCTTCATTCCGGCAACAAGCGCCATAAAATCTGGCAATTGTTTATCCGCATCCAAAATCTGCTGGCAAATCGAATTAATACGCTCTGCCTTAAGCGACAATTCATCATGATTTACTTTTGCGATCATAATCTTTGGATGGTGGGTCTTCACCGTATTCTCATTATTTGCCAACAATTCCTCATAAATTTTCTCGCCCGGACGTAATCCAACAATTTTAATATCAATATCTTCCGGGTAGCGATAACCTTTCAATTTGATCATGCGTTTTGCCAGATCAATAATCTTAACAGATTTTCCCATATCGAACACAAAGATCTCGCCTCCTTTTCCCATCACACCGGCCTCCTGAACCAATTGACACGCTTCGGGTATCGTCATAAAGAAACGGGTAATTTCAGGATGGGTCAGGGTCAGCGGACCACCATCAGCCATCTGTTTCTCAAAGAGCGGAATAACCGAACCGTTTGAACCCAGTACATTTCCAAAACGTGTAATGATAAAACTGGTAGTTGATTTACCACTGCAGCTACTGACATAGATTTCAGCCATGCGTTTTGTTGCCCCCATGACATTCGTTGGATTTACAGCTTTATCCGTCGATACCATCACCATCTTTTTAGTGCCATAGTGCATACAAAGATCAGCCACATTTTTGCTACCCAATACATTTGTCTGAATAGACTCGTACGGGTTTGCCTCCATTAAAGGAACGTGCTTATAAGCTGCTGCATGAAATACCAAATCGGGCTTGTATTGCGCAAATATCTGCTGCATAAAGGCATAGTTACGCACATCACCTACCACGCAGTGCATCTGCTCAGGTTGTGTAGTCTTAATCGATTGTTGGATATCATATAGCGCTGATTCGGCTTGATCTAACAAAATCAAGGTCTTATAGTGACGTCTGGCAATTTGGCGGGCCAGCTCCGAACCGATAGATCCAGCAGCACCGGTCACCAGGATCACTTTTCCTTGCATCTCTTCTTCGATCTCGGGGTGATCCAATTTGATTGGCTTGCGTCCCAATAAATCTTCAATCTTCAATGGCCTGATTTCACGTTTGGCACCTGAATTAAGTAAAATCCGGGCCGAAGGCATAATCTTCAATTCCAGTCCAATATTTTGGAACCAATCCGACACATATTCCAATCGTTCGGGATCGTTGTTTTCAACAGCAATAATAACTTGGGAAATCTGATTTTTTTCAACAAATTCTTTTGATATTTCTGTAATATCACGAATTTTCAATCCTGCAAGACGCTTGCCAATACGCGAGATCTTATCTTCCACAAAAGCGACAACCTGATATTTGATACGCTGATCTTCTTTTAACAAGGAATAAGAAACCAAACCTGGGCGTGAGGCACCGAATATCAGTACATTTTCACCTTTTCTCGCCGGTAAAAAGAGATACTCATAGATGGTGCGATAAACGACCCGTGCGCCTACCATAATAACCAATAAAATACAAGCCTGCATGGTCAAAACGCCATAGGATAAGCGAAGATAATCACCTGCCACCGTACCTTTCTCAAAAACAGCCTTGATCAAAAATGTGAGCACCATTAAAATCACATAGGATGAAGCCACTGTTTTAAAGATTTTGATCGTATCACGAATCCCAGTTTGTCTTACAATACCCTTAAATGTATTGTAACAAAGAAAAGCAATAAGATAAATAGGAAGTACCAGAACCACCTTTTTCAACATCAAAGCTACGTCAAATACTCCCCTGAAGTTGTTAACAACATAATTTGAAAACACATAACTCGCAAACACAAACCACATATCGATCAATAAAATAACCCATCGCGGATTGTCCTTTCGAAGCCGTCGTCTTAAATCTCCCAGAGAACCCATCATAAATTCCACTTTTTTATTTTTATTTTTTTATAATACTTTATTAGGTTTTTGTCTTAACCCCAGTATATATGGCTTTTGCAATAATTGTAAGAGAACGCCAAGATACTTAAAATTTAACAAGCAATTAAACAATCTCCTAAAATATCAATAACAAAAACCTATTCTTTGCTATTTGTCCACTATGGGGGGACAAGCAAGTATTATACCGAAACTGTTACAAAGGCAAATTAAAATATAAAAACATAAACAAAATTACTTGCAAGCTTGTTCCGCCCAAGAATGCTTTACTCAAGCTATACATCCATTCCGATAAACAAAAAAACTGGCATATTGTTTGTAAAGTTCTTTTAGGGATATGAATTTCAGATCTAAATGCCAGCATCATCATATATTAAGCACCAACAAAAGCACATATCCAAAATTTAACTTAGTATTTTAAACATTTCATTATGGGCTTCTTCAGCAATCTGTTCGGTACCAACAAAAAATCATCTATTAGACCTCTGGCACAACTTGAGTTTTTGGAGGTGGACATGCACAACCACCTATTGCCTGCTATTGATGATGGAAGCAGTTCGGTACAAAATTCGCTTGCTTATATTGATGGGCTGCAACGTTTGGGATTGAAGAAGTTTATTTGCACTCCTCATATTATGGCTGGCGTTCATCCGAATACCAAATCAAGTATAGAAGAAGCACATATTAATCTTGAAAGTGGCCTTAAGAATATCGGCAGCAAGGTTGAAATTTTTGCAGCTGCTGAACACATGATTGATGACGGACTTTCGGATCTTGTCCGAGATAATGAGCTTTGTGTTATACCCGGAGGCTATGTTCTTATTGAAATGTCTTATTTATCCGAATCAAAGGCCCTTTTCCACACCATATTGGATATTCAGAAGTTGGGCTATAAACCTATTCTTGCGCATCCCGAAAGATATAATTATTATCATGGTAATTTTAACATCTATAAGCAGATTAAAGATGCAGGCTGTTTGCTCCAGCTGAATCTGCTATCCATCAGCCGTTATTATGGTGTCGACGTCAAAGCTATCGCAATGACTTTATTGAAATCAGGTATGTATGATTTTGTGGGCACTGACCTTCACCATGAAAAACACCTCAAAGCCCTTACGGATATTGCTGAAAAATATCCCGTACGAGAAATGTTAAAAACATCCCCCATTTTGAACCAGTCACTATTAGATCATATCAGCGATGTCAAGTCTCAGCATATCGCCGGATAGGAAACTTATTGTCCAAAGCGCTTGACATTGACCTTTTTTGACTTCACTTTTAAAACAAAAGGCTCAAGGACCAAGTCTGCATCAAGTTTCACCGTTCCCGATTGTGCCTCTTGATCTGTAAATACGTTTACCGGGAAGCTCGCATTATCCAAATAGAAACTATAGGTACCCTCTGGTAGACCAAACTCAAAATGTCCATCCTTATCAGTATACATTTCGATGATCCTTCCGTTCCTGTCTTTTGCCAACACTTTGTAAATATCTAAATTCAGATCAGTCTCCAAGCTAAGTCCTTGGGTATACTCGACACGAACAGCTCCCTTCACCATTCCACCGCGCTGGAGCGGAACCTGGATTTCTAGATTTGCCTGCTGTATCGCGATCTCCTTCGAAACCGCCATATACTGTCCCTGCTTTGGCGAAAAAAACAAGTATGATCCATATGGTAATTTTTTAAAGGAAGCATATCCTGCTTTATCCGTTACAAACAAAACCCCTTTTACCGTAAAGCTATGGTCAACCATCGGAATATCCCCTTGATCAAATATTCCATTAAAATTTCTATCATAAAAACAGAAGACACGTAAATTCCCGGTCTTGATTGCTGGTCGATCAAGATTTGATCCTTTTAAGTTTTGCCGAACACCAATCCGTAAATTATTAAAATCATAGTCATATCCTGTTTTCATGACACTATAATTGTATTGAAAAAGACCTGTAAGTAAGGTGTTTTTCAGTACACGGTAATTCACACTCGCGTTCCCCCCAAAACTATTTCCATAACTGCTACTCAGATTCGCCCGGGCATTGGCCGTCCACTGTAATCTCTCCTGAAACAACGTACCACTTACACGGGGTCCTAAAGAAAAACGGTTTCCAAACGAACGTCCTATTAATAGTGCACTCACCAGATCCGAAATCTGAAAGGCACCCTGCTGGTAAGAAGCAGAAAGTCCCAGACTCTTATAATTGTAATTTACATCTGTCCGTACCGCAAAAAGTCCAGTAGCTTGATCGGTCATTGACACAAGCCCCGTCTCAGTGGTTACGTTCAGGTTGTGCTGTAGGTTACGCGACCGCACATTCACAGTTGACAATAGGCGCCATGAGGTTGACTTCAGTTCACGGGTACCTGCAGCAAACATATAGGTTCCAATCTCGCGATTATAGTTTGGCAATACGGATAGCGTCACAAATGAACTCAGAGGCATATACATACTTAAATCCCAGCGGGAAGATTGGCTTGCGTAATTGAGAAAATGTGTATTTAGATAACTTGGGTTATACCGGTAAAAGGTATAACTTAGTGCAGCCGATAACTTACCCCAATTTCGATTTAAACGTTCAACAAACTGTAAAGAACCGCGACGATTACCTGTATAATAAGGGGAACTATAGAAATTATCGGAGCTAAAACTCCATTTGGCAAAACGCTGGTCCATTCGCACGCCCAAAGCCCATGAAGGCATAGATGAATCCCGTCCTATTTGTCGACCGTTTTGGCTTTGAAGTCCAGCGGCAACAAAACCGCGCAGCACCGTGTTGCCGGCATATTTTTGTTTCAGAAAGTCAAAGTTATTTGTCCACAGCATACTGCTGGTGCTATCCAGCCCGTTACGATCATAGAAAAGTTGTCCCTCATAGCGACGTTGCTCGGGCTTATTTTCCGCCAGCACGATTTTCCCGAAAACAGTATAACCGGGATCTGTTGCGGTATACTCCAACAAGTCTACCGAACGCTGTAAAACGCCAACCGTATAATTGGCTGCCCGAGCGGTATCAATATGGTCAAATTTAATTCCCCTACCATAAGCCGACGCCTCCATGCTTTCCTGTAGATTTCCAACCGTGTAGGTATTGTTCCCTTTCTGGAAGGCCGCATAGGTATTGCTTAACGTAGGCCGGTCCATTCCACCGGTTTTGGTCAGGTAAGCACTATATCGAATCTGTCCATTGGCCAGACGATACTCCCCCTCCGACCTTAAATAGTAGGACTTTTGTTCGCCAAGCAGGTTATCTAACTGCAAATCAAAAAAATTACGCGAGTATGCAGCCAAATTACCCCGATTGTCAAATAATTGCTGATAATTTCGATCTGCTGCAATATTGGACAATAGTACCGATAGATTTCCAAACACATCGCCGTTATCGTATAGCCCAGTGATATTGATCGTGTATTGCGCCCTGTTTAACATATATTTCTCCACAGCAAAACGGAGTATGAAAAGCGTATCACGTCCAGCTGGAAGGAAAAGGCTCTGTTCCTTAAATTTGGTATTGCCGATTCGATCGGGAGAGGAAAACAGGATTTTGATCTCTTCGTCCGTTGTACCATTATTTATCACCCGTGTCCGGATAAAGATGGAGTCACCCACGTGCTTCAGATACTGCGGTTCCGAAACATCCTGCAAGATCACTGCTTTTTTGGGTGGCACATCGATAGCCATTATCTTGTTGTCAACTATATGCCCCTGTGGATCCCGAAGCTGAACAACTACTGCCTGCCCCCTGAGCTGTGCAGGTGTCTGACTTTGTAAACGTTGGGTAATAAAGCGTTTTTTCCCCGCGGATACGGTAAACGCTAAACGATCCGAACCAAGAGCGCGTAAACCTTGAGGCAACACCAAATTGATTTCTCCAGTAAAAACCTTTTCACTCGTGTTGACCAGCTGCAGATCAATACTGTTGAGACCTGCTTCCAAACGCAGCTGATCAGGCAAAATCAGGTACACAGGTTTTTCCTGCTGTGCACAAACGAACCTGATCAGCAGCAATAACAGCACGAAGACTGTAAATCTAATCTTATGATAAGAGCATTTAAACACGCGATGGGGATCAAACTATTGTGGAATCAATAAATAGAGGAGAGAAACACTATAGCTTCCTGATTTAGCAGCCGACACCTGATCAGCCGTCAGATTCGCTTTATACTCCACATTAAAGGTTTGCGCTTGCTTTTTATCCACCGAAGCCGCAGATACAGCAACTTGTTCCTGTGTCGTTAAAATTACTTTGGGGTTGGATCTTATCTTGTTTATTCCCGTTCCTGCAGTTAATTGAAGTGACAGTGTCGACAGCGGTAGTGTTCCGCCACCATTGCGAACAAGCTCACTATCAATCGACTTAACACGGAGCTCGTAGTCCGTTATTGAATTCACGCGGATTGCATTTGCAACCAACGAACTTACTCCCTGCATGTAGTCTTTTTGTGTCGAAAACTGCAAGGTGGCATTAGCGGCATCCGCGGCAATCTCCAAGCTATAATCAGGCTCCATATCGACCATCCCACCGTCACTGAGACGCGGCGGCAATTGCATTTCATAATTAATCTCCTGCGTCCCCAGCACTTTTCCGCTTTCACTATACAGGGTAAACAACAGAGGAACGCGGTACTTCAGGTACGTATATTGATCAGGACTTAGATAGTCGTCCAGGTATTTACCTTGCGCAACAGTCAGCGCACTATAAAGTTGGTATTGCTGGTAATAGTTTCCATTGGAGCTAATGGGTTGTTTCGCCCGGTTAATCAGCAGCACATCGTTACTATTTTGCAAAATAATCGGCGTGCGGCTTGCGCCGATACCATCAAGGCGAAAATTCGCTTCATTGTTGTCTCCGGTCCAGCGCAGACTGATCTTGTCGACCGGAAATGTATTGCCACTGCGATTCTTCCCACCGGCAATGGTCCGTATTGGAGCTAGTAGACGCACGGCGAGCGACCAATTTTTCTCGTATACATTGAGACCATTCAGATCAAATTGAAAAACATTGAATCGATCTGGCGTTGTTTTGCCCAAGTAGGACGTCACTTCGAAATAGTTATCCGACCAGACCGAAAACCGCAATTGCGCAACAAGGGGCATGGCTGAAAACAAGCCCCAAATCAAGAGTACTACTATTTTAGTTCTTTGCCACATGTTTAAATTCCAATTCCGCGATCTTCACCACATCTTGATCGCCATAAAATGCCAATACTGAAACGAGGTAATTCCCAGATTTCAACGATTTGGGAATTGCAATATATTGTTTACGCTTATCTCCGGGCAAGCAGTAAAAATTAAGATTGTCCACCACCTCCTTTTCGCCAGTTTCCTGATTTAAAAACTCGGCACGCAACCTTCCTTCCAGCCAAATATTTCCGGTCACATCGTAACTGACCTCCAGAAACTGTCCAACAGAATCCACATCTTTATAAACCAGATTCGTAATTTCAAGATCTGGCGTTTCCCTTCCATTGAAACGATGATACACCTTTACACCCGAGCGTACCGCCAAACGGATATTAGCCCCTTCCTGTTTTTCTCTTGCTCTCGGGTTCATCTGCGTCACAAAGAGCATTGCGGTATGAACGGGTACTTCGGCAGTAAATTTTGCATCCTTAGGCACCTGCATATTCAGTTGCAATCGCTTTGATTCCCCAGGTTTAAGTGAAAAATACGATTCAGACACCGACAGCCATTTTGCACAGCTAGTTGGAAGTGTCCCTTTTGGACTCAGTTCATTATCACCAACAGTCGAATAAGACCAATCTTCAAAAGAAACACCCAATTCGAGTGTATAATCTTTACTGGGATTTGTTACGTCAACATACTGCGTTTGCGCCTGTCCGGCATCGCCCACAAAATACAACCTGGGCGGGCCAACGGTCAATCCTGTTTGAGCAAAAGCTATTGATGACGTAAACAGCAAGAAAAATGAGGTAATCAGGTTTTTCATAAAAATACAATTTGGTATAAAAATACATAAAAAAGCAGGTATCTTCCGATACCTGCATCTATATGATTTTCATAGGATAGTATAGATCTATTAGTTTGCTGCGATAGTGTAAACCACATCGATGGTATATTTTGCGATCGTGTTTCTATCGCCATTTTTACCCAATAATTCAGTAACAGCTGTTTCATTAAGTGGTTTACCAATATATTTTACATCCAATTCATTGTTCAGTACAGAAGAACCTGCATTGCTATTTTCACCTATAGGACCAAAATCCATATTAATATCTGTACTAACGCTCTTACCCCCCACTTGAATTTCTAATAATTTCTTTGCATCATATACTGTAGCGCCCGCACCAGCTGTCTTTGTAAAATTAGGAGAAGACAATGTAGCTTTTACTCTGTAACCAGAGCCTACCGAAGACACTTTCAACTGTTTTAAAACACTCTTTTCAACCCCATTCGTATAGTCATTGATATTTTGATATTTTAACGTTACCTCGTCATCATAACCATCGGTTACTGCGCCATCGTTACCCGTTCCTTTACCACTACCGATTTCAATAGACTGAAAAGGCTTCAATTCCACATTCACTTTTACCTTTGCTTGTGATTGTGATTGAGCGTTTGCTGCAGTTACTGAACCAATGATTGCTGCTGCGAAGAAAATAATTTTTTTCATTTTGTAATTTTTATAATTTAATATGACTTATTCGTTATTATTTATCCTCTTTGGACAAAACAAAAGTACAGCAGGAAATGGAGCAAAAAATATGAATTTGAGCCCAAAAAGTATAAAAAAGGGAGTGCGTAAAATGTTGTAGCTGTACAGCTACAAAAGCTTGTAGCGCGACAACTACAGTGTATAGCAACTGAGGGGCAAGAAAGATGAGTTGAAGGAATATTATCTCGTTTCGATGCTATAAAGAACATCGTTTGTAAAGGTAACGGTATTGTTTTTCTCTACGTATTGCATTAAGCCGTCAGCTCCGGGACCAGTGTAGGTAACATCGAACAGTCCGTTGAGGGCGGGTGAATCTGAAGAAATGATCGTTTCCTTATTGGTAGAAAGGACACTACTAGCTGTATTTACGACTTGCCCTATATGAGTGGCAGTAGCTTTAACGCGAATCAATGGTGCGGGAATTTTTTCTGTCTGTGCCTGACCGAGCTTTATAAAATCTTGATTGGCCATTTTGACCTTCACCTCATAGCCCGACGTGCTAAATACCGAAAGATGTGCTTTTTGGATAGACTCAACGCCATTTTGATAATCGGCTAAGGTATGGTAGGCCAAGGTAACGATCGATTGATCTGGATTAATAACAAGATGCTGCACATCGTGGAGCTCAATATTCAATCTCACGCCAGTCTGTGCGAAGGCTGTACCTCCTAAAAGAACCAATCCCAAAAACAATATTCCCTTTTTCATAGCCTACTATCTTATCCTTACAATCGTATAAACCATCCATCATATTATGATAATCTGTCCTATAGCCTCATTTCTTATTGAATCTTTATCAATTTTGACGCCAAAAGAACGTGAATTTTCACCGCGTAAATATTTCATACGTTTTCGTTGCTTTACTATAAATATACCTTTTTTAAAAAAAAGAAAGAATAAGAACAATTCTTTTTAATAGGAAAACATGTAATATTTTTAATACAGAAAAGTTATTGCTGCCAACGCTTACGGTATTCTGTTGGTGTGAGGGATGTTTCTTTCAGAAAAAAGGTACTAAAGTTATTCACGTCTTTATAACCTAATTCCCAAGCTACTTGTTTGATACTGAGTGAAGATTCCACAAGAAGCTTCTTACTGACACGGAGCAATTCTTTGGTGATAAGTTCTTTGGGTGTGGTACCCAGGGTCTCCTTGGTGAGATTGGTCAATTTTTTACTTCCTATATTTAATTGATCCGCGTAGAAAGCAACCTGTTTTTCCTTTTTTACATGTTTTTCAACAAGCTCCTGAAAACGTCGCACCAATGATACTTCCGTCCACTGCCCCAGCAGTTCGCCCGATTGACGATCTTCTGCGTATATAGCCGCCAGAAGCACAATCTGTTTCACGATATTATGTGCCAAGTCCCGATAAATTGCCTGATTGTAATTCTGCTTGGAAAGCTTCAGCTGCATGCCGACAAATTCATAATAAGTTGCATACTCTTTGGGCACGCTGAGTACTCTATAGGTATATTCATTTTTGTTAAATGACTTGAAGTTGCGAAGGAAGGCGGTGTCGACTTCGGTACGTGCAAAAAAACTTTCCGAAAAATAGATAATCAAAAATGGGCGCTGTTCATTTGTGTTGGCTTCGATTTGTATCCCCCGCGGAATCAAAACTAGACTATATTCCTCAATCTCAGTGATCTGTTTATTGATCTGCATGCTACAGCCGCCACTTGACACAAAAAGAACGACATAGTTCTCTTTAGCCGTTGCGTCCCTAATTTCCAAAAAGTCCTGCTCTACACCAATTACCCGATGAACTCCAAATTCCATAATAATTATTTACCGCATGTAATGCCTGAAAAACATTTTACGTGCTTAGGCGTGAAGCAATTTAGCAAATAAATACCGAACATAAAAACAGGGCTTATATTGTATAAGCACCAATGATTACAATGATCCGGCAACTGATAGCCCCAGCAGAGGAGGATTTTTTTTCAAAAATAGTTTTTTTGCTTAAGATAATTGATCACCTGACTGGCTCCGGCAGGACTGAGATGATGCGTATCAAACATATAAGGTCCCCCCAAGCTATCGCTGTCATGCACCAATTCTTTCAGCTGATAAATAGCAATATAACGTCCCTTAGGAATGATTGTCTTTAAGTATGAATTTACCCGAGCACCAACAGGATTTACATAATGACTTTCATCCAATATTTTATTTGTTTTCATCTTCAAAGCAACTTTGTGGTATGGAAGCAAATATTCTTCTGTCTGTCCGATAAAATAATAGTCCAAGCCATACTGTTCAAAAATACTTAGCATCTGTCCGACGCCTTGTCTGATCTCCTCTTTTGTATAATTCATTCCTTCGTAATGATACATTAGCCAATGCACGGAAACAAAGATTTTGTCTATATGCTGGTAATTTTCAGGAAGGTACTTTTTATAAAAATAGCGCCATAAATCGACCGATTTGCCGTAGCCCCTAGGATTAGGAAAGGGAAAGGTAAGACTCAGACTAATCTCCTGTAATCTCTGGTTCTTATTTAACTCTTTTCGAAAAGCGGTCGAAAGCTCTGCCGCATGACTATCCCCCATTAATAAAATATTCTGTTTGGCAGAATCAATCGCCAAACACTGATCAGCATCAAAGAAATTGTAATTTTTACTATCTGTGATATAACAATTACAGGGATTTAGATGCGTATGCTCATCGTATTCAAAGTAATTGGCATATTCTGTACCGAGTAAACGAATCCGCCCCCATAAGGGCCATTCCGCACCAAGATACAACAAAACAGCCAATCCTGTCAAAGCAGGGAAAGCAATCCTCAAAGAACGCACGTTCACCTGTTCTTTATTTTTTTCAACCCAATAATAAGATAGCGAAGCGAGCACGACAGAAAGCAGCAGGGGCACGACTATACCGAATTTGTATGGAAATGCAAATTCATACTTTCTATATAAAACATAGACAGGCCAATGCCAGAGGTATAATGAATAGGAAATATTCCCCAAGAATTGAATACCACGATCACGGAGCCAGGCCAATTCCTGCGCCAACCCAAGAATAAGTGCCGTTGCCAAAGTCGGCAATAGCGCAAATAATGAGGGCCAGGCATATCTTCCCGAAGCTCCGATTATCGAACAGATCAATAGCATTAATAATCCATACAATAAAACAGAAGACACGCGATTCAAAGTCCCCCTAATTTCTTTCGTATATAAAAATGCGAGTCCGCCTAGCATAAACTCCCAACCTCGGGCCGGCATCAGGTAAAAGGCATAATCTGCTTTAGTCTTAAGCCAGTACATACATAAAAGGAAAGAAAGTAAGGTCAGTCCTACATAGATAAAACGGAATCGCAAAAATTTATATAGATATAACTTTCGAAGTGCAAGGAGTAGCAATGGATACAGCACATAAAATTGCATTTCCACCGCCAGGGTCCAGGTGTGAAGGAAAATATTGTCTATTGCATCCGGAGAAAAGTAAGCACCAGAACGAAAGGCATAATAGTTATTGGAGGAAAAGGATAACCCAAGACCGATATACTTGGCATTTAACCTAAGATCCGAAGTAAAGTAAAAAAAAGGGATAAACAGCAGCAGACAGGCACTTACCACTAACAGGGCCGGTACAATCCGTTTTATACGTTTTGTGATGAATTTCTTATAAGAAAAATCGCCTTTTCCCATACCTGAAAGCACGATCTGTGTCATTAGAAAACCCGAAATCACGAAAAAGATATCGACACCAATAAATCCACCTTTGAAACCTGGGATTTCATAATGGTATAGCAGTACAGCTAAAACAGCTATTGCTCTCAGTAGTCCAATATCGTAGCGAAAGGTCATTTTGGTCGATCCAATGTGATGGATCGTCTAATTTAGGAAAACATTCATAAAAAACCTGATGCAGCGATAGCATAGGCTGGAGGAGAAACAGAAAACGCATTCCCCAAACAGAGGAATGCGTTTTCACCAAATTTATTATCCAAATAAATTATAATTATTGCTTAGTTGAGAACTATTTTTTTACACAGCGCACTTGAACAGCATGACATTGACGACCTTCTTGTCCCAGTTTAAAATCAAAGTCCCAGGCCGGCTGCCCCTTTTGTCCTCCTATTTGCACATGCTCATAACCAGTCCCTGATGACACTAGATAATAACCTTGTGTGTTCATTGCACCAATGGTATTATTTCCGGCATATTCTCCACTCAGCAATAAAAACAGATATTTATCGCGATTTGTCACACCAGGATGCACTTGTGTACCAAAGAAAACACCCAGAGCAGAGCCAACATTAGGGGTATAGGTATCTACATACCTGGCAGCATTCCATGCAACTGGAACCCCAGGATTGTTAGTTCCTCCTTCTGCAGTACTTGATTGCAGTTGCAGGAATTCCGCTTTTTCAGGAAGTCTCCACGTATTGTTCGGAGCCACTAAAGCACAAGGGTCTTTCCCTGCTACGTTACGTTCTTCTGTAGGGCAATTATAAGTCCATGCATCAGTTGCATTTGGATCTGGAGGCAAGACTTTCGGACGCAAAAATCCAGCATAAAAATAATTACCTATACTATTGACACTTCCAAAACTATAAACCCCTGTCGACGGATTATATTCCAAATTGCCACTTGACCAAGTTTCCCCACCAATTTCAAAACCTTGTTTAGCTCCTAAATTCAGCTCCAATACATATTGAACACCTTTTTTCAAAGTCAATCCGGTTAATGACACATTTCCTGCTTTATTATTGATTGTTACATTCGCCAATTTCACTTCACCAGCACCATTTGAATTATCAACAGCGATCAATACTGGAGTGCTCGTCCAAGTCTGCGCTGCTGCCTGCGTTGGGAAAGTAAAGCCTTTTGCTGCAAGTTCAGCTCCAAAAGTTACAACTCCGGTCCCCTCATCGAATGTATAATTATAGTTTGGTTTAACTGTACTACCGCTGATAGCATTAATTGTACGGCCGCTACCTGCATCAAATTTTACTGTTACTTCTGTCAGCTTGTGTTTCAAAATAACGTTAAGTGTATTATTACCAGGAGTTACCGTTTGTTCAATTACTTGCGACAAGGGATCCTTATCTTCACCTGTCGCAGTGGGGTTGCCATATGCTGAGAAAACAAACTTATAGTTTCCGGGTTCAAGTTCAAACTGATTACTCTTAGTACTTAAACCGTTAACTGTCTGCACCAATATTTCATTACTCGCATCAATTTTTTTATACGCTCGGATGGTATAGTTACCATTGAAAGCTACAATCTCTCCAGATTCTGTTGAAGTTGTTGCCGCCTTGTTTGCCGCAGCGCGGAAACTCGTTCCAGCAGAAGCTTTCACTTCAGTCAAAGTAGCCCTTACAACAAGATCCTCACCAAATGGCACTGTTATTTGCTGCGCTACAGCAGTTGTGGCACTAGAACCACCAATGGATCCCTTGGCCAATTTCGAGCCATCTTCAGGTCCAATACCACCCAATTTAACATTGACAATTGCTTTTCCTGTTGATAGCTCAGCTGTATTATTGTCCTTTTGACAAGAAAAGATAAACATGGTCATCGCGGCCATGAGCGACAATAAGCTTTTAGTATTATTTAGTTTCATAACTAATTAGTTCGGTTAAAAAATAAATGTTAGTCCCAATAATCATTCACCACCTCATGAGACTGCGTTTCTCTGCTTTCCCATTGCTTACTTGCCCCAGGGTCTACCGAAGCAGCCGCGATGCCATATTCCAATTCAACTTTCTGTACATGTAGGCTAGGCGCCTCATAAACCATTTTGCTATATGAAATAGCGAAGTTTTCTTTGTTCATTTTCATTTTTTTGTATTTTAAAATATGCTAATATTTATTTAATCAAGTGATTATATCACATTTATAAATCATTCGTATACTACTGATAAAGAGTTTATTAAAGAAAATAAATATGGCTATCCTTTTCAGATGTTTAAACGAAAGTAGATAATATTTGGGTTTTGAGATAAGATTTTAACAGGTGTTTATTTTCTTGTAGCTAATCAACTACAAAAACCACATGATAAAATCAATTACATGACATTTAAATGAGAAAACACACTCTTATTACTGAAATTTTGGTTGAAAAATTTAATATATAAAATGGTAGATTACATGACTATTAAAAGACCGGATCGTTAGGTTAAATAAGAAATAGAAATAGTAATAAATAGGATCAAAAGACACCCAAAAGAAAAAAAAAGTAGGCATAATATGCTATATAATTGCATTTCAAACCATTAGCCAACCGACCTTCCTTAACTGCATCTATTACCTAAAACATATAAAGAAGGGGAAGAAAGAACCATTACGAATTGAAATTCCAAAGAGCTGTGAATTTTATGTGTGGTTTTACCAATATAGTTGTCAATACAATTTTCCTAAAAATGAAAACATTCTAAAATTAAAATAGCACACAATAAAAACTTGAATTAAGAATGTATATTTAACCAAAACACGCAAATAATTACATACAACACCTAAAAATAAACACAGGCAACGAATCGTAAAAAATACTAGATAATAAAATGATTAACAAACAAATATATATCCAATATATTATATTAAAAAATTTAAAAATGCAAACAGAACATAGCACATAAATTAAGCGCAAATCGGAGGAAAACACCTATGTTTAAACATTTTAATTATAAAACCACAATAAGCCTAAAAAAAATTATAGAAAACAAAAACAAACTCAAATTAACTTTGTTAGATAATTATTCGGAAAACACTATGCCAGCGCTACACATTAAACTATGGATGCTTAACGCAATTTAAAAGCATATTGAATCGACAAAAAAGTTAAAATTATTATAATAAAGAAATTCCTTTTATTATGAACTTAATATTATTCTAAAAAAAGTTTTATATTTTTTTTTTGCACAAGTTGATATTGAGTCGTAATATTACAATATAATTCATAAAAGTATTGCTAACCGCTAATAGCATAAAGTATTAACAATTAAATTAGAAACACAGAAACAGATAAATAAATCTCAAAACACATTCGTGAGCACAGCATTACTTGTCTATACGCAAAGACAACGCTGTTCAGCAACGATTGTATTTTTGAACATAAAAAAGGGTTAAAATTGTCCATTAAATTTAAACCCCACGTTGGCAACGACGTGGATTATCCAAATAATATTATCATGAATAAGAACGCAAAAAAAATGTACGTTGCTCCGTCCATCAAGGAGCACGTAGTAGAACTGGAGCAAGGCATTGCTGCAGGTTCAGGAGGAGGAACAGGATCAACTTCAAGTAATCCTGGTATTGACGATTGGACTAATGACACTGGGGGCTCACAAAACGGAAGCCTATAATTGACTACAAATCCAGAAAATTATGAAAATATTCAATATTAAAAACTCGAATTGGGTTATAGCTATGTCGCTATTAGCCCTTGGCACTGTAGCAACAGTAAGCTGTTCCAAGTCTGAAAGTAAACAAGAAATCATAGATGAACAAGGAACAAAACTAATTGTAAAAGTAAGCGGCATTGCCGATGAGCAATCATCCATCAACACAAAAGGAAGCATAACTGCAGCCACAACAAAAGCGCCCAAGATTGTCACTTACCCCGAATTTGACGCAACGGTTAGTATTGACAACGAACTACCAGCAAGTCCTATAGCTAAAATCACTCAAGGTGGTAATTTTAATTTGTCATCTAACATTTCGAGCTCAGGTGCAAAAGCGGAAAATATGACTAACCTAGTCAAATATCGTCTCTTTATCTTTAAACAAGATGGAACCTTCGTTAGTTCAGAATCAATGACTGCTGGTAGTGCTGGCTCTATTGCATTGAGTCCTGGCACTTACAAATGGGCGGCTTTATCGTATAACGATGAGAATACGGTAGACGACCTTACCGTTGGGGGGAGCACAGATATCGTACTACCAAGCGGGAAAGATGTCCTATACGCAAATGGCGATGTAACAATTGCCAACGGAAACAGTTCTAGCATCAATATCACGTTTAAACGCAAATACTCTCGTCTTGGTATCGAATTAAACACCATGGGAATGTTTGCGGATATGGTAAATGCAAATGTCGTGGTATCCGGACTTTCGGTAACGAAAGCCACCATCCAAATGTTCGATGGCGGATTGAAAGATTTCGTCAGCGATCCGCAAACGATTAATTACGCAAGTTTCTCCAATGTTGATCCATCGTATGGTGACGCTAAAATTGCATATATCTATACTGCCAATAACGCTCAATCTGAAGTTAAGGTTGCAGTTTCCAACCTGACAATCAAACTCGATGATAGCAGTGATCGTAATTTTACACAAACGGCTAATTTCACTTTCCCGATTACACCTGTAATGGGTAAAAGCTATCGTTTGTTAACTAATTTAATAGAATCTCCGGTACAAATTAAGACAAATGGAGCACAATGGGCTAGGCACAACTTATATTATATAAGCAATAATCCACACAATCCTTATCGCTTCCATCATACGAATAAAGCATCTACAGATAGAGGAACATATTTTTCATTCAAAGCACTAACGTCAAGTAATTTTGGTGTAAATTCTGATGCATGTGCGCAAGTTTATCCTGCTGGAACATGGAAAGTAGCTAGTTCGGAGAATTATGGTGAAATTTCGGGACCTTACACTTTATTATTGGGGTATCTTAATCAGTTAACCCCTACAAAAGGAACTAATTTCTACGAATATGCTGGTCTCAGCACGAATACAGGAGCTCCTTATGAGAGTAAAAATTTACGTTTCTATATGAATGGAGGAGGTACATCACTCGGTTTAGTAAGTGGCATTATCAGTCTAAACCTAGGTAACAATGGCTCAAGAATTGAACAATGGACAGAAACTGCAGGGCTTGACCTTTTAGGTCTAGCCTCACTAGGAGCCGTGTCATTTGAAGGTTACAATGCAGCAGTTGGAGGAGCTGCAACTTCGGTAAGACAAACTAATCTCCTAAATGTAAGTGCAGTTGGGATAGACGTATTGGAAACAAGATTCAAAAACGTGCGTTGCGTACGCCAATAAGACAGTTTTATACAACAACAAACTTTACAAGCGGCTTGATTTACATCAAGCCGCTTTTTTTATAAAAATTTTGTAGCTCCCCATCTACCTTTTACAATTTTACACGACTACGGAAAATTTTCATATTGTAAGTTTCATATTATTTTTGTTATTTTCGCCCCATCAGGTCATTTTTTTTGCGTTCGACTTGATAATATTAATGGATATAATGGGGCGAAGGCGTTCGCCCCATTTATTTTTTTCGAATCATCACCGACGATCTTCTTCAAATTTCAAAAAATAATGAACAAGGTCTTTATTCGACCTTACAATTGATAAATTAACCGCCAAAACGAGCTAAGAGCCTTTTCATGCCCGCTAATTGGCAGTCCCACCGCCATACCAATAGCCAATCGGTTGCTAAGCCCCAGCTTGACCTGCGGGTGCAGGACAGTCTCAATGCCCTCAGAAGAAATTTCCTGATTGACCTCAATACCGATAAAGTGATCTGTCTGCGGTATGGTATAATGAAATGAGGTATTCACCTGCCACATCATATCCATTCTGGATGAAGCATAATGATACGCCAATTCTGGACCTGTATAAACCAATGCATGCCAATTACTGTTCCAGTTTTTGGCAGCAATAAAGAATGGGTTAAAAGCTGTACCCCCATCGACAAAATTAAAGATCTGCGTATATCCAACAGCTAAAGTCGTTGCATGTTTTTTGGAAACATAAAAAGAATATTGCGAAGATAAACGCAACCTTTCCAATTGATTGCTGGAAGACTCATTGGCGATGCGGCTCTTTGAATATGCAAAATCTGTCTCCGCTTCCAATCCCAATCGATCTATAGGCGCAAATTCATATTCCATGAGATAGCCAAATTCATCTGCCGAATGTGTTCTTTTAATATCAGCGCCGACATTAAATTCCTTCTCCCCTTTCCGCGCACCAAGATCCCGGACAAGATCATTATATAACGGTTCGGCATGATGTACTTTATCTGGTAGGGATTTATTTTCTTGTGCTAGAGCGACGATAGAACAAGTTATAGCACATATAAATAAACATGCGCGCAAGCACCGAGAAGTAAGTTTATTGTTTTCCATATCACAAACCTCCGTCTGAAATATGGAAAGATTTGGGAATGATAAAAAAGACCAATACCCTTTAAAGACAATATTTGCCCAGTAGTTAGCAAAAATAAGGAACTATAAGCGTTGAAAAACATCAATTTGTTCCTTCGGCCTTTCGATCTAATTTTTCTATTTCAAGTAAGAAAATTTAAAAAACACACTCAAAATCATTGTATTTAAAGTTGTAACAAACTTGAAACAATATTTTCACAACATAGATCGTTATCATATTATCTAAACCAAAACGAATATATGCAGCCACATGTGTCCTAAATAAATTTTAGGATTGGATTTCTGTGGTACAGGCATAGCTTTTTTCATCATTTCGATATTGACCCCTATTTTTCAATCTGCGAAGATCTTTAGCTGTCCCTTTTTTCCTTTTATAGGCGGCCTGAAAAAGGGATCATCTATCCATTGCCAGATGTTTATTTTCACGAAGATATTCATTCTGATGAATGCGACCAGATTGGACAGGTTCCAGTCATATTTGGCCTTTTTTTGCAAGTATTTTAACAGTAATATGCCAATGAGTGAAGTCCAGATCTGGATCATCACTGCATTTTCAGAAGTCCCTATGAATGTCGATACTTTTAAGCGCTGCTTTAGATGCTTGAAG
>NZ_VLKR01000043.1 GCF_007830445.1 Sphingobacterium siyangense | reverse complement strand
ATCATTACCACAAATAGGAACTTTGAAGACTGGGGGACACTTTTCGGGGACAAAGTAATCGCATCGGCGATAATAGACCGCATAGTGCACCATGCCACAATCGTCAAACTAAATGGAAACAGTTACCGTATAAAGAACCTCCTGGAACTGAACGGAATGTTTGAAGACGACCCTAAGGAAAAATCAAAAAGGGGAAGACCCAAAAAGTCAGAAGATCAAGAAAATTATGAAAATAATAATGAATAGAATAATGGTTTTTTTTGTGAAATTAGTGGGGGCATTCTGATGCGAACTAGTGGAGGCATTCTAATGCGAAGTGACACCGACGCCAATGAAACAGCAGAAGCACTTGTGGAAGCCCTAAAAAAAGGTGATAAAAGCGGTGGGAGCGATCAGTTCTTTACTCAGTCTGCTGTTAATTTTTTGACGTCCTGTATCTACTTTTTTAGTAAGTATGAGAATGGCCGTTATTCAACTTTGCCCCATGTTCTGGCATTTCTAAACCTGTCTTACGAAGATATTTTTGACACACTCTTTAGCAATGAAGAGCTTAGTTCACTTCTTTCTCCATTTCAGACAGCTTATAAAGCACGTGCATTTGAACAGCTGGAAGGTCAGGTCGGTACATTAAAAATCTTTATTAGCAGGTTGGCGACAAAAGAAACGTTCTGGGTTTTTGGAGGAAATGACTTTGAACTACAGATAAGTAGCCCCAAGCACCCCGGCATACTGATTTTGGCCAATGACCCCGCTACTCAGAGTATCAATTCCGCATGTTTATCGGTTGTTGTTAACCGAGTAACTAAGTTGGTGAATTCCAAAGGAAATCTTCCGGTAGGGATCGTCGTTGATGAAGCTCCAAGCCTATACCTATATCGTATTGAACAGGTGCTCAGTCAGGCCCGAAGTAATTTGGTCGCCACAGTATTGGGGATTCAGAGCCTACAGCAATTTCAGCAGCAGTATGGCAAAGAAACATCTGCAACAATAACCTCCGTCGTAGGAAATGTGTTATCCGGAAGTGTGCAGAACAAAGATACATTAGAGTGGCTGGAAAGAATTTTTGGAAAGGTCAAACAGCAGAGCGAAAGTCTCAGTATCGATAGAAATAAAACATCAATGTCGCTGTCGGAAAAACTGGAGCCGCTCATTCCTGCCGGTAAAATTGCAGCCCTACCAGCTGGTCAGATGGTAGGGCTGGTAGCTTCTGATGCTGTTGGGATATTTACCGGGAAGTTCAAAACTTCGGCAGTTAATTGTCGGATAAATATTGATGTGGAAGCTATTAAACTTGAAGAACAGAAGTATAGAGAATTACCCGTATTCTATGATTTTGGCGGACAGAAAGAAGAAATTTTGTTGACAAATTTCAAAAAGATCATTGGTGAAGTCAATTCAGTTGTCGATGCAGTGACCGGATTTCGTTCGATCCAGCCTATTAAGACGGAATCCCTGGAAAATAAATACAAAAAATCTGGGGAATAATTTCAGATCATCTTATCTCATTTCATTATGTATACCATTCGTTGTCCTGTATGTTCAGGCTGTCACGGGCCGATAATCTGGATACTTTTATTGTTTTTTATCTCAGTAAAAACAACTGCCCAATCCATTGATTTTAGCCTTCCTCTTGAAGAAATGAAGGTAGCATCACCCTTCGGAATTCGGATACATCCGATAAAATTAAAATCTATTCATCATAACGGCGTAGATCTGGCCGCAAGAGGTTCGCCAGTTTTTAATATACTTTCTGGTACAGTGGTAAAGGCCGGTGAGAGTCCATCTCTTGGAAAGTTTCTTGCAATCGGATCCGGTGAAATCCTTATTACCTATGCACATCTATCACGACTATTGGTTCAAAAAGATCAATATCTGCAGCCCGGTCATCTTATTGGCGTAAGTGGAAGAACGGGGATGGCAACCGGGGAGCATCTCCATCTCTCCGTTAAAATCTGGGGTCAATTTATTGACCCCATTCTTTTTATTAAAAAACTCAATGAATTCAACTTAAATCTTTTAAACCGACAAAAAAATGAATAAATCGTTTGAAAGCCTTAATCAGAAGCTTAAGATACTTAAAGAAGGGGAGGAAATCGGACTGACTCCAGAGGAGGCCGTCATATACGGAATTTCTTATGGTGACGAATTTCCTTTTGACGAGGAAAATAATGAGGAAGGAGAGCAGGATGAACAATAAGGTTAAATCATTGCACGAACAAGTTGCAGCAGCCCTCATCGAAAAACTTGAAAAAGGGACAGCTCCCTGGCAAAAGCCATGGAACTCTTCATCTACCGATTTCAACCTTCCTTATAACGCACTTACAGGTAATAGATATAAAGGGATCAATATCTTTTCACTGCTCAATGCCGGTAGGGAAGATCCGCGTTGGCTTACTTTTAAGCAGGCTGATGCAAAAGGCTGGCAGGTAAATAAGGGCGAAAAGGGCACTCTTGTCCAATTTGTCAAAACCCATGATCTTGTTCCAAAATTAGATGAAAAAGGAAATAAGGTTCTGGATGAAAACGGTAAAACCATAAAAGTTAAGACAGCGCTGGAGCGTGCTATTGTAACGGCAGCTTGGGTATTTAATGCGGAACAGATCAGTGGAATTCCAAAATTGGAAGTACAGCCACAAATAAAATCTGAGTGGGACCCTGTTGTTCGTGCAGAAGATCTAGTTCTTCTTTCGGGTGCGGTAATCAATCACAAAAAGGGTGACGAAGCCTACTATAGTCTTCGTTCTGATAGCATAACGATGCCGCTGAAGGAACAGTTTGCGACGCCTGACCGATATTATGCGACTTTATTGCACGAGCTTGGCCACTGGACTGGTCATGAGGATAGATTGAATAGATCCCTATTTAATAGGTTTGGTAGTGAAAACTATGCGAGAGAAGAACTAAGAGCTGAAATAGCTTCTATGTTAATTGGTGATGAGTTTAAAATTGGTCATGATCCTGGCCAACATGTAGCATATGTGAAAAGCTGGATTGAGATTTTAAAAAATAATCCCTTTGAAATTCATGCCGCTGCTACTGATGCTGAAAAAATATTTAATTATCTTTTGGATTTCGAACGTAAACGTGAGCTCAACCAAAATATTGAAAATAGAAATCAGCAGAAAATTGATTCTAAACTCTTTATAGGTGATATAATTTCATATAAAGACTCAGTATATAAAATAGTTGGGCAGCTAAAAAGAGGCAGATTGCAAGTTGAGGAACAAAATACAGAAACCAAATTTGTCCTATCCAAAAGCGATAAGCTCTATCAATCACTTCTCGAAGCTAAAAATGGTATGGAAGAGAAAATGCCAATTATCTCTACTTTAAAAGAAGAAGTCCAAAAGGCTTCCTATGGTTTAAAACGTTAATGAAACACAATAATCTTATGAATCAGTTTAAAGACAATGAACTCCCGTTGGGTGAACTTGAAAAACTAGGCCTTTATATTCAAGGGCGTATACTGCTATCACGAGACAATATCAATGCTTTACTGACGGGTAGAAGGACAGAAATGACAAACTTTAGGGATTTAAAATTTGATGGGCTTTCTATTCCTGAACTCGATGCTAAATTATCCCTAAAAAAGGATCAGGATGGAACTGTGAGCTTAAATGTGCACCCAATTTATAAAGTAGCAAAATCGCACGAGCTACTTGATGAAAACGAAAGCCAGAAGCTTCAAAATGGAGAGATTGACAATATCGCAAAGGATCAAGAGGTACAAAAGGGTAAGGTGAGAAAAATAATCATTGAATACGATGAACAGACAAAAGAATTTATATCATATGATCCTGAAAAAGTAAGTGTCCCGTTAAAGGTAAATTCTGAGACTCTTAATGAAGAACAAATTGATCAGTTTAAAACTGGACAGATTGTGGAATTATCCGATGGTACAAAGTTCCAGCATACAGCGCTAAATCCACAGGGAATAAGATCTGATAATAAGCGTTTGGCACTTTCCGTTCTCTTTGATGCGGGTATCTCTTATCTCGTTTATAAAGGAATTCAGGCGTTAAAAAACAGGGCTGCAAAATTTCAGAACGAAGGTTTCACAAATGGGTATAATCAGGCAGTTGCTGATATGAAACAAAAGGGAGAGTTAAAAGATTCTAATGTTACTATCCAGCAATTAATAGATAAACATACCCCTAATCAGGAATCTAGAGGCTATGGACGCTCTTCTTCTCGTTAATGAACAACGCTGATAACTTGAATCAGAAAGTAATCCGATTCTTTGAACCATTTTTTGAAAAATCCATTCATGGTATTGAGTTTAGTTATGGATGTAATACTAAGGCAAAGGAAATTTGGAAAAGTTCAGGGTTTGTGGATGAAATTCCCCAAGGTATCTGGACAGCTTACCATCAATTACCGATTTCAATAGCTCATTTATTTATAGCCTCGAATTGTACAGATACCCTATGTTTTGCACATTTTTTTCCACAATATGTGGAAAAAAAGGCGGGCGTTGCTTTCTCGTCATTTGGTTATCTGCCGAATAAAGAGAATTTTAGGGAACTTATTTGCAAGTTCCCTAATGCAAAAATTCATCTTATATTTGAAAATAGCCTGCTAGGACGCATTTTTGACTGTAAGATTGCCCTTTTAAAACATGGTATTGACTCTAAAATTTCGATCAACGGGAATTTTATTCAAATAGAATTTCATGGGCAGACTCTTGAGTTACCGATTGAGAGGTTTTCACTAAACTACTTTGAGGTGATTTCTAGTAAACGGTTTCCCATTCGGACCTATAAACCAGCCAAGGGCTTCTTGAATTTTCATAAATTATTTACGGCCATATAATAACTATGTCTATAAGCCTATAAAATCTTTGTCTGTTCATTTTCAATATCAATTAATATACTTTAAATCGTAATTCGGAGCAATGGGGACATAAGTCTAGGGGAAAATCTTGAATATAACCCACTCCAAATCTAATTACTCTTAAATCCAAAACTTAGTACGGAATGAAATCTCCGATAGAATCTAATACATTATTTTATCATATTACAGATGCTTACTTTGAGACATTCAAAGATCGCTACCGTGGAAGCAATACATTTTGGGACAATACTGTTCACGGCTTTTTCTTTTCTGAAAAAAAGGAGAATGCGCAAATGTTTGGAAATACTATTATTAAAGCAAACCTTGAGATTCTTAAAACACTTGATCTACGTCTTCAGTCAATTTTTAAAGAAGAAAGTCAGGCATCCCTTATTTGGGAGATACTTTCTGGAGAAAAACTGGACAATTGTGAGGCACTTGTGAGCTTGGATGAAGAAATCGGGATCGGTGAATTAGGCGAAATGCGTGATAGTTTAAACAATGAAATTGCTCATAAAATGATGGTTGCGGCCGGTTATGATAGTATAATTTCAGATTTTGGTGATAACCAGCCAGAATACATTGTATTTACGGCTAAGCAAATAAGAATTATTTCTATAGACAGGAGTTTCCAAGAACGGAAAATAGGACGGTAAAAATTTTTAATATTTCACTCTAAAACTATCTAATGAATATAGAACTTAAAAATGTTAAACATTTTCCATCATTAAGTCAAGAAACGGAGGCGTTTACAGCATCTTTATATATTGATGGTAAACATGCCGGATTTGCTGAAAATACGGGGCACGGTGGTTCTACTGATTATTATGGAAAGGATGCAAAAGGAAAAGTGCTTATTAAACAAGCAGAAGATTTCGCCAAATCTTTTAAAAAGCCGGATGATCGCTTTATTAATATGGCATTCGAAGAGAAAATAAATGAGCTTCTTTACGATCATTTACAGAAAAAAGAATTTGAAAAATTTAATAGAAAACTGGCTAAAATAACTGCTTATGGAATAGCGTACGGTATTCCAAATCATTCCTATTCTTATTTAACTTTTAATCATTCGATGGAAAAGTTTCTTAGTAGAAAGGAGGGGATAGAACATATCAAGAATTTGATTAAGGAAAAGATTATTCCTAAACTTGAATCAGATAAAATGATATTAAATACTAATATTCCTGAGGAACTCCTTTTGGAGTCTGGTCTAAAGAAAGGGCAGTATACCAAACCTATGACAAGTTACAAATCTCAACACGGTTTAGCTACTAAAATTGATCAAATTAAAAGTGGAAGATAGCAAGTGAAAATAGGTCGTGATATCGAAAGGGGACATTTTTTTCTATTAAAACCCGTGGTATTTTAATTCCATTTCATCATGGGCAAGGTTACAGGGACGGATTAATTAACACTAATAATCACTATCTTAATAATGCTATTTTAGAATTTTGTAAAAAAACCACTAAAATATTAAACTACATTATGAATTTTAATTAATAAATCTTTACTTAGCAAAAAGTAAATACCTATTTTTAATGAAAATTCATTTTCTTCCAGCTTTTCATGGCGATGCTATTTGGTTAAATTATAATGATAGTAACGGAATCCCTCGAAACATACTTATAGATGGTGGTCCCGCAGAAACATATAGTGAAAAAGATAAAAAAGGTAAAATTGAATTTGGTATCCTATCCGACACAATTAATTCAATCAGAGATAATGAGCAAAGAATAGATCTTTTGATATTAACTCATGTCGATGATGACCATATTAATGGTTTAATGCATTGGATAAATGACGATGTCCACGCAACATCTTTAATTGACCGAATTTGGTTTAATTCTGGTAAGCTAATTTTTGAGCATTTCAATGTTTCCGATATTATAGAAAACCATATTGCTCTATCTGTGGGAGAGTCTACCGACACATCAATTAAAGATGGCGTAACTTTTGAAAACCTTATAAAAAATAAAGGTATTTGGGAGTATAAAATTATTAAACAAGGACAGTCTATAGAGTTGCTTGATTTAAAGTTTAGAATTTTATCGCCTGATGAGGATGGCCTACGTGAATTATTGCATAAATGGGAGAAGAAAGAGCCAGAAAGTTTAACTGCCGCTTCGAAAGACTATAAAAAAACAATCACAGAACTTTTGACTTCAGATGTTTATGCCAAAGATCCATCTATTCATAATGGCAGTTCTATTGCATTTATAATTACATACAATGGCAAAGATATGTTGTTTTTGGCTGACGCGCATCCCGAAAAGATAGTCGAAGGTTTAAAGCATTTCGAATTTACTAAGGATAATCCTCTCGTATGTGAATTCGTTAAGATCAGTCATCATGGTAGTAAATACAATACAAGTTACAAGCTCTTGGAACTGATTGAATCACCAACTTATGTTATAAGTAGTAATGGATCAAAGCGATCCCCATATAAACAATGCCTTGCCAGAATAATCGATTCTAAAAAAGATTTATCTCTTTTTTTTAATTATCCTGAACTTGCTAAGGATATATTTCTTAATGAAGATTTTGAAAATTATCCAGATTTGAAAATACTTCCCGTTGATTACGAATTTAGAATTGCATGAACGATCTCTCCATTTTTACAGTAAAGGTAGAGGGAGGAAGTGGTTGCATTTTTCAACCTATGTCCGAAGACTATTCTTATGTATTGACCGCAAGACATGTTCTACTTGAAGCTGAAATGCCATACTCTATTATCCGACAAACTATTGGAGAGGATGGATCAGTGAACGAAGTAGAGCTAAAGATAATCGGAGAACCTTATTATCATCACGATCCTGACAACTTTGATGCTGCTATTATTAAAGTGGAGGCTATTAAGGATAATCCTATTGAACTTTTAAGACTTGATAATCCACTTGAAAGTTCGGGAATTTTCGTTTTGGCAGGCCATCCTGATGCTAGAGGAAAACAAATTTATTCTTATAGGGATAATAATTTAGTGCTGAAAAACAGGAAGCCGTATAATTATATAGAAGCTGAGTTGGAAAATGTTGCTACACACAAGGAAATTGTTGGGCAGTCCGGTGGCGGCATTTTTAGATATGAAGACGGACATTGGTTTTTAGCAGGTATTCAGAAAAAAATGTCGGTGCCTGATGGGAAAGAAACTTTGGGCAGGATTGATTTTATGCCGCTGTCATTCTTCGACGCTATTGTGAATACAAATAGGGAGGATCTAATTGATCTTTTGCCGTATTACCTAACGTCATTTTCTCTATTGAAAGATCAGGTCATGAAAATAGAGGGATGTTTAGTTCCTAACAATGTTGCTTACACGAGATCATTTTTGCGGGGAATAACAGAAAATATTGTTGCAAATAAGCTCACCCCCTTGTACGTTCGAGAATTCTTTAAAGATCGCTTACTAGTTGGAAAAAGACCCCGAAAAAATATACTTTTAACTAGGGATTTGTGGGTTGCTTGGCTAGAATACCTTATAATATTAAATCTTATCAAAGACAATGGAATTACAGAGGGGAATTTGGAAGAGAATTTTAATTGCTATCGGGTATTGTTTTCCAATACTAATAAAGATTGGTCAACAGAATTCAAAGAGATAACACTATCTAATTTCCATGGCTTGGCAGCAAACGGTTGTATAATCGTTAGCACGAAGACTAAGCCAGAAAAGTATACGATTCCCTCTGGAGCAATCGATGATATTATTAGAGCAAATAATGTTCATAATTCCGAAATGCAGATTGACGACGGGGTTGAACATCCATTTAAGAGCTATAAATTGGTTCATTTATATGCTTTCCAAAAGAAGTGCATTATTGATAAAGAGGACGAATATAGTCAATTTACCAATCTTACAGATGCCGAATTAATTATAAAATTGAAACAGGAATATGAAGAACTGCTCAGACCATAAAGATTTACAATCTATTCGAAATATTTATCAAGATGTTTCGATAGGTCTTTATCAAGAAACAATACCCGGTACTGTTAACGTTTTTACGCTATTTTTTGAAAATAAAGCCATTCTTTATCATGCTTGGAAAGATATCTATAGCTCAGTTGCCGCCTACTTTCAAACAGGCCTCCCAGTCGATGCTGAATTCGAACGGTGGAATATCTACCTGTTATATATATGTCGTGAAAGTGTTGATAAAGAGCTTCAATATAAGATCGAAAATGACAGGTTTGCATGCAGAAAAATTGTTTTAGGCGATTTCGCTGATGAGTTAGATGATAATTTAGTCAATAATCTTATAAGCGAGCATATTACAAATTCAGATCTTCAAATTACTGGTAATTTAGGGCTACAACCAAAGATTTTTAATAAGGACACACAATTGTCTCAATTGATGAATCGTCATAGGTTCAAAACTGCTAAAAACGTTGAGGATTTTGATATAGGAGGAATATTATCTGATCTTGAAAGGAGGTTCAAAAATGAAATTTAAAAAAGTTGAAATACAAGCTTTTAGAGCATATGATAAGGTCGAAAATGGAACATTTGATTTCACGACGAATGATACAGGTGAGATTGCAGATTTCATCTCGATTTATGCTCCAAATGGATTTGGAAAGACTTCCTTTTATGATGCTGTAGAATGGGGTTTCACAAATAATATTAATAGGTTTCTTAGGAAACATGGAAAAAATGCAGATGCTGCAAAAGCCGAAAGAACGTATAAAGCAAATTTTGGAAACAAAGATAAACAGCATATAATTCGTAATAAATACTCTAACCCGGACTTACAGGGGTTCGTTAGACTAACCACAACAATTTCTAACGATGTTATTGTTAACAACATACCAGATGTAAGATCAGGGCAGCCTGATTTTAAGTTTAAAGCTACTGACACAAAGAAAGGTACTGAGTTCTTTCAGGATGTTTTGCTATCTCAAGAATGGATTGATGCATTTTTGAAGGAGGATGACGCGGGAATTCGTTATGACAAGTTTATAACTTATTTCGGTGATAAAAAACTCGATGGATATTATAAAAACGTTGTCAATCTAATTAAAACCAACGATACAAATATCGTGGATTTAAAGGGGAAGTTGGAAGATTGTCAGCTTCAATTGAATTTGGATGTTGATATCGAAATCCTTTCCAAGATTAACTCCCACATCGATTTTTTAAAACAACATGGGTTAGATTTTCAAAATATAGGATCTGAATTTTCTGATATGGATTTCTTAGCTTTGTCAGACCTTATTTCAACAAAACTTCTTAATCTTGAATTCGAGCTGGAAAAACTGTTGCTGAATGAGAGATCTCTTGAGGATTTACTTGTAGGAACATTCGAAGAGTCTGGGGCTACCATCTATATCGAATCTATTGGAAAACTTAAACAAAGCGCTGAAGAGTTACAAAAGTTTCAGGCAACATATTTAGAATTAAAAACCGAGCAGCAGAGACAAAGCGACCTAATACAGGTTAATAAGAAATTGGATTTACTTGCCGAAACTTTAAAAGAAGCTGAAAATGTAAAAAATAATTTCACTACCTACTCCGAGATCTTAGGACAATATAATACCATAACATTAAATCTTAATTCAGAAAATGAGAAACTGATTGCAGCTGAAAATAATCGTGAAAACTCTGATCTTAAATTAAAACAATTAGATAATCGTATTAATACTATTCTAGCAGAGATTGAAAAAATGCGTCAAGTATTTGTTGATGTAACTCAAGAAGAATCTGTCAGGTTAAAACTTACTACTCTGCAATCAGAGACAAATAAAGAGTTCCAAGAAATTGAAGAAACGAACAACGGTAAAAAGACAGAAAGATCTTTATTATTGGAAGGTTTGATTGAACAAGAATTAACACAAGAGTACATAAAGGATAATAAATTTAACCTATTGCCGGATTTCCTAAAAATAAAATTTCAATCCGAAATACAACTTGCTGAATCACTTATTGTTGAGAGGGGGGAAGTTTCAAAAGATTTAGAAAAATTGAACTCGACCATAGAACAACAAAAGCAATTCAGTGAAGAGTTGCAACAGTTTATTCTGAGAGGCTCGGAACTGGTTAATAAATCACAAAGCTCGCGTTGTCCATTATGTGATACTGCTTTCGAGTCATTTGATCAACTCTCTTCGGAGATAAATAATAATAATTCGCTCAATAATGTTATGCAGCTGCTTATTGAACGACGATTAAATTCAACAAAAGAGCTGGATAAGATAAGCGGCTCTATCGTGAATGCATTACAACCACTTGTTGCAGAAGTGGAAAGACAAGTTGATGCCACTAAAAGTCAAATCAAGCTTCAAGATGAATTAATCGAAGGTTTAGAGAATAAATTAAATGAGTTAAAGGACAAATCAAAAGACAACGAAGCAAAACTTCTCGCATGGTCAGCGAAATTAAGTGGGTTGACTCCAGAAAAGTTTAATTCAAATAATCAGGCTGCAATTGATTTATTAATAAACGAATTAGCAAACCTTCATCATTTGCAAAAAGATTTTATAAAAAGTGGTATAGATGGTGATTCTGAGATTAATGATTTGAAAAATAACGTTGCGGAAAAACGGAAGTTATTGAAACAAGCCAGGGAAAATCCAAGTTACGAGATAGTTCTTTCATTTTATAAAAGGCTGTTTCCAGAAGTCGATGTTGAAGTTCAACACTTAGACGATTTCATATCTAAAATCTCTAAAGAAATAAATGATCTTTCAGGGGTAAAATCGATCATCATTAAAGCTTCTGATGAGTTCAAAAAATTAGGAATTATAAATGGTATTGATGAAGTAATTGCTGATCTAACGATCTCGGAGCATATTAATGATTCCCATCTCCGTCTTATTAAAAGATTTGAGCAGAGCGCAGAAGGATATGGGTTAAAAATTGATAGAGATATTTCTTTAGCAGATTTAGAGAAAACAATAAAAGACGAGATTTTAAAAGTCAATATGCTAGCAACTAAAAACATCGAAACTACTCAACATCTGAGACTTTTAGAGAAACTAAAAGAGAATGTCATGCCGTTTCTGACTCATCAAAGAATTCGTCATGCGGCAGATGACCTCACCAAACGAATTAAGCTTTTAAAAGATAAAGTTGGCAAAAGTCTTACAGCTGAACGTGATCGAATATCAAAATTCATACATGAACAGGTAGAGTCATTCTTTTTTGAAGATTTAATCAATGTACTTTACCGTAAGATTGATCCACATCCAGAATGTAAAAAGATCAAATTCCAATGTGATTTTTCCAATGATAAACCAAAACTTAATGTGTTTGTTACCGGAGAAAATGGTGATAATCCATTGGTTCCTAACCTATACTTTAGCACGGCACAGATGAATATATTAAGCTTAAGTATTTTTTTAGCTAAAGCCCTAAATGCTGAAAATAAAGGGCAACCTGTCAATTGCATTTTTATTGATGATCCAATCCAATCTATGGATAGTATTAACATACTTTCTGCAATCGATTTATTTAGGAGTATTGTCGTGAAATTCAAAAAACAAATTATTCTTTCTACCCATGACGAAAACTTCCATAATTTATTAAGGAAAAAAATACCAGTTGGCTTATTTAATGCTAAATATATTGAATTGGAAACTTTCGGTACTGTTAAAGCAAATACTTAAAAAATTTCTAATCGTCGTTCTGGATGATAATAACGGTGGGTCTTTTGAGCACATATTAGGTGAACTAGATTATGAAAAAGCAGTGGAATCGGGTTAAGCCGCACAATAAAAACAAATCTAAGAAAAATTCGTATTCTGAAAATTTAATGACTAAACTTAGAAATAAAGCTATAAGGCAAAATGGTAGTATGTTTTTTGACTATTATTCTATACCTTTTGCCTACTATATGTCATTGTTAAGTGAAAGAATTAAGGAAATTCAAGATTACAGGAAAGAGTTTTGGCAGGATATAGATGCCCGCATCTATAATGAAGAGCTTAGTATTGAGTATCTCAATAAATATCAATTTTTTCTTGAGAAGAAAATTGAAGGTATAATTTCGAAATACACTATTGGCTATTGGTTACATCTTTCAAGAAGGGTAGCTCCTTCATCTGGAGGGGATGATAAGAGAGCCGAAACGGTATTATATTGTTTTAATATCCTTAACGCGGCGATACAAAAATATGCTGTAAAGCAGAATAGCTACGAATTAATTATTCTTTGTGAGGAAAATATCCCTAAAATGCTTAAAGGTTTATATCTGACATCTGGATTTACTGAATATCTTCCGTTAATAAAGGGGGCGATAGGACAATTTGTACTTGCGGATTTCGACGAGGAGAATCTTTTGGAATTCATTAATTTGAAAATGTTGGTTTATGAGATTTGGTTCTCTGGGGCAAAAAAGAGAATAATATCTAAAGGAGCTAATTTAGTAGTAAACCCTAAAAATGAAGATATTATAGATGATAATCGTAGTGCAGAATTAAACTCTTTAGTTACGAATTTTGATAGGAGGCTTAGCCGTATGCAGTCTTCCGCGACTGGTACTGTATTTCAAGGTGATAGTCGGGGTACTGGAACTTTAATTATGTGTCAGGTTTTTAGCACAATGAATCCGAAATATTTCAAAGATTCGATAGCAGACTATTTAGGACTAAAAATAGTCGGAAATTTACCACCTAACTTTACCTTAGAAACATTTCCTATTCGTGCTTTTGTGAAAGCCCATCTACCTTTGAATAGCTCTTTCATAAAGCAGAATAATGTTAGCTTTGAGTATGTTGTGGGTGTTATAGCTGACTTATGTCTTTCCTATATTTCAAAGATTTTTGTCGATAAAAATCACCTAACTTATATCAATATCGTAAAGAGAGGTTATCAACTTTACAAGAAGGATGAGTATGTGTCCATGATAAAACAAAATTGGGGGCAAGTTATGGAGTATACAGGAATCGAGGCTCATTATGACAAAGATGAAATAGACAAAGCCATTTGTTTTTTAACTCTTACCGAAAATAATGCTAATGAAATTCGCCTACCCACCGCTGGTCCCTTTAAAATTATTATTCCCTGGGATAATAATGGGGCGATTTTGATAGATCATTCTATTTCAATTCAATTGCTTTACAATATTTTTCACAATATTCCCATGGCTGGTCATAACTTTAGAGGCGATACATTAGAAGAAGCACTTAAGGTTAGAAAGAGCTATTTGCCTACAAATCCCTGCAAAGGATTTGATAATTCATCTAAACAAATTGACTTTTCTATTTTGGTAGGTGATGTACTTGTAATAGCAGAATGTAAAGTGGTTGCACGTTCATTTGGAATTTTGGGAGGTGATGCTAGGGCAATTGCACATAGGACAAAAAGTGTTGTAGAAAAAGGTTTAACTGAGGTCGATGACAAAGCCGAATGGTTGATCTTACATCCAAAAGGTACAAATTATGATCTTGGAGAAACCAAATTTATTTTACCTTTGGTTGTTTCTCCATTTACTGAATTTATACACTCATTTGAGCCAAGATATTGGTTATCAGGAGACCTTCCAAGAGTTCTAAATATTACAGAATTCGAAGAGTTAATAAGCTCTGGCTTGAAAGAAGTCGGACGGGACAAAATGTTATCCATCTCAAATTAGTGCAATTTTTTGCAAATGTGATTTATGTGTTGAATTTTTTTTGGAAACAGAAGCTGGTAATAGTCCTATTTCCTATTGCTGCTTTCTTGTATGGGGGAATATATAGTTCATACAATTGTATTCTTTTGAGTAATTATATAGTTTCACTATGCCATTAAACTTGAGTTACACTGCGTAGGGTTTAAAATGTCAGTTTCCTGAATTTCTACCACA
This sequence comes from Sphingobacterium siyangense, assembly GCF_007830445.1. GTDB lineage: Bacteria > Bacteroidota > Bacteroidia > Sphingobacteriales > Sphingobacteriaceae > Sphingobacterium > Sphingobacterium siyangense. The sequence goes on along the minus strand of NZ_VLKR01000043.1, from coordinate 27,240 downwards.
CTTCAATTATATTTTAGATGGAGCAAAGTTGCTTTACGGATCGAAAAGCAAAATTACAGAAAATGACCGAACAAAGATATTTATCAAATATGTATTTGCTAATAGCATTTACGTATTTGAGATTATTCTATGAGTCACGTATGGCTTTGGCCATTCATCCGTATAAGAATCAGCTTTATAATAGAATTCTTCCCTTACTATATATGCGAATTTCATATTATTTTTCTGCAAAATATCCCTAAAAAAGGCAGTATCGATAACCAGATAGTTTGAATGGGGGATCAAATGTAAGTGATGGTTATATGTTTCCCGTAATCCTGACATAAAATCCGCAGCTTTCGCAATAGGCCGTTCCTTAGAAAAATAGAATATACCATCGGTTTTGGCTTCCAATCTTAATTCGGAACCCAATAGAGGATGTAATAACACAAAAGGGTTGAAGATGCGATAGTATTCCCATATATGATGAGTCGGAATATTAAGTTGAGCTGTCAAGGGTTGTAAACCTGAGATTACAAGGTTCTGATTCCTTGCAAAATATCCTAAATCATTATCCAAAGAACCAAATTCGTTGAGGTTTCGAATTTTTGGATACAAAAATCCATTGGCATGAATTTGATCATAGATTTGGTCCGCATTTCCAATTAATGTCTGGTTTGATGGGTACGCAAATGCTATTGTTTTTTGTACGTAATAGGTCTCAGCCGAATAAAAGTCTTCACCATGATGAAATACAGCGTTCATCGATAAAATAGTGTTATCTCCAGACGCAATAAATGCTTGGTTTAATTCTTCGGATAAATCCGGATGCGCATCTCCTGATTTTATTAAAGACACATGATACTCGGGCCACCATTCCGGTTTAGGTTGTGGGGAAACCTCCCATATTGAATAGTCTATCGGCAAAATTTTTAATGTCAGACGGAAAAACGTCCCTATGTCAAGTAACCCCATATCATAAAGGCTATCGATAATTTTAAAGAATGTCGATTTTAAGATTTCAGCAAAAATAGTATTCCTACCAATCATTACTGTAGTTCCCCTATTTTCATATTCTTCATCATCAGACCGGTATACCAATCCCATTTCCTCACAACGCTCTTTATACATACACAGCCACGCTCTCCATACTGAAAATGGACTACGGTCTTCAATATCATCCAAAAAATCGAGATAAGAAAGTGTCAGGTTTCTGCCAATCAAATTTCTGAAATGATCGATATCAATTTCGGGAGGTGTGGAATTAATTGCGACAATAAGCGGCCTATCGATATATAATGGAACTTTCAATATCTCGGCAATACGTTTAAGTAATAAATCGGTCGCTATACATCGAATTTTTAGTAATGTACCCAATCGTAATTGCCCCAGATGTTTAAACGTTAATGACTGCTGATTCTGTAGTGAGCGTATAATTACAAACAGCCCATAACATGCAGTAGATTCCAGTTTACAGGATTCTAGCCAAGAATAGAACATTGAGTGAATCTCTCCCGATTTATCATTACGCAGAAGTTCAGATATTTTTTCTGCAGCAGTAGATTTTACTAATGGGCTCATCCATTCCAAACGACGCAAGAGTAAATCAAACGGTTTAATTTCTTTTGGCTTAGTCCAAAATTCAGGAACCGGTAGATTCACATTAGGAAAAATGCTTGCGAGAGTATCTAAATAGAATTTTACATACTCTTCAGCACGTTGTACCTGCCCTGCATCAACAAAGAACTGGATACTTTTGGGAATTGGAATTGAATAATTCTTTTGGTCACCATATCGTAATCCTGAGTTACTCACAGTCCATTGATAAAACTCTTCTCTCCTGTGTGGAAAACTTTGATTAACCTCCAGCCAAACAGCACGAGCGTTTTCCATACGAACAATATAATTGCTGTTCCAGCCCCCAATAGCGATCATTTGCCAGCACAAACAATCAAAGGCGAGTGCCTTGTCAACTTTCAATGCGTAGGGATATAATATATTTAACGTTTCTTTTCCTATATCCCAAGGTTTATCACCAAACACACTTTTAATTTCTTTTAAAATTTCTAAAGTTGAATTCGGCAACTTTCGTAACCAGAATTTTGCCCAAAGATTAATAAAACGTCCTTCGTCAAACGTTGTAAAGTCTTCTTTTTCCTTTCTGTCTGACAGGATCTTAGCTAAACTACCTGGTATTACGGAGGCGTAAGATTTGTCATTTGAATTCTCGGGTTTATACGATGGGGAATTACTTTCTTTCTTCGAATAATTGAGCCCCCCGAATTTTGAGTGAATGTTTGCAATAACTTCGGTCATCTTGGGGTTAACTTTTTCACTTGAAATAGTAGAGAACCCAGAATGGTCTATTGCGGTACATGCTAAAGCAAATGAGACAGGATCATTTAAGTTCAGCGTTTTAAGAACACTAGTCCAGAGAATGTCACTATCAAGGTACTCTCTGGTATCTAATCGATGAAAATAAAAATTATACAACAACTGAATATCATAACGAGCCACTAGTAAGTAAAAAGCAGAGATAAAATGCCTTGTTTCATCACCATCTGTGAGCTCTTCTATATAATAAACAAATGGCATTAACCTATTCAAATATTCACCTGTTTCGGTTGACCCAGAATCAATAAGAACCTCTATGCTCTCTATTATATCATGCATGAACATATCTTTATGATAACCATAGGCCAATATATTTTCTGCGGCCAGATAGAGAAGTCTAGGTAAGTGCAAGCCATTTTGGAAGTCTTTATATAGCAAGGTTAGGCCTAATAGGCTTTGCGCTTTGTCTTTGAATGGTATTAGCTCTTGTTGAAGCTTGTCTAGTTGTTGTTCCAGAAAAAAATCCAAAGCTTCGTCGGAAATTGACACCAGCTTGCTTTGTACCAGATCAAATAGCCTATTTTGGTAATACCATTTATGGTGAAATAAGAAATCGAGCTCCGCTTTGGTCAGCTCAGGTTGATTTCCGTTTCGGATGTTTGTAATCTGTATTAACCATACTGCTTCTTCTATAATATAGGGAACAACGGCTCTTCTAAGTTCATAGATTTTAAAATCATATGAGAAGTCCAATTTTGGAAGTTCCTCAAGATGCTGGAGTACATCATGAAGTTTTATTCTTTTTTTCTCTGAGAATGATCTTCCCAAAGTTGAAGCGATTCTAACCACAATTTTCGCCAGTTTTAAGGGCCAACGTTCCGAAGCGTTATTTAAGAATTTATTGATTGTTGTTTTATTATCAGCTAAAGTGTTAAAAAAGGCCGCGTCGAAAGTGCGTTCAAACAGTTTTATTATTTCTATACTTTGTGAGGAACTATAGTATTCATATTCGTCAGGGAATTCCTCTTGACTAGGAAAATCACATAATTTCGCTGGTCGAAGTCCTGAATAAACAGAATAAAAGTTCATCATTCGATGAGCTTTTAGGTTTGTTCTGGTTATGATTTCTATCCATTGATAAGAGTCACTCAACATATCTCGTCGCATGAATACCTCCAAAAGTGCTACACGCTCTGATGGTTTTAGTCTCAGTCTTAGTAATGCATCTATACGTTCTCTATTATTAGCTTCGTCTGCCAGTAGGCAATTTAGGTAAGCTGAAAAGTATGTGGAGGCTTCGCCTGATTTACGGAATTGTTTGAGAAAATTGAAGACCTTGGTTGTAGGAATATCCGGAAAAGCGACCAATACTTCTATCCAGTTTAGAGTTAGTTCTCTTTGATCAGAATTTCGGTCTTTGTAAAGTTCGTTCATCCTCTCTATTACCTCCAAAGGAATATCGTTTACAATCCCTCTGTTTTTAAGACTTATCAATATCTCTTTAACTTGGTAATGGGTCAACTTTGAGAAGTCCGGATATGTTATGGCAAGATCGGGCTTAGACCGAAAAGATGTAATCCAAAGCGTATTAAGACACTCGGCCATGTTAAATGTACGATTTGCAAAGTAACTGGAGACAACTGAAAAGTAAATTACCTTGTCGATACGTTTATTTTCGAAAGCTGCTTTAGCTGCAAGATCCAATAACTTTTGAATCTGAACCTCATCCCGACAATCAAGATAACTGTTTATGATCCAATCGTGGCTTAATGATAAAAGAGGCGCAGGATTATTCAAATAATATTCAATTTTTGCTGATTCTGCCCATCTCAGAGATTCTTGCTCTGGATTTTGTAACCATTCTCTGATGATCCTGTAAAGTGCTGTCTGTTGCTCTTTTAATTCTGGTTGACCATTCATGAAGACGTGAAAACTGTTGTGATAAACTGAGATTCCAGACAACTCTATACGTAACAGATGAGATACATCCTTAAATGCTATACTTACATCGGCTGGATATTTGGTCAAGTAGGCAGCGAGGGAAAAAAGTTGCTCCTTGTGCAACTTAAAATCCAATGTTGTTATTGCATAGCAAAGACTCTGTGCAAGCTCGGATAGCGAACTCCACAAAGCAACATAATAGTTTGAAATATCATTACCAAATGGCTTTATTCCCCTAAGATCATAGCTCGAGAGATTTCTGTCATTATTGCTAATCTCCGTAATTACGTATCTTAGGTGCAATGGGTTTCCTGCAGTTAACTCATAAAGTGCGTCCGTACTCTCTCGAAAGTACTCCTTATGTTTTTTTGCAACATCAGGAAATGCCTTTCTCGCAATCTTTGCAACCTGTGTCCTGTTGAGACCTTTAATTTCGGTCCAATCAGACTTGGGAGCATATTGTTCAACAATTCTTGGAAAACATGGAGTTGCCATCTCCTGTGTTCCGAATATTACCCAAAAGCCTTCCTGCGGAAATATAATATCATTTAAGAATGATACTAAAGCGTCCCGGTTTTTACCTTCCCTAATAACATGATCAAGTCCATCTATGATAAGAACAAATGTAGTTCCTTGAAGACGGTGATACTCCGCAATTCGATCTATAAATTCCTTAATAGCGGTATACTCTGTATTTATTTCACCGAGTTCCCTAATCACTGCGTTCTTTTGTTTTTTAAATTCAGCTTTAAGGGCTTCTTTGACCCGATCCGAGTTAAGTCGCTCTGCAAAGGAGGAGTCCTTAGGGTTTAGGTGGTAATGGTGCCTAAAGACCATGATCCCGTTTTTCTTCAACGTGGAAAATAACTTTGACAAATAAGTACTCTTACCGCAACCTGGTTTTCCAGTAAAGACCTTTATACCTCCTTTGACATCTTTAAGCTCCAACAGCAATTTCTCATGAAATCCCCTGTCAAAGAATTCGAAATCGTCAGGTATTTCAAAATTTTGATTTAATGGCCTTGGATTATCCCATGAAAGACAACTACGTATTTCTTCAAGCGTGAAGATTTTAGGAAACATGGCGCGTCCCTGGGAGGTAATATAGAGTAATAGGCTATCGACACCAGCTTTAGTCACTTTTAGCTCTTTATACAAAATTTCTCTTAGCGTTGATTCAAGTTCTTGAATGCCTGGCTGATTGAACTTAAAGTCAAAGTTCGTGAAGAAACTTTCCAAATCTTCTTCAGAAAACTTATCTGTCAGCTCTTTATAAAAATCAGGATCGACGTTTGCCACCTTTCTTTTGTCCAATTTAAAGCCAGATAGGCATTTGGCTACATCTGCTGCGATATTTCCATTGCTTTCCAGTGAAGATTTTATTGGCTCAAATTGGAGAAGTGCTAAATATGAGCTAATCCATTTGAAGAGTCCCTTCGCTTTAAGTTCTCGAAAATCCCATAGATCCCTATCGGGATGTTGGCGATGCTTGAGCTGAAAATACTCGGTCGTGCCTTGAGTTCTGGTAACGGTAACGTCATCGATTGCGAAATGTTTTTCCTTTACCAGATCTGGTTTAAATTGGATTCGTATTTGAGTGTATGCCCTAGGATTAAGAAGCCATTCCACACAATATTTTAGTACGTGAAGGTCCTCATAGGTATAGCCGGATCTAATTGAACTGTTAGGATTAATTTTGCTCATATCTATTGACCAAAATAGTGAATTTTTGCGATACATTGTTAAGAACGAAAGTTTAGATTAATCAAATCAGCCTTAGCCAGGTAACGTTGTATTTTTATTGAGTTCTTATAGTATCTGCAGTCGTCAGTATTTATTTTTATTCGTTGTACCCCAAATAAAAGCTATCCATGCACAAAAAGCTACCGAAAATCCAATCCAGGGCGTCGTCATGCTGAGCGCTCCGAAAAAACCGATTGTAGATAAGATACAAATGATAAAGAATAACAGTATTGTTTTCATAATAGCAGATTATAATTAAAAAAAAGTATACTGCAACGAATAATTTCGTTGCAGTATGACTTAAGCAGCTTGTTTGTTTATCTTCTTCTTTTTTTTAGATTTCTTAGGTTTATCTTTCTTGGACTCGATTTTTCTAAGAATTCTCATAACTTTCTTTTGAACATCGTCAACAATTTTCCAGTCTTTTTCAATATATATATCAGTAACTCTATTTCCTTCATCTACATGATTTAAAGCGAGAGAGACATCATCTTTATTTAATCGACATCTATTCCTGGCCGTATTAGCAAAAGTGTGTCTTGCCCAATATAGGGTTAGATTTTTAATTCCGGTTAAGTTTCGTAGATGAGCCATTCCTTTAGAAAGTGCATAATTCAGATAATTTGGACTTTTATATCTGCATTTTAGTTTTTCAACGTATTTTTCAAGAAGAGGTCTTGCCTCTTGTATTATTCTAATGCTAATAAATGCGTTATCTTTTCGTAAGTCCTTGGTTTTTTTTCGATTATAATCAATTCGACCGTTTCTAATATTTTGTAAGCTAAGATAGTAGAGATCAACAGCATTGATTCCACAGAGATAAAATGATAGCATATAAAGTTCTTTGGCTAATTCAGCTCTGCTATTTGGAACTGTAGGACAATCTCTTAATTTTAAAACATCATCGATTTCATTGTTTCTTTTTTTTGTTATCGGAGGGGACCCGACTTTATATCGTTGAAAAGGGTAGTGCTTAATTCTATAAATACCTAAATCTTCATTGTTATATTTTCTTCTAGCCTCGTTAAATAGTGTTCTGAGGTCACGCATGTGATTATGTAACCCGCTATCAGATAAACCTTTTTCTGTAGTTACAACAGGCTTGCCGAATTGATTTAACCTCGTCATAATCCGATCTGATTTTAAAAATCTCTCATATGATAATAACATGTTTGAGTTTATTTCCTTTATAGATACCTTCTGCCGTTTGAAATAATCTACTAAACTGTTGCAGATCGCTGAATGATTTTTAGCGGTTCCAGTCCTGCCGTCTGTCTTTAGGCTATTGATATGTTCCTTGCAAAATTGAATGAATTCTACATCTTCATCCCTGTCTTTTAAGTAGTCCCTTAAAGATTCAGCCGTAAAATTTTCCAGCATGGCGTCAAGGTCACTGATTGCTTTGCGATATTCCTTGAGTTGTTCATTTAGTTTATCAAGAATAAATGTGTCCTTGATCTTTTTGGTTTTGGTCAGCTGCTTTTGAACGACATAATGGTTAGTGTCCAAAAACCTTCTTTCTCCTTTGTGATAGACACAGATTTTTACATTGTAGGTGCCATCAGATTTTTTGTGGTGTTCATAAACTTTTGCGCTTACGGTTGCCATAATTTTTTTTCTTTAGCACGTAAAAAGTACCGTTACATATTTGTTACATTTTTACGTGAAGTTCAACAAAAAACTATGCAAAACCGGCCGAATAGGGTACTTTACCCATGGCCATCACATCAATGGAAATTGATGCGAAGAAACAAAAAAAGCGGCTTTTTCGCATAGAAAAGCCGCTTTTTTGCTTTGTGCTCCCACCTGGGCTCGAACCAGGGACCAAAAGATTATGAGTCTGATGGTCATATATCTTGGAAATGGTTGAAAAACGCCATTTCTGCTTTACAGAGGCAATATATGTACAATTTTTGAAATCGCAAAATTTTCTTCCGTTACGTATTTGTTACGGTCTTTTGTGGATTCGATTATGGTGGTACGGGCTGTAACGTAGAGAGGTTTTTGTTTAGACTGTGGGATTCGTTTGTAAATTACTTTTTATATCGTTTCGATACACTTGCTTATTCTATTTATGAGCAAGTCAAATTCGGGGTGCCCGTTATAATATAGTGCGATATAAATTGCATACAAAATATTTACTATCGCTTTTCTCTAAGCATCTGACAAATAAGGTTCTCCCCTCCAATGTTTTGTTAGTATCATTGTTTCGTTATGCGGCCTGTTTTTGTCAGGAATAGGGCCAACTTCAATGACTACAGGTAATTGAGCTGAAATACCTGCTAAGATACAACTGCCTTGCGGTAGTATAGGTAAAGAGTCGAATGAAACTTTGTCTAAATAAGAAATCGTCTTCTCAACAGCTTCGATATCTTTATTGTTTATAAGGCGATGAAGCATATAATTATGTAGCTGCGAAATAATTGTGCCAGAAATATCGGACGGTCGCTGGCTTGCTATAGTGAGAAAGACCCCGAATTTACGACCTTCTTTTATAATTTCCTCAAACGTTTCTAATCGATAATCCTTCCAACTTTCGCTCTCACGTTCCGAATTGTAGGAAAGAATGTTATGAGCCTCATCTATAATTATATTTAGATACTTATCGCGGTCAATTTTTGCTTTCTTTTGTTCATATATCTGCTTACAGATAACCATAGGCAAGATTTTCCTCATCTGTATATTTACGTCTTTCAAAGAAATAATTGACAAAATAGCATTATCATCTCTTTCATCAGTTATATCGACTACTTTTTCCAAATCACTAATACGATCATCCAACCTACCCATTACAGGCCCTATATGTTCTTTGTTAGAGAAACCGTTTTGAATCTCGTAATAGAATTGAAATATTATTTTTAATCTTATACAATGTATAATAGAGAATTTCGTAATATCTGGTTCCAGTACCTTTACTTTTTCTTGGATAATTTTAGGAACGAAATCAGTTGTATTCGAATAGATTGTGTTATAATAGAAAACTTTATTGTTGCTATTAAATTGTAAATTATCGCGGTAATCCTTATAAAATGCCCTGAAATTATTCACCTTATCAGCTAAGCCGAATTGAGCAAGTTCTTCGAGAAATGTAAAGACTAAATTTTTTTCTTGATTTTGGCTTACCTTAGTAGTAATATGTTCAATTGTGACCGCGATCAGTTTTAAGAAGCCCTCATTGGTTTTCATATTGGCATCCAGAAAGTCATTTTTCAACGCTCGAGAGATAAAAGGCGCCTGTGTTTTTTCCGTACAATGCAAGATCAAGGACCAGAACTGGCTATCGTTTATGACTGCATTAGATAGCCGATATTTATTTTTACTGCCATCTCTGCCGGTTGAAAGGCGATAGACTTGTTTGTATTCTGACGATATTATTACTTCATCAACCTTGTCCTCCTCTGGACACATATATTCCCCATTAAAATCAATCAGCAGGAAGCGTGCATTTTTTTGGAATGCGGGTTCGGATTTATATTTGTTAAGTATTTCGTGGTATAGCTTAGCCAGCGTGTATGATTTCCCACTTCCAGTGTTCCCAAATATTCCTATATGACTTGCCAATAATCTATCGATGCTTAATTCTATAGATTTGCCTTTCTCTTGAGCTAACGCGCCGAGTATAAAGGTTTCTTCTTCGTCTTTTACAAATTTGTGAACAAGATTAAACTCATGTTGGGTGAGTAAATACGCCTCATTGTCAACAAGTGGTAATTCTTTAATTCCCTGTTTAAAAATCCCTCCCTCCAAAAAACCTATAAGACTAATCTGTAGCAAACGTTTAATTTTTCCCTGCTCACTATAGTAGGTGTTCGAACTTTCAAATTTATTTTCGTTAATGTATTCCCCCTCGATTTTTCCTACCAAATGGGTAAATCCTTTGGCAATCTTGATATAACTTCCTACGGAAACATTTTTCAATAACTCGCCTTTGTATAATAAATGAGATGCATTTTTTACAGTATCGACTTTTATCTCAACGCTTCGGCCTTTGACAGATACTACCCCTCCGATTTTTAAAATACTATCTAATGTATTCATACCTTATCTGCTTGTTGTGGTAAAGAAACGTTGACAGTAATATCACTTTTTTTAACGGCATATTGGTCAGCGTCAAGCTCGACTGCCAAATTTTTAAACCAGTCGTTATTAAGGTCAGATAGCGTCCCCCCTATGACAATCTCTATATTTTTGAATTTTATGTCTTCAAAGTGAAGTTTTTCTTCAATATCTTTTTTTGCTTGGTCATCATAGGCGAACACACAAATCAACAACGTTGGATTAGAATTTGCCACTCTTTTTGTGATTTCTCTGATATGCTCGTCCGCAAATGAAAAACCAAATACAAATAAAACGGAATTTTCTTTTTCAAGTTCATTGGAATACATACGTAACAATTCATAAAAGTTGTATTGAATCGTTGTTGTATTAAACTTTTCTTTAGTCGGATTAATAATCTCAAGTTTATTATATGCATTCAGAAACTCCGTAAAACTTTTATCTTCCTCCAATTTTCCAGCTTCCGTCAACAAAACTGATATAGATTTTAATTGATCGCCGTTCCAAAACTCTTCGATCAGCTTTTTTTTAATATCGATTTTATTTATTTCCCGTATCAACTGCAATTGACTGTCAAACGCAATCTGATTGGTATCACTTTTCCAAGTAACCGACCCGTGCATTTTATACAAGTTAAAAAGGGGTAGTTCCGCCTTGTTGTCATAATGAGGACTCTTTTGAAAAATACTCTTATGATAGTTACTTGTTGAAAATACAGGATTAATTTTACCTGAGAAACCGTCATTATATTCCAAATTGACAGATTCAAGAGTACAATCAAGAAAAATATCCATATTGGTGGTAAATAAATTGACTTGTCGGCTAATTATATTACTACGTCTTCGAAGTAAGATGATATTTAATGCTATTAAAAAATCCCTATAATTCGTTTTAGTTTTCTCCAAATCGTCAATCCTATCTGGGTCTGTCAAACCACCACTATTATGAATAAACAGATTTCCAGAGATAGCTTTATCGAAATAGTCCTTTTTTATTGAAACCTCGACAATATCTCTTTCTTTAGACGCAGGCTGCTCCGACAACTCCGTCAAAAGTTCTTCTACATTTCCTAATGTTGCAAAGTAATTTCGTGAAGCACCCGAACCAATTAAAAAGTTCAAGTGACAACTTTCAATAATTTTCTTAAATTTATCGTGATCCATATAAAATTGGATTGAGTTAAAGAAATAAAGATAAGCTACTTCTCCATCATATCCAATTTATAAGAAATAGGGATATTTCTTGGAGAACAACAGGCTTAAGAGATATAATTAGATTTGTTTCGCAAAAAAAAGTATTTATATTTTTAATCGTTAACAACAAAAATCCCTGACCACAACATGTGCTTACCTCCCTTTCTTCTACTTAGACTTGAAATTGTATTTTATCGATTGATAGACAAAAAAATCTAGCGGATTGATTCCAATATTTGCTCCATCCATATCTATTGATTCAGGCGTGACATTTTTAGTCGGCCACATTGAGTTCCTGGAACTTAGGTTGTAAAGTTTGGAATGTGAAATCATTTCGCTCAGTTCATCATTTTTTCCTTCTATAACATATTTAATATGATGATTAACTCCCGAAACTAGAATGTCCGCTAATTGGATTGGTAAATGTTCTTTGCTGTTAACAGGAATGATCTCACCAATTTTTATTTTGAAGCTATATTGATTTCTACCATATCCTACTATGACGTCATCGGCGTTTTTCTGAAATTCCAGCAGATCCTCGAAATAGGCTAAGGGTTTGGATGTATCCACGTATACCCGGTCTATTTCTTGATGTAGCTTCGACCAATGGACGCACGAGGCCTTAAACATTGATAACGTAGGATCTAATGTGTATTTTTCGCTAAACCCTACTGTTATATCATTTATATATCCCTTTGTGGATAAGATTAAGTCAAACAGGGTTCTCATCTCGTGAGGGCAAGTTTGTGCTACTTTATGCCATTGACTGTAAAATTCATTTGCCGTAATAATGGTTCTTTCCTTGACCCACCTCAAAAACAACAAACATGCTTTTCTATATTCTTTCTCATCGCACACCTGAGTTCCTAAAAAATGTAACATATTTGCTGATGTAATATTTTCTCCATTCTGATAGAGGTCATATCCCATTTCATCCATCAAATACTCCAGAAGTCTATCTATTAAATGAATGGTCGTAACGAAGAATTTATCAGCAGTATAGTAGTAAACTCGATCTTTCATCATCAAATCGTGATTAAAGATACTTTCGAGAGGTTTAAGATAACTTCGCCTCTTTCTAAGTTTAGCAAAATGCAATTCGTCGGCCTTAACTTGTCCTAGCAATGGTGCTAATATATCTGATGATTCGGTTAATGAAAAATCATGTGATAATAATGTAAAAGCTGGTTGATTAGGATCTAGCAGATAATCGCCTGTGTTCCCTGCCTCGTCAAAATAAATCATTCTTCTTGATTAAAATAGCATAAGTTTGTAACTAAGAACCCACGTTGATTTTTGTGGATCTTTCAAGTTTAGATCTCCGATAGTGATAGTAATTTTCAGGAATTAAAGTGCTATCTTTTCTACTACAGTAAAGTTTATCCTGTACCTGGCGCAACTGTGCCATTGTAGGGACCGCATCGGCCGATCGTAGCTTTCTTGCAGCCTTCCTGACCTCTTCCAAAGATTTGGCAGCCTTCTGATTATCCAGTATCAATCTGATCAGAACTACAATAAGTGGCAAAGTCGGTGTAACGAAGTTGAGTAAGTATCCTTGAATGGATGCATCGATTACAGTCGCGATTGTGAATGAACCAATAACAACCAATAAACAGATAATCATGCAATCGTTCTTAAAATGATATCTTAATTTCCGATCATATTCCAAATTTGTTTCCTGACAGCGAAGCACAGCCTGTTCATGGTTTAACCCTTCTAATTCAATATGGTACCAGTTGTTCAGAGGCGCTCTAGGATTATAGACATATTTTTGTTCCGCTTCATCAATGACTGAATTTTCAGGCTTTTCGCCACTATTTGTTTCATTCCACTCCATGGCATACACACTACAATCAAAAAGTTCCTGTACTTTCGCGCCATTTGTTTTGAATTTAGAAAGGTAGCCGGATAAAAACAGAACGTCGAATAAGGTAATACCTACCGATATCAAACCAACGTAGACCGTAACATCGACTTGCCAAAGATCTTTGGCAACGAGTTTTGTAAAGTTCAAGAATACGACAATAATTATGGTGATGGTTAGTTGCCACCTGTAGATTCTTTTTGCATCTGCATAGATTACTCTTTGGGCTTTTAGCAAGCCCATGTTCTCGGGCAGTTCCTGCCTTGTTTTTATATCATTCATATTGCTAAAATTCAAATCGTATAGTAAGGAAATTCTAGACCAAATATTTCTCGCCATTTTGTAATGGATTCCTTTTGCTTTCCATCGGTCTCTAACTGTCTAGCTTCAACTGCACGATTGTAGTCCAATTGCGCTCTGGTTTTTATTGAATTGCGTTCTTCCCAAGTGAGTGTATTAAGATTTCCCTGAAAGCCTTTTGGATCAGCTAGTGGATTATGAATCTGGTTATAAATGTATGCAAACAAACTCGGCAGCTCTATGTCAATATAATTGCTACTGGTTATACCATATGAATCATAATACTGCAAGATAAGACATTCAAGGAAATATGATCCCATTGTTGCGGCCGTTCGGCGTTTCGTCCAGTACTTCATAATTCTGATCATATCCAGTACGGAAATCTGGTGCTTGCCGTTAATGCCGGTAGTTCTTCGTTTGTCTATCCTAGGATCGGTAGGTTTCCAATTGCCGCTACCATCTGGTATAAGGAAAAAATCTCTTCCGGTATTATCCGGAGCAGTAATGAAACATGGAACGATATCATAAACCCATTCATAACCCAGTTCTAAAGTCACCGCTTCCTGATTACGTTTTATTTCGGCTTTTTTATAAGAAGGCACTTTGCCTAGATAATCCTTGAACTTATTAATTACTTTGATAGAATTAAGTATGTTAGTCCCGACATTGCATAGTGCCAATTGTTTATCGGCATCTTGCGGTACCCGAATTATATATCCTCCTGCATAATTTGATTCACGCCAATTTCCCTGGGCATGCAGGACAATCATTAAATCGATGTCGTCCAACGGACGTATTTTGGTTTTACGAGAGAAAGACCCATAATCGATGCTGGGTAAATCTGAATGTAAGGTCAAGAACTTTCCGTCATTAGGGAACTTCTTGATTTCAGTAACAAGATTTGCTTTACTTTTTTTGGCTATATCATTCCTGTCAGGATGTATCCTGATCACGTTAGACATAAACTCATGGAAAGCGCTGTTTACGGTTGAGGCCATAATTAGTTTGTTTTGTAAAAAAATAAGTTAAAAATAAGCAACTGTTTCTGTATTTAACAGAAGTAGTAAAGACTTTAGGCCATCTGTGATTGTAAATTCTCTTTCAACCATTTATTTGCGCATTCGACTTTGCGCCACGCAGCCGCCCCATGAGCACGTACAACGAAAATCCCATCATCGCCATCCATTAGTGATAATAATCGATATCTAATGGCTTTTGCTGAAAAGGAAGACATAATCAACCAACAAGATTTTAAGACGCGTTTACCGCCGAGCGTATGTATCTCCGCAAACAATGTATCATAATCCTTCGTGTTGTTTAGATCATAGTTTATTACGTAAGCTTTTTTCATATCAAAAATTTAAGTTCCGCTTTGAGCTATTCCACAAGGTCTTGACAATAGATGATTGATAATAGTTGTCTCGCCGAATAAAATCGGCAATAATCCTCTATGCCTTAATACTTTTCCTCTTTAGCAGTAAGGTATGGATGATCATCAATTGCAGTACCAATTTAATATTGTCATGCTTTTGTCAGCTTGGTATATACGTTGACTGAAAATCTGTCAGTTAGGATTAGTTTTGCGTGTCAAAAGGATATTTTTCTTGTTGCTATCGAAATCGGGATTCTTACATCTTTCCATGATCTATAAATTCAAATGATACATTATATTTGTACATCAAATATTTAAACCATGTTTGGGAAAAACCAAAACGATATTGTCCGAATAGTCAAAGCAAATAGTGAATCTGTTTCTTCGGAAATCAAAGCAAATGTTGATTCGAAAAACAATACGATACTTATATATTCAGAACACCTTCCGGCTGGTTGGTACATTGAAGACGGTGACAGCCTAGTAAGGGATTTACCCGGTGACAGAATAGAAAATTTTACTGTTTTGGACAGCGGGTACAAACCTCGTGGAAGAATCGCACCGGAGCGGTATGAATGCCAAGTCAGCAAAGGTAATGCCGTTAAAAAAGAGCAGTATTCCTCGGTCACTTACCATCTTAGCGGAAATAATACACGGATCTATCACGATTCCATTGATAATTCCAATAATGTTGTTTCAGGTGGAATTGAGGGGATATTATTTTCCTCGTTGGTCAAAGTGATCGAGGAGCAGTTGTCGGGTAACCGGACATTAATAAATCTGGTGAGAGAAATGGAAAGTAACCAAGGTAAAAAAGACTTCACAAGTGCCTATCAAAATTTTATAGCAGCAGCAGCAAACCATATGACGGTGTTTGCTCCTTTTTTACCGGCACTTTCCCAAATTCTAAAATAATTCGAGCACATGGTTTGGTCAAATTAAAAAGTTCTTAATATCATATTGTTGAGTATTTATTAACATGGAAATCAACACTAAACAATGACTTTCAACAACGTTGGGAACAGTATTTTTCGTAAATCAGCAATTGCAGTTGTCTTTATTCAATAATCTAAAAGGATTGATATTGCAGTATAACTATATTTTATGCTCTTAAATAATTTCGATCGACCTATTGTTCAGGTTACCATCTTAATACTCTCAACATAGATAAGCATTTTTTGAGTTGATATACGACAAAAACCCCTGATCCAATAAAGGATCAGGGGTATAGGTGGGCTGGTTCAGATTAACCCGTTTCTAAAGGATTGATAGAACGTTTCAAATGGCGCTTTTGGTTTATGCGTTCGGATACCCGAACGCATACCGGATATTTTTTCAAAGCGGCTCAATGAAAAGATATTGACCGGAATACGGTACCTCTTTTTGTTGTAATAAAACTCTCCGTTGTCATCGGCCAGACGAAACCTTGCATTTTTACCGAGTTGCCAAGTTGCCACTTTGCAATCAGCTACACGACCACTTATTCCCGCATCTAATACGGTATGTATTTTAGCGTTCGGGAATAGGATTTTAAGCCAAGTAAACTGTTCTTTAGTTGGTAGTAAACCCAAAGAAGCAAATGCACTCAAACAGGGCGGATTAACCCAATTGGGGTGATAATGGCAAAAGCACAACAGATCGCTTGCGGAATGACCGATAAAAAGATGGGTGACGGATACAGGCAAGCCGTCCGTCACCAACCACATACCTTTACAGACAGGAATACGGACACCATTTTCATGCCAATGTTCTTGGGCTAATACCTGATTTTCCAATGTATAAGGAAACTGAATGTTGCCCTCGACTATATTGATATGTGGTGCAAAGAAGTTCCGTACTTCGGACTTTAATCGAAGAAATACCATTACCTTGCAACGCCACGTCCGTAGCTTCTGCTTTCCTGTTTATCACTGAGATTTAGCATGAGGTCTTGAACGGTTTTCTCATTGCCTCTGTCTTCCTGTTTTTTATCGGCCATCATTATATCCGCCAATGCGCGGTTATATCCCTCACTATATCCCTCGCTCTGCGGTTCAAACCTACCTTTTAGGTTATTGATACCTCGGAAAACCAAGTAAGATATACCGCCGTCCAAAAGCACCGATAGGATGAGCCGTTTTCGGTCTGAACGGATACCCTTGTTGTCAGTCGCCGAATGCTGGATTTTGGTTCCATCTGTGAGTTCTACCACTTCACCGTTGCGGAAAGCCTCCTGTTGCTTCTCCGAAAGTTCTTCGCCGTTTACTCGGATTGGGGCCTGTACTTCTTCGGGTTCATACGCTATAAACTCCCTCGTCAAGTCGTCATATTCAATGATGACTTTCTTCTTTTTATTACCGTCAATGTCCTGTTCCTTGCTGACTACGTGCTGTTCTCCTGCGATCAGGGCTTTTTCCTCGTCATCGCTCAATAAGGGATGCCATTGTGGTTCTCGGTAAATGGGATGTATGTTGAGTTGGATGTCGCCGAGCTCATTCCGGCTAAGGGATAACTTGGCATCGAGTTGACGGATGGCAAGCCCGTCGATGTTCAGACCTGCCATGCTCAACATATCGGTTCTTCTCCCTGCAAGCAGGGCATCGATATTCTCCGGACTGATGCTGAACCCTCCGTCTTTGTAAAGCCCCAATTTTTCAAGTTCATTTAGGGGCATTTCATTTTCGTTGATTGGATATTTCATGATGTAATTGTTTGTTAAGTTTTAGATTTTATCTTCTGATACCATAGGCGGCAACAGCTTCCTTTTCGGCATGTACCGGGCGGTGCAGGTCTTCACTTACCTTAACAGCATCGGGATGCTGTTTGGCATGGAGCAGTGAACCGTATAACCGATCAGTTTTCGACAGGGGGAAAATATTTCCTGTAGTTAGGTCTTCCACACGCATACGGCCACGTTTCAGATGACCTTGCACTTTGTAGACGGTATTGTTATAGGCAATTTCATCACCTATGGACAGGCTGCTTTCTTTTGTCCTTTGTGATTTTGCGTCGGCCTGTACCTCGGTCTGAACATTAGCGGTAGCTTTGATCTCCCTTTTTTGCTCAAATGCCAAAAGGTAATTAAGGATTTTTTCGGCATCGGCAGCGGCGGCATGTATTTCAAAAGGTGTGTCACGCAATATCTGTATCCAACTTTCCACGTAGGCAACGTGCTGGCCTGGATCATGGCCTATGTTGAGTTCCTGACCGATAAGCATCGAAGCGATTTCGGCGCGGAGTTCCTCGCGGGCATAACCCTCTGTGCCAAAACTGTCAACCATACTTCTGTCCAGACGGTCTTTGTGTCCCGTCCAATGGCCGAGCTCATGGAGCAGCGTGGCATAATACTTATCCGATGCGTCGAATTGTTCCCGCATGGGCATGGTGATACTATCGAGTGCCGGACTGTAATAGGCCCGATCTCCTGATTTGTGGGTTATGTCTGCTCCCGAAGCCTGAATGATATTCTCTGCCCGTTGGATAGCGTCCCATTGGAATTGCTTTACGTCGGGTTTTACCAAAGGTTCGATACCGTCGATCTGCAGCGCATTGAATACCCATGCGCTGGTAATTATGGCTCTGTTCAGACCTACTTTGGCTTTTACGGGTTTACCCTTTTCATCCAAGATTGGCTTGCCCTGTTCGTCTCTTTTGGTAACAAGCTCATGGGTCTTGACAAATTGGATCAGGGATGCTTTTTCTCCCTTTCGCACTTTCCAACCTTTTGCGGAAGCCTGATTGAACGTCATCCAACGCGGGTCTTCTCGGTCTGACGATAACAGCGACAGGCTGTTAATCCCTTTGTAACGGTTACCCGTAATCGCATTATAGGGCAGTTCAAAAGCTGGAGTATTGCTGTTCCACGGCTTCTGCCACGGTGCCGTACCTTGTTCAAGTTTCTTGATGATGTTCGCTGCAACTATTTCATGCAGGGATTTTGAATTTTTGCTACTCATCTTCGTCCACCTCCGGGGATTCGTCGTCCGGCCATTCATCGGCGTATTCCACGCCATAAATGGCTGCTTCCGCTGGTGTTAGTCCAATGTCCTCACCACTGGCCAGAACACTTAGTTTTTGTTGCAGTGATCTTAAATGATAGTCCATATTATTCGATGTTTAAGGGTTGATCTGATTTTTCTTTTATCCTGCGCAGGAATTTCAAAGGGTCAAGGAATTTACCGTTGAATTTCACCGAAAAATGCAGGTGTTCTCCTGTCGCTCTGCCTGTGCTTCCGGTGATGGCTATAGGCTGTCCCGCTATAACCGTGTCACGCGGTGAAACGAGTATATGGGAAAGATGCCCGTAAATGGTTTCTATTTCGCCATGTGCTATGCGTATGTACTTGCCGAGCAACTTATGTTTTCCTGTTTCTTTAACCCGGCCGTCAAGTACATTGAAAACGGGATCGGAACGGGCGGCAAAGTCAACACCGTTATGGTGTGAAGCCTTACCGCTGATCGGGTGGATACGGTATCCGAATGGCGATGTAACCTTTAACTTGTCCAACGGTGGGCTATAGTCGATAACCTGTCCACAAAGCATAAAGGGAACAAGCATCAACCAACCCCAAAAAAGGCTTGGTACGGCAATTCTGTTCCGTAGGTATGCGGAACGTTCGGATTTCTTCATGATGTTTTGGATTTTGGTTTAACGGCTTATATTCCGTTAAAAAAGTCGGGTGACTATTTTCTTTTGTTGTACTCCGTTATTTCACTTGGTGTGGGGAATTGTATGTTGTCCTGAACGGGAATAAACTGTTCGATAATTTCTTCAACCTCCCTGTTGATACGGAAAAAATTGTCCAATAGGATTTCTTCTTTTCGATCACCAAAGTCGTAATAGGTCGGCAGTTCCCGATAATTTGCTTCTTCTTTTTTGATGGCTTCCATGTCCAGATTGACACGGCAGTTAACCGCCGTGGTCTCGTATTTGCCCGTGTAGGTTTCCATTGTATCACGGGCAACGATGCCGACAATTTCACCCGCTTTTAATGATGCTATCTTTCCGGCGGGTATCAGCGGTTCAAGTTTTTCATTCAGGGATAGCGAGGTTTTCGTACGGTCGATGCTTAGGCTTTCTCCCGTCTGCTTGACCTTGCCAAACAGACGTTCCAGCCATTCTAACGTTTCTTTGCTCCTGACCGCACCGGACAGTACATTACCCATGATGGACGTGATCGTTTCGGCCGTTTCCTTACCGTATTGTTGGCGTAACATAGGCAACTCCTGAAGCCCCAAGACCACCCCAGAAAAATTGGATCTGCTCTGTGCCACCAATAAGTCAACACGGTGAATATAGAGGCTTGTGGCCTCATCCACCACTAAACCGATGGGTAAATTGCCTTTCGTATTGATAAGTTTGGTTACCCGATTAAGTACCACCGACAGACAAGCGGAGTTGATGCTCTGGGTTCGCGGGTCATTGGCAAGCACCAGAACACCGGGGTGTTTGGGGTTGCTGACCTGTAGTTCAAAATCATCCGCACCGAAAACCCAGAACGTTTCTTTGGTGGCCATTCTGCTGATAAAGATTTTTAGCGTTCCAACTTGCCCCTCCAACTGATCGTACGATTTCGCCTTGTAGGCAGACATGAACGGCGACAAAAGGGAAGCAAGCTCCCCGTTACTGAACAGCACCGTAAAAATCTGTTCATAAGACAGATTAAGAAACGCAAGTATATGGGGCAGACTGGAATAGCGTCCATCTTGATAGCTACTGAAAAAGTAAATACAGGCGGCAAGGAAGTTGATCGCAGACTGTGTAAAGAATTGGTCGCTACCACCGCTTTTGTCTCCCTTTTTCAATGCTTCAACGAGCGCTTCGGCCGTTTCCGAAGCATCTGCAAGGGTATTAAGATACTCCCGTTTCAAAGGGTTTACCCGTCTGCTCTTTTCGGGTTCATTGAGGTTGATAACATGGAAGCGGTAATTCTTGCACCGACCGTTCTGCTTGGCAAGCAGGTAATGATAATAGGCAATTTTGCCGAGATCGGGGTATTTCAGATCGTATAGGCACATGGTAAACGAATTGGCCAGCATTTGGCGGATGATCGGCATGATGATCCCAAACGATTTTCCACTGCCCGGAACCCCGCAAAGAAGCAGGCCCCTAAAAATATTTTCAATTAAGATATACCCTCTACGGACTTTTCCTTTGTAATAGAACAAGGTCGGAATATTGATTGCATACGGGCTTACGACGGGCTGGGTCGGCTGCATAAAGGATTCTTCTTCGACGTTCCAGCGATCCTTTCCCAGATTGGATCTTATGATCTTGGATACATTGTCCATTGCCATGTGTACCAAAATCGCTCCCGCAAAAGCACTCGTGACATAGGCGAGGTCATACCAATTGACCGATTGCCATATCGGGGTTGCTTCACGCCCCTGCAACCATAGTCCCGAAAAAAGGATAAGCATCCCCAATGCCAAAGGATATACGATCTGGGTCTTGGGATTGAGGTCTTTTTTCTTTCGGCTCAGTGTTCCGACGGAGACCAGACAGATCAGCACGAGTGTAAAGAGTTTGCTGTTTATCAGTTCGGCATAGAACGGCACCCTCGAAAGTTTCTCCGCAAACAGGAACAACCCGTTATTGGTTGTTCCTGTGAAGAGGAAGCTATCTACATAGAAAAAAAGAAATACTTCGAGGACAACGGATAGGTATATGCCAAATTGCAGGGAACGGTAAAGCCCCTGTTGCTCTTTGGTTTCCTCCATAATAATTTGATTTTTAATGGTTGGATACAGCCGACCTACAAGGTGTCGGCTTTCAGAATATCGCCGTACTTTATTTTTAGGTTGACCGTACGTCCTGAAATCTGTTTTTCGGTGAGCGTTACCCGAAGAACCTTACTGCCGGGAAAGGTTGCCTTTTTTAGTACGAACACATTGCGGTGTTTCTTCTTAAATTCCGTCAGTGGTTGGTATTGCCACAAGGGTTTAATCTCGACGGTCTGCACGTTGGTTGCTTTGGTGATTTTCTTGTCCTCAATGAAAAACCGGAGTTCATCCACATTGTAAGAAAGGTTTGAGGTATTGGTAAATGATACGTCAAGAAAGATATAATCGCCCAATGTGCTGATACCGTTAAGTACAATGCCTACACCGTATTCCTTTGTGCTTCGTACAGGATCGTGAACACTTTTTGTAAGCAGGCCGAGCGCAAGGTTTTTCATATTGCTACGGCTTAATCCGATTTCCGAAAGTTCCAAAGGCCGGGTGTGTTCCGGTTTGATTTCCAGCATGGCCGGAATGCTCTCGTCATTAATCCATAATGGGGCCGTAAGACGGTATTGCGCCACGAAATTATCGCCCATAATGGTAACTGTTCCAAGTTCATAATCGAGGTGTTCTGTCTGCGTGGTATCCTCATTCAATTTGATCCGCAATACGTTTTCAAGGGGCAGGTCGCCCGTTACATGGTGCGAAGCGATGTCAACGTATTGGATGGGTTCGGGTGAAAGGATATGCACCGTATGGCCACGGTGCAGGCTTAGTTCGGGAAGTGTTCCTAATCGGGTATCCGTAGCCTGTTGACTGTGGGCGGAATATCCGATACAACATAAAAGGAAAAGGATAAGAAAATGATGTCTCTTTTTCATGGTGAATTCTTAAAATGGTTTTACTGTTTGTAGTTCTGTTGGTTTTGGCGGAGTGCCTGGGGATCGATGAGGTACACCATCGTATTGAATTTCAGTTTGGCCCTGTTCTTCCGAATATGCTTTGATACGGCGGTCGTTGTGGATTGGAACATCCGCTGAATGGCACTCATGACCAACTGGCTGTTGTTTTCGGCCTGTTGTTGCAGGGTAATTCCCTGCGTGGTGTTACCGCCAAGCTCGCGGCTAAACTCCCTGAATGCCGAAGCGGGCACGTACAGTCCGGGGGAACCGTCATTATCGTAGATTTCGAGCCTCACGGGCAATATGTTGTTTTCGTGCATAATGGACGTGATGGTAAGCAGCACCCGTTGTCCTGAAAAACCGGAAATCCTTGCAAATACGTGCGTACCTTTCTTAACGACATGCTGGCCGACCAATAGGTCATCCATAAGCCGTATCCGTAGACGGGAATCGGCATAACCCGTTATGTTTTCGTCAATGATGGCCTGTATGAAAGTATTGTCGCTTTCGGGGCGGATGGTGTTGAATACTCCCTGACCTGTACCGTATTTGGAAACGGTAAGACGGGGCTGGTTTTCGAGTTCTTTTTTCGCTTCCTCCATGCGTTCACGTTCCCTGCGGGCAGCCTGTTCGTCGGGGTCATTCGCTCTTGCCATACTGTCCGCATAGGCCATCTGTTTGCGGAAAAGTTCCATCGGATCGGTCTTGTCCGGTTCAGCTTTGGTCGGTTCGGGTTTTCGCTGTAATGAGGAAAGGGCCTGTTGCAATGCCCGGTCTTGGTCGTCATTTTCCGAATCTCCGTTAGTGGAAACAGGTCGCTGATTTTTTAGCGCCCGCTCGATGGAATCAAGCCTGCGCTTTTCTTCCTCGTTGTAGAGTTCATCGAACCGGAATTGCTCGGCTCTTTCCTCCTGTAACTGACCTATGGCCGTATAGCCATCACCACGGCGGTACTGCTCACGGTAGGCGGCAAGTTTGTCGGACAGCGCACGGTTCTTGACGTCTTCCGATACTTCGGCAATCTGCCCCTGCAAGGGATCGCCCTCTTGCTGGGGTGCTTCTTCCTTTGCAAAACCTGTTTGGTAGACGTAAAAAAACAGGCATAGAAAAGGCAGCACTATGAGGGGTAACACATAGCGCGGTTGTCTGAAATTGATTTTCATGTTTGTTGGATTGTATTAGGGTGAATTTGGGTGTTTGTTTGCTTCGGCCAGTCGTTTTTCGAGTATTTGCATCCTGTCGATGGCACTTTCCATCAGCAGGCTGTCGGCACTGTCCAAACTGTCCTTTTGCATAAGCGTGTCAAGGACGGTACGGATTTCAAGCAGTTCCTTTAAAGCTGAAACGGTGGTGACAATACCGCCCATACCGTCCATTAGGGGCTGTTGCACGGACAGTTGTAAGGGTTCTTTCTTCGGCATTTCCTTTGGGAGAAAAAGAAAGCATCCAACGGAAACGAGGATACTTAGGACCATTGCCGAAAATACAGCACGTGGCCGGGCTTCAAGAAACCGTTTGGTACGTATGATGCTCCCATCGATGTACTTGCCAAACTCCTTATAAAAAGCTGTCCACAACGTGGTGTCAGGTGGTCGGTTAGAAGTTATTTTTTTGAACATAGCTGATGTCTTTGTTTTCGAGTGTTTTCCATCGGGTTATCAGTACACCGTGACCATTGTTCTCCGTTCGCATTTCAAGATCCCGTAAATAGCCCTCTGTTACCAGCGAGCGTATTACGGTAGAGCTGCGCCGATCTATGGTCTGTTTGCCATAAAACTTAAAGTATTTCTTTACCGGATCGACGTGGATAGAGTCCGTTTGAATGGTGAGCACGGAGCTGGACGATAGCACGGAGTTAAAAAAGCCTTTTTCCCGCAGGTTGTTGTACTGCAATGCACCGGATTCATCGATCAGGTACATAGCTTTTTTCATCTGGTATTCGATAAACTTTTCGTCGGGCGCGAGCGTAAAGAACAGTGAATGGAAAAGGTTGATATGTGTACGGTATTCCACGGGCCTGTTTACCTCTACGTCGGTTTGGCTTGCGGAGATGGGTACATTATTGGCATCAAGTATATACACGGATTTCCGTGCATTGCCCACCTGTTTGTAGGCAAAAAAAGATACCGCCACCACCATGAGCAGGGCGGCGATCAGGCTTGCCCCTGCAATAAAAGTGGCAAGCCTGATCTTGGCTTCGATATTTTTTATTATCATGAAATGAAGTGTTTAAAAGGGTTAAAACTTGGCGATGATCTTTCTTGCGGCACGGCCCATATTGGATGCTCCGCGTCCCATTGTGCTTGCGGCAGAGGTGATGCCGGATGTCGATACGATCCATGTGCTGATACTCGGCACGGTGAGCATGGTCAGTCCTCCGATCAGAAACGTCACGATGACGATGCCGAAACTCAAAAGTCCATTGCCCGCAAACCAGCCCATCTTCTCCAATGTGTCGCCCGTACTTTCAAGGAGCTGCTGATACCTTGTGATCTCGGCTTCCATTGCATACTGTTGGAATAAACTGGCTACGTGCATGACCAGATAGGCAATGCCCGAATAGAGATTAACGGCGATAAACCGGGCTATCCACGTACCAAAGGAATCCCTAAAGGCAGGCAGGATACTTACGGCAACACTAAACGGGCCTAAAATGATAAGGATGGTCGAATAGATGATCTGTATAATGAATATGATATAAACGCAGATGCGCAATACCCAGACGGCCAACGTTTCTAAGGTATAGGTCGCCAGTAGCTGTAATCCCACTTGCATACGGTTTTTAAGTTCAACGATTGGGTTCCATACCGAAGCAAAACCCTCTTTTACCGTTGAGGTGACCGCATCCCATGCCTGACCGTACCACGTATCGGCTTCTTTTTCGGCGATCTCTGTTTCGGCCTGTATGGTGGTCAGTTGGTCGGCAACGTCCACCATGAGTTTTGCACGTTGCAGGCGTAGGTTGTTAACCTCGATCTGTCCGCTGTCAAACAGGCTTTCCGTCTTGGCGGCCACGATGTCGGTGGGGTATGCCAGTACGCGGGTAAACGTACCCCACCAGATAATGACCATGACCAGCCCGAACGGGCGTAATAAAGGCATGATTTCCATTTTTTTGTCGCCCGCCATCATTTCGTATGATTTGATGGCAAAGAATATGAGCATAAAAATAGCGGCAAGGGCCTGTGCATCGGTGATGAACGTATCGAAGTGCGTCCATATCGTGTTTTTCATGCCTTTGAGAAAGTGCATAACACCCTCCTCATAGACACCGTTCCCCTGTAAAAAATTGAACGTGTCTTTAAATGAGTCCGGCACATTTACAGGATTTCCCTGCAATAAAAAACGGGGCATTAGCCCCGTTATGTTGATAAAGTCCATAAAGTAATCTGATTTTGGTTAATGGGTTCTTTTTAGGATGTCCTCCGCAATCTGGACGTCGGAACGATCCGTTGCAAACTCCGGCAGATCGGGGTTATCGCTTTGCAGGCGGTCACGGTTCTTGGCCAATGAAAGGAATTTGGCGGCATAGTTCTTTTTGGCTTCCCATGCGGACAGTAGTTTTCTATGCTCCCCAAGCAAACGGTGATAGGCCATGATACGGCTACCTCGGTCAAGCGTGGTTGTTCGGGCTGCTTCCAACCGTTCTTTAAGTTCTGCACGTTCTTCGCTGTACCATTCCAATAGACCTTTATTTCTCAAATACTCCCCGACGTCCGGTGAAAGTCCGGCGAGCGGATCGGCCTCTGTTCCGTCGATAAGGTTTCCAAATTCCTTGCGGTAATATAGGAGCCATAAGGGATCGGCATCTGTGACCACACCGGAATAATTGAGGGCTTCGGTCACCGCCACATTTCGGATCGTGTCGGCGTGTTTTTTATAGGCTTCGTCCGTCTGTTGCATGGCCAGTACCATACCCATCCGCAAGGTCTGCGGGCCTGTACCGCTCAACGGTCGGCGGTCGGTCTTGGGGTAGTTGGGATGCCACGCCCAGGTGAGCCAATATTGATAGTTGAGACCGAGAAAGCCACTTGTCGGCGTAAACTTCTTGCGATCCCATTGCTTATGAACCATGCGTTCCTGTTGGTTCACGATATGTTTATCGGTCTGTCGCTTCACGTTCTGGGCCATCGTTCCTGTGAAAAATAGGAACAGCAGTAGCCAAATGATATTTATCTTTTTCATCGGGATAATTGTTTTTAAATAGTGATGAAGCTATCAGATTTATTCATCCCATTAGGTGGTTTGAATAAATCATGATGGTTTCATGTTTAGTCCTTTAGTAGATAATAGTTCCGTATGATCTCGTCCGCTTTGCGTTTGTCCATGTTGATAAAGTTTCGGTATGGGTTCGCCATTTTCAATACGCCGTTGATCTTTGCATAATACATTGACCTCTCCATGCTGAACACCAATGCCCGGATTACTTTCAGTTCCAAAATAATCTTCCGCATGAGGTGGTCTCTTTTTTCGTAATCCATCAGTACGTTTTTTTCCTCTTGTAGAACAAACTCGGAGACTTCGGCGGCAAGGTTTATTGGAATTGCAACTTAAAAGTGGAGACTTTTTATGCTGCTAATTTCTGTTTTGATCGGTAGAACATTTCCATTTCATTTGGCGTTCTATATCCAATTGCAGAATGTATCCTTTTGGCGTGGTAAAATCCTTCAATGTACCTGAAGACCTCTAGCTTTGCAAGCTCCCTATTAGGAAATTTATGCTGGTATATGCATTCTGTTTTCAGTGTTTTGAAAAAGCTTTCAGCTACAGCGTTATCCCAGCAGTTACCTTTACGGCTCATGCTCTGTTTTATACCGTTTTTATTTAGCATAAGCTTAAACTCATCACATGCAT
>NZ_VLKR01000042.1 GCF_007830445.1 Sphingobacterium siyangense | reverse complement strand
TGGATATACTTGAACAAGCTGACCCCTCAAAATTGAAATAGAATTAGGGATGCGTAGTGCGTTTAAAGCTGTTATTCAACTGCCATACTGGCTGATGTTGACCCCCTAATTTATTTTTTCAGTTCATTGCGCTGGAGCATGCTGACCCCTTAGCAAGTAGTTTTTGTTACTTAGTGATCAAACAATTCGGATCACTGATGGCTGGAAAACCAAAACGAATGAGTCAGATAAAGCAATTAATCAGATTGTACCAGAGCGGTAGCGGGATAAAAACAATCGCCCGCATCCTTGGTATGAGCAAGAATACGGTGAAGTCCTATCTCAAAAAGATGGCCGACGGCGGTTTCAATACGGAAGAACTTCTTAAACAGGAGGACCCCCTGTTGGAAAAGTCGTTCTACGCAGGGAATCCTGCTTACAAGGCAGACAAGTTTGAGTACCTAAAAAGCCGTCTTGACTATTATGAAAAAGAACTTAAGCGTACCGGAGTTACCAAGCTGCTGCTCTGGCAGGAATATATAGAAAGTGATCCCACCGGTTATAGCTATCCACAGTTCAACTATCATTTAAGGCAACAGCTTGTCTCGCGCAAGGGCAGCATGGTGCTTGAACATACCGCCGGCGATAAATTATATATTGACTTTTCCGGAAAAAAGCTCCATTATATTGACAGGTCCACTGGGGAGCTGGTCGCCTGTGAAGTATTTGTGGCCTGCCTGCCCTTTTCAGACTATGCGTTTGCAATCGCTGTACCATCTCAGCAGACCCCTGACTTTTTTTATGCACTGAGCAGCTGCCTGGAGTCTCTTGGCGGTGTACCAAAGGCCATTGTCCCCGACAATCTCAAAGCAGCGGTCATCAAGGCCGATAAATATGAGCCGGTCCTGAACCAGTCCATGGAAGACTTTGCCAATCACTACGGCACAGCTGTGGTTCCAGCACGTGCAGGCCGCCCAAAAGACAAATCATTGGTAGAAAATCAGGTAAAAATGATCTATACCCGTGTTTTTGCACCACTGAGAAACAGGCAGTTCTTTGATATCCATACGCTCAATGAAGCCATAAAGGTCTGTATGTTAAAGCACAACCAGACCCGGATGCAGCAAAAGCCATACTGCCGGGAAGAGCGGTTCTTAAGTTCCGAAAAATCAACATTGGGCGAACTTCCCAAAGAACGCTTCGAGCTGAAGAGCTACGCTGAACTCAAAGTTGGAGATAACGGACATATCTACCTGCAGCGCAATAAACACTATTACAGCGTACCCTTCGCTTATATCGGAACAAAGGTAAAGATCATTTACACACGCAATATGCTCTGGATCTATTGTCGGGGCAAACAGATTGCCTCGCACATACGCAGTTACAGGGAAAATGCGTACACCACTCTGGCGACACATTTAAAGTCCGAACATCAGGCGTATAAGAACCGCTCGCATGAAACGTACCTGACAAGGGCAAAAGCACACTCTGCGGAGTTCGCCAGACTTCTGGAGATACTCTTTGAGCGGGCGCATTATCCCGAGCAGTTATTCCGTACCTGTGACGGACTGTTCAGGCTAAAACGGGACTTCCCGGCAGAACAGTTTGACAAAGCATGTAGTTACGTACTAAAAAATAAGCTATATACCTACTACTACTTTAGGAATGTACTTGAAAATGGAACAGCAAACAGTCAGCAGGAAACTTCCGTAAAAAGCTCCCTGCCAGAGCATGCCAATATCAGGGGAAGAGGGTATTATGCAGGCAGCCAGCCGACACTGTTTGATCAGTCAAACGATGGATCCGCAATACAGTGATGAATAGAATAGAATAAAATAAACAAATAATAAAATAAGATGAATATTGAAACACAGATGAGAGCGTTGCGCTTACATGGTATGGAGCGTAACTGGAAAGCATTGAATGAAACCCGCCGCAGTACAGAACTCACCCTTTCCGAAGGACTGTCCCTATTGCTGCAGGCAGAATCAGATGAACGGGATGAAAAAAGGTTTGAGCGTCTCAAACAGAATGCCGGGTTCCGCTATCAGGCTTCCATAGAGGAAATAAACATGGTCGCTACCAGAGGTTTGGACAAGGGATTGATCACTACGCTGGCTACCGGCGAGTACATCAAAAAAGGAGATCCGATACTCATCAGCGGTGCTACGGGCTGTGGGAAGAGCTTCCTCTCTTCAGCATTGGGCCATCATGCCTGCGCACAGGGGTATAAAGTCCTGTACTTTAACCTGCAAAAACTACTTCTAAAGACTAAAATGGCCCGCCTTGAAGGTACACTGCACAAGCTGATGGACAGGATATCAAAAGCAGACCTACTTATTGTCGATGACTTCGGCCTGGTAAATCTAGACCAGCAGCAAAGGCTGGATCTGATGGAAATAATTGAAGATAGACACGCTAAGGCCTCGACAATAATTGCCAGTCAGTTACCTGTGGCCAGCTGGTATGATGTAATCGGTGAAGATACAATTGCAGACGCAATACTCGATAGACTGATCCATGGATCTTACAGAATCGAACTTAAAGGCGAAAGTCTAAGAAAAAAGAAGTAATATTGTCAGGTCATCAGTTGGACTGAAAAAAGCCTTGTTAGAGGGGTCAGTATGTCCAGCGGAGGGGTCAACTTCAACATTATATCCACCAATCTAGCCGGATCATATACATGCCTTTTTGAGTTGCCCGAAAAACTATATTTGCAGCGGTGTCAACTGGAATATTTTTCTCCCAATTCTCCGGGTTAAAGATTCGGATAGTAGACTCTTTCGTCGGGTGTTTACCATAGATGTAAGGTAATATCTGATAAGAATCTTTTTGTGGTATGAGTTGGATATATGGACCTTCCGCTATGATAGGTAAGGTACCCGGCGTGCTGGAGCGTCCATATTCACCGTAAAGATATTCAATGGAACGGATGTTTTTACTGGAATCCTTTGCATTTCTAACGATGACGGGTAACTTGGTATTGATTCCAATAACCTGATAAAATGTGTTTGCTTTGGCGGAAAATGTCCCCTCCCAGCAATCCACTTTTTTTACCAATAACAATGGTGATTCTTGGCCTGAGGTTGCTCGTATTTTGAAGTCAAACAATTTTATGGACTCGAATTCGGTGCCACTTGTACGATGTCTTACACTAAGGTCATCAATATAACCGTAACACACGCGGACTGTTACCAATGAACTGTTTTTAGCAGCTGGTATCACCTCCATCCAAAAGGCACTGGCTTGGCTTTCTGCTCGACTTATCAGAAAGATGAGAAAAATAAGGATAATACGCATGGTAGGCTATGCTATGGTTTGAAGTTGAATTGCTTTCTTCTTTTGGCTTTTTGACGGTTTCTTTTTCTTTCTTTTGTTCAGCCATATCCATATCCCTGTGATGGGGAGAGACGCTGCTAGTGTAACGGCTAAGAATGCAATAATTTTAGAGGGTAGTCCAAATATCGATCCCATATGGATGGGTTTCATCATCCGTTGAACCTGCTGAGCCAATGGTAACTTTTCTAAGGGGTTATTTTTAAGCAGTTGTCCGGATTTGCTGTCAAAGAACGCTTGGTTGATCTGTAATATTGAATTTGAAAAATTTTCCTTGGTTAGGGCAAAAGCTAAATCCTTCTTTTCAGGAAATGTGACAATTATATTTCCTG
This sequence comes from Sphingobacterium siyangense, assembly GCF_007830445.1. GTDB lineage: Bacteria > Bacteroidota > Bacteroidia > Sphingobacteriales > Sphingobacteriaceae > Sphingobacterium > Sphingobacterium siyangense. The sequence continues at coordinate 45,354 of NZ_VLKR01000042.1, read as the reverse complement.
AGGTAGGATATAGGTTGTTTAGCTGCTGATAGATCGTATCCAGCACGAGGTAATCTGAAAAAGCCAGTTTGTTGGTGTTGCTGATCTTCTCTTTTGTTGATTTTTGGGTTGAACCCAATACTTTATAGAATTGTTTATTGTACCAATCGAAACTCCAGGTCAATCCTGTTAAGGTAAAAATAATTAAAAACAAAGATGCGTAGAAACCGCCGACTGCGTGAAAATCCCAGACCTTTCTTTTGAGAGAGGCTGCCATTTTCATCGTTACACGTTGTCTGAGCATGGATTTATTTTTGGGCCACCAAAGGTAAATACCACTTAGGGCAAGAAAGAGAGCCGCTAGAGCTGAGATTCCCGTTAGGGTACTTCCGATTTTTTCGACGAGAAGAAAACGATGGATATCTAAAGTCTTTTGAAAAAAACGGTCACTCTGCCGACCTTTGGATAATAGTTCTCCAGTATAAGGATTCATATATGCATACCAATATCCGGTCTTTTTTTGCCCATACTGTATGCGGACACTACGGGAAGGGTCTGCTGGAATTTCGATGCGAAACAACTTTTTGTCCGGAAATATGACTTCGGCTTTTTGGGAAATATGTGCAAGGGAAAGACGATTGGTTTGTACGGTTACCTTCTGTTCTTTCGGCCATAAAAGTGGGGTAAGCTCTTTTTCAAAACTCAATAACATTCCTGTAACGCAAACAGCAAAAAAGATTACACCAAATAATAAGCCGAAATAAAGATGGAGTTTTCCAAGTATATTTTTTAGAATATTTTGTTTAGCTCTTTTATTTGTCATAGATGCGCTGTCAATAGGATGAACAGCGCAAAAATACAGTATTATCAGTAATTATTCTAAATAAACGTAAAAAGTTTGATCATGTTGTTAATCGTCCAATCTTCATTATCAGCGTAATACTTCTTCACCTCTTCTGTCAAGAGGTACATCTTTGACCACACGGATTGCGGTATTTCCTAATTCGGAATTTTGTTTTAAGTGGACTGATTATAAGGCCTGAATGGCGATAAATAAGCTAAACACTGTATTTAATCAAGGGAAATATACATGTGGTAATATTCGCCTCCTGCGAAAGGAGTTTTTTTACCAAGCTTAAAACCAATCCTTTCATAGAGCTTTTGCGCATTGGGATTCTTTAGGTCAACGAGCAGACCAACTTGTTTAAAACCATGTTGCTTGGCATGTGTAATCGCATACTGTAAAAGTTGTGTTCCGATACCTTTACCTCGTGCAATGGGAGCAACAGCAATTGAATCGATATAAAATTCGTCACCAGCTGTTTCGGCTTCTGGAATCAAATTATTGTTGTACTGCTCCTTCATGTGATCCAAAATAGGCTGTCTTAATTCAACAAACTGATCAGCATTGTACCCGGTTAAAGAGCCTACAATACGTTCATTATCGTCAATTGCGACAAATGTATGCTCATAACTATAGAGATTACCTTTTTGCCTAAAAAGCTGGGTTAGAAAAAGTACTGCCTCAGTTGGATCTTCTTTTTGAATAAAACGAAATATAATGTCTCCCATCGCCTGGAGCATAATTTCAGGTACAACATGCGAATCACTTTCTTTGGCTTTTCTAATTTTATTATGTTTATCCATGATTTGAAGAATAAAAACGAAGTTAGTAAACTTGATCGACTTTCCTTAGAGGACCTTTGATTGGAGTGTTTTCGAAGAAAATTTGCTATAACGAACGATCTCTTGTTGGAGAGGGGGGAAAGCTGGCCCTTTATTGACTGTGTTTGAAATGGCTCAGGATATCGATCCCGGCGAAAACCGATAAAAGTTAATTAAATACATTCTTGTGAAAAAAATATATTGTCTGCTTTGTGTCGAATATTTGATCAATGTAGTTGAATATCGATCGGCTTATATTCCTAAAACATTTCTTGTTATTTTTGATACCTGTTGGTATCGGTTAGGCGAAATCAACAGAATTTTTTGATTAAAAACATATCACAATGATTTTAAGAGCTACAGTTTCTGCTTTTTTGGTTGCTATCATCAGCCTAATCGCGAGCCTACTTGTACATAATGCAGATTTAAATTTGGTTTATGCTGCATTTTGCTGTTCGCCTTATTTTATTGTTATCACCTTGGTTTATTTCCATTTTAATTTCTTTCGGAAAAAGTTAAAGGTCTTAGAGAAACCAAAATTCGCTTTTGAACTTGGCTATGGTTTTCTTTTTTATTGCTTGTTTTCTTTATTGCTTCCGGTACTTCTTTTTTTATCAACCTTGGGTGATGAATACGAGCATCGGCTTTATGCAGATCTAGGGGGAGTGATTAAGGAAATGTTTCCCTTGATTTTAACACTCAGTATTTTCCTGACATTTTTTAGCGGCGTGATTATTACATGGGCCGTAAAATCCTGGAAATATTTGGTTCCGACTTTCCTTGGATATCTTATTTTGCTACCAATTATATTCGCGTTCTCAACGACAATACGTGAGTTTAATGAACTCAGGGAAGAACGCCTCACGCAAGAAGATAATATCAGAGAAGGACGCTATAAATGGTTCTGTGCGATGAGTAATCCAACAGCTTATCCCGTTCAGTTGTATAAAGGGCGCTTTATCTTTCCGAGAGATGAGGATTACGAGTTTACATTTAGTGGGGGGAATATCGTGAACTATAATGCGGTGTGGGGGCAAGCTGGGGGTGGTACATATGAGCAAGTGATGTCATTGCCTAAGGCATTGGACATTACTTGGTATTCATTTGCTGAAGATGTTTTTTATCGCATGAACGGTCCGATCGATTATGGTAAATTGCGGACGTTATTCAGTACGCCATACCAAGAAAAAGGGGCGACGAAAACTGTTGATGAACATTATAATAAGATTATTTTGGGCTTTGCTCCGGAGGGTGTAGTTGTGATATGGGCCACTGGAACAGGACGTCGTCAGGTCGAAATTGGTCGTTATCAAGCAGAAAAAGTAGTGATCCATGCTACGGATACATCCAAGGATAATGGAGCGTACGGTAATATCTTTAATCAGAAATGGCGCGAACAGGTATTGTCCGATACATCGATTATTCCTTCGGATGTTCAACAAGCTATTGCAAATAAACCTATTCCCTATGGTTATTGGGATAAATTGCGCGCACGGTATTCTTTACAGCCAAAACTTGTTCTGTCTGCCGATATTAAAACATTCGACGCAGACTTTGAATTTTATAATGTAGAGCGTTTTGTCTTTGATGAGGGGCTTCGGGATATGGACATGGCATTTCGAGGTATTCCCAAAGATGTTTATATCAAATGGTATGATCAGCATAATAACCGATGTGCTGTGCGGTTTTTGTTTGATGAAATTGAGACTTTTAAAAACTTTGCCTCATTTTTTTATGACAAAAAGAACATTGGGGCTGTGCTGGAGTTCAATGTTGATACAAAGACTAAAATAGCAACAACGACATTAAGGAATGATACTGAAAGTAAGCTGATTTTGAAAACTGAAGTAATCGACTATGGGGAGCATTTCTAAAATTCGGAAGTAAATCTAAAGATCTTTTTTCATGTTATAGTTTGGTATTTCGACTTCAGTTCGTATTTGGATCTGCTCAGCGATAACTTTAAATCCATTGGCTTCAAAAAAAGGTTTTGCTGTTTTGCTTACGTCTGCGGTTAAAAAAGTGTTTTTATGTTTGGTAGCTTCGGTTTCCAGTGCATTATAAAGTTTTTGTGCAATTCCTTGGCGTTGAAAATCTTTATGGACATACAAGACGTCAATATAATCGCCATGATATAAGGAGGCAAAACCAACAATCTTCTGATTGAGCACAGCTACAATAAAATACTGATCTTCGATTAGCCGATGCCAACGGTCATGATTATTGATGGATGATATCCATGCTACAATTTGCTCGTTATTATAATCATCTGCACACACAGTCTCAATCGTTCCAGAAAATAGGATTAATATTTCTTGTAGATCTTGCAATATTCCTTTTCGGAGAGTTAATCCTATTGTTTTTGTTTGAATTTTGTTCATCTTTTGGGAAAAGTGTTAAATAAAAGACCTGATATTCCAAATCTAGTGGGTTGCAGTGTTGTCAAAAGAAGGCGAAATTTTAATAAAAATGTATAATTATGTTAAAGTTATAAATATTATATTTATAACCGCAAGTAGACGTATCGATTTGTGAGCAATATGTCAGTATTAACCATTTTCTTGGAGTATTTTTCGTGTTAATTTTTAAGAATTATTGAAAATTAATTTGTCGGTTATGCCAATAGGGGAGACGGAGCGCTGAAATTCACCTTTTTTAAGCATGAAAACCATTTTATTTTATTTTTTTGTACTCGTTTCTTTGGTGTTGTCATGCAACCTTAATCATGTACGTGGGCAATCTGTAGCGGAAATATCTGCTATCGAAAACCCTGTTGTCCAACTAGAAGCTGCCCTTCAGTTGCCCATTAGGTTTGACGGTGATACGATAAAGTTGAAAAATGCCTTGGCCCCAATTTTGGAATTGGCAGACAAAAAAAGGAGTGTTGCTTTAAAATGGGTCTATTATATGCGTATGGCCGATGGTTTCTCTATTGCGTTTGATCGTATAAATTTATCATCTGAACGGTATTATCGTTTGGCTGAGCAGTTGCTACGTGTACATCCAGACGCTGAATTAGAAATGTTGGGTTGTGCGCGTGAAGGGTATTACAATTTTATCTATAGACGGGTAAAAGAAGCATTTCCGTTCTTTCTACGAGCGAATGATTTAAAATCTAAAGTTAATATCAAAAAAATCCCCTTGGTAGTCAAGCATTACCAATTTATGGCGAGTTTCTACAGTTATATAGGTGATCAGGCAAATGCTGTTGTTTATTTAGAAGAAGCTCTACCTTTTACCAAGCAGGCTTCACGAGAACGTATCGATCTGATCAATTCAATTGCTGTATATTTGGCAAAGGACTCGCTCAATCACCAAGCTTTTACCTATTTGAATCGCGCAATGGATGAGGCTAAATTGGCAAAAGATTCGGTTTGGATCGGTATTATTTCAGGGAATCTAGCGGATCATGCATGGCGAAAAGGTGAAAAGGAAAAAGCTATTGCGTTGGTCAAGAAAAATATTGAGCTCTCTGTGCGTTATAATGAGCGTAGAGATGCAATGCGGGCAAATCTCAATTTAGCAAGTTGGTATATCGAACGAAAAGAATGGAAATTGGCTGAGCAGTATGTGATGGCCAGTGAGCGTTTAATGGAAGATAAGCCCTATTTTTTAAAATATAAAATGGAATTAGCAAAAACCAAATCCAACATCATGCGGGGATTGGGACGTGGAGGGGATGAGCTAAAGCAATTGCATTTGTATCTGATGCTGAAAGATTCGTTGGAAAAAAGGATGAATGATAAAGAGATCCAGAAAATGCTCTGGCAAAGAGAATCTGAAAAATACAATCGGACTATCCAGGCGACGGAAGAAAAACGGATTCGGACAAAACGGATGTATCAGTTTATAGGCATTGTTCTTATCTTGATTTTTGCCATAGTTGTATTGTTAGTCAATAAGTCGAAAATTAAAATTAAGATGCGGAATACACTGTTGGAGAGAGACCAACTTGCGCTTGCTTATGAAAAACAATTGCTAGATCAGGAGCTACTGATGCTAAGAAATTCTTTGACTGAAACTACCGATAGGATCCGTCAGAACGATGCAACTATTCAGCAGCTCAGAGCGGAGCTTGTAAAGATTTCTGAAACTGATCCGGCATATATGACACAAGTTACGGATAATTTAAATGCGCTTTTGCAATATCACATTATGACAGATGAGCGATGGCAAAAGTTTAAACATGTTTTTAACAAAGTTTATCCAGCTTATCTGACACAAATGAGGCAAACCTATCTAAAGGTTACCGAGAATGACCTCAAGATATTAGCACTGCTCAAATTGGATTTAAGTAATGCGAGTATGAGTGAACTTTTATGTGTTTCGGTAGAAGCAGTTCGTAAGGCAAAACAGCGATTGAAGAAAAAATTGGAGCAAACTGAAGAGTGAGGATATAGAGGTGCTATTCGGTGCATCCGCTGAAGTTAAGGAATGTTAAAAATAATGTTGGGTCATTTCTTTTGGCTATATTCATTTCAGCGTTTAAAACCTGTTTATTACGATAAAGCCAATTATAAAGTAGCTAATATATTTCCCATTGAATTCCATCAAGACGATACGGTTGAGTATAAAATTTTTTAGATTCATTATCCTCTTTAATTTATTTGTGACAGGCTGCATTCTTTTGCAATCGCCACGTTTTATGCTGAATTCCATCGGTATGATATCATTTTATATGTTCATTTTTTGGTTTAAAGTCATTGGTTCTATTATTTCTTTTATTGCCGAATATATTTTTCATCTTCCTAAGAAAGAAGTATTTCTAAAAAATTTGCATATATCTCCCATAAGTCTGCTGATAAGGCTTACTGTAATAGACTTTTTGTTATTTATAATTTATGTTGGAGTCTGAAAATTTATCTAATGAGCTGTTATACATAGATAGTTTATCGTTTAGTCGTGGTGGCGGGAGCATTCTTTCGGGGCTTTATTTGACATGTGCGCAGCATGAAGTAGTCGGAATTTTGGGTAGAAATGGTAGTGGGAAATCTACCCTGATGAACGTCATATTTGGACGTATTAAAGCTGATTTTGCTTTCATGCGTTGCAAAGGTGTCAAATTTGAAAAAGGCTACCAGACAGGAGAGATTACCTATCTCCCTCAGGAAGGTTTTTTGCCTAGAAATTTGCTGCTTTCTGAAGCCCTTCAATTTTTTCAAATAGATGATGTTAATTTACTGGAGATCCCATTGATTCAAGAGAATTTAAATAGGCGATTGAGTAGCCTATCTTTGGGCATGATTCGTTTGTTTGAAACGCTATTGATCATTTATACCAAAGAATCCATCACTTTACTTGATGAGCCCTTTGTCGGTCTTAGCCCTATTTATATTGAACTCATTAAAGAACATATTAAGCTAGTAAAACATCGAAAAGGAATATTGATATCAGATCATTATTTTAGGCAGGTAATGGATTTAAGTGACCGATTATATCTCCTAAAAGATTCACACTTGACCCAGGTCCTGAATGAAGATGAGCTCGTATTTGGAGGTTATTTAAATCAAATAGATTAATCAAGTAGAACCTACTCGATTAATCTATTTACTATAAGCGACTAAACGCTATTGAAAACTATTTCGCATTTTTTGCAGTGACATTAAGTTCAATGTCAACATTTTGTGCAATCATCCAATCTTGTGGATTACCTTCTGTACCGTAAGAAAGACCCCAATCTTGTCTTTGGATCGTAAATTTAGAATAGAATGTTACTTCGTCACCATTGAACGTGATTTTGGCAGGGAAAGTTACATTCACCGTTTTATCTTTGATAGTTAAGTTACCACTCACCGTATTTGTCGCATCAGCAACAACACTTTTTCCTTGCGCTGCATCGAATGGACCAACTTTGGTGATTTCGAATTTTGCAGTTGGATATTTTGCTACGTCAAAGAAATCAGCACTTTTTAAATGTGCATCCAAATCTGATGATTTTTTGCCACCGGATGTTGCAGGATCTACAGAAGCTGTATCTGTCAGAATAGAATTGACATCGATTGTGAAAGTACCACCAGTAACTGCGTTATTTTCAGCTGAAAGTGTTCCTTCACTTTTCAAAACACCATATCTTGGGTTTAAACCGCCTTTATGGTAACCAGTCCATTTTAATGAGCTTTTATCTGCTTCAACAGTGTAAGTCTGTCCTTTTTGTTCAGTTACTTCCTGAGCAGTTGTTGTTGTTGCTTTGTCGCCATTTGTGTTTTGACAAGAAGCTAACAACAGGATAAGGGCTAAACCCGAGATTAATTGTTTTTTCATTTTTAATCGTTTTATTTTTTATATGTTATTTACACTTTACATTTTGCAGCATCAACTGTGCCAATTTGCACCTTCTGATGTTGCCGATACAAAGGTAGATGATAGATAGTTTATTTTTGGTATCAGTTTCCTTAAAGAAACTACTTTCCAAAAAGATAGTGGTCTGTAACTTTATAAATGCGTATTTTTGTAAGAATAAAGAAATCATGTCAGTGGTCCAAGCTTTGCTTGTGTGTTCATTTATCGTTGATCGTATAGGGATAAGGAAGCCTGTGAGGGTGGACAATACATGAATAAAAAATAGTGAAATGAAAAAGGAAGCAACTTTAACGTCGTCAGGTGCATGCAAAACACGCGTGTTGGCCATTAACGATACCATGGAGATTTTGGCAGGAAAATGGAAATTTCATATTATAGGTACCTTATTGTTGGTCGAAAAATTGCGCTTTATGGAACTGCTGCGCGAAGTTGAGGGGATAGGTGCGAAGATGCTGTCTAAAGAACTGCAGGATTTGGAAATGAACCAGCTGATCAGGAGAACAGTATTAAATACCAAACCCCTGACGGTAGAGTATGAGTTGACCGAATGCGGAAAAACTTTGGGTCCAATCATCGATGAGATTACCAAGTGGGGTATAACCTACAGGAGTAAACTTTATACCAAGAATGAGGAAGTGGAAGCTGCGACCTAGTATGTAAACACGCCTTTGTTTTTAGTGATAAGAGGGTGGATGCCTGTAAAGAACCTGATACGTTGGTCGCAAATCCCTTTGATTATAGGTTATGAAAACGATAATAATTGTAAGTTTGTTCTAGAAATTACAGTCTAACCTACTAAAAAGAAGACAGGATGCGGTTACAACACTTACTTTATTTGTCTCTTGGAGTTTTGAGTATCAGCAGTTGCGGAATTACCAAAAACGCCCGACACCAAGAGATTACCTTTGATGAAGGGATCAAAAAGATTAACCATGTGGTTGTTATTTATATGGAAAACCATAGTTTTGACAATCTTTATGGCGAATTCAAGGGAGCAAATGGCATAGCGAATGTCAAAAAGGGGGATTTTTTACAGGTAGACGAGAATGGTAAAGCCTATCAATACCTCCCCGAAATTCCACGTAATAATTCCTTTCCAACCAATCTACCCAATCAATTTTTTAATATAGACCAGTATGTACCTTCGGATAAGGCGACGCCCGATGTTACACACCGTTTTTATCATAATCAATTGCAGATCAATGGTGGAAAAATGGATAAATTTGCACTCTATAATGATTCCAAAGGTTTAGCGATGGGTTATTACAATACAGAGAAGCTACCTTTGTATCCGTTTGCCAAAGCGTATACATTGTGTGATAATTTCTTTCAGAGTGTATTTGGCGGATCCTATTTAAATCATATTTATATGATTTCCGCAGCTATTCCTGTTTGGCCTGATGCACCAAGCTCAATGGTTGCTAAACTCGATGCAAATGGAAAGATGATTAAGGATGGTGTGGTTACGCCAGACGGTTATGCGATCAATCATGTGCTTTCTCGCAACAAACCTTATCCCGCGAAATCTGATACTTCCAAACTATTACCTTCTCAGACCATGCCGACCATTGGCGATCGCCTGACAGCGAAAAATGTAAGTTGGGCTTGGTATTCAGAAGGCTGGGATGATGCTGTTGCCGAACGTAAAAATAATTTTGCTTACAATCATGAGCCTTTTTTATATTTTGCTAATTATGAGGATGGTAAGGAAGGGCGAAAACACATGAAGGATCAAAACGATTTTATTAAAGCCGCAAAAGAAGGAACGCTTCCTAGTGTATCTTTTGTTAAACCAGGTGGAGGCAATGATGAGCATCCTGGAAGTTCGGCGGTCTATTCATCAGAACAACTTGCCGTTAATTTGATCAATGCTGTATTGGAGGGACCGAATGCAAAAGATGCGTTGGTGATTTTGACCTACGATGAATTTGGAGGTTTTTTTGACCACGTTAACCCACCCGTCGTTGACCGCTGGGGACCTGGTAGCCGTATCCCGGCAATTGTCATTGGACCATTTGCTAAGCGTGGTGTAGTGGATCATACGCCGTATGAAACAGTGAGCATCCTTTCATTTATAGAAAAACGCTGGGGAATAGAGCCTCTTGCTGAAAGAGATAGAAAGGCAAATCCCTTTAGAAATGCGCTCGTTTTCAAATAGACGGTTTTTATATCGAGAGATAGGAAATTGAACTATGTGTACAAAGGTTGTCGTTTTTATCTTATTGGTTGTAATAGTATTTACCCTCGGATTTACTACAGGGCAGCCTGTTTATACAAAACAAAAAGAGGGCAATGCCCGTGAGCATCTGATTCAGAAAGAAGTACTGGGTCAGATGCTTTCTTTTAGGACATATATCAAGGATACACTGAATGCCGAAGTGCAGAGAGGTACAGTGGATACGTTACGGCTCAGAAGAGCCTTTTTGAAAACAAGGCTACTTTTTAAAAAGTTTGAATGGGCTTCGGAGTATTTTACTGCAGATCTATCCAGAAGGTTAAATGGACCTCCGGTGGAGGAAGTTGAAAATGCGGATTTGTTGGATCCCTCTTTGGCTAGAGGAGTGGAGCCTATTGGATTGCAGGTGATTGAAGAGCTTATCTATCCCACTTTCGATAATAGCAATAGGCAAAAGCTAATTCGTGAAATCGAACATTTGATAACCAATACGGATTACTTGATTTCCTATTTTGAAGATCATCAATTGGAAGACTGGCGTATTTTAGATGCGACGAAATTGGAGGTGTTTCGGATTATTTCCTTAGGAATTACTGGTTTTGATAATGCGCTTTCTCGAAATAGTATGATCGAGTCTTCCATTGCATTAGGCAGTTTACAGCAAATTCTTTTGCAATATGAAGGTAGAAAAGAAACGCTGGCTTTGATGCTTACAGAGGCGATCAAATACCTGCAACAACACGCGGAATTTGAATCGTTCGATAGGGCACAATTCATTACCCAATTTGCCAACAACATCAGTACGGAGATAGCACAGTTGGAACGTAATCTTCCGGGCCCTAAAATCAGATACAATCGGATGCTTCGGCAAGACGTCAATACGATGTTTGATCTGAATGCATTTAATGTAGATGCCTTTAGCCCGGGGCCTAAATTTCACTTCAGTAATGAAAAGGCCGTATTGGGCGAGAAATTGTTTTATGATGTTGCTTTGTCGGGGACACATACGAGAAGTTGCGCTTCATGCCATCATCCTGATCGCGCATTTACAGATGGGTTGAACTTGCAAGTGGACATTCATGGTTCGGGACGTTTGCTCAAACGCAATACGCCTACTTTGCTCAATGCAGCATTACAGTCCAACTACTTCTATGATATGCGTTCGTTGACGTTGGAAGATCAGATACACGATGTCATTGGTAATAAGCAGGAAATGGACGGCTCGGTAACGGATATCGTTCAATACGTTTCTTCGGATAAAATCTATCGATCATTATTTAATAAAGCATTCAATACAGCGGATGGCCCGATCTCAGCTGAGCAGGTAAGCAATGCACTTGCTTCTTATATTCGTGGCCTGACCAAAATCAATAGCCGATTTGATGATTATATGCGTGGGGATAAGAACGCATTGTCCAAATCGGAAGTGGATGGGTTTAATTTATTTACGGGCAAGGGAAAATGTGCGACCTGTCATTTCCTACCTTTATTCAACGGTGTTACACCGCCCAAATTTATTCAGAGCGAAGTAGAAGTCCTGGGGGTACCAAAATCCCTGAAAGATTCTGTGCTGGATTCAGATTTAGGGTACTATGATATCATTGGTGTTGATTCATATAAATATGCCTTTAAAATACCTTCTGTCCGGAATGTAAAGAAAACTGCTCCCTATATGCACAATGGGATCTATCAGACCTTGGATGAGGTCATGGAATTTTATAATAATGGGGGAGGGGCAGGATTGGGAATCAAATTATCCAATCAGACATTGTCAGATGAAAATTTGCATCTGAGTGAAAAGGAAATGAAAGATATTATTGCGTTTATGGAAAGTCTCGAAAGCCAATAAAATGGCTGGTGGGCTATCTCTTTTAGAATAGTATCGATTGTTTTTGCTGGGCTAAGGAGTTTTATTGAGCCTAAATGAGGGGGCATCAAATTGATTGAGCTCTTGCAGTAACGGTAAGGGATTAATTCTTATCGTAGTTTTTCTTTCTTGTAGATTCTCTTCGGACCCTAGCGCTTTTACCTGTTCAGTTTTTATTCCAGTCAACAAGTTGAATTGGGTTTCAGTCGTTGTATTTTTTCCATCCCAGGTTCCTTTTTCTAGGTAGATCAATTCAAAATTTCCATTGTTGCAACGAAAAGTATAGTTGGCATGTCCATCTGTGATATCGGCTAATATATGAAGCTGACCATTTTCAATAGCGAAGTTGGGCAGCGGAAAATGGGGTTGGATCATCGTCGTTGAAGAGAGGGCCAATCGTAGCTTTCCGTTGGGTTTGGACAGAAATACCTGCGTTTTAATTGGTGTTGCTGTATTTGAAGTGTCCATGGCAAGAACAATTTTATCTGGATAACCATCATGATTTATATCGCCTTCTAGCTCTTGAATTTTTGCTGTAAAACTGTCTTTTGGTACCTTTTTTTGGCCATATAAGGCTAAACTACTTAAAAAGAATATGCTCAAGATTAGTTTTTTCATCCAGTATAAACACAGCATTAAATAAAACATAAATCGATTCAATATACGCATTCAGGATGGAAAAGCTATTATTTTACCCCATCTTGGTTTCTCGGAATTGATTAACAACCAAGTTAGTTTGCCTTACTGACTATAGGAATAGACTATAATACATGGAGTAGCCACTTGTTCCATCGAGCCATTGTACAAGTTCTTTATGACTATAATGAAAACCGGCTTTTTGGATAGCCGCTTTTGAAATTATATTTATTTCACGATGGCTTATAGTCAGTTTTCTTAATTGATTCGCGGAGGCCCACCCTATTCTTATTTTATACAAAAGACTCGATAGACCTAATTTTCTATACTGTGGCTGTATGAAAGACTGACCAAAGTAGGCTTCTTCTTTATTCAGCAACAGCATGCTGGTTATCCCAATCATTTTTTCACTTTCGAAAAGACCAAAAACAATGCGTGGGTATCTTATGCGTTCTGCCCAATCCATATCAGATAGTTCTATTTCAGGAGGAGTACTCCGTCGAAAAAGCGTAGGTTCGGTTTGAATTGACTCGATACGCATCGCTTTATAAAGTGGGGACTCGCGCTCTGTCAGCTGACGTATATGGAATGAACCTGATTGAAATGTTAAAACGGACTCAAACATAGCGTAGTTAATGCTGTCTTAATGATTATTTCTAATACTATAATGCGAAAGTATGTATTATTATTTATACTTCAAATGTGGTATTGCATTCATTCCAAATTGCTGATTCCCGATGATTATGCCGCGACAACTATGCCAATATATGGCTGCAATTGAGTAAGCCACAATTGTATTAAAATAACACATGATCCTATTCGTTTCAATGTGGCCTTATGCGCAAGTAGGGTATCAAAATATAAGTTTCACAAGTAGCATTTCCGTAATGGTACTGAAATATAAGAATAGAACTACAATAGTTCAGCTATTCTATTTTCTAAATCTTCTAGATCAAAAGGCTTGGCGAGATAGCTGTCTGCTCCCGCTTGCAGGGCTAGTGTTTCGATGTCGGTATTAGCGGATAGATAAATTACAGGGATATTGCGATATAAGGGGTGATTTTTGAGCAACCGTGTGGCTTCTACTCCGCCTATTTTGGGTATCCAATTGTCCATCAAAATTAAATCAGGATGTACCTCTTCTACTTTCTCGATAATATCATGAGAAGTTTCAGAGACGGCCATATTATAGCCATTTGTTTCGAGGATTATTGTGCATATTTCAAGGACATGTTTATCATCGTCCAACATCAGTATTGTTTTATTTGACATGTTGCAGCTTTAAAAAAGGTGGAGCTAAATTAAATAAAAAGCCTTAGCAGGAGCATGGGTAAAATACCGATTCTAGTAAGTAGAAATCCCCATTTTTAGGCTTAATGGAAGATAGTTTTTTGTCATGAGACGAATCGTCCGAAGTTTGAACTTTCAAAATTAGTATTATCTTTATGGTATAATCAATAACCCATTTTCATCTTATTGCTCATGAAAAAGAATGCCTTTAACCTATATCGACCTTTCATCTTAGTTTTATTGCTTGTTGCTGTGGGAAGCTATGTAGCTGCGTTTGAGAAAGTAAATCAGGACTATTTTCAGTTGAAAGTGTATCATTATGAAACTGATGAACAGGAGAAAGCCATTGATCAATATCTTGAAATGGCCTATTTACCTACAGTACATCAGATGGGATTTGAGAAAGTTGGTGTCTTTAAACCTGTTGAATATGTTGCTGGTAAAGAAAGACTGGTGTATGTTTTTCTTAGCGCTTCCGATCTGGGGCAATTGGTCGATTTGGAACTGCGTTTGGCTAAAGACCAAAGATTTCAGGACCTGGGTAAGGTTTATCTGGAAGCAAATTACAGCAGGCCACCATTTACGCGGGTGGAGACAATATTGATGAAAGCATTTGCTGCGATGCCTAAAGCAAAGCTGCCTAAATTGTCTGCTGAGAAAAATAAGCGGATTTACGAATTACGGAGCTATGAGGCTGCAACCGAGAAACTGTCAATGAATAAGATAGACATGTTTAACAACGGTGAAATCGATATTTTTAATAAGTTAAATTTTAATGCTGTTTTCTATGGACAAGTAATTGCCGGTAGTACGATGCCCAACCTGATGTATTTGACAGCTTTCGAAAATATGGAAGACAGGAATACACATTGGAAAGATTTTGGACCTTTATACAAACCAATGCAGGATTTACCTCAATACCAGAATAACGTATCTAAAAGTATAAAGGTGCTATTGTTTCCTACGGCATATTCCGATATTTAGAATTCGATTTAATTTATTTTTTTCTAACAAATAAATTAAATCTTTTGCACCAGTCAAAGAAGCTGGACAAAGCCTGTGTATCTAATTTTTCAAAATTGTAAATCTTATGCGGATAAGGCAGAGCATTGGTATAGATGCCTGTGTTTGCTAAAACAAGCATAGGGCCATCGCTGTCAATTTGATCAAAATATTTGCTGATGATTTTATAATGTGTATTAAAAAGTGATTCTACAGCTTCATTGTTCGGAACGAGGGAGATGGTATAGTCGTAATCTGCATGTTGCATCTTTTGGCAATTGCAGATAATATTTTCTCCAAGGGAAACCTCATTTCCACTATCCCAAAGAAAATTGGCGACCTCAAAAAATAAATCGTTTTTAACTTGCCCGACAGGCTCGGCGATGAAATATCTCATTAGCTTTCTCTTTTATTTGCTTTACCTTTTAGAATTCAGTTGATTACAGTAGTTTTATTCCAGTGAAAATCTGCAATTCCTCAAAAAAGATTTTATGCCTTTTGATATTGATGAATTAAGGAACTGGGTTCACTGTATTTTATATTACAAAGAAATATCAATCCAGTGGGGTTTAAAAGAGATAAAAGGTGGTAAGTATTGGACTATTCGAGGTTTTTGTTTCGAAATGTAAGGGCTGTCATACCTGTTACTTTTGAAAATAAGCGCGAAAAATAAGGATAATCATCGTAGCCGAGTGTGGCAGCAACCTCCTTAACGGATTTACTTGAATGGTAGAGCAGCCGTTTTGCTTCCAATACGATACGTTGCTGAATATGGTAGGTAACGGGCTTTCCCGTTGCTTTTTTGATACATTCATTGAGATAAGCCGTTGATATTTTTAATTTTTCGGCATATATTTTTGGCTGTTTGTTTGTGATAAAATCTTTATCCAATAACGCATTGAATTGTTTTGTAATATGCTCTGCTCTGGACTGTGCGTCACTTTTTTTTGATTGTACTAAATACTGCGAAATAATTAGGGCTGCGATCGTATTGCAGCTGTCTTTCATTAACGCAGGATACAGTTTTTCGTGTTTTCTTTCGTTGAGCTTTAAACAGATATCTACCGTTTTCGATAAGATAGTGCATGTTTCTTGGTCAATGTTGATTGGAGCAATCGTATCAATATCTTTCAATGCATTGATGTAATCCGAATTCAGGTTTTCTACACTGATCATTAGGACACTAAACACACTGTAGTCCATTGCGATGCCACGATGCACTTGATAGGGCTGAATGATCATGACAGAAGAAGGACCCAGTTGGTGTTGCTGAAAATCTATTTCGAAGATTCCATTTCCCTCCTCGAGTATAAAAAACAGGTAGAAATCATCGCGATGCGCCTGACTTATTTGGGCTAGTTCTAAATTTTTAACAGCATTCTTTTTTATCAGTATTCCTAAATTAAAATCATTCGGAAATGAATTTAGCGGTATAGTGTTACTTTTTTGCTGCATTTTTCTTGATAATTGATATGTAATGGGTGATCCAACAACTGCATGTCTTAAAAAGATAGTGCTTGTTAAGTAATTGTTATTGCTAAAAGGCTTCCTGTATTTCAACGCCGATTAGTGGATTGGAAAGCATCGTCAAATTTACGCATTTGTCAAGATAGCGAGTATGTTTTTTCTGTATTCGGGATCTTTTTCTCGAAGCTCCAGGATATTGTTTTTTAAATCCAAATTGACATACCACTCGGCATAGAGGTTCTTTTCATTGGCACCGTCGAAGAAAACTTTCGCTTTAATATATTCCTCGTCAAAATGCTCTGGACGACCACTGACAATCAATGCGGTGGAGCCGACACTATCAAGCATCTTAAATGTAGTACTCTCTATTTGAAACAGGCTATTTAAGGCTTTGGTAAAATTGTCGCTCAGTTTACCTATCGAATAAAAATTAACCCCTTCACGATAAAATCTTTTTTTATCAACTTCAGAGTCTACAATTCCCAATTTCATATCCGGGCGAAAGGCAATTGCTAAACCTACCGTCTCTCTCCCCCAAAGCCCCTTTGCCTGAATGATATGATGTTCGTCGTCGTCTTTCCAATATTTTGTTACTTTCAATTGCAAATCCACAAAATCATCGTCTTCGCTGACGTCGATTTGTTTCAAATTACCCTGTCCCTTCAAAAAATTCAAAAATCGCATAAATATCCTATTAATATGGTGTTAAGCTCCCTGTAGTCGCTATGGTGCTGACGGTATATGACGAGCATGACGAAGATGAAAGCTTTGGCTAAGTATATTAAAGATAATAAATATTTCAGATAAAAGAAGCGCCCAGTTAACCTTAAAAGCGTAAAAAATAACTAACTTATAAAGGAAGATTTTTTTCTCTTTTTTCTGATTCTACTTCATTTGAGACTCGTTCATTGATATTAATTTTAGCATTGATAAAAGAGAAGATCGTTGTTCCATGTTCCCGGGCATAGCTATTTGTAATGGAGTCTGCTGCCATTGATCGTGTAAAGAAGGGACTGGTTGTTTTTAGTTCAGTTTCACGCTCCCAACGGTTCTTGACCCGGATCAAATTGCGGTATTTTTTACTCAGATCAAACCAATTGATATAATCGGCATTGAAAGAAACAGCCCTAATCCCCAGTTTGGAATAGTAATTTATAGCACCTGCCTGTCCATAATTGTCGCAAAGAACGAGTGTATTTTGAGGTTGGGGGATCTGACGATAAACGCTATCTACTTTGTGGGCAAGTTCTTTCCAACCTAACATATCGGCAAAGTCTTGTGGAAGTGGGTGTTCTTCACCATCTTCCCAAGTTAACATGCCATATTTACGGTATTTTTCAGGATGTTCTATAAAGTACGATGGATTGTGATTGGGAAAGGCAATGTTGTAGATCGGTAGAAACAAGATGCCTGTTAAAACGATGAAGATAGGCTTAAGAATTTTACCAGTTTTGTTTTCCAGTAGTGATGCAATATAAACCGCTCCGAAGGCAAAATAAATGGGATAAATACCTATCGCATAATAATCCTTGGCTCTTAACAATAAGAAAATACCAATGGTAATAAAAAATGACCAGAAGAATAGGCGATAAGGTTTAAATGGGGGATATTTCAACAAGGCATATAAACCGAAAATTATAACAAGAAAAGTCCCGAAGAAAAACAAAAACTGAGAACGGAAAAAGCTCCACCGATTGACGTGGACGAGTTGCGTTGCCTGAAGCTCTTTAAAATGAGAGAATACCGGAAAATTATTTTGATACTGCCATATTAAATTCGGCAAGATGATAAGTATGGCGATGAGTAAACTACCATATAATTTTCGTTCCGTAAACACTTTCCGTTCGGGCACGAGTGCAAGGGCTGGAACTAAACCTAGAATAAGAAATACGACGTTATATTTATTCAAAAAACCGATAGCAAATACAACAGCAATATAAATTAGCCACTTCGATTGTTGGCTGTCCAAATATCGTATAATGAGGTAGTATATGGAAGTCCAGCACAATACATCCAAAGAATTTGGCTGATATAAGCCATTCAGACGGAAGAGAACGGAAAACATAATACTGCAACTGCCAAATACAAGTGCAAAAAGGTTTCCTTTCAACGCTTCTATAGTTTTCCAGACAATTAGAATTGTTAAGGCTCCGTACAATGCGGGGAAAAATTTGATCCAGAATTCGGAATTTCCGGTTATTTTGATCAGATAGGAGGTCCAGGAGGTCAGAGGCGGAACAGAGAGATAGCCCCAAGCCAGATGATTCGCTTGATCGAGATGTAGAAATTCGTCACGTTGCAATTCGTAAATCGGACTAATCAACTGATATTGAATGATGAATTTTAACAGGATGAGACCAATTAGGATAAATCGATGTTTAAGTGCCATCTAATGTTTGATTATGGTTGTCTTCCGCCAATTTACGATTAAAATAAATTCAAATTAAGTTATTTTAATAATCATCTATTGCTGCGGATCTATGGGGATCGGAGATTTCTGTGAAGAAATCAAATGCTGGCCCATTCTAAAATGTTATTTTCGTATAAAAAAGAGATTATGAGCATAGCTTTGCTGCTGAATACTGCTAGGGCAGAAGAATGGAAGGTCGAGATCACTAAACATTTACCTGATGTTAAGGTGGAGATATATCCCGAAATAGAAAATTATGATGCGGTAGAATTTGCACTTTGTTGGAAGCCTGATGCTAATTACTTTACTCATTTTCCTAATTTAAAAGTTATTCAGTCGGGAGGAGCGGGGATAGATCATTTATTCCCAAATAAGATTCCTTCAACGCTCCATATCTGTAGGATAATAGATCCAATGCTGAAAAGCGATATGTTTGAGCATATTTTGACCTGTTTGATGCATGCAATGAAGAATTTTTCGATGTATGCTACAGCGAAGGAACAACAGCATTGGCAACCACTAGTATATAAATCCATTGGTGAAACCAGTGTAACAATTTTAGGCTTAGGTGAGATTGGAGGCTATGTTGCCGAGAGGCTGGTTCAGTTGGGGTTTCTAGTAAAAGGATGGTCCAATTCCCCTAAAGCGCTTCCAGGGGTAGTTTCTTTCTCGGGACAGGAAGGACTTAGGGCGGCTGTGGAAAATAGTGATTTTGTTGTCAATATTTTACCCCTGACCGATGCCACAAGAGGAATTCTGGATCGTAATCTTTTTGAATTGTGTACGAATGAAACTGTCCTCATAAACGTTGGTAGAGGTGGGCATCTCGTTGAAAATGAGCTACTGGAGGCTATTGATAAAGGGCAGATTGCCCAAGCTTACCTCGATGTCTTTCACCTGGAACCGCTGCCAAAAGATCATCCATTTTGGTCCTGTTCTTCTATTTTTATAACACCGCATGTCGCAAGTCGAACCAATATCAGTTCGTCGGTTTTACAGGTAGTAGACAATTATAAACGAATGATTCGGGGGGAGGCTTTACTGAATGAAGTTTCTTTGGAAAAAGGTTATTAATGATAATATCCCCTTTAAGGGGCTAATGATAATGTACTCTGATGTGTAAATTGGGTATGTTTTTTTGTTTTTGATTTTTTGTAAACTTATAGGCAAATGGATTTTATTTTTTAGATTTATATAGTCAATTATCCTTGCTTTATTAACGGTTTATGAACGTACAAGTATCTACAAACTTTAGAAAACACGCGCGTAAAACAATTTTATCTATTGTTGTTTTTGCGGTTACTTATGTTATTCTGCTACTCTTGGCAATAGGTATTACTGTTGGTTTTACTTTATTGGGACTATTGATGTTCACTGCCAAGCCCATGTTTTTAACCGCAGTATTATGTTTGGGCCTACTCGCTACAGGTCTGACTATACTATTCTTTTTATTAAAATTTGTTTTTGCGTCAACAAAAGTTGATACGGGGCATCTTACACAGATATATGAGAGCGACGAACCACAGTTATTCGCACTTATTCATGAGGTGGTAAAGGAAGTTGACACAAGCTTTCCAAAGAAAATTTTTCTATCGCATGATGTCAATGCATCTGTATTCTATGACTCTAGTTTTTGGAGCATGTTTTTACCCATTAAGAAAAATCTTCAGATTGGTGTGGGGATGGTGAATGCAGTTACTCAACAGGAACTAAAGGCTATTCTTGCACACGAGTTTGGCCACTTCTCACAAAAAAGCATGAAAGTGGGTAGCTATGTTTACCATGTTAATCAGATTATCTACAATATGCTGTATAAGAATGAATCGCTGGATAATATGTTTGGTAAATGGGGTAACATCAGTGGGTACTCTGCTATTTTTATTGGTATATCGATGTTTATTATTCAACAGATTCAGCATATTTTGAAGCATCTTTATGAATATGTAAATCTCAATTATTTGGCGTTATCAAGAGAGATGGAATTTCATGCGGATGAAATTGCGGCACATGTTGCTGGTTCCCAGGCTTTGGCTGACTCGCTCTTACGTTTGGGGTTTGCAAACCATGCACTAAATAATGTACTTACTTTCTATGATAACAAATTTTCTGAAAATATCCGTAGTCGTAATATTTATCCAGAGCATCGTTGTGTCATGCTCTTGTTTGCGGAACGCAATAGATATCAAGTGCGAAATGGCTTTCCCCAGATCGAATTGGCGACTTTAAAAAAATATGATAAATCGAAGTTATATCTTGAAGATCAATGGTCGTCTCATCCATCGGATGAAGATCGGGTAAAAGCATTACAGAAACTTAATATTGTCAAGCAAGAAGCCAACAACGCACCTGCTATTGAATTACTAGCTAATCGTGCTGCCGTAGCAAACCAAATTTCGGATAAGTTGTTTGCGCAGTTACAGTATCAACAGCCCCCATCACTGTTAGAAATAACGTCTTTCAGTGATGATTTTGAAAGTCGAATGAACAAGTATGCTGTTGATCAAAGATTCAATGATTTCTATGACTACAATCATCCTGTGCGAAAAGGTGAAACTCCAATTTTTCAGGAACAGTCAAAGCCGACTTTTGATGAGTTGTTTGCCGATAGTAGAGTTGATACACTGTATGAACTTAATAGTCTAAAAAATGACAAATATGTCGTTGAAGCAATCAGCAAAGGAGAATTAAAATTAAAGTCCTTTGACTATGACGGTATAAAATATCGAGCTGCAGACGCTATCGAATTACTAAAAAAAATTGAAGACACTATTGCAGCTACGGAGCATAAAATTACCGACTACAACCAGCAGATCCATTATTATTTTGCACACTTGGCTGATACGCAGGGGATGTGTGAAGAGTTTGAACGAAGATATGATGATTTTGCTTTTTTCGACAAGAATTATGAGGAGGCACAAGAACTTTATGCTCACATGACGGAGAATACCCGGTTTATATTTCAGACTTTGCCCTTCGCTGATATTGAGGCAAGGTTGCAAGACGTCAAACGTAGGGAAGGAGAATTAAAAAAGAAACTGGCAACGCTTTTGGCACTTCCCGGAAGCAAGGATGAATTGGATGATACGTTGCTTACTTCATTGGACACGTATATCAACAGGGATTTAATATATTTTAATGTAGATCATTATAACGAGGATAATCTTCAAATCCTTTTTAATGCGATATCGGCCTATAAAAAGTTATTGGATGACCAGCATTTCGCGAAGAAAAAGCACTATTTGAATTTTATGCTTACCCTTGAGGAAGGTAAAGGACAGAAAAAAGAACTGTCGTAAATGCCCTTGTATATTGACGGTTTGTCCCCGCTGTACGTCGATTGAAATGGTTTATTTTTGATAGACAGTAACCCAGTTTTGAATTGGATTTGTTTTATTAAATATTAAACTTTTTGTTATGCGGAAATTAATAATGAAAATGTCTATTTCTATCGATGGATTTGTTGCAGGAATCAATGGAGAGACTGACTGGATGTTTAAAAGTGGCGACGATCATTCTAGCGCATGGGTTTTAAATATTTGTGAATCTGCCGGCGTTCATCTAATGGGTCGAAAGACCTTTGAAGTAATGGCTTCCTATTGGCCTGCTTCAACAAATCCTTTTGCGGCAGCAATGAATGAAATCCCTAAAGCTGTCTTTACAAAAAAGGGCTATCATCCCAAAACAGAAGATTTTGCTCACAATGCTAAGCTTCCTGCGAATTCCTCTTGGATGAATGCCCGTGTTTTTGATGCAGGTCTCATTGAAGGAATAAAAGCGCTCAAAGCAGAGGACGGAAGCCCTATCTTGGCACACGGAGGTGCTGAGTTTATGCGAAACCTCATCGAAACGGGCTTAATTGATGAATATCATCTAGTTACACATCCGGTCGCATTGGGAACTGGCTTATCCATATTCAATAGACTTTCTGAATGTCTTGATCTAAAGCTTGTGGATGTTCAAGTTTTTCCTGGGGGTGTGGTTGCACATAGCTATTGTCCAGTGTAAAAAAACTACAAAAGCTGTAAAATAACCCAGCTGTATTGATACCAGATAAAGAATATCATGAAGAAGTGTTATGATATTCTTTACCTTGTATATTCTATTAAGGGCTTAAAAATTCTGCGAATCTGCAGAAGGTCCATAACTCGCTGGCAACGGGATATCATTGAGTCTATAGTAAACACCTAATTGTGCCCTGTGATGTGTAATCTGGTTTAATGAGTGACGAATAGCACCGTATTTGCTCCAGCTTGCCAGTTTATGGCCATCATTTTTAATGGTCCAGCTTGGAATTAAGTCTTCCTCCTTAGCTGTTTCTAAAGCATTTTTTCCGGCTTCGTAATCTTCGTCCAATTTTTTTAAGAGATCATCCCGAGTCACTAGACTTGTTGGCACATAAGCACTTTTGGCAAAGTCAAGTTCTGAAGTCTTTAAAATGGTACTTGGCCATTCGAAAACTTCGACTAAGTGGGTTGCCAGACGCATCATTTTCATACTTTTTTCATGTGGGACATATTCATTCTTGCCTTCAGGGAAAAGTGCAATGAAGTTTTTTGTAATTTGATATTCATTCGCTAATTCTTCTTTTAATTGTGGTAATGTTTCCATGTTTTTTTACTGTAATAATTTAAAATTCGATTAGTTATCCTACTAATAGCTTTTGCTCTGGAATTGTTTTTTCGTTTAGTATTTGTTTTCCTGCTAAGGTTAAACAAAGATATAACCACTATGTGACAGCTATGTGTCAGTATGAATTGGATGAATCATCATTTATGATAAAAATAAAATAGTGGCAGCTCCTGTTATCTCATGTTGTTGAAAACTTGGACTGCAAAGGTTCGAGTATTTGTTTTTTTATAACGTTTATTTAAGCAAGCGCTGCAAATAATAAAGCAGGTCAAGCGAATTGTAAAAAGGGTGAAAATGAGCATATAGACTAAGTATATTTGATTGGTAATTAATTAAATAAAATTGAACGATGGGAAATAAGAAAGCAATATTCACTTTTGTAGGCCTGGTATTGGTTGCAGTACTTGGTATCGGTATATGGGCTTACCGTCTTCTGGGAAATATGGAGGCGGATCAGGAAAAAACAGAACAATTATCTTCCCGAATTTTAGCTGGTTTTGGCGATCATACCGCTATTTATAAATATCCAGTACAATTGTCCGCAGTCGACTGGGGGAAGAGCTGTCTAATTCTTGAAAATGGCGGTGCCGGTGATTTGGGAATAACTTATAAGGAAAAATGGAACGAGGCATTGGGAACAGTAGATAATTATCCCGGTGATGCTGTCAAAGGCATTGTTATGATAGCGATGGACATGCAGGAAAAAGGAGAGTACGTCAATAAGATCGGTCAAAAAGATAAAGCGTATCAGCGCAATTATATTATTAGCTATGTAGATCTCGAAAAGAAGGTAGTCATCGCCCGCGATACCCTATATGGTGAGGAGCCGCCTTTGGTCAATCGTTCCAGCGGTTCGGGAGCTGGTGACTTTCCCTCGGACACTGAAGTTGTAGATTCAATCAAAGGTAGATTGAAATTGTAATTTTTTTTTCTCCGTTTATGGAATTTTGATATTCTTCGCATCCCTGCACGAAAGTTGAAGTGCCGGATGGAAAAATCTAGTACTTGGCTTTAGGTAAATTTATCTATTTTTAAAAGAATTTAGCCAGTATCTTAAACATGAAATGGAAATCAATTGTTGTCTGCTTTTTAGCTGTTCTGTATTCTGTGGTCCTTTGTGGGCAATCGACCTTATTCAATAGTCCGCGTGGATCTTCTGACTATTATATTTATAAACTGAGCCCAGAAGTTTTAAGAAAAATTCACTTGGGAGAGAAGAAATTCGATGAAACTATGCTCAGCGATTTTTTTCTCAAGTATAAGGCCGGAAGTCCACAGCCGACTTTACCTCCTGGTAATTATGTCCAGGTCCGCGCCAGTGGAGCTGATCTCATTTATCAGGAATTGATTAGTGATAACCTATATGTCAAGATTATTCCGGCAGAAATTTTTGCGATTTGTCTATACGATTCTCTGGGAACGATTATAAAAGATGCCCAAGTAAAAGTGAAGGGACGTCGCATGTCATTCGATAAGAAGTTTCATTATTATAAAGCTGCCAATGCAAATAGTGACGATGTCGTCAGTATTGAACATAAGGGTGTCTATCATTACCTGAGTGTAGAACGGAGTTGGCCTTACAAAGACAGGGTTCCATTATGGAAAGGGATCAAAAATAGCTGGCTTAGAACAAAGTTTAAGATTAAGAGACTCTTTCATAAACAAGAAACTGAACAGACAGAAAGCTTTATGGTTTTTAACAAGCCAATGTATAAGCCAAATGAGCAGGTTAAATTTAAAGCTTATCTTGAGGAAGAAAAATGGAAACCTTACCGTGATTCTATTACCGTACGTCTGACAGGTGGATATGGATATGCCAAAGATACCGTTTTGGCTCGACTTGCTCCCTATCGTCCGGGAATGTACAACTTTGCATTTGATTTGAAGGGGCTTGGTCTCATCCTTGATAGGGATTATGGGATTTCTTTGGAATCTACGAAAGCCAAAGACGTCTTGCATCAACAGTCTTTCCGATATGAAGACTATGAGTTAAAAAGCCTAAGCTTTAATATGACGTCCGAAAAGACGAAATATGCTAAAGGAGACAGTGTGCGACTGAAACTAAAAGCTTTAAATGAAAATGAAATGCCCATATATGATGGGAAAGTAGATGTGCGTGTTGTGACAAGTCCACTTTATACACTTGATATAAAATCCAATAAGGTCAATTTTATTCCAGATACATTATGGCAAACGAGCATTTCGCTTGCAGATGTGGCGGAAAAGGAAATTGTATTACCCGATTCAATCTTTCCGGCTGACATAGGTCTTACATTTCGGGTTATTGGCACCTATCTAAGTTCGGATAATGAAAGAATTGAGCGAAGTCTCGACCTTAATATACTCAACAGCGAAAAGGAAATTCGTATTGCTGTAAAAGACGGGCATGCAGAGCTGAAGTATTTCGAAAAAGGTGTTGCGATGCCAACAACTGCTCAGCTAATGATATTAGGTGAACATCGTGAAGTGCTGAAGACTGAAAATTTGAGTTTACCTAATTTGGTTTCTATACCTTGGCAGGCCGAAGAAATTGTTGTCAAGTCGAATGGATTCAGTAAAAACGTTTATCTGGAGGATCAAGAGCAGGCACAACTGAATTATCGGTTTTATCGAACTACGGATTCGGTGATATTGCATGTCAATAATCCCGCTATGATTCCATTTTGGTATCGTGTCTATCGTGCTGGTCGTACGATTGCTTCGGGTTATAATACCAAATTAAAAGGTACATTTTTAGCTCGGGGAAAAGACGGGTATAGCATGGAAATCACCTATCTTTTTGGAGGAAAATCAAAAGTTATCCAGGAAGAATTACCCTATGTGGAGAAGAATTTAAATTTGGCAGTCAACACGGCGACGACAGTTTATCCGGGGCAGAAGGCTGATGTAGAACTTTCGGTTACGGATAAGAATGGTAAACCGTTGAAGGATGTTGATATTACGGCCTATGGTTTTACCTCAAAATTTAGGTCAGCAACCACTCCAAATATTACGATGGGTGGTCTGATGCGAAGGGCAAGAGTCTCACAAAATCTTAATTTCCAGACAGCAGGAGATCTCTACTACCTCAATCCCGTAAGAAAAACCGTTTACGATAACCGGTTGCGGACACAGGTTCCCGTAACCCTGATGGTGGGACCATTTCCAAGGACAGAAATGTATAACGGTGTGTCCAAAATAGGCACGCTCATGGTTGACACAGCGAAAATCGGACGTTTTGAAATTGAGGGAGGCTATCAATACAGTATCTATAAAAATTACCAAAAACAAAAAAGCTGGGATGGCAATCCTTTGCGGATTGATCTGTATGATTTTACGCCAAAGTTAGATTTTCAGGAGAGGGTATGGACCTTGGAGGATATCAAGGCAAACGTAGAACGTACTTTCCAAGAGACGATGCAAAATAGCACGGGACTTGCGCAATTTGCTACGGTGAAGAAAGGAAAAAAAGACGCTATTTTTAAATTGAATTTAATTTTGGGCAATGATGCTGCACAAAAAGGCATTCGACCTGCATTGATCTTTATTGAACCGACGAATGTCGAGGAGAGAATGTATTTTAGACTGTTTTACGGCGGACATCGAAGTTTTGGAGATCTTCCGGTCGGCGATGTTACTTTGCATATTGTAAAGGATGATTCAACTTCTTTTAGTTTACCAATCAAACTCAAAGCCAATGGGATGAATTATCTCAGACTGGATTCTATTCAATGGAGCGATGCATCCCAAGCGGCGAGATTGGCTTACAAACTTGTACGCGATGAAATTATTGTGCGTACCGTGGAAAATCCATTGCAGGATTCTATAAGGCATGGGCAGGAGATTGATCCGCGGTTCTTAAAAATAGACCAGGAAGGTTTTAGAGCGAAAAGAAATAATAATAAGGTCGCCCGGATCTTAGTTTATGATGGTGATACGCCATTAATTGGGGCTAAAGTAAGTGTTTCGGATACAAAAAAACGATATTTCACAAGCTTTGACGGTAGTTTGGAACTTGAGCTCTCCGATGACAAAAATGCTGTTCTTGAGATTGCTGCTTTAGGGTACAATACAGCTACAGTCAAAGTCTCCAGTGGCAAAGATTATTTCGTTGAGTTAAAGCCAAGCGAAAATCAATTGGATGAAGTGGTTGTTGTGGGGTATGGCGTCCAAAAAAGGCAATCATTGACTGCGGCAGTGAAATCGATCAATGCTAGGACGGATGGGGTGACTACGGCTATGCTGCAGGGGGCTGTAGCAGGGATTCGTATTCGTGGCGCTGCTAGTCTGGCCCCCAATGAAAAACCATTGATTTTAGTAGACGGAGTCCCCTTTGAAGGTGATATTTCAAGTCTTGATCCATCGACTATCGCGTCATTGAATGTGATTAAAGATCAATCTATGCTGGGATTATACGGTGCTCGGGCCGCCAACGGCGTGGTGATGGTTCAGATGAAAGCTGGAGCTTCTGCGGCATCGACAGGTGCTGTGGATATGCCCTATTTGGAATCTGGAAATACGATGCGCGTGAACTTCCGCGATGATGCATTTTGGCAGCCAAAGCTAACCACCGATGCTCAGGGAAAAGCTAATTTTGAAGCGACCTATCCGGATGATATTACCAATTGGCGAACATTCTTTATTGCTAAAGGAAGTAAAAATTTCGCCGACATAAAAGAGCTAAATGTCAAATCTTTTAAAGCTGTTTCGGCACATTTGGCGACTCCCCGATTTGCCATCAGGGGTGATCAGTTTTCTGCCATGGGACGGGTTGTCAATTATCTTAGCGACAGCTTACAGCTCTCGCGTACCATCAATAATGGACTAACAACGCAGGAGGCAAAGTTGAAAATTGCGAAGTCCTATCGGGATCCTATATCGGTTATTGCCGATAAGGGGGACAGCATCCAACTTGCTTATTCGATCGGATTGTCAAATGGATATTTTGATGGTGAAAAACGTAGCATTCCGATTTTTGAAAAGGGGCTTGAACAACATGAAGGAGATTTTAAAGTGCTTAACAGTACCGCAGAGTATTTGCTAAAAACTTCTCCTGCGCTAGGCGAAATCACCTTGCATGCCGAAGCAAATTCGCTGGAATTCTTACAACGGGAAATCGAATCTATTGATCGTTACAAATTTCTATGCAATGAGCAGATGGCTTCCAAATTGAGTGCATTACTTTCTAAAAAAGAGCTTACAAAATTGATCGGAAAGCCCTTTACAGAGGATAAGAAAATAAAGGATCTTTTGAAGGAGTTACAGAAAAACAAAAATTCCAATCAGGGCTGGGGCTGGTGGAACAAAAGTGAAACTGTGACCTGGATCAGCAACTATGTGATCGGGGTACTGTTGGATGCCCGAGAAGCAGGATACCAGGTTGAGATCGATACGGAGATCTATGCAGAACGTGAAAAGACCATGTTGAAAAGCAGCTTGGCTTCGCTGGATCTTCTATTGGATAAAGATAAGCTTCACGGGGCCAAAGAGAATTTGTTTGGCTCCCTGATATATCTGCTCCGGCTAGATCCGAAAACCGATTACAAAGATTATTTCTTCGAAATTGATACAAAACTGAAAAGTAAAACCATTAAGGATAAACTGTTGAAATATCTATTGATTTCAAAACTGGGTCTTAAAGATTCACATGCTGCAGACACTGTTCTTAAATATTCCTCAAAGGCTGTCTTAGGTGGGCTTTATTGGACTTCTGGAACTATAACAGATCAGAAAGGCAGATCTTTTATGCGACCTACGGAAACCAATACCGAGAATACACTGTTGGCTTACGGTGTCTTAAAATCAATTGGTGGTCATGATTCGGATTTAGAAAATATCCGTAATTACTTTTTTGCGCAGCGGCAGCAAAACCAATGGTATAATATCTACGAATCTTCGCGTATCATACGAAGTATTCTTCCTGATTTACTGAAAGAGGGTGAGTCTTTCCAGGCACCGGTTATGGTCATCAATGGCAAACGCGTCACTACATTTCCGTATACGCAAAGCTTTAAGTCGGATGAACAGATTAAAGTGAGGAAAGAAGGGACGGGGCCGGCTTTTGTGACAGCCTATCAAAATTTTTGGAATCCAAATCCTGTCATAGAAAAAGAAAAGGGGCTTGCTGTGGCAACTCGATTTAAGGACAATGGTGCTACGGTAGCGGCGCTGAAGGAAGGGAATCCTGTAAAACTTGAAGCAAGCGTAACCTTAACTGGTGAAGCTGAGTATGTGCAGATCGAAGTTCCTATACCGGCGGGATGTTCTTATGAAACCAAAACCAATGGATACTATAGAACCGAGGCGCACCGGGAGCATTTCAAAGATCGTGTAGTCATTTTTTGCAACAAACTGGGGAAAGGTACACATACCTTTGAGATCGAACTTTTACCTCGTTATACCGGGACTTATACAGTCAACCCAGCGAAGGCTGAATTAATGTATTTCCCGACATACTATGGAAACGAGAAAATGAAAGAAATCGTGGTGGAATAAATATGCTTTTACAAAAAAAGGGACTTATCACATGATAAGTCCCCAACATATAAAAACTAAAATTGAAAGTGTGCTATTGATGATCCCATCCACCACCTAGGGATCTGTATATCGCTACGCTTGCTTTGAGTTGGTTGACCTTCTTCTCAACGAGCTCAAATTTGGATTCCAGGGCATCGCGTTGTGTCAGCAGAACCTCCATATAATCTGCGCGGGCGTATTTAAAAAGGTCGTTGGAAATACCGATAGACTCATTTAATGCATCGACTTCCTTGGTCTTAATTTGTAGGCCATTCTCCAGATTTTTAATTTTGGAGAGCTGGTTTGCAACTTCAATATAAGCAGCCAATATAGTCTGCTCATAATGGTAAACAGCCTGAACCTGTCGTGCATTTGCGCTATAATACGCGGCTTTAATTGCCCGTTTGTTGATCAAAGGGGCGGTGAGTTCACCAACGAGGGAAGAGAGAAAGGCTTCCGGTTTGATGAGATAAGTCGGATCAAAAGCTTGAAAACCTACTCCCGCCGCAATGTCCAAAGAAGGGTAAAAGCGGGCTTTGGCCGATTTGATGTCCAGTTTGGACGCTGCAAGTTCATATTCAGCCTGCTTTATATCAGGTCTGTTTTCCAGGAGGTCGGCCGGGATGCCGGCATAAACGGTTTGCGGAACAAGCTTATCAAATGATTGTTGATCCCTTTGAACCGGCTGCGGGAATCTTCCAACAAGGTAGTTTATTCTATTTTCTGTTTCTGTGATCTTCTGCTTGATATCATATTGCATACCTTGGGTTTTCAATATCTGGGCTTCAAATCTTTTGACGGCAAGTTTATTGGATCGCGCATTTTTCTTCAAGTCATTTACGACGACCAATGCATCGTTTTGAATCTTTACATTCTCATTGATAACCAGAAGTTCGTTATCGAGCGCCAGGAGTTCATAATAAGAATCTGCAATTTCAGCGATCAGGTGAGTTACCATAAAGTTTTTGCCTTCCACGCTGGCAAAATACCGTTGCAGCTGCGCTTTGGTCGCATTGTGGAGTTTACCCCAGATATCTGTTTCCCATTGTGCCTGTACACCAACTCCAAAATCAAATAGCGGTTCAGGCATTTCGCGTCCGGGTTCGATTTCTGTATTCTTTTCCATCGCTCCAATGTTTGTGTAGCGACTTACTTTGTCGACCCCCGCACCAACTTTTACACCTACGGAAGGTAGATATTCACCTTTTTTGGCGCTTACCTCATTTTTGGCTATTTCAATTTCCTGAAGCATAATATGTAGCTCCTGGTTGTTTGCTAGTGCCTGACCGATCAGTCCTTGTAGATTGGGATCGCTGAAATAGCTGTTCCATTTGATTTTTCCTGTATTCACGGTGTCGCTGTCAGCATCCCCATAGTTTCCGGGAACGGTTCTATTTTCGGCACGTTGTTTTATTTCCAGTGGTTTGCAGGCTGCAAGACTAAGCAAGAAAAATGCGAAACCTGTATAGTGATATAATCTGTTCTTATTCATAATGTATCATGTCTTCGCTTAATGGTGATTCGTCTTCGGCTTGGATCATTTTTCTTCCGTCAGCCAATTTTGCAAAAATGTAGTAGAGTCCGGGAATGACAATAACGCCAAAGATAGTTCCGACGAGCATACCTCCCAGCGCTGAGGCACCTATGGTATGGTTACCGATAGCTCCGGCACCACTGGCAAAGACAAGTGGTACAAGTCCAGCGATAAATGCAAATGAGGTCATGAGGATAGGTCTGAAACGTGCTCGTGAGCCCTCAATAGCTGCTTCTAATATGCTATCGCCAGCTTGGCGCCTTTTCACGGCAAATTCTACGATAAGCACCGCATTTTTACCCAATAAACCAATAATCATGATCAGTCCGACCTGTGCATAGATGTCATTTTCCAGTCCCATAGCTTTTAATAGGAAGAATGATCCAAATACACCAACTGGTAGCGACAACAATACCGCAAACGGAATGATAAAGCTTTCGTACTGTGCAGCAAGTACAAGATATACGAAGACTAAGACGACTAAAAAGACATAAACGGCTTCGTTTCCACGTTGGGCCTCATCATAGGACAAGCCCTCCCAGGCAACTTTATAGCCATGTGGTAATGTTTGAAGTGCAGTTTCGTTGATTGCCTGAATAGCGTCAGCCGTTGTATACCCATTTGCCGGAAGTCCACGGATGGCGGCCGAATTGTACATGTTGTAGCGCGTGATTTCGTTTGGTCCCTGTGTTTTTTTTAAGGTCATAAAGGCCGAATAAGGAACCATTTGGTCATGATCGTTTTTGACGTAAAGGTTCATGATATCGGAAGGTAGCCTTCTAAATTCTGGTGAAGATTGTACATAGACTTTGAAGAACTGACCGAAACGGATAAAACCCTGCTCATAGGTACTACCGATAAGGATATTGAGGTTGTCCATGGCTTTACCAATGGAAACGCCTTTTTGCATGGCGGCGTTATTGTCAAATACCAATTCGTATTGTGGGTAATTGGCGGCAAAGAATGTAAAGACTCCGGTGAGTTCCTTACGTTTCTTTAGATTAGCGATAAATGCTTTATTTACTTTATCGAAATCTTGGTAATCGGTGGTCCTATTGAGGTCCAGCAGGCGCATGGAGAAACCTCCTGAAGAACCAAACCCTGGAACAGCGGGAGGTTCGAAGAATTCAACCGTTGCACCTAGATTTTTTGATTTTTCTTCAAGTTCTTCCATGATCTCTTTAACGGAGTGTTCACGTTCACCCCAGGTTTTGAGGTTGATAAGACAGGTTCCTGCATTCGATCCACGGCCTTCCGTCATGATTTCATAACCCGCCAGTGATGAGACAGATTCTACCCCATCTACCCCTTGACAGATCTTTTGGAGCTCTCTGGAAAGCTTATTGGTCTGTTCCAATGTTGATCCTGGAGGAGTCTGAATAATGGCATATATTGTGCCTTGGTCCTCGCTCGGTATAAAACCTCCTGGAAGCGTTTTGTTAATGACGAAAATTCCGACACAGAATGCTATTAAGATACCCCATGTAATTACTTTTCGGCTGGCAATTTTACGAAGTAAGGAGGCATACTTGCCCGTTATTTTATCAAAAGTACGGTTAAAAAGGTCGAGCGATTTAGTGAATACATTTGATTTTTTTGGTTTACCATGGTTATTTTTCAGGAGCATCGCGGCAAGCACAGGAGTAAGGGTTAATGCGACTACTGCAGATATCACGATGGAACTCGCCATGGTAATTGAAAACTGACGGTAAAATGTTCCGACAGGGCCTGTCATAAATGAAATGGGGATAAAAACGGCCACCATAACAGCTGTAATAGCGATAATAGCACCTGCGATTTCGCCCATGACTTCTTTTACAGCGCTGTATGGCGATATGGCACTTTCTTCCATTTTGGCATGTACTGCTTCAATGACCACAATGGCATTGTCCACGACAATCCCGATAGCAAGCACCAATGCAAACAAGGTCACTAAGTTGATCGACATACCGAACCATTGGATGACGAAGAATGTACCTATCAGCGAAACGGGCACGGCGATGATTGGAATCAACGTCGAACGCCAATCGCCAAGGAAAATAAACACAACAATGGCAACTAAAATAAAAGCATCGCGTAGGGTATGCATCACCTGTTCGATAGAAGCATCCAAGAATTGGGATACGTCATAACTGATTTTATAGTCTATCCCTGGAGGAAAGTTACCTTTCATCTCAGCAAGTTTTGCCTTCACATCTTTAATAACGTCATTGGCATTACTACCATAATTCTGTTTCAACACAATTGAAGCCGAGGGATGCCCGTCTAAATTGGAATAGATGTCAAAGAACTCACTACCCAATTCGACTTTAGCTACGTCTTTTAACTTGATGTTTTCACCGTCGCCGTTTGCGCGAACGATAATATTGTCGTATTCTTCAGGTGTATTGTATTGCCCTTTATAAGTTAGGACATATTCGAGGGATTGCGCTGCAATACCCGAGCTTTGTCCCAGTCGACCGGGACGGCCGATAATACTTTGTTCTCCTATCGCTTTCATCACTTCATCAACTGATAAGCTATAGGCGCGCATACGATCGGGATTTAACCAGACGCGCATGGCATATCTACGGCTACCTAAGATTTGTGATTTGGCTATACCATGAATACGATTGATTTCAGGAATGATATTTACCGTTGCATAGTTGTACAAGAACTTTTCATCCATGCTTTTATTTGTACTGTAAAGATTCACGTACATCAGCATACTAGGCTGAATTGGATTGACGACGACTCCTTCCTTTTGAACAAGTTCAGGCAATAGTGGCATGACTTGATCCACCCGGGTTTTGACCAGTACTACGGCATCGTTAGGATCTGTTCCAGGATCAAATACGACGTTTACAGTTGCTTCACCGGCACTGGTCGCATCTGTTGCGATATAGCGCATTCCCTGTACACCGTTGATTGCATTCTCCAGTGTAATCAGTGAGGATTTTACAAGTACATCAGCGCTTGCACCAGGATAGGCAATGGAGACCGCCACTGTAGTCGGTGCGATTTTTGGAAATTGCTCAGTAGGAAGTTGCTTTATGGCCAAACCTCCGATAAATAGGATTACAACCGATATGACAATAGCAAATACCGGTCGATGTATTACTTTTTTAAACATAATGCTGCTTTTTTAATTACTCTGCATATAAATCTAAGTTTGACATGACTTTCTCCGGAGTCTGATATTTGGATTCAATAGTCTGGTTTTCCTGTACCATGCGAAGTCCATTCAGCAGAATTTTTTCGTCCTTGCCCAATCCGGAAGAAACAACATAGATATGCGGCAGTTCTGCAGCAACTTTTATTTCTCTTGCTTTTACTTTATTATCTTTTGTAATAACGTAAACATATTTTTTTTCAAGCTCCTCGAATGTAGCTTTCTGAGGTATCATAAGCGCGTTATTATAGGGCGATGTAATGACGATATTGCCTGTCTCGCCATAACGCAATAATCCCTTTGGATTTGGAAAAGTCGCTCTGTAGGCAATATTTCCAGTTTCATTATTGAAGTCTGATTCAATTGTTTCAACAATACCCTCATGACCGAATTCTTTTCCATTGGCCATGTTTAACCGTACATGCAGCGGGTTATTGTCTTGTTTTGCGTCCATTTGATTGAGGTATTCAACTTCGGGTACATTGAAGTAAACCCACATTTTACTGTTGTCGGACAGCTCTGTGATCAACTCACCTTCATCGACAAGACTTCCTTTACGGACATGAAGCTTACCAACGATTCCTGAAAACGGTGCTACGATATCAGTAAATTTGAGATGGGTATTCATAGCGGCTAACTCAGCTTTGGCTTTTTCATATTTTGCTTTTGCCATTTCAGTTTCCTGCGGAGCGACAATATCTTTTTCGGACAGATTTTTGGTGTTCTGATATTCGATTTCAGCATATTTTACCTCTGCTTTAGCACGATTTACATCGGACTCATAGAGGTTGGGCATGATTTTAAAGAGGGGTTGTCCTTTTTGTACAAATTGACCTTCATCGACAAATATCGATTGAATGTAGCCTTTTTCCTGTGCGCGCAATTCAATATGGTTGATCGAACGGATTTGGGCTACATAATCTTTATTGACAATTGTATCTTTGACCAAAGGAGTAGTGACATTGAAAACTGCAGCTTCTTTTTTGTCTTTTTTTTCTGACTGACAGCTTGTCGATAGAATAATAAGGCACAGGCTTATATACATAAAGCTTCTCATGACCATAATAATAGTTTTTTAATTATTTTCGAAAAATTGAACAATAGTGTGACCTGCTTCCAAATGGTTTTGAAAGCTATTTTGATGTTTTTTTAAGAAATTATTAAAAAATCACAGCCTGAATACACTGTAATGGATATATAG
This sequence comes from Sphingobacterium siyangense, assembly GCF_007830445.1. Classification (GTDB taxonomy): domain Bacteria; phylum Bacteroidota; class Bacteroidia; order Sphingobacteriales; family Sphingobacteriaceae; genus Sphingobacterium; species Sphingobacterium siyangense. The sequence goes on along the minus strand of NZ_VLKR01000042.1, from coordinate 9,552 downwards.
GGCGTTTTTTCGTGAAGTAAGCTGGTTGGAATTTGCAAGCGAAACTGCTGTGCGTGTATTGTGAAATTCGGGATGGATATAAGAGACTAGATTTCCAAAACCATCGCCTTTAAGTGCGAATAAGTTAGGGCTATTGGAATCGCTTCCCGTGTCGTCGTTTTCATTATCATTTTCTGAAAAATAAGCCCTTAATTTTTCATGTCGAGGACGTTTAGTTTTGCGAATAACTTTGGTGTCATAATCTTCGCTTTTTACTTGCTTGTTGAAGTGATTGACAGCGTGAAGATTGCAGGAGGGAATATTATTTGGTGTTGGCACATGATACCAGCCAAAACTGATAAGTATTGCGCAAACTACGCCGAACAGATATTGATGGAATTTTCCTTGCATCCTTGAAAGCAAATGTAATTAAACTTTAAAAATGATACAAGTGATTTAGGTATGGAAATTTTAAAGTTTATGTAATATTGTTACAAAGTGTTTAAACTGACAGTGTTTTAGTGGTTAATTGTGTAAAAATTACTCAAATTCCGTTTTTGAAATTGCGTTTAGGTGATATTTTTAAAAAATATGACCTAAATAGCTTTAGTTTTCTTTAATTGGTTGTGTTGTTAGGTGTTTTTCGGGTTGATTTTCGTTGTTTTTTTAGTTTGGCTTAATCTATTCTTTCAATTGAGTAAGAATGGCTTGTAGTATTTTTTGATAAGTAACCACCTTAATATCCAATTGGGCTATTCTAAACGGTTTTTAACGTTTTCTGATTATTTCGTAGCATTTGTATTGCTTTTTCAGCTCTTGTTTTTCGGGTTTGTTCCTGTTTTGCTGATCCAATCCAATCACAATAGCCTTGTTTGTATGATTTGGAAAGTGTTTCAAAAAAAGCATTGGCTTTTTCGTCCGTATCCAACAATTGTTGGAGTTCCATAGGAACGCCTTCAATATGTTCACCTTTTTTTAGCATGTATTTTTATCCTTTGATTCCCGATAAAAATACATAAATATCTTCGAGTTGCCGGCCTTTATTGCATGAATACTTTTGACTTGCCCGTTAGGTAATACGATCAGGGGACTGCAATACTTTTTCTTGGAATAAGACTTACATGTTGCCGCTGTCTTCATATGCGTTGAAACATATATCGTTCTTATTTGTAGTTCTATTAGTCAACAAAAAATTTTCAATATGAAAGCAGTACGTTTTTTTGGGCATAAAGATGTCCGCGTTGTGAATGATCTTGTGAAGCCCGTTCCTAAGGGCGATGAAGTATTACTAAAAATTGGTGGTGCAGGTGTTTGTCATTCTGATCTCCACATTATAGATGAGGGGACCGTTGTAGGTACGGTATTTACCTTGGGACACGAAAATGCGGGCTGGATTGAAGAAGTTGGATCGGATGTAAAAGACTATAAAAAAGGAGACGCGGTACTGGTCTATGGCCCTTGGGGCTGTGGGCACTGTAAACCCTGTCAGCAATCAAAGGAAAATTATTGTGATCACCAGTCTGAAATGGCTTATGGTGGTGGGCTAGGCCTAGATGGTGGGATGGCGGAATATATGCTTGTCCCTTCTTCGCGTTTACTGGTCCCAATTTATGACTTAGATCCAGTCATTGCTGCGCCATTAACGGATGCGGCACTTACTCCTTATTCGGCGATAAAACGTTCGATAGGCAAATTGACAGCAGATGAGTATGTGGTTGTGATCGGAGTTGGAGGTTTGGGCCATGTTGCCTTACAAATACTAAATGAAGTAAGCGCGAGTTCAATTATCGCCTGTGATGTCACCGAAGAAAAACTAGCCTTTGCTAAAGAACTCGGCGCAGCCTATGTGGTTAATTCGAAAGATGCAAATGCAGCCGAACAAATAAATAAGATTACGGGCATTAAAAAAGCTAAAGTAGTGATTGATTTTGTTGGCGCAACATCGACTATAGATCTAGGAACAAAGGTTGTTGGTTTGGATGGTGACCTGACAATTGTTGGATTAGGCGGGGGACACTACCAGTACAATATGTCGGGCTTCCTTTTGGTGTGAGTATGACAAACCCATATTGGGGCTCTCGGGTTGAGCTTATGGAAGTTGTAGGTTTGGCTAGGCAAAGGAAGATTCATATTGAAATTGAGCAGTTTAAGCTTGATCAGGCTAACGAAGTTTATGATCGAATGCGCAGCGGTAAGATCAAAGGAAGGGCTGTACTGATTCCTTCGTAAAAAAAAAGTCTATCTTTTTGGTAGTTTATTTTGGATTTTATTTTTTTGATGCTTATCTTTGTTGTATCATAATTTAGGTTTATAATTGGTTATTTAAGGTTTTCATTCTCCCCGTTTGAAAACCTTTTTTTTAAGTTTCTCTTTTGATTGATTATTAAAAACCTTCTGTCTTCTTTACTGTTGTAATACTAATAATCCGCGCTGATTTATCTGCAAAATATTTATGGACAAAACAATTCTCGTACTCACCGATTTTTCTGAAAACTCATGGACTGCTGTTCAATATGCGGCGAATCTGGCTAAAAAATTTAATTGGACAGTAGAACTTCTGCATATTTATACCATCCCAATAAAAGACAGTGTCCATGCGAAAATGGAGAATATGTTTTTGAAGCCTCAGAAGGAAGAGGCTGAAAGCATGCTCAAGGACTGGCAGATACGTATCGACGATGAATTTTCTGATCTCCGCTGTAAAACCGTAAGTTTGGCCGGCGACTTGGAAAAAACGGTACTAAACTTACTACAAGAAAAAGAATACCATTTTATCGTCATGGGAGCTAAAGGTAAAGGTATGATACAAAAAGCTGTCTTGGGAAGCAATACCTTCGCCCTGATAAAAAAGAGTCCAGTCGGTGTCTTGGCAGTACCCATCACTTTCCAAAAATTTAGGTTACAAAATATCGGATTACTGAGCAATTTTAAAGCGTCCGAATATGATCTACTCGACAGTTTCATCTTACGTGTACCGGAGAAATTTAATCTCAGCCTGTTGCACGTAACACAAAAGTATATCTCTCCAAAACAAGAAGATATTGAAAACTGGAAACAAAAGCTATCCGCCCAATTTTCGTTTAATAAAATTGATTATGTGGAAAAAAATGCGGTCAATCGTTTAGATTACAATATGCCTATACCACGTTGTATCGACTACATGGTGGAAATCGAAGCTATTGATCTTTTACTTGTGTCGTACAGTCCTAAAAGTTTTTTCAAAAGTATATTTTCCCGAAATCTTACGAAAGCAATTTATCGCAACCTGACGGTACCTACTTTTTTTAAGCGTAATTTATATTAATTGCGGGTAATCTCCTCCTGTTTATCACTTTCCATTGGTTGATCGTACACGGTTTAGTAAAGGGAAAATGATTAAACTAAAGTTAGTAGCCGCGATTTTATGATTACTAACTGAGCTTTAAATTGCGTCTCCGATGTGAGGTAATCTATTCATATTTTTCATTAGCTTTATCAATAATTGTATAAAATATAAACATAATGAGCCTTTGGATACTTTCTTTGATCGCAATACTTTCTGCAAGTCCCGATAGTACACATGTAGGAGAATATAAGTTTGCTGAAATGCCCAGTTGGAGTGATGAGTTTGATTACAATGGTCTTCCGGACGCAAAAAAATGGGGATATGATGTAGGCTCCTTGCATAATGGTTGGGGAAATCATGAACTTCAATACTATACAGATGCAAACAGGAAAAATGCAAGTGTGGCAAATGGTGTTTTACGTATTACTGCAATAAAAGAACAATATGAGGGGTTGAACTATACTTCTGCCAGGCTGGTGAGTAAAAACAAGGGCGATTTTCTATATGGTCGATTTGTAGTCCGAGCCAAGGTGCCGAAAGGGAAAGGTACGTGGGCAGCTGCTTGGATGTTGCCGACAGATTGGGGTTACGGAGGATGGCCACATTCGGGAGAAATAGATATCATGGAGCATGTCGGTTATGACGAGAATGCAATACATATTACCGTTCATACAAAGGATTATAATCATTCTATCGGAACTCAAAAAGGAGTGATGAAACGAATTGATCAGGCAACATCGGAGTTTCATAATTATCGGATAGACTGGACCCCTGAGTATATTCGTGGTTTCGTGGATGATGTACAGATCTACAGTTTTCCAAATGAAGGAAAAGGCAATGGCGTGTGGCCATTTGATAAAAGATTTCATTTACTATTGAATCTGGCCGTTGGTGGAGATTGGGGCGGTATGCAAGGCGTCGATAGTAGCACATTTCCTGCAGAGATGGAGGTGGATTATGTCAGGGTATATGATTTACTGAAACCTTAAATGAATCTTGTTTTCATCTATTTTCTCTAATTTATAAAGATTAATTCAAATGTTTAGGCATCAAGGGAGAGGAAGGAATTATATTCATAATTTAAAGTTAGCCTCTATTTTATCTTGTGTTGCGGGTTTGGTCAATATTACAGGTGTTCTTGCCGTTAGCACTTTAACAACGAATGTCACAGGTCACTTCGCATTTTTTTCAGAACAGTTGATTTTAATGAATTACAAGATGGCTTTGATTTATCTGTTATACATTGCTTTCTTTTTAATGGGAGCGTCTGTTTCAGGTTTTATCGTAGAATTAGCCTCAAAAAAGAAATCACATAACGCCTATATTATTCCAATTTGTATCGAGTCTATTATCTTAATTAACGTTGGACTGGTCCCAGCTTTATTTAAAGCAGGGCCAACTTTGCCAACAATAATTTCATTTGCCCTGCTTTTTGCTATGGGACTTCAGAATGCCCTGGTAACGAAGGTGTCACAATCCGTTGTCAGAACGACGCATTTGACCGGATTGTTTACTGATCTTGGTATTGAAATTTCACAGTTGCTTTTTTATAGAGAAATTGTTGAGAAAGTGAAATTACACAAAAGTATTTTTCTTAAGTTGATGATTATTGGTGGTTTTTTTTTCGGGGGAATTATAGGAGGTTTTATGTTTCAATATTTTAAATTGAAAACATTATTGTTACCCGCTACTATGCTTTTGTTTGCCTTATGGTATGACCATATTCTGCTTAAGTTTTATCATTTGAAGCGAAGCTTAAGACCGGATGAATAGGTTCGATTAAATTCATATATTAGCTTAATAACATGAACTATTCCCATATCCTGTTTGAAAAATTAGTATTATCTGCCGGTAGATTCAACATTAGTGAACCATTGTACTGCATTCTTTTATTTGAGAAAGCGACGAGTTTTTCGGTTGATTTGGTGACATACCATGCGGATCCTAAAAGTGTTTTGTTTTTGTCTCCCTATCAGTTGTTTACGATGGATGTGGTGCTGAAAAGTACTTTTAGTGTGCTAAAATTTCACGGCGATTTTTATTGTATAGAATATCATAAAGATGAAGTTGCCTGTAATGGAATTCTATTCAACAACATCTACCAGCAACCTCATGTGTTGCTCTCAGCAGCTATTTATCATGAGATATCAACGATCATGGGAAAAATAGATCAGCTCAAAATGTCGTCGGAATCCTATGATCAGTCATTGAGCAGAACCTATTTACAGCTGATTTTAGCGCTAGCGAGTAGACAAAAGCTACTTTTTAACGACGTACAAAAACCGTCTTGGGCTCATAGAGATATTATTGATGACTTTGAGCAGTTTTTGGAAAAGAATTATAAAGCGCATAAAGAAGTTACCTTTTATGCAGCGAACTACGGTTTAAGTCCAGCCGTTTTTACGAAAAAAATAAAATTGAAATGGGGAAAATCCCCATCAAAGTTGATCCAGGAACGCCTCGTATTGGAAAGTAAAAGACAGCTCCATTTGACGGCCAAAAGTATTAAAGAAATAGCAGCCAATTTGCAGTACAAAGATGAGTTTTATTTCAGTAGATTTTTTAAGAAGATGGTAGGCGTATCTCCTAAGGTATTTCGGAAGCGGGTGGGTTTATCAATTGTTGCCGAAAAGTCTATGTTATAGATCTATTTGTCCATGTTGTGGATTTAAGCCATTGTTTAGTTTTGCATGGTATTAAACAAACTACGTTATGGAGAAAATAATAAAGCTATTGGCAAAGTCACAATATATCTTTACAAACTTTGCTAGAATTTCAATTTTTATTGTGATGGCATGGATTGGAGGATTAAAAGCATTTCAATATGAAGCTGATGGTATAGTTCCTTTTGTTATTAATAGTCCGGCAATGTGTTTTTTTTATCATAATACGGAAAAACGGGTGTTGGATAAAAACGGAGAGCTAATACCGGAATACCAGTTGTTTAAAAATCCGGAAGGTCGTGTCGTAAAGAAAAATATTGCATGGCACCAAGAAAATGGAACTTATATTTTTTCTTATATACTTGGCTTTGTAATTGTTTCAATTGGTCTGATGATATTTTTAGGTATCTGGTATCCTAAAATCGGAATTTTGGGAGCATTGTGTACAGTGCTTATGTCATTGGTTACACTTTCTTTCTTGATAACAACTCCAGAAGCGTTTGTGCCAAAGCTAGATGGGGATTTCCCGTCACCTAATTATGGTTTTCCTTATTTATCCGCGGCAGGTAGATTAGTCCTGAAAGATGTAATTATGCTTGCAGCAGCATTGATCATTGCAGCAGAAAGTGCCAGCCGTCTGATAAAAAAAACGAATATAAAATAGAGACAGGTAGTTTTTGTATGTGATTTAGCAGAAGGTTGTTTGCTGGAGGCGATAACTACTCAGGGTAAATCCACCAACTTTTGGAAGGTATCTTTGATGCCAGCTGTATTTTGGCAGCATCTTTGTGTCTCGTCGTTAAACTATATTGAGTTATACCACGAACGATATGAAAATAATACGAACGACCCTTCCATTTCTTCTGTTTAGTTTCATCCTTTTAGTTGGATGCAACAATAATCAACAGATCAGGATGATTGATAAAGATGGGAACACACATTTGTTGACAAGAGAAGGTGATCGAAAAGGAGAATTGGGACTGCAGCGTATCATCGCTCGTGGCAATGATACAGTAATAACGATTGATGGTGCAGGTCATAAAATGATATGGACAGCTTCAGATGTGACCAATATTGATACAACAAAGATTCAATATTATCTCAAAAAGAGAAATGGAAGCAGTGTTCATATTTATACACCCGTCGATGTAAATCAAAATTTTATAGATGTCGAGGATAGTCAAAATGTTTTGTCAGATCCTTATGATGGTACAGACAAGAAAAAATCTCTACTGTAGATTGCCGCATGAAAAAGCATAATTTGGGCTAAAGAGAAAATCCTAGCAAGTTTACTTGCTAGGATTTTTTTTGGGTACTTTGGCACCTTCCTTTTTGGCTTCGGAGAGGCCGATGGCAATCGCCTGTTTTCGTGATGTTACCTTTTTTCCGCTACCAGATTTTAATTTTCCCGCTTTCATTTCGTGCATCGTCTTTTCAACTTTCTCAGATGCTTTTTCTGAATATTTTGCCATAATAGTGTTACACCTTGATCTGTTATTAAACACTTCTGCAAAAAGAACAGCTGTTTCAGTTGAATCGTTTGAAAATTCTTTGAGAGCGAAATAGCGAACATCTGTATTCGCTAATTCAATTCATTTCCAGCTTTAATCACGGCTTGGTTGACGGCTTTTATTCTTTCAAGAACCATTTTTTGTATTTTACGGTCGTAAGTCAATAGACCATTGACTTCATGTTCCACATCGGTAGTTTGCGTATAAATAGCAACACTCAGTCCTTTGTATCGGAGCAATTGTTCGACATTATCCATTAGGAATATATAACGGTCTGTGAGTGCCTCTATAGTGGGTTCGTAGGCATAGGCATTGTTTTCGACAGGCCACATGTGACCGCGGACAAATAAGCCTACGCCACCAAACTCTCCAAGGGAAGCTGCCCGTTTCGAATCCGGTTCTGAGGCACCCTTGGGGCCAACATAGATATGGGTGTCAACAAAATCTCCATTTCCGGGATCACCATAAGCTTTTTGGTAAGATGGATTGTTGTTAAATCCCGAATTACCGTTCACTAAACGTGAAGGGTCATATTGTTTGGTCCAGTCGGTAATATTGCGTACATCGAAAGCGCCCCAGTTTTCGTTAAAAGGAACCCAGGCGATAATGGATGGGGAGTTGTAGTGGTCGTCAATGATGGCCTTGTATTCATCACGAAATGCTTTTCGATAAATCGTAGTGTCTTCATCGGGATACCAAAGGCAGGGCATATCTTGCCACACGAGCAGTCCCATTTTATCTGCCCAATAATAGAACCGTTGGGGTTCGGTTTTCATATGCTTACGAATAAGGTTATAGCCAGCTTTTTTGGTAAACTCGATGTCATATTTGAGAGCTTCTTCCGTAGGTGCTGTTAGAATACCATCGGGCCAGTACCCCTGATCCAGAAGACCGAGCTGCATCACAAATTTATCATTCAATAGCGGCCTTACAATTCCGTTTACCTTACCAAGTTTAATATCACGCATACCAAAATAACTCTTAACCTCGTCGATGATTTCTCCATTCTTCCCATGTATACTTAATTTTAAATCGTATAAAAAGGGGGAGTCAGGAGACCAAAGTTTTGGATTTTCTACCGGGATATTAAATTCCATGCCCGACTGAATTACCGTTTTTGAAATTTCTTTTCCTTCTGAAGAAACGATGGCCGTAACTTTTGCCTTCGCTGTGCTAGTGACCTGTATTTTTAGTTGTTTTTCTGCTACTTGAGGTAACAATTTGATGCCCTGTATATGGTTTTTGCTTACTGGTTCCATCCACACAGTTTGCCATATGCCAGAAGAAAATGTATAGTCGCCTCGAGGTCCATTTTTACCCGAAGGATACTTACCGTCGTTCTTGTCATGCGCTGCAACGACAATGTTATTTGGACCGGCCTTTAAAAACTCAGTGATGTTGATCCAGAAGGAGTCGTAGCCACCTGAATGAGTACCAGCTTTTTTCCCATTTACAAATATGGTCGCGTCGTGATCCACTGCACCAAAATGGAGTATAATATCTTTCCCTTTCCAATGATTAGGTAGCTCGAAATTTTTACGATACCACAGATTAATTTCTTGTTTGCGTTGTATTCCGGATAAATAGGACTCTGGACAATAGGGGACAAGAATGCTTTCTCGGTTGTGGTCAAAGGAAATGGGGACAGCAGGATTTAGTGCATTCGGAGCATCCTTTCCACCTATATAATCCCATTTACCGTTGAGACATAGCCATTCATTCCTTTCCATTTGGGGACGTGGATATTCGGAAAGTGGGATTTCTGTTTGCTTGGCTATTGCTGTCCATGGGGTTGAAAGCTGTGGCTGTTGTGCCAAAGCATTAAGCCAACCGAAGAGCGATAGTGCCAGCACAAAAATTGAGGTTTTGGTTTTTATCATGGTATACTTCTTGGTTTTTCAGAATATGAATATAAGTATACTAAAAAGATTTAGTGAATTATAAACGAAATGTTACTACTGGGGCTTTCGATATTGGGCTTGGTTGGTTGGTTGGTTGGTTGGTTGGTTGGTTGGTTGGTTGGTTGGTTGGTTGGTTGGTTGGTTGGTTGGTTGGTTGGTTGGTTGGTTGGTTG
>NZ_VLKR01000041.1 GCF_007830445.1 Sphingobacterium siyangense | reverse complement strand
CAGCCAGTATGGCAGTTGAATAACAGCTTTAAACGCACTACGCATCCCTAATTCTATTTCAATTTTGAGGGGTCAGCTTGTTCAAGTATATCCAAAAGGTAATTATCGCACTTCAGGTGGAAACAGGTTGGTCCATTTTTGTCGTCTATAAACAAACTCCGGATGGCGAATTTGTTTCTTACAGCAAGTACGGCAGCCATACAACGATATTTCGAAATACAAAAGAAATTGTGAAAAAGTCTAACGGTACAGAAATCATGACGTACAGCATTGCACCTCATTTGTAGTGAAGTATTATCTTATCTTACAATCAAAAGTAATTTAAATTATGAAAAAAGTTCTCTTAAGTTTAGTTGTGTTAATGTCCACATCTTTTGTTTTTCATTCGAACGCTCAAACACATAAAGACGATAATTTTGAGTTTTTTGATACTGTCATAAATAACCACAATCAACTCTTTCAAATGTCTTGCATTCCATCTGCTATCGAAATGATCTTAAAGTATTACAAAGTGGTGGATTTTGATTTTTACGGCTTACAAATTAAATGGCAAAACAAAGCAGATGGTTCTTTCCGGGATTTTGACAATAAAGAATTATACGGTATTACTTTTACTCAAAAATTTGTTTTACCCCGAGATTCTAGCTTTCCTGTGGACAGCCTTTTTCAAACGATAGAAAATGAATTGAAGTCTGGGAAAAAGGTTATTATCTCCCTTCCGGCAGATGGTGGCTGGCATATGTTTGTTATATGCAAACAAACTCCGGATGGAGACTTTGTATCATATAGCAAACTTGGAAGTCATACATTAATACTTAGAAATACAAAGGAGATTGTGAAAAAGTCTAATGGTACGGAAATCATGACCTATCGCACTCCTCCTGGTATGTAGCCTTTGCGAGAAAGCCCTTTTAAGAATAGTTCCCTATCATTTTGCCAAACTGTTATTTGGTCCCAATAAGTCTGGAAAAATCTACAGGATTCTGATCAGTCAAAATCAAATTTAAAGTTTATATCTAATAAACTATTTAGTTCATCCGCAAGTTGGATTTGCACTAGTTCCCTTAATTTTGGTCCCAACAAGCATTAAAATCAAGGTTAGTATTGACATCTCCTTATAGCGGATTGACAGAAATGAATCTGCACATTTTGAAGACTATCCTTAACAGATAACTTCCTTTCCAATTGTCCTCTTTTTTATCGTATTGAAGTAGCTAGGTTTCTGGAGAGATTTTCTCTCCTTTATCGGTTGAATGTTCACCAAGCGTAATCGTGATCTCTGAAGGAAGTGCGGGAATAATTTTGGCATAGGCTTTTTCGCCACCAAGGAATTCGATTATTGCTGACATCGCCTTGTAACCAATTCCCGGCTGAATAAGAACTCAGCTATGCCGCCATAATGAATCTCGGTGCCATGAAAAATAATACCATTCAGCAATAAAATTGTTTAAATCTGTAAAATACGCTACCCAGTGGATTTCGTTATTTTTTTTGCGTTTTTTGTAGGTTGAATACCGTCCCGGCTGGGTCAGTAATCCAATGCATATTTTCCGGTAATTCTTCAATTTCATCACAGGTTTCCACCCCGTTGGATAGTAAATATGCTGTCGCCATTTCTACGTCAGGAACCATAAGCTGTAACCAAGTTTCAGAATGTGTGTAATTGTCCACACAGTCAAGCCATATAATATTATTGCCGAATTTTACTTCACATGTCCTCGACACAGTTGGGTTGTTAATCGGCTTTTCCTCCACGTTAAACTTTAAAACATCCCTATAAAAAACGACTGTCTTTTCATATTTGCTTTTGGGAATTTTTAGGGCAATATTAATTCCTGCCTCAAATTTTGTGTTCATATTTTGTGACTTTAGGTACTATACAAAGTAATCAAAATGCTAAATCAATACTCTTATCTTATGGCAAGATTTGCACATTTTATACTGAACATTATCATTTTATTCTTTTTTAGTCGAAATGGCTTTTTATCTTTCCTTTTTTATAAATTTAAAAGATAATAAAAGGCTGTTGCTTAGGTTCTTGAAAGATTGAAGGATTTCTAATCCGCGGCTATCGCCAATACGCGACCCGTTGGCTGTAATTTTAAACCAAAGCTCAACCAAAATAAATAATATCTTCACAATTTAAATCTAAAAAACTATGGGACATTATTATAATTACGTCAATGTGCTTTCTTTAACAGAAAGAGAGTTTAGTGATAAATCAACCAAGAAGTTGATTTAAAGAATCTAGAAAATTTACTAAATCGAATTCTGATGAAATAGAATAGTATTGCCAAAAGCGGGGAGGACTTGGGGCAGAAACTTTTCGGCTCTAAAAGAACTTATGTCGTAGCTTGACATGTTGGTGCTGCGAAAGGGCCGTCTTCACCAAGCTGCCGAACCGTTACAAGCAACCGTGAAAATGACGTCAAACAAATAACAGGACTGAAATGAAACTTTCACATAAATTAGAAAATATACTGACAAAGATCACTGAAAAGAACACGAAACTTGGAGACTTACGAATTGTTGCCAAGGATATTAAAAAAGACCACGAATTGGCAATGGAACTTTGGTCATCCAAGCTTTTTTTTGCTCGTCAATTGGCAATCTTGATTATGGACAAGAAACTTTTAACCGAAGAAGTGATTGATCAATTAATTGCGGACATTAAGCAACATAACGAAAACGAGAAACTTCAAATGATTGATTGGCTCATGGCGAACCAACTAACAAAAGACAAAAAGACAATTGCTTTAATAGAAAGTTGGGCAGATAACCAGTCCTCGCTAAAAAGACGAATTTATTGGTATTTTCAAGGCCGTTTGCGCTGGACTGGACAACCACAACCCAACAGCGAAGAATTACTTACTAAAATTGAAAGTAAAATTGAAAAAGAAGAGCCGGAAGTGCAATGGGCAATGAATTTCACAACAGGTTGGATTGGAGTTTATGAAAAAAAATATCGAAATCGTTGTATAGCACTTGGCGAAAAAACTGGACTTTATAAAGGGAAAATGGTTTCAAAAGGTTGTACACCTGAATATTTACCAGAATTTATTGTCATTGAAAGCGATAAACGAAAGCTATAAAAGCATTATTTTTCGAATATCCACAACTGACTGACCAAAAGCCTGTGATAATAGGCCTATTAGTAGAATACATATAAATGATAGCTTACAAATCGAGAAAATCCCCATTGTATTAATATATAGCTCAGTATCTAAATTACACATCTATTTTTTATAAAAAATGATTATCTAACTCTTTGTGAATTATGATCTAGTTTAAAAAAAGGGAATTCACTGTTTAACAATGTTAGACTGTAAAACTGAATTTCTTATAAGCATAAAAAGTTGATTAATGTCCAGGTTAGGGGATAAAACCGATTGGACATAATTTGTACATCGCTTTGCTTCCCCAAGAAAAGTTTGATGTACAATGAGTAAAACGACCGTGTCGGGATAAAAATAATTTACAAACGAAAAGAAAAGTGCTGTGTCTTTAAATACGAGGCGATAATCTATCAACAGCAATTCTGGCCTTTCATTGATGTAAGAATTGCTGCTGATAGAATCAATAGAAGTTGCTTCAAGTACAATATTTGCGGGACTTTGTATATGCTCAGAAAAAAGTATACGGTAGGCGAACAGTAGCTTTCTCAAATTCGTAATAATACCAATATTGATTTTTTCCATATCTAACGATATTATTGTTATTTACAAGCTTTCTACTTATCGCTACCGATATATTGACACCTTTAAAATTGAGGTATACGTTGATTTAGGGATAGCATGTCAGATTGTGCTGAAAAGCATTTTCTCCCTTTTTCGGCTTCTTTATCACTTACAGTTTTTCGAAGTGATTGGCTCGAGAACCTATTTTTGTTTTTGGTATAGCATATTTCGATTCCTTCCGAGATACAATAATCCTTTCCTGAAAAATCGACCAATTTATATTCTTCACCTATAAAATACTTGTGAATGGGCAGCGACTGAAGCATATCCGTGATGTCTTTATCCGATTCAAAAGGAATAATTTCATCAACAAATTGACAACCCTCCAATTTGATAAACCGTTCAACCATTGTTTGTGCTGCATCTTGGGATTCAGCATTCTGTATGTTTGAATCGGTTTTAAGTCCTACAACCAAATAATCACATTTGCTCTTAGCTTCCTGTAGTGCAACAATATGGCCCACATGTAACATGTCGAATACGCCGAAAATAATACCTACGTTCATATATTCATTATTAGTTTATGCATTTATACGTTTTAAGGCGTAGTTAACTCCCTCATTTATGTTCACGACAGAACCCGGACTGACTCTTTCTTTCGATGCAATTATTCGGCGTAAAGAAGAACTCGAAAACCTGTTTTCCCGTCTATTGAAATACAATTCTATTCCTTTTTCTTCGCAATATTGCCTTCCTGTAAATGCTTTATCCATATATTCATCGCCTAAAATCCGCACATGTATTTTGAACGAACGTAGTACATCTTCCAGATCCTGTTCTGTTGCATATGGAATAATCATATCTACATGTTTACATGCCTTTAATTGCATATAGCGTTCAAATACAGATTGTGTTGGTTTGTTTTTCTCTGGACGATCAAGTGTTGGATCGGTTTGTAGGCCGCAGATCAGAAAGTCGCAATGTTCTTTGGCATCTTCGAGCATTTTAATGTGACCTGCATGGAGCAGATCAAAAGCAGAAAACGTAATTCCTATTTTTTTCATTTTATATTATTTTATAAACTGCAATTATTGAAGAGGTATAGGTAGAACGTAGCTCAAAAAGATTCGTTTTAATTTTAAATTATTTTTTTTCTGCAGTATTTTCAGATTTCTTAGACCTTTTTCCATCTCTCTTTTTTGAAATTCGTATGAACTAAAATTGCTGGCCGACGTTCTGATCTAAAATGAAATTCAGCGAGCCATGCAGATGAATAGAAATGTATCTATAAATACACCAAAGACTACTTACAGAATTCAGTTTCACAAAGAATTTAACTTTTCCGACTTCAAAAGAATCATTCCTTACTTAAGAGACCTGGGCATCGATACAATTTATGCTGCACCTATTTTTCAGTCAACACCAGGGAGTATGCATGGTTATGACGGCACAAATTTGAATAAAATAAATAGTGAACTTGGTACGCTGGACGAGCTGAGATCCATTAAAAAAGAGTTAAGTGAATATCATATCAAATGGTTACAGGATATTGTTCCTAACCATATGGCGTTTCATCCCTCGAATGAATGGCTAATGAATCTGCTCGAATTTGGACAGACATCAAAATTTAGCCATTTTTTTGATACCTGCTATAGTTCCAATTTATTCGAGAAAGGAAAGTTAATGGTGCCTATCTTGTCTAAGACTTTAGACGAAGCGATTTCAAACCATGAAATTGCTGTCGTTTTCTCAGACGATAGTCTTCGGCTTTCTTATCAGGAAAACCTTTATCCACTTTCCCCTGAATCCTATTTTTTCGTCCTTAATGATTATTTAAAAGAGAGCCAATCGGATTTTAGTGGACTTCTGGTTCAAATAAATACGGTTCAAGCTAATGGAGATGTCGAGGAATGGAGACAGCTGCGTGTCCATATTTTTAAGAACCTTTCTAATGAGAAATTAAAGCATGTCCTTGATCAATTTAATAATAATCTGGAAAGTATTCACGAACTGGTAGCTAGTCAGATTTATGAGCTTTGTCCTTGGTGGTTTACAAATCAACGTATAAATTTTAGACGTTTTTTTACGGTCAATGAATTGATTTGTTTAAATGTACAAGACAAACATGTATTTGAGCAGTCTCATAAGCTGATAAAAAAACTTGTCGATGAAGAACTGTTTGATGGATTAAGGATTGATCATATTGATGGACTTTATAAACCTACTGACTATTTATTTAATTTGAGGAAATTAATCGGTCCACAAACTTATATCGTTGCTGAAAAAATACTTGAACAGAGGGAGAAACTTCCACTCGAATGGCCTATACAGGGAACAACAGGCTACGATTTTTTGTCGGTTTCCAATAATGTTTGCTCCTGTAAATCGGGAAAGAAAATATTGGATAAGTATTATAGAAAAGTCATTGGAGAAAATCTATCCATTAAAAAACAACAGTATATAAAAAAGAGCATAATTCTCGATGAATACATGCAGGGCGAGCTTAATAACCTGGCCCGGTCATTGGCATCACTTTTAGCCGTTAAAAGTCCGAATAAGCTAGGGCCTTTAAAAGATATTCTAACCTCTTTTCTAGGATTTTTCCCTGTTTATCGATTATATGACGAAAGCTTTCCACTGGTGGCAAACAATTTTGATCTGCTGTCTTCTCTTTTTAAAAAGTTGACCCGAAAGCCCGAGCTCGATCAAAAGCTGGTTAATCAATTTCGAGAACTGTTTGAGCAAGCACAGGCAGATTCAAAATCGCTGAGCCATACTGTTGTGGCTGATTTTTTTCTCCGATGTATGCAGTTGGCGGGCCCAGTAATGGCTAAGGGTGTGGAAGATACGTTAATGTATACATACAACCGTTTTATAGGACACAATGAAGTCGGCGATCATCCGGATAACTGGGGGCTAAGTAAAAAGAAATTCCACAGATTAATGCAGGAAAGGCAAAAATTTTGGCCACTGTCCATCAATGCAAGTTCTACACACGATACCAAACGTGGTGAGGATTCGCGAAGTCGCTTATTAGTCCTCACTGCTATGGCTCAGAAATGGGTTAAACAGGTTCAGATCTGGCAAGATGTGGTTTGGAATGAATATCGAAAAGACCTCCCACATCCGAATGATGAATATTTTATTTATCAGTCGCTGGTAGCCTCATATCCAATGGAAAAACAGCATGGAGAAGCATATGACGTATTTGAAAAACGTTTTTTGGACTACATGGTTAAATATCTACGCGAAGGGAAAGAGCGCTCGAGCTGGGAAAATCCAAATTTAACCTATGAAGACGCTGTTCGGGAATTTGCCTCTTTTTTGCTTGATAAAGATCGTCCATTTTTTACGAGCTTTTATCAATTTATTGAAGCGGTAGCTGATTTCGGGATTTTAAACTCGCTTACACAGCAAATCTTGAAATTTACTTGTCCCGGTGTACCTGATATTTACCAGGGGTCGGAACTCTGGAACCATAGTTTTGTTGATCCCGACAATCGACGACCGATAGATTATCAATTAAGTGAAAATCTGCTGAAGGCTATTGAAAATATGCCCAACGACAGTCGAATTAGACAATTATGGCAAAATAGATACGATGGGACAATTAAGCTATGGTTAGTTAGGGAATTGGTAAAACTCAGAAAGCATGATGCTGCACTTGCATCAGATAGCAGTTATATTCCATTAAAAGTAAGCGGTCGTTATCGTAAACATATTTTGGCATTCGCGCGTAGATCTGGCGATGATTGGATGATCGTAGTACTTCCGCTACACTTGGCTGCTATCGGTAAAATCTCCAAATTCGTACCTGGCTCATTTGACTGGGCAGATACGAGCGTTCATCTTTCCGTAAATCATTCCGTGACCTGGCATCACATGCTATTTGACATAGTGGGCGAAGGCACAGAAATTTCAGTGAATGCCATTTTTAGGGATCTTCCAATGGCTATTTTAAAATACAAAAGTGCCCCACCTAAGCGTAGTGCGGGTGTTTTGATGCATATCAGCTCATTGCCATCATCCTATGGAATTGGTGATTTGGGATCCGGAGCTCGTCGTTTTGTTAAACAGCTGCATTATAGCGGCCAAAGCTGGTGGCAGGTACTTCCTTTAGGGCCGACAGATGTTGAGCAAAACCATTCTCCTTACAGCACCCTAAGTAGTAGAGCAGGTAATCCGTTATTCATCGATTTAAACGAATTACTAGAATTTGGCTTATTGGAAAGAGGGGAACTAAAGACTTTAAAAAGAAATAGTTCTAAAACAATAGACTTTGCTGCTATAGTGTTCACAAAATACAAACTTTTGGAGAAGGCATTTAATCGTCTTTCTGTTCAACATGCGCTTGATTTCTCCGAATTTGTAGACCGTGAATCTTCGTGGCTTAAGGATTATGCGCTTTTCAAAGTTCTAAAAAACAGACATGGGAATCGTCCTTGGTACGATTGGCCAACACAATACAAACATCGCGACAGCGCCGCACTTAACGATTTTGCAATTGAATTCGCAGATGAATTGCGAAAGGAAAAATGGTTTCAATACCTATTTTTCAGACAATGGGATGCCATAAGAAAGTACGCATACGATTATGGCATAAGATTTATCGGTGATATCCCATTTTATGTTGCCTATGATTCTGCCGATGTTTGGGCCAATCCGCACTATTTTTCCATAGGAGCAAATGGTATTATTAAAAATGTTGCTGGGGTTCCGCCTGATTACTTTAATGCAGCGGGGCAATTATGGGGAATGCCGACTTATCATTGGGGATCGCTCAAAAAAGATGGCTACAAATGGTGGATTGAGCGACTGTCACACAATTGCGCGCTGTTTGATAGGTTACGGCTCGATCATTTTAGGGCATTTTCTTCCTATTGGGAAGTTCCCTTTGAAGAAACTTCCGCCAAGAATGGACGTTGGTCAACAGGTCCTGGTTCGGATTTTTTTGATCAAGTAAAAGTTCATTTAGATGACATGCCTTTTATCGCTGAAGATCTTGGAGATATCGATGCGAAGGTATATGATCTGCGCGATCAATACAACTTTCCGGGCATGGCGGTTTTACAGTTCGCTTTTGATAACGATATGGCACATTCACCACATATTCCACATCATTATTGCAGAAATTCTGTTGCCTATCCTGGAACACACGATAATAATACGACACTTTCTTGGTATGGTGAAGATCTTAAATCATCGAGTAAAATAAATATCAATACCTATTTTGGACAAATTGTTGACAGTGGAAATGTAAATGAGGTCCTCATACGATCACTTTACGCTTCTGTCGCAGATACAGTCATTGTTGCGATGCAAGATATCCTCAATCTTGATGGATCGTGTCGTATGAACCGACCTGCCAGTACGACCGGAAATTGGCTGTGGCGCATGCAGAAAAGGGCTTTTTCTCCAAAACTTCAGGCGAGATTAAATGATTATACAAAATTATACAACCGTTAAACATAAAGATGGAAACAAAAATCAATACTGGAAGCCCTTATCCTTTAGGCGCAACTTACGATGGAGAAGGGGTTAACTTTGCCCTTTTCTCCGAAAATGCCGAAGCTGTCGAACTTTATCTCTATGATAGTTCGAACCAACAAGAAATCGAGAAATTTAAAATAACGGAGAAGACGCATCAAGTTTGGCATATTTATGTTTCGGGAATTAAACCAGGACAACTATACGGTTATCGTGTGCATGGTCCTTACGATCCGGCCCAGGGGCATCGTTTTAACCCGCATAAATTACTGATTGATCCCTATGCAAAAGCAATTTCGGGTGTCGTACAATGGAATGATGCTTTATTTGCGTACAATATAGGAGAGGACGATTTGAGTTTGGATACAACTGATAGCGCTCCTTTCGTCCCGAAATCCGTAGTTATAGACGGTCATTTTGATTGGGGGGACGACCATCCTCCGCGTATACCGATGCACCAAAGTGTGATTTATGAAACACATGTAAAAGGTTTTACAGCAACTCATCCGGAGATTCCCGAAGAAATAAGAGGAACATACGCTGCCTTGGCGCATCCTGTCACCATAAATTACTTAAAGGAATTGGGGATCACTGCAATAGAATTATTGCCTATACACCATTTTATTACAGACCGTCACCTACAGGATAAAGGACTAACTAACTATTGGGGATATAACAGTGTTGGTTTTTTTGCCCCTGATGTACGCTACTCTGCTTCAGGTACCCATGGAGAACAGGTCGTGGAATTCAAGGAAATGGTAAAGGCACTTCATGGGGCAGGGATAGAAGTTATCCTTGATGTCGTTTACAATCATACTGGAGAAGGAAATGAAATGGGGCCAACACTCTCTTTTAGAGGAATTGACAATGCTTCATATTATCGTTTGGCTGAAGATCCACGTTATTATATGGATTTTACTGGAACAGGCAATACATTGAATACCCGCCAGCCTAACGTACTACGGTTGATCATGGATAGTTTACGCTATTGGGTGCAGGAAATGCACGTTGATGGATTCCGTTTTGATCTGGCATCAGCATTAGCGCGGGAGCTCCATGACGTAGATAAATTGAGCTCTTTCTTTGACGTTATCCATCAGGATCCCGTGATCTCACAGGTTAAACTAATTGCCGAACCATGGGATATTGGAGAAGGAGGGTATCAGGTCGGCGAGTTCCCCGCCGGTTGGGCCGAATGGAATGGAAAGTATCGTGACTGTATCCGCGATTATTGGATCGGAGCGGACAGTATGATCGCTGAATTTGCTAATCGCCTGACTGGATCGTCCGATTTATACCGGGGAGACAATCGTACACCTTCCGCCAGTATAAATTTCATTACTGCTCATGACGGATTTACGCTCCACGATCTGGTATCGTACAACGAAAAGCACAATGAAGCTAATGGTGAGGATAATAAAGATGGAGAAAGCCACAACCGCTCCTGGAACTGTGGGGCAGAAGGACCTACAGATGATTCTACGGTAAATAACCTAAGAGAAAAACAAAAAAGAAACATGCTCGTCACATTATTTCTTTCCCAGGGAGTACCTATGCTTGTCGCTGGCGATGAACATGGGCGAACACAGCAGGGCAATAATAACGCCTATTGTCAGGACAATGAGATTTCATGGCTCAACTGGGACAATGTGGACGTATCTTTATTGGACTTCACTAAAAAATTGATCCATTTTAGGCGAGAACATCCGGTATTCTGTCGTCGCAAATGGTTTCAAGGATTGCCTATCCGCGGTACAGGTGTTGAAGATATCGTATGGTTTCTTCCAGATGCATCTGAGATGGATGATCATCACTGGCAGGAAGACTATGCGCGCTCACTCGCTGTGTTTTTAAACGGTGCGGGAATTAGATCAGTAGATACCGATGGAAAGAAAATCGTGGATGCTAATTTTTACCTGTTATTTAATGCGTATTGGGAAGATGTAACCTACACGCTCCCCGGTGAAAATTATGGGGCTGGTTGGTTTAAGATCTTAGATACGAATAATGATACGATAGAAAGCTTTGGAAACTATTCAGCAGGAGATGCTATTTTAGTGCCCTCACGTTCTATACTTTTATTTCAGTCACAATAAAGTGGGGATATATATGAGCAAGACAGGAATTCAACAATTGGGTATTCGTCGCAATGGTGACCTTTGGCAGATTCGCGTATGGGCTCCAATGGCAAAGAATGTGCTTTGCCGATTTTATCAAAAAGATATGGAGATCGCGCTTAAGCCCCAACAATATGGTTATTGGTACGCGGAGACTGATTTGTTAACAGCTGGAGATTTATACTGGATCAGTGTCGATGGCAACGAATTGCCGGATCCGATTTCGCTCTCCCAGCCAGAAGGTGTACATGGTCCCTCAAAAGTCGTTGATCTTACTTTTTCTTGGACCGATAATGACTATCGGCCTCCAGCATTGTCTGATTTTATTATTTACGAGCTTCATGTAGGAACATTTACCTCATCCCATGATTTTGATGGTGTTATCAAAAAGATTCCCTATCTGAAAGATTTGGGGATCACTGCTATTGAAATTATGCCTGTTGCACAGTTTCCTGGTGAAAGAAATTGGGGCTACGATGGTGTTTTTCCTTTTGCAGTGCAGCATTCCTATGGTGGCGCTTCGGAATTTCAAAGGCTTGTGAATTCCTGTCATGAGGCCAATATTGCGGTAATTTTGGATGTTGTCTATAATCACCTCGGGCCAGAGGGAAACTATTTCTCGAATTATGGCCCATATTTTACCGACAAATACCATACGCCCTGGGGTAATGCGCTGAATTATGACGATAGCTATTGTCATGGACAGCGGGATTTGGTACTGAACAATGTACGCATGTGGTTTGAAGACTTTCATATCGATGCGCTGCGTTTGGATGCGGTACATGCAATCAAGGATTTTAACGCTGTTCATATCCTTCAGCAAATTCGTAAGGAAACGGATGAAATTATTGCTAAATCCGAAAAAAGCCATTTTCTTTTTATTGAATGCGATCTCAACGATAGACGATTTTTAGACCCATTAGCGAAAAATGGTTTCGGGATGGACGCACAATGGCTAGATGAATTTCACCACTCTTTAAGAGTAAGCGTGGGCGAACCCAAAAAAGGGTACTATGAGGAATTTAGTGGATTGGCCGATCTCGCAAAAGCTTATGAAAAAGCATATGTATTCGATGGTAACTATTCTCCCCATCGGGAAAAATTCTTTGGAACGGACACTCTCGGTATCAAAGGGGATCATTTTATAGTTTTCTGCCAGAATCATGATCAAGTCGGCAATAGGATGATGGGCGATCGCGCGGCTTCACTCTATCCTGTAGAAACAACGCGACTTATGGCCTTTGCCGTGTTCATATCCCCGTATCTTCCTTTACTATTCATGGGAGAAGAATGGGGTACAGAAAGAGCTTTTCCCTATTTTACCAGTCATAGTGACCCCAAACTTGTAGAGCAGGTGAGACAGGGAAGAAAAAAAGAGTTTGAAGATTTTTTTGAAGATTCAGAATTTCTCGATCCGCAGGACGAGACGATATTTAGGAATACCGTTTTGAATTGGGACGAACAGGATAGCGAGGTCCATCAGAAACATTTATATTATTATAGATCCCTGATAGCATTCCGTAAAACCAATCCTGTGCTGAAAAATATACAGCGCGATGAAATGACGGCCAAATGCCTCCCGGAGCAAAAAGTACTTATCTTAGCGATGAAGAAAAGCGATAGTTCTTTATTTGTACTGATGAATTTTTCTGCCACTGTACAACAGGTAACGCTGCCTGAAGATCTGCAATGGAAAATTATATTTAATACGAATGAAATGGATGCCGCGGTTTTGTCAGATACTGATTATGCTCAAATCACTGTCGCATCGCTAAAGCCTTGGTCAGGTCAGGTCTATATTTCTATCTAGATGTATGGTATATAAAAATTTTTATATACCATACATCAGATTTTTATATCGCGTTAAGCAGCCCCTCGGATGACACGTAACAGAACGACAATAATGGCGATAACTAATAAAACGTGAATTATATTACCTGTAGCATAACCTCCAAAGAAACTAAACGCCCAAATAATGACTAAAATAACAGCAATGATATATAATAAATTTCCCATAATATATTTGTTTTTGCAGTAGAACAGCCTTCGATGGATTATGGTTTGAATGGATAAAATTTAAACGTTAGTTGTTCGTTATCAATCGTCAGTTGTTAGTTATTAATAAGGTGTACAGTTGTCAGCGGCCGACTACCAAACTGGTTTGCAAATAACACTTTAGAATCAACGTATTTATAACATTTCCCATATATAAATACCCTATTGTCTTTTTTTATTATTTGCTTATTTTTTTATCTGTATTTAAAATTAAGGGCAAAAATCCATTAAAATTTGCTTAATAGGCTTTGTAAATAAGGACAACGTATTTTTACCGCTAACGATGCAATTTATTTTACGGGCAAATTGGCCCTCAAAATTAGCACTCTTCTTGTTATCCTTTTCTTGTAAAATCATTTTAAACAATCAGTTGAATAAAGAAAGAGGATAAGTTATGAACAACCACAATTTAAATGTACTCATCAACGAAAAAAGAAGTTTACTTCATCATTTTGCTGCTAAATTTACTGCTGATCCGGATGAAAAGGAAGACCTGATCCAAGAAACTTGGATACGCGCATTGAAGTCCATAGACAATTTTGTTCAGCATCCGAAGCTAATGAGCTGGTTATATGTAATTATGAAACATACTTACATCAATAAGTATAGAAAAGCAAAGCGTACCACCGAAATTCAAGATCAATATGTGGTCTTGGAAAGTACAAATACAATAGAACTCAACAAAGGGATCAATAAGTTTATGGCCGAAGATATCGAACGGGCGATGAACAGCTTAACGGCGGAAAACTATGAAATTTTTCGTTTGTTTTTAGATGGTTATAAATACCATGAAATTGCATCCTATTTTGATATGCCAGAAGGTACAATAAAAACTCGAATCCATATGGTAAGAAAAAAGCTGCAAAAACAGCTTAAGGTCTACCGGTTAAATTGACAATCCCTACAAATAAAACAAGAGCTAACGTTTCAGTTTAGTTTGATATTTGCGAAAGGCTGACCTTTTAAGGTCAGCCTTTCTTTCGTATACTTTCAAAACAATAGTCCTTTGCGGAAATCGTATGTTCATCAACTGAACATGATTGCACTCCGACGAAGGTTCATCCTGGCTGCAGCTTTTCAACTATTTTCCAATTGTCCTCTTTTTTATCATAGCGAAGTAGCCAGGTTTCCTGGGGGACTTTCTCTTCCTTCCCGGTTGAATGTTCACCCACCGTAATCGTGATCTCTAAAGGAAGAGCATGCATAATTTCGGCATAGGCTTTTTCGCCGCCAAGGAATTCGATAATTGCTGGCATCGCATTATAACCAATTTCCGGGCTGAATAAGAACTCAGCTATGCCGCCATAATGAATCTCAGTACCATGAAAAATAATACCATTCATAATCTTACAAATTGAAAGTTAAAGTTATAGTGATCTTATCTCAGGTCATAAATTTTGGAATTTTGATCTGCGATAATTCTAACAGTCGTATGCCATTTTTGTTTTTTTAGCAATCCAATAATTTATTTTACAAAAGCAATCTATTTGTTTTTGAGACGTGTTATATCAGTAATTAAAAGCAGGAGCTTGAGGGTGAAATAGAAAAATTTTCAGGCAAAAAGGATTCAAAAAAATAATATATTCATCATGAACGTAAAAAGAATATTTGGAACTATTCTCACAGTATTGGGTATTGTAGGACTAATCTATACCGGCTATGAACTGATCATGAAAAGTAATGCCTATACGAATTTGGCAGTAGTCGGCATTTTGGCGCTTATTTTCTTCTCATCAGGAATAAGTCTTGTGAAGAACACTAAAGACGAGTCTTAAAGGCGGTTCATTTTGGCAAGTCTAATTTTCGGCGTTTGCTAAACATTAATGAAGGTCGGATTATCAAGTCCGACCTTCATACATGAATTTTACTTAATATAGTTGAGAATATATATAACAACTATATACCTCGCATTGTTTTCGTAAAAAGCCTTTAGCTGTTGGCCAAGGTTTTTGCTGTATTTCAACTATTCTTGGACAGCCTTGTCGTTTACGAAACCGCCTGCTATCCCTGTTAATGCTTCGTCGGTATCCTTCTCATTGTCTAAGGTATTTTGGAGCAGTGAAGCTACATCGTCGTGTCCCATCGTTTCTGCAAATGTGCGAAGAGTACCGTAAGTAGCGATCTCGTAGTGTTCTACTTTCTGTGCAGCAAGGATGAGGCCTGCATCTCTGGTAAAAGTATCCTTTTCTGTGTCAGAAATGATCGAATCGGCTTCATCAAGCAGACCCTGCATAGCGTCACATTTTTTAGCAACAGCTTTTTCTCCCAATTGCTCAAATACCTGTTCAAGAGTTTCTATATGTTTCTGAGTTTCCTTGGTATGCTTTTCAAAAGCAGCGGCGAGTTTTTCGCTAGTTGCAGCTTTCTGCATTTTGGGTAAAGCTTTCACTAAGTGTTTCTCGGCCCAATAAATGTCTTTTAGTTCATCGACAAAAAACTCGTGGAATTCACTGTCTTTCATTTTTCCGGTATTACCAGAAGGTTTTTTTGTGGCATTTTTTGCCGGTACAGATTTCGTAGTTGCCATAATAAAAATTTTAAGTGTTATTGCATAGATAACCCAGCCCAAACCACTTTAGTTCAATAAAAGATATTTAACTGTTACCATATAAAAGCGAAAGCGATATTCTCTTCTTAGGTTTGGTATAATCCTGTTAGCGTAACCTTTCGCACACCAATATTGTTCAGATTAGTATTTATCAGGCCATAAAAAGCAATTTGCTAAATGAGAGAAAACCATTTCGTATTGAGTTTTGTGCTATATCAAAATCGAATTAACTGGTAGCGTAATATGCATTTTATTATTTACCAATATATTAATTTTTAAAATACCGATCATGGCCGATAATAAATCAAAAAAGGGAAAAACAGCTAGAAACAGATCATCTAAAGATACAGTTACGGGATTAACTAAATATCGGCAAAAGCGTACCGAAGAGAAAACCCCGGAACCCTTTGGCGGGAAACCAAGTGGAACAGAATTACGCTTTGTGGTTCAGAAACACGATGCTTCACATCTGCATTATGATTTTCGTCTTGAAATGGATGGTGTTTTAAAAAGCTGGGCGGTACCTAAGGGGCCTTCAGTTGATCCAGGTGTAAAACGTCTTGCTATGATGGTTGAAGACCACCCCTATGATTATCGGAATTTTGAAGGAATCATCCCAAAAGGGCAATACGGCGGCGGTACAGTTATTGTCTGGGACGAAGGAACCTATGAACCTGCTGAGGGCGATTTTAAGGACGTTCCGAAACAAGAAAAAGAACTTTTACATCAGCTGTATTCTGGTAAGCTAAAATTCAAACTCAATGGCAAAAAACTCAAAGGCGAATTTGCTCTTGTTAAAGCCCACGGCAGGGGAGATAACGGCTGGCTGCTGATGAAACTGGATGATAAATATGCTAGTGAAGAAGACATTACGATGAAAGATAAGTCGGTGCTATCTGGCAAATCCATTGCGCAGATGGAGCAATCTCCAGATCATGTATATGGAGAACGTATCATTAAAAAAGACAGTACCGTTAAAGATAAACGCTCCGTAAAAGCCAAAGCATCTGAGCTTATCAATGATCAGCTTGATGCAGTTCCTAAAAATAAATCTCCGAAGAAAACAGATCTTCAAGATTTATTAAAAAATACACCAAAGCAAAAATTCTATTCCCACATTGAGCCCATGTTTGCCACATTGGTCGATAAGCCTTTTGATGATGAAGACTGGATCTATGAAGTAAAATGGGATGGGTATCGGGCGGTAGCTTTTATGAACAAAGGGGAAGTGGAATTGAATTCCCGCAACGATAAAAGCTATAATGAAAAATTCTATCCCATTTATGAGAATTTAAAGGAGCTTGGATTAAATGCTATATTGGACGGGGAAGTAGTGGTGCTTGGTGAAAACGGAAAGGCCAATTTCGGGTCTTTACAAAATTGGCGCAGTGAAGCAGATGGCGATCTAGTTTATTACGTATTTGATATCCTTTGGTGCAATGGGCAAGATTTAAAAGATCTTACGCTGCTTGAACGTAAAACTATATTAAAGGAAATCTTACCAGAACAGAAAAGCATTCTAGTCAGTGAACATTTTGAAACTTCGGGAACCCAGTTCCTCGAAGAAGCCAGGAAACTGGGCCTTGAAGGAATTATGGCCAAACGAAAAGATAGTATATACCATGTTCATAACCGTTCAAAGGACTGGCTAAAGATCAAGGCGAATAAAAGGCAGGAGGTCGTGATAGGCGGATACACGCTGAATGATAACTCCAGTAAGTTATTCAGTAGTATTCTTGTAGGTGTCTATGAAGGAAAAAAATTAGTCTATACAGGTAAAGTCGGTACAGGTTTCAATGAAAAATTACAGAAGCAGATGATGCAGCGTTTTAAACCGCTGATCATTTCTAAAACGCCTTTCAGTGAAGAACCAGATTTAAACAAACCATCACGCTTTAGACCCAATCCACCACACGCCTCGGTGACCTGGCTTAAACCCGAGCTCGTCTGTGAGGTTAGTTTTACGGAATTGACAAGTGATGGCGTAATGCGGCATCCTTCTTTTGATGGAATACGCGAGGACAAAAGTCCTAAGAAAGTTATTTTGGAGGAGGAATCTCCTATAGCAGAATTCGTTAATGACATGGAAGATAAAATGATTACTCCACGAAGTAAAGGTGAGCGTAAGACCCTATTGAATCCGAAAGATAATACGCAGGTCAAAAAGATCAATGGGCATGAGTTAAAATTCACGAACCTAGATAAGATCTTTTGGCCAAAAGAGGGAATAACAAAAAGAGATCTTATCAATTATTATTATCAGGCAGCTCCATTTATATTGCCTTATCTAAAAGATCGTCCCCAAAGCATGAACAGATTTCCCGATGGTATTGAAGGTGAAGGTTTCTATTTCAAGAACGTAACGGATACTGCTCCGGACTGGGCGGAGACATATCTTTACCATAGCGAGACTGATAACAAGGATAAGCATTATTTGGTCGGAAAAGATGAAGCGACACTGCTTTACATGGTCAATCTTGGCTGCATTGAGATGAACCCCTGGAGTAGTACGGTCAAAAAGCCCGAAAATCCATCATTCTGTATTATCGATTTAGACCCGGATAAAAATTCCTTTAATCAGGTCGTTGAGGCAGCACAGGTAACGAAGAGCATCCTAGATGATATGGGCGTTCCAAGTTATTGTAAGACCAGCGGTTCTACTGGCCTTCACATCTATATTCCGCTCGGGGGGAAATACACCTATGATCAGTCCAAGGAATTTGCCAGGGTGATTGTCACATTAGTTCATAATGAGTTGCCCAAGTTCACCAGTTTAGAACGGTCCATTAAGGATCGGAAAGGAAAAATGTATCTGGATTTTTTACAGAATAGACCCCATGCAACCATTGCTGCAGCCTACGCTGTCCGTCCTAAACCCGGTGCAACGGTATCTATGCCGCTTCATTGGGATGAAGTTAAGAAGGGGCTGAAAATAAGTGATTTTCATCTCTTGAATGCCATAGAAAGGATGAATAGTGAAGGTGATATTTTTAAGCCTGTCCTTGGTAAAGGTATTGATCTCAAAAAAGTAATTGAAAAATATACGAAATAAACGCATCAAAACCTCCATGGATAATCCGGAATTAAAAACCAGTAATAAAAAATCAATATACAGTGCACTCGCGGCGAATGTATTAATTGCATTAACTAAATTCATTGCAGGAGCATTTACAAATAGTTCCTCCATGATTTCAGAGGGTATTCACTCAACGGTAGATACAGCAAATCAATTGCTCATACTTTATGGCTTGAAAAGAAGTAAGAGGTCACCCGACCAGTCTCATCCTTTTGGTTATGGCAAAGAACTATACTTTTGGTCTTTTGTTGTTTCCATTCTGATTTTTGGGCTTGGTGGTACATTATCTATTTACCAGGGTGTAGCTCATATCATGGAACCCGAATTAATGAGCGATCCTTTTTGGAATTATATTGTACTCATACTCTCCTTAATTTTTGAAGGAACTTCTTTTTTTATTGCTTTAAAAGAATTCAATAAAACCCGCAATGGTATGGGGTGGTGGGATGCAATTATTAAGAGTAAAGATCCTTCCAGTTTCCTTGTGGTCTTTGAAGATGGTGCAGCTGTGGCAGGGCTAATAATCGTTATGGTACTCATGGGACTAAGTCATTACTTGCAGATTCCTGAATTAGATGGCCTAGCTTCAGTAATCGTAGGCTTGTTGTTGGTTTTTGTATCCTTTATATTGGCTAGAGAAAGCAGAAGCTTATTAATGGGAGAGGGAATTGCTTCAGAAACAAGATTGAAAATTGCCCAGCTTGCTGAAAAGGATTCGGCTGTTATAAAAACTAAAAACATACTATCCACTTATCAATCGCCAGAGTACGTTGTATTGATGCTTATTATTGATTTTGAAGATCATCTTGAAACAGAGGAAATCACCGAGGCGATACGCCGGATTCGTGAGGATATAAAAAATGAATTTAAGTTTGTACACTTTGTGATTATTCAACCAGAATAATCAAATACAAGCCCATTTAACACGCAATCAATACATCATCTTCAGGCCAATAGCGTCAGAATTGTCGGTAATCCTGGCAAATGTAAATACCTGCCAAACCTTTCAGACTTTGGTTTTGTTCACCTGATGGATCAAACCAGAAGAGCATTAGATATGAAAAAAGAAAAGAATTTAAAAACTGCTGAGATAGATCAGCATTTAGTGGATAATTCCGAGCAGATTATGACCACCAATGATGGTGTGCCTATTTCCGACAACAACAATACATTAAAGGCGGGTGAGCGGGGGCCATCATTACAACAGGATCATATTTATTTTGATAAGCTGATGCATTTTGACCGCGAACGTATACCAGAACGTGTCGTTCACGCGCGTGGATCAGGAGCTCATGGAATTTTCGAAGCGACCGCTGACCTATCTCAATATACAAGCGCAGCATTTTTAAAAAAAGGAACGGTAACGCCTCTTTTTACTAGATTTTCCACAGTAGCAGGTTTCAAAGGCTCTACCGACCTTGCTAGAGATGTACGAGGTTTCTCTGTTAAATTCTATACCGAAGAAGGTAACTACGATCTTGTGGGAAACAATATCCCAGTTTTTTTTATTCAGGATGCGATGAATTTTCCAGATCTCATCCATGCCGTAAAACCAGAGCCGAACAACGAAATGCCTCAGGCGGCATCTGCACATGACACCTTTTGGGATTTTGTATCACTGATGCCCGAATCTGCACACATGATCATGTGGACGATGTCAGATCGTGCAATACCCCGAAGTTTAAGGATGATGGAAGGTTTTGGTGTCCATACATTTAAATTTGTGAATGCCCAAGGAAAAGGCACATTCGTTAAATTTCATTGGAAACCCAGATTAGGAGTACATTCAGTCGCTTGGAACGAAGCCCAAAAGATCTCAGGATTTGATGCTGATTTTCATCGAAGAGATCTCTATGAAGCTATTGAAAGGGGCGATTTTCCGCAGTGGGATCTCGGCGTTCAATTGATTCCTGAAGCGGATGAATTTAAATATTCGTTTGACATTCTGGATGCGACAAAGATTATCCCAGAGGAACTGGTGCCTGTTCAGATTGTCGGAACGATGACACTAAATCGAAATCCAGAGAATTTTTTTGCAGAGACCGAACAAGCCGCTTTCGATCCCGGAAGGTTAGTGCCAGGTATAGATGTTTCGGATGATCCGCTTTTGCAAGGGCGAATATTTTCGTATATGGATACCCAAAATTATCGATTAGGTGGTCCGAATTTCCATGAGCTTCCTATCAATCGTCCCGTAACCGGCAAACATAATAACCAAAAAGATGGTTTTGCGCGGTCTGAGATTCCTACAGGTGCCGTGAGTTATTTCCCTAATAGTAAAGCTGCAGGCTGTCCTTATCATGCAATGCTCAATGATGGAGTAGGATTTGAATCCCATAAGCAACCTTTTGATGGCTCGAAAATTAGGGCCCGCTCAGATTCCTTCGCAGACCACTTTACACAAGCAAGACTATTTTTTAATTCACAGAGCCCAGAAGAACAGGATCACATGGTCAATGCCCTGAGTTTTGAGCTTTCGAAAGTAAATGATGTCAATATACGAAAGCGAGAACTGGCTATTTTGAACCAGATAGACCAAGGATTAGCAAAAAATGTTGGTTCAAACCTCGGGCTTACACCGCCAAAAGAACTTGATCCTTTAACCCTCAAATTTGCACGTCAGAACCATCCCGAATATCCGCTTAAACCAGTCAAACCCGAAGTTGAAAAGTCTGCTGCTTTGAGTATGAAAGTAAAAGACGGCGAGGGTACGATCAAGAGTAGAAAGGTTGCTTTTCTTGTTGATCATGGAGCTAGCAAATCCTCCATAGATAAAATGAAAACAGCACTCGAAAGGGAAGGGGCGCAAGCAGTGCTAATCGCATCTCATGTAGGAAAGATCCGGTTCAAGGAAGGGACAGAAGAAGATATCCAACATTCCTATCTTACGGAGGCATCAGTTTGTTACGATGCATTCTACACAGCAGCAGGCGAATCGGTCAAAACTCTTGCGGAAAATGCCGATTACCTTCATTTTATCAATGAAGGTTACCGACACTGTAAGGCCTTGGCATTTGCACAAGGTGCTGAAGAGTTAGCTGAAAGATCATTTATTAAAAAAGATAAAGGCGTTATTTTCGAAAGCAAGGACAATTTAACAGAAGATTTTATAGCGGTAATGAAAGGCCACCGTGTTTGGGAGAGAGAAAAATCCAGAAAGGTACCTTCTTGATTTCTTGATATACAACAAATAGTCCTTCGGTAGAACGACTATTTGTTGTAGTCGAATAGAAGGAGGACCGGAAATCAGAAATTGCTTATAATTATTTACAAGAAGTAGCATGAAAAAAGAAGCAAGTAAAAAGATTCGACCGCTGCAAAAGCAAAAGCGACCGGGATTGGAAATAAATATGGTACCAATTCCTGACACGTCTCCAATACAGTATCCTGCAGAAGGAAAATTAAAAAATAAGGTCGCATTGATTACGGGCGGAGATAGCGGTATCGGCAAAGCTGTCGCTCTGTTATTTGCGAAGGAGGGTGCTGATATTGTTATAGCCTATCTTAGTGAAACAAAAGATGCAAAACAAACCAAAAAAGAGGTTGAATCCTTCTCTCGAAAATGTGCGCTGATTAAAGGTGATTTGCGAAAAGAAAATCACTGTAAAAAAGTCATTGAAATTGCAATAAAAGCGCATAAGAAAATTGATATTATAGTTAATAATGCGGGGCTTCACTGGGAAACAGAATCAATTGAGAAAATTTCCACTGAGCAGTTAATCAATACTTTTCAGAATAATTTCTTTTCCTATTTCTGGGTTACGAAGTATGCCATACCTTATCTTAAGAAGGGAGCAAGCATAATTAATACATCCTCGGTCACTGCCTATCGAGGCAGTCCAAAGTTGATCGATTATTCTGCAACAAAAGGTGCAATAATTTCGTTCACACGGAGTTTGTCAGCAAATCTTATAGTTAAAGGAATTCGGGTCAATGCTGTTGCTCCAGGTCCGGTATGGACACCATTGATAGCATCATCTTTTGATCCTAAAAAGAACTCCGAATTTGGAAGCGACTCTCCAATGAACAGGGCAGGAATGCCTAATGAAATTGCGCCAAGCTTTCTATTTCTAGCCAGCGAAGATTCACATTTTATGAGCGGTCAAGTTTTACATCCCAATGGAGGAGAAGTCGTAAATGGTTAGTAAACGTATAACTCATAATCAGCCCAGGAAGTCGTCTACCGGGCGATCTTTGAAAACCGAGAGGTAACACGCTTCGGCTAATTGCGCATTTTCGTCAAACTAATTGCTTCTTAACAATCAATAATTTATATATATTGTTTTTGCTGAGTAAGGAACTATTGCAACCGGAGGAATGTTTTAGGATTGAATGTGCGGAGGCCACATTAAGATTTTTGGTTTTAAAAGGTTATGATTGATATACAAAAAATATTTGCTGAGGGGGTGGAAATCTCCTTTCTTGTTGAAATAGGAGCGAGAACAGTAATAATGTTTCTTCTAATATTGATAATTCTAAGGCTCTCGGGTAGAAGGGGAGTTCGACAGTTAACTCTTTTTGAGGTTGCGATTATTATCAGTTTGGGCTCAGCTGCGGGAGATCCAATGTTTCAAGAAGACATACCGATTTTTCATGCGATTGTTGTTTTTATAGGTGTAATTTTCGTCTATAGGTTGATCACCTGGCTCGCCTCCCGATCAGAGAAGATTGCCCATTTATTGGAAGGTAAAGTTTTACCTGTAGTAAAAGATGGTGTCTTTGATATAAAACATGAAAAGGATAATAACTTTTCACATATGGAATTTTTTTCTGAACTGAGAAATTTAAATGTAGAACATTTGGGACAGGTTAAGGAAGGGATTCTAGAAGTCGATGGAACCTTAAGCGTTTTATTTTATGCGGATAATGATGTGAGATATGGGCTACCATTATTCCCATCATCTTACAAAATGGTTGATGTATCGAGTTCCGAAGGGCCATTTGCATGCATGTATTGCGGTCATGTTTTATTTAGTTTTGAGAATGATTCCCAGTCATGTCCAAGGTGCAATAAAACACAATGGAGCATAGCCTTGAATTCACGAAGAGTTTAGAATAAATAATACCATGTATTATTTGAACATATCATAGGATGGTGCAGTAAGACCGTTTTTATTCGAAGGATTAAGGGTTGATCAGATGAAAATACCATTTGGGAAGAAGTTTGTGACATATAGACTCTTCAATCTGAATCGCCGAATCTACACTGTACTTTTGAAAATATATCCTGTTGATATAGTGAAAACTATTTACGATATGGAATGTATGATGTCAGGCCTCTAAATGCCGGCAAAGAAGGCCCGTATGCTAAACTATGGGAAACCAATTTAGCCGGTCTTTTGATAGCTGCCCAGCGGCAATAAGATTGAAACCACCGGGCAAGCTTAGGTTTATCGCAACAAAGGAGCTACTGTTGGGAACGGGGGGCCATCGCGCCGAGCAGCCGCAGGTCGTCCGATGCAGGCAGTTCAAATACCTGCAGGTGAAAGTGCTTAATGGCAGCTAGTAGATGGTCAAATATATCGGCCATCGTATCTTCGAAATAGGCCCATTGTGTCCCCTTGGTAAACATGTAGAGTTCCAGCGGAATACCGTATTCACTAGGGGCTAACTGACGGACCAATAAAGTAAGTTCCTGATGGATATTGGGGTTATGTTTGGCATAGGCGAGTACATAGGCCCTGAACAGGCCGATATTGGTCATCCTGCGACCATTGACGGGCGAGGAGCTGTCTGTACGCCAGGTTTTATTGTACTCGGCAATCTCGCGCTCTCTTTTTTCGATATAAGGAGCCAGCAGCCGGATCGTTTTTAATGCCGTGATTTCCTCCGCACTGAGGTAGCGCACCGAAGACATTTTAATGTTCAATGCCCGCTTTATCCGACGGCCACCAGTCTCCTGCATTCCACGATAGTTTTTGAATGAATCGCTCAGTAGGGTATAGGTCGGAATGGTGACAATGGTCTTATCCCAGTTCTGTATCTTCACATTGTTGAGGTTGATCTGCAGCACGTCGCCGTCCACACCGTATTTGGGCATTTCTATCCAGTCTCCTACACGGACCGAGTCATTCGCGGACACCTGAATACTGGCCACAAAGCCCAGGATAGTGTCTTTAAATACGAGCATGAGGACGGCGGACGCCGCCCCAAGTGAGACTAGAAAGGACCAAGGTGAATTGCCGGTCAGCAGGGAAACGACCAGTGTACCGATCACAAAAATTAAAAAGATCTGTACCACCTGCAGGTAGCTGTCGATGGGTTTGTCCTTAAACGCATTTGAACCACGAAAAATATCGCGGCAGGTTTTTAACAAGCTATTGGCCAGATGGTAGATGGTGAACAATAACACGATATCCAGAAACTTGACAATAGCGGCTGTAAGCACCGGAAAACCAACGAAGATCACCGGCAGCAGCTGCCGTGTAAGCAGCACGAGCAGGGTACGGCTCACGCGTACATGCACCTTGTTTTCCAACAGATAATCATCCCATTTGGTCGAGGTCCGCCGGGCAATCCGGTTTAATGCGGAATAAAATACTTTGCGCATGATATAATCGAGCGCATAGAGCAGCACCGCAAAAGCAAAAAGTAACCCGGCGGCCGTAACAATATGTGCCTGCTGCTCCGGTAAACCCAATTTTGCAAAGAGATTAAAAATGTACTGATAAATTGAACTTGATGATTGTTCACTGAAGTTAAGTATGTTTAAATTTTTCATATGAACAAACAAATTTACGAAGAAATATAAACACGGATTTTGGCGTGGAAAATACCCCTTTAACCCTGTTTTTACGCGTAAAGTTTGCTTATTGATTAATTTTTACGTATATTGGTGAATTAATAGATAACCCGACGGCGAAAATTTTCTGTTTCGCGTCTTTAAAACCCCCAACGATTTGAATGAGATTAGTGTGATAGGTGGTGGGAGTTGGGCCACGGCCCTGGTTAAAATTTTGACAGAAAATAGCATTTATACCAACTGGTACATGCGGCGTTCCGAGCAGGTGCGCGCGATAAACCAGGATGCTATTAACCCTGACTACCTATCGTTTTTAAAACTTGACAATACAAAAATTTATGCGTCCGATCAGCTGGACGAGATCGTGGCTCGATCGAAAGTAATTCTTTTCGTCGTGCCCAGTGCGCATCTGGACAGTGTTTGCGCCGCAATCCCCAAAGAGGACCTTGCTGAAAAATTTATCATCACCGCCATCAAAGGGACCGTCGGCCCTGACAATCTGCTCCCAAGTGCTTATCTCGCCCGGTATTTTGAACTGAAAGATTTTCAGCAGGCGATCATTGCAGGGCCTTGTCATGCCGAAGAAATCGCGCGGAACAAGAAAACCTATATGACGCTGTGCGGTCCGAATGAAACCTTTATCAGTAAGATTTCCAACGGGTTTGCTTCAAGCTATATGCAGGTGAATTATAGTCCCGACACCCTGGGTGTGGAGTACGCAGCCATTTACAAAAATGTGGTCGGTATTGTCTGTGGCATGGCCGAAGGACTGCATTATGGTGATAATTTTATGGCGGTGCTGGTTGCCAATGCCATTGACGAACTGGGACTGCTACTGCGTGCCGTCGGTGCACCCCATGTCCGGCTGGGCAGCTCTACCTATTTGGGAGACTTATTGGTGACGGGTTACTCCGCACATAGCCGCAACCGGACTTTTGGTAAATACCTTGGCCTGGGGTATTCGGTTTTCGAAGCCCGTCAGCTCATGGGCATGGTCGCCGAAGGATATGTTGCAACCAAGGGGCTGATGGCGACGGTCACGAGCCTTGGACTCAATTTACCCTTGTTACAGACAGCCTACCGTGTGCTATACAACCATATGGCTGCAATTGATGAATTTAAACTTTTAGAAAGGAATATAAGATAATATGCTATTAGCAACAGATTTAGACGGAACTTTTTTAGGCGGAAAGATGGAAGACCGCCTCAGATTATATAGACTGATCAAGGCCAGCCCGAATATGCAGCTGGTTTTTGTAACCGGAAGAGGACTGGAGTCGGTATTGCCGCTACTGAGCGATCCGCTCATTCCGGTGCCGGACTTTATTATTGCGGATGTGGGCGCCACAGTCGTTAACGGCCATAGCCTGGAAGCAATTGAACCGCTGCAAAGTGAGATTGAGGAAAAATGGCCGCAGACTTATGCAATCCGGGCAGCGCTGGAGGAAATACCGCAGTTGAATTATCAACATGTGCCGCAGCAGCGCCGCAGTTCATTTTATTATGAAGGAGGGGTTGACCATAGTCTGGTGCAGCAGGTGGCTGACAGGTATGACTGTGATATTATTACTTCGGCCGATAAATACCTGGACTTGCTCCCCAGAGGTGTCAATAAGGGGA
This sequence comes from Sphingobacterium siyangense, assembly GCF_007830445.1. Classification (GTDB taxonomy): domain Bacteria; phylum Bacteroidota; class Bacteroidia; order Sphingobacteriales; family Sphingobacteriaceae; genus Sphingobacterium; species Sphingobacterium siyangense. The sequence goes on along the minus strand of NZ_VLKR01000041.1, from coordinate 23,355 downwards.
CAACATTAAAGAAGCTGGTTGAATTTTTGGCTGTCGATCCGGATGATGTGATGGTGGCAGGTGATACCCTTAATGACCTGGCCTTATTTCAGATCGGTTTTCGGGGTGTTGCGGTTGGAAAGTCCGAACCGGGTTTGCTGCAGGCCATTGATCAATTGGATACAGCGTACAGCGCAGAAGCTGCCGGGGCGGGCGGTATACTGGAATATATGGGCAAATACCGCCCGTTTCAGCAGTTGATTCGTGGAGAACAAAAATTAGTGCCTCAAAAAAGAAAGTCCAAAAAATCCGATCAGCTGGTGATGGTCTACCATCGGCTGCCTTTTGAAAAGGAATCGGTCAATGGTAAGACGGTGCGGGTAGCACCCAAAAGTCCAAATGGCATTATTCCTTCGCTGCTGGGCTTATTTGAAAAGGGACGCTCCGGTCTTTGGATCGGGGAGGAAGTCATCCAACAGGACGGAAAGCCGGTTCCAAATCAGTTGGTGGACGAAAGCCGATACCCTAATCTGGTCGCTTCCACCATATCGCTGTCTAAAGAGGATATCGATAAGTTCTATCGTGTATTCTCCAAAGAGGCGTTCTGGCCGACGATCTTTTCCTTTGTGGACCGGGCAAAATTCAACCACGAGGACTGGGAACATTACCTGATGATAAACAAGCGCTTTGCCGAGCGGATTGCCCGCGAGGCCGACGAGGAGGCGCTGGTCTGGATCCATGAGTATAATCTGTGGATGGTACCTTCTTTTTTAAAGACCATGCGCCCCGATCTGAAAATTGGCTTTTTTCACCATACGGCTTTTCCGGCAGCAGATATTTTCAATATTATTCCCTGGCGCAAAGAGATTATCGGCAGCCTGCTGCTCTGTGATTTTATCAGTTTTCATATCCCCCGTTATGTCGAGAATTTTGTGGATGTGATCCGTAGCCATACACCATTTAAAGTGGTCAAAAAAGTTGATGTCGCCAATCAGTTCCTGACCTATAGCTGTGCGCTCGGCGTCGATCAGATGACCAAGATCATAGAGGTAGATGGCCGGCAGATTAGGCTTGGCGCACAGCCGGTGGGGGTCAACAGGGATCATATCGAACAGATTTTGACAGATGATAAGGTTAAGACCGAGATCAATGCCCTCAAAGAAAACAAAGCCGGATCGGGAATAACGCGTATCATATCCATCGAGCGCCTGGATTACGTCAAAGGCCCCTTGGAAAAAATCCAGGCTTTTGGTGAATTTCTGGCCGAATACCCAGAATTTAGGGGCAAGATCGAACTGGTCAATGTCTGTACGCCGCCATCACAGGGGATGACGATCTATGACGAAATTCGGGATCAGGTGAATCAGGCCGTGGGCGAGATCAACGGTAAATATGCAACGATGAACTGGACCCCGATCCAATATTTTTACAGGGCCTTACCTTTTGAGGAAGTGGTCAAACACTATGCGCTGAGTGATATTGCCTGGATCACGCCTCTGCGGGACGGACTGAATCTAGTCGCAAAGGAATACATTGCGACCCATGGGTTATTGGAGACTCCCGGGATTCTCGTGCTCTCAGAATTTGCAGGTGCCTCGGTCGAATTGCCTTATGCCATATTGACCAATCCCTACGACCGTAAGAGCATGAAAGATGCACTGTTGAAAGCCTTGGTCATGGAACCCGGAGAGGCTCAGGTCAGGGCGCGCAGGCTGTACGAGCATATTGAGCACTACGATATCCATTACTGGGGGCGGGATTTTGTGAAAGAGCTCGAAAAATCGGGTAAGGCAATTGTTCCTGAAAAGAAGTAACTGCTAGTCTTAGGTGTCAAACGTGCTTTTTTAGTCATCTTAGAAAAAAAGAATTAGAAATCCGTGTTAATCTGGTTTCTTGAATAGAAGACAAAATAACGTTGAAAACGAAGCTGCTGGATGTATCCTTTAGGAAATCCCTCTATTTTACAAACAAAATTGTTTTAACGAGGGTTTTTCTTGAGGGAATAATTCAATAAAAAATAACGCGCAAAGTCTCGAAGAAAAAATAAAATATGATAAATACTGGTAATAATAATGAATTTCAAAATGCTTTCAGTGCAAGCTTCAGTTATTATTTTGACAATTTTGGAAATGAGGAGCAATTTTTTGATTCTGCCAAAAGATGGATTGATGATAAATATTTCTTGATTGTGTTTGGATGTTCAAATAAGGATCATCGTGGACAACATATCTTATTATTTTTCAGCAGCCAGTATTTTCCGGTCCAAGAAATAAGAGGATATTTTAAAGAAGGGGCTTATTTTGCATTCCGTTCAGATCTATTTACAGGATATAGTCTGCGAAATAAATTGAAAGAATTTGGGTTTCTAGAATACTCCATTCAGGAATCGATGATCTTATCGAATAACGATTACAGACTTATAAAAAATATCTTTGAACTGATAGACCTCGAGACTAAGATGCCCATGAGTGAAACGCAGTCTAAAATACTTATTTCTTATCTTGATTTGCTTTTACAACATATGCAAAGGTTTTATCAACAGTTAATGGAAGATAAGCTGAATGAGTTTAGAGCGTTACAAAAAGATTTCATGAGCGAGCTGCACACTCTTTTTGATAGCAAAAGAAAATGCTTGTCCCTACTTCCTAGTTTAACATTATTGTCCAGGAAACTAAATTGTACAACACGATTTCTCAATGATGTTTCTTTAAAAACTTCTAAAAATACAGCACAGTATCATATTGATAATTTTATTGTTAAAATAGCAAAGGAATTACTTGCTGAAACTGATTTATCAGTAGCTGAAATCGCTAAAAAAATGCAATTTGATCAACCTCAGTCATTAACCAGACTGTTTAAAAAGAAAACAAGAATTAGTCCACTCGACTATCGTATATCAATTATATGACAAATTTATTCCCAGAGGAATCAGCATTAGCCTAGCCAAATCAGTTCATTGGTCAAGCCAATGAACTATATTGAGCAAAAATTGAGCATTCTGTTTTGCGGCCGGATGGTTCATTCCTCTTTTTTCACTTTTGATGCCATGGAGTTGTGCCGAAAAAGGAGCACCATCTCCGAATACCACAATTCTCCCTTTCCCGAACTGCAGGTAAGCACCGTTTGCAAACCCTTTGCCCGACAATCGGGGAATATTGTCTGGAATAGGCCTTTTTATCTGATTCGCATCATTGGGTAGGTAGATGTCATATTCTTCATTTAATAAAGAAATAATACGTGCCGTCGTTGGTACGATAAAGCCAGTTCCGCCCCAGCACATAATACTGTCTATTTCTTTACCTGATCCAGTGGTTATAGAATTTGATAACAGTGTTTCTCTGTCCTTTGAAAAGATCTCGGGACGTCCATTCTTAGGTAAGGCAAAACCGTTCACGATATGAATACCAAATGCCGCACCGAGCGTTTGTACAGATCCGCCACAAGGCATGTGGTCGGTGACTAGAAATAGGCTTCCACCATCAAATACCCATTGGCGGAGAGTTTCTATCTCCTGATCGGTAAAGGCTGAATAGGTGGGTAATTTCCAGTTTTCCGGATTATATAAGGCATTTATACTGATATAGATTTTTACTTCTTTTAGTTGATCGTAAGAGATTTTTTCTTTAGCACTTCGGAGGCGATATCCATCAGCCAGAAGGAGATCTGAAAAAGGAGCGTAGGCTCCTCTCAAAGTAACCGGATTGTTGTGTGCCTCGTCAAATAGGAGTAGCGGTCCATCACCGATCCGGTGGTGCGGATCGGTGATGGGATAATGAAACTGTTCATCCGCCACCTGTTGGGCGCTAAGCTGAGCTGTACCCAGCAGCAGGAATAAGCAGGCAATAAATCTGTTCATAATATTTTTTTATTAGGATTATTGATCAGTTTTTAGCCAAAGATCATTTTCGAAACACTGCATCTGCTCTACCTTTCCATTGGCAACAGAAAATGTCAATGGAAAGGTGCCATCATCATTGAGGAAGAAAAATTCCGATCGTGGGGTAAATGAAATTGTTTTGTTATCCCACAATTGAGTAAGCGTTAGGCCTGTTGAGGAGGGATCTATTTGAATTTTAAAGTTGTTGTCATTTACCTTGAGGTAAGTTCCGGCAAGTTGTTTCAGTTGAGATGCGGTTAAACTCGCGATTTTAGTGGGGTCAAATGGCACACGCTCACATAAAATCCTACCCAGTATCTTGGTTTGGCTAAAATCGCCGGAATCATCCTTTAAAAATTCTATGGCATAGCCTTCGTTTTTGGATTCAAAATGCGTATCATCTTTACGGACCAGCTGATATCTTTTTTTCTGATCCCACAGCTGTGTCGCATACAGGTTGTTATCTTGCTCCTCGAAAGCAATGAAAGCTACTTTATTGGGTAGCTGGTAGTAGCCTTGAAATGATTTTAGTGGAACCAACTGTTGTTGCTGGGGGCTATCTTTAGAGGCGGACTGGGCAAATGTATCAATCGAAGCAAAAAGACAACATGCTCCCACCAGAAGACCATATGTTGCTTTGGAAAATTGGCGGATCGCTCTCGAGTACCCGCTTGGTTTGGTGTATTGTATCATAATTTCTTTTGTTGATATGATACAAGAGTAAGTCTTTTTGATAGGCTAACCGTCCGAATGGATGCAATCGAACAAACTTCATTGTGCCGAGTTAGTTTGATTGTTTACTATTGACTTTCATATATTCTGTCGGCGTAATGCCTGTTGCTTTTTTGAAGCTGGCATAAAAGGTTGTTCTTGAATTGAAACCTGCCCTTATTGCGATTCCAAACATATCAAGTAGCTTGGCCTCTTCGGATAATAAAAGTTGTTTCGCTTCCTCCGTGCGAAGCTCGTTGATAAACTGGTAAAAATTTTTCTGCAGTCCATTGTTTATGATGTAGGACAGATCGTGCGGATTGATTCCGATATGCTCCGCGAGGGATGATAGTGTTAAACCCGGGTCGAGATATAGCTTTTCAGCTGTAGTTTTCTGTAATAGTTTTTCTTTTAATGTGTCTACCTGTTGTGCTGTAAGCCGATCCTCGGCTTTAACCTTTTTATGCTGCGCTTCGTTGATGAGGTTTTTTGTAGACTCAATTGTGTAAATTGACCGTTGTGTTAGCGTTGCGTACCCAAGTGCCACTGTGCCCATAAAATATAAAATTGGGGCGACAGCACTAAAAACTAAATGAACCATAGCGAGTAGACGGACAACAATCATCAATAACAGCGCAATCAATAGGTACTTTAACCAGGCCATGTTTATCTTTTCCGTATAGGAAGATAGCTGGCGAATGTTTTTCTGGTGTATTTTAAAGAGGTTATAACAGGCAATCCAATAAAAGATACATTGTGCAAAAAAGAAATATTTGATAGTAAAGATGATCCATTGCGGTAATTGAGGCGGATGGATGTGTCTATTAGAAAGTCCGGGTATTAAATAAATGATGGAGAAGAAAACGAAAGCGAGGAATGGAAAAAAATGTAGTCCCCAATACCGAATTTTTGCTGTTGGTTTGACCATGTAGTGAACGGCCAGGTAGAAGCAGGGGAGTGTAGCCCATCGCGGGAGTTCCAGCGTATGGATCAATCCATTGCTCTCGATATGAAAACCTTCAAGAAAAAGCTGGGTAAATAAGCATGCCATCAAATAATACCAAGTCCCAAGCCACCGGTCTGCGTGGGAACAACTGTGGTTGACACCCATAACGATTAAGGTGCCGAGCAACAGAAATGCACCCGCTGAAAAAGCATGAAAGGTATAGAGTATATTGATCATGGGCCGTAGCAAGTTATCATTGTAACGTGAATTTAAACATAATTGATCAAATGGTGCTACATCATTCATATAGGTACCCCGATCCAACCATTTACGGATAGCGGGGCGACGAGTAAGCTTTTTTTTACAAATTAGCAATGATCTTTACTGGTCTTGTCCGTGTCCATCCAAACGGATAAATCTGTTAGGGTTCCATGCGATACAATATCAAACTGCTGTCGAATGAGATTACTGATATAGGTTGCTTTTTCGTTTTTCGGTTTATGCTTCGATCGCTTAAGCGGAGATAGTGATTTTATCAATGACAGCACAGTTCTCGATTATAGCTTATTGTTTCCATTTCACTTTTCCCTTATCGTCCAACATTTCGATAGAAGGGTTACCCAGACTGTCCACCTTTAAAATAATTCTCGGTATCTCATTGTTATCTTTCATCACCAAAGAAGCGTTCCCATTCTCTGTTAGTAGGTTTATCCGGTTAATATTATGCCCCGGCTTACCGGATAGATCTTTATCATTAATCAATAGACCAGCCCTGAAATAATTGTCGTGTTTATTATCCTGTGCCAGGATACCAATGGCATCGGCATTCTGATAATCAAATGCAAGTGCATTCAGGTTAGTCTCTTCATTATCGGTAATTGCCAAACCGCCTCTTTCGTCTCCATTTTTATCATAGAAAATCAGGCCCGCGGGAGCGTAAGCCCTTTTATATGTTTTCCCTTTGATAATAGGTTGCGGAATGTTATCTGTGTTTGCAATAACGACACGATTATTTCCAGATCTGTCCTTGATATCTATTCTTTCCGCGCTTAAACTGTGCTTGTTGTTCAGAAAAAAGTAGACCACACAAGCCATCAGTACGATATTGGAAAGAATAAGTGCGGTTAGAAATATTTTTAGTGTTTTGGAAATTGTTTGCATAATTTAATTTCAATTGTTAATTATTACGGTCTCCTATTCCAAACTTCAATTAATAGTACGATGCGTTCTATTTCAAAGAGTTTAATAGTATCCTTTATTATTGTTTGATAATAAGCAAAAATAAAGTGTGATTTCGACAACGCACTCTACATAGGTTGAGCGTAATGATTTTTTTATTTGTTTAGCCCTTTACGTATTCGGCTCAACTGTGTTGGGGTAATGCTCAGGTGCGAAGCAATATATTGTAGTGGAATTCTGCTGTCAATTCCCGGATGTGCCGCCAGCAATTTGAGATATCTTGTGGTTGCACTTTCGGTCAGTAAAGAAATTTCTCTTTCTTCATTAATGACGATCCATTTTTTCTCCAAATAGGCAATGTAAAGGTTTTTTAGTTCATCATTTTGATTGATAGCTGCTCTTGTTTGATGATAAGGCATACATAGCACAGTAGTGTTTTCAATAGCTTGCAGTTTAAAATCGTTGGGCGTTTTTATGATTGCCGAAAATCTTGTGCTCGCAAAATCCCTCTCCAAATAAATCCATTTATTCCAGATAGCTCCTTTTTCATCAATAAAATAAGAGTTTAAGGCTCCTTTACAGACAAAGAAAATGTCATTGGCGACACGCCCTTCCCTAAGTAAAACTTCATTTTTCTTAAACTGCTGAACGTAGGCCGTTTCAGCCAATAAATCAAATGCCTTATCCGAAATGGGATATACGCTTGTAACAGCTGTTTTAAAGTCAGCAAGATATTTTTCTGTTTCTGTCATTTGCTTTAGCGGGGCTATATTCGAATAAATATAACGTATATTTTAAATAGCTAAAATTGATTTTTCTTCTTCTTTGGATATTTCGATATCAATGACCACTAGATATATATGATAGATTTTATCTTGGTATTATTGTGCCTGAATTTGTAGCGGCAATAATAGTCGTCTGTATTTATTGTTCTGTTTCGTTTTTGAAACCGAAGCGTTATCCCAGTAGCTGCGGTGAGAATAATCTCTACCGATTCCGTATCGAGATCCCTGGCCGACCTCAACGAATAAAATTTCCAGATAAGTCCAAATCTGAGAATAAGTTATAAGTGTCGAAATAAAGGAACTATTTTGGCTACTTCATAAGTGGCTCCTTTGTAGGGGCTTATTGTTTTTTTGTCAATTTTTACCATCAACTCTCATCCTTTGCAGCATTTTCTTCGGCAAGCTTTCCTTTAAGTTATAGGACACCAGCTATCCCGATCACCCTTTGACTTTCTGATCCTGGCATAAAATTTTTTACGATCTTTAAAGAACCAATACGTCGCTATTATGATAAATATATTATTAAAAACGGTCACAGATGCAATAGACATTAATCAAGCAGATAGGGACCTGATTTCAAAACTTTTTAGGGAAAAGAAATACAGGAAGGGTGAATATTTTTTGCGTGAAGGGGACGTTTGCCGTTATGTTGGTTTTATTATCAGCGGTGTTATGCAGTATTATATCAACAATGATGGGGAGGAGAAAACATATGGATTTGGTAAAGAAATGGATTTTGTCTGCAATAACGAAAGTTTTATTCCCCAAAAGCCATCTAGGCAGATTATTCAAGCTCTTGAAGATTGTACACTATTGGTAATTTCTTATAATGATCTTCAAGTGTTTTATTCTGAGATCAAGAATGGCGAACGTTTCGGCAGGTTAGTGATAGAGCAGGTTTTTGTTCAAACCCTTCAAGGGCTTAATTCTTTTTATACTGATTCTCCCGAAATTCGTTATGAGAAATTTATAAAAGAATACCCTGAGCTAGTACAAAGAATTCCTCAATATTATATTGCTTCGTACGTCGGGGTGAAACCACAATCGTTAAGCCGTATCCGGAGCCGAAATACGAGGAGGGACTGAGTTATTAACTTAGGTGCATGAATAGTGAAATCGGTCCAGATAACTTTGTTGTCAATAAAATTATATATTATGGCAACAAGAATATGTTACATCATTTCATTTTTGACCGGAATAGGTTTACTATTTATAGGTCTAAGATTTTTGTTTTCACCGCTTAACGCTGAATTCGATTACGGTATCTCTACTAATACACATGCTGATTATTCCTTTCACTACATCAAAGGAATTCGCGATCTATTTTCTGGTATTCTTCTGGTGCTTTTAGTATTGGCAAATGAAAGGAAAGCACTGGCCATAGCGTTGCTAGCAGCGACCGTCGTGCCCTTAGGCGATTTCATGATTGTAATGGGCAAAAATGGCAGCGACTGGCAGCATGGCATAGCTCATATGATAGCTGTATTGATCTGCATTATAGTGGGACCGGTGCTTTTAATGCAAAAAAAGAGAACCGACAATCCTTATAATCAAGTATCTTTTGATCTTATTCAGTCTGCGGCCAATGGTGGTTCTACTATAAGTGAATGTGATCTACTCCCCGGAGCAAAAACGCCATGGCATTATCATACACTATTTTCTGAAAGGTTTGAAGTCCTTGAAGGTGAATTGGAAGTGGGTAGAAGCGGTAAACGTTACCAACTCAAGTCGGGGGATAAGATCTTCATATCGGCTAATGAAACACATCTTTTTAATAATAGATCTAAAGGCGTGTGCCGGTTACGGACAACCATCGATCCAGGAAATATTGAATTTGAGAAGGCCGCACTGATTCTATTGGGGCTGGCAAAGGATGGTCTTACGGACGGGAACGGAATTCCAAAGAATTTTTCAGACCTGGCTCTGTTCATTTACCTGAATAACTCCAAGATGACAGGAGTAATGAAAATTGTAGAACCTCTTCTGAGTATTGTTGCGAAAATTGCAATAAAAAGCGGACGATTGAAAATTCTTGAGGAAGCCTATTGTAAGACAACTGGTCTACAAGGATATGGTGATCTGAAATGATGAAGCTGGCCACCAGCGTTATCGAGGTCGTAAATTTTAGGTCATATATCATAGTTAGCGTATGTATATAAGTCGATTCTAAATGAAGAATCGACTTTTTTTGATATTTCGCACGCCATTTTTTTGAATTTCTCCCGGGGAAATTCAACGTTTTATTTCAAAATTACTTTCCTTAGACGCTCCTGATGCTCATCACCCCAATTTCCTAGTGCAGAAATTACAGGGATTAAAGTCTTCCCAAATTCTGTAAGACTGTATTCCACTTTAGGTGGTACAACAGGGTAAATAACTTTTGCAACCAATTCGTGCTCTTCAAGTTCTTTTAGCTGAACATTTAGAACTCTTCGTGAAGCATCCGGTATTTTGCGCTGGAGTTCGCTTGGGCGTTTGTACCCTTCATTGATAAACCACAATAATCTTATTTTCCATTTACCATAGAGAACTTCACCAATCAGGTCTAAACCACAGTTGAGACTTAAAGGTATTTTCTTTTCGTACATATTCCAAAATTAAGTCAATGTTCGAAAATATACAATATGGGATAAATTTATCCCTATGCAATTCGTTTTTCCGTACTTGTGTAAACTGTTTATAGGTCGGAAATTTGTATAAAAATATTTCAATAATGAAACATATAGTTGATTTCAACAAGGAGTTATCGGGTAAATTTGCTTTGGTGACAGGTGGTACAAAAGGCGCGGGAAAGGCAATAGCTGAGCGCTTGTTAAATGCAGGCGCAACGGTTATTATTGCGGCAAGAAATACCCCTAAACAAGCCAACGACAAGTTACATTTTATTTCTGCTGATCTAAGCCAATCTGCCGGAACCAAAAAAATAGTTTCAGAAGTTCTTCAAAAATTTGGAAGGTTGGATATACTCGTCAATAATCTGGGCGGTTCAGATGCAGAAGGCGGAGGTTTTTCAGTATTGAGCGATGAAGATTGGGAAAAGGCTATTCATACCAATCTGCTTGCGCCGGTCCGTTTAGACCGAGGCTTTTTGCCTCATATGTTAGCAAGGGGAAATGGTGTCATTATTCATATCGCTTCCATACAAGCTAGGTTACCACTACATGATTCAACATTACCTTATGCGGCAGCAAAGGCAGGCTTGTTAAATTACAGTAAAAATCTATCAAATGAAGTATCACCGAAAGGAGTACGAGTTTTAACTGTTTCGCCGGGCTGGATTCAGACAGATGGTGCAACGGGAATGATGCAGGAAATTTCGGAGCGAAACGGTATTAGTGTTGAGGAAGCAATCCAACAGGTCATGAATAGCCTGGGAGGAATACCTTTTGGCAGGCCGGCAAAACCCGAAGAGGTTGCGGAATTGGTCGGTTTTTTAGTATCACCACGAGCAGGATATCTCACCGGAACCGAATTTGTAATCGATGGCGGGACAATACCAACCGTTTGAATTTAGTCATATGCCAGCATACATAATATTTACAAGAATCACAACTATTGATCAAAAAGAGCTAGAGAAATATTGGAGCCTGATCAGGGAGACTATGAAGGGGCACCCAATTGAAGTTCTTTCTCCTTATGGAGACTTTGAAGTTCTCGAAGGTGATCAGATAAAATAAGAAATCATGGAATTACCAAAAGTGTTAATAGATTTAGTGGCAGCACAAGCGAGCTACAATAGCGTTGCATATGCCAAGTGTTTCGCCGAAACAGCAGTAGTTTATGATGAGGGCAAAATGCACAATGGACGAAAAGAGATCGAAAAATGGATTTCAGATGCAAATAAAAACTATAAGTCAATTATGAAGCCTATCAGCTTTGAGAAGAATGAGGATCAAAGTATTTTGAAAGCGGAAGTCTCAGGTAATTTTCCTGGAAGCCCTATTGTCTTGAGTTACCGGCTCAATATTGTTGGTAATCAAATCCAATTTCTAAAAATTACAGGATAAGGAGAAATTTTATGGACCAAAGGGTATCGGTGGTATTTATCGAAGAGTGGGTTGATCTGGAGAAAGACTGCGGAATAGTGCTGCTGTAACTATGTTTCTATCGTCGAGAATAAAAGGTGCTGTATTGACGGAGGATTTTCCCCATCTGCCTCGAAGATATCAACCTTAGTTTGTAGCAACCTATCATCTTTAATTATCAGATGCGCGGGGAAAACATTTTGTACTTTCTTTTTTAGCTTTTCAAATACCTGAAAATCAGTGTCGCTTACAGAGGTAAATGATTTTTCCCGATTGGAAAGGCTCATTATCCTGATCGCAAAATAGGGTAAGATAACACTGACAAATAAAGAGTATAAAATGTCTTCATTCTGCTCAAGGCGGAAGGAAAAGTGATACGAAGGGCTTCCCCCTAAGAAGGAGTAGTCCCAGATTTCAGCAGACAGGTCGGTAAGGGATTCTTTTAATTGTTCCCATTGCCCGTGGTCTGACCAGGCTGATTCAATACATCGTTTCCGGTTACTGTAAGGTTCTGAAGAGGAATAAGCCATGATATCGTCGAGGGTAAGACCCTCCGGATAATACTCTTTTAACTGCTCCGTTATTTGTTCCTTTCGCATCTGAATTTATTTACAAATAGGATCCCAGTTTTTCACTCCCGTCCCAGGATTAGTTCCTACCATATTGGCTACTCTCGCAAGATTCGCTCCAAGCTGTGCATTGATATAAACCTGCATTTCAGTCTTTACAAATGCCGGAATTTTGGGCAGGCTACCTTAACCTTCTCTCAGTGATCACCCCCAGAATAGATCCACATCGGCTCTTTTTGACCTGCTCGTTCAAAGCCGTTCTTTTTATAAAAGTCGATCGCATTTCCATCAGCCGTAAGCATCTGCATGTGAAAACCCTTATAAATCTCTTGCATTTTATCCATAATCAAACGCCCAACACCTTTGCCTTGATAGGAGGGTAGCACCAGTAGATGTGGATAATAAACCACGAGATACCCATCGGAAATAGCATTTCCTAGACCTACCAATGTCGTACCATCCCATGCCGTCACTAAGGAATGCGAATTTAAGAGTGCTTTGATCAGTAGTTCTGGTTTATCGGCCGCACTCCATTTGTTAGCTTGATAAAGTTGTAGTATGTCGTTTGCGTTTAAATCTCTATTGACACTTAGCTGTATGTTCATCTATTATTCTGTAGTTTTAGTTGGTATTTTTAAGCAGATATTCTTCGTTCGTAAATATGCGAACAGGTGAAAATCGACGATTACAAACTGTAAAAAACAAATTAGATTTTATTCCTTGTCAAATTTTCCAATATATTTCATACCGAGCATATCGGCAATTTTTTCACCATGTATTTCAATTGAGCCTTTTACAACAAGTTCAAGTACGGAATGGGCGGTGATCATTCTCAGCTCTTCAGCTTTGAAAATCATCTTTTCGGCAATGTTGTAATCTTCTATTTGGAGAAACAGTATCTCGTCAAGTTTTTCGCTTTTTGAAGTATGGTAATAATTCAGTTTTATAATATCCTTTTTATTTAGTGCCGCTTGTTGGAGAATATTCTTTTTATCAATTTTATTGTCTCCTATCCATAAATAATGAACCTCATAATCAGATAAAGACTGGTCAGAAAACTGAGCCAATTTCCCAATGTACTTTATCGTTTCAGAACGTGAAGCATCTTTTTCATCTAGGTCATTGTCTTCAAAAGCTACAACAGCGTTAAAACCAATGAAACTATGTCCTCTTAATAATGTTTCTAACTCATTTTTATCTACACCAATATCATTTGCAATGGTTTTGATATTTAGAGAGTTCTTATAATATTTCATTATCATGAGATCTTCATCATAGTTATCCAAATGAACTTCCTTGCAAAAATCACAGCGTAACTCCGTATTTGGTTCTTTATCGTCCTCTTCGTTTCCGGTTGGCGGTTCGTTGTCATAAACAGACCATGCTTCCAGATAGTCATTTTGATCCAGATATTTTTTTAATTCTTTCTCCGTTTTAAACTTTCCGAACCATACATGTATTTTTTTCATCCTGTGATGTAATTTAAGAATCTGAATTAGCAATGGTAAAGATAAAGCAATGCTCCGGCGTTATGGCATTGCGATTAGTATGGCGCAGCGTGGTAGCCTTATGATAACGCGCTAGCTGAACGTGTTAATGGTATTCATAAAAATGAATTCTATCCCAAGCGAGTATACCAAAATCATAAGGACACAGCCAAAAGCATCGATAAAATTATTAAAGTTTATAATTTGCAGCGACCACACAGCAGTTTGGATTTCCAAACTCCCGAAAAATGCACTGTATCGTCCGTTTATGGTTTTACACGTTCCTAACGTGGGAAAATAAAAACCTATTTCCAGAGATTTAAAGAGTTACTGGAAATAGGATAAACTAACTTTGTTTTAATATATAATAGGGTTCCTTTTCTAAACTGTAGGATCCATCTTTAAGAATATTATATTTAAAGAAATTCATTGTTTTAATAAGTTCGTCAAAGATGACAACAAATGATTCCTTTTGCTTAACACCTGAGGTTTGAAGGACTATAAACGCATGGGGACTGTTTACCCGAGGTTTTATCTTTCCCGCGGCTCTAGTCACATTCCATTTTGAAAAGCTATTAATCCCCTTTAAATTTCCGTCCATGTCAAATGAGACCTCATCATTTGAGTCGCCTAATCTATAAGTACCGTTTATCAAATGTGCAAAGTAAATTTCCGATACGTCTTTATTCATCATGAAATCTGTAGGTCTTATAAATTTGATAGAATCTACAGTGTTTCCACTTTTATCATTAACAGTTAAAAGCATTTCATTTGCCCTTTTTGTTAATAAGAAATCCTTTCCATCTGATGAATAATCATACATATGATTACTTGTCATTGTTTCGCCGATATTCAGATATAATTTATCCGAGCCTTTCACAGGAGTTAAAGAAACGGGAATCAGGTCGTCACCTATTGCCGGTTGATAGTATAATCTATCTTTCTGTATTAAAAATGCCTGTATAGGAAAGCCTTGGCTTGGATCGGGTGTTTTCTTTTCCGAGAGGCTGTCTGATAATCTATCAGAAAACCAATACTCTTTGGCTGTATTTACATTTATTTTTTTCTGTGCAAAACCAACAGAAAAATCAATAAAGAGAAAGAGTAAAACTAATATTTTAGTAAACTTCATAATAAAAAATTTTATTGACATGCTGAATTATCTATAGGAATGAAGATCACTTTGTCAACATTTCCTGATAACCAAAGAGATCCTACTTCGTTTTTTCCTTCATCGCCTTTAAATACATCAATGTGATTTACTCCACCACGTTGCATATAAACTATACCATTTAACTTTGAAGATGCCGAATCAAGGAATGCATTTGTCGAATTATATGTTTTTATTTGGCTCTCCATACCTTTTGATTTATAGTCATCAACTAGATAATTTTTTAAGTTAGCCGCCCGAATAGGATAACCTTCTGATGATAAAGGGTCGTCAAATTCTGTACCATAACTACCGAAGTCAACATCATATACTTCTTTTAATGCCGCTCCCACGCGAATAGCACATTGGTTTGCGTAATCATCTTGGCTTGGATGTTGGGTTTGACCATTTACATTATGTGGATAAGCATCCCAAATAGCATCAAAACATAATTCAGGTAGTTCATCTGCATCGGGATCATTATCAGGATTGTTATCGATTCCGCCATCGCCTAAGTCATCATAATCCTCAAAATCTTCGTCATTTCCATCATCCCAAGGATCTTCCCAATCGTCATCTCCTCCATCATCCCAATTGTCATCGTCACCGCTACCCTCAGGAGGATAAACGTCAATTTCTGGACCTTCTGTTTCCCATGCGATATCACTATCGCCTCCTTTTAATTTAAAAAGCTCGTTTTCTGGTAATTGATCAATTTCGCTTGCGATATCGAAAAAGTTTAAGATTGGTTTTCTTTTCATAATTTTTAATTATTTGTAATTTGTAAATCTTCCTAATTTATCGGTTATAATAGGCACGGTGGTCTGTTTTTATACTATGCTTCTTATACTTATGCTACCAAGAAAATAACCTTATTTCTTCGCGCCAGGCTTTATATTTCAGATCTAAGATGTCATACGGCAGTATTTATCTCTTCAAAGCTTTCTCCTTTTCCATTTCTTTAAGCATCCAGTTTCGGAGTTTTTCCTCTCTTTCAGGACTGATGCGTTTTAGAACGATTACTCCTTGAAGATTCTGAGTTCGGTTTTCTGTAAACCTATCGAATTCGACTGTAATATCATATGCTAGATGATTCCATTTTGGTGAAGTGAGACTGTCAAATGGAACTCTGAATATGGAGTCTTCCTGCTGAACATAAACCAGTTTAGCCCAATTGACTGATGTCTTACTTGGAACACCAGACATCATTGCAACATCACGGAGATCCAAATGTATTTTTTCAACCAAAGTCTGAAGTATCGATAACTCCTTTTCTTTTTTTTGACCAAAAGCAGATGTTAAAAGGCAAATTCCTACAATTGTTAAAATGTTATTCTTCATTTGTTATCTATTAATTGGGGTTAGAGGATACGCCGTGGATCGGACAGTTTTTTCCATCACCTAAGTTTGCGTATGGTTTGATCGTTTGAGGTTGACCATCGGCACCAGTTACTGTGATCGTCTGGTTTTTTACCCAAGTTTCATTTATTTCAACAGGCGGATTACCAAAAGTTGCATAATTATTTGCAAATGCGAAAGCTTCAACTTCATCATCGATGCCGTATTTTAGTTTTATTTCATTATCAAACATGTTAAAACCGATCCTGCCATCTAAAAATTGCTCAACATGCTTTAATTCATGAGCTAATACTTCATTAAAAGCGGCATAGTTTAAATCACCCTTCTTATGAAGGAGGATTTCGGTGCCGGCAAGATATATATCCTTTTTATAAACCAATTCGGACTGATCCATTGTAATTTTAACATCTTTATTTCCGCTGAGTGATGTATACGCTGCGCTGCCATCGGCATCACCAAAGTTGATCACCAGATTAAAATTAGAACTCTCGATCCTGTTAAAAATCTGATTCAGTCCATTTAACGTGTCTTTGAATGCCTGGTTTGTATTTGGGTTATTTAAATCAGCAGTTATTGCACTTCTAAAAGTACCCAAATGATTAGAATAGTCAACAATCCCTCCAGAGCCAAGTCCCACAATTCCTTTTGTACAGGTACATTTCGGTTGTTCCTCCTCATCATTATCGGTTCCGCCATCGCCGTGATCATCACCATCCCAGTCTTCATCACATTCATCATCCCATGGCTCTTCAGGACCGTCATCACCACCATCGTCCCAATTGTCATCGTCACCACCACCATCCGGGGGATATACATCAATTTCAGGGCCTTCGGTTTCCCATGCGATATCACTGTCACCACCTTTTAATTTAAATAGCTCATTCTCGGGTAACAGGTCGACATCGCTTGCAATGTCGAAAAAATTTAAAATAGGCTTTCTTTTCATATTTTCATTCATTTATAATTTGTAAATCTTCCTTTCTTGTCTGTGGTGATGGGAACGCTGATCTGTTTGACGCTGTGCTTTTTAAATTTATGCGACCACGAAAATATCTTGATTTCATTTCTCCAGCCTTTATACATTGTGTCCAGTATATCTGTTGCCACGGCGGGATGATAGAATTTAGCATTTTCAAATTCGATAGGCTGCAATGGAAAGTAGCTCTGTTTCTCAAAAACATACCCGTCATTGGTATGGATTTTATTCCCGATTTCTTCAGTCCACCAGATGTCGACAAAGGGAAAAGTGTATTCATAGCCTTCTGTTTTATAACCGCCCTCTTTCCAGATCTTATAATATGTTTTTCCTGTTTTTGACCATGTCCATTCGGTCACATTATATATACCATCCTGCCGGATAGCGGGGATCAATTTGATGAGATCTTCTTTTTTTACCATGAGATCGATGTCATCGTCCCAGGGCATAATTTTTCCGCTATGCCTGATCGATCCGAGTAAGGTACCAGCGTGCAGAAATATCTTTACATCCACTGATGCGGCGGTTTCCGAATGGTAGCATAATATTTCCCGTACTTCATTTATCTCGTCCTTCTCCCAGGCACTGTACGACCTAATGTATTCGATCATACTGTTTTTTCTTGCCAGGTAAGAAGGGGCCTTTCGGTCGGAGAACATAGTCCAGTCGGTATCAACGGCAATCATCTTGATTTTACGGTCAATTCCCAGTTCTAGAAATTGTTCTGCTAAGGGCCACCTTATTTCCGAACATTTCTCTATGAGTTCCTTTATGGACTTTCTCGAGATAATATAGGACGAAGTACCCCAATAAAATCCAAATCTGCTGAATGCGATTGGCATTTTAAGACGTGTGTCTGAGTTAATGAGGTCAAAGGGAAATAAGACGTGGAAATTTAGATCTTGTCCCAGCAATACCGATTTTATTTCCGTTAGATCCTTCAAAATTGCGGTGCCATGCTCCTGGATCAGGTAATAGTCTTTTGTGGAGTTTTCCAAAAAGTCTTTCCAGATCGCATGATGGACCTGAAATAAATTGACTTCGTAATCAGTAATCTTTGCTCCATACCTGCTCTGATAATCTTCTCCCAGAGCTAGTTGATCCGATCCCTCTTTTGCCGACTTTTTGTAGCCGTTCTTATAATATTTTAGTGTAGGAGTTACCGTATATTTTTCCATTTGTTTCAATTGAACTGCTAGCGAGCAATCTGTCAAGTCCTTCTGCGATGTAAAGGTCTTGTGGATGTGTTATCTTTATATTTTCGTAATTGCCCTGGCAGAGCTGTATTTTGTAGTCCGCCTTTTCGACGATAGTTCCATCATCCAGCATGTCGGGCGTATAATTTTGGCAGTATGCGGTTTTTATAATCTTGGAACGGAATACCTGCGGGTTTTGGACAATCTTGACGTACTGCCTATCAAGTGCGTTATTCTGGTTCTCTTTTGCTATCCGAATTGTGTTGACTGCATTAAAGACAGGCACAGCGGTACCGTACTGAGAAGCGGTGGTGTAAGCATGATCGATGGTTTCTAAGGTAACAAAAGGGCGTACGCCATCATGTATTCCTATCAGGTCGTTGTCACTGGAGTCAATAGATGCTAATCCATTTTTTACCGAATGAAATCTTTGTTCGCCACCGTCAATAAATGTTATTTCACGGATAAGCGGATAGTCAAGTTTAAGCTCGTTCCAGTGCGCAATGTGGTCAGGGTTGACCACGATTTTTATCTTTTGCGGTTCAAAACGTCGTAAGAATTTACAGATGGTCTTAATAATCACCGGAACACCGTTTATGGCTTGAAACTGCTTGCTCATAACGCCTCCATATCTTTCCCCAAGACCTCCTGCAAGTATCACTATATAATTTTGGTGCATTGATTATTTATCTTTTAAAAGCTATAAAGTTTCTTTAATCTTCTTTTTGTGTCGATGAAATTTAGTAATTTTCATTTTTATTTACAAAAAGTAGTATAAGATTAATATATTGTTAACATTAAGTGTACGTAAATTTAATAGCTTAGGATTTTATGAATGTGTTTTTTAAGCGTTTTCCATCTGAAATTCAGATGGATAAGATGGATTGTGGACCAACTTGCCTTAGGTTGATCGCAAAGTATTATGGACGGTTTTATCCGATCAATTTTTTAAGAGAACTATGCGGCACAACAAAAGAGGGGATCTCTATTATTAACCTGATCCATGCTGCTGAAAAAATAGGACTAAAGAGCAGGGGCGTTAAGTGTACCCTCGCACAGCTGCAGCACGATGTTCCACTTCCTGTTGTTGTTCACCGGAAAGATTCTCATTTTTTGATCGTATATAAAGTAGATAGAAGGTATTTTTACGTTTCTGACCCCAGTGCCGGACTAGTGAAACAACCCATAAAAACGTTTGTTAAAAGCTGGTATAAATCGACAACAAAGAAAGGGGTGGTGATCGGATTTGAACCTGACGGTAATTTTTTTGATCTTCATCAGGAAGAGAATTTCAGACGGAAGAAGAGCTTTAATACTATATTCCAATATTTTAAGCCATACCGGCTGAGTATTATTAACCTTTTTATTGTGACGCTTTTTGTCACAGGGCTTCAGGCCATCATCCCTTTTATTGCGCGGTCAATAATTGACATAGGTATAAGCACCCAGGATATGAATTTTGTCAATATTATGCTCTTTGCAAATATTGCCATACTTTTAGCCACGACACTTTCCAATGCATTAAGGGACTGGATTGTTCTCCATCTCACAAGCCGCATCAATATTTCTTTGATATCTGATTATCTGGTCAAGCTTATGAAACTTCCCATTGGCTTTTTTGAAAACAAAATGATAGGTGATATTCTTCAGCGGGCACAAGATCATCAGCGTATCAAGGACTTTATTATGGGTAACTCCCTTAACCTGATCTTCTCAGGCTTAACTTTTATTGTATTTGCAGTTATACTTGTGACCTTCAACACATTTATTTTTTGGGTGTTTGTATCTGGGAGTGTGATTTATTTCCTGTGGATATTTGGGTTTCTGGCCATCCGGCGTCGGCTGGATACCAACTATTTTGGTCTTATGGCAAAAGATCAGAGTTACTGGGTAAAGACGATAACGGGAATGCAGGATATTAAAGTAAATAATTATGAAACGCAGAAACGGTGGAAGTGGGAAAACTTGCAGGCAGGCTCTATAAGGTAAATCTAAAACTTCTGTCTATAACCAATTATCAGAACCTTGGTGGACAGTTTATTGAAAATCTTAAGAATGTTGCCATTACAATTGTTTGCGCAAAAGCGGTGATTCAGGGAGAGATGAGTTTTGGGATCATGATGTCCACCCAGATTATAATCGGCATGCTCAATGCTCCCATACAACAATTTATACAGTTTATCATTTCGGCCCAATTTGCGAAGATTTCATTTGCCCGTATCAACGAAATACATGGTTTGGAAGATGAGGAGCAGGTCGGATCTTGTAATGAGACGATTTTGCCTCAAGGGAAAGACATTGTTTTAAAAAGTCTTTATTTTCAATACGCACCAATGCAGGAAGATAAGAGGCATTATCAATGGGGAAATCAATTTTATAAATTACTGAAAGAGAATAAATCTCCAGATCTGAAGGTAGACTTCAGATATTTTGAAGACGAAAAGCATTTAACAGTAACAATTCCTGCCACATATTATGGCCTTCGATATCTCTTCGAGCCATATGAAATTGATATAAATGAAGTAACAAAAGACCCCGATATATTGGTAAATTACAGTGCAAAAATAAAAAAGGAACTTTTCTTTGATACTAAACCGGACCAAAGTTTTGTAAATACTATTGGATATGTTGCCCTTTATGATAGAGAGCTACCCGATATAGCAATTTCTATTTTTGAGCTGAATACGAAAAATTATCCGCAATCAATCAATGTATGGGATAGCTTAGCTGAGGCCTACACAGTCAGGGGTTATATGGATAAAGCAAAAAAGTGTTATGAAAAAATCTTGACACTTTCTCCAACTAATAATACTGCAAAAATGAAACTAGAAGAATTAAATAGTAAAATAAGACAGAGAAACTAAATGCTAGACATCGGCACGCGAAACCAGCATTTTATACCTCTTCACTCGCAAATTGATATATTGGACTTGGGTATTAATCATGTCCAATTGAAAAGTCGCAGGCCGTGATAGCAACCACGATCAATTCCAAGCTTCCAATAGCTGCCAATGTTATTATCGGTACCAATGCTTTAGCGATATAGGGGTGAGCTATGTAGATTTCTTTGGCGGTAGCTCTACCAGTTGTCCTCCCGCAATCTTTAATAATTGCACCGATCTTAAAGGTTTTCTGTCTTCTCTCCAGCATAACGGAATTAATTCTATTTGCGAAAAAGTCCTTAATTAATTCCCAGCCACTTATATTCATACTAACATTCCCGTTTTTGTCGAGGTAGTCAATAATATTTAAAGTGCCAATAATTTCAAAATTGTCTGGATCAGTTCGGAAACAAAACATTCGGGATCTACGAATTGCCTTTAAAGTCTTCTTACGGTTTCCCTAACCAATCATTCTTTCAAACCAATATCTCATCCCAACAGTTTTTTACCAACCCGATAGCCTGGTATAATATGGAAGATATACCAGATTAAAGACGAATTCTTAAAACTAATGTTTTTACTAAAAATATTAGTTTTAATGTTTTAATTTGCTTATAATTGTATTGTTGACCAATTTAAAAACAATATATTATGAGTGAATTGAAGCAGTCTAAATATATCGATATCACGACAGATTACGGCTTTAAAAAAGTTTTTGGATCAGATACCAATAAAGATCTACTGATCGCTTTCTTAAACGAACTCTTTAGAGGGCGCAAGATCATTGCTGATTTATATTATAACAAAAATGAGCATGTTGGAGATACAGAGGATATCGGTACGGTTATTTTTGATCTGACCTGTACGGCAGACAACGGCGAACGTTTTATTATTGAAGTGCAGCGTACGGCGCAGGATAATTTGAAAAAGCGCATGCTTTACTACAGCAGTAAATTGATAGCGGATCAGGCACCCAAAGGCAACCGAAGGGCTTGGAATTATGCAATTAGTGAAGTCTATATCATTGTATTGATGGATGGATTTACGATGCCTGATGCGGGTGAGGAGAAGTATTTTTTACACGATATTTGTCTATGTTATCGGGATCACAGTAAAATATTTTACGAAGATCTGGGTTTTATATATGTAGAATTGGTTAACTTTGTTAAAGCTGAGGCAGAGTTAGATAATGATTTGGATCGTTGGCTTTTTATACTCAAAAACATGTCCTCGCTAAAGGGACTTTCAAGATATCTGCGAAAGCCGATATTTGAAAAGTTATTTCAGTTAGCAGAGTATAGCAAACTAAAACCGGAGGAACGAGAGATGTACAACGCAAGTTTAAGGAATAAATGGGATGCCGAGAGCATCCGAAGTAGCCAGGAAGAACAATTGAAACGAGCGCGCGAAAAAGCAATTGCAGAAGGAAGAGCGGAGGGAGAAGCTAAAGGAAGGGTAGAAGGAAGAGCAGAAGGAAGAGCAGAAGGAAGAGCAGAAGGAAAAGTAGAAGGAGCGGCTCAAGGGATGGTCGAGGGAGAAGCTAAGGGTAAAACGGAAGTAATAAAAAACCTCTTGTCTTTGAATAAGTTTTCGATTTCGGATATTGCAGAACTGGCGAATGTCACTGTTGATTTTGTAAAGCGAATAGAGGCAGATATAGTTAAAGAAAAATAAGGTATATTTAAAATATAGGATTTCAAGGCCGCTCGGACAGTATCCAAGCGGCCTTTTCTTTCTTATGCAATAACGTGCAGGTATAACCGTGCAGCAGAAACTATCGATACATAACGATGAGAATAGATTACGAACAGTTTGCCGGTAAAAAATGTCAGGAACTTATGCAGATCCAGGAGAGGTTTAGAGAACAATTGAGCATCGGCAACTATCAGGATTGGTATTATGATGCCGAACTCGCACTCTTGCGGTTGTACAATGAGAGGGTGTAAATTAAACTGTGTCAAATAAAGAATATTTATATTAGACACAGCAAATGGAAAAAGAGGAATTTGACTTTGAACGCTTCAAAGAGGAAGCAATGAGAGGCCTTTACGAAGGCAAGAAAATGGGCGGTACCGACGGAGTTTTCGCTCCGATGTTGAAACACCTTCTGGAAAGTATGCTTGAAGGTGAGCTGGATCATCATCTACAGGAAAGTAAAGCTTCCGGGGAGATTAATCGTAAAAACGGGAAGACAAAAAAGACGGTACGGAGCCTTCAGGCCGGACATTTTGAAC
>NZ_VLKR01000040.1 GCF_007830445.1 Sphingobacterium siyangense | reverse complement strand
GATCAGCAGTGCCGAAAGTCCACTGGCCAGATAATGCTCGATCTGTTCATGAAATACCTCAAGACCACTGGAACGGGACTGCTGCCTCGGAGCTGAATCTCCATTCAGCAGCGCTTTTTGGATACGCGAAACGGTCTTGCGGCACATCCCAAGTTCCCTTGAGATCTCCCGCAAAGATTTGCCGTGTTCCAAAAGTGTTTTTATCGTATTGTACATAGCCACTTTATACATAACGCTGAGAGTTTATTATACTCTCAACAAGTAAAACCTTAATTGTTTAAGGTGGTGGCATTTTAATGCGAATTGCTGGGGGTATTTATATGCGAATTAACAGTCGGCAAGAGTTTGAAGATATTCCGGCTTAAATGGATTTACACGACGACTTTTTGATGGGTCATTCAGATTGATGACGTGGAATTCATAATCCAGCATCTTTCCTTCCTGTTTTGCCAGCAGATAATGATAGTAGGCTATCTTTCCCAGATCAGGGTATTTTAGATCATAAATACACATCGTAAAGGAATTTGCCAACATTTGTCGCAGAATTGGCATAATCACTCCAAAGCTCTTCCCACTACCCGGAACTCCGCAAACTAAACAGCCCCTGAATAGGTTTTCTAGCGGAATATAGCCTTTCAGTACTCTTCCCTTAAAATAAAATAACATGGGAATATTGACTGAATACGGAGATATTTTCGCTTCCGTGGGCTGCATGAAGGATTCTTCTTCAATATTCCATTTATCTTTCCCCAGTCTTGAACTTATGATCTTAGAGATGTTATCCAGTGAAACATGGACCAGAATTATACCCAGGATCGAACTGAGCACGTAACCCATATCATAAAAGTTCAAACCATAGAAAACAGATTTTTCATGATGACCGTGAAACCAAATTGCCATAGCAAGTAGGATAAATCCAGTGGAAAGTGGATAAACAATCTGGTTTTTGGGATTTAGATCTTTCTTCTTTTTACTTAATGTACCGATAGAAACCAGTATGACCAAAAAGATTGAAAAAGCCTTACTTGCTAGCAGACCGGAATAAAAAGGCAATCTTGCAAGCTTAGAAGCAAAAAGTAAATCTATCTTGCTTAAAATCCCATATCCAAGGGATTTCTCAACATAAAGAAAGAGGTAGAACTCAAGAAATATGGAAAGATAAATGGAAAACTGGAAGAACCTATAAAGCCCCTGCTGTTCTTTTGTTTCTTCCATGTTGTATCAGTTATAAAGAATCGGCATTCAATATATCTTGGTATTTGATCTTTAGGTCAATTGTCCTGCCGGACATTTGCTTTTCGGTGAGACTGACCCGTAAAATTTTACTTCCCGGGAATGTTACCTTTTTAAGAATATATATGTTCCGGTTCTTTTTCCTCAAAACGTCAAAAGGCCCGAATTGCCATATAGGTTCTATTTCAACAGATTGAACATTTGTTGCCTTCGTGATTTTTTTATCCTCTATAAAAAAACGTAGCTGATCCGGTCTAAAGGAAAGCTTTGTTTTATTGGTAAAGGACAGATCTAAGAAAATAAAATCTCCTACCGTCCTGATACTGTTCAAATGAATTCCGACACCAAATCTTTCCTCTTTTCTCAGCGGGCGCTTGTCTGATTGGGCCAAAAGGGTATACGACAACGACCTCATCTGACTTCTGCTGAGAGAGTTTTCAGCTTGCTCCAGCGGAACCACGGTCAATGGATCAATTTGATACAGAACAGGTGACCGGGTTTCAACATACTGCTCGGATTGCAGAGCCCTGAATTGGGTGAGATAATTTTCTCCTACCAGGGTAACACTTCCAAGCTCCGCTCCTACCCCATCTAAATTCAGGCTGTCAGGGACTATTTTCAGCCGAAGCAGATTCTCCATAGGAAGGTCTGCGGCAACTTTTTTTGAAGATATATCAACATACCTAATTGGTTCCGGGGAAAGAATGTGTACTGTATTGCCTTTGGAAAGTCTAATAGATTTAAGATCGCCCAGCAGATGGTCACCTGGGGACTGTCCCATTGCTGGTACTTTGGCAATTAGAAATAAGGCCGATAAAAACAGAAATAGATTTCTCATAATTGAAAATGATGAATGATTATTTGTATTGTTTTTGATTATCACGAAGTGTCTGTGGGTCTATTAAGTAAACCAGGGTATTATACTTGATTTTTGCCCTGTTTTTTCGAATATATCTGGAAACTGCCGTGGTGGTGGATTGGAACATCCTTTGGATGACTCCCATCATGAGCTGATTCTGATTTTCCACCTGCTGGATACTGATTCCCTGGGAGGAATTAGCACCCAATTCCCGGCTAAATTCCCTAAATGCAGAAGAAGGAACATAGAGCCCCTGAAGGCCGTCATTATCATATAAATCAAGTTTTACAGGAAGAATTTTGCCCCCCAACATAATTGAGGTTATACTCAGTAGCACACGTTGTCCGCTAAATCCACTTATCTTCGCATAGAGATATGTCCCTTTTCGGATTAGATTGCTTCCGACCAGCAGGTCATCCATTAACCTGATGCGCAACCTGGAATCCACGTATCCGATTATGTTTTCATCAACGATAGCCTGTATAAATGATTCTTGCTGATTGTCCTTGACTGTATTAAAAACGGATTCGGCCACATCAGCCTTCTTTACTTTCAGCAAGGGCATATCCGCTTCTGCTTTTTTCACCTTCTCCATCCGCTCCCGCTGTTCTCTGGCAGCTTTTTCTTCTGGGTCGTTAGCCTTTGCGAGACTATCGGCAAATTCCATCTGCCGGCGAAACAGGAGCATCGGATCTTCTTCTTTCCTTACTGGTTCCTTTCTTGGTACGGGTTGGGATCTGGGAACAAGGGTGCTTAATACACTGTCCAGGTCTTCATTTACCCGAAAGCTTTTTGTTCCTGTCCGAGCGTTTAGCGATTCCTGTTTAAGCTTATCCCTGATGGAATCCAGCTTTCTTTTTTCTTTGTCATTGTAAATTTCATCAAAACGGAATCCATCTACTTTTTCTTCCTGCAATTGATTTACCGCTGTATAGCCATCTCCACGCCTGTAAAGTTCTCTGTAAGCATTTAACTTATCTGTCAGCGCTTTATTTTTAACTTCTGGAGAAACATCCGAAATCTGCTCCTGAAGCTGTACTTTATGATCACTCGTAACTTTGTCTTTTGAAAATGCTGACTGGTAAGCATAAAAGAAAATTAAGATAAAAGGCAACACGATCAAGGGTATTATATACCTTGGCCTTTTTAGGTCTAGTTTCATAATATTACTGGATTTAGTTGTAAAAAATGAGAATCAGTCTTTTTGGAAGAAAAGTACCTTCTCTTTAATCGCTAGAAATAGAATCTTTTGCCTTGAGGTTTTCGAGCGCAAAAAGTCTTTCCTTGATCTGGATCAGGATCAGACTATCCTGTTTATCTAGATTCCTCTTTGTTGAAAGACCGTCCATAATTGCCTGGAGTTCTATTATTTCTTTCAGGTCAGAAATTGATCCCATGATATGCGCCATTCCATCTGACACTGGTTTAACAGAATGGGCGCTTTTTGTCGTTTTAACATCCATTGGCTTGGGCAGCAGAAAAAAACAACAGATAGAAATCGTGATACATAATATCATCAGTATATAGACCTGTCTAGGATAAGCTATCAACCGGCACCGTACAAACATTTTAATATATCGGAAATAAGTATAGAACTCCTTACTGATTTCCTTCAAGACGCTACTATCGGGTCGATTAGAGGTTATTTTTCTGAACATAGCTTAGGTCTTTATTTTCCAGTGTTTTCCAGCGCGTTATCAATACGGCATGAGCGTTATTTTCTGTCCGGATTTTAAGATCCCTTAGATATCCTTCCGTAACCAAACTCCGAACTACAGTTGAGCTTCGTCGGTCTATAGTCTGTTTACCGTAAAAGCGAAAATAATTTCCATTGAGGTAGATAGAATCGGTCTGGACTGTAAGTACCGCACTGGAAGATAAAATGGAATTAAAAAAACCTTTTTCCCGGAGATTATTATATTGTAGGGCTCCCGACTCATCTATTAGATACATCGCGCGCTTCATCTGATACTCAATAAACTTCTCGTCCGGTGTAAGGGTAAAAAATAGGCTATGAAATAAATTAACATGTGTCCGGTATTCTGCCGGACGGTTCATCTCCACATTCGTCTGCTGGGCAGACAGCGGAACATTATTTATGTCCAGTACATAAACTGACTTTCTTGCACTCTCGACTTGTCGATATGCAAAGAAGGAGACAATGAAAACCAGAAGCGTAGCAGTTACCAGACTTCCTATTGCAATTAGCGTTGCAAGCCGGATCTTTGATTCTATATTTTTTATAATCATGGTTTATATTTAAGTTTAGAATTTGGCGACTATTCTTCTGGCGGTTCTTGCCATACCTGAAGCTCCACGCCCCATTGTTCCTGCAGCGGAGGTGATTCCCGAGGTGGATACTATCCATGTACTGATGCTTGGGACTGTAAGCATAGTCAGTCCACCAATTAGAAAGGTAACGATCACAATCCCAAATGACATAATACCATTTCCCGCAAGCCAGCCAAGTTTTTCAAGTTTATCGCCAGAGCTGGACAATAATTCCTGATATCGGGTGATTTCAGCTTCAAGAGCATATTGCTGGAAAAGACTGGCAATATGCATCACCAGGTAAGCAATCCCCGAATAAAGGTTTACAGAAACAAAACGGGCGATCCATGTTCCAAATGAATCCCTAAATGCGGGAAGAATACTCACGGCAACAGAAAATGGCCCTAAAATGATCAGAATGGTCGAATAGAGTATTTGGATCATGAATATGATATAGACACATATCCTTAATACCCAGACTGCCAATGTTTCCAGTGTATAGGTCATCCAAAGCTGCAAATTTATCTGCATCCTGTTTCTGAGCTCAACAACGTTGTTCCAGACAGAGGTGAATCCATCCTTTACGGTCGAGGTAACCGCATCCCACGCCTTGTCGTACCAGGTATCCGCTTCGTTTTTTGCAACTTCGGTTTCCGCCTGGATCTGGGTCAGGGAATTGGCGATATCATACATTAATTTCGCACGCTGGAGCCGCAAGCTGTTCACTTCCGTCTGACCGTTATCAAATAGACTTTCCGTTTTAGCCGCGACAATATCCGTAGGATAAGCAACTACTCGCGCGAATGCGCCCCACCAGATGATAACCATGACCAGACCAAATGGTCGCAAAAGCGGCATTATCTCCATTTTTTTATCACCGGACATCATTTCATAGCTTTTTATTGCAAAAAATATGAGCATAAAGATTGCCGCCAGTGCCTGCGCATCCGTGATAAACGTATCATAATGTGTCCATATCGTATCTTTCATCCCTTTCAGGAAGTGCATTACGCCTTCTTCGTATACCCCATTTCCCTGCAGGAAATTATAGGTATCTTTAAATGAATCAGGCACCCCCACTGGAGATGCCTGTAAAAAAAAAGTGTATGTCATAAAAGCTAATTTATCATCTGTTCTTTTTTAGGATTCTATTCGCAATTTCTACATCAGATTGCCCTGAGTTTGGAAGCGATATCACTCGGTCAGTATCCTTAACAGAGGAGAGTCCCTTTGATATAGATAGAAATTTGAGTGCATTGCTTCTCTTGGATTCCCATGCCGATTCAAGAGCTCTGTATTCTGCAAGCAGGCGATGATACCCCATTATCCTGCTACCTCTTTCAAGGTCTGTATTTCTTAAAGCCTCCAAGCGCTCTTTCAATTCAGCACTTTCGTTTAAATACCATTCGTAAACTCCTTTGTTCACCAGATATGCTTTGATCTCAGAATTCAGGCCTTCAAGAATAGCCGATCCATCCTTTTCAAGTGCATTGAACTCATTTTTATAATATAGTATCCACAAAGGATCGGCTTCACTCGTAAACCCAGAATACCGGGCTAACTCCTTTAAAGCTGTATTTCGGATGGTATCGGACTGTTTTTTATAAGAATTACTTGTATTTTGCATGGCGAGAACCAATCCCATACGCATTGTCTGAGGACCTGAACCAGATAGGGGCCGCCTATCCAGCTTGGGATAATTTGGGTGTAGCCCCCAGGTGAGCCAGTATTGATAATTGAGTCCCAGAAAGCCGGAGGTAGGCGTGAATTTCTTGCGGTCCCATTGTTTATGAACCATACGCTCCTGCTGGTTGATAATATGTTTATCGGTTTGTCGTTTAACCCTTTGACCGTAAACCGATCTTGCACCCAACAGAATAATAACTATTGTTAAATTTCTCCACATAATTCAATGTTTAATGGCTTCATAGTTTCTTAAAATCTCGTTTGCTTTCTGGATATCCTTATTAATAAAATTTTTGAAGGGATTCACTGTTTTTAATAATCCATTTATTTTTGTCCAATAAACCGCCCGTTCCATACTGAAAAGGAGTGCCCGCATGACTTTCAGCTCTATAATGATCTTACGCATTAGAAAATCTCTTTTTTCATAATCCATTAAGACGTTTTTACCTTCCTTAAGGACAAAATCAGAAACTTCCGAAGCAAGGTTTATTCCCCTCACTTTTAGTTGTTTTGCCGTTCCCTCAGCTACTAAAAGCAGCCATGGTTCGTCTTTTGACATTGCTATTAAGCTATTGGACTGTTTATTGATTTCAGTAATAAGAGATGAAACCTGCATCACGGATCTTCCTGTTTTTAAAGCACTGTTGACTTCTGTTAAAGACCGATGGATAACCTGCTGAACAATAACCAGTGAAGTTATATTGAGGTTGATATTGTCCAGGTTCTGATTGATCTGTTTGAGCATGCTGTTGTGCGCCGATTCAGAAGCAAGCCTGACAGCTCCATTCTCATTTACTATTGCCAGATGTTTTGCATCCGAAATTATTGTCACATAACCTTGCCCATAAGAAAAATTAAAACAGAAGATAATCAGATAAAATAGATGATGTTTCATGGCTTATGTTCTAATTGTCTTAATATGTTTTCAACTATCCGCTTATCGGTATTTATATACTCCTTAAAGGGATTGAGACCGTCCAGTATTTTCTTCCTAGTTGTATAATATAAGTTCGAAGCCAATCCCCTTGATGCCCCTTCGATTTGGCGAAGTTCAGTGAGAATATGTCCATAAAGCAAGCGGCGGTCACTGGTTTTCATCTGGTTGAGATCTCCGATTGTTAAAAATAATCCGGTAAGGTATCTTCCCAATTGAAGTGACCTATTAACAATTTCCCGTTCAGTGTTTAACGCCAGTGGAATAAATTCGGGATGGTCAGATGCGATACTTATTATTCTGTTCTGGTGGGCAATAATCCGTTCAATAATTGGTTTGGATTCAATTCCTATACTCAGTCCCTGCAATGCTATTTGCAGGATACTGAACCGATCTTGAATCTCACGATATTTCTTTTTGAGTTTTGCTGTCGAGGAAGTATTTACTTGTTCATTTGTCGTGGTAAGCGCCTGGCGGTCACGAGCGTCTTTCTGCCGTTCATATTCCTCCTTACTATGTCCTACCAACTGGTGCAATAACTGCACATTCAGTTGGCAATTGGCTGTTTTGGATAAATAGAAAATACAGAAACAAAAGATAATTGTCCATTTCATCGCATTATTTCTTTACAAGTCTCGAATTTCGAATCACATCATCAGCTATCTTTTTATCCAAATTGATAAACTTGGCGTATGGATTCAAACTGTTCAATATTCCGCGCTGTTTTGCCCAATACATATTGCGATGTAGTCCATAAGCAACACCTCTGAGTATTGTCATCTCAGTAAGAATTCGATTCAACAACTTTGCACGCTCACCGGAATCCATCAGATTTTCCTTTCCATCCTTAAGCACGAAGGCACCAACTTCCGTAGCAAGGTTTGTCGCCCTGGTCTTAAATTCTCTTGCGCCTGCGTCTGCAAAAAGTAATAGTACGGGATTCCCCTTTGCCAGTATCATTGCTTTTTCAACATCCTCAATGATATCGACCGTTACACTAGCAATTTCTTTTATACTCAGTAGTGATCTGACAACGGACGAAACCTCAGAAAGACCTTTATAGATCTTATCCTGTAGATCGTTTGCAATCTGTAACTGTCCGGTTACCGCAAGCTGCCCCCGCTGGATAAGGGTGAGATTATCGTTAACATGATCCAATTGCCTGTTCATGACCGAGGCATGCGCGCCTGTCGCTGCGGCGACTGCCGGATCGGTATAGATCTGGGCTTTACTGAACAGGAATGGGGGAATCATGAGAATAAGTAGAATGAGCTTTTTCATTGTATCTTTGATATAAAATTCTGAACTCCTTTACTATTGACTTCCCGAACAAAATCATATAATGCCATTCCCGAATTATTCAGATCCCCAATAAAAGCGGTCAGGCCATCCTGAAAATTCCCTAAATAGTCGGCATACATCTTTACAGCATTCTTTTCGGGCTTTTCAGTCGTAAATGCCAAATATTGAGCAAGGGAAACCTCAATACCATAAACTTCTCCAACTGAGCCTCGCCTGATATAAACTTCCTTAAAGCGTGATCTGTCCTCTTTATTCTGCAACTTGTTTATGGTGAATATCTTCCGTCTTTCTACGTCTGTTATGGACAATAATTTTGCGATTTCATCATAATTGGACTGAAATTTAGACTGATCGAGTAAACAGATCGTATCGGAATTGGCCAGAATACTATTTTTGACAATTGGGTTGCCTAGAATGTCTCCCAGTTCTTGTGTAACCACCACAACTTCACCATAGAATTTCCGTACAGTTTTATACAGATAGAGGATGTATCCTGCCATTAATGGGCTTGCAATAGCCTTCCACGCTTCTTCAATTACCAAAGCTTTCCGCTGAAAAGTCCGGTTCCTCATCTTCTGGAGAAATAGGTCCATGATGACCAGGGTCACTATCGGGAAAAGTTGCTTCGACTCCTTGATATTGTCGATTTCGAAAACCACAAACCTTTCTTCAAACAGGGAAGCATCTGTATCCTTATTCAGTACCGTACCATATTCCTGACCGGTAAAAAATTTCTTCAGTACAAACCTGTACTCATCTAGGTCAAAGTTTAATGATTCCTTTTCAGCTATCTCCCTGATCTTGTCAACCGAATAAATATAGAAAGAATCGAAATTCAGTTTATCCGGCCGCTCCGGATTCTGCGGGCCTGAATCTAAATAGAAATAATCATAATAATAAGCCGAGATGACATTTGAGAGAAGGGTATCTTCCACTTGGGTCATTTTGCCATCAACTCCCTTCCAGAGTACTGCCAATAAGGTCTTTAAAAAATCCTTCTTTTCAAGATTGAACTCTTCGCGTGTCAACGCGAAAGGATTCATTGATATTGGATTTTCTTCGGTATAGGTCAAATAAGTTCCACCAAAAAAGTTGCACAGACCTTGGTAAGAGTCTCCTGTATCAACGATTACAATATCCATATTGTACCGATAATATTGTTCCAGAAGCGCATTCATGAAGAAAGATTTGCCTGATCCGGATGGACCCAATGCAAATTTCGAGCGGTTGGAAATACGGTTGGTACTTAGATCTGCCGGGTCAAAAGCAAGTGGTATCCCCTGTCGGTCCGTAAACCTGATCAGGAAATCAGTTTTCTCATTGCGGGGCAGCGATTCCTTAAAAAAATAACAGAGTGCAGCATCGGCCGGTGTAAGAAACCAGTCATAGACTTTGAGTTCCACGGCATTGCCAGGTAAAGTACATCTAAAAAGTTCAAGCTGATTATAAGCGTTCCGGTTAGGAATAATACCCTGCTGAAATAGGGAGGATTCAATAAAATTTGATGTTCTTTCCAAAAGTTCGGAATCACAGCATACCAGAATCGAGAAATGGGAATTAACAAGCAGCTGATTGTCTTTTGCCACGTCAGCCAATAAACTGTCAATATCCTCCACATAGAGCTGATTTGCGGGATCGGGCATATTGGAATGCCGTTTTCTTTTGAGCTCGAGCCTATTCAAGATGAACTGTTGAGCCGGTATCTCTACCACCTGACTAAAGATCATGACCTTATAATCTGGCACCCTGTGCAAAAAAAACAAGTTATCGACAGGAAAATCCTGCATACCATTTGTCTCGTTCCTTATTGCATATTCATTTATCGTATCCGGCAATTCCACTAAATCGGTATCTATTAAACTGATGCACTTAAAAGATTTTTTTCCTAAGTTTATCTGGTTTTCATCACAGTGATAATTGTTCAATACTGTTTCTGGCCGTTCAAAATTAAGGGACAGTATGCGGTATATAAGCCGGTTTATTTCAGCTTTACCAAGTTTGACAGGATTGGCTCCGGCCCCTTGCAGAACTTCGATAATCTTAACGACATCTCTAGTAAACTTGAAAAGTACCCTCTCATCATAAGTATAAAATGCCCCTTTTTTGACTTGCCGGGTGATGGTCAGATAACTTCTTATTTCGGTAAATTCCCGACCGTTAAAATGTTCCTGGTACTTCTCTTCCAAAAAATCTCCCGACGGGACCGGACGATATACTTTTCGTATAAAAATATCCTGTTTCTGGATAATATATCCTTCCCCTAATAATTTTATGATATTTGAAAGTACGTGATGAAACTCTGAATATTTTGTTTCGTCCGCATCATACTGAACAACCGGATTGGTAATACTCAGGATAATCGAATAATCTCCCTTATCTCCAAAAACGATTGAGAAGCCCATATATTCGTCAATACCGGCAAAAGGAAGATCAAATGAGTGTTTCGTCTGCTTTTTCATTTCTGAACAATGATTTGGATGGATGGATAAAAATTCCCCTGTGGTTGGTCTTATCATACAGACCTTTCTTCTGCTTACTTATGGTATAAACCATGCCTGCTGACATGAAGACAAGGATGCTCAGGCATCCAAATATCATATTGGTAAATGCACCGATCATACCGCCGCAAAGCATTCCCCCCATAATGGAGCCAACACCATAATAGATGAATTTCCCTTTAAAACCACGGTAAATAAGGGGCTTTTGGAGCCCCTTATAGAATTGATAATCTTTCTGGATCATACGCCGAAGAATGCTTTGATGACCACACTGACCAGAATGAGAAATAGGCAGGAACCACCCCACGACATCAGTTCCTTCGAGATGTCCTGATCGCCGCTGTTCCATTTGATATAAACCCTGATTCCTCCGATTAAACCGACCACGGCACCAATGCTCAAAATCAATGTCGATATGGGATCAACATAGGTGTTGAGAGAGGAGGTTGCTGCGTCGATTCCGACTGTTCCCCCTTGGGCGAAGGATCGTTCCGCAAATAGGCATATTGCGGATACCAAAACAAGTAATCTGCTTGCTTTTACTCTCATAAGAAATAGGAATTAAAAAAGTGAATGGAAAAAGATTTGGCGCTTTAGATTCCATAGAGCGCTTTTAGGGATGCGCTAAGTAAGGAGAGAAAGAGGCAGGAAAGGAACCAGGCCATCACCTGTGCATCAATGTGATGATCTTTTCCGCTCTGCCAATTGTAGAAAATCCGAACTCCGCCGACCAGACCACATATTGCTCCCAGAACCAGGGCGAAGTCGGAGAAATTAAAATACCAGCCCCTGATCTCAGAACTGACTTGCCTAAATTCGGACAGACCCGGCTGGGCGATAAGGCTATGGGCAAAAAAAAAGACGGCGAATGCCGTCCATATCGTTTTTCTTCTGTTCATTTAATGATTAATAAGCAATTGCCTTCGTGTATTCGATCAGGTCATTTTGGGCCAAAGAGAATAATTCTTTGATCGAAACTCCACCTGAGCTTTCTATCGGCCCGCTCGAAATAACTTCTACATTCTCGAAATTGTCTTCCTGTATTTCCTCATCCGGCAATTCAACCTGTACCGGGGAATAAAATTCAGGAAATGTGATTTCTCCTTTTTTGGCATTTTTAATTTTACTACCCGGATCCTTCAGGTAAAACAGATCATAAAGCAGATTCAGTCCATAATAACCTAAATAGACTGTCGAAAGATAAAGTACAAATTGAATCCAGTTCATAGTTCGAGATTTTTTAGTGTTTCTTTGATATGATTTGAAATTTGGGGATGTTTTTGGAGGAAGTATTGAAGGGAATAGGAAATGATCTTGTTCATGTCAATTCCCTGGGTAATCTTGAGCTGTTTGAGAAGAAATATGGTTTTATCGTCGAGCCTGATCAGCAGCTTTTCTTTTCCGATCAGCCTGTGGGCACGTATTTCCTCGACGATAGGATCTAATGCGTTTTTTGGGACAGGTTTCTTTTTAGGGACTGTTTTGCCTGTTCCTTCATTATTATCTCTCCGAATGGTTTCCCTCAGTTCATCCGCTAGTGTTTTAATATTCATGGGCATTAGTCACTTTTAAGAAAATGGTCATAGATATGGGAAAGCACCGGATAAGATACCGGACGGATCGTTTCGGGGGTATGAACGGTAGAGACCCTTTGAAAATCTATCCTGTCCGAAATCTCCGAAAGGACTGTTCCAAAATTCCGCAGGACCTTCTGGACCTGTTCTTTGGTTTCATATTTTACATTTGTCTTGATCCTGTTGGGGATAAAAAGAACCTGTGCCCGGCTGTTCAGTTTTTTGACGACCATTGAAAAGAGCACTGTTGAATCAACTGAAAATTCGTCATACGCAAATGGGCACAGAAAAAGGTCGGCAGAAGTGAAAATTGGAACGAGGCCATCATCATCCATCTTTCCGGGAAGATCAATTAAAATGATATCCTTTGGAGATTTTAGAAGTCTCTTCTTCATTAATGGAAAATCTTCAAGCGCGGCGGGAACAATTTCATAAAAAGGGTCATTTTCCAGTATTTTAGCTTTTTGCGATTTCGCAAATAAAGACTGTTGATAATCCATATCTAGAATGGTCAGGGGCTGACGTTTCTCTATTGCCAAAAAATTGGCGAGCAGAAGCGCAAGCGTACTTTTACCGCATCCTCCCTTCTGGTTTCCGATAAGTACAAGCATAATGTTAGAGTTTGGTCAATAATGTTTTTGCTAACGTGTATTGGTGCGGGATTTTCTTTTACGTCTCCGATTTCTTCCATGAATTGCCTCATCATCGACGTCATCCCGGATGTCGATCTGAAAATCAGGTACAGGAAAACTGCCATTTTCCGCTATGTCATCGAGGACATTTGAATTTTCAGTGCTAAATGATTTATTAGCCGGCGAGGTAAAACAATCTCCTTCGGAATCTTCCGACCTGACAGGTTTTAGCGTTTTATCACTATTATTTGCGGAGATAAATTCTGAAAGTGGCATCAGGTCACCACCCTTATATATGGACCTGCACGCATGGTCAATTACCGTATATCCATAAGGAGGTTTTCCGGATTTTCCATGAAAATGAATCTGAACACCAAATTTTGATTTGAGCAGTTCTGCCAGATCGGATGTGTAACCAACATCAAAATTTCTTTCCCTACCGGGATTTTCCTGATACAAAGTTTTCACAGATGGATCATGCGCCAATTTATAGCGGTGAAAAATTGCTCGAATCTGGGATAATCTATCAAGGTCTTTCTGAAACTGTCCGATTTTATTGTCAATAACATCCAGCGATACTTCACCAAGATTTTTACCGAATTTGGAAACCTGGTACTTTCCAGCGTTAATCGTAATACTGTAGCCCTGATTTTCCAAAATCATCATAAACTGTGCCCGTGTGGAAAAGCTGTATTGGAGGGCATTTTGTATAAATTTCGAAGCTTCGATTTTTTCGTCGTTTCCCATCACCCGGTTAAGGACCTCATAGGAACGAAGTTTCTCATAGCTATCGCTTATTTTTTTCCCGTCCCTGCCGACACGTGTTGAGACGATATGAATATGATTATTTTCAGTATCCTTGTGAAAAACCAATAGATAGGGTTGATTTTCATACCCCATTCCCTTTAGCCATTTCTCCGCAATTTCGGTTAATTCTTCCTTGCTGTGGCTTCTCCCTTTACATGAAATAGCTACGTGAAATTGCGGATTTTTTATTCTTTTGCTTGCGCTGGTCTGTAGTTCAAGGTAATTGATATAATCAGATGGGCGTAAATTGGTCATGGCACCGAGCGCACCAAAATTTGCAGCTTTTACCAGTTCACCTTTATCCTGCTGCATCTTGTTGGTATTATACCGGACACCTCCAAAATTTTTAGCTGAAGATAAGATTTTAACAATCATCGCTGCCCTTTGATTAATCGCATCAGATTTCTGAATTCCTGTTCAATCTGCCGCTGATATTTTATATAATCAGCAATCAGGGATGGAAACCGTGATAGTTCACCGGGTTCCAGTCGGCCCTGCAGTTTCAACGTATTGATATGCCGGGCCAGCTGATTGATATTATTCCCTGATCTTCCTAGCTCAGAACCAAGCGTGTCGAGCATCTGGAGTATGGTTTTAGAATCGACCAATATCTTGAACGAATGGGACAAAACCTTATTTCGGACAATCTCCGACCGGTTCAGACCCGTGGACTTTTCAAGAAAGAGGAACTGTGCCTTCTCGGCTTTTGTCAACCGAAGTTCGAACCTATAGATCCTATTATCCTTGGGTGATTCAGCTCTGGAAGCTTTTTTATTTCTCATAATGTTGTTGTTTTAGGTGCTTACGGATTCTATCGCCTTAAAAATCTCATAGGCCACCTGGGGACTATGGCATTTCCGTAGGCTCTCAAGCTTTGCTGCTGCAAGACAGAAAAGGAGATTCCATCCAGTTCACTGGAAATCCCATTAACTCCGCCAAAAAACGGGGGCTCACAAGGCCAATGTTCCCTCGAGGGAATTTTCTACCTAAAACTGGTCTTTGCTGGGCAGCACCTAATGGATTCTTTTCACAGGAAAAAACATTCTCCCATCCCATCCAGGAAGCAGCCAGATCAAAGCCACCTATTTCCGTAAATAGGCTGCCGTGTTTTTTTAACATGCTGTTGGGATTAGATGTAGAAAAATGGAGTTGCGACATTTTTCCTTCCCTGGTATGGATCAGCCCAGCGGGTAGATCTATTTCAGGGCAAGTTCGTTTTTGTGGGTACATGATTTGAGCAGCAAATCTGTACGTACAAAAACACAACTTGCTCAAAACAAAACAAAAAACTATTTGAGTGGAGTATCACTACGAAATCCATTCAAAACTTTGAATTGAATCAAGTCTTAGCGCTCTTCAGGAGTAAGCCGAGAATTAAAACAAAGATTGACGTTAGGGCAACCTATGATATACAAATATTTAATTTAGACAGACAAAATTTATATTCACTGAGGTACCCTGTCAAATATTGGAATATGCAGATATAGAGATTTACTGCTATTTTTATATTTCTATGTTCGTATAATGGTCTAGATACGTAAAGGGAGAAAGAATAGAACATATATTCAAATATTTAAATAATCGCTATCCGATATATTTTGAAGAACAAATAGCTAGCCGGCTGTAAATCCCGTTAGTCATATATACAGAAATATAAATATTTGCATATACAAACAGCTATCTATTTATGCGACTATAGCCGTTTCTCAATAAGTGCATTAACATTTCATTATAATCTTTAAAACCGGTATATACATTGGACCGATCATTGGCAAAAGGATAAGACTCTTTTATTAATGATGTACAATGTCTTCCGACTTCATCGTTATCTAGATAAAGATCGATCTTATTAAATTCACGCATGGCTTCAATAGCACGATTTACCAAAGAAACTGAGTTAAGAACAATTATGGTAGGTGTAATTTCTTTTTTTTTAAATTTCAGCCAGCTTAAAAAATCGAAATAACCTTCAAACAAGACTAGATAATCAGCCGCTCCACGAATTATGGAAATATCTTTATTACCGATACTTGCTTTAAAACCCTTAGGGCTTGAAATTTCCCAATGCCCTTTTTCATTCCTCCATCCAAGTGCATAAAATAATTGAGAAGGATTTTCAAAAGCTTTATTTCTATAATAAACTTCCCAAAGCAACCCCGGGGCAACAGATTCCACACCTCGGTTTTGTAGGTAACTGTATAGCACATAATTTCTGCCGAGCTGTTGACTATGGGAAAATTCTAGGATACTTTCAATCTCCTTATTCGTAGGCTTAAAAGAATCAAAAACCGGGATTTCAGCTTTTTGAAAATGGTCAAAGGTAAATTGAATCTTTTGCAAAACTTCGAAATAGGAATTATTCGGCCAGTATGCTCTTGCCAATTGCACTATTCCGCCTCCTTGAATTCCTGTTTGATTAGAACCACCATGATCCATCCATTTTCCTCCTTCATCCCATACAGCTAAGGATGGAGTATTTTTCCCTGTTTCCCTTAGCATATTGTGATAAAAAAATTCCCTGCCAGATTTTTTGACAGGGAAATAGCCCAACCTTCCAAGAAAATCAACAATTGAGCGGTCTTCGAGATCTTGACGCAAAATGTAATTAGACATTTAAACAAATTGATTTAGAGAGGTTGAATGATACAATTTTGTAGGGTGCTTTGTACTTGCAGTTTAGCGTCCTCATATCCTTCCCTTTTTTCATCAATATAGAAGGTTATATTTTTATATTTACTCACTCTTTTAATTGCCGCAGAAAGAAATTTCGGAGAGTTAAGTACTAAAATAGAAGAATAAAGTGCATATAATTTATCCCTATTTTTCAGATAATCTGTAAACTCTTGAAAGATGGTGATATTTCTAGTTGAAGCTTGAAAAATACTCATTCCTTTAGAACCAATGCAGGATTTAAAGTTTTTAGCGTAAACTTCCCAACCACCGTTTTCATTAGGCCATCCCGCCGCACAAAAATCTCTTCTTTTTCCTTTTTCATCCCTTACGTAATAATGTACCTCTACTAAATTTGAATCCGCTATTTCCCATAAGCCTGCTTCCTGAAGAAATGCAGAGACTTCGCTTGTGATACCTAATTGGCGGATACGCTCTATCTGATAATGCGGCAATTTTACTGGCCTTCTTTTCCTTCTCGATTTCTCATTCAAGGGAAACATGTAATGATATTCCTTTTTGTCAGAAAATGAACTTAGCTTTTCATGCAATGCATGAAGTTCCAAATTCGGCCAATAAAGTTTTCCAAAATCAATTATATTACCACCTTTTCCTATTGATTTATCAAACCATACATCTAATGCATGGTCCAACCTAAAGCTTTTTGGTTTTAAGCTGTTAGAGATAAAAATATTTGAATAAAAACTCTCCTTTTCATTTGATTCCAAGGGTTTAAATCCTAAATGATTCAATAATGATTTGATGGAAATAAATTCTTCTCCTGAATTTAATCCATCTGATACGACTGAATTTAATTTCATAGCTATATATGTCTTTTATAAAAACTTCATGGCTAATTTTGCCTTGTATAAGATTTCAATTTCGATTCTGTCGATACGCCATGCAGCAGAATGGTTACCGTCTTTCCTTGGAGTAATTAATCCTTGGACAATCCATTGTTCTACATTATTTCGCCCGAATCGTCTGAATGCTTCTGATTTTTTTAGATACGGTTTAATCTTTCCAACTTTTGTCAAAGCTTTAAGCGCTCCAAGCTCTGAGGCATCAGCTAAAAGCATTTGGAGTTGATGCGGTGTAAGTAAAATATTCATTGGTTAATGGTATGCTTGACAAGTAATTTGGATATCTGGATATTCCATATGAAATAAGTCAAGTGTTAAATTGGTCGGGACTACTCACGTCAATCTGTACAGATCGGGCCGTTTGCCTGCCTATGCGTTCTCGAAAAACAATTTTGAAAAATGTTTTTCTTCGCATAATTTCCTTTTTAGTAAGGATAATGCTTCATCCCCTAATGTCAAAGAACAAGAACGCCTACCTCACGGCACGCTTAATTACCTTTCTGCTACTTGCAGATAGGTAATTCGGTTATTGGAATCAGAGATAGATTCCAACTCCGCAGGGTCAAACAAAATCTGGGAAGTTTGAATTGATATAGGGCGTAGGATACCTTCAAGTATCCATCTATCAATGTTACACCGACCGTACAGGCGGTAAGCCTGGGTCTTATTGATAGATGTAGGCGCTGCAGCAGTTGCTAATAATGCTTTCGATGCACCATCTTCAGTTGCTTGCTTCATGTAAAAAAACAGTTCCCTTGTTTTCATAAATTCCC
The DNA here is from genome assembly GCF_007830445.1 of Sphingobacterium siyangense. Classification (GTDB taxonomy): domain Bacteria; phylum Bacteroidota; class Bacteroidia; order Sphingobacteriales; family Sphingobacteriaceae; genus Sphingobacterium; species Sphingobacterium siyangense. The sequence continues at coordinate 33,580 of NZ_VLKR01000040.1, read as the reverse complement.
ATGGGTTTATTGTCCCAATGGTTGCAAAGCACGAAAAATGATATAGATGGAAACAGTGAAAGGGGGTGAAAAGAACCCATTCACCCCCTGCGATAAAAATTAGCTTAGAGCCATTTAAGGCGATTTTATCGCCACTTAATGATTATTAGATTTCGTTGAAAAAATACTACGTTGGGAAAATTTAGCTGGTAATCAATGGCAATATTTAAAGAATGTTTATATTTAACATGGTGATTTATATTGGTCAATTTGCGGCTAATACTTCTTAAAATTTTTGCATTATGACTACGCAGACAACAGACCTATCTACATTGGTTATTGATCGTGAATTTTTAGACCGGTCATATAATTTGGGAACTAGGAAGTGTAAAGTGAACTATGTCACATGTTAATTAATGTAGGCTTGTAAGTGTCCCAAAAAATCAAACAGCTTAAAAGTGGACATAAATGTTTAGATTTAAGTAATAGAATGAAAAAAACACGTTTTACAGAAAGCCAGATTGTTCGAGCACTCAAAGAGGGCGAGGAAGGCAGAAAGACCGAAGACATCTGCCGTAAGCTGGAAATTAGCAAGGCCACATTTTATAACTGGAAGAGCCGTTACGGAGGCATGGAAGCCTCAGATGTCAAACGCCTAAAGGAACTTGAGGAAGAAAATGCACGTTTGAAAAAGATGTTTGCCGAACTGAGTATGAACCATGATATCCTAAAAGAAGTCATCTCAAAAAAAGGTTGGGGCTCCGGCAGCAAAAACAGTTAACCCAGGAAATTGTACTAGATCACGGTTTGAGTGTCACCGGAGCCTTCAAATTGACAGGCATGTGTCGTTCACAATATTACTATGTTAGTAAGAAAGATGACAGTGCAGTCATATTTGCATTAGATGATCTGTCCACCAAACATCCTGTATATGGATTCCGAAAACTTTACGCTTATCTGCGCAGAGCGGGGAAGCCCTGGAATCACAAAAAAGTTTATCGGGTGTATAAGCTATTAAATATGAACAAGAAGCGGTGTGGCAAACGTCGGCTACCTGCTCGGGAGAAACAGCCTCTGGAACAACAGGTCAGCATTAATCAAAAATGGAGCATGGACTTTATGAGCAATAGCTTGGCCAGCGGAAACAGGTTTAGAACCTTTAATGTGATGGATGACTGTTCCCGTGAGATATTGTGTATCGAAATAGCTACTTCAATTTCTTCTTTGCGGGTAACTCGGACACTTGAACAAATCATAGACTGGCGGGGCAAACCGCTCTATCTACGCGTAGATAATAGTCCTGAATTCACCAGTCATCATTTTGAGCTCTGGTGTAAAGACCAAGGCATCGCTATTCAATTTATCCAGCCCAGTTAGCCTATGCAGAACGGGTACATCGAACGGTTCAACCGAAGTTATCGCAAAGAAATTTTGGATGCTTATTTATTTTTCAACTTGTCAGAAATAAGAGAACATACCCAGACATGGATGGATGAATACAATAACAACAGCTCCCATGAGTCTTGGGAATCTTACACCAACGGAATTATCAAAAAATATTAGACACAAACAACAAATAAATCAATTAGTAACGTAAATTAGAAAAGTCCAATCCCAGCTGTCGGAAAAATGGGGTACTTACAGCATAGGTTACTAGATTATTTGTGATACAAAAGATTGTTTACCTTCTCTCGAAAAGAATAGAGGTAAATATAGAAATACTTTTTATCCGCTAAGCCAAGTATTAAAAAAAGCAAAAGAAAATGGCGGGTGGGGGTTGTTAAGAAACTATGCCGGAGAAGATGAATACATAATGAAAATAGATTACTCGATTATGCATTTGGTTAAATATATCGACCATAATTTTTAATAATAATATCAAAAACGACCAATATGAGTGATTACTTTACTGAAATGAACATAGCTCTTAAAGAAGTTACTGATGAGTATGGAATTATGAATTTGATTTCGATACAAAAATTCTATGAAGATAGTTATTGGGAAAGATTGGCAAGCCTTAGCTTTTTTAATAAACTATATGATGAATACCGATATCACTTTTTATATGAAATCCAAGGTCTCAGCAGTCAAATACACTTCGGAATAGCAAGTAGTATTTTATTTAGGGATAAAATAAGTATTAAAACAGGAAGTCCGAATGTTTATAATCACAGGTATACCTTTATGATAGAATCTACAATTCATTGTATTTATTCTTTTTGGAACCGTGTTGGTTTAGTGCTTAATACCTACTTAAAAAATCCTAAAGAATTAAAGAAAACTTATTTTGCCACTGTTGTTCCTCAACTTTTAATTGATCATCCTGCGTTAAAAGAAGACAAATTTTATAAATGGATTTGTAAAGTGAAAATCGATATAGAAAAATTGGAACGTAATGAGTTTGCCCATAACAATTCTCTAATAATGCAGAACTTTCTTCCTAAAAATAATGGAAGAGAAAACTTTAAAGAACTTTTGAAGATGCCTAATTTATTGTTAATCCATAACAAAATAATTGTTGAGGAAATTTATAATTTAGTCGAACTTGTAGAAAAGCTCGAAACACTCATATAGGTAAGGAAGCAATCTTTACGGAGTAAAATCTAAGATCTAATATAAATAGACGATGATTCAAATGGAAAATAAAGGTCTTATAGAAGATTATCTTTTTTGGATGTTTAAAGTTACTTACGAAATCGAAATGCATATAAATGCTATTGTTGCTTTAGACAGAGTATTTTCGAAATTACAAAGGTTCTCTCAACAATCAGCAGATATGATATTTTATCATAATCAATTAGCATTAATACAATCAGCATACTTATTAAAAAGTAAACCAAAAAGAGATGAAAAACACTCGATATTTACTTTAAGAGGGTTTTTGTACGGGCAAGGAGTAAAAATCAACGTTGACCCCTTAAAGAAAGTCATGAACGATATTGATTTATTTTATACGAAAAATGAAATAGATATATCCAAAATAATTAGGAAGCGTGATGGTGAAGCTCATCAATTTAAATTGTCGCATCAAATGAAAATTAATAATGAAAACTATGTTAGTCTTAATAGGAATGTAGAATTGATTTATATAGCAAGAGAAATATTAACGGATATTCACTACATTTTGTTCGAAAGAGATTTTCCCAACGAATTAAAATATGATGTGAACATTTATGATAAAATCTACAAAAATGGTCTTCTATAATCTCAAAAAACGATAGTTATGAAATATATACGGCATCATCGCTGGGAAATGACAGTTTATTCTTTGTGTATTTGCGGATCTTCCCATTCATGTTTTCGATGATATTGGTCGTATAGATTATTCTTCGGATCTCAAGTGGAAAGCCGTAAAAGACGGTCAGTTCGTCCCAGTTTTCCCTCCATGATCGTATGGCATAAGGATATTTGGATTCCTATTTATTAGCAAAATCAGTCAGTGCAGCTTCTGCTGCCTGTTTATTGGGAGCATCATAGATAGGCGTCATGTCCGCTGTAAATGCCTTTTTATCCTTCCATACAACATATCTACAAGCATTTCTGATCTGATGGACAACACAGACCTGAGTACTACACTCAGGAAACACACTTCGTATAGTAGCGGAGAAACCATTAAGGTTATCGGTCGCTGTAATTAGCATATCCTCTACTCCCCGGGATTTTAGGTCTGTCAGGATTCCCATCCAAAAACTGGCACTTTCATTCTTGCCCAGCCACATGCCAAGAACTTCTTTATAGCCATCCCGGTTTAGGCCCACAGCAAGATAAATGGTTTTATTGACCACTTTGGAGTTCTCCCTGACCTTAAAAACAATGCCATCCATCCATACAATCAGATAGACGTTGTCCAGCGGGCGGTTTTGCCAGGCGATCACATCACCCGCCACACGGTCGGTAATCCGGGAAATCGTCGATTCAGAAAGGTCAAATCCATACACATCGCGCATCATATTTTCTATATCCGAAACACTCATGCCTTTGGCATATAGCGAAACGATCACGTCCTCAACTCCGTCAATCATGTTCTTGCGTTTGGGAACGATGATCGGATTGAATGTACCATCGCGATCTCGGGGAACCTGAATCTCCAGATCTCCCTGATCCCCACGAACCTTTTTGCTCGTATGTCCGTTGCGGGAATTGCCCTGACCGCTGCGCTCATGCTTTTCATAGCCAAGATGGCCGTCCATTTCTCCTTCAAGCATTTGCGATACTGCCCGTGCCTGTAACTCGCGGAAAAACGATTGCAGCTCTAAACCGTCCTTAAAACTCTTTAAGAACTCCTTGTCGTTTAATAGTGACTCCTTGTCAATCATACTCTTATAAAGTTAATAAATAAAAAATGCGAAGTCCTTTTAAACTCCGCATTTCTATAACTTACACACTTTATGAGACAGTGTCTCAGATTGCCTATTCGAATATAATGATGTTTCTCCAAAATCTAAAGATGTGACTTGTTGCTTATTCTCCTGTATTGGATAAGTAACAAGCTGATCTTCTTTTAGTGTCTCCAGCATCTTTTGCTTTGCCAAATGAATTGTATCGTCAAAGGTCTGCATTTGTAAAAGCGACTTTGGAATCGGTATCTATGAAAGTTTGCTGATATATATATATGTCCGACTCCTTTAATATTCCCAACATAATAAGTGTCTTGAGCTCCTAAATATCCAGGATGATACGTTTCTATTTCGCCGTGTGCCTTTTTTTCTTCTTTAGCTTTCTCCAGTGCGATAAGCTGGGCTTCCGTCAAAACAATACCTTCCTGTCCCGATTTTGCTTCTAACGCCTTTAAATGAAGCTTAAAAGTTTGCAAATCATGGCGCATCCATATGCTCCGAACTCCTCCAGGTGAGATCAATATCCCTTGCTTTTTTAACTCATTAGATACCCGTAATTGGCCTAAAGCAGGTTGGTCTATAGCCAAATCCACAACAGCTTTTTCGATATGTTCTTCTACTCGGTTCTTTAACACTGGCTTTCTTCTGGAAAGTTCCTGAAGTGCAAGTTCGCCTCCTTGATCATACAATTCTTTGAATCTATAAAACTTGTCTCTGGAATAGCCCATTACTTTACAGGCTCTTGATACATTCCCTAAATTCTGGGCAAGTTCTAAAACACCCAGTTTGTTCTTGATGATGTTTTCTTGTGTTGTCATAACTATAATCTATTTTACAGTTGTTAATTTATTGCAACTGTCAGATTAAGTCTTGACTACTACACTTTAACCCACTAACGCAGTACACGTTACACTCCCATTGGATGAATTTGATGAAAAAGATCTATGAATCTTTAAAATTTGAAGTATTATAATGTTCATTTAACCAGTTCACCATGCCTATTAATTGACTTTTCATTTTTTTTGCCGTGGCAAATTCCACATCCGAAGATTTTTTCTGCAAACTTTCCGCAGAAATAAAACTGGTGTGGGGCGTTCTGAAATGCTTTGCATAATAATTGAAGGTTTTACCAATATCTTCACGAGGAATAATTCCCTGTTCCATAAACAGCCTTATAAAAAGCCCCATTTGTGGAACAGAAAGATTTACCATAGCTTTCTCATTATCTTGCCATAATTTTGAATCCAAAATTTCATTTCTTCTCAATTCCAGTCTTTCCTTCAGACTCTCTTTCTTTTCTTTATACAAAGTTTTCAGTTGTTGGCGGATGGATTCATCTTCAAAAGTAAGTCGAACAAAACGTTTCTGCGGAATAACATTTAATCGCTCTTCCAAACTTATTATGTTTTCCATTTGACTATGTAGACTCGTATTTTCAACGGTTTCATTTAAGCATTTTTTTGCACAATAATTAAAGAACTTAGGAGTATTAAAATCATATTGAATTAGTATATCTTCCATCTTTTCCGTGGAAAGATCATCCAAATTTAAAAATTCTCCCAAAATCATCAGCGCATATTTTAGTTCACCTCTTTTAATTTCTTTCTTATCTATAACATTTCGGAGCGCTGCTAACAAAAGTTTGACCAGGTCATGATTGATGGAAAAGCTATATATCCTGGATTTCAAAATATCCAGATTTTTCTTAAACAAGTCTTTGCCTACAAAGGACGAGTATTTTGTCAAAGGTAGATTTCGGAGTAATTTCTCATTTAGATTTTCACAATCATCTAATAACGACTCTATAACAGATAACAGCTGAAGATAATTTCTTCTTAAAAAACTACTTTTTTCAATGGTTATTTTCGATTTTGTAATATTAATTAGATGCCCATAAATCTTATTGCTCGTCAAAATAAGCTGAGATAGCGCGATTCTAGCTTTTTTTGCTGACGTGCCCATTATCTCTGTAAAGCTTGACAGAAAATAAATCATATTTGCTTTTAGAAATTCTAAAAACTCCGTCACAGAAGAACAAAAATGGTTTGAATACGCCAAAGGACAAAATACCTCTTCAATTTTATACAACCATTTACTTGTGGACCAATTGGAATATCTTGTCGTATTCAAAACAATTCGTTTAAAATAGTGCCACCCCTTTAAACAATTTCTAGATTAGATTCATGATCATCTCTGGCTTTTAGCCTTACTTCCCCAGATGTATTGAGGTTACCTGTAATTACATTATCTTCGATCCACTTGTCAAAATACTTGTATTTGCCTTTTTCACCCCTATTAAGTTCTATTTCCGAGAGGTAGACGTGTTTCGCAGTGATTCCGGTAACATGATTAAGAGAAACCGCAAAACTACGGTGTATCTGCGCAAACTTAGATTTTGGTAATCTCGTCAGGATATCTCCAAATGATTCATTAACCTCAATAAATGTCTTACCATCGAGCCATATCCAGCTTTGTTCGTTTTTAGCTTCAATACAGATTATATCGCCATAGTCTAACCTTTGTCGCTCTTTACCTCTTCGTCCATAGAAAAAACAATTATTCTTTTCATCTAGGTCATTGAGTCCAAGCCCCATAAGTTTTGTTTTGACATTTTTAATCGCTCTCCAGTAACGGTCCATTTCAAATGGTTTTAAAAAATAATCGGCCACTCCATAAAGAAACATTTTATCACCAACATTCCCATTCGTACTGCATACAACAACCTGCATATTAGCAATACCGGGATTACTAAGCTTCAAATCTTCCAGTTGGGGTAAAATATCAAGACCACTGATAACCGGCATTTCGATATCTAGAAATAATACATCGAGTTTAAGCGTCCTTAAAGCCATCAATGCTTCTTTAGGGTTAGTTGATGAAAATACACATTCAAAGTTAACCGTTAGATCAACATATTCTTTAAGCTCCTCTACCATTTCCGGATCATCATCCAAAATGCCTACTCTAATCTTCCTGACTCTCTTCTCCTGTCTTAATAATCTCTTTATCGTTTCCATTATTATAATGTATTTTAATATTTAGGTTAAACATTCCATCGACTAATTCTTCCGTTAAAGAAAAATCATCGTTATATTCCAAACGTAATAACTTCCTTAGCTGTCCCAATCCAGTCCCTCCTTCCTTATATATCCAAGCCGAAACAGGAGCTATTTTATTTCTACAATAAATCAAAAGCTTATTCTCAAATGCTGAGACAGACATAATAGCGGTACAGGTACTATCGTGAAAATCACCGTGCTTAACCATATTTTTATACAAGCTCAATAACATCATTGGTATAACTGGTGTGGAATAATCTTCAATATCCAATTGAAGTTTTATATGCTTTTCGTTATATAGATGCATGATTAATCGTAAATATTTTATCTCATCTTCGAGACTACCTAAGAAGCTCTTTCTAAAATTTAACTTTCGGACTGCATATCCTTCGATCTTTAGTAAGGCATCGACCCTGGTAATAGTTGATGGTGCTTTCCTTGTCAGTCTTATAAAACTTTGGGTTAGGTTACCTATGAAATGCGCAATCCAATCTTGGAAGACTTGACTTTTTAAAGCGACTTGAGAATCTAAACGGACCAATCCCAAATGTGTAAAAACTTCTACAGATAGATTAAAGAGAATTTCAACTATCAAAATAAAAGCGCCTTTGATCGCAAAAGTGAAATAGAAGGTTAAAATATCTATACCAAAATCAATGAACTTAAAATATTGCGGATTTTTGAGTATCTTTCTACTGATTTCTGTCGGAAATTGATATAATGTGAGATAGGCTACGACTGCGGCCGATAAAAAATAAAGCAGTGCTTTAATAATTGTAATAAACTCTATTTTCCTAAATAACAAACTACGTAGCCAGCTTCTATTTGTGTAACTGATCCATAATATGATCGGCGTAACACCGATTATAACGTATATATGCTCCCAGCCAAACTTATAAATGTTCACTGCGGTCAACCAGGATAAATAAAGCATCCAAAACGCAATATGTATACGCCTTGACAAAGGTTTAAGAAGGTTCTGCTTTATCATGACAAGTTTAGGTAAAAAATAAAATCTCCATTAATTTTAACAACTATAAAATTAACAAACGAAATTTATTATAAATACTACGAGATCTTTACACTATATCAATAAAACATGTTTAATGGAGAAAAAATAGCCCCCAAATTTTTTTAGATACATTATCATAGTCGCGTTGATTGATCAAGACTGATCTACCTGTTGTGATATCAAAAAGCATCTTCCTATTCTGTATAAACAAGGGCAGCCAGATTCCTGGACTATTATGTTTTTTCTGTTCAGATACTATGCTTTTTTCTAAGATAGCGGGTAGATATTCCCATTGAATAAGCTCTTCAGTTGCTAAAGAATGGATAAGACCCAAAATGTGCTGAAGGACATTTTGATAATCAGTTTTATGCTTGACCACTTTATTTTGCTTATACCTAATATTGATCTTTTCATCCAAAACGGTAAGCATCAATGTTGTAATCGGCGTATTGGTCCAATGGCTTAAAGCCGCGACTCCTTCCCTTAAATTGACAGTAGATCCATAAAGTTTGACAGATTGCCATCCTTTCGCATTTTCATTATTTCCAAGTTGACCGTCAATAAAAATTACAACCTGATAACCTTTCAAAATTGCGTCCTTTAATCTCAATAAAGGATTTCCAACATCAGATTTTATAAACAATATTTCACTTTCGTCAGCTTCCCTACCGAACGAAAGTTGATATTGTTTTTTATAAATATTCATTTGCTCTTCAAATACATCCGAACGAAGCAAGATTGCGACTTTATATTCCATATTTATCAGCGCTCTTACAATAATTGCATACGGTCCTATATGCAAACAAGCCCAAATACGAACTTCCCTATCTTTAAATGGCCATTTATTTAAAAGATCATTTAATAGATCTGTGTCATTTTGAAAGCGAGATTGTTGTGACCATTCAAGATAGGCCTTTTGTAATTTTATAATTGAATCATAATTATCAATGAGTTGCCATTGGTATAGTAGTGATACACATTTTAAACTTTTATACCAAATTTCAGAGCGAAAACATAATTCCATATGGGGTGGTTTTAAAGTTTTACTAAGACTTTTGTTAATGAATCCATTTTTTTAATCAAATAAATGCAAAAAAGGGTGTCCGGATCACCCTTAGTATTTTACAGATAGTATAGACTACATTTTTCTTCTGCAGAATCGATCATGAACTTTATTGTCTCCAAATTGGAAAATGTGTAGAGCGCCTGGTCCGCCAATCGCTGCATATCATTAAAAAGCTGTTCCATTATCTTTATCATCTTTTTTTTGTTCCACAATAGCACCAAACTTGCCTTGTTTGGTCACTTGCTTTGGGGCCCTAAAGCATGTGATCACGGAACTAATTTGAAAGAAAAAGAAGACAATTGATTCATTTTTGAACACATAGGTTCAGCCAACCTGTGAACCAATAATTATGTTATCTTAAAAAATTCACCGTGCCTAAAAACCGTTTTACCGGCTCATATAACCTATCCACAATTATTTTTGGCCATAAAAATTATTTTTAGTACACTCACAACCTTAATTGAATAATCAGTAAATCAGAGCGTTAGCCAACAACCTCGTTAAATTATAATTATATGGAAAGAAGCTATGATTTCACTTTACCACAAGATTACAAACTTGTTGATTCGCTAACTCAAACAGTAACCTACCCTATCCGAAATGCCCAAGTGCGGAATTGGGCATTGAGGAATAACTGTATTTGTGAGCAAACATTTGACGGTCGCTATGGCTATCTCTATTATTACGAATTTTGGATAGACGATGAAGAAACGATTCCAATATTTACCGAATTTGGTGATTTACATCTTAGCTATACGCTACTTAGTGATATTCCTTTAAAACAAATGCATCATGGGCAAGATTTCGTCATGGACTTTGTAGAAGAACGTGGTGCTTATCTTTATTTTGCTAAAGGAGAATATTCATTGAAAGTCCCAAAAGGCCATCATATTGTCGTTGGTTTCATTTTGGATGCAGGTTTATTTAGACCACCGGCTAATCGTAATTTTGACTTTTTACAGCATTTAGTGACTGCTAAAAAAGAACAATCATCAAAGTCAGCAAAGAGTATTACATTCAGAGTGGGCGATATTACGAAAAAACAGCTGTGTCTTCTTTTCAGCAAGCTTAATCCTAATATTCTTGACAATGAACATATGCTATTAAAACATTTGATTTTCCTGATACAACTTAGCCGTTTTAAAGTATTAAAAGAAAAACAAACAAATTTAAGTCGGATTGATCAGGCCCGCTACTTATTAGAAATTAACATTTTGCATCAGGGTGCTAAAGCAAAACTATCAGATATTGCCCATATCCTATCTGTCAGCAGGAACTATCTCAACAAAGAGCATAAAAAAAATTATGGGTGTACATTTCACGATTACCGCCACCAAATTCTTTTGGAACATATCGCTACTGTTATTGCGGGAAATGAAAAACTAGCCACAACTGCTGAAGAATGTGGTTTTAGCACCGTTTCAGAAATGAATAATTTTATAAAAAAAAGGACGAATCTCACAGCGCTCAATTTCAAATTACAACAATAGTCTTTTCATTTCGAAGACTCAAATCATCAAATCCATTATTCTGATCAATAATTTGATCACCAGTCACTTTTCTACCAATCTATAGTACCCTTTCTCCCTAACGATCAGCTCTGTTTTGCAGTAATTTAGCATTGTAGAATTTAATAAGCGATCAACAATAACGGCGATGAAACAAAGCGGAAAATATATACAGTATGATGAGTGTGCCGTACCGGATACAGGTCAAGGCGTAAGGGCACGCGATTGGTTGAGGCGCAAATTCACTGGGGTGCTTTCGTCTATCAGGAAGCATCCCCAGGAATTTATCTTGCAGGTATTAACTTTTGCTTTGCTCTGTCTGTGGATCTATGTCGGATCGAAGAAGGTATTCACCTACGCCGAATTCCGTGCAGCCATGATCAGGCAACCTTTTGCAGATCAGTATGGGATTATGCTGTCATATATCCTGCCAGCTGTAGAATTAGCGACAGGCATCCTATTTATTTTTGAAGGCACAAAAAGAGTGGGATTTTGGATTACACTCTTGCTGATGCTTGTTTTTTCAGGCTATGTGATCCTGGCCCTGCGCGATACCTGGGGCAGCATTCCCTGCGATTGTATACTCGAGTTTCCGATCAGCTGGAAAGCACACCTTTGGGTCAATGGACTAATCACGATAGCATGTATCGCAGGTTTATTGATTGATTGGAATACAAGAAAGCCCAGTATAACGAAACGAAACGGCATATTAGGTTCATCAAGAAATTAGCACCAATTGCCACAGCGGAAGCTGAGCCCAAGGCTGGCTCGGCAGAAGGGCTCGTCTGCCAAAAGACATAGGTCTTCTCGTCCTACATCGGCCTAATTTCCTATCAAAAAGGGAAAACTAATACAATTTTTAAACACTAAAGATTATATGCTATGCATATGAAAAAAATTAAAATTAATGTAATGGCCTTAGTAGCTTTGGCCGTTGCAGGAGTAACTGGGGCAACATTGACCTCAGCAGGAGTTGCAAAAAGCAATACTCAAAGTCAAACGTACTATTACAACAGTACAGAAACAAATGAAGGCGAATTTGCTCAACCGAGCAATTGGAGCACCTCAGACTCTTCAAATGAGTGTCAATCTGATGGCGATCGTCCTTGTCACATCGAAGTACCAACGGGGCAAACGATCAATCAGGTGCTTGCCAACAAATCAAACGATGAAGTACTTGAAATGAGTACCGATCGTAAACCTTAAGCAAACCACCTTAAGTAGAGAGGGACAATAGTCCCTCTTTTTTTATCTTTCATTTTGCTCTATTCCCGACATATCGATAATATCTTCCGGTATAGCAATCGCATACCTTTTGTCATTAGGGGGGAGTGTATAACTTGTGCCGGCTACGCTACGAGTTAATGTGATATTAGCTCCTTCACGGTTGAGGCGTTTAAGATCCCCCCATCGCAAGCCTCTAAATAATAACTCCTTTCTACGTTCCTGTAAAATTAAAGTAACCAATTCCTCTTGCCCTAAATCTTTCATTGGGCTATACTTTCCTTTTTTCCATCTATTCGACTGCAACTTTTCGACTATCTTTTCTGCTTCTAAAAGTTGCCCACTTCTTGCATACCCCTCTGCGGCAATCAAATACAATTCTGCCGTAGTGACGCCCATAATCTTACTATTGGACGACCCCGTATAATCGCCCCGAAAGGAAATCGTACCATTAGCGTTTTTGTTAAATAGAATTTCCTTTCTAAGATCGTTTTCTCCGTAAAGATTATAGAGTGTTTCTGGTATAAAGGCGATCGATACTCCAATTGGTGGAGCTAAACGCATTGTCCCCCAAAAAACAAATTCTACGTTCATATCCTTGATCGGAACTTTATCATTTGGATTCAAGGCATTGTAATCGATCAGGAGATTATTATACTTCAATGCCTCAAGAGCATTGGCCAAGGCCAAATTATAGTCTCCCATATATAGATAAGCTCGCGCCAAAAGGCCATATGCAAAACCCTTAGAGGCTCGTGTCAATGCAATTGGCTTCGCTGGAAGCAACTCCTTTGCTTCATTGAGATCTTGGATTATCTGATCGAAACACGCCTTTACACTCGCCCTTTTTGAACCAGGATTCATGTCGGGATCCAGTCGAAGTGGCACACCTAGGTCTCGATCTGCGGTAGCTTTGTTGTACACCGGCGCCCATACGATTACGGCATCAAGGTAGCGCGATGCCCGTATTGCCAGAGCCTGACCTTTAACATTGTCTGCTCCGGTCAGATTCTTTTGCTTAATACCATAAATAACCGAATTGGCGCTATAGATTGTCTTATAGCAATAGCGCCAGTCATTGCCAGAAGTACCGCTAAGCGCCACATGATCGGGCTGCCAAGTATATAATCTTTTGTCTTCTTCGTTTTTCAGTCCGGCATAACCCGCATCAGTCAGGTAGTAATTATCCGAACAGACCTCCCCGCTTCCGGCATAATTGATATTAACATCCGTGACACGATCCAATAAAGCCTGGAAATCCTGTACCGACTCCGGTGTAGACAATTTGAGATCTGATTTCTCATCCAACAATTTATTGCATCCTGACAATAGTGCTGTACATAAAATGATGATGATTCTATAGTTGTGAGTTAAGTAATTCATGGTTTCTAGATTTAAAAGTTTGCATTCAATCCGATCGTATAAACTGCTGGTGTTTTTAGCGCATATTGACCCATATTGAAGTCAGGATCTATCCCTTTTTTATTTGCTTTCCAGAGCAGACCGATATTATTGGCAATAGCATAAAATTGGATGGATTGGAAAGGCAGACGTCCAATTTTCAGATTGCTAAGCGTATAATTCAAGTTAATGTACTGTAGTCGGATGTGGTCGCCCTTTTCGACAAGCACAGTAGATCCCTTATAGAAACTATCCCTACTGGAATTTGTCGACCATATATTTGATGGTACATCTGTTAAAACTTCATCTCCCGGCTTCTGCCAACGCTTAGCATAATCGCTATGTCCATTTAGGTTGTAAAAAAGATCGTTATAGTTTATCGACTCGCGACGAAACCAATAACCAAACTTATACAGCAGGGCGATATCTAAACCAAATCCTTTATAAGAAAATGAATTGGTCATAGCACCATAAATCGTTGGAATGGCAGAACCGAAATACTGCAGTTTATCTACTGTAGTGGCAGCCCCCATCATAGTCGCATAATTTGTACTTTCTTCTCCGTCGAGCCACCCCTGCGGATCACCCGTATTGGGATCCAAACCGGCCCATTTATAAGCAAAAATCGAATACACTGGTTTCCCCTCCGCACCAGAGATCGGTACCGACCCAGCACCGATATAATAGCTCCCTGTGCGATTTGACATATAGTACGAATTGATTTTGTCTCTGTAGTAGTTCAGATTAAGTTTGGTATTCCATCTAAGCCTTCTATCCAACCAGACAGCATTAAGATCAATATCCAGTCCATCACCTTTCATGTTTGCTACATTGAACAACATGGATGTGGAAACACCCTTGGTATAATCTATCGGGGAGGTACCGAATAGATTTTCTCCGTTTTTTATAAAATACTCGATGGAAGCCGATAGCCGATCATTTTTGGTACTGAAGTCGACGGCAAGATTTAACATCTTGGATGTTTCCCAGCGTAGACTTGGATTAAAATAATTATCAAAGCGTGCAGTCCTTCCGCCCGTATATCGCGAGGCTGTACCATCAAAGGCAATCGTCGTCACAGCCACCATAGATGGGTCGATATTACCACTAAATCCATAAGTAGCCCGTAGCTTTAAAGAAGGCAGCCAGTCTACTTTGTAAAACTGTTCCTTTGAAAGCATCCAAGCCATGCCTGCTGACCAAAAAGGATTCCATTGATCATTGGTCTTTAAGCCAAATAGATTACTTGCATCACGGCGGGCACTTGCGGAAAGGATATAACGCCCTTTCCATGTATAAGCCCCATTGGCAAAGAAGGAAACAAAATTTGTATTTCTTTCCTCCAGCGAAGTGCCATTCTGAATATAAGTTTCAGCCCCATTGATCAGACTCGGATACCTATTCACATAGTCAATCAAGGCTAACGTCAGATTATTTTTATTATAGCCATAATAACGATTAGATTCGTATGTCGACTTAGATTTCCTGAACTCACCTCCCATCAGCATGGTCAGCTGGTGTTGATCCCATGTACGCTCAAAATTGAACTGTCCCCTAAAATTATGAGTCCTATTTTGACTGTTTGTTCTATCTAAGATAGCGCCTACCGGAATCTGATAATCGTAATTGCCATCCGATTTTAGCTGGGCAAAGCGATTGACATAATCCCGGCTATAGTAACTATCCTTATCATGCATATTATCCGATATTCCATCGGTCTGTTGGTATTGATATTTAAGATCTAAGTTGCCGCCCTTAAAAATCTGATATTGAATACCGGAAGATAGTATGATCTCAGTATTTGACGAAGTACTATAATCATGCTGCCAGTCAGTTAAAGGATAATAATTCCATTCCTGCAATTTACTACCAAAAGAGTTTTTGAAATCCTGATTATAGCCAGTATACACCGGTGAGGCATTACCTTCACGGTCTGCAAATTCCAGATAGGGCGGAGCACCATTATTTTTTAAAGTGACTGCTCCAAAACCAAGTCTTCCCGAGTGCGTCTGTCCGTTTGTTAAGTAGATTGATGATAGCCATTTTAAAGCGGAAATCGGCTGCCAGACCTGTTGAAACCGCAGGTTCAACCGCTTATTTTTTTCATCCAGGTTGCCACTATTTGCATCATACCCTACTCCGCTTGTCCAGGCATATTTTTCCGATCCACCCGACATATTCAGGAAATATTGCTGGTTTACCAACGGCTTATACATGTAGTCCCGATATTGTTGCCTTGAATCTATCCCCCGTAAACGATCCAGCTCTGCAGAAACTACTTCTGCACTTATATCGCCATTTTTCTCTTTAAAAAGTAGCTCCACCACTGGAGACAACACCGGTTTATTGGTAGAAGAATAGTCAGCATCATAGAATCCACGCTTAAAAAGTTCAGTCTCCACATCAATAAAATCGCTACTCGAGACAAGCGGAATATAGTCTAAGTCAGGTTTACTACCGATTGTCAGCGCAGTTTTGAGATCAATCCGTATAGGTTGATTCGCCTTAGCTGTTTTGGTGGTGATTACAATTACCCCATTGGCCGCCCTAGCCCCCCATATGGATGCTGCAGCCGCATCTTTGAGCACTGTAATACTTTCGACAATATTCGGATTGATATTATTGATGTTTCCTTCGTAAGGAAAGTTATCTAAAACAATCAAAGGTGATTTAGGACCATTGATCGTGCTCAGACCGCGTACCATCAGATTTCCATTATCTGAAGTCCCCTGGTCCATCATCACCCCATTGGCCATCATCGGCAAGCGTTCCAAGATATTTGTCGTCACCATTTTCTCGAGCTGTTTTTTGCCAACATAGGCAAATGAGCCAGTTGCTCTTTCCTTCGGGATACGCTGATAGCCCGTAGTGACTTCTACCTCTTCCAATTGGTTGTGATTCGCCTCCAAAAGGATTTGTAGCGATTGTTTTATAGGTAAAATTAAATTCTGCACATACGTCTTAAACCCTATATGAGAAAAAGAAAGTTGCATTTTTTTATGTTCAACGACGATCTCAAATAATCCATTCCGATCTGTTTTGGTGGTCTTTCCTCCATCTATAGTTACATTTACCTCCGTTAAAGGTGTTTTCGATTGGCTATCGAGGACATAGCCGTCAATTCGCTCCTGAGCTGATGCCTCCGCAGCAATAATTAATAGGATATATATAATTAAGAATAGTTTTTTCATTTTTCTAGGTTATTGTTTAGTTGGCATTTGTTTATCGCGTATCACCATGATTTCTACTGGTCTAATTTCATTGACTAACGTCAGGCCGTACAGGTGCAGCCCCTCATTTAGAGCTTTTATACTCGACTTGTCGCCAAGATCAATATCTATTAAATAGTCAATACCAGAATCATCCACAAAATATTCTTCAAAAGTTTTTAATGCGTTCAAGTGATTAAGTAGATAAGAAAGCGGCACCTTTCGCAATCGTACCGCAGCATTTTTGAACGAAGACTCACTGGCCACAGTCTTGCTTTTAAGTTTCTCATTTTCAGTACACTTTTTGAGAACCAAACATTTTAAATCTCTTTTCTCCATTGTCGCCACGAAGTTTGTATAACGATTTAGATCTGCAAGCATAAACTCATAGAGTGAGTCGGTCCTATCGAATGGCACATTCAACTCGTAGCTGTACGTTTTCGGGGAGTACTTTTCCAAAGGAGCTGTCGGATCCGCATCAAGAAGAGAAGGATCTGCACATTCGGTGAACATAAGTTTATTATAGAAATGCTGCTGTTTTTCTTTGAAAAGATGGGTTGCGATACCGAAATACATATCCTTTAAAGGCAAGTTAGCGAACTGGCGACCGTACACCTTTCCCTGTGGAGTATATCTAGCAAATGAGCCTGCTGACATGCCGCGGATGTATCCGTTGATAAATATGGAATACGCCTGTACATTCATGGTTGAATCCACTAAAGACGACTGTAGGAGTGGGCGGATTTTCCGATCGATTTTCTTTATTGACTGGATCTGACTTTCTGACGAGGAGATGGCTTTCCTTATATTTTCGTCGGTGATTTCAAAACCATCTGTCGTAGCAATGACTTTGTTATCTCTAATCCAAACATAATATGGAATACCGCGATGAGGAAAAGATCTGTTGAGGATTGTGTCATTAATAACCGAGGTGAGGTATCGGTATTCTTGTCCTACCCCTTGAAAAAATTTGTCCGTCCGCTCGTCGCTTTCATCGGAAACTGGTAGTATAACGATGTCCTTAACAAACTCAGTATTTAGTGTTTGAATCTTTGGAAAGCCTTTAATACATGCCGTGCACCATGTCGCCCAAAAATCAAGAATTATTAGTTTTTTAGTTCTATATTCTTGAAGGGAGATCGTGGTTTTACCAGTAGCATGATTGGCTGCCTCGACTGGATGGTTCCATAGCCATTGGGGTATACTATCCCCTACCTTCAGAGGTTTTATTGAAAGCCCATCGGCCCCGCTGTCCTTGCGGGGCGTCTGAGCTGATAAACTAAACATAGAAAACATTACAATACTCAAGAAGAGGACTGACAATTTTAAGCAGTTCGATTTAGTTTGTTCTGGGCAGGAGTATTGCGTACCAATAGGCAGTTCACTCCTACCCTTGTAAAAATGAGTCATTTTTAAAGGTGTTAATAGGGCTGTGACCTGCTGAATTAGAATTGCCTGTGATACTTACAAACGCATCGCCTTTGCTCCTAAGCCTAGCTTAGGTCACAAATAAATAATAAGGTTAATAAAAAATCGAAGGGCGTTTGAATGGTTATTTCAAAGGTATATAGTAGGGTCGTCACGCTCTTTACGATTATGGCAAGTCATTATATGACTTTGGTTGCAAAGCTACTCGGCCGGCTTGATCTTGTTTTTTATTGTTTGCTTTTTGTTCATAGTCGTCTAAATCCAATTTAAAAAGAGTTAATATTTAGATCTAAAATCATGTATATATAGTCTAAAATCATATATATAATACACAAAAATAGATATAAATAAAATAAAAACCAATATAAATTTACTGAAATCAAAAATTAATATTTGAATATAGAGTTTTACTATTTGGGTTTAGAGTTTTATGCAAAGTATCTCAATTTAGATTAGCAAATTTATGATGTAATAGGACTAAAAATGGCAAAATCAACTCCATATAAAATAAATCCAGAAAAATTGAAAAGTACTCTTCTCTCCATTAAGGCGAGATTTGAATCAAAATCTTTTCGGAAAATGACGGATGTATCAGATATGTATTCAACTGGGTTAAAAAAAGCTCTCAATATGGGGCATGATTCATTTGTGACAAAATTCTTAGATCCAAGTAAATTCACCGTGGAAGATATCCTCAAGTTATCAGATATTACTGGAGTTGACAAAAACATTATTTGGGAGTTTATTACCACACAAGTGGAGCAAGAACGTCCTAAGCACAATATTAGTGATTTGTTACCTAGCTCCAACGTGGAAAATAGTGATGATTCTTCTAACACGATTTAAGGGGTAGAAATTATGAGCAAAATAAAAGTTAAGAACTTTGGTCCAATTCAAAATGGTTTCGAAGATAATGATGGTTTTATTGACATCAGCAAAATAACTGTTTTTATTGGAAATCAAGGTTCAGGTAAAAGTAGTATTTCCAAACTTATCTCTACTTTGAGTTGGCTGGAAAAGACTTTGTATAGAGGAGAGATAAAGGAAAACTATGTAACGAGCTACAATCGGTTTGTAAAAGAATATTGTAACTATCAAAATCTTGCTAACTATTTTACCCCAGCAACTGAGATAGACTTTATTGGAGATGTCTATGACATGAAATTCCGTGATGGAAAATTGACCCTATTTGCAAAAAACACGAAGGACTATAAAGTACCAAAAATAATGTATGTCCCCGCTGAAAGAAATTTTCTAAGCGCTGTAGAAAATCCGGATAAGCTAAAAGGGCTCCCAAAATCGCTATCTACTTTTTGGGAAGAAATGCAAAAGGCACTAAGCCAACTATCGGGTAGTATAAAACTCCCAATAGGAGATGTTAAATTTGAATATGACAAAGCCAATAAGATACCTCGAATTGTGGGAAACTCTTATCGGCTTCGACTTTCAGAGGCATCCAGTGGATTTCAATCTTTCGTGCCGCTATATCTTGTATCACACAACTTGGCGACATCCATTGAGAAAGAAAGAGATACTTCAAAAAGTCAAGTCAGTACCGAAACCCAACGAAAACTACAGGATGAAATAGCAAAGATCGTAAGTAATGATAAGCTTTCCAGTGAACTTAGGGAAGCGGCGTTAAAATTGCTCTCGTCAAAGTATCGAAATGACACGTTTCTAAATATCGTTGAGGAAATCGAGCAAAATCTTTTTCCTTCTTCTCAGATGTCCGTGCTCTTCACATTGCTGGAATATGCAAATTTGCATGCTGGGAATGGACTAATTCTGACAACTCACAGCCCTTACATTATCAATTATCTCTCTCTAAGCATCCAAGCTGGTCATTTGCACAGTAGAATTATAAAAAGCAATAATGTTGATAAAGAAGAGCTTTTAAAACGCCTAAATTTAATTGTACCTTTAAAATCGAGTATCGATGGACCTGTAGTGACAGTCTATCAGCTAGAAGACGATGGCACGATAGCTAAATTGCCAGATTACGATGGATTACCCAGCGACCAAAATTACTTAAATATCTTTTTGGAAAAGGGCAACAATTTATTTGACTCCCTTTTGGAAATTGAACAAGAGTTAATATGATTAATTTTTTTGAAGCAGCTTGTAGAGAAGAAGCCATTACAGATAACCGATTTGGTATCTGTGATGATCAAAATGGAATGGTTGCATATGTTGATATGGATGATCAACATAAATGGATCGCGACAGTAAACAATCCAGAAGCTAAACCTGTTTGTTTTACCGCAATAGATAATTGCATCGACATCATTAATCCTAACGGGGATATGGATTCTAGGTGTGATGGTATGATTGACTACGAGCAAAATATTGTCTTCGTTGAATTAAAGAACCAATTGACGGGTGGCTGGGCCAGCGATGGCTTAAAGCAGCTCGAATCCACAATTGTTCATTTCCAACAAAATCATAATTTTTCTGTTTACAACTATAAAAGAGCATTTGTCGTTAATAAAAAAAGAAAGCATTTTCAGACTATCCAGACTGAACTTAAAAGACGCTTTTTCGACACATACCGTGTTAGAATAAGCATTGGGGGCGAGATCAACATATAATTCAATAAAACATTAATTTTTCGAAAGAAAGTGTAACCACTCTATATTCCTGATTACAAAATAAGAGGATAATTCCTTATAAGTTCATTGCTAGCTGTCCGTGTTAAACAACTAATATGGCCTAATAGGGCAGATAACTTCTCTTTTTTCTAATCGTAAGCGTTATAAAAATTATAATTCCCTAAAATAATAACTCCGATTTTAATTGCCACGAATTCGAGGTAGATACAGAGGAAGCAGTAGCAGAAAGATGTATTATATTTGTGGCAATGTATTGGTAGAACCGAACCATCGAGTATAGCAGAAAATATAGGTTGTGAAGAAATTCAAATAGAAAAATTATGGTCTATGGAAAGATTAATCGTCAAAAGTTTCGGTCCTTTATCGAATATAGATATAGAAATCAAGGATATTAACATCTATATCGGATCTAATCCCAGTGGAAAAAGTACTGTTGCAAAGCTATTATCAATTCTTAAATCTGGAATTTTCTTCAATTCCAACAATCGATTAGAAACATTTAAAAAATCTCTCAGCCACCTTAATATCGATTTTGCAATAAACGAAGATACCTTAATTCAGTATGAAAATGGCGATTACTTTTATACCATTGAGAATCGACAATTCGCCTCAAATATCTTGAATGAAAAGGATATAAAAAGTTTAAACCCGATTTATATACCTGCTGATAGGGTATTTTTTGCGACTTTTTCTCAATCTATTTTTAGCTTGATCAGTAGCGATATCGCTTTGCCTAAATGGCTAATTGAATTTGGAGCCAAGTTCGAAAGCGCAAGAAGCCATATCAAAGAACTATCGATTGATTTTCTGAAAACAAAATATCAATGGAAAGATGGGACAGACTATATTCAGGTAGCAGATCAGACTACGATAAAACTATCGCAGGCATCAAGCGGCATTCAATCTATAGTTCCACTTCTCCTTGTCGTGCAGCACAATACCAACTCAAAAAAGAAAGATGATGATCTTTTCGTAATAGAAGAACCCGAACTTAACTTATATCCCACTTCCCAAAAAGACCTGATAGAATTTATTATCGAAAGGATAAAACAATCAAAGGATAAACTGATCGTAACGACGCACAGCCCATATTTGCTTACATCAATTGATAATTTGATACAAGCAGGAAATGTGGTTCGCGAAAAGCCCGAACTTAAAAATGATGTCGACAATATTGTACCATCCCCATTATGGTTAGATTTTGAAAATGTCGCTTGTTACTACTTCAGCAATGGTAAATCAACCTCCACATTAGACAATGAATTGAAATCTATCGGTCCATCCAATATAGATGATATTTCTGAGGAGCTAAGTGAAACGTTTGAAAATCTGTTAACACTAAGATATTCGTAATATGCCGTGCAAGGATATATATGCTATATTAGGAGGTGACATGGATTGTTATAGTAATTCGTCCGTCGCTTTTGAAAACGGCAAAAAATTTGTAATAAACAACCGAAGCAAGAAGAGCATCTGTAAAATTCACATCGATAATTGCCTTTTCAAAGACAATAATATCCGTAAATGTGACTTTTTCTTTGCAATAAAAGAAGATCAAAAATTTTATCTAGTCGAACTTAAAGGACAATCACTTGACGATGCTGTCGAACAAATAAAAAGTACCTTCGACATATTAAACAGCAAAATAAAGAAAAGAACGCAAGACTTTATCGGCGTCATTGTCTCCAGTGCTGTACCCAAAGCCGCCGACCAAAAATTTAAAACTCTTCAACAAAAGATATTCAAAGAGCATAAATTAATGATTAAAAGAAAACAGATCCATTACGAAGAAGTGGTGTGATAGCATTTCAATTAATTGCAGTGTTAAAATAAATGGTATTTTGGTGGAATAACCATAAAAATACCATGATTAAATCTTTATATATCAGAAACTTTCGTGGATTTAGGGACTTTAAGATTGACGGTTTCAAAAGAATAAACCTTCTTATAGGCATTGATCGCACGAATAAATCCAACATTTTAGAGGCACTATCAAGTTTCACTATTCCTTTTTTGAGAGAAAATACATCTAAGGGGCTAGATCAACTAATTAGATTGGAAAGTGAGACAGAGCTTTTTACAATGGAAATTATCACGCCCCAGCAAGAATAGAAACCGAGTTAGGGTTTGTACAATTTTCATATGAAAAGACTACAGGGCTACAAATAAAAATTGAAACCCCTGCAGATTTAGGGATTTACTCTGTTGATGATAAACTCAATGTTAAATTCAAACGCGGAGATAGTTATATTTCCAGTATTCGGAAATATGCATTTCAACAAAATATTCCTCAAAAAAAATCCTATGCGAGATATCTTGTCCCACCATTCGGTACGAACATATTCAATATGATTGAACAAGACGAAAAGCTTAAAAAGGAAGTTTCGTCTCTTTTTGCTGAGTATAGGTTAAATTTGTTTTTTGATAGAGCTAGCCAAACATTACGAATAATGCAGTCAGAGGAAAATCAAAATGAAATTTTTCTTGTCCCATATAACTCAATTGCTGATACATTGAAGAGGATTATCTTTTTTAAAACTGCCGTAGTAACGAATACTGATTGTGTACTTTTGTTTGAAGAACCGGAGGCTCATTCGTTCCCTCCCTGTATTTCTCATGTAACACAAGAAATAATCCACAAAAAAGATAATCAGTATTTTATAGCAACCCATAGCCCATTTATTTTAAATGATTTTTTAGAGAACGCTAGAGAAGAGCTGGCGGTTTATACGGTGAATTATGAGAATCATGAGACTAACCTAAGGCAATTATCTGACAAGGAGTTGCATGATGTTTACCAATATGGCGTGTATCTATTTACAAACAGCGAAAGTTATATCTAGTATGGACTTACATATTATACAAGAATGTTTTGTCGACACAAATTTGATCGAGACTCGTGTTCCCACAGGTAAGGGATTCAACCATCAGAAAGGTTGTGGTACAGTAGCAAAAGTGATGAAGGAGAAATTCACTGACGATTTTGCTGTTGGCATCATTGATAAAGACAAACTGCAACTGGACTATTTAAACGAATTTGATGAGGTTCATTCATATGGTACACTCACATTACATAAACACAAGACAAGACATCACTATATAGTGCAGATTTTTCCAGCAATAGAAAAATTTATTTTGGCTGCGGTCGAAGATTGCAATCTTAGTTTAGATGATTATGATCTTCCCCAAGATTTTAATGATTTAAAGAAGACCTCCAAAAGCGTAAGTAGTAAATTCGACAAAAGGTTCAAACAACTTTTTAAAGATTTACTTTCTGCAGGAAATCAAGAATTTATAATGCTCGGCAGTTGGATAGCATATTTGAAAGATAAAAATTATGATACCAATATCGAGGAACTGAAGGAAATTTAGAGTGGCAAAAATTTGGTTATTATCGATTTTGGGTTTACTTTTATCAACAAGAAAAGTGATTGAATTAATTTTTGCTATTTGCAACAAAATAAAGATATGATAACCTAGGCCTCTGTGTGAAAACACAGGGACGTTTTTAATTAATATGTGAATGGCTTTTTTTGCCATTCACATATTACAGAAGCTTAGTATCCCCGAGTGGCTGGCTTCAGATGTATTAATTCTATATGTCCACGTACATAATTAAAAAGGCTTTTAATTTCGTCCTCAGTGAGTTTCTCCAAAAATATTGTATGTCGGTATTCGTCATGGATATATATTTCGCTATCAGGAAAATGTGCTGTGGCTATTCTACAACAATTTCGCCCGTTTCTGATACAAAGGTAAAGGTCCAAATATACACCATTCTCCTGTCCTATTAGAAGTGTGTTATCAGTATGCACTCCACCAGGAAGTGCCTTATTAATATTTAGATCATTGAATTCGATACAAGCCATTCGATTGAACCACCGAATCCCCTCATGTGAAGTTAGGCGGTTAGCAAATTGCACCATTTCCATTGGTCCTCTTGTATTTTCTAAACCGAATAATACGCTATCTATACTGAAAATCAAAGTTCTCATGGTTTAAAGATTCTATGTTCTACATTTTTCTCCTGGCCAGAAAGTAAGTGAATAGCTATCCTAGCTTCCAAACTACAATGTTCACTTTCGGAATATTCAATAAAACAATTGATCTGCAAAAACCTTTGGATCCCGGTATAATGCGACATTAAATTTTCTCAATAGATCTTCAATATCAGTGACCAGATTGTACCAAAAACCGAGCGCTATAAAAGTGTTAATTTACAATTATTTCGATAATAATCTTCTTCATTTCTAAAATATTCGGTTTCCGTTCTTATAAAATCCACCCAATCTTTAAGTAATTCAGGAAATATTCTCGCTAGTACATGTCCTTTGTCTACAAATATTATTTCTTCTAATTTTTCACTTTGATTCATCTTATCAGCTCGGTATCATATTAGGGGTAGTTTCTTGCGCTTTTTGCTGCACTATACACGATTTACAATGAGCGTTTGGTACAAACCTACGATATTAAACTGATCAATTATTACCAGATCGTGGGTGGAACATTGGGATTAGGTGTTTTTGTTACCGGTTTTCTTTTATTTCTCCCCAAATGAAATGTTCCGGACGGATCGGATGTATTTTATTTAGCGGTATTGGCTTTGTTCTGTACCGTAGGACTGTATGTTCTGTTCGCAGAATCGCTCAAGAAACTCTCTGCATTTACCGTCAATCTTAGCTTTAATCTCGAACCAATCTATGCAGATTTGGCAGCTCCTTTATAAATCTTAGCAAAAAGGAATCGTATTAAAGTTTGATACTGTAATACCTATTTATCAAGCATTAATTCATTTCTTCAACAGTAAATCCTATAACCATTATAATATCAATTATGTCCTCCGCTGAAAACATCCTGTTACCTTCTACCCGAAGTACATTGTCACAATCTTCAGTATCGATTGTAATCATAAATTCCGGATAGTCATCTTCCAGCATCCTGATTACCCGATCTGCATTATTTCTGTCCGAAATGTTAGTTTTAAATATTTTTATCATGTTTAATGTCATCAAAGGGTGGATTGCAGGTCCACAATTCATAAATTAAATGTATAAGGCAAGATCAATAAACAATATCATTTTAATTTTACTTTCGCTTCATTTCAAAGGGGTTAAAGGATACACCCACATTGATGTAAAAAGAAGACTGGGGCCTTGCTTCATAAATATAATCGTTGAACGATCCACTTTTTTCAAAAATTCGACCTGTCGGTATACTTCTCAGTCCGGATTTCAAAGTTCCCACGAAAGACCTGCCCAGATTATGTTCATACATCAACCCGGAATTGATCTCCAGTTGCTGATACTGGTACCGCTTTTTTTTACCATAAAGATCGTAAAGATAAAATGTAGAGCCCGCCATTTCGCTACCGAAGGATATCCTTCCGTTTTTAAGCAGTTCTTTCCGCATATAGACCTTTTGTGGCAATATTACGTCGAGAATCCATCCATTTCTGAATTTATATTCATAGGAAAAAGAAGGCAATACCGGGATCAATACGGTTGGATCTACCATAGCAGCCAGTCCAACGGTCATCTTGGTCCGTTCATCCGTTTTTAAAACCAAGGTTCCGGTAAGTATTCCCCGCAGCCGTTCAAAATGCTTATCACTGCCATCCACAATCAATGATCCTGAATAGATAAACGGTTTGCCAAACAATTTGGATACCCGTGCCACGTTGAGTCCCGCTGCGAAATAATGGTAGTCCTGTAATATTTCAGTCTGCACTCCGGATACAGGATTGGGGTCTGCTAAAGTGAACGAATTGTAACTGTAATTGATTTTCGTTCCGAAAATCCATCCATTTTTCACAAGAACTGTTTTGTTTCCGTCGATAACCACCCGGTTTACGCCACCAACCTTATTTTCGGGCAACTTATTGACATTTTCTTTTGATGAATATTTAAACGGCGCCTGATGATCGTATTCTATATTGAGTGTACGGATGGAAGGAAATTTTTCCATAGCATACTGAACTACTTTTTGTGAAATACTGTCCTTTTGATCCTGCGAATAGGAAAATGTAGAAATCCCCAAACAGATCCCCAGTAAGATTATTCTTCTTGTGTTCATCTTCACGTATTGTATATTTCGATTAAAAACAGAATGATTTTTGATCTTTGTGCTAAGGAAAGATTTTTTTAAAAGTCATTTTCTGATTTTATACGAACCTATCTTTTTTTTAGACCAAAGGTTACTAATCGTGAAGATCTCCGAGACTGATTTAGGACGGAGAGAAATAACGTCTGTTAGGGATACAGCTATCAGCCTGAATATCTGATCATGGATTATTTCCAAAAATCTGTCTGGTATACTCCTGCTGGAATTCTTTTTTATATACATCTCCTATCGGGATTTCATGTTCCCCTATATATATGGTCTGGTTGTCGAACGAATCGATACGGTTTCCATTGACAATATAGGACTTGCTGACCCTTAAAAAATAAGGGAGGTCAATTTTTAGGAGTATATTCTTAATGTTCATGGCTGTAACCAGCTTTTTTTCGACGGTATGAATGACCACATAATCTTTTAGTCCTTCAATAAACAATATCTCTGCGAGCAGCACCCGGTAATATCGCCTGTCTGCCTTGATCAGTATGGAATCATTGCTCTTTCCCTCGAATGTATTTTTGGTAGTTTCGGGAAGCAATAATCTACGGTATTCTTTCGCTTTCCCTACGGCCTTTTCCAGTCTTTCCTTTTCGATAGGTTTGAGCAGGTAATCAATTGCATCCAGCTCATAACTTTGTAGGGCATATTGCGGGAAGGCAGTGGTGAAAATGACCATCGTACGTTCAGGCAGTTCCTGTGCAAATTCCAGACCTGAGAACTTTGGCATCTGTATGTCCAGAAATACAAGGTCTACCTCACTTTCCCGGATAAAATCAAGTGCCGACAATGCGTTCGTAAACTCGCCGATTATTTCAACTTCGGAAATTTCACCTACAAGTGTTAAAATCCATTCCCTCGCTAAGGATTCGTCGTCAACTATGATACATTTCATCTTTAAAATCAAATCAATATTTTTTGGTCGCATCGCTGTGCTAATTTATAGGAATTTCCAGGTCAACGATAAACTGGTTATTTACGGTACTGATATCCAGACGATAATTTTTGTCAAACAAGAGCTCCAGTCTTCGTTTAATGTTGATCAGGCCGAGTCCTCCTTTTTCGGAATTTGGCGAACCTTCGCCGGCCGCAACTGAGTTGGTGCAGTGGAATAAAAGCCTACCGTTGTCTATTTTTAAGCTGATGCCCACAAAGGTGCCCCCCCCCGATATATCCGCACTGTGCTTTACGGCATTTTCAACAAAGGTTGTGAACAGATTGGGCGGGATAAAAACGGAGTTCAGATTTTCGTTGCCGGTTTCTATGGTGAACAGAAAATTGTCCCTGCGGATCGTTTCAAGGTTGAGGAAATTAGAAAGAAATCCTATTTCTGCCGAAACCGGTGTGGTCTCTGTCTGATTTTCATAAAGCTGGTACCGAAGGAACTGGGAAAGCTTAAACACGACCATAGAGGCCCTGTCGGGATTTTTACGGATCAGTACATTTACATTGTTGAGCATATTGAAGAGGAAGTGCGGATTGATCTGGTTCTTCAGGCTTTCCAATTCCATACTGAGGGTAAGGTCTTTCAGCTCCGCATAGCTTTCCCTGTCCAAAGTCCACCGCTGGAACAGTTTTATGGTAGTGGTCACCAGGATCACCGCATAAGCAATGATAAACCAGATGGGATGCCCCATGTTTTCGGTCACCTTGACCGTATCGTGAGATCTGTGCGGGGCCAGAGTATCGGAAATAAAATCCAACACATAAAGCCCCAGCGATACAACTAGCATCAGGATCAGCAGATAATGGATATACTTTGCCCGGAAGAAGAAACGGGGGATCAGGAAATACATGTTGAAATAGAACATGAAATTGAACGTCAGAAAGATCGCCGACAGATTATAATAACGGTAAATACCGTGGTATTCGGTTGACTGGTTTACCTTGTAAAATAGCAACAGCAAAAATCCCGACAGAAATGCCCCGTGTCTCCATAAACGGTATCGTCTATCGATCAGTAAGCCGATCAGCTGTCTGTTCTTTTGGTCAGCGGTCAGGTTCTCCATTTCTTTTTAATAATAACTCAAAAGTATTTAACATGCAAAAGTAATCAAATATTAAGTTGTATTGACCGCTTATTATACAATATGGCAGGTTTGTATAAAAAAGTGCCGTTTGTCTAATTATCCTGTATGGTCCGACAAAATAATGTTACTTAGCCGATAGTTGATAACTTATAGATATAATAAGCAAGTTGGTTATGCAGGACTGGTGTCCTTTAAGAGCTGTATATAAGCAGCATTTATATTTTCAGTACTGACTATGTAAGGCAATATAGATTACATCTTTGAGCATGATACCCCGATGCACCTAATAGGGCTGCATGTACATCACCGATTTGGGTTTAATTCATATTGCTTAAAATCTATCTCAAACAGCCCTGAACCTTTCTCAAGTATAACGAAGATGTGATAATCATCGCGGTTTGCTTCTGTGATCGAATCTAGTCCTAACGTTTGGCTAGTATTATTCGCAACAACAATCCCCGATGCATAAATATCGGAAAGCGTGTTGAGCGGAATGGTATTGGACTTGCTGTTCATCATGGGTTAAAGGTATTTATTTTTTATTTCTTAAACTACTTGTATCCATAAATAACTTCTATTAATCCAACCTACGCATTAACCCAATGACCAATGCTCAACTAGTTGATGATAAAAAGATTATTTACCTCTTAACTAATTATTGAACAATGCCATCTAGTAACACTTATCACGTGTCTATTTTTCGCCATCAAGTTTTACATACTCAGCAATCAGAGTTTGTGTTAAAAAATCTATCTGCTCTTTGTACAAACTTTTTTTTCTTCTGCCAAAATACAGGGTATTTTTTACGTCTTTAAACCCACGCCATAATATTCTGATCTCATCTTTTTCAAATGCTTCATTGCAGATAAAGTCAGGAAGAACAGCAAGCCCTCGCCCTAGCGATAAACATCGGATAATAGAAAATTTATTAGGAACAATATAATTAGGAACAAATTCAGGCATGATGCCAAAATTTACTTCCCAGAATTGATTGAGTAACTTCATATCAGAGGCTGTATTATACCAAATCTGCTCCTGGAACCAATTACGCATCGCATCTCCCTCCTTAGGATTGATTGATTCCCAACCAGCAAGATCTGTATTTTTTCCACATACGACCATCAGGGTTTCAGTAGTAAATGCTTCATATACCAGATTATTGTCTATTTTAGGTTTGCTTGTTAAAATAACATCAGTTCCTCCATTTTCCAGTAACTCAGCCAACTTATCACTTTCACCGAACTGCATGATGAGGTTAAAATCCAAAAAAGGTATATGTTTCTCTAGTGCCTGTTGAAAAGTCTCCACGCACATTCCCACACCAACTGTCGGTCGATCTGAACCCGATTTTCTCCGGAATCGGCCCTGTATATCTTCAAGAACATTTAAGGAGTGCTGCATCTGCTGATATAGTAAATGACCCCGCTCAGTAGGAACCATCTTTCTTGCCTTTCGCTCAAATAAGGGATATCCCGTATAGGCTTCCAATGAATTAAGATGTATACCAACCCCTGGTTGAGAAACAAACAGCTGCTTGGCTGCACCACTTAAAGTTCCCGTTTCGTAGATTACCTTAAACGTTCTAAACCATTCTAGATTTTCATTCATGTATAAATATTTTTATAGTTATGCAAAAATACTATTATTTTTATTTAATCACAACAGTCCATAATTTTGCGCCAAGATTTAAATATGGCGAGATGCAAAAGATATTAATAATCAATGGTGGAATGAAATTTGCTCATTCAGGAGGTAAGCTAAATGAAACCATCATGCAATGGGATAAAATTTTTTTTACTGCTGAAAATGGTTTCGAACTAAAAATAACCGAAACCGGAGCTGGGAAATATGATTATGAAGCGGAAGTCGATAAATTCCTTTGGGCAGATGTTATAATCTACCACTTCCCCATTTGGTGGATGTACATCCCTTTCACACTCAAAGAATATATTGATAAGGTCTTTACGGCGGGGCATAGAAAAGGCATGTACTATAGTGATGGACGTAAGGCCTATAACCCAGCAAGAAATTATGGCACAGGCGGTTTAATGCAGGGCAAGAAATATATGGTCACAACAACATGGAATGCGCCGGAAGATTCATTTACCGTTGCAGAAGAGTTTTTTCAGGGACGCAGCGTGGATGACGGTGTACTCTTTCCCTTTCATAGAATGAATGCATTCTGTGGCCTAGAGCCGCTGGAAAGTAAGCACTTTCATGATGTCGAGAAAAATGGATCACTTGAGCTTGTTGCAAGTTTTAGAGCTGAATATTTTCAGCACGTTCAAACAGTTTTCAGTTCTAACAAAACTAGGTTATAAAAATAAGGCAATGAATATAATCAATTTAAAGCGCGTAATATTCTTGGCTTTCTGTATTTTAGGAACTACCACTTCAGCGCAAAACCATTACCTATTGGCGCTGTCAAAGGGTGATAAAAAGCTCGTTGTCATGGATTATAAAACACTGGATATTTTAAAAAAAATACCGGTAGGCGACGATCCGCACGAAGTTGTCACCAACTCAGATGCAACCAGAGCATATATCTCCATACCGCTCATGAATGCTGGAGGCCATGAAATCAATGTGATCAATCTGCAGACTCTTGAACCAGAACAGTCAATTGATACAAGACCTTTCACCATTCCGCACGGACTAGTATTTAGAAATGACTCGTTATGGTTTACTGCACAGGGCTCAAAAAATGTTGTTATATATGATATTAAAGGTAACAAAGCAGTTCAAGCATTAGGAACGGGACAGGATTTTACACATTTGATCTATTTGAACAATAGTGGCAAAACCTTTTATACCACAAATGTGGAAAGTGGTACATTGAGCATCTACGAAAATAAGGAGATCCCTCCATATATGCCACCTACCGGTGTTCAGCCTCCTAATGTAAAACCAAGAAATGATTGGCGGCAGACTTTATTGGATGTTGGTCTTGGAGCAGAAGGTTTTGATGTTTCGCCCGACGAAAACGAACTATGGGCAGCAAGACCTGATGGAATGCTAGTAATTGTTGATCTCGAAAAAAAGGAGGTCAAACAAGAAATAAAAACCTCAGTTCAGGGGCTTCATCGTTTAAAAATTACACCGGATGGCAAAACGGTCTGTATTGTAAGTGTGAAAACAGGAGATCTGATATTCTATAATAGAGAAACTTTTCAGCTTGAAAAAAAGATGCATATTGGTCAAGGAGCCGGAATCTATATCGACAATGATAACAGGATGTTTATATCCTGTACGCCAAATAATTATATTTCGGTCATAGATTTAAAAACAAGAATAGAAATCAAACGTTTACCCATTGAAAGACCTGATGGTATAACATCTGTCTTTATTCCCAAAGGATAAAAGGAATCCGTTGGACTAACAATGGGCTAATTAAAATTACAAACAAATGCAAAATTCAATCAACTGGCCTCAGGAGTATCTTCCAGGCCTAACAGACAACTATTGTTCTAATGAAGTTATTATTAAGGATCTATCCGCTGAAGAGATCTGGCCATATCTCAATAATCCATTTGCCTGGCCAAAGTACTATGGCAATTCTTCGGATGTAGAATTTGACAATGGTGGCGGACCTGAGTTTTCATCAAATTCACGTTTCCGATTTAAAACATTCGGATTCCCGATCGAAGCTGAAATAACAGAATATCTTCCTCCTGCAAATGGTGAACCAGCAAGAATTTCCTGGCACGGATGGGCCGAAGGTGATGAAGAAACAAGATTGGATGTTATCCACGCCTGGCTGATTGAAAACCTCGAAGGTGATCGTGTACGTATCCTGACCCAGGAATCACAAATAGGTAAACCTGCATTAGAACTTGCTGCTCAAAAACCAAATCCAATGATCAACGGGCACCAGGACTGGCTGGACGGACTGGTAATGGCTGCAGCAGGGAAACTTAAAATATAATAAGCAAAGGAATTATAAAAAGACTTATGTACCCTTTCGTAATGATGGCGTGTTTTCAATTGCATGCTCAGCAACTTGAGAAAGTAACCGAATATAAAGGGCACCAGGTCATAGGAATCTCCGTGAATAATAAAAACATCGTAAAATGAGAACGATGGAAGTGATTTAACATCAATAAATAAAAACAATCAGTACATGGTCTAGAAAAAAATTAATCTGACCAAATCTATAAATCTATTCTAAATAAAATCCATTGAAAATGACTTTCTCAAACTATTGCAAGAAAGTCATTTTTTCATTTATATAAAATTTGTCGTATCAGAGCTTTTCATTTAGAATTAAAATTCGGTAGTGTAAACTGAACTGTGTCACATCACTCCTTTTAGGGTTCGTTCTCAGAGGCTTTCAGCCTCGAGTGCGAACCCTAAAAGGAGTTGCCGAAGGCTTTAATTCTATCCCCAAATTTAATATGTAATTGTTGCATTGTCAATCCCCAATTCCGGACAGGCATGGTCCATTTTTTTGATATTTCTTTAACCGTGAGATAAACCAACTTTAACAGCGCCTGATCAGAAGTAAATGCTCCCTTGGTTTTGGTCACTTTTCGGATCTGACGGTGCATAGCCTCAATAGCATTTGTGGTATAGATAGCTCTGCGGATATCGGGCGAATACTCGAAATA
>NZ_VLKR01000039.1 GCF_007830445.1 Sphingobacterium siyangense | reverse complement strand
TGTCACTTTTGTGCTTTGAAACCAAATCTTTGAATAATTCGCGGTCGATAAGAGATAAAATCTGACTAAAAACATTTAAATTTATCATGGCGGTGTGTTATAATTTTGCGATTTAAATATAGCAACTTTGCTATATCTAAACACCGCCACTTTTTAAACGTTTAGGACGCAAGTGAGCTCTCTACAATAAATCTAATCTCCAGCCATCTCACGACGGGAGGATTTCATAATTATGCTATTATCACGCAAGAACAATAGCCAATTTATATTTGTTTTACTTTTTTGTTGATGTATCGGGCTGGGGTGTTGGCGGGATTTCTCCACGGGATTCTGCAGATGTGGTATCGCGATATTGTATCGTCGTGGTATCGTTGGGAACGGAGTCCCGCATCAGTTCCTTTGATTTTTGATCATCAGTTTTAACGCCATTACATCCATAGGCTGCTAAGCATATTAGACCGAAGGAAATTAATTTTGTTGGGTTTTTCATATTATTTATTGTTTAATGATGGCATGCCACTGCATACTCTCTTCCGAAGAACAAAGGTCACATCAAAATCGTTTCGGATTTTCAAATTAGCTATTATGATAGAAAAAGAAAATCGATCTTATATTCTTAGTTTTTAGATAAATTAAATTGTAAAAAACATTTTACAATTGAGTGCTGTTCCTATGATCGAGAAAACCAATACAAAAAACACCGTGGGCCTTGTCCGATTTGGTTTTCACCATATGCTTATACATTGATTAAACAACAAAAAATAGATGAATATGGCTACAAAAAATGAAAACCGCGTTGTCGGGACCGAAATGGAAAAAAAGAAAAAGGTCAAGCTAGGAGTGAACGGGGAGTCACTTCGGGATGTAAACGATAAGGATCAAGGAGATGCCGAGGCTGGTGTAGACCCGCAGGTGGATCAGCTCAATGACATGCCCAATGACCCTGCTGATAGGCCCAAGGAAAGGAAGAAATAAAAAAGACCCGCATTTGCTGCGGGTCTTTTTTATAGTGGCCGAACCTATACGTTAAAAACGTTTCTATTTTTTGCCCTGTTTGTCAATGGCTTTAATAAGTTCATCTTTTGTCATATCATGACGACCCGTGATATCCATTTTCTTTGCCATTTCCAAGAGCTCAGCTTTGGTTTTTTCGGAACTTCCCTTTTGTGAACTCTTAGACGCAGAAGCGCTTTTAGCAGTTGCTGGAGCTGATTTTTTTTCTTTGTTGCTGCTGTTGCCCTGCGATTGTCCTTTAACAGTCGTATGGCTTGAACTTTTTGTCGTATTCATAATGTTCTGTTTTATTTGTTACTTATATGCTGAACATGTTACAGACACAAAAGGTTGGTCGTTTTAATACGTTATTAGACGGTACTATTACGCTTTGTTCTTTTTTTCCATAGCAAATGCTTTGATAATGGCTTTATTAAAAGCGGGTAAATCGTCGGGCGTGCGGCTCGTAATAAGTTTATCGTCAACGACGACTTTACTGTCTTCCCATAATGCGCCTGCATTAATCAGGTCCATTTGAATGGCCTCGACAGACGTTATTTTTCTATCACGTACCAAATCCGCATTAATAAGTAATTGTGGACCGTGGCAAATTGCCGCGATCGGTTTATCACGTTCCCAAAAAGCATTGATCAAAGCAATAGCCGTTTTATTGGTTCTCAATTTATCGGGGTTTATGACTCCGCCGGGCAGCAGCAATCCATCGTACTTATCCTCTTCTGCCTCCTGAAGAGCGACATCGACAGGATAATCATTTGACCACTCATCACCATTTTTTGCGCGAACTTTTCCTTTAGCCGGTGATATAATGTCTGTTTTGGAGCCTGCATTTTCCAGCGCTTCTTTGGGACTGGTCAATTCGATTTCTTCAAATCCATCTGCTACCAATATGGCAATCCGCTTATTTTTTAAATTTTCCATAGCTAAAGTTTGTTTGTATTATATGTTTTTTGTTCTTAAAGAGAACGGATCTAAACCTACGAAGGTTTGATATAAATTACTTTCGAGATGGGTTTTGACAATTACCATAATGAGAAGTTAAAGTTGATTTTGAATTTAGATATCGATAAGTGCAAAGCATGTATCGTCGCCATGATGAGCTTTCAGTACAGGTACTGCCACATTATAAATCGGTATTCCGGCGGGGGATAGGGCTTTGAATTTCCCCGCATGCGCATGCCCATGAAAGGCAGCAGTAACTTTACGCCGCTGGAGCGGCTCCATTAAATGTGTTGAGCCTAAGAAAGGATAAATCTGTTCGGGTTCACCCAATACTGTTTCCGCTATAGGTGCATAATGGAGTAAAGCGACTTTTTTTATAGCTGCATGCTCTTGCTCTAACCTTGCCAAGGCACGGTCCAGTAGCAATGATTCGTTTACAGCTTCCTGCACAAAACTTTTCATGGCATCTTCGCCGAACATCGACAACATATAACGGTCAAACCCACCACCAAATCCTTTTACGCCGGCAAAACCAATATTTTCGATCACGATTGCTTCGCCGTCCAAAACCGTAATTTTACTGTCGGTCAAAATCTGTCGAATCTGTTTCTGCCGTCCTTTTTCATAATCGTGATTTCCTAATACGGCGAGGACCGGAACTTTGATGGATTGAAGTTCGGCAACGAGTAATTCAGCCTCTTCTTCATCCCCAGTGTCAGTCAAATCACCACATAATAGCAGGACTTTTGCCTTTTCTGAAATCTCTTCAAATTTTGTTTTCCATTTTCCATGCTGATTTGCATTCATATGTATATCGCCCAAAGCGGCTATTGTTGTCTTTTTATTCATCTCAAACAGTTTTTATTGTATATGATTTATACGCCCAATCTTTAATATCGATCTCATATTGCGTCTGGTCGATGAGCGGTCCCAGGCAAACTTTCTCTAAGCAAGGAGGTAGTTCATACTGATCTGCTGCCCGCTTAATAAGCTGATCAAATAAGTCCTTTGGAAGAATATCGCGATAGTCATGCGGATAGGTAAACTGAAAGACGAGCATTTGAGCCAACAAGAGGTGCCAATGTTGATCCATCCGCGCCAATAAGTGATCCCAATCTAGTTTCTTCCCATATTTTAGCCAAATATGGTTTATATCGGCACTGTCGTGCCGCTCTCTGTTTTGTACATACAGTTTACACCAAACGAGTTCTTCTGCGGGTATGTAACGTACGGTTGTATCAAACAGCACTCCCTCAGGCCCCCTGTCAAACCAATCTTGTTCCACAGTACAATTGTGGTTAACACTATCAAAAATAATGTCAATAAAATAGGGGGCTTTATAAATCTTGGCCAGCCATCTTACATCCGTCAATTCCGTTTTATAACCACTGGCGGCAAAATGCTTGAGAATTTTTGGGTATTCGCTGCTTTTGCAAAAAATATCCATGTCTTTCGTAGGCCGTATGATCCCTGTGTAGTGAAACATAGCCAAACCGCCACCTACCATAAATTGACATCCGTTCTCTTGTAGCAGTCTCAATGTATCCTGAAAGAAAGCCAAGCAATCCTCAGGTGGATTATCTAAATGAATCATATTGTCTACTTTTTATTAAAGACAGTCAAATAAATGCAGTAGTTTGTTGATAGTCAATGAAAACGTATTATCCACCAGATTAATAGTAAAAGTACTCTATTTAAAAATTTTTGGAACTCGGAGGGCTCTTATCGATGTTCTGAAATAAAATGGTCTGAAATAAAATAGAGGGCTCATTGCCTGATGAAGTATGGATGGACATATCACAACGATCTAAACAGCATAGATATGGACAGTTTTTTTGGCTCTGGTGAGGATCTCACGATGTTACAGATGGGATCGCGCGCGTTTATTATGTTTATTATAGCGCTTTTTCTGGTTCGACTAGGAGGAATTCGAATTCTCGGCCGAAAGTCGGGTGTGGATTTCGTAATCATTATTATGCTAGGTGCAGTGTTGGCTAGAGGGATAGTTGGCGCCTCGCCGTTCCTGTCAACGGTGTTCGCTGGCTTTGTCATGATTATTGTCAATAAAATCCTGGCCCAGGTATCGGCCCGGCTTCCCTATTTGGGTAATATGGTAAAAGGTAAGCCGGCTGTTTTATACAAGAACGGTAAAATCCAATGGGATCAGATGGATCGACTGGGTGTAAGTCGCACAGATCTACTGACGAGCTTGCGGCTAGAAACAAACAGTAAGCACCTTGATGAAGTAGATATGGCTTTGATGGAGCCGAATGGCCGAATAAGCTTTACACTCAAGGAAAGAAAATAAATATTTAACAGATAACTCTTCCTGTGTAAAAACATATTGTGACGTCGAAAGGGATCACTTGAATCAAAGCCTATTGACACTTCACATAGCTAACCTGGGAAGGGGTAAAAAACATAAATAAAAGATAAGATTATGATAAAATATTTTTATTTGGTCATCGCATTTGCGACAATAGCAATGTCTTGCGATAATAGGGCTAATAATAGCGAGGAAACTTTGATAGACACCGCAGTCAACCAAAATGGTCTACCGTTAGACAATATTCACCGAAGCCGCGGAAAAGATACGACAAAAAATGACGGGAGCGCAAAAGAAGGGGTGCCATTGGACAATCTGGATCGCGGTAAAAATACGGATTGACCCAGTTGTATCTTTGCGAACGATGGTGCAAAATTATTTACTTACAGAGCGATAATAGATCCAACCTGGTAACTGCTCCAATGGGTTTGGTATTTTCAGATCTATAAGAGTATTCAACCCTAGTTCTTGGGACAATTTTCCAAATGCATCTATGTCGTGAACGGGATAGAATATCGCGTGTTCATTGGGCATATCGACATTCCCTTGTAACCAGCGGTAGCCCTCGGCATGTAGATTGTCAATAAAGGTATCGGTAATAGCCTCCAGGTAATGCATCATTTTGTTTATCCAGATAAGTTCATCCTTCGCTCGCGTCGGATAGTGTTCATGTGTGAAATCGAGGATCAATTGTTCGCCCTCCATGTCCCAACCATCGCGGATCATTGCAAGCCCCATAGACCGCACTTCTTCCTGATAAAAATGCTGCCCATAGCTCATTTTAATTTCGCCCGCAATAGGGCTTTCTTCAATTTTAGCACGTAGCGCCATTTGTCTATTAAGAAGTTCATGTATGTAGTCGAATGTCTGTTCCATGGTATGATAAGAATAACGAAGGACATCGCCTTTATGGCTTTGTCCTTCGGAGTGAATAAATGAAATAAATATGCTTATTATTTTAATGTCGGTTTGAGCACTTTGTTCTTAACAGCTGGCGATGGCGCATTTGGTGTAATGTGCATATCACTTATCGAAGGATCTGAAGGCTGCATATTTTTAATTTGATCAAGATGTTTTTCAAATGCGGGAATTTTATCAGTAGCGAATTTCTTAAGGTCAGCATCTGTAATTGCTGTGCCTGTGCTCGCATCTTTGAAAAGTGAAATGGCATCCTGATGGCTCTTAACCATCAGATCGGTATAGATGCGGTCAAAACTTGCTGTGTCCGCATGATTGAGTTGGTCGATCATGGATTTATAATTTTGATCGTCACTCGTACTCAGCTGCCAATTTTTATTCTTTACAATGGTCGACAGTTCATTTCCTGCAGCAGTATGGTCGTCTGTAATCATCTGTGCATATTGTTTTATATTAGGGTTTTGTGATTTTGAGAGAGCAATGCTTGCTGTCTGCAGTTCGAAATTGTTGCTGGCCGTGGCTTTGCTGGCAAAGTCCAAGTCTCCAGGCTGTGGCTGAGCGGGTTTGCTGTCTTGCGCCTGAACAGTTAAAATGCAAGCAAAAATCACTAGCAGCGTTCCCAAAGTTTTTAAAAAGGTTTTCATAATGCTATTGTTTAATTGTTAACGATGTATGCTATTTCGGTTGTCATTTCCTTGTTTGTCCATAACTAATGATAGTAGAAGATGCTAAAATGGATAAGACGATACCGATGATATAAACATAGACTCCTTTATGTGTGTGTTTTAAATAGTGAACAGTGGTCGAGAAGCTAGGGTTTGGAACTGTTATATTTTACGTATTTAAATCGAAAACGGTGTTGTTTACGTAAATGCATCGTACAAATTCGTATTATACCATGATTAAAGCTTTTATGTCAATTTCGGAACATCAAAAATAAATTACTCAGCTAAACTAAAAACAGGCAGCTATGAAACAGTTGTTTTTTGGCTGGGTATCTCCGGTTCTTCCTCGGCAATGCCTAGGTCTATTTCTTCATCCGTTTTAGAATCTTCCTGATCAATTTCCAGTTGTTGATCCGGTGTGTTTTCCGGTAGATCTTCTTCATGCTCGTCCGGAATATCGTTCGGAAGATTTTCGGGACCTGATTGTGATACGATCGTTGAACCGAGAATGGCCATACCTCGATGGGCATCCTGAGTTGTGCAATTTTTATTCATGCTACATTTAATTTATAATCATTTGTTGATGAACCACCGCTGTTGCTTGATCGTTAACTGTGTTAGTACGCAATTTAGCATGATTTGTACGTTAATTGTAGCGTGGTTCTTCTTTTGGGGCCTTGTATCGGAAAAACGTGTTTTTACTGGAGATATGTGGTAAATGCTTGATTTGAAAGTATCAGCGTGATTTGCTGAACGAAAAAAGTTTGAGATCTGTTTATTTGACGAACAGCTCTTCGGAGCAAAAAACTTATTATTATGGCAACAACATCAGCAGACAAAAGCAAAACAAGCACAAAATCAGGTAGCACATCAACTTCAGCATCTGCTTCGGAAGGAAGAAAGCTACGTGCCGAGGCAGGTGCAGCAAAAGATTTAGCGGAATTATTTGAAGATGGTCTAAAAGATATTTACTGGGCTGAGAAAGCGCTGACAAAGGCACTTCCTAAGATGGAAAAAAATGCAAGTTCAAAACAATTGAAATCTGCTATTTCTAAACATTTGGCGGAAACAGAAACGCATGTGGGGCGCCTCGAACAATGTTTTGAGTTTATAGGAGTGAAAGCAAAAGCTGAAAAATGCGAAGCGATGGCGGGCTTGGTTGAAGAAGCAGAAAGCCTTATGAAAGAAACAGAAGTCGGGTCTGTTCGGGATGCCGCTATTATTGCTGCGGCTCAAAAGGTGGAACATTATGAAATTGCTACTTATGGCACACTGGCGGCTTTTGCAAAAGTGCTGGAACATAAGGATGCTTTGAAATTGCTACTTGAAACACTGGATGAGGAAAAGAAATGTGACGAAGATCTAAGTGCGCTGGCCGATACAAATCTTAATTCGAAAGCTAAATAGGTAGCTGTCTATAACACGATTGTGAAAACCGAAGAAAATGATCAGTAAGTGTGTTGCTAAAAGCACCTATGTAAAGAAAGTATAAAAGGCTCAATCCAATTTTGCTGGGACTTTTCCAAAAAATGAGCTATGAAATACTCTAATATGGGAAGCACGGCTTTACAATTTATAATAATCCCCATTACGGGGATTTATTTTTTTATCATTAATAATTTGAAATGCTAATCCGTCTTGTCTGTTCTGTTACCGTTTGTGGCGGCGTGTCTTTCTTTTCGAGCCTTCATTTTAAAAGCGTGATTTTCCTTTGCGGCATCAATTGAATGTGTGCAGGTAAGGTCACCTTCCTGAAGCGCCAATTTAGCGACGTGGGCATAAAATTTTGCAAGCTGATCAAGTTCTTCTTCACTGAGATCTTCCAAATTAACCATTCTATTGCTAGTGCCCTCGTGAGAGGCAATCAATTCATTGAGCTTGAGGTGGATTGCCTTTGAATCCTTATTCTGCGATTTTTGAATAAGAAATACCATTAGAAAAGTAACAATGGTCGTACCTGTATTGATGACCAGTTGCCAGGTTTCAGCGTAGTTAAATATGGGACCACTCACTGCCCAAATGATAACTGTAGAGGTTGCAATAATAAATGCTGCTGAACTACCAGTTGCGTGTGTCGCCCAGTTTGAGAACCGTTCAAATAAGTTTTTTCTCTTTTTCATTGCTAAACTTTAAGTTTCTATAGAGACCCCACTGAAACTGAATTTGTTTGCATTTATTAGCTTTATCTTAAAAGATCCGTTCTTCAAAGGTTTGTCTGCTCCATAGCTAAGAATAGCCTACCTGCTTTGTTGCTACTGCCGTATTTGAGCTTTGTACTGACTAGGTGTGATTCCTTTAATTGACTTGAAAATTTTATTAAAGTTTGAAAGGCTATTAAAACCACAAGCATAAGCAATGTGCGTGATTTGATGCTTATTTTCAACAATCAATCTACAGGATTCACTAATGCGCACCTCATTGACAAACTGGACGAAGGTTTTCTGCGTACGGGATTTTAAGTAACGGCAAAAGGAATGTTTCGACATATTAGATAGCTGCGCAACTTGATCCAATTGAATTTCTCTAGTATAGTTGTTAAAAACGAATTTAAAGATGCTGTCAATTTTACTATTGTCAATAGGACTATAGTTGTGGGTGTATCCCGCGCTGGAGAGGTAATCAAATTCATCTGTGGATAACATCAATTCGATAATCTCCAATAACAAAATGGTTTTCTCAAAGCCATAATCCAGCTGTACGATCTTTTTTAGCTTTACCTTTAATTTTTCCTTTGTTGCACCACGGAATAGGAGACCACGTTTTGAGGCCGAAAAGAATGCTTCGATTTTGTGTGTCTGAAAGAAATGCCCTAAAACTTTAATCATTAATTTAGGTTCTATATACAAGGCCAAAGAGCGGGAAGTCCTTGTCTCCGCGATGGCCGAGCCCGGGCAATTTATATTGTTATTGTGCCAAACATGTGGCAGATCGGGTCCTACAAAAGTGAGTTCATCAGAAACAAAGTTACTCACATTATCTCCAATGATCCGTTTTCCCTCACTTTCCACAATATAG
This sequence comes from Sphingobacterium siyangense, assembly GCF_007830445.1. Classification (GTDB taxonomy): domain Bacteria; phylum Bacteroidota; class Bacteroidia; order Sphingobacteriales; family Sphingobacteriaceae; genus Sphingobacterium; species Sphingobacterium siyangense. Next base: position 44,321 of record NZ_VLKR01000039.1, on the reverse strand, counting down.
GTCATTTGACAGGCGCTATGAAAGTGAAATTCGGTGGAGAAGAATGGTCGCTGCACATCTTTGGTCGCAAAAGTCGTAATAGCTGCACCTTCCAGAATTTTTGCAAAAACAGGTTTCATGCGTTTGGTTATTTTAATTAAGAGCAAGTAATATAGCTTATTTTGTCCTAAAAAGAGGTAAAAAGAGGTAAAAATGTTAATATAGTGGGAGAAATAAGCAATCTAGCAGTAGTCACGGTACTGTTAAGCGCGTAATTTCGTATAAAATAACGCGTAGAACTTATGAATCCTAAATTATATCCTTATAGCATGATGATCGTCTTTGTCGTATTTTGTGCGACAGCCTTTCGGTCTACAGAAAGAAGCCACCCTATGGCTCGCTATGCATCTATAACAGGATTAAAAGCAGAGAAAGTAGCTTATTATAAGAAACTTCATGCCAAGGTTTGGCCCACGGTACTTCGAAAGATCAAGGCATGTCATATCCGCAATTATTCTATTTTTTTGAAGGAAATAGACGGTAAATTTTTTCTTTTTAGCTATTTCGAATATGTAGGACAAAATTTCAAGCTTGATATGCAGAAGATGGCGTCCGATCCAGAGACACAGCGTTGGTGGAAAGAAACGGATCCTTGTCAGCAACCCCTGTCCGATGCACAGGAGAAAGGGGAGATATGGTCTGGTATGGCGGAAGTATTCCATACGGAATAAAGAAAGAAAAAGAATGAATGCTATAATAACCAACATTATATAACCATGAGAAAGAAATTATTATTTAGTTTGACACTTGCTGTATTGGGAACAAATCTTTGTGCGCAGACAAAGACTATTGTACCTGTTCCATCGATACACCCCAATGCTTATCAGCGGGAGCAAATTGACCGAAAATATGGTATGTTCGTTCATTTTGGCATGAATACATTTCATGACCAGGAGTGGACAGACGGATCTAAACCTGCTAGCTCGTATGCGCCATCGGCTATTGAGGTTAAACAGTGGGTTTCAACGGCAAAGGAAGCTGGGATGAAGTACATGATTTTGGTTACGAAACATCATGAAGGTTTTTGTTTATGGGATAGTAAGTATACGGACTACGATGTGGCGAGTTCTTCAAACGCGACAAATGTTGTGCAGGAGCTGGCTAAAGAATGCGCCAAACAGGGGATACGCCTTGGTTTGTATTATTCTTTATGGGACCGAAAGCAGAACCCCAATGTAAAAGACATGTCTGCAGATGCAGCATATAATCAATATATGTTGAACCAGCTTAGTGAGTTGGTTGATATGACCAAAAAGTATACAGATATCGTTGAGCTTTGGCTGGACGGTGGCTGGGAAAAAGAGAGCTATCGATGGCCCACGCAGGCGATTTACAATTTGATCAAGAAAAAGGTTCCCGGGTGTCAAATTGGTATAAACTGGAGTATAGGATCACCTGAGAACACAGACAAACACATTGTTTTGCCGAAAGATCAGCAGAATTATTATCCTATACGTTACTTTCCAAGTGACTTTAGGCTAGGCGATCCCTATCTTCCGATCAATCCTGATCCTAAGCTTTTTATGGCCAACGGGAATACTTACTACATGCCTTTTGAGACAACAGTGGTACTTGGAGAACGCTGGTTTTATAATACTACAGACAAGAAGTATAAGTCTTTGGAAGAGCTTGCGGGGATTTATCAGACCGCAACCGCACAAGACAATATCCTGATCTTAAACGTTGGTCCCAATCGGATGGGACGCATAAAGGATTCGGATGTTGACATTTTGCGCAAATTAAAGGATAAGTTAAAGTTGTAATTCAAAATAGATTAACCTAAACACTAAAAACAAGTACGTTAAGATTTTATGATAAAGACGTTTGATATTCAGGATCGGAGATTTCCTTTGGCTACAGGTGCGGGCAGTGATGCGATTCACAAGGATCCGATCTATTCTTATGCTGTGACTCGATTGGCAGATGATAAGGGGCGCGTAGGCACAGGTCTGGCTTTTACACTGGGAGCAGGAAATGAGCTGGTCTGTCGTGCTGCAGCTTTCTATGCCGAACGATTGAAAGGGATTCCAATTGAAGATCTTATGGCAAATTTTGGTCAATTGTTTAATAAGTTGAGCAACGAACAGCAATTTCGTTGGTTGGGTCCCCATAAAGGTATCGTTCATCTGGCCCTAGCTTCGGTAACAAATGCCTGTTTTGACCTCTGGGCTAAAACGAGAGGAGTTCCACTTTGGAAGCTGTTAACCGACCTCAGTGCTGAAGAGATTGTCAATACGTTGGATCTTTCCTATTTGGAAGATGAGTTTACAAAGGGTGAAGCCATCAGCCTGTTGGAGTCGACTATCTCAACTGGTCATAAAAGAATGGACATTATTGAAAAGGGCTATGCGGGCTACGATACATCAGTAGGCTGGTTTAACTATTCTGATGAAAAAGTACGGGAGAATTGTAAACGTGCTTTAGATAACGGTTTCTCCGCAATGAAACTCAAAGTAGGTAGTGAAGATACATTACGGGATATCCGTCGTGCGCATATTGTACGGGAGGTTGCGGGTGATGAAGCTAAAGTAATGCTCGATGCGAATCAGCAATGGACGCTACCTCAGGCGCTATCCATCTGTCAAGAGCTTAAGGAGATGAATCCTTTTTGGGTAGAGGAGCCGACACATCCCGACGACATTGTTGGACATAAACGCTTAGCCGAGCACATTGCGCCGATAAAAGTTGCCATGGGTGAGCATGTGCCGAACCGTATCTTGTTTAAAAATTACCTTCAAATGGGTGCGGCGGGATTTGTACAGGTGGATGCTGTTCGGGTCGGCGGCGTGAGCGAGTTTATTTCAGTGAGTCTACTTTGTCGAAAATACAATATTCCTGTTGTACCGCATGTCGGTGATATGGGGCAGCTTCATCAGCATCTTGTTTTGTTTAACCATATAAGCCTTGGGCATGAGGCTTTGTTTTTGGAGCATATTCCACACCTAAAGTCTCATTTTGTACATCCTGTGTCTATAGCGAATGGCGTGTACCGTACCCCAATGGATGTGGGAAGCAGTTGTGATTTGTTATAAGTTGACGTTATGTTAGGAAATTTAGATTTAGGTATCGCCATCTTTTATATTGTGTTGATTTTGGTTGTCGGCATATTGGCTGGATCAGGGCGATTTAAGAAAGTGAAGGAAATAAGCGCTGAAGGGTATTTTTTGGCTGGAAAGACACTTCGGTGGCCAGCCATTGGGTTGGCGCTTTTTGCAACTAATATTTCAACGGTACATCTGGTTAGTTTGGCACAGAGCGGATTTGATACAGGCTTGCTTAACGGCAACTTTGAATGGATGGCTGCCTTTACTTTAATCTTACTGGCGCTTTTTTTTGTGCCATTTTACCTCAAATCGGGTGTTACAACTTTGCCTGACTTTCTGGAACGGCGTTATGATCGTTCCAGCAGAGATTGGCTCACGTTTATATCCATACTATCGGCCATTGTTATTCATATCGCTTTTTCGATGTTGGCCGGAGGGATTGTGCTACGAACACTTTTTGGATTTAATATGTATTTGAGTATTACGGTAATCTGTGTGATAACTGGAATATATACGATATTGGGTGGGCTGCGCGCTGTTGTGGTGACGGAATCTATCCAGACAATTGTGTTGCTTGCAGGAGCTTTTATTATCAGTTTTGCAGCTTTTGACAAGATGGGCGGTTGGATGCCGATGAAAGCTGTTCTGGCGCAGGATAATGCCCTTGATCGTCTTTCTATGCTCCGTGGTAGCAACGATGGAAGTGGAATGCCTTGGTATGCCGTATTGTTTGGCTATCCGATTTTAGGCATCTGGTACTGGTGTGCCGATCAGACCATTGTTCAGCGCGTTTTAGGAGCCAAGGACGAAAACCATGGACGTGTGGGTGCCCTTTTTTGTGGTTTTCTGAAAATTTTGCCTGTATTTATTTTTGTGCTTCCGGGGCTATTTGCGTATACGCTGTTTAAAACAGGTCAATTTGATTTAAGCAGTCTTGGCGTAGACCATCAGGGGCAGGTCAATTCAAAAGGTATCTATACACTCATGATTACGCAACTTTTGCCTTCAGGATTGATCGGTGTGTTGGTAGCGGCGCTCTTATCGGGTTTAATGAGTCAGATATCGGGTGCGCTAAATTCGATATCGACCATGGTGAGTTACGATATCTTTAAACAGCGACGCTCTGCTGCTTCCGATGGACAGCTGATTCGTATCGGGAAAATTGCCGCAGTTATTGCCATGGGATTTTCCCTGGCTCTTTTACCACTATTGGATCGCTATGAGAGTATTTTTTATGGCATAAATGATGTGATTGCTCATATTGCACCACCAATAACCTGCGTGTTTCTTTTAGGTGTTTTTTGGAAAGGAGCATCAGCAACAGCTGCAAAACTTACCCTGTGGATAGGTTCTGTTTTGGGGGTTGCCGTATTTTTGCTGAATAAGCTGCTACCTGACTCGTGGGTAGGGCAGACACCATTTATGATGATGGCTTTCTATCTGTTTTTGATCTGTATGTTACTTCAGGTTTTGTTATCGTATAAGTATCCCGTGCAGCATACTGCACAAAGTCGGGATTTGTACTGGAAGAACCCCGTGGATCCACTTCGGGGAAAAGCCTGGTCGGGTATCGGGAATTACCGTATTTTGTCTGCATTGCTGTTAGCTATTGTCGTGATTTTATATGTAATTTTCAACTAATTTTTAATTTGTTCCGATTCTTTGGAACTTGATGCTAAATACAAGAATAATAAAAACGTGAAAACCTTAGAAGATAAAATAATATTGATTACAGGAGGAACTGCTGGAATCGGTTTGGAATGTGTAAAAGCCTATGTCAGAGCAGGGGCAAAGGTTGCTTTTATTGGTCTCGATCAAGGATCGGTAGATGCTACAGCTGAACTGATCGGTGCGCCACATATCGGTATCTGTGCGGATGTTACGCAAGCCCGCGAAGTTGACCTGGCCATCCAAAAGACTGTTGCTGTTTTTGGGCGGCTGGATGCAATCCATAACAATGCTGGTCTGGCAAGCCCAGCAAAGCCTTTGCATGAAACTACGGATGATGAATGGACAAGGTTGCTGGAAACCAACATGAAAAGTGTTCTTCTGACTACACGGTATGGCTACCCTCATTTAAAGGAATCTGCGGGTTGTATTCTAAATACGAGCAGTTTAGTGGGGGATATTGGCCAGGAGAACCACGCGGCATATGCCGCCACAAAGGGTGCTATCAACGCGTTGACAAAATCTATGGCCATAGACTATGCGTCTGTCGGTATTCGTGTCAATTCGGTTATGCCTGCAGCTGTTATGACACCCATGCTCAACAAATGGACACTGGAGCAAGCGCATCCAACACAGGTTTTTGACTTTTTGAAGGATATTCATTTGCTGGGATACTGTCCCGAGGGTGATGTTATTGCCGATGCCTGTGTGTTTCTGCTGTCAAACCAAGCACGCTTTATCACAGGGGTAAATCTACCTGTAAGTGGTGGTGCCGAATTGGGGTATCGCAGAAATGTATGACAGATTTTTTTATATTAGCTACAATTAGCTTGCATTTGAAATGCAATTTTTCTAAGTTTGGCGCGCAGTCATAGACTGTTTATAAATAATATATCAATCATGAGCCAGAAATTTATATATAATACACGTTATCCTTCTGTTGAAGATCTAAAGATTAAAGCGAAGAAAAGGATTCCCCGATTTGCATTTGATTATCTGACCGGAGGTGCAAATGAAGAATTGAACCTTGCCAGAAATGAGAATGATTTTGATAATATTCTGTTGAAGCCGCAATATCTGCTTGCGAGCGAAGAAATAGACCTATCTGTAGAATTATTCGGTCGTCGTTACAGTGCACCTTTTGGTGTTTCACCTATCGGACTTCAGGGATTGATGTGGCCGAATGCGCCTGAAATTCTTGCGAAAGCGGCAGCAAAAAATGATATTCCCTATATTTTGAGTACAGTATCAACAAGTAGTATTGAACGTATTGCCGAGGTATCTGATGGGAAAGCCTGGTTTCAGCTCTATCATCCTACGGAAAACAGGTTGCGCGATGATATTATTAAACGTCTGGAGGCTGTTGAATGTCCGGTATTGGTAGTTCTGGTGGATGTGCCTGCTTTTGGACTTCGTTATCGTGAAATAAAAAGCGGATTGTCTATGCCACCTAAAATGAGTATCGCCAATATTTTGCAAACTTTTGCCTGTCCAACTTGGGGGATAGAAACATTAAGGCATGGAATACCTTCTTTTGCAACATTGAAGCCTTACATGGAAAAGGGACTTGATTTAGCGCAGCTGGGACAGTTTATGAACAGAACATTTACGGGTAAAGTTGATGTTGAGAAAATTAAAGCTATTCGGGATCTTTGGAAAGGGCCCCTGGTGCTTAAAGGGATTGCCACCGATGAAGATATGCAGGCTGCTATCGCATTGGGCGTTGATGGAGTCATTGTGTCAAATCATGGTGGACGACAGCTCGATGCAAGTGAATCTTCGATCAATTCATTGATCCACTTGGCGAGCAACCCAGACTATAAAAAGAAGATAAAAATCATGTTAGATGGTGGTATTCGATCAGGGGTTGACCTCGCGCGGGCACATGCAGTTGGATCGGATTTCAATTTTATGGGAAGACCATTTATGTATGGGGTTGGCGCATTGGGCAATGAAGGTGGGGAACATACAATCAATATGTTTAAGACGCATTTGTTTCAGGTTATGAAGCAATTGAGTCTTTCAAAGATTGAAGATTTTCCAAAACGTCTGCAGGCTGTCCTGTAACTGCAGCAGTAGGTCGAGTTTCCGATCCAGCCTTGGGCTGGCAATAAGACCTACGATAAAAAGAAGAAGATGTCTCTTATGTTTGTATTAAGCAAATGTAGGAGACATTTTTTTTACGTTATAGTTCGCATGAAAGGTCGTCGGCTTTTACCTTTTCTCCTTTAGTTCTTAGATGCAACAGATGGTAATCAAATTCCACTTTTAAACAGTGCTTGTTCAGTGCTCGTTCAGTGCTTGTTCAGTGCTTGCTCAGTGAAGACTGAATAAACAGTGACTAATTACTGTCTAAGTATTGATTGAAAACTGTTTTTAGCTATAATTTGGTATGCGTATTTTTCCGTATTAATGTTTATCTTTATTATCTATAACATAATCAAGTAATTATGGCAATAGTCAAAAATGGTGTAAATGGAACTGTTTCCGGGAAAGCAGGTTCTGTTGTGTTTGTGTCGACTAAAACAGGAAATTATGTACGATCTCTCCCTAGCGTTAAAAAACGGGAGCCCACTCCTAAGCAACTGCTGAGTAGAAAACGCTTCAAAATTGTGAGGTCACATATTAGCCAGTTAAAACCGATCATCAATATGGGGTATAAGGTGTACAGCTATCCTAAACGGGCATACGATATAGCGATGTCTTATAATCTGAATAAAGCACTTATCCAGGAAGAAGACGGTTTTGTCGTTGATTGGTCGAAATTTATGATTGCCAAAGGAAGCCCCAATCCCATTACTTCCTACACAATGGATTTCGATCAAGAAAACCAAGTGCTTCAGGTCACCTGGGAATATGATGCTTATCTGGAGGAAAAGTTTGACACGGGATCTTACGATTCGTTCTTAATCCTGTATAATGCAGCGGATCATGGGGGCGGGTATCCACTTGTGATGAACGATTTGAAAAGCAGCTTAATGTCTGGCAAACAAAATGTTGAAATTCCAAAAAATAGAAAGGAAGTGACCTATGAGGTGTATATCTTTTTTATCGAAAGTTATGGTGGAGGTAATACAGACAGTCTGCACTTGGGTACGCTAAAGGTTTGACAATAAAAAATATGGATGACACGATCGTCTATTATAAAATTGCATAAAAAGGGGCAATTCATTTTTGACTGCCCCTTCCTTTTGTTTACTGTTGAAAATAGTTTACCAGTCGATATTTCTATTATCTGTTGATCCTACTTCCCATTGTTCGTTTACTTTACCGCTGTTGGCATCTTCTGGTCTGGCATATGCCGAACCAGCTGCAATACCTTGTTCAAGTTCGATTGTCGTTGTATTAATTTTGGGGGCGATGTACGCTAATTTCTTTTCCATAATAGCTATTTTTTACGTGCTGTTTTTCTTTGTTATACGCAGCAAGATTTAGTCTTTCCGATTATTGATCTATTTATTGATTATTGGCAAGGGATTTTCTTCTTTCCGGCACCTATACCCTTGATAATAGTACGTCCATCAACAAGTTGGGTTACTTTTACGGTGTTGCTTTGTGTTGCACTCCAAGGGAATGTGTTGAAGCTGTTGCCATTCACGAGTTTAAGTTCGTATAAAGGACCGCCGGATGTTTTACTACCAAACATGGTCACCTGGCCAGTTCTGCTAATCACAACCTTAACGAGAGGATTTGTACTGGTACCTTTCATGTTGTACACTTCGTCAATTCTTTTGCCCGTTTCGATATTGTTGCCAGCGTATTTGCTTCCGTCGAAAAATTGGATATTTTGTGTAGAGGCAACCGCATTTGATTGAAATTGAATTTCCTGTTTTGCTAATTTGACACCATTTACTTCCAGATTGAATGCATTGTCTAGTTCGGTAATGTCGAAAACAAAACCATAGTCTGCCGCTGGAGCGGTAAAGCTTCTGTCGATGGCTGTTCCATTGGCATAGAATTTACCGTCTTTCATAATACCCGTTTTACCACCCGATGTTGTTGCTGGATAGCTCCAGTTCAAGCCATTGCTGGTTACATCTTGTGTACAGGTTCTGAAGTTAAGTTTCAGATCGTATTTTTGTCCAGGATTGATCTTAACATTTGGAATGGTGATGTTTGTTTTGGTTTCACCATCAAGAGTTAGACTGCCGAGCATCAATGTCCCGTTGCTGGTGGTGGGGTGAATCAATAATGATGGGTTACTGATGATAGTACGTAAGCCATTTCCTAAAGCCGGGAATTGCGTGGTCACACCAGCGTTGTTCAAGCCATTGTACGTTAATGTTTCATCTGAGAATTTTAAATTTGCACTACTGTGACTAGGTTTTAGTACTGCAGTCCCGATTTGAGTGATGGCCCCGGTCATACTTGGATCCATGCTCAATGTTGTGGTGATTTGGCTAAATCTGTGTTTTAACACAGCATTTAAATTGTTTACACCATTTTTTAACGTTAATGTGCCTGTGTAATACATTAAGTCGCCACTTATATTGTTTAAGCTGGCTGTGGATAGTGTGTTTTGATTGTTAATATCCGGTAATGCTGTGGTGCTATTGATCGAATAGGCAATGAACGTATATGATTTTCCGGCGTCAAGAACGATACCTGCGGCAGTAGCTTCCTCACCATAGCTATAATCTTTTGCCGTTACGTAAGCTCCTTGGCTGTCATAGACAACAACTTTATACTTGACGTTTTTGTCCAATGGCTTCTCTTGTGTTTGGACAGCCGCTAGTTTGGGGTTGGATGAAGCAACGAGGCTTTTTGTAACCGCTGAACTGTTTGTTAGGACTACGTCAACTGAGCCTCCGTTTTCTAGCGGTATAGTCATTTCCTGTACATCAGGCGCATTGCTTGATGAATGTGAAGCGTTTGCAGATGCTTGCTTTTGAACAGCATTGTTGTCTGTTTCATTGTAAGCTTCTACGCCCGATAGATTGATTTTAACGACAGTTTCTCCTGTTAACGCGGTGTTTTCTCCGCTTTTGTTACATGAGTAGAGGCTAAGTGCGAAAGCGCTGCAGCCTAGCATGAACAGGTTTGTCAGTCGGCGATGGGGGATTAGATTCATGTTAATTGACATTTTGTTTTGTTATTGATTTTTGATTATTTGATTTCGTTGTTTATTTGTTTTGCAAAAAAAAAATCTTGCAGTTGTATGCCGATTTGTGTTTAAAACATGGTATACCATTGCGTTTTTGTTGCTGTTATTTTTTATCGATGCAATTATATAAATAGCATTTTACTTAATATACTGTATTTGTGTTATCTTGTATTTCTTGTAGAGAAATATCTACAATAGTGTTGTTTTTTATTTATAATGCTGTTTAAACATGTTTTATGTGTTTTTCTGTTAATTACAATTCGTTTTATTTGAATAATAATTTACTTATAATTAATATGTGTATCAGGTGATAGTGCAGTGTAGGGTTGTGCGGTTTTATGAGGCCTAAGGGGTAAAAAAAATGCTCGGTTGAAAGCGCCGCTCTCCTTATTTTATAGGAGGCAATGGAGATGACGCTAACCAATAGATTTCTTGGGGCAAGGGGAGATTTTGATTTATTTTTTTTAAATTTGCGTATTCATGAGGTTAATTGTTTTCATATTGATAGCATATATTATGGGACTTTCTTTTGTTCCCTGCAGTGATTCTAGCAATCGCTGTGAGCAGACTGCTATGGAAATACAATTAAACCAAACGCATAACCATAGTGATGATGCATCTGATGCCTGTTCTATTTTCTGCTATTGCAATTGTTGCAGTGGAAATATAACGGCTTATGCCTATCAATTCCCGCAAATAGATGGTGTCCCGGTATCAATTTATTTTGATAATCGTAATCCTTTACACAATACAGCGATTGTTTCCAGTTATTTTGGAAGCATCTGGCAGCCGCCGAAAGTTAATGCTTAATTTTTCGTAAAAATTCTAAAAACAAATCTGATAGAGCGCGCTATGCTGTTCTTTATTCAGCTTTGTGCTCGGAATCCGTTTGTTGTATTTTATTACGACAAGCGCTGAAGATATTCTAACGAGCTATTATTTAAGCATTAATCACGTATATTGTGTTAGATCATATTATAAAATTTAGCATTAAGAACAAGATCGTTATCGGTTTAATGACCTTGTTGCTTATCATTTGGGGGGCATGGAGTGCGACGAAACTACCCATAGATGCCGTTCCCGATATTACCAATAATCAAGTCCAGATCTTTACCTCTTGTCCAACTCTTGCCGGACAGGAAGTAGAGCAATTGGTGACTTTTCCAATTGAACAAAGTATTGCAACTGTACCCAAAATTGAGGAGATCAGGAGTATTTCACGCTTTGGTCTTTCTGTCATTACCGTTGTTTTTGATGATGATGTAGATATCTATTTTGCCCGTCAGCTGATCGGTGAGCGTTTGAAAGAAGCGGTGGATCAGATTCCACAGGGTATTGGTAAACCTGAGTTGGCTCCAGTAAGTACCGGATTGGGAGAAGTGTATCAATATATCATCCATCCCAAAAAGGGAAGCGAAAAGAAATACAACGCAAAAGATTTGCGAACCATGCAAGATTGGATTGTTGCTCGTCAACTTTACGGAACTCCTGGAATTGCCGAGGTCAATAGTTTCGGTGGTGAGCTTAAACAATATGAAGTAGCTGTTGATCCGAATAGACTTAAAGCGATGAATATCACGATCCCGGAGATATTTACTGCTTTAGAGAAAAATAATCAAAATACAGGTGGTGCCTATATTGATAAAAAACCGAATGCATACTTTATCCGGGGGATTGGACTGGCGACCTCTTTGGAAGATGTCAGAAATATCGCTATCCGAAAATCAGGGTCTATACCGATTTATGTAAAAGATGTTGCAGATGTACGGTTTGGTCATGCTGTGCGCTATGGAGCCTTGACATACAATGGTGAGGTAGATGCTGTGGGTGGTGTCGTCATGATGCTAAAGGGTGAAAACAGCAATGAGGTGGTCAATCGTGTGAAAGAAAAACTACCGACTATTCAAAAATCTTTGCCTGATGATGTGGTCATAGAGCCTTATTTGGACCGGACAGACCTCGTTGGACGTGCGATCAGTACTGTTGAAAAAAATCTGATTGAAGGAGCCTTGATCGTAATTTTTGTCCTGGTATTATTTCTTGGGAACTTGCGGGCAGGTCTTATCGTTGCTTCGGCGATTCCACTGGCGCTGCTGTTTGCACTTGGACTGATGAACGTCTTCGGCGTAAGTGCCAATTTAATGAGTTTGGGTGCGATAGACTTCGGTTTGATTGTGGACGGAGCCGTCATTGTGGTGGAAGCTACGCTACACCACTTAGGCTTACGAAAGTCAACCGAGAAATTGACCCAGGCCGAAATGGACCATGAGGTATTTGAATCTGCTTCAAAGATTCGTACCAGTGCAGCCTTTGGTGAGATCATTATTCTTATTGTCTATATTCCAATTTTAACATTGGTGGGTGTTGAAGGAAAAATGTTTCGTCCAATGGCGCAAACAGTTGGGTTTGCCATTTTCGGGGCATTGATTCTCTCGTTAACCTATATCCCCATGATGTGCGCTCTGTTTCTGCCGAAAAAATACAGCGACAAGAAAACGTTGAGTGACCGGATGATTGCGGGACTACAACGTATATATGGGCCTTTATTACAGAAAGCCATTCGGTTTAAATACCTGATCGTGAGTTTAACTGTTGCCATTTTTGCTTTGTCGGCCTTCTTTTTCAAGAACATGGGGGGCGAGTTTATTCCACAATTGCAGGAAGGCGATTATGCATTCCATTGTATACTTCCTCAGGGAAGCTCGCTTTCGCAAAGTATTGAAACCTCTATGCAGGCTTCCCGGATTATCAAAGAGTTCGATGAAGTGAAAATGGTTGTCGGTAAAACAGGAGCTGCGGAGGTGCCGACAGACCCTATGCCACCTGAAGCGACAGATATTATGGTGGTATTGAAGCCTCAAAAAGAGTGGAAGTCGGGCCGTTCTTATGAAGAACTGGGGAGTGCTATTCTGGAGAAGCTAGAAGTAATCCCGGGTGTCTTCTTTGAGAAAAATCAACCTATTCAAATGCGTTTCAATGAGTTAATGACGGGTATCCGTCAGGATGTTGCTGTAAAGATCTTCGGTGAAAACATCGACTCACTGGCCGCTTACGCCAATGTGGTTGCCGCTCAGATTCAATCTGTTCAAGGGGCAACTTCTCCACAGGTGGAGCGTGTATCTGGTCTCCCGCAAATTAATATCGTTTATGACCGCACCCGTATCGCGAATTATGGATTGACAATTCAGGACGTTAATGATGTGGTGAGTACCGCCTTTGCCGGTCGGAGTACGGGCCAGATCTATGAAAATGAACGTCGCTTTGATCTGGTCGTCAGGTTAGATACAACACACCGAAATAGTATTGATGATGTGCGTAATCTGATGATTCCTACAGATACGGGTACGCAGATCCCTCTTTCTCAGGTTGCTGCCATCGATTATAAATTGGGGCCGGCCCAAATCAGTCGCGAAGCTGGTAAACGAAGAATTGTGATTGGATTTAATGTGGCAGGGCGTGATGTTCAAACCGTAGTAAAGGATATCCAGCAACAATTGGCTGCAAATGTAAAACTTCCCGCGGGTTATTATTTCACCTACGGAGGTCAGTTCGAGAATTTGCAAAAAGCGAGCTCGCGCCTGCTGATTGCTGTGCCAGTTTCCTTATTGCTTATTTTTATGCTGTTGTATTTCACATTCCATTCCTTTAAGCAGGCCACGTTAATTTTTACCGCAATACCAATGAGTGCTATCGGGGGTGTCTTTGCATTGATGTTGCGCGGTATGCCTTTCAGTATTAGTGCCGGTATCGGTTTTATCGCCTTGTTTGGTGTGGCCGTACTCAACGGTATCGTTTTAATTGGGACATTCAATCAGTTGAAAAAAGAGGGCGTCGATGATATTTTTCAACGCGTTAAAGAAGGTACTTTGACCCGTTTACGTCCTGTACTGATGACAGCGACAGTGGCCTCACTGGGCTTTTTACCGATGGCAATAAGTACAAGTGCCGGCGCTGAAGTTCAGAAGCCTTTGGCAACGGTTGTTATTGGCGGACTGATAACGGCAACTTTCCTGACGTTGTTTGTGCTGCCCTTATTGTATATAATTTTTAATTCTAAATTGAATATGAAACGAAGTAGGGATGCTAAGACCTTTGTTACAGTACTTGCTTTCTTATTTATGGCCTTGGGATCTCAGGTGTTTGGCCAAGAGCGCATTTCTGTTACAGAAGCTGTGGAAACTGCACTGAAGAGCAATCGTCAGTTTCAGGTCAACCAGGCTGAAATCGTAGGCGCTGGTTTCAATGTCAAAACGGCGACCGAAATCCCCAAGACCGGGATTTTTGCAGAAAATGAAGATTACCGTCCTACGGATAAGGCCGGCTTATTGAAAATTGGTATAACGCAAAGTATTGCCTGGCCCGGGCTCTATGCGGCGCGCAAGGAGTATTTTAAACAGCAGCTAAAATATGCGAATTTAAATACGGATGTATTGAAAACTGCGATTACCAAAGACGTGAGGACAGCCTATTTTCAACTTTGGTATCTCCAGGATCGCCAAAAGCTGTATATGGAGCTGGATAGCATCTATACAGCCATGTTCAAAGCAACTGAACTTCGCTTCAGAACGGGTGACGTGGCTGCGCTGGACAAGATCGCAGCTGAAGCAAAACTGAAGGAACTGCAAGCACAACTTGTTCAAAACAAAAAGGACATTGTTATCCAGCAACAGCAACTTATGCTCTTGTTGGACCGTAACGAGTGGATGCTCCCATTGGATCAGTCCTTGGAGAAGATTGTCGTGAACGCCAGTCCATCTGAGGAAACAGCACATCCTTTACTTGTTTTACAGCAGCAAAACGTAAATATTGCTTCATCAAATATCAGTGTTCAGAAAAATACAAATAAGCCTGAGTTCTCGGGTCGATTTTTCTCCCAACGTGTTTGGGGAGCCAAAGATCCATTGTCGGGATTTTCGGTCTCCGCATCTTTTCCGGTCTTTAGCCTAGGCGCGTATAAAAGTAAAGTGAAGGCTGCCAACGCTGAAATGGAAGTTCAACAGCGTAAGTTGGAATATGAGACGCAGGCATTCCAGACAAATAAAGGAAACGCACTTGCTGAAATTGACAAGAATAGTGCGTTACTACAATTTTATGAGTCTTCGGGTTTAAAACAAGCTGATGCCATCATTAAAGCGGCTAGTTTGGCTTATAGGACAGGGGAGATCAATTTTGCTGAATTAAGTCAATTTTTAAGTCAGGCCATTGGGATTCGCCAGAATTATTTAGACGTCCTCAATCAGTATAATCAATCAGCAATTCAATATAATTACTTCAATAACAAATAAGTCAGCAATGAAAGTTTTCATAAAGATATTTATCGTATGTATAGCCGTTACTGTTTTTTACGGTTGCGGTTCTAATGAGTCGGAGCCTAAAGGTCAACCGGAGGGAAAGGAAGCGCCTAAATCCGAAGCGGGGCATGAGGAAGGTCCGGTTACCATAGCGGCATTGAGTGCGGCACAAATAAAAGCTGTGGGCATCGTTTTTGGAGGTATTGAAGAGAAGGAACTAACGGCTACAATCAAGGCCAATGGACTTTTAAGTGTACCCAATAACAATAAAGCGAATGCAACGGCGCTTTACGGTGGTGTTGTAAAGTCATTAAACGTGCAGCTGGGTGATCACGTACGCAAGGGGCAGGTGATCGCTACGATCACCAACCCCCAGTTTGTACAGTTGCAGGAGGAATATGTCTCCCTCGCAAGTAAGATTACCTTGGCAGAACAAGAAATGGCAAGGCAACAGGAACTCAATGAAGGTAATGCGGGGGCGCGGAAAAATCTGCAGGCCGCAACAGCAGACTTCAATAGTTTGCGGGCTCGAAAGGCTTCTTTGCAACAACAGATCCAATTGATGGGCATTAATCCCAATAGCGTTAATCTGTCCAATATGCGGACCTCATTAGCCGTAACAAGCCCTATCAATGGAACAGTAAGTAATGTTTTTGCGAAAATTGGGAGTTATGTAGATGTCTCTTCACCCGTGATCGAGATTGTTGACAATAGTCTGTTGCATTTGGATCTGCAGGTGTTTGAAAAGGATCTACCTTTGGTTAAAGTCGGACAGCTCATCAACTTTCAACTGACCAACAACCCGGATAAGACCTATACCGCCAAAGTTTTTACAATTGGATCTTCCTTTGAAAATGATAGCAAGACCATCGCTGTGCACAGTACGGTTGTGGGCAGCAAAGTGGGGTTGATTGATGGGATGAACATCACGGGTATGATCGGTGTCAATAATGTACGGACTCCGGCTGTTCCGAATGATGCAATCGTGGAGGCTGACGGCAAGTATTATATTTTTGTGGAGACAGACAAGAAACCTGAGGAGCATGAAGAAGGGCACGACGATCGCGGGCATGCACACGATGAAGGTGAAGCAAAACATGCGCATAAAAATGAGCAAGAAGCTGGGCAGCATGGCGAAGAACAGGCTAAAAACATCAATTTTGAAAAAATAGAGATTCAAAAAGGCGTGTCTGCTCTGGGATATACGGCGATTACCCCGGTTACCGAAGTTCCTGCTGGAACGAAAATTGTTGTAAAGGGTGCCTTTTTTATCAATGCTAAAATGAGCAATACAGGTGGGCACGAACATTAATTGACAGTATTTGTTAACAGAATCAAAGCAAGTTATGGAACATCAACATCGTTATGATGCACAAGGCAGACAGCTTTGTTGTACACAGACAGAAAAAATATATAGTCAGGCGGGAGCTGAAGACCTTATTGGGAAAGCTCCAGCTTCCAGTCATGGTCATGATCATAGCCATGATGAAGACGGTCACGATCACTCAACGGCAGGGGCTAGTCAGATGCAGTTATTTCTACCCGCGCTAATTTCTTTTATTTTGCTCATTGCAGCAATAGCCATGGATAATTGGATTGCGCAAGCATGGTTTAAGGATTGGGTTCGTTCGGGCTGGTATATCGTATCTTATCTGCCTGTTGGGTTTCCTGTAGTCAGAGATGCCCTAAAGAGTATTGCTAAAGGGGAAATCTTTTCGGAGTTTCTTTTAATGAGTATCGCTACGATAGGAGCTTTTGCGATCAAAGAATACCCAGAAGCTGTGGCGGTGATGTTATTTTATGCTGTAGGCGAGGTATTTCAGACCTTGGCGGTGAGTAGAGCTAAAAGTAATATTAAGGCACTACTGGATCAGCGTCCGGATGAAGTGACTATTTTGGAGAATGGAAAGAGCAAAGTAATCAAAGCCGCAGACGCAGGTATCGGAGCAATTGTTCAGCTGAAACCTGGCGAAAAGCTCGGGCTCGATGGTGAGTTGCTTTCTGAACAAGGCGCATTTAATACTGCAGCGCTAACTGGCGAGAGCAAGCCAGATACAAAAATGAAAGGTGATGTTGTGCTGGCAGGAATGATTAATATGAACACGGTGAGCCTAATTCGGGTAACAACAGCTTATCAAGATAGCAAACTGAGTAAAATCCTAGAGCTTGTACAGAACGCAACAGCTCAAAAAGCGCCTACTGAACTGTTTATCCGCAAATTTGCTAAGATATATACCCCAATTGTCGTGTTTTTGGCTATTGGAATTTGCCTCCTGCCTTACTTGTTTGTCGATCAATATGTATTTAGCGACTGGTTGTATAGAGCACTCGTATTTTTAGTGATCTCCTGTCCCTGTGCACTCGTCATCTCAATCCCTTTGGGGTATTTTGGTGGAATCGGTGCTGCGAGTAGAAATGGTATACTTTTTAAAGGCAGTAATTTTTTGGATGCGATGGCAGATATCCGGCATGTGGTGATGGATAAAACCGGAACAATGACTGCCGGCGTTTTTAAGGTGCAGGAAATTAAGCTACAGGCTGGTTACGACGAGTCAAGAATTTTAAAGCTCGTCAATAAAATAGAGAGCCACAGTAGCCATCCAGTTGCAACAGCGATTAGGGAATATGCAGGTGCGATCGACGAGTCTATTAATCTCCATAATATAGAAGAAATCGCCGGACATGGATTAAAAGGAATTACTGAAGGCAAAGAGTTGCTGGTGGGTAACTTTAAATTGCTGGACAAATTTAATGTAGCCTATGATATCGATCCGAATAGTATCGTATATACGACCATTGCCATTGCTTTGGACGGTAAATTTGTAGGATTCATGACGATCGCTGATAGCATTAAAGCAGATGCCGCGCTTACAATTCAGCTACTGCATAAGCTCGGTGTAAAAGCAACGATGTTGAGCGGGGATAAGTCGACAGTAGTCGCCTATGTTGCCAAGGAACTTGGAATAGATCAGGCCTATGGTGACCTGCTTCCGGAAGATAAAGTGAATAAGGTCAAGGAAATAAAGGGGCTAAACGAATCTGTTGCTTTTGTTGGTGATGGCGTTAATGATGCTCCGGTTGTCGCACTGAGTGATGTTGGAATAGCGATGGGTGGACTGGGCAGTGATGCGACGATCGAGACGGCAGATGTCGTGATACAGGATGACAAACCTTCGAAGATTCCAACGGCCATTCGCATTGGGAAACAAACGAAAAAAGTTGTTTATCAGAATATTGGCCTTGCTTTTATAGTCAAAGGGATCGTGTTGATTCTTGGAGCTGGAGGTTTGGCAACAATGTGGGAGGCTGTATTTGCCGATGTTGGCGTATCGTTAATAGCGATATTGAATGCCATTAGAATTCAGAAAATGAAATTTTAACAATTGGCGCTAACTTACACCCGCCCTTTTCATTGGATGAAATGAAGGGCGGGTGTATTCCTATTTTTATTCGCTATCATTTATAAATACTAAATATATTAGTATATTTGAGCGTGCAGATCCACGAAGTGAATCGACTATTTTTTAAATTACCTTTGTAAGGTATTACCTGGTGTTAAAGTGATGACGAAAGAGCAAATTGCGGGATTGCTTGAAGGAATTCCCGCTGCAGTCGGCGTATATTATATTTATGATAAGTATGATGCACTAATTTATGTCGGCAAGAGTATCGATATTAGAAATAGGTTATTGCAGCATTTTAGAAGCACAGATTTTAAGGAACGCAAAATCCAAGGAGCAGCCTGCAGAGTTGGATTTGAACTGACTGGCCATGAATTACTAGCGCTATTGCATGAATCTGACCTGATCAAAAAATATCAACCCTATTATAATCGGGCGCAGCGTCGAACCCACTACGGATTTGGCCTTTATCTAGCGGTGAATCCATTGGGCTATCAAGTTCTTCAAGTTGAAACGCTTGATCCCGAGCGAGAGGAGCTAATGACCTTTTCGAGTTACCAGGAGGGGCGCGAGCAATTATTCACTATTGTTGAAGCTTATCAGCTCTGCCAAAAAATAAACAAATTACAGACGTATACGAAACATTGTTTTCAATATATGTTGAAGACCTGCAAAGGGGCATGTATTGCGCAGGAGCTTCCAGATGACTATAATCGAAGAGTGCAGGAATTTGTAGCCTCTTCGGAGCTTCCGATGGGCGAGATATTTTTGGAGTTCTTAGGGCGTAATCCCAAAGAAAAGGGACTTGTTTACTTGTTGGATGGTCGATATAAAGGATTTGGCTACTGTAATAAGCGTGTATATAGCGAAAAGAAAAAGCGAGAAGCCATCATCTTCAAAGCCGACAATAGGGACGTTAGACGTATTTTGAGACGTTATTTCAAACTCAACCCTGTTTAGATTTTTAACAACAATAATTTACTGGCTTAGTAGGCCAGTAAATTATTGTTTTACCTTCGGTAAAAACTTTTTGTCGTTCTCATCGGAATCTTTGTAGTAGGCTCGGGCTTCGTCCAGTTTATGATGCATTTCTTCACGTACGTTTTGGTATGCTTGTACATTGTATACATTCTGCATTTCCTGTGGATCTTTCTCTAGATCGTATAATTCCCACTCATCTTTGTCATAATAGAAATGGATCAGTTTGTACCTTTCGGTACGAATCCCATAATGTCGTTTTACCATATGAATGGAAGGGTACTCATAGTAGGTGTAATATACTGCATCGCGCCATTGTTTTTCTTTTCCATTGAGTAGACCACGAAAAGATTTTCCCTGCATATCTTTCGGGATTGCAAGTCCTGCATAATCTAGGATTGTGGGGGCAAAATCAAGATTCTGAACAAGTGCTTTTGAGGATTGGCCAGCTTTAATTTCTGCTGGATAGCGGATCAATAAGGGGGTTCGGAGCGATTCTTCATACATAAAACGTTTGTCAAACCAACCATGTTCACCCAGATAGAACCCTTGGTCTGAGGTATAAATGACAATTGTATTTTCGTCGAGTCCATTGTCTTTCAAAAATTCCAATAGACGTCCAACACCGTCGTCCACTGCAGCAACGGTACCCAGATAATCCTGCATATAACGTTGATATCGCCAGCGCATCAGGTCCTCTTTGGACATGTTGTGATATTTCATCTTAAAATCTGCCATGATTGGGTTGTAGATTGAATCCCATGTTGCGCGCTGCGCTGCAGTCATTCTTCCTAGGTTTCCATTGAAGGCAGCTTTATCCCAGGATAGATATTCTTTTAGTCCCAATTCATCCATTAGCGCAGGAGGTATCTTGTTGTCACCAGCCCAGTTCATGTGTTTAAGGATATTCATTTCAGCGGTTTTAGCAGCAGTTCCTCTTCCTTCGTAGGTGTCGAATAGATTATTCGGTTCTTTGTAGGTTTTTGATGTATATTGTTGAAGATGTCGCAAAGCAGGTAGCCATTCTCGGTGTGGCGCTTTTTGATGATAGAGCACACAGAAAGGTTTGCTGGTATCTCTTTTAGCGATCCAATCTAGGGTCATATCGGTGGTGAGATCCGATACATAGCCTTGTATTTGTTGTTTTACACCATTGATAATAAAGTTTGGATTATAATATTCGCCTTGGTCAATAAGGACCGCTGAGTGGTTAAATCCCTGAGGTAGGCCATCCATATGGATTTTACCGATTAATGCTGTTTGATACCCGTTTTTTTGGAGAATCTTGGCAAAGTTGTCCTGATTCCAATCGAATTTTGCCTCATTATCAATTTTCCCATTCATATAACTGTGCTTCCCAGTTAGGAGTACAGCCCGACTGGGCGCACATAATGAATTTGTCACGGTCGCACGTGTGAAAATGGCACCTTCTTTTGCTAATCTGTCAATATTGGGCGTTTCGTTCAGTCCGTAACCATAAGCGCTTATCGCTTGATAACCATGGTCATCACTCATGATATATACAATATTTGGATGCTTTTTTGCATGGCCTTTTTGTGCCAATGCCCACGAAGGTACAAGTGTGTACAAGGTGAAAGTAAGTATATAATGATGCAGTTTCATGGTTAGGGTTTGAATGTGTTATGCTGAACGATTTTACCTCAGGCTAATATAGGTGTTTTCATTGAGACAAAGACGGTGCTATTAGTTTAATGATAGGTTGTACTATTTAAATGATTTGTTTGTTAAATTATTCTAATAGAAATTTGTGTTATTAATAATTTCACTTATATATGAAGAAGAGTTTATTAGCACTTGCACTGGGGGGATTGGGGATAGGAATTACCGAATTTAGTATGATGGGGATGCTACCGGACGTTGCCCAAAGTCTGCAAGTTTCAATTCCGGAAGCTGGTTATCTCATTACAGCTTATGCCTTAGGTGTAGTTATCGGTGCCCCACTGTTGGTGGTTGTGATGAATCGATTCTCGCCACTTAAGACTTTGATTATCCTCATGGGATTGTTTACCCTATTTAATGGACTGTCTGTGGTTGCTCCAGACTATGGTCTTTTGTTGGTCTCGCGTTTTATTTCGGGATTGCCACATGGTGCTTTCTTCGGAGTAGGGTCTGTCATTGCCAGTCGATTGGCTGATCCTGGTAAAGAAGCGCAGGCTGTAGCGACGATGTTTTCCGGATTGACAGTTGCCAATTTATTTGGGGTTCCATTGGGGACCTATATTGGACATCATTTTTCATGGCGTTATACTTTTCTATTGATTGTTATCGTCGGTATTTTGACCATGTTAGCCTTAAAGTTGTGGATGCCTAAGATGAAAGCAGCACCTAAAAATAATCCTTGGAAGGACTTTGGCATTTTTCGGAATGTGAATGTATGGTTTATGGTTTTGTTATTTTCTGTAGCTCCAGGAGCGCTGTTTGCCTGGATAAGTTATATAGCTCCGCTGATGACTGAAGTGTCTGGTGTTGCTGATAAATACCTGCCTTATATTATGGTTTTGGCTGGATTAGGTATGTTTGTGGGGAATTTGATCGGAGGGAAGTTGACGGACGCTTTTTCTTCAACAAAGGTGGTTGTAGCCGTACTGGTGGTTCAGATTTTATGTATGTTGGTTAGTTACGGGCTGTCCGACAACGTTTGGGTATCTTTGGTGATGACTTTTTTAACCGGAGTCACAACTTTTGCGCTCGTACCTTCGTTAACCTTATTATTGCTTAACTCGGTAAAAAGTGATGCTGAAATGTTGGTTGCTTCTTTAGGACCTGCTTGTTTTAATATTGCGAATGCATTGGGTGCCTTTCTCGGTGGTGTACCCATTAATCAAGGCTACGGTTATACTTCTCCGGCCTTGGTTGGTGCGGTTATGGCAGCTTTAGGAATCGTAATTTCCCTATGTTATATCCAACGAAGCAAAAAGCAACCGGCTGTGGCTGCCAAAGAGGTTCTTGAGGATGCCGTAGGTCAGCTTTCGTAGCGTCCATTATGTTGTCTTGAAATTTGCTATCGGTCTAAAAAAAATAACGTATAGAATTGGTGTTAACCTAGATTTCCACCAATTCTATTGAAGATGGACTGAAATTGAACATCGATATTTTCCCCCAGGTACATGCGCTTGGCCTGGCGTTTTATTGGATATCCTTGGTTCAATAGAAAGGAAACGGCAGCTGTATTCTCTTTTGGTAGCACAACTTTGGAATTTTGCATTAAATACATTTTTAACAATGCCATTCCTGCAGCTTGTTCATTGGCAACAATAAGGCCTTCTCCCAAAGAAGGAAGATAATAACCGCGGAGCGTTTGGTTCTTCACATATAGAAAACCTGAAATGAAATGCGGTTCTATTTCGCATTGTCTATTTTCGGCTGCGGTTGTCAGGTCGAGCCTCAGAAGTTGCTCTTTGTATCGGGATTGATATTGCTGTATATTATTGTCCGCTTCTTCAAGATGGGGTGCTTGTATATCATCAAAGAAAAGATAAGAAGAAGATTCCTTAAAGCCGAGCTTTGTGTAAACAGGCGCGCCCATATCCGTTGCAATGAGTTGAATGCTGTTGCATTTTTTGCTGTTTGCCATACGAATAAGTTCTTGGGTGGTTTGTTTCCCATAGCCTTTTCCTCTTTCATCGGGAGCGACGATAATATGTCCGAGCCAGGCAACGTTGCTATGGATAATGGTCGTACCTATGGCCACAATTTTCTGATCGACCAGGAGTTTTATGGGGAAACAAAAAGGGCTTTCTATATAATGCTGTATTTTGATCGGCACATTACCCCATCCTTCTGGACTTAATGCTGTGATGACGGGGAGATCAGTAAACTGAATCGGTTCAAAATTCATCTAACATCTATTTTATTGCTGCTTTATTGTACTTGTTTTTATATTCAAGGGGAGAGACTCCTGTAAACCGACGGAATATCTCGCGAAAAGCCTTTATGTCCGTATATCCAATAGCGTACATCACTTCATTTACCGTTTTCCTCGAGCTTTCCAATTCTTTTTTTGCCGATTCTACTTTTATCCGTTGAAGATATTCCACGGGCGTATTGCCTGTCGCTTTAATAAATCTACGGTCGAAATTCCGACGTCCGACAGTGAATTTTTCAGATAACTTCTCCATGGAAATTTTTTCTGAAAAGTTATTCTCGAGGTAGTCCTGTGCACGCATGACCATTTCATCTCCATGTGATTTTTGACCATTAAAGATCATAAAATCGGACTGTGTTTGTCTGGCAATATCAATTTGAAATATTTTGGAGCAATAAATAGCCGTCTGTCTGTCGTAGAACTTTTCGACCAGGTAAAGGAGGAGATTAAGGAACGAATAACCGCCACCATTGGTATAGATTCCTTGCTCATCAGTAATAATTTGTTCTGTTTTTAAGTTAACCTTTGGAAAGAGCTTATGAAAATTTGCCGCTGATTTCCAGTGGATAGAGCAGTTTTTGTTATCCAAAAGCCCTGTGGATGCGAGCAGATATGCGCCGGTACACATGCTTGCAACATTTGCTCCCTTGGTATAATGGTCTAATATCCATGCTGAGAGCATGCTATTACCAGCTTCTATCGCACTAAAATTAGAAATGACAGCGGGTACAATAATGAGGTCGGTCTTTTGAATCGTAGCGATATCTTTCTGCGTCATGACCGTTAACAATCCATTGACAAAGTTACTCTGCCTGGAAACTCCTGCCAATTCTATATTAAATATAGGTTCCCTGTTCAGTTGATCGTAATAGCGGTTCGCTTCTGTGAATACATGGTATGTTCCAACAATGCACGATATGGTATTAGGGCCTGTCTGACTGTCTGGAACTAAGATTGTTAGGTGTTTCATGTTGAAAGTTTATAAGATTGAATAAACGATAATACGCTTATTTGATACTATTCAAATATACCGAAACGACTTGTCTAAATCAACCGCTGAGAATGTCTATTTTACACCCCTTTTTGTGTTTTGAAGTCCGCTATATTTGATCTATAAATTTAAATTAATACCACAAGATGGTACGAGTGATCGCAATATATAAGACTCCTACGAATAGGGAGTTTTTTGACAAACACTATTTTGAGACACATATTCCCTTGGCAAAAACGCTTCCCGGACTTATTCGTTATGAAGTGGCCAAAGGTGGAATTATGTCCACGACTGGACACGACGATGTGTATTGTATTGGAACTTTATATTTTGAAAGTTTAGCAGCAATTAAAATAGCATTTGCGTCTGAACAAGGAAAGGCTTGTGCAGTTGACCGGAGAATCTTGGCACCTCATGATCATGATGTTCAGATTTACATATTTGATTCGATTGAGGTATAGGAATATAAGAAGTATGAGTTAACGTTATAAAATACGATGAATGATGAAAAAGGACGATTTTAAAATAAGCATTACCGTTGAAGCAGGTGCTCAACGTGTATTTGAAGCAATCAATAATGTCCGTGGATGGTGGTCTCAAAATATTGAAGGGCCAACTGCTGCTTTGCATGATGAGTTTATATATCATTATCAGGATGTACATCGTTGTCGAATACGAATAGAAACGATGGAAACAGATCGTAAAGTAGTCTGGCGGGTCCTCGAAAACTATTTTAAATTTACCCAGGATGAACGGGAATGGACTAATAGTTCCATTATCTTCGATATTGTGGAAGATGAGGGTACAACTACATTACATTTCACCCATCGTGGGCTTAATTCCCAGATGGAATGTTATCAGGTATGTCATGATGCCTGGACGTATTATATAGCGGACAGCCTAAGACAATTGATTTTAACGGGGCTGGGACAGCCTACTCCAAAGGAGAAAATAGCGCTGGGGGCTATGGAAGAGAATCGCATACCACATGATCCTGGGACAAAAAGTATCTACCATAGGCTGTTAATTGAAACGCCTGTAGAGACTGTTTACAAGGCGCTTACAACGGCGGAAGGACTAGCAGGCTGGTGGACACCAGATACGAAGGCAAAGCCAGAGATTGGTGCGATCCTGCGCTTTGGATTTGGTCCCAGCTATTTTAAAAATATGGAAGTTATTTCGCTGAAGCCTTATTCCAGGGTCGAGTGGCGCTGTGTCAAAGCATTTGAGGAATGGATTGGAACGACACTGACCTTTGAACTTGAACCTCAGCAAAAGGGATGTATGCTGCTGTTTCACCATGATGGCTGGACAAATTATAGTGCGGAATTCGCTTCCTGTAGTTTTGATTGGGCACTATTTTTCAGGAGTTTAAAATTTTTCTGTGAAAAAGGAAAGGGTTTTCCTTATCCCGAATTTAATGTATAAAATTCCTGAAGGGGCATAGTGTATTTTTGGTATAAAATGAGACTATCGCAATAGCTCGGCAATCGCATGCAGATAGTCTTTATTTTTAGAAAAATCATTATGTCCTTCCTTTGCCAAACGTATCAATTTATCCTGTTTTTTAAAGAAGTTACTCAGTTTAATGGAAGAATCAAAATAGACGGCATTATCCTGGTCTCCGTGGAAGATGATCGTTCTACATTTTACTTTTTGCAATGCCGCAGCATTGTCGAAATAAAAGGGGATCCCGCTTGTATCGAGTTCAGGAGCGATATGTTGTGTCCAATCTTGAAAACTATAGTAAGGTGCCTGAAGAATAAGCATTTTCGGAGAATTATGCGAAGCAATAGTTGAAGCAAGTGCCGTGCCCATAGATTGACCGATTATGATAATGTGATCTTCCCGATACTGTTGTGTCAGCTTATCATAGACCGTTTGCAGATCACGATAAAGTAGTTCTTCATTGGTTACTTTACCCTCACTTTTTCCGTAACCTCGGTAGTCCAACATAAAAAGATCATATCCGTTATCAGTATAGATATTGGCAATTTTACCCCAGGTATCTACAGCCCCATTACTGCCATGCAAATAGAAAATTAGTCCTTTGCTCTTGTCTGCCTTAAACAAGATTCCATGGAGTTTAACATGATCTGCTGTTGTGATAAATTGTTCTTCAAATTTGCCCTGAAAGCTGAACGTGGAATCTTGGAGCTTTTTACCTGGAAACAGTTGTTCTTCAAGTATTTCATTCCAGTTTGTTTTAACTTTAGATTTATTGTTGGATTGCGCATGTACTACGGGGGATAAAAAGATGAATAGCAGGAGTACTAGTATTGGGCGTAACCAAAGGTGACTGTAAAATTTTATTAATGTAACGGTATTGTTTGAGCTCATAAGGATACTTGGTCTATGATTTTTATTGAAGTTACATATTTCTATGGCATCCAGAAAATGTGGGATTACTAGTTTTAGCAGTATCTTTTCTTATAAACTTAATCTAGGTTAAGTTTATGCCTTAATCCAGGTTGTTGGAAGCAGGCTTCTTCTTGTCGTACCTTTGAGATAGCAATTTAAAATGAAGTGAATCAATTTGGGCTTCAACTTAAATTCATCAAGAACGATAAAAAAGGAGATCATAATATGAAAAAATCAATTGAAAGAATTTTCCAACGTCCAGCTCAACCGGGTATGGTAGGGGATGGATTTCGTGTATTTAATATGATACCAGGGAATGGGATTTCCCAAAGGAGGATGAGTCCATTTCTTTTACTAGATTTCAACGCAGCATTTGATTTTGGACCTTCGGATCATATCAGAGGCGTGGATGTACATCCGCATAAGGGATTTGAAACCGTTACTATCGCCTACAAAGGCAGTGTAGCCCATCACGACAGTTCGGGAAACAGTGGAGTTATTCGTCCGGGTGATGTACAATGGATGACTGCCGGTGCGGGTATATTACATAAAGAATACCATGAAGAGGAATTTTCAAAAAAAGGTGGATTGTTTGAAATGGTTCAGCTCTGGGTTAATTTACCAGCGAAAGATAAATCAACGGAGGCACATTACCAGGCGATTACAGCCAATCAGATGGGGAAGGTACTATTGCCTGACGCCGCAGGGGTAGTTAATGTCATCGCGGGGAAATTTCAGGATACGGTAGGGCCAGCGAACACCTATACGCCTGTCAATCTATTTGATATCAAATTGGCGGAGCAACATGAAACGAACTTTTTAGTCCCACAAAATCATAATACTGCGATGCTGGTTGTGAATGGGGAGGTCGAGGTCAACGGCGAACTTGCGAAGGAACATAGTTTTGTTTTATTTGGTCATGATGGTGAAGAGATCTCGATAAAGGCCCAAAAAAATGCGGTTTTACTTGTGTTAAGCGGTGAGCCCATTGATGAACCTATCGTGAGCTATGGCCCATTTGTAATGAATACACAGGCAGAGATTTACCAAGCTTTTGAAGATTTTCAGGCTGGCAAGTTTGGCGTACTTGAATAAATGAAATAAGTTTTCATTCATGGCCTACATTTATAACATGTAGGCCATGAATGGATATCATCATATAGAAGATTTTCTGTTAACTAGCTTTTCTTTAGATTATGGTGTTCAACGCCTAAGAAAAGTTTTTTGGCCGTCTGTCGTAGCAGATATGGATGATGAGAACCAGTAGTGTACAACAAAAGCCTGTCAATACCACGCCATTCCATTGAAAGTATTTCCAAGCGAGCGAGGCCAAGTAACTACCCAATGATCCACCCGCAAAGTAACTAAACATATAGACTGTATTTAGTCGGTTGGTTGCCCCTAGATTTAAGGCAAAGAAAGCAGATTGATTGCTGATATGCATTGATTGTAAACCCAGGTCAATTAAGATTACACCAGTTATTAATCCGGTATAGCTATTCCCCCCGATGTAGAATACAATCCAGCTCAATAGCAGGATACATATGGAACCAAGAATAACGGTATACGTAGAAACACGCGTTGAAATCCGGCCTACCAATGCTGCTGCTAGAGCGCCAACAGCCCCTATTAATCCGAAGGATCCAGCTACAGCGGAACCCGCGTGCAAAGGAGCTTTCTGTAAATGAAATACTAATGTAATCCAAAAAGCACTGAATCCCGCAAAACCTAGGGCACCTCTGAGTGCAGATAGCCGTAATACCGGTTGAGTTTTTGTTAGATGGATCAATGAGTGCATTAATTGTAGATAACTTCCTTGAAATGTCGGATTCACATCGGGGAGTGCGAAAGCTAATAATAACATGAATAGAACCATTAACGCTATCGCTATATAATAGATCGCTTGCCATCCCCAGATATCGCCAATAAATCCTGCTGCGACGCGGGAGAGCAGAATACCTAATAGTAAGCCACTCATGACCATTCCGATTGAAGAATTGCGTTTTTCGGGAGTAGCAAGTTCGGCCG
Source organism: Sphingobacterium siyangense (assembly GCF_007830445.1). Taxonomy (GTDB): domain Bacteria; phylum Bacteroidota; class Bacteroidia; order Sphingobacteriales; family Sphingobacteriaceae; genus Sphingobacterium; species Sphingobacterium siyangense. The sequence goes on along the minus strand of NZ_VLKR01000039.1, from coordinate 15,530 downwards.
TAAGGGGGACGAGCATTTGGGGAACGACTGAGCTAAATCCAACCATAAAGCTTGCGATATAAAGTAGCTCGAGGCTGGGAGCGAAGACCATTGCCAATAAGGAGGCTATGATAAGTAGAAAAATTGATAATATTAATTTCTTTCTTTTTATCATATCGCCCAAAGGAACGAGAAAGAGTAGTCCTGTTGCAAAACCGATCTGGGTGAGCATAGCAATCATACTAATTGCAGCTTCACTAACGTGAAAGTCTTTTGCCATTAATCCCAAAAGCGGTTGATTATAATAGTTGTTGCCGACGACTATTCCAGTTGTCAAGGTAATAAGCCATAAAAGAGGCTTCGTAAGTATTGGTGTATCCCGCTTTGAGTCTACGTGAAGCTCTATGTTTTGATTTGTTATGTCTGTTGTATGTATCATTTTGAATTTTATTTCCTTGGCTGCAAATTTACAGCGATCAGTAATGGAGGAATTGAAGAATTCGATCCATGAATTGAAGAATTGAAGTTTTGGGTGTTTAAAGATGCTTTAGATTTGAAATAATTGAATGTTGAGCTCCATTTTTGTTTTTCTGTTTTTTGACTTAAGTCAATGTTTATTGTTTTTCATGGATAGATCTTTGTCATCAAATAAGCCAGCCTCTGTTATTCGTAAAGAGGCAGGATAATATAGAATGATATGAGAAATTTGTTAACAATGTTTGGGGATGATCCCATAGCAAGGGTAGAAAAAGCATTAATGGATTTACAGGCCGGTAAAGGAGTTCTTCTTATCGATAATGAAGATCGAGAGAATGAGGGGGATCTTATTTTCTCTGCCCAAAACATGAGCATACCGGATATGGTACAAATGATCCGGTATTGTAGTGGTGTTGTCTGTCTTTGTCTCACCCATGAGAAAGCGAATGAATTAGACTTACCTTATATGGTGTCAGCTAATTCAAGTCCTTACCAAACGCCATTTACAGTATCTATCGATGCAAAGATAGGGGCAACTACGGGGCTCTCGGCTTCCGATCGAATTGCCACAATAAGAGCGGCCTGTGCGCAGGATGCTAAACCGGGGGACCTTGTTCGCCCAGGTCATATCTTTCCCTTGCGGGCGCACGCGAACGGAGTATTGGGTCGCGATGGTCATACAGAAGGCAGTATCGATTTGATGCTTATGGCGGGTTTAGAACCGATGGCTGTCTTATGTGAATTGATGAATGAGGATGGGACAATGGCGCGTTTGAATGAGGTCTCAGCATTCGGACTGAAACATAATCTTACCGTATTATCTATTGAGGATATTATTACCTATAGAAAGCTAAATAATAATTTTCGAAAGACAGCATATGAATCAGACAAACACTAAAAAAATAAGATCGGTATTCCGTGTTGGCCGAAAAGAGTACCTTACACCACATCTTATCCGGGTAATATTTGATTTAACCGATGAGCAGCTCGGGTTATTGGCCGAAGTCAGTTCGGGTTCAAATAACAAGCTTTTCGTTCCGTTACAGCACAATGCGCAAGAAGTAGTCGTCAGAACTTACACCAATCGTAAAATAGATCTTTATAACAGAGAATTGCATGTCGATTTTGTTGTTCACGGTGATAGCGGTCCTGCATCTGCTTGGGCAATCATGGCGGAAAAGGGCGATCAATTGGAAATTGGCATGAAGGAGAGCAAAAGAAAATTGGTTCCCCAGGTAGACTGTTACCTGCTGGTTGGAGACACAACAGCTTTACCTGTTATTGCTGCAATATTAGAAGAGCTTCCAGCGACGGCTAGAGCAAAAGTAATTATTGAGATTCTGGCAAAAGAAGACGAGCTTGTATTGTCCTCAGCCTGCAGCGCACGCATACAATGGTGTTATAATCAGACACCAGAACAAGGGAGTAATCTCGCTGAATATGTTAAGAAAGCCGACTTTAGGGCGGATGATCAAACGAGCTATATCTTTATTGCTGCGGAGTATGCCATTGTGAAAGAATTACGTCATTACTTTCGGGAGGAAAAGGGGAGGACTTCACAAGACCTATATACCTGTGCATATTGGAGAGCGGGGCATGCAGAAAGTGAACTTACGAATTTAAATGAGCCGATCTAGTTCTTAAATTAGTTTCTGTTAATCCAATTTTATTAGTTTTGCTGGAAATTAATTTAGAACAGCAATTAAAATGGATGAGCTATTGATATCCTATATCACGAGTAAAATTACGGTAACAGAAGATGAATTACATCTAATAGGCTCCTATTTTAAGCCTTTAAAGCTAAAGAAAAATGAGTTTTTGTTGGCCAATGGTGAAATAAGCCAACGCTCATTTTTCGTGACCAAGGGGTGTTTACGTATTTTTTTTATAAATGAGTCTGGACAAGAAGCAACACGCTACTTTGCCTTTGAGAATCAGTTTGCAACCGCATTAGTTAGTTTTATTACAGGAGAAGAGTCTGAAGAATTTATTCAGGCTTTGGAACCTACTGAAATCTACTATATAAGTCATAAGGATTTTTATCATTTGTTGGACCTTATTCCACAGTGGGAGAAGTTCTACCGTCTCTATTTGGAAATTGCCTATGTAACAAATACAAAGCGTCTGATGTCATTTTTAATGCAAGATGCCCTTGAAAAATATCGTTTATTGTTGGATGAAAATCCAATGGTTGTCAGAAGGCTGTCCAATAGAATAGTTGCTTCCTATCTGAATATTTCACAGGAGACATTGAGCCGTTTAAAGTCAAAGCTCTAAAACTCAACTGGCCTATGCATTTAAGAACTGCATAGGCCAGTTGAGTTTTAGAGGAAGATAGATGAAAATAGTGCAGACTGATCAATCAGGTCTAAAGATTTATTTGCTGATTTCTCCTTTTGCGAGAAGCATTATAGACAATGATCACACTAATCGTCATCAGGATAAATGCTAAGAAAAACGGCGCGCCAGAAAATTTAAATGGTGCTTTGTCATGGGTGAAATAATAAAATAGGTTTGTCATCATCGGTGGACCAATAATCGATGTTGCACTCATTAAGCTTGTTAGTGCACCTTGAAGTTCACCCTGTTCGTTTGAAGGAACATTTTTTGTAATAACAGACTGAAGAGCTGGTCCACAAATACCACCCAAGCAATAGGGGATAAGGAAGACGAACATCATCCATCCTTCGCTTGCAAACGAGAATAACAGTAGTCCAATAGCATACAGGGTCAATCCATAGAAAATGCTTTTTTGTTCACCAAGTTTGGGCGTTGTCCATCGAATTAAAACGCCCTGAACCAATCCAATCAATAATCCAATAACACCTAATGAGATACCCACCATTCTTTCTGTCCAGTCGAATTTATACATGGTGAAGAAGTTCCAGTTACTTTGAACTGCATGGCCTGCGATATATATTAAAATTAAGGCAACGATTAATCCGGATATTTCTGGATGTTTTCCAAGAAACTTAAAGGATCCAATTGGATTTGCGCGTTTCCATTCAAAAGCTCTACGTTTTTCTTTATCTAAGCTCTCAGGTAAGATAAAATAGCCATACAGGAAGTTTAGCATACACAGTCCTGCAGCCGCATAAAAGGGAACCCTGGCACCATAGTGACCGAGTAGACCGCCGATAACTGGGCCGATGATAAAGCCAAGACCAAATGCAGCGCCTATCAAGCCAAAGTTCTTTGCCCGATCTTCATCCGTAGATATATCGGCGATATAAGCACTTGCCGTTGTAAAACTAGCACCTGTCAATCCGGCGATAACGCGTCCTAAGAATAACCAACCTATAGTTGGCGCGAGGGCAAGAAAGATGTAGTCTACAGCAAACCCAAAAAGTGAGATCAAAATAATTGGCCTTCTGCCATATTTGTCACTGAGGTTACCAACGACGGGAGAACAGATGAATTGGGTGAAAGCGTAGGCAAAGCCGAGCCAGCCGCCATATTTTGCCGCTTCACTGATGTCGCTATGAATCAATTCCTCGATAAGTTTAGGGACGACTGGAATAATGATTCCCCAACCCGTAATATCGATTAGTAGTGTAATAAATATGAATCCGATTGCTGCTTTTTTCTTGGAATTTTCCATCATGATTCAAAAGTAATGAAATCCTTAAAAACTTGTTTGTTATTTAATTACGAATTTTTGCTGCGTGTTATATTTTCGGTTGTGTTAACAAACCGAAAACAAGAGGCTTTTTTCTTTCGATAGAACGTCCAGGTATGATTAGATCGCTTGACATTGGGGATGGTGCAGCACAGTAAAATTACATGAATTCGCAATAAAACACAGTTTATTTGCTTGGGTATGTAAGGATAAAGCAAGTTCTATCTGGGATTCATCTGTGATGAGAACCTCGGGGTGTAATATAACTTCCGTAAAACGACCACTTCCATCTCCATCCGTTTCGAGGGTAGCGATAGCATTGTCCGTATAGGATAAAATCTCGATGCCATTTTTCGAGCAGACGTATAAATAGGACATCATGTGGCAAGAAATCAGGCTGCTAAGCAGCAAATCTTCCGGATTGTACAATGCGGGGTCACCCTTGAATGCTTTTGCTGCGGAAACTTGCAGGTCAGCTTTGCCTTCGATCGCGATGTGATGGCTCTTTGTATAAATTTTTGAACCCACAGCACTAGGCTGTTCAGGATGGTCCCATGTTAAGGTCGCTTTAAAGATATGTTTGTAACTCATTTTGTTTCAAAGTTAAGGTATTCTCCAATATTATAGAGGGTCTAGTCCGCCAATTGCAAGATGTGTAGGATAGGTCGCATCGACTAGATCAAAATTTTAATAGAACTGCTTAAAAATCAAAGCGACCATTATCTGGTTGAAAACGAGTATGTCCTAGGGTATTCCTTTTATTACCTTACGGAAGGATTGATCCAGCATGATATTTATCGTTTGGAGCAAATCGGCATTTCAATAAAACTACTTCGTTTGTAATCAGACTACAGTGGCGTCTGATTACAGTACTGTTATGTGCGAACAAAAGTGATATAATCTGTGTTGATAGGTTCAATACCATTTTTCCGCATTTCGCTTGCTATTTGCGCCCTGTGATAGGTGCCATGATTAAAGACGTGTAACAGAATGTCGTTGGCCTTATTATGAAAAGCCTGATGCTGTGTGTTTGTATAATTGATAATTTCATCCTCTATATCATTTCTGCGCTGAATCTGCTGCCCAAATCCTTCTGAAGCTAAATCGTGATACCTTTGGCAATCGATGATACTGTGCTCATCCCAAACACCAACAGGTGGTTTTTCACCAGTTAATCGACTTAACCAAATAATCTGAGCATTGACAATATGGCTAAAGAGCCGTATGCAAGAATGAGGTACATTTTCGCCTTCACTTTTCAGTTTATCCAGTAGTGCTGTATTGGCCCAGTTATTATATAACCAAAGCTGCATAAAAGTAGTTGACATCTAATTGTTGTTTATGTGGGTTCTGTAAAATTAAATATACGGAAGATCGCAATAACTTTTTTTGCTGAGCCTTCAATTATGGACAATTTATGTTATGTAAATAGACATTTTAGTGATCGCTACGTATTATATTTACCTTATTAGGTAAGTTTTGAAAATTACCAACTTAATTGAAATTAGAGATAACGTTATTCTATATTGATAACTTAGCAAATTACTTTATTTGCTGGATGAGCTAGCTGTTTTATGCACGCTAAAAATCATTTTCATTTTAAAGCAATATATTTGTTACAATTTTATTGTTTTGTGCGTAATGCTATTTTTTTTGATTTGCTCAGATCCTAATTGGGATATATTCAGATTGTTAGCGTTATAGGTGGTTGTTTTTTGTCGCAGAAATGTCTTTTTGCGTTATCACTTGATAAGTCAGACTACCACAAACTAAAGGATATCATTATATTAGACTGATATTATTGAAAAGTATGCTATCTATGAACAGGTTTTTCCAAAATTACAATACGGGGAAACGTATTATTCTCCATTTGTGTTTTTGGTTTTTGGTTTTGGGAATGCAATTCATTTCCTATCAGCGGATAGATATTGATAATTCCTGGATTTTGTTTGTAAAGGACGTCTTTTCTTTGTTGACAATATTTTATGTGACAGCATATATCATCATTCCGCGGTGGTTTATTCCAGGGAAGTTTGTATTATGTATATTATGGTTGTTGTTTATTTACGCCTGGTGGTCGTTTCTAAGTTACTTTGCTGCCCTATTAACGTTGAAATATCTAACACCAGATGTTCGCCTGTCAAGCTATCTTGAAATAATATTAAGTCAAGGAATCTTTGGTGCTTTTCGCCTTTCTTCCATTAGCGATTATTTGTTGGATTTTATTTTTTTGGTGGCGCTGCCATTGACTGTAAAAATTGTACAGGCATTTATGTCTGTCAGAAATTCAAAAATGAAACTCGAATTGAAAAATTCGGCATTGGAATTGAACAATGTCCAATTGGAACTCGCCTTTCTAAAATACCAGATTAATCCACATTTTTTACTTAATACACTTTATAGCATCTATGTGCTGGTATCTGATCATGATGAACGAGGCGGCGAAAGTATGATGCGTTTAAGTAGTATTATGGTGTATTTACTGCATGAAAGTAATCAACCCAGGATCGAAATTAGTCGCGAATTTCAATTGCTAAAGGATTATGTTGAATTGGAAAAGTTACGCTATAGCGAGACCGTGCAGATCAATCTAAATTTGGTGGCCGAGGACGAAAACAGCATGATTGTTCCTTTGATCTTTTTTCCGTTTGTGGAAAATGCATTCAAACACGGACCTCGGTTAAGTTCTTCGGCGGGATGGATATCCGTAGACATTAAGGTTGCGGATGACAAGGTGTATATGCACGTGGCTAATGCGTATAGAGAACTTTCAAAACCAGAAAATTATATCGGCGGATTAGGGATAGAAAATGTAAAAAAACGACTGGAACTTCATTATCCTCATAATCACAATTTGGAAATAAAGTCGCAGGAGGGTGTATTTAGTGTTAATCTTGTTGTAACTTTACATTCGGAAACAGAGCCGTAGCACCAAAGCAACGGGTTGCGAAGTACTTATGAATAGAATTAAAACTATCCTTATTGAAGATGAGCCTATTGCGAGAGGTCGCCTGGAGAAATTAGTTTCCAAATTAGGCCTGATCGAAATATTGGGTGTATTCGAGAGCCCATTGCAAGCAATTGACATTTTAAGGCAGCACGAGGTAGATCTCATTTTGTCGGATATAGATATGCCTGAAATGGACGGAATTACCTTTCTCAAAGGACTTGCTCATCCACCATTTGTTGTTTTTATAACTGGGCATTATGAGTATGCGGTCGATGGATTTGAGCTGGATGTGATCGATTATATCTTAAAGCCACTCCTGACGGAAGAGCGCTTGATCAAGGCAATTGAAAAAGTCCAAAAGGCAATTTTGTTTTCTAGAAGGGGCCCACAGGGTGAAAGAAAGGCGATTAAGATAAAGGATCGGAACAAAACTATTTTTATAGATCCGGCGGATATTTTCTATCTTAAAGCCTGGGGGGATTACATTCAAATTTATACGTTAGAAGGTATGCAAACGTTGCTGTCTACCATGAAAGATATGGAAGCAGAACTGCCTTGGGATATGTTTGCTCGTATGCACCGGTCCTATATTGTCAATATCAAACAGATCAAGGGTGTTGAGGCAAGTAAAGTCATTCTGAAAAATGGGACAGAACTCGCTATAGGTTTACAATATCGTAATCAACTTTTCGCGAAGATGGGACTCCTATAATTTATCGGATTCATACGTTCTTTCTGTTTCCCAATTTGCATTTTATAATAGCCAACCATAAAGTGGTAAACGGCAAGTTCATGTAAGCGTTGATCAGACATGAACAATCGATTAATAAACATATGAACGTAGCTTGATAGTAACGATGTCCGAGCCGACTTGAATTCATCTTGCTCGTTATGGCTCTGTAAGGTGTTAAATATGCTGTATTGAAGTGCATTTAGTTTCTTTTTCGATTCTTCTAGGTTGTCTAAAGGTTTGTCGAACCAGTCTTTTTTCTCTTTAAACTTATTGTTGAGATGAATCCAAAGGTTTTTATTATTATCAAATTCTTGCTGATAAAGGGTATTCATCTGTAGGCAGAAATCTCTTTTCTCGATCAGTGTAAATTTTGCAGCTTCTAATAGCGACTCAATATTTTCGAAAGCCAGGCGCCATCGATCATTGATTGAAGTACTTTGGTGAATAACCTTCAGTACCGTTTCGCTCTGTTGATAGAATAGCTCCTCACTAAGTTCCATACAAAATGGGGTATAGCGTTCAATCTCCCGTGTATAAGTGTCAAAGGATAGCGTTGATATCTGGCCGTCTTTAATAAACTGTTCCAATAGGGTATTAAGCGTGGATATAACGAAATAATACTGGCTTGGATCTGAAAGCTCAACTCTAAACCTAATGTGGGGCGATGGATCGTTGTACCGTATAAAAAACCATTTTTTTAGGACATTTTGTTGACTAATTGTCTCTACGATAATGGGGAAAACTTCCTTTAACAAGGTGTCTGCAAAATGTAAACCACAATAGATCTTGGCGTAAAGCCATTCACTGCCCAAAGGGAAGCATCTTTTTAGGTTATTGTCTTGCGGAGCTGATTCATTTGTGAAAGTCTCATGTTGTGATTCTATTGGAATAATGATTTCGTTGGCAAAAATATGTCCATCTTTATCCCTGGCTATTGATGAATAGTCATTCAGGATATATTCGGTTAATATGGTCTCTCTTTTGCACATATGATCCAATATGATTTCTATGCAAAAAGGATTGTCTAAATTTATCAACAGTTCATTATCGCCGCTGCTGATGATGACCATTGCAGGGATTGCTAACTCCGCTTGTATATTTTTTATGAAAGCCTGAGGGTTGCTGGGGTATTTCGCTATTTTTTGAATTCGCCACTGGGCTCTAGACAAGATAATATTTTTGTAGCTTATTCTTGGGAGCCTCCGCTGCTCTTTCATAATTCCCCAATTCCAGGAAAGATCCAACCTATTATTTTGGAACTGAAAATCTGCGAGAAACTTATAAATATTCATACCTTGTTCAAAATTGTGGGCCGTCGTCAAACGGGGGATAACCATTTTATTGAATTTCTTGGACCACAAGATTAGACGCTGTTCTTTAAGGAACAGGTATAAGTCATTAACATCAATTTGCTCTTGTTCTTCGTCGATTGTTGGGCTTAGACAAATTGATGTCTTTCGCAGCGCAGGTCTATAAATTATATTACCAGCATTATTGTCTGGGTAATGACAAATCTCGGCAAGTATTGCATTGGGAAACTGCTGTTGCTCTTTGTTGGCCGATTCTTTTAAATTTGTTATGCAATTCTTCATCCAAATGTGCAAATCTGGAAATTAAGTTTCCTGATGACGAACCACCAATAGTACCTAGATTGAAGAATAAATTTTCCTGACATGAACTTCTAAGGAGATTGCCGATGGCATAGAATGAAGAAGGGATAGTATGAGCTGTTTGTTTACGCTGTTTAGCGATATGATCTAGATCTTTGCCGGTCAGCCGAATTTCGGTGAATTGATTTTTTACACTTGCTACAAATTTTTCAATGACCAGATCTTGATAATGGTGGTCCCCATATTTTTTTTCGCCCGTCGGAGTGATGTTTTTAACATCCCCGAGTATTTCATCCGTTATATTGTAAACACCTTCTTGACGTCCGTAACCAATCCCAATATCGGGGTCTAAAGCTGTCGTTAGCGGGACCATTCTATCTTCATATTTAACAGAGAACGCAGCTCTAAACTGGTCAAAATCTGTTAACTTAGCCTGGCTGCAAAGTGGCAGTAAATCCTGAAATTGATCTCTTATGTGATTTAATGCGGTATCTGATAAATTGTTTTCGTCCATCCCTATGAGTAGGTCCCCCTGTAACGAATTGGTCATATCGAGGTCTGGAGCCAAAGGCTGCAATAATTTAAGGATGGCGGTTCGGATCTCAATGACAGATTGAGAACTATGAAGCCATCTTTTTATCGTTAATAAAGGATTTAAATAATTTTCCGCCTTATCCACTCTTTCAAGCGTCGTTATCAGGCTATCCAGATAACCTCGGCCAATTACATTGGGCTGTAATTCAGAAGATATGATTCCAAGGCTGATGAGGTTATTGACGAATAGGGGCGCATGCGTTGTTGATGCTCCAAGACCTTGCAGCAGATCGATTAATGATTGATAGTGGCTGGTTCTCTTATTACGTTCAAAGTGTTGGATGACTCGATCCAAAACTGGGGTAAGCCTTATGCGTTTCAGGATATGCTGTCCTTTCTTCCCATTTGACCCTTTTTGATAATATTTGTAATATTTACCATCTAAGTATAAGGTCGGATTGATACGATAATAGAGTTGACTGTAAATTCTTTTATCTTTTGATAGCTGTTCAATAATTCCTGTCAAAATGGTGGCATCCAGTTTTAATACAGCTTTATTCGCATTAGCCCTAATTAACGATACCTTTTTTTCGGAGACGGCAATGTTCCCAAAAGATACCCCTGCGAATAAACCGAAAGGCGTACTTCTAGTGCTCATCCTAATCGCATATTTGAGTAGTGAAGCGATCATTTTTGAGCTGCTCTCTTTCTTGTATTCAAGCCATTTTTGAACTTCTACTGAGAAGGCAGGGCTTGCCAGAAATAGGGCTTCTTTTAATTGCTCATTTTGAAACAAATGACGAAGTTTTTCTTCTATTTCATGTCTCTCTTTTATCGTTAAAAGATCAACGGCAAATGCAGCTGGAAGCAGCGGCGTGCGCAGAAGAAAATAATCGGATAAGTGAAATAATGACATGAATTAGTAGGACTAGTATTGCATGACTTGTTTTATACAGGACTGAAACATTTCGGGCGAAATTGGTTTTTGTAGTGCAAAATGCTTTCTGTTTTTGATAAATTCCGGATAATGCCAGCGTGACACAGCGGACGTTATGATCAGGATAGGAATATCGGCGATCAATTCGGCAAGTGTATTAATATTACCGCCGCTAACAATGAGATCGAGGAATAGGATGTCTGCAGATTTTAGATCATGACTAAATAATGCTGGATTTTCAATGTCTTCAACCATCTTTATCAATTGAAGATCTGGAAACATGTGAATGTATTCAACTATTTTTTTTGTCGCCAAGGGTTCATCCTCAATAAGAATACATTTAAGCTTGGGTGAAGTCATATACTCGGTTCTTTTTTTATTTAGTAGGCAATAAAGACGATTGCTGTAAAGGCGCCTACCAGAACGCCCTCACAGCATTATCCTCTTTTATATTACTTTTGAAGATGTAACTGTCTTAATAGTTACCAGTTCCATATCATCAAAATCAAAAAATGAGATCGGTTCGACCACGCAGACAGTTTGTACATCCAATACAAAATCCTCCGCTAAAAAATTTTCAATGTTTTCCATAGTTATACGTTTAAATTGTAAACAAATGTGCTAGCTATGGAAAAGAACAACGAAAAATATCGACAGAATTGAAAATGAATCGGACGAACTAAAGAATCTATTCGACGAAAAAATAGCGCCTGTTCCTATTTCTGTTCGCCGTGTATTAGATGCTGTTCAAATCGTCTGCTAGATTATAATCAGCATTGAAAGAAGGTCCATCGTGTGCTGTTGGAAAATTCGACAAAATAGCATTTGAGTACGATGAAATAGTGACGGCATTATTGTAGGATTCTATCAGGTTCATTATTTTAGGGCTATCTATTTTAGCAGCGAAAAACCATTTCTTTAGCCATTAAAACCGTGTTGCGTAAATAGATAAACTAATGAGGAGGCTTGAGGTAAGTCCTTGACCAGAAAAGCATCTGCCAAATAAATAGGTGAGTAGTGTGAGCGCGTAAAACAAATGAGAATATGAATTTATCGAATGAAATGCACAGTTTTTTGAAAAGAGAAGGGTTACGGTTATTTAGAAAAAAAGTAAGCTGGCAGACCTCTGCGAAATATCAGATCTATGCCGATGGGAAAACAAAGATTGGTGTCGCATTTGACAGAATTCAAAATTTTATCGATGAAAATACCAATGCATCCGGCTGGAGTGGAATGGAAACGATTAAACTCGAAGAACGCGGCGATTATATTATCTATGGTTTTGTTGAGGAAGTGGAAAGCTAAAGAAGAATTGAGTTTAACCTGTCGTATCGTATTATCGAATAAATATTACAAATCAATTCCTTAATTGTGTAATGATTTCGATGTTATTTGTGGCCAAATTTGTTGTGTAAAATAAAACAATCAGTTATGGCGACAGATATTTATAAAGATACGGTTTATCTACCTTTAGAAGATGTTGAAAGCGAACATTGTGCTTCAATTGTCGAAAAAGGACTAGCTCAGGTCAAAGGCTTGGCGAGCTATCGGGTGGAATTGAATAACCATAGAGCTGCTATCGTACCTAAAGATAGTGAAGCGGTCGTTAGCAGTGTAAAGACGATCAAAGATCTTGGTTATGGTGTTTCTACATTGACCAAAACATTTCCAGTTCTTGGGATGACTTGCGCCTCATGTGCCAGTAGCGCCGAAAGTATGGCGAAATATGAACAAGGGGTTGTCAATGCGTCTGTAAATTTTGCAACTGGAAATCTTACAGTTGAATATTTGCCTAATATTACGGATCATTTAAAAATTCAGAAAGCAGTCCAGGCTGGTGGCTATGATTTATTAATCGAAGATGAATCTACACAGCAGGAAACATTGGAGGCTATTCACGCCGCTAAATTTCACAAGCTTAAAATCAAAACACGATGGGCAGTATTGCTATCCCTTCCCGTAGTTGTAATTGGTATGTTCTTTATGGATATGCCGTACGCAAATCCTATTATGTGGCTGTTTTCTACACCCGTAGTTCTTTGGCTAGGTAAGGACTTTTTTGTCAATGCGTTGAAACAGGCGAAACACCGTTCGGCCAATATGGATACACTTGTTGCGTTGAGCACGGGGATAGCTTACATCTTTAGCGTATTTAATATGCTCTTTACTGAATTTTGGCATCAACGTGGCTTGCATGCACATGTCTATTTTGAGGCCGCCTCAGTTGTCATTGCTTTTATTTTATTGGGTAAATTGCTGGAGGAGAAGGCCAAAGGTAACACCTCATCTGCCATTAAAAAGCTAATGGGGTTGCAGCCGAAGACGGTTATGGTCATTCAATCGGATGGAGTAGAGCGTCAGGTTCCTATAGAAGCCGTTCATACCGGCGATATCATTCTGGTAAAACCAGGGGAGAAGATCGCTGTCGATGGTGTTGTTATCAGTGGAAATTCCTATGTTGACGAGAGTATGTTAAGCGGAGAGCCGGTCCCGGTTTTAAAAACGGGAAATGAACAGGTATTTGCAGGGACGATCAATCAAAAGGGAAGTTTTCAGTTCAAAGCTACAAAAGTTGGGCGGGAAACAATGCTTGCACAGATCATTAAAATGGTACAGGATGCACAGGGAAGTAAGGCTCCTGTACAAAAACTGGTCGATCGAATTGCTGGTGTATTCGTTCCTGTTGTCATTGGTATTGCTATTTTAACTTTTCTACTGTGGTTTACTTTAGGTAGAGAAAACCATCTGGTACAGGGTTTGTTGGCGGCAGTAACGGTTTTAGTTATTGCGTGTCCTTGTGCACTAGGTTTAGCAACTCCTACAGCGATCATGGTTGGAGTGGGTAAGGGAGCTGAACAGGGCATTTTAATTAAGGATGCGGAAAGTCTGGAGCTGGCCAAAAAGGTAAGTGCAGTTGTTTTGGATAAAACCGGTACCATTACGGAGGGAAAACCTGTTGTTACTGACGTGTATTGGGAAAATAATGAAGATAATTTGAAAGGTATCCTGTTAAGCTTGGAGAAACAGTCAGAACATCCATTGGCAGAAGCTGTTGTAGGGTATTTTAATGATGTGAAAGTTACTCCAATATCCTTTATCGAAAGTATTACGGGGAAGGGTGTAAAAGGCAGTGAAGGAATCGAAACTTACTATGTAGGGAATCGGAGGTTGTTGGATGAAAATAGGATTACAATTTCGACAGAATTGATGGAACATGCTACTCAATGGGGAAATCAATCGAAAACAGTGATCTGGTTTGCCAATAGTCATACTGCATTAGCTGTAATTGCCATTGCGGACCAGATTAAGGAAACTTCTGTACGTGCAATCAAGGAGATGCAAGCAATGGGAATTGAACTATATATGCTGACTGGTGACAACGAGGCTACAGCGAGGGCCATCGCTGCGGAAACAGGGATTCAGCATTACAAAGCCGAGGTATTGCCAGAGCACAAAGCTGATTTTGTTAAGGAATTGCAGCGAAGGGGACAGGTGGTCGCTATGGTTGGGGACGGTATTAATGATAGTACAGCCTTAGCAACAGCGGATGTCAGTATTGCAATGGGAAAAGGAAGTGATATTGCAATGGATGTAGCGAAAATGACAATTATTTCTTCTGATTTGACGAAGATACCCCAGGCAATTCGACTGTCGAAACAAACGGTCGCAACGATTAAGCAAAACTTGTTTTGGGCATTTATTTATAATTTAATTGGAATTCCCCTCGCTGCAGGCATTCTGTATCCATTCAATGGTTTCCTTTTAAACCCGATGATAGCTGGAGCTGCAATGGCATTGAGCAGTGTAAGTGTTGTCAGTAATAGCTTGCGGCTTCGCTGGAAAAAATAGCTAACGATGGTTGAGCCGTAGACCGTGTTTTAAACGGTAAATATTATAAAACAAAATAGAAAAACTGTAAGTATAGCCAATCGAATTAAAGGGATATTTGTACAGATAATTAAATAGATTAATAACATTAAAATTAAATAACATGGAAAGCAAAGAACTTCAATTCAAAACAAACCTCACTTGTGGGGGATGTGTATCCAAAGTAAGTGCAGATCTAGATAATGTGGACGGTATATGTGAATGGAATGTTGACACCACAAATGCAGACAAAATTCTGACTGTAAAATCTGAAGGCGTTTCGGAAGAAGAAATAATTGAAATTATCAAAAAGAAGGGTTTTAATGCAGTGATCTACTCCACATAATTGTTCCATAAATCTATAGAAGCATCACACCCTAAAAGCTGGACAAAACTTTTAGGGTGTTTTTATGAAGTATAATTATAAGACGAAACTGAACTCAGTTTTATTAGTTATAAATTCGGGTTTCCTTTTTATCCATTTTCACTTGCGTCCTAAACGTTTAAAAAGTGGCGGTGTTTAGATATAGCAAAGTTGCTATATTTAAATCGCAAAATTATAACACACCGCCATGATAAATTTAAATGTTTTTAGTCAGATTTTATCTCTTATCGACCGCGAATTATTCAAAGATTTGGTTTCAAAGCACAAAAGTGACAAACATCAGAAAGGGATCAACAGCTGGACGCATCTAGTCAGTATGCTTTTCTGTCATTTTTCCTCGGCAGATTCGGTTCGTGATATTAGTAACGGTCTACGCAGTACCACTGGTAATCTGAACCACTTAGGTGTAGTAAGAGCTCCAAGTAAGTCTAATATATCC
>NZ_VLKR01000038.1 GCF_007830445.1 Sphingobacterium siyangense | reverse complement strand
AACCGGGACTGATATTTCATTCCGACAGGGGGATTCAATATGCATGTGATGAGTTTAAGCTTATGCTAAATAAAAACGGTATAAAACAGAGCATGAGCCGTAAAGGTAACTGCTGGGATAACGCTGTAGCTGAAAGCTTTTTCAAAACACTGAAAACAGAATGCATATACCAGCATAAATTTCCTAATAGGGAGCTTGCAAAGCTAGAGGTCTTCAGGTACATTGAAGGATTTTACCACGCCAAAAGGATACATTCTGCAATTGGATATAGAACGCCAAATGAAATGGAAATGTTCTACCGATCAAAACAGAAATTAGCAGCATAAAAAGTCTCCACTTTTAAGTTGCAATTCCACTTTGGCATTAAATTCCTCCAATTCGTAAATCCAAGGCCTTCAATATCCGTAAGGTGGACATCCAGCAGTTTCTTTTCAAATAAGGTTCTCAGCAAGTTCTGATCAGGATCTGCTTCGCCATCCGCCAGCAAAGTATTTATGCCTTCTGATTTTATAAAGCCACTAAGCTTTTGATAATCCACCACCGTTTCATGAAAAGGTTCTTCTATCCAAAAGAGATTTACCATTGGGATACCTTTTAAATACTGAATAAACTGGTCTGATGTAAAACCGTTATTTCCATCAACTAAAATTCTGCAGTCGGGAAATGCTTCTGCCACTGCTTTTGTAACCTCAATATCCCGTTGAAGTCCTTTGGAAAAAGGCATCCATTTATGCCCCCTTCCAATTTTTAACTTGAATTGCCTGTAACCCACTCCATAATCATATTGGCATTCCTCAAGAATACGGTCAATTCCTGATGGTCTATCCGCTGGTTCTAAGTCATCGAAATAGATCATACCACTATAATAATCTGTTATGATCGGATCTTTTCGACCAAGTATTTCATAAACAGGTTTATTTAAAATGACTCCTGCGAGATCATGAAGAGCCATATCAAAGGGAATATGTGTCTGCAGCAGTGTACCGACTTTGGGAGAAAAAAGATCTGACATTTTCTTGCCTATCAATTCTCCCGAAATTTGTTCAGCTTCACGTCTTGAGCCACGGAGTGAGGTCCAGCCCATTGCTCCCTGATCTGTCCTTATAACACATATTTCCACATCAGGTCCATAACCATGTAGGTCGAGACGGGCATTTTTCCCCACAAGTCTCGGATAATTCATCTTTACGGTAGAAAATCTGATATCTTTTATCTTGTGATAGGACAATACCTTGTTTCCTGGTTCAGCATCAGAGGAAAATAAAATTTCATTTGCGTAACCTTTATACAACGTGGCTGAGGCAATGCCAAAATTCAGCGCCTGAATAAATGTTCTTCTTTTCATAGTTGATTTATTTCGATTATCCGAAACCGTCAGGATAGACTTGTTTCTAGTTTTTTTTTTACACCAGCGTAGGCATAACTAGCCACGTAGCCAAAGCTTTATAATTAGTTTATAAATATCCATATGAAAGATACTGCATACGCGTTTGTATTTATTGACAGGGCGTATCAATTGTTATACAATTTGTATCATTTTTTTTATCAATGTCTCTGTCGTGTACAATTACCGTATGACTATCTTTACTGCTTCGAGCGGCCTTATTACCTCATACCAATACCGCATAAAAAATTTGCATATAAATACCTATATCTTAAATTTTCCTTTATTTTGTATACATGCGCATATTGGTAACAGGATCTTCGGGAAAATTAGGAAGTGTAACAGTTCGGAATCTACGTCTTGCTGGACACGATGTTACGGGAGTTGATTTATTAGAAAGCGATACCACTGATCATTGTTTAGATGTACAGCGAACTGAGGCAGTTATTGAATTCACAAGTGGTTATGAAGCCATTATCCATACTGCAGCGCTGCATGGTAGACATATGGATTTGAATTATAGCCGACAAAGTTTTATAGATACCAATATAACAGGAACATTAAATCTGTTAAATGCCTGTGTAAAGAACGGAATAAAGCGTTTTCTTTTTACCTCTACAACCTCCATATACGGCAATGCACTTGTTGATGCGGAAAAAGCGGTGTGGGTTACAGAGGAACTTATAGCCCAACCTCGTGATATTTATGATATTACTTGGTTACACTCCGCAGTATACTTTCGAATTTCTTCTCAATCAACTTCAATAAAACAGCAAGACGGCACTTTAGTTATTGATCTACACCGATAAAAATGCCTTCATTTTATTTATTGCTTGCAAGGAAATATCTAAATCTTTATTGAGCACGATTTGTCCACTTGATTTTTCCCGAATAATTAAATTAGCATATTGTGTTCTAAATAATGAAAAAAGTGGCCTTTCCTTTAGCGGTAGATACTTTTCAACAATAGAAACTGCGTAACTATCGAAAACATATTCTTTTTTTCCAATGCTTATCCGGTCACTGAATAACGTACAGCGGTTTTGCCGATAGGTGGAAACAAGTAAGGCGGGTAAAAGAACAAATCCAAAGAGAGCGAAGGCCCCAAAAGATATAACCGTACTTGTACCTGAGATAATTCCCAAAAGATTATAGATTGATCCGAAAATAATAAAGGGCGCCAAGACACCATAAAAAATAAGTGTACGCTGTGATAGATTGATTTTCATACTAATTATAAAAAATTGATTTAATACACCAAAATAGTTAAAAGCAAATGAATCTCCCACATAATATAATTATCGCTTTGATCTCCTTAATATTCGTCCACTATCAATAAATAAGGGTAATACTTTTGCCATATTTAGTCGGCTGTTTTTCTATCGCCAGATTCTTGTCTGAGCTTACAAAGCATATGAAACAAGTCTCAAAAAACAACAAAATCTATATAAGTTTTCCAAATTTCCCAGTATAGATTAGGATAAGGGTAATCATATCGAATAGCGCATGTGAAATGATTGAAACCCAAAGATTATTATTCCATTTTTTATATAAAATACCCCAGTAGAATCCTCCCAAACAAGCAGCTATAACAGCAAATATATCTTGCTGCAGATGATAGAGACCGAAAAGAATACTGGTTATCACGATAGGCAACCAACGTCCCATTCCTTTAAACAATCTTTTTTCGAGTATATTCTGGATACAGCCCCGAAATACAACTTCCTCATAAAATCCACCAATAATCCAAGCTGCAACAATTGTCATGATCAATCTTGCCATACTACTCCTGATAAAATTATACTCCATATAATCGGGAACATTAAATAGATGTTTGATAACTGGAATATATATTATCTGCATAAATATTACCCAGGCTAATGCAGAGAGAATTCCTAAAAGAATAACACGCGAAGAAAGGTTTTTCTTATTTAATCCCAAATCCTTCAATGACCTGCCTTCTCTTCTTAAAACAAGAAAAATTGCTAAAAAACAAATCACTGCATAAGAATAAAAAGGTAATGGCACAGCATGCGGAAATACGACAAGAAATAGGATGAACCCGATATCCTGAATTATTGAAAATGCTTTGCTTTTCATAGCTTGAGTTATGAAGTGCGTATTATCTTCAAAAATTTAAGCAACCGTAACGCCGAAGAAATGTCCTATTAACGCGGTCACTCCCATCGCTATCGTCCCCCAGAAACATATTCTGCCTACTGCAATTCCGATACTCGAGCCTCCAGTCTTGGCCGCAATCGCTCCAAGAACCACTAAAAAAATAATCGTAAAACCATACTGCAGATAGACCATCTGCCTAATTGGTGCAAGCAATGAAACCATAAATGGAAGTAGCGCTCCTAACGCAAATGAGCCCAGAGATGCCAGTGCAGCTTGTAGAGGTTTAGCTTGTGTAATCTCATTGATACCCAATTCATCATGTGCATGGGCGCCCAATGCATCATGTGCAGTTAGTTCGCGTGCAACCTGTAAGGCGGTTTCTTTACTGACGCCTCTTCTTTCATAAACTTTGGCTAATTCCTGTAGCTCGATTTCAGGCATTTCTTCAAGTTCCTTTTTCTCACGTAGGAGATCGGCCTTTTCGGTATCTTCCTGCGAGCTTACGGAAACATATTCTCCTGCTGCCATAGACATTGCTCCCGCAATCATGCCCGCTAATGCTGCCAAGACAATGGTATTGCGTTCAGGGCTCGCCGCTGCAACTCCAATCACAATACTCGTCGTCGATAATAAGCCATCATTGGCACCTAACACAGCAGCGCGAAGCCACCCAACCCGGTTGACATAGTGTTTTTCTAATGGATGATGCATATCAGTATGTATTTGTGAAAGATACTTAAATTTAGCAATTATATTTATTTAAAGCTACTCTGATCTCACTGTAAGTCAACAACCTATCAAATTACCTACAGTGCCATCCTGATTTTTTTCAATTGTGGTTATGCCTTTTAACCATTACCTTTCAACATTTCGCAAACTTTATTCTACTCAGGAGCTTAAAGAGAAGGTGTAAAGAATCTTGCTTCTTTAAAATTTATAATTATATCCTAGTCTCAGCACCTGCGTTTCGTAATAATCATGGCTTGTATAATTAAAACCAATACCATCTATTTTTCGCTTAATAACCATCGTATTTAATAAATCCGTAGCATTAAAGAAAAGCTCGCCTTTTCCTTTTTGAACGGATTTTTTTAGTCCGGCATCTATTGAAAACCTCGATTGGATTTTTCCCTGCGGTATAATATCCGGTGCCAAATAGATTGCTGTAATCTGCCCATCCCATCCTCTTGCAAAACGAAACATATTGTTAAACTTCAAGTTACCTGAAAGTGCAGTCTGCCGATCTGCTGAAAAAGTATTGGGTTCGGGATAAAGGTTTTCTACTGTAAAGGCATTGATTTGGTTTCGATAGAGATTACCATTAATACTAAAGGAGTAAATTGAAGATACTTTTTGATTCAAGATTGTTTCAATCCCCGTATTGAAGCTCTTTCCTGCATTTTGGAACACAGCATAAATTAATTTACTGTCCGGAACAGTACTCGATATCCGTGTAATAGTTCCATCAGCGAAACGGTGATACATTGCGGCGTAAAAGTAACCATTGCTCCAGGTATTCTTATATCCCAGTTCGACAGAATTGGTGAACTGAGGACGCAAGCCTGGATTTCCAACCTTGATAATTTCAGCATCATCATACTTGGGAAAAATACGAATGTCAACTTCATTAGGTCGGTCCACCCGCCGATTATAAAAAGCCGAAAGCTTGTTATTGTCGTTAAGTTTGTAGGCCAATCTCACATTGGGAAAGGGTTGCGTATAATTGTACCCATCGCTTTTATAGGTGTTATGATTTGGATTTACATCATATTGAATTTTCACATATTCTAGACGCAAGCCTAATTCAGCCTCCCATTTTTCATTTTCGAAAACATAATTCCCATACACTGCTGGTATAAATTCTTTGTAATTTGCCCAGCCGCCAGCATTCATATCAAGAACAGAGTTGGCGCCCGGTTTAAACTCCATATTAGTTGGAATATTCCGGTTTCTCACCTTTATTCCGGTTTCAATACGTCCATATTTCAGCGGTTTGATATAATCTACATTAACATCATAAACCTGTTCGTCGGATAGCAGCTTAAAAGAGTCTGTTCCCTTCGAAGAAGGTAGATAATTGTCATAGAAGTACTTTTCGTCTTCGCGATGAAATGTATAATTAAAACCAACATTGAGCAAATGCCCGGCATCTTTAAATTTGTGCTGATAAGAAGTTGTCGCCATGGCTGTTGTCTTCAATTCATCTTCCAAAAATTGCCAAAGACGCAAGCGTGTTGAAATATCAGCATCGAAAAAAGGTTGATCGCCCCGGTCAATAATCTTCTCACTTCCATACATCCCCGAAATAGTCAGATTATTCTGTTCATCAATATGCCAATCTATCCCTGCTTTGGTCGTTAGAAAATTCGTATTCCGATTTCGTTTCAGCTGTGAGTTAATAATTGTACCATCTTCATATTTACGAGTTACAAATTCATTCTTGTTCAGTGTCTGTGTATAGAGATTATCGGCCTGTATGAAAATATTGACCTTATCTTTTCTGTAATTTAATGATACACTGGGATTGATTTTAGGTGTTAAAGTATATTGTGGTCTTATGGTTGGTAGATTTTCCTTCCGTATCCATAATGAGCCCAATCCGGAACTGAAACCTACTTTACCATTAAATCCATTTTGATTACTTTTCTTCATAATGATATTAATAATACCTGCATTCCCATTGGCATCATACTTCGAAGAAGGATTATTGATGATCTCTATTTTATCTATCGCTGATGACGGAATATTATCCAACCCAGATTGGCTACCAAAACCCGTCAAGGCGGTTTGTTTTCCATCGATAAGCACAGTGACTTTGTCGTTGCCTCTCAGTTGAACTTTGCCATCCTGAACCGCGATTCCGGGCAAATTTTGCATCGTCTGCAAAACAGAACCGCCGGTCTGACTTATATTATCGGCAACGGAATAGATTTTCTTATCCAGTTTATTACTTACATGACCTGCCTGAGCAGTCACGGTAACCCCTTCCAATGCGATGGAACGCTCCTCCAACTCGATCGTTGGGATATCCAAAAACTCCGAAAGACTACCAACAAATAGGGATTGCTTCTTATCCTCAAACCCTGTAAATGAAATGTTTAATTGGTAATTTCCTGGCTTAATTTTGGAAATGGTAAACCGGCCTTCATCGTTTGTCATCGTTCCGGCGATAAAAGCGCTGTCTTTATCAGATTTGACCACAACGTTAACGTATTGAATAGCCAATTTATCCGCCTTATTTTTTATAATACCTGAAACGGTAACAGACGATACCTGTGCCGAAACAACCGAAGAAACTATGACTAAAATAAAAATAAAAAATAATCGTAATTGAACCATAATCTAATCCCTAACCTCCTTTAGAAATTTACCCTTATCATCAAAAATTAAGTCCCTACCATCGACTTCGGCCTCAGAGCTAACATTATTTCTAGCATCAGTAATTTTGGCTGCTTCTTTGATATTTTTATGGGAATAGTTTTTGATTATATAAGCTTTAGCGTCTGCAGGAAGCTCTCCGACGGGAATTCCAACCTCGGTTTCAATAATATGTCCTGCGGCATTTATAAGGACGGAATAATTAATTTTTCCAACCTTAAATCCAGCTTCATAATTTCCCTTTTCTTTTTCCCATTTTACAGACTTTACATTAGGGTATTTCTGTTGAAACGCCAGCTTAATTACTGATGGAACTTTCTTTTCTGAGACTTCTTGAGCTTTGACCAATGATACGCTTACCATCAGAGCCAAAATAAAAATTAATCTTTTCATGTTCTTTTTATTAATGATTTCATAAAATTCAAAAACAATTTAGAAGAAATTTAGAACTCAATACCAACCAGGATGATAGCTATTATGTTCGGAGATTACTCGGTGCTTGTTCGGTGCTTGTTCGGAACTTCTTCGGTGCTTCTTCGGTTCAGAGCGAATAAATAGCGACTAAGCTCCGAGGAAAAAACGTCGATTGTATGAATGAATATCGAAAACTATATAAGATTAAACTTACCGCGTATGGGATTCGCTTTCCCTACAGTATTTTATTTTTCCAAATAGCCTGATACATCTTAAGGATATGTTAAACTTTTCGTATTAACACTTTTTAACGATGTTAAATGGTAGCTTTAGCAAATATTATAATTTACATCAACCACAAATGCCCTTTTTAGACCATGTTCTGCAAGTTCCTACCTACGGATGGAAAGACAACGATGGAAACCTCGTAAAGCCAAGCAAAAAAGAAATTTTCAGCGAATTCTTCAAACGCCTCAATATTTTTAAAGATAAAAGAAATTGGTTACCCTTTTTTAGCTGGCTAAAAGTAGCTTGCCTCATCCCCTTTTTTTTCATCTTTTTGGTGTACCACTTCAGTTGGTGGACTGTCTTGGCAGCATTTATCTACAGTATGATTGTAATGGGAACCCATGGTACGATATGGCACCATCGATTTGCAACACACGGCGCATTTAAATTCCGGAACGGATTCTGGCGTTTTTTCACACAGAATCTGACTATTAATGTAATTCCAGAAGAAATATATGTGATTTCACATCATGTTCATCACGCAAAATCTGACACCCCTGGTGACCCTTATAATGCCCAGGCTGGTTTTCTATACTGTTTTTTAGCCGATGTAAATCATCAGCCTATTGCTAAGGACCTTACGGAAAATTCATATAACCGTGTCAAATTACTGATGCGACATACAGGTGTAACCGCCAATAGTTATGCACAATATCGAAAATGGGGGTCGTACGTAAATCCTTCTCATGCTATCGGATCCTGGATACTAAACTGGGCTTTTTGGTATGCCATTTTCTATTTGATCGGTGGCCACGCGCTTGCCTGTACACTCTTTGGCGCGGCCGGTTTCTGGGCAATCGGTGTACGGACATTCAACTATGAAGGCCATGCAAAAGGTGAAGACAAGCAACGTGAAGGTATTGATTTCAATGAGAAAGACAAATCAATAAATCAGTTATGGCCCGGCATTGTAGCCGGTGAATGGCACAACAACCATCATTTATATCCTAAGAGTGCGCGGAGTGGTTTTAAACCTTATCAGATTGACCTCGCTTGGTGTTATATCAAAATGATGCATAAACTCGGCGCAGTCAGTAGTTATCGGGATGACAAGAAAAGATTTGACGAACAATATCGTATCCCCTACCTAAAATCTAAGGAATAATCAATCGCTCTTAATTATAGTTTTAACCTGTTACCGGCTTCAGCTGGATAGCACGAGAGCAACTAAGTCAACGTAGCGCGATAGTAGATTACCGCATTTTATTTGGAACAAGTCTAAATAGAGTGTATATTTGGGTGCTTTGAAAACCTCCGTACGTAAAATAGAGATCAACAAACAACAATTTGAAGAGTTCTTTCAACTGTATTGGAAGAGAATGTTTTCATTTGCGCTTAAAAGTGTAGACAATGAAGATGATGCAAAAGAAATTGTTCAAGATGTCTTCAAATCTCTGTGGGAAAGAAGATATCAGCTAGAACTTCAGGATGCGGAGCGTTATCTATTGCGTTCGGTTAAATTAAAATCACTAGAATTTCTTCGGAATAAAGGAAATAAAGAGAGACATCATGAGCTGATCTTAAATAGCAAAGCAGCATCTTACGAAGACAATTATATTTATTACAAAGAACTCAAAAATCACTTGGATCAAGCTGTTGATTCTTTACCCAAACAATGCAAAAATGTCTATAAACTGAGTCGCGACGAAGGGTTAACTAACAAAGAGATTGCAACAAATCTACTTATTTCAGAGCGAGCAGTCGAATATCATATCAGTAAAGCATTGTCAGTTATCAAAATAAGACTTAAAAAGTATTGCAATATCAATATTGCGAGATTCCTATTAATTACTTTTTTGTACTTTTGAATATACGTGGATTATCAAAAGATGGAAATCAACCAAGAAATACTTAAAAAATATGCTTCAGGTGAATGCTCTGAAGCTGAAAAGCATGCGGTTGAAAAATGGTTGGATAATAATTCATGGGATAGTATTGCGGAAAATAACCATGTCGATGAACTAGTTGGATCTGACATGTGGAATAAAATTAATGCCGATGTATATCGATATAGAAAATTCCATTGGGCCAAAATTACTGCCGCCGCCGCAGTTCTTGTAATCGGTTTTTCTGTTTTCTATCTATCTCCCCCTGCTCTGGATAATCATACCTTTACCAATACATCAATTGAGAATAGCAAGCTCTTTACCGAAGATCATTATGATTTACAGTTAAGTAAAAATAGCACGGCCAATATTGATCTGGTCAATAAAAAACTAACCTTCAGCGGAGACTTTATGATCACACCTAAACGGGACTTTGAGCTTGTGGATAGCAACCATAATGTTCTTGTATTTAAGGCCGGGCGAGAATACTTTGTTTCTGATTCTCCGGATTTTGGTAAAATCGTTGCTTTTCAAAAAAGTGATTTGGCATTCCTCCCGTCCAATATGCAGATTAAAATTAGAGAACAATTTCAAAGCATTTAATAGGCAAACATGAAGCGATTAGTATTGTTGTCTTTCCTTGCAACTTTTATTTTTTCTTGTAAACAAATTTCCAACAAAAACATAGAGCCTGATTTTGTTTTTTGTCTGTTCAACAAAGATGAAAGCCCAACCAGTTTGTTTTTCTCCGAAAGTTTGGAGGATACCCGACAACCGACTTTACAAATTCCTTTGTCCAGCTCACGAATTCAGGAACGGGAATATATCTATAAAAATGGCTTCTTTTATCGGTTGTCAAGCCAAACCAGTGTATTTACAAAACACCGATTACAGGGGTCGTCCTTGGTCCTTATTGACAGTATACAATTAAAAAATCGCGACTTTGAAACCATCACCTGGAAGGATGACAACAATTTAATTGCGCTATGTCGAGAGGATCTTATTGCAAAAAAAGCCCAGGCTCGACTCTATCAGATTAATGTTGCAGAGATGAAAATTATTAAGGAAGATACCATCACACTTCCCTTTGCAACAAAAGAATATAACGCACTACACCTCGGGCTTGTTGATATTGAAAACAATAACCTTTGGCTGGCTTATTCCTTCTTCAAATCACGCGGGAAATATGGACATACCACATCTGATACGACCTATTACGCCACAATAAACTATCCTAGCTTTACATTGCAACAAATTCAGAAAGAAACTCGTTCGACCTATCCCGGTGGCTTCAACATCATACAATCCTATAGTTTTAAAGACGAATTAGGGGACTATTATTTCATGACCAATCCTGGCATAGCGCTGGGCAATAATTTAAGGCTTCCAACAGCAATTTTTAGAAAGAAGAAAGGGCAGCAGCTCGTCGATCAGCACTTTATGATCAATATTTCCAAGGCAATTGGTAATCATGCATACGGGATCTGGTATGTGGGCAACGGAAAGGCGATTGTTCGCAATGAACAGAAGAATTTATACACCGATTTTTCCAATTATCACGCAGTTTATCAGTTCGAATATAGACTGGTGGATTTAAAATCTGGTTCCATCGAAAGAATTCCGCTCCCATTGGATAAAGGTACCCAAAAAGAGAATGTCTGGAGTGACAAAAAGGATGTTTATATAGCGATAGATGATGCAAATGATGAGCATCGTGTATGGAAGTATAATTTGCAGACAAAAGAAATCTCCAAGGGGATCCAACTCCCCAATAGTACAAACTTTATTGTACGCATGGATTATTTGAAAAAATAATCTATAGTTCTTCAAAAAAAACAAAGCTCATAATCAACTATTTGCATATTTTTCAAAAAAAATAGCTGAAATCAACATTCGGTAAGTGATCGGTATAGGCAACTCTCTTGTATATACTTAATCTAAATAAAAATGTTGAAGTCAACATCTACTTTTTTACTCTTATTAATTTTTACCGTATTTACACAGGCCCAGACCTCCCAAAAGAACGTTATTTCAGGTTTTGTCAAAGATAATTTTGGAAGACCAATCCCAGGTGCAACAATACTTCTAAAAGATCAGGTCAATGGTACCTCATCCGATGTAGATGGATATTATAAGCTACATACGAATATCCCGAACAAGGCCATCATACGTGTCACTGCGGTGGGATATAACTACGAAGAGCGACCTCTAAACGGGAAAAATATTCAGGACTTTCAACTTATCGAGGATCGCAATTATATCGACGAGGTAACCGTAACAGCACATAGGAAAACTGAAAATGAGCAGAAAGTAGCGGAAATAAAGCGATCGGGCTTTAATGTCAGTGTCATTGACATGAATAAACATGCCAACGAAGCTGCCAATTTAACACAGGTTTTAAAGCGCGCCACAGGAGTTACTATTCGTGAAGATGGTGGATTAGGCTCCAACTTTGTATTCCGTATCAACGGGCTCGATGCAAAAATCTATATTGACGGTGTTCCCATGGAAAACTTTGGGTCATCGATGTCCTTAAATAATATTCCTGTCAATCTGATTGATCGGGTCGAAGTTTACAAAGGTGTTGTTCCTGCTTTTTTGGGTTCCGATGCGCTCGGGGGTGCTGTCAATATTATTACAAAGCGCCGAGCAAGACCTTATCTGGATCTGAGTTATTCCTACGGCTCATTCAATACACATCAGGCAGCCGTAGTCGGCACATTTACCAATCCCAAAAACAAACTTTCCTTCCGGATGAATGCATTTTACAATCATTCCGACAATGATTATAACATGTATACTAACGAAAAGTACAACGTTCTTATCGAGAACACTGTCGACAACAAGTATGTCACGATCCCCAAAGCCAAGCGTTTTAACGATGCTTACACTTCAGCCATGGGACAATTGGAGGTCGGTTTTCGCGACGTATCCTGGGCTGATCAGTTCTATGCAGGTCTGACCTATTCACAAAATCACAAAGAAAACCAGCTTGGGGCCTCACTTAGCAAAGTGTTTGGCGGAGCATGGTCTGAAAGCAAATATCTGATGCCAACCCTGAGCTACAAAAAAAGCAATTTTCTGGTCAATCGCCTATACGCAGATATTTTTACAAGCTATAGCTACGATACCCGCTACGTGCGGGATACAGCTATGTACAATTACGATTGGTCTGGAAACTGGATCTCGAATTACAATGCCACAACCCCGAATCCCCAAAAAGATACAAAGTATAATTTGTCAAATTATCTCGCGCGCGTAAATCTAAACTATGACTTTGATGAAGCGCGTAATCAGAGTTTAAATTTCAATTACAATTTCAATAGCAACGATCAGAAACAATATGAACTGATTGGCAATTATGACCGGTCTGGTTTGCCATCCTACTTGGGCCGACATATTTTGGGTTTGTCATGGCAAAACCAATGGTTTGACAAGCGCCTATCAAATGTTTTAGCCGTAAAATATTACCGCATGAATGCCTCAAAAGATATTGACGAACGCACCTTTGATGCAAACAACAATTTGATCAGCGGTGGGATAATCAGTCAAAAAAAGCAAGGGAATTACTACAGCATGAGTTTAGCCTCACGGTATAGGATAACCAAGGATTGCGGTTGGAAACTATCTTATGAAAGAGCATACAACTTACCTTCTATGACGGCTCTTTATGGTGACGGTATCAATACAACATCCAACTGGGATTTAAAGCCCGAACGGAGTGACAATATCAACACTGGGTTTTACTACAATACGTATATTAATCAAAATCACTTTCTGAATGTCGATTTAACAGGTTTCTATCGCTTGGCAGATAACTATATAACCAGCCGTGCGGTCATGCAGAATGGAAATGCCTATTTTCAAAGCTATAACGAACCTGGAGTAAAGCTCTACGGCTTTGAGGCCGAAGTCAAATATGGCTTTAAAGATCTTTTAGCAGTTACCCTGAATGGTTCTTACGATAAAGCTACTTACAACAAAAAATACACAGACGATTCAGACAATAAACAAATTAGCCTCACTTATGGCAAACAACTCATTAATCGCCCTTGGATCTATGGAAACGCTGATATAAGCCTGATCCAGAATAACTGGTTTCAGCAAGGAAGCAGAGTGCAACTCTCCTACTTATATCAATACACGCACTGGTTTTATCTGACAGAATCATACTTGGGATCACTTGAATCCAAAGATCTCATCCCTTCCCAAAATATCCATTCTGCGGTACTTAGTTACGCTTGGGACCGGAACAAATACAATGTATCCTTTGAGGCTAGAAATTTAACAGATGAAAGAGCATACGACAATTTTCGACTGCAACGACCTGGACGTGCATTCTACGTCAAGCTGAGATTATCCATTATGTAAAAAACAAATAAATATATATTTTTATGAAAATCAATAAATTCGCCATCGCAATATTTGCTGCGACTGTGTTATTTTCTTCCTGCAAGAAATCACCTGACACCACTTCACCTGATGAAACTACACCGACTTCAAATAGCTTATATAGTGTATGGGTGACGACCGCAGCGGGTTCATCTTACCTGCTTACCGCAAATAATTTAATGAAAGATACCCTGCTCACTCCGAACAACAATCAAGGAATCGATATTACCTCTCACCTACCAGCAGCATTCTATGCCATTTACGCTTATGCCTATGAAGGTAAATATTACCTGTCAAATGATGGAACAAGATTTAGTCAATTTGAAGTAGTCAATAGTAAATCTTGGAAAGAAACGAACAATTACGCTTTCCCTGGAAATTTCTATCTGGGAAAAGTACTAAAAGATATTAGCACAAAAGATGAAATGGTCATGACTAAAACAGCTGGTACGACCAATAAAGTGAAAAATGTACTGGAACAACCGATTTATTTTATGAACATCAACAATATGACAATCAATAAAACAATTGGTATAGAAATTCCAATGATCACTTTTAATCCCAAAACTCCGGAAGGAAAAGATCATAATCCATATATCGTACCGACGAGCTTCACACAAAGAGGCGACAAATTATTTGTCGGACACAAATACAGAAGCAATGAAACTCGTAAAGATATCATAGACACGGCCTACATGTATGTGTGTGATTATCCGAGTTTAGCGAATGGGAAAATTATAAAAGATGGCAGAGGAGGCTTTGCTGCGGGACACTGGGAAGTACAGACACTTACTTTTACAGATGATAACAATGATCTATATATCGTAACCAAAAAGACGGATGCTGCTACCTATGGTTTACTGCGTATCAAGGCAGGCCAGACTACGTTCGATCCAGATTATTTCTTCGACTTGAAAGACTATAACGTTTTCAGCAACAACATTTCACAAGTTCAAAAACTAGGCGATGGCAAGGTTTACATCAGTCCATTTGTGGTCGATCCGGCAAATAAGAAGATTGTTGCAGATCTTCGGATTTTAGTTGGTGGTGGAGAATCTAAAACAACGATGAACTTTATGGAAAATGGCAAATTGTACGATGTATTCAAGACAGATGAGTCTAAATGGTATGTTTATGAATACGATCCAACAAAAAATTCGGTAAAACGCGGTGCCGAGATCGATCCAGGAATTACACAGGTTTATCACTTGAACAAGCTTAAATAAAACGCCACTAAGTTTAGGAAATACCTAGTCGATGACACCTTCAAAACTCGAGTACTCGATGATGAAACGTGCAAAATCGAATCTAGGTATTTCTAAAAATATAACTCCTAGTTTAAATCAAATGAAAACAATACTCATTAACCTCTTCACATTTTTTATTGTGCTGTCAGCTTCGGCACATGCTGTCTTTATTGAAACTTCGCTGAAAGGAACCAAAGGAAAGCTCCATACGGTAAAGGTCGTTTATGGTGAACCCGATGAACATGAACTTATCTCAAAATGGTGGTGGTATAAAGATGGTACGCAGATTACGTTGACATTGATCAAACCTGATGGAAGCACAGCCGCCTTGATAACAACGGCTCAAGAAGATCACTTATTGGCCTCATTCACCCCTGACCAAGAGGGCGTATACCACATTACCCTAAAAAAAGATACAGATCGGAAAGAAGGAGCCAAAACACAGTATCAGATCAATGCGATAGCGACAATCCAAGTCGGAAATTCCACTATTGGAAATACAGCAACCCATATCGACAACGATTTGTTTGTCTTTACGAACAATATAGTTTCCAAAAATAAAAAAGAGCTGTCGTTGACTTTATTCGAAAAAGGTAAACCTGCAGCAAATACAGCTGTTCAGATCATTGCACCCAGCGGATGGATTAAATGGCTGCAGACAAATGACCAGGGTATAATCAAATTCACGCCAGAATGGACTGGTAAATACTTTGCGGAAGTATCGAAAAGGGAAAAAGCTACAGGACAAGACTTTGAAGAGTATAGCCGCGCAAGCTCTATGAGCTTTGCCGTAAACTAATGTGGACATGGCCGTAAGAAAGAAGAAAAATAATTCGCTGTTCAGGCAGATCAATAATTGGTTGCACCTTTGGCTGGGATTAATTTCAGGTAGTATTGTATTTGTGATCTGCCTGATGGCCTGCCTTTGGGTTTTTAACCATGAGATTATCGATCTTGTTATTCCGAAAAAAGAAAGGCAATATATCCTTGCTTCCAGCCAGTCCTTGATTTCGCCCTCAAGGATCGTCGGAATAGCAGACTCACTCTATCCTAGTGCTGTAGTAAGAGGCATTACCTATACCCGGGATCACCCCATTTCCTTTACCCTCAAAAAAAAGGAGCAAGAGGGCAAAGGCAGAGAAGCTAATTCAAAAGCAAACGCACAGGTGCATCTATTACACCCATATACAGGCCAATATCTAGGTTTGCAAACAGAAGACAATTCCAAGGAAGCGCAGTTAAGAGAAAAATTGAACAGCTTTTTTGCATGGACCTGAGTGGACACCGTTTTCTGTGGCTTCCCAGAGAAATTGGTCGCCCCATTGTAAACTATGCAACCTTGGTCTTTAGTATTACTTTAATCACAGGATTGGTCTGGTGGTATCCAAAAAAATGGACAAAATCAACTCGGGAAAAAAGCTTTCGGATCAAATGGAAAGCTGGTTGGAAAAGAATTAATTTGGATCTGCATAATGTGGTTGGCTTTTATTCTTTTATTTTGATTCTATTATTGGCCATAACTGGAATGTATTATGGTATCGAGTGGTTTAACAGAGCCTTGTATTGGTCAACAAACTGGGGAATGCCACTAGCCGAAAGAACTTCTGTCCAATCGGATTCTACAAAAATTGGTCAAATAGCCCTTTTTTCGACAGCTTTCGATCGCGAGATTGAGACGATTTTAACCCAATATAAAGATCCACACTACTTGACAATCACCTATCCAGACAAGGAAAAAAAGGACGCTACGATTTCGGTCTATATTCGCAATGACATGGATCGACAGTATAACAATCGCTATTATTCATTCGATCAGTATACCGGGGCATTTCTACCCAATAACATTTCTTTATTCAACAAGGATTTTGCCGAATTAAGTGCAGGTGAAAAATTCAGAAGACTCAATTACGATATTCATGTGGGGTCAATTTGGGGATTCCCCACAAAAATGCTGGCTTTTGTACTCACCTTTATAGCAGGTACGCTTCCTATTACAGGCTTTATTATATGGTACAATCGCAAATGGGGAAAGAAAAAAGGCATCAATAAATTGGGCAGGGAATTGCATAGCGGGGAAGAAATGGACGTATCAAATACGAACATACAAACAACAATACGAAAACCACCGATTCGTTTCCTTCCAAAATCCACAAACCTTTAGGTTTTCGAACCACTACTATTTAATTTATGCTTAAACCGGTTCTTTCTCGAAGAGGACAAGGGACACGATTATTATGACGAAATCTACATTATTATCTATATTACTTTCAGGCGCTGCCACTGGACTTGTCGCGCAAACAAAGTTATCTGGAAAAATATTTGACAAAGACGGGCATCCAATCAAAAGTGCCACAGCCAGTCTTTTACACTTAGCTGATTCTTCCCTGATCATGCAGGCAGATGCAGCTAAGGATGGCTCATTTCTACTACATACGCCTAAAAATGGAAATTATCTTATACGCTATAGTTCAATCGGCTACACAACAGTACATAGTCGAGCATACCAGTTAGCTGGAACCGAACACACAGCGCCCCCCATTTTTTTACAACCAGTTGAACATCTGATGGAAACCGTACATGTTATTGGAAAGCAAGCTAGTGTACGTCAGTATGCCGATAAAATGGTAGTTGATGTCGAAGGAAGTGTATTAGCTGAAGGCAACAATGTCCTCGAATTATTGGAGAAAACACCGGGTCTTGTTTCGGATGGGAAAGGAAATTTTTCAATTCAGGGTCGCGCAGGTGCTAACGTACGCATCAATGGCCGTGATATGTATGTCTCCGGTGAACAGCTTGCCAGTATTTTACGCGGACTGCAAGCCTCCGAAGTATCCAAACTTGAACTGATCAGTAACCCTTCGGCACGTGAAGATGCCGCGGGAACTGCCGGCATAATTAATATTGTGACCAAGCGAAATGCAAAGGCCGGCTTTGGGGGTGATGCCTTCATTCGAGCTGGACAGGGCCGACAATTTTATGGTGGTTTGGGCGGTGGATTACACTACAAGGTGAATGGGCTAGATATGTACTTGCAGGGAAATAAGAGCTATGATCGGGGTAATAGCCATAATCTTACAGAAAGAAGTTTTTTTAACCAGGGTAATTTAACCTCCTTTCAGAGACAACACGAACGTAAGAAATTAGATGATGCCAGTTTTCATAGTGTTCGTGCTGGGGCAAAATATGAATTTTCGGATGGTGGAGTTTTGGATGGAAGTGTACACTGGATGACGGGCAATTATAAACCCTATGCATCTATCGAGATGGATACCTGGGATTATCCAGCCAATATTCAGACAGCGCATGCAATCAGTAACAACCGTTTTGACGAGTCGTTTAAAAACTGGACATTTAATATCAATTATATTAATAAATACGAAGGAGAAGATCACTTTTTAAAATTCAACTTTGACTTTGCTCCACACGGAAACGATTATAATAACCGGTTTGAAACCGATCAGTTTAATTTGCAAACAAACACGCAATCTTCAACAGGGAGGACAAATATTCAGGACTTGAGTAATACGACCTATTCCGGAAGACTTGACTACAGTAAACCGTTAACAGATTCAAGCAAAATTGAGCTCGGCTGGAAAGGAACGCATTTTTTTATCAACAACGATGTCATAAATACGCTGTTGGATAATGGCAAATGGATACAAGACAATGCTACCTCCAATCGCTTTCAATACACGCAGCATATCGAAGCGTTATATGCCATCTACTCTGGCAAATACAAACGAATAGAATATCAGGCTGGCCTGCGGGGAGAATATACATTTATAAATGCCAATCAGGTCACGTTGGACAAAAAAAATGACCAGCGCTATTTTGATCTGTTTCCAAGTGGATCATTGCTATATCATCTAAATGAGAAAAATACACTAAGAACATCCTTTAGCAGCCGTATTGAAAGACCGGGTGATCATGACATCAACGTATTTCGAATTTACGAAGATGCCTATAGCTACAATGAGGGAAATCCTGACTTGAAACCCGAAAAAAGTTATATTACGGAAATCGGTCATGGCTATAGGAACAAATTGTTCACCACATTAGGTATTTCATACGGACGTGACATGATCAACTGGATTATCCGCCAAGGCGATAAAGTTGGTGAAAACTTGTCGAAACCAGAGAACATCGGGCGCTATATGAACTATAGCGCAAGTGTAATGTATAACCAAACGTTACGAACATGGTGGACAGCAAGCCACTATGTAAATGCATTTTACAACAACTATTCCGGAGAAATTGGAAATGTAAACCTAGATTCTAAAGGCTCAAGCTGGACAGCGAACAGCCGGCATACGCTACAATTTAAATATGGATTTCGCAGCGAAATTGCATTTTATTATCGATCGGGAATTACTACTGGACCTTCCCGAACGGATAAAAGGTATGGTATAGATGTCGCCGCGGAGAAAAAAATGTTTGGAGATCGCGGCATGATAAAACTGACCGCAAATGGCCTGCTCAGAAATGCGAACCCGCAGTTGGTTAGTGAATATGGAGATCTTAAGGTATTTTATACTGACTTTCCGGACAACAGGAAAGTCTTATTGTCACTGAGCTACCGATTTGGAGACTAAACAAGGTGGGACTGCAATTTTGTCATATTAACTGAACTGGCATAAAAAATGTAATACTATAGATTCATAATTTAGGTTTATAATTGGTTAGTTAAAACGCTTGAATTTCCCCGATTCAAGCGTTTTTTGTTTCTAAAAATTAGCTTATAGGGGCTATTAAAAAATTGACACATTAGTCAGTATTCAACATTGCCTCCAACATAGGTCGTATTTTCCAAACAGGGAAATAATAAAACCTGAGAAATGGAAACACATGACAAAAATCACATTAGATTAAACCCATATCCTGGCGAAAAGCACCTGCATTGGTCAAACCATCTTATCTTTAATAGCGATAGGAAAACGGTAAATGATTATTGATTTTCAAGTGCCCAATTGGCCATTGCCTGAATAACAGGAAATAAACCTACCCCTGCCGGACTTAATCGGTAGATCACAAAAGGTGGGACAACAGGTCTTGCCTCCCTTAAGATCAATCCATCCGCTTCCAATTGTTTTAAACTCTGAATAAGCATTTTTTCTGTAATTGCAGGGATACATTTTTTAAGTTCACTATATCTCTTACAATCCGTAGACAGATGATAAATAATAATTGGTTTCCAATATCCGCCGATCTTATCCATTGTGAAAGTTACAGGGCATAATTCCGCTGCAATTTTTTTGTTTTCCTGAATCGTCGATGTCTCCTTAATTGCTGTCATGATTGTCTTGTTTTTGCGTTCAGTACACTTACTATAGGGTAAGTACTTCCTTAAAAGAAAGTACAAATGTACTTTTGTATTATCACATATAAAAAATTAAACGATGAAAATTACAATAACAGGTTCTTTAGGAAATATAGGCAGACATTTAGTCGATATTCTTATCAAACAAGGTCATGAGGTAAGTGTAATCAGCAGTTCTCCTGAAAGAGCGAGCGAAATTGAACATTTGGGCGCTAAAGCGCTTATTGGTTCTATCTTAGATGGTCCTTTTTTAACCGCGAGTTTTTCAGGTGCAGATGCTGCTTTTCTGATGACTCCTCCCAATTTAGGTGGCCAACATATTGTTGAGAATACCGCAAATGCAGGAAAAGCCTACGCGACAGCCATAAAGTCGGCTGGCTTAAAAAAAATAGTGATGTTAAGCAGCGTTGGTGCTGATTTTGATGCTGGAACAGGACCAATTCGCGGTTTGCACCAAATTGAAGAGATATACAAAACACTACGCGATGTTCATATCACCTTTTTGCGTGCCGGATATTTCTACACGAATTTTTATAACGATATTCCATTAATCAAAAACGCAGGTATTGAAGGATCAAACTTCCCTGCAGAGCTAAAAATTCCATTGGTTGATCCTTTAGATATTGCTACTGCCGCAGCCGATGCGCTCCAAAATTCAGAAGTTGGACATCACGTGCGTTATATTGTTAGCGATTATGTTTCAGGAGCAGAAATTGCCCACACATTGGGAGATGCTATTGGTAATCCAAACCTGCCATGGATTGAATTTACCGACGAACAAGCTTTGGACGGTATGTTAAAGGCGGGACTTCCAACAGAAATTGCATCACTCTATGTAGAGATGGGGCAGGCAATCCGTGCAGGAAAATTACAACAAGATTTTGAAATTCAGGGTCAGCCTATCTATGGTAAGATCCAATTAAATCATTTTGCCATTGATTTTGCTAAACGATTCCAAAAACTATAGATCAATAAAAAAGGGTATTTTAAGTTGTAATAACTAATAAGATCGGCCCTTTTTTATTAAATTTAATAGAGATGAGCACGATAATCAATCGGACTCATCGCTATTAAATCTATTGAACTAAACATCCTGCGCAGCTCTCTGAATAGGCTATGAAAAGCTTGAACTTCCTTCGTATCATACGATTAAAATTATCCATGTGCCTAAAGTTAAACGGAAATACTCTTTATTAAAACAGAATACAGGTCTTCAGGCTTAACAGGTTTGATTAACCAATAACTTATAGCCAGAGAATGACAAAGCGGTTCTATGTCTTGCTCTTCAGCACTAAAAATGGGAATGATGTTCTGCTCAAAATTGTTATTAAATTTTTTTTCGCGAATATTCTTTATTGTTTCGATACCACTGATAATAGGCAGTTGATTGTCGATCAAGATAGCGTCAAAACAGCGCCCCCCTTTTAACATCTGTAATACTTCAAATCCAGTTTTTGCCTGTACGCAATCAATATTCTTTAAGGATAACATCCGAGCCAAAGCATTTCGTTCAGATTCTTCCTC
The DNA here is from genome assembly GCF_007830445.1 of Sphingobacterium siyangense. Classification (GTDB taxonomy): domain Bacteria; phylum Bacteroidota; class Bacteroidia; order Sphingobacteriales; family Sphingobacteriaceae; genus Sphingobacterium; species Sphingobacterium siyangense. The sequence goes on along the minus strand of NZ_VLKR01000038.1, from coordinate 31,807 downwards.
GGCAACAACGAGTACATTCTTTATTTTTTTCAATTCCTCCCACTCATTTATTTCCCAGATAGAACGCACCTGAATATTGAAAAAGAAACGGCTGCCAGCACCAAAAGTGCTTTCCAATTTCAATTCACTATCCATCATTTTAAGCAGTTTATTGGATATAGTCAATCCTAATCCAGTTCCGCCATAACGTTTAGTCATCGAGTTATCTTCTTGCGTAAACGCATCAAATATCCGCTCCAATTTATCCGCTTTGATCCCTATACCTGTATCTTTGACACTAAAGCACAGAACAGCCTGGTCAGCATCATGTGATTCTACTGTAATGCTTAGTTCAATGGTTCCTTTCTCGGTAAATTTTGTGGCATTACTTAATAAATTCATCAATACTTGCTTGATGCGAAGAGCGTCAACCCAGATGTAATGTGGTACATCGGCCGCGATATTCAGATAAAACGCTAGATTTTTGGTTTTGATCTGCAGATTAAGAAAGTTCGTCAACTGAATAACCAGGTCGTGGAGATCGGTCTGTTCAATTTCCAGTTCTAACTTTCCGGCTTCAATTTTAGAGAAGTCTAGAATGTCGTTTACGATCCCAAGCAATAAATTAGCGGATTGATCAACGATCGTAAGGTATTCCCGTTGCGTATCCTCCAATGCTGTTCCAAGCAATAGATCGGTAAAGCCAACAATGCCATTCAGCGGTGTACGAAGTTCGTGGCTCATATTTGCCAAAAATTGTGATTTTGCTGCATTTGCCTGCTCGGCTACTAATTTTGCCTTTTCCAGCTCCTCGCGTTGATGAATAATCCGACTAATATCTGTCGCAATCGCAAGATAACCGATGACATTGTCGTTAATATCCCTAATATGAGTAACTGCTAAGGAAACATATAATTGAGATCCATCTTTTCGACAATAGGTCCACTCGCGCTGCTCAGCACCGTGCAGCTCTGCCATATCTACAAAGAGCCGAAGTTTATCTACTGAATGTCCCAATTCGACCTCCAGTTCTTTCGCCCTCAAAACAAGTTCCTCTTCTAGATGAAAGTGTGCAAGACCAAATTTACCAATCACTTCTTCACTACGGTATCCCAAGAGGTTTTCGGCCCCTGTATTAAACAATGTAATTACACCAGCATTGTCGGTCGCAATAATACCGACAGCAGAGGTTGCTTCCAACACTTCTGCAAGTAATTTTTTTGAATTGGAAGACTCTGCTTCGATACGTTTACGCTTATCAATATCCTGAAAAGTACCGTATAAACGGACACAATGACCATTTTCAAAATCGGCATTTCCCAAGGCACGTATCCATAGTTCATGACCGGTGAAGGTGACAATCTCAAGTTCCAAATCCCAAGCTTCTCCCGTAGCGAGTGCGTGTTCAATTGCAGTCTGTATTTTTTTTCTACTTGATCCCTCTTTATAGAACTGTAATGCAGTTGTCAGATCTGGTTCATAGTCTTCTGGTGCTTCATGAATCTCTCTCGTAATTTCGGACCATACTATCTTCCCATCAGCAGGTGTATATTCCCAGCCGCCAATTCTAGCTACCCTGCCGGTCCGTATCAATGTGGCCTGTGCATGCTTAAGTTTCTTTTCTAGAAAATGTTCTTCTGTAATATCGACTGCATTACCAATCACATAAGGTATTTTGTTCTCACTGGCCTGGAGAATATTGTTAAACATCCAGATACGCATGTCACCCGAACGAGTCATGGTACGCATTTCTCCTTTGATTGTTCCATGCCGAACAATCGCATCCAGGTAGTTTTGTAAATTTTTGTGCCCCTCCGATGGAACAATATCAAAAAGTGATAATACCTGAATCTCATCTCTCGTATAGCCTAAGATCCTGGCTCCAGCATCATTGACGGTGATGAAATTCCCTTTCAGATCATGGGTACACATAAGCCCTTGAGAATTATCGAAAAATGCTTTCAGCTTTTGTTCACTTTCCTTGTATTTTTCTTTCTCCTTTCTGTTGACAATAAGCGCGACAACTTCATCCCGGAGAAGGGTTAGAATTTCTTTTTGATGCTGGTCGAGTTGCCTTGGAACACGATCGATAACACATAGCGCACCTAAGGCATAGCCATTGGGATCGATTAATGGTAAACCAGCATAATAACGGATATTTGGTTCTCGGGTAACGAGTTCATTGGATTTGAAACGTTCGTCTTTTTCAGCATCTTCAACTTCCATCAGTTGATCTTCTTCCAGGGTATACTGGCAGAAAGATACATCCCGTCTGGTTTCTTCAGTCTCCAAACCAACGCGCGACTTAAACCACTGCCTGTCTTTATCCACCAACGAGATCAATGAAATAGGTGTACCACATACAAGCGATGCAATTTTTGTAATGCGATCGAATTCTTCCTCTGTTGCAGTATTTAAAATTTCGTACTCATGCAACACGCGTATTCGATCCGATTCATTTGTAGGCGACAATTTAGCATTCATACAAAAGCCTGTATTCGTTGTTAGTTTTATCTTCGAAATCTTTATAGGTTCTAATATCTAGCTTGCTCTAGCGTATAAATAATATTTCACTAATCTTCCAACAATTGATTTAATCATTCCCACGCCCAACTAAAATATATTTTGTATTAACACTCCTGATTCTATAGTAAAACATCGAAAACCAGCGCTAATAGCATGATAAATATAAACATGAACACCACTACGTTAAAATAGTTTTAAATAAAAAAACAAACTATTAGATTAAAAGTCTACCAACAATAAGTACTCCACTCCCGCCTACCTTTTGCGCTTAAAATTATCCAAAGCCAACTGTTATCCTTTCCTAATAACACGCCATCTGAAACGAACATGCAATAAATGTAACGAATAATATATACCTGAGTCGATTGAAAATAGAAATCATCGAAATCTTTTAGGATTGTTCTGTCTTTGGCGCCCATAAAGGAGAAGATTATATCAGTTTTTCAATGCGAAAAAAATATTTTAAAAAAAATTGAACTTGTGAAATCCAAGCTTTCCCAAAAGTCGTAAATGGGTATAAGTACAGAGAAAAAATTATAAACTAAAAGACTTTTGTTATGGAAAAGATAACCTCCCACAACGAAACACTATTGAACTCCAATAGTGACATGGACAAAAGAGATCTCAGACGAAGAGACTTTTTAAAATATGCAGGAGCCAGCGCAGCGACATTAGCCATACTCGGTATGTCGAGCTGTAAAAAAGACCACGACGATGGTATGGATAACGGCGGCAAGGGCATGTATTTTGGCAGCGGCGACATTGCTATCCTAAATTATGCCTATGCACTTGAACAACTTGAAGCCGCATTCTACATCCAGTTAGTCAATAATCCCTATAGCGGTATGACGGATATGGAAAAATCTTTTTTCACCGATATCCGTGATCATGAAATTGCACACCGTGAGTTTTTCAAAGTGGCCTTGGGTGCAAAAGCCATTTCAAGTCTAGAATTTAACCTAGCTGGCGTCAATTTCAGTAGCCGTGAAACAGTACTGGCAACAGCAAAAACATTTGAAGACCTTGGTGTTTCGGCCTACAATGGTGCTGGTTGGCTAATCAAAGATGTCAATTATTTACTATTGGCAGGTAAGATTGTTTCCGTTGAAGCACGACATGCTGCTTGGGTCAGGGATATGATCGACAACGGCAGTTTTGCCAATCAAGAAGTAGTGGATTCAAATGGTCTTGATCTCGCAAAGAGTCCAAGCGTGGTGCTTAGTGCCGCTGCACCATTTATTAAGTCCAAGATTGATGTTAGTGACCTACCAACCTATTAATTCACCCAAAATCTGATTATCATGAATCTCTTAAACGTTTTTGAACAAATAAATGCTGTAGATCCTGAATTCAGCGATCGTATCAGCCCTCGCCGTGAAGCAATCAAAAGTTTGGCTTCCATGAGTAAAAAAGTAACCTTGGCTGCCCTGCCCTTTATGATAGGTGAACTCTTTAAAAAAGCCTACGGTGCCACTGCGCCCACAGATGTAAATGGAGTACTCAACTATGCCTTGACATTGGAATATCTCGAAGCAGAATATTATACAATGGGTGTTGCCAAAGCAGGTCTTATCCCCACAGGTAAACCACTTGGTGCGATAACCACCATTCTTGACCATGAAGTTGCACATGTGAATTTTCTTAAACAGGTACTGGGAAGTAAAGCTGTTTCAAAACCAACCTTTGATTTTACTGCTGGTGGCACTTTTGGCAATGTTTTTAGTGACTATGATACATTTTTAGCTGTCGCACAAGCATTTGAAGATACTGGTGTAAGAGCTTATAAAGGCCAGGCGGGAATTTTACTTGGCAATCGCGTTGTACTGACTGCTGCGCTGCAGATCCATTCGGTTGAGGCAAGACATGCCTCCCATATCCGTCAAATGCGCCGTGCCCGCGGAGGTGGAGCCGCCAATCAAAAACCTTGGATTACGGGAGGCAATGACAGTGGTATAGGAGCAGTTGTCGATCCGGTATATGCAGGCGAAAATAATGTGACACAAGCGGGAGTGGATATTACGACTTTGCCAGGCGCCTCGGGGAAAATTTCGACCAATGCGGCAACCCAGTCATTCGACGAACCTCTAACTGCAGAAGCTGTACTTAATATTGCAGGTTTATTTATAAAATCCTAACAAAAGACGTAGTTTACCTGTTTTAGCGTGTCCTGATCGGTTTATCCCATCAGGGCATTTTTTTATATATTATATACTCCCCATCACACATAATGCACTGAGCGTTGGCGCATCTTTTCCGCCTTCATCTTCCAGTGTAATGGCAAAAGCCTGAGCTTGGGGAATATCGAGCATCTTACTTGCCGTGTCTCCTTTTGAATCCAATGGAAAAACACCTGCATTAACAGGTTTACCGTCAACCATCGCCCACAACTGATATTGCTTTCCTTTAGGTGCAACTGGCATGTGCTCAATGCTTAGATAAACTGCCTTTGATGCCTGATCCCAAAATACCAAGGCACGGTAATCGGGTTTACTTTCTACGCCCTTAAGAGGGATTGTTTTGATCGCTGGGTTTTGAACGAGTGCCCATTTGTTCTGTAATGTCGCTACTTTTTCTTGTTCAGCATCAAGTAAGGACGTCGTCTGATTTAACTTATTTGCTGTATCCTGTTTGCGTTGATATAAGAAAATATTAGCACCAATACTAACAGCTAACAATAGACTCGCTGCAACCGTCCACGTATAAGACCGAGCACCGAGCGTTTTCTTGTCGGCACCGATAGCAATTACTTCGCTATCGCCTGTCGAAGCGGGCGCGAGTACTTCGTTGACTTCCTGATCTTCGCTTGGCACAAGATTTTCCGCTATGAGTTTATTCCATATCTCTTGTTTGAACTGCATAGGCATCTCCATCGCTTGGCTATCAGCCAACTCTTCGAGTGCAATTTCTGCTTCGATGATGGCTTGTTCCACTTCGACATTATTTTTTCGAATACAATTCAAGATGCTCACTTCCTCTTCAGAAGCCAGCCCCAAAACGTACGATTCAATAATCCCCGACGATATGTATGCTCTAATATCCAAAATTAACGATACTCCTTTAGTAATTGTTGTAACTGTATAAATGCCGCTCTGGTACGAGTTTTTACCGTTCCCAGCGGGACATCAAGTTGTTCAGCTATTTCTTGTTGTGTATATCCTTCATAGTAGGCCATCTCAATCAAGATACGCCATTCAGGCTTCAATTTATCTAAAATATTTCTGAATCCAATAAAATCTGCTTTCGTATGTAGTTCGTCCTGACTTTGATCTTGTTCTTCCTCCCTATTTACGATATTTGAAAGCGGTTGGTTTTTCTGTTCGTTTACGATCGCTTTTGATTTTCGATGATCGAGGGCTGTATTACGGGCAATGTTGATCATCCAGGTATAAAGACGGCCTTTTTCAGCATCGAAAACATCGATGTGTCTCCAAATTTTGACAAATACGTCTTGTATGACTTCTTCCGCATGCTCAGTTGAAGCCACTATACGACAAACCACACCAAAGAGCGCATTGGCATAGTGATCGTAAAGATAACTAAAAGCCTGCTGATTCTTCTTTTTCAACAAAAGAATCAATGTTTCTTCAGAAAGATTGTGTAATGGACTCAAATTTCACGTTTATAATGATCTAAAGATGGATATTAAAAATCAGAAAAAAAAGCAACTAAAATAAAATAAGTTAAAGTACCTATAAAACAGGTTAAAATACCTACTATACCATAGCATTTATGCGGATAGCATTTGTTACTAATGTTTTACATTGCTCAATTCCTGTTTTTGGTTATTTAATTCCACTAGTAGTCCCACTAGAACGGGATCAATTTAACTTAATTAGGCCAGATAATCAGCTTGTAGTTTTCATTTTCGGCTAACCTGGTATACACAGTTAGATTTACTAAAATTTATCTAATAGCTTAATTTACAAGAAGAATTCCCCTTGGAAATTGGATTTATCAACAGCATATCACATGTTGCCAGATAAAATTCATCAATTAGCTGGATAATCAAATCATCTCTTTCGTTATTAACAGCTAGTCCCACCCAATTTTTTGAGGGAAGATATTTACTTCGGGTCCATTGAACGGGCTGTTCTATTTGTTTTTCTGAACGCAACCATTCTAATCCACTATCATTGAAATATATCTTTTCATTTGACAAATCCATCACGATGAAAGGTCTTTTCTTAAAATAGAAAATACTCATATCAAGATCTGCAATTACATTCATTCGAATATGTTTTTTGAGATGCACATATGCATTTATACGGGTTAGTGTTGACATCTATTTATCTTATTGGCTATAATAAAATCGTCATAAATTTCCATGAACATTCAAAGTAGGCGAAGTGTTCATCAGACGAGAATCAAAGATATTCGAACCAGCGGTCTAAGTGGGGGTATATTTTGTTCTAATAGGTGGAAAAAAATGTTAATGTAGGTTGAAAATACGACGGATAAAACCACTAATTTACCAAGCGAAAGGATATGCGTTAGTTTGCCCCCTTGCAGGTTTCGGCGAATCGTAAAATCCCTGCACGGATTGTAAATAACACCATTGAACCAGTGTTGCAATGGTTTAAATTTGATAAACAACAACAGGTTTCGGCGAATCGTAAAATGCCTGCACGGATTGTAAATACCACCATTGAACCAGTGTTGCAATGGTTTAAATTTGATAAACAACAAAAGATATGCGGAAAGAAAGTAAAAGCACGTCATTCATTAAAAAAATTCTAGGCTTAATTAGTCTTATCCTTATGGTAACAAATAGTAAAGCACAGCAAGTCACGCACTATTTTCCAAGCGGAAAAGATAAGGCAAAGACAATCAGTGGACAGTATGGTGGTAATAGCGGAATTTGTCTTTTTGAAGATGGCAAATTTCTCTTATATGGTTATGCTACATCTGTTTTCGGGTCCTATGTTTTTGAAAAAGATTACCTGCTTTTCTATCCGGATGAAGCCCCTTTATTTCAACTGTATGGGCGTCACAATGCTAACTACAAAGACAGTACTTGTTTCAATCTGGCAGGTTTTGAAAGCGGGAAAACCTATGTACAATTTGATAATGACAGTACACATCGGGTTTTCAATGACAAGGCAAACTGTTTCAGCCCCCCTTTTGTTCATCAGGAATCCAAACCAGTTCAATCGCTTAAATTTATTGTACAAAGTCAGTATATGGAAGATGATAGCACTTATCAAGTCTTTCAGTATACCAATGAAGGAAAATTCAATGATTTTATAGCTGCTTATAACAAGCCCCAACGTGCACGTCAAAATTTCAGCGCTTACCTATATTTGGCTGAAGGTAATAAATTAGCCATCAGGCTCTCCAATTATGGTGGTGAAAGAGGTTTTTTAAGAGAAAATCAAGACGGTTCAAATCAAGAGCATTGGAACGAAATATTGACCATGAAGAAGGATTATGATCAGACAAACTATATCGACCCCACGGAAATATTTAGCAATGCACATTACACAATATTTTACCCTGACCTCGAACAGTACATTTTAGATCCTGTCACCAAAAGATATATCAGCAAGTTTGCATCAGACAATGAAGCTTTTTTTGCAGGAAATCCTGAGCAAGACGATCGGTATTTAAATAAGTACATCCGGCAGGGTCTGTCCTTTCTGCAAGATGAAAGATTCGATAAATCAAAACTAGCTAAAACCAGCTTATTCTTTACGAGCTGTGACGAACCTGAAAAATCATATCATTATGAAAATGGATCACAGCAATAATTGCCCAAAAGCCACAGCAATGATCCAAATAGGATTTTAGCACTATTAAGCGTAACAAACAGTGGTATAAACGGCAATTAATACTAGCGTGACCTCTTAAATATGGCTTAATTTTGGTAGTAATAACCGGATAACATATACACTAGTTTTATTTCGGCAAAGATGAGGAATTATATAACGATTATTATTGGACTAGGAATTTGCTCACTAGCAAGTTGTGCAACGAAAAAGGAAAGTATTGCAAATAAAAAAGAGACAGAAAGTGTATCCTTAGCTGAGGGACAAAGAAAATCATTGCGAGCATATCCGATCAAGATCAAATTTAAAGGTATTTCAGAAGATAGCCGTTGCCCTGAAGGCGTCAACTGTATTTGGTCTGGAGTTGCAGTAGCAGAAATTGAGATCGCAGAAAAAGCAACCAAACCCACGATCATAAAGCTCGCTACAATAGATTTACAGGATAGAGGCTATCAAAGAACTGCCAATACCAACGGATATACCATTTCATTACAAGATATCGCTCCTTATCCGAACAAGGAACAAGGGACACAAACGCTACGGGGTAACTACAAAATCTCTGTTATCGTACAAAAAACTGTAAAATAAGCCCGCAGCGGTTCGCTAGCAATCGTCCTATGGCAATTGTCATTGAAGAATGACCCAATTCTATTGAAGAATGACTCAATTTTTTAAAATACCAATACATATATTTTAATTATATGCTTGGATACTTATTGGTTCATTCCTTGAAAAATAATACCTTTGCCAAAACCTCATTTATGAAAATTTTTTTTAAATTTATTAAGATCACATTTTTTTCTATACTGGCCATTATTGGGCTATTATTCCTCTATTTTTTCATTTCCAATCGGATATTTATAGGAAATACCAATGCGGAAAATATAGCGTATCTCAAGCTCCATAAAACGGAGATTAAGGATCGTATTGTAGATTCTCTATTCGATAATAGCTTCTATAATTCGGATATTTTTTTACTTGGGGAAATTCATGGCTACGCAGACAATCAAAAGTTGGACAAAGAGCTGTTATTCTATTTGAACAAAAAGCTCGGTGTTAAATATTACATTGCTGAGATGGATAGTACAAATGCAAATAAACTAAATAGCTTTTTATCCAAACCCCTAAAAGATAACACCTTACTGAAAGATGTGGTCAGCTCCATTCGTAAACGTATTCCGCAACAGTCTAGTTTAGAGCTATATCAAAAATGGGGTGAAATTTATGATTATAACCGCAACCTTGCCGATTCGGCAAAAATCACTGTTATTGGCATAGACAAAAGCTTTACAGCGGATAAATCTGACGTATCCAGGGATTCAGCTATGCTGTTAAATTTGGAAAATTATATTAAAAATCACCACATTGATGGTCAAAAACTATATGGACTATTTGGTTTTTTTCATGTTTTACAAAAAGGAAAGGATGCAACCAATGATCCTTTTGCTACACGCTTGAAAAATAAAGGATATAAAGTATCTAGCTTTGTTAGTTATACCATTGCTAGTGAAATGTATCTTCCAAAGAATCCTCAATTTCCAACCCCTGAAGATGAAAAAGTAGATTGGGTAAATGCAGATGGCCCACTTATGCTCGTGAAAGGCATTCAGGATCTAAAAGAATTAAGTCGACCAAATAGTATATCATTGTTTAAACTCAATGCAGCACATTCACCCTATGCTACTTCTCAAAATTTAATAACTGTAAAATCACGGCTTTTTGGCGAAAATATCATACCCGCTGAGACGACTCATACAACTGACTTTTTTCAATATGTATTTTTGTTACGCAATTCAAAGGCCCTAACAAAACTTGATTAGGACAGCAAGCATTTCATCAAAAAATCGGGTAAACAAGCTGCCTGTAGATCATGTGATCAAAGAGACAAGTATCCTAATTAAAAATATTCCATTCATAAACAGGATGATCCGTATTTAAAAGAAGGAATCTAGCTTATCGACTTGCAAGATATCACTTTGGTTTATATATTTGCGACATCATAAGAAATCCTAATGCGGAAGTGGCGTAATTGGTAGCCGCACCAGACTTAGGATCTGGCGCCGCGAGGCGTGGGGGTTCGAGTCCCTTCTTCCGCACAAAAAAACTCCCGAGCTCATAAGTTCGGGAGTTTTTTTTAGAAATTAGTTCTTAGCTACACGATTTAAACCGACCAGTCAAATGGTTTTGTACAAGGATCACATTCAAATTTTAAAACCTTGCCTAGACTTTTGGCTTTTTTCCCTTTTTTCACAAATACATACGCTAAATCTACATATTCTTCAACTTCCACTCCGCTTTCATCTCTACCTTTTACGATAACAGAATAATATTTCCCGTCAGGATATTGCTTGAAAAATACTTCGTTTACAGTAATCTTTTTCGGTGCTTGATTGTCGCAGCAGCTACACCATAAAATAACAATGGGCTCTTTCTTAAGATATGCTACTGCGGTTTCCGCTTGTTTTTGTGTTAGGGCCTGTAGTTGGTCGGCTTTTGAGAATAAGGCTGTGCATAGCAACAAAAGAAGAAAAACGGTCTTTTTCATACAAATAGTTTTAAGTTTAAAAGAATTCATCAGCAAAGACTATGCCTTTAGATACACGAAAAATAACAACAGCTTTCCTTAGGTATGAAATAGTCGGTTATTTCTTTGCCAATTCTGGGCAGCGTATTGGATTTACCCTAACAGAAAGACCTCATAAATTTATAAATTAACAACTTAAAAAACCTGTTCTCAAGATACAAACGGTATCCCTAATAGATGGTGTTAGTATCTTGAGAACAAATTAATATTTTATTTTTCCCAAACCAATGCACTTGCGCCAAGAATAGCAGCATCAGCTTCTTCCAATTCACTAAAGACAAGTTTCACTTTATTCCTAAACAAAGGAAAAAGATTTCTTTCCATATGCAGCTTCGCAGGTTTTAAGATAAAATCACCAGCTTTAATTACCCCACCAAATAGGAGAATTGCTTCAGGAGATGAAAACATCACAAAATTGGCCAAGGCCTCACCCAGCTTCTGCCCCGTATATCTAAATACTTCGATGGCAATTGCATCCCCTTTCAAAGCACACTCATGAACAGTCTTCGAATTTATAGCATCTTCTGGATACTGATTTAGCATCGACTCAGGAAACTCAGCTCTCATTTTCTTTGCCGTGATCGTTATTCCTGTCGCTGACGCATAGGCTTCTAAACTTCCTTCAGAACCTGTGCTCCAATGCTTCCTTCCTCCAGGTTTAACAATGGTATGGCCTAATTCTCCAGCAAATCCGTCATGACCATAGATAAGCTTTCCGCCGGCGACGATACCGCTGCCGACACCTGTCCCTAGGGTAATCATAATAAAATCTTTCATTCCCCGCGCTGCACCAAAAAGCATTTCACCATAGGCTGCAGCATTAGCATCGTTGGTTATGGTACAGGGAATGTTAAACTTAGCGGTCATTAAGTCACTGAATCGAATGACACCCTTCCAAGGAAGATTGGGCGCATGGTCTATGGTTCCAGTATAATAATTCGCATCCGGAGCACCAACACCAATTCCATCAAAGCTATCTTTACCTCCAAAATTTTCAATTAAAGGAGATGCTTTTTCATACAACGCATCGATAAAATCCTCTACTGTCTCATAATCATCTGTTTTTATGCTTTCCTTTTCAAGTACTTCACCGCGATGATTGACCACCCCAAATTTCGTATTGGTCCCTCCGATATCTATTCCCAACGCTACGCGTCTTGATAAATCTATTAACGACATTTCTATTTCTTGTTTCTTAGTTCTAAAATTACTAAAAGATAATATTTTATGAGCAGTCGACAAAATCTTCTTGCCATTTTATATCTGTAGGGAACGCTATTTATGATCACGGGCAATCCGATCAAAGTTGGATCCATCCGGCATCGCTACTTTATTTTATCGCCTAGGCACAACAAATTACCAAAGGCGGCATAGTTTTAGCACGTTAAGAATAGTTTAGGCCCTATATTTATATTTTTTAGTACAACAATAAATTTATGAATAAAATATTACGATTTTTTGATCTACACCAAGGTGAAGAAAAAAAGGAAGCTGTTCTGGAAAATGTTGTCAGTAATATTTCTTTTCGCGGAGCTAATGCCTGGATTCTAGCCTGCGCGATTGTAGTGGCGTCTGTTGGATTGAACGTAAATTCTACTGCCGTCATTATAGGAGCAATGCTGATATCTCCGTTAATGGGGCCAATAGTAGGAGCTGGATTCGCCTTAGGGACTTTTGACTTTCCGTTATTAAAAAAATCGCTAAAAAATCTACTGATCGCCACATTGATCAGCTTGGTCGTATCGTTTATCTATTTTCTTTTAAGCCCCTTTAAAGAGGCACAATCTGAGTTACTAGCACGCACATCACCGAATATTTACGATGTCATGATTGCAATCTTCGGTGGTCTGGTCGGTGTCATTGCTATTACAAGAGTGGATAAGGGCAATCCAATTCCTGGAGTAGCAATTGCAACAGCCCTGATGCCTCCGCTCTGTACCGCGGGCTATGGACTCGCAATAGGCAATTTCAGCTTTTTCGCCGGCGCATTATTCCTGTATATAATAAACTGTGTTTTTATCTGCATTTCGACCTTTGTGATTGTCAAATATTTACGATACCCCAAAACACATTATGTCGATCAGCAACGGGAAAAAAGAATTACACAAAGTATTACCATCATCACAATTATACTTGTATTGCCGAGCGTATATTTTGCCTACAATCTCCTGCAAGAAAAAAAATACACAAACAAAGTAAATCAGTTCGTTCAACAGGAATTGAGCAATAAAGGTTATACGGTCATTTATGAAAAACTGGAGATGAATGGTAATCCAAAGAAATTAGAACTGGCTTTCTTATCAAAAAAATTCAGCAAAAAAGAAGTTGAGTCTCTACAACACAGCATGGAAGCATTTGGGATTACCAATACCGCGCTGGTTATTCATCAGGACAGTTTAGACCTAAAATCAAGTATTCTTAGCGAAATCGATAAGCGTACCGCTGCTGTAAGTGAAAAAGACCTTACCATAAGAGCTCTCAATAATGAACTTACCAAATACCAATTGGCTAATCCACAACTCGATCGGGATATCTTGGTATTGTTTCCCGAGCTAAGCTCCTATAGCATTGGTATACAACAACATTACAGCAAAAAAGATAGCTTAGCCAACCTTGTCGCATTTATTTATTCTACCAAAACTCCGCTACCTCAAACACAACAGGAAAAGCTACAACAATGGCTACAAAATCATTTTCCGAAAGATAGTGTGGAAATTATACGTAAATAGACTTGAGTCAGCTCGTTCTATGCCGACGATCTGACGGTTTAAACAAGCGTAAGAGCTATGTTCAATTAGCAAAGAACGAATGACTACGCCATGTTTTCACACGGTCTTTCTATAATTATAGATGGCTAAACCATTCAACAAAAAAGCAAATCCAATAAGATAAACAAGCTCTTTCTTCACTTCCTGAAATCCACTCCCTTTTAAGACAATTAGCCGTACAACACTGATAAAATGGGTAACTGGTGTGCATTGCGAAATCGCTCTTGCCCAAGCCGGCATACTATCTGTGCTGGTAAAAAAGCCACTCATCAGCATAAAAACCATCATAAAGAAATATGCGATGAACATGGCCTGCAATTGTGTGTCTGCAAGGGTAGAAATAAACAATCCCAACCCCAATAGTGCAATGAGGTACACTGCAGCAAAGAGATATAAAAGCAGTAAACTTCCCTGCGGAAAAATACCATAAACAATATACATTACAATCATACCAACGGTAAAAACAATCATGCCCACAATCCAAAATGGAATTAGTTTCCCTAGGATAAACTGCCATTTTTTGATGGGCGTCACATTGATCTGCTCGATTGTTCCGATTTCCTTCTCTTTGACAATATTGAGCGCTGTAATAAATCCGCCAATCATCGTAAGCAACAAAACCAAAATACCCGGCACCATATAGTATTTGTATTCAGCCTTGGGATTATACCAATTGGAATTCGCTATTTTGACGGTTGCGACCTGCTCTGAAATACCTGTTTTAGCGGCTTTGATATTTACATCCAAACCGCCGTTAAAATCAGTAATTACACTGGTTAAATAAGCTCCACCCAAGGACGATTTTGTACCATTGATGGCATCCACTGCGATATTGACTTGCTGCGTACCTTCCCGCACCAGATTGCGCTCAAAACCTGTCGGTATCTCCAATACAAGATCAGCGTCTCCCTTTTCGATCATTTCCAATCCAACTTTATAAGATAGTGGACTACTTACGATTTTAAAGTATCCTGAAGATGCAATTTTATTGATTAAGGTTCTTGAATAAGAACTGTGGTCGTTGTCAACATAAGCAATATTGATATTCTGCACTTCAAAATTGGCTGCAAATGGCATGATGATCAGTTGAACTGTCGGCATGACAAACATCATGGCCAAGATAATTTTGTCTCTGAATATCTGCCGAAACTCTTTCTGTAATATGAATCTTAATACCTCCATTACAACCTGATTTTAAATCTTTTCAATGCAATTGACAACAACACAACTGACATCCCGGCGAGAATCAATGTTTCTTTCCAAACATAACTAAAGCCCATTCCTTTGAGCATGACAGCTTTAATAATTGCATAGTAATAGCGGGATGGCACGATATGCGAAATAACCTGAAATATCCAGGGCATATTTTCCAAAGGAAACATAAAGCCAGTCAATAATAAGGTCGGCAGCATCATGCCCATCATCGCTATTAACATGGCCGTTTGCTGGGAATCGGTGACATTAGAAATCAACAAGCCTAAAGAAAGACAGGTGATAATAAATAAAATACTCTCCGCGAAAATCAACACCAGACTTCCCCTGATCTCAACATCAAGTACAAACACCGAAAGTAGAAGAATAATGATAAAATTGACGAGTGAAAGCACGAGATATGGAATCGCTTTGGCGATGAGAACCATAATGGGTTTGAAAGGCGATACCAATAGAATTTCCATAGTCCCCAGCTCTTTTTCGCGCACAACTGCCACGGAGGTCAGTGCCGTGCTAACGATCATAAAAATCAATGCGATCACTCCAGGGATAAAATTAAGGGAACCGTTCTGCTCTTCATTATACAATTGTCGCAGTTGGGGCACTATCTGATAGGATAACGCTGTTCCGGGATTTAGGTCCTGCTGGTATGCCTTAATTATAGCCGTCAGATAATTGGTGACTATTGTGGCAGTATTCGGGTCGGAAGCATCAGCTAATAGCTGAATTTGAGCACCATCCTTTCGATATAGATCCTCCCCGAAATTGGCAGGAAAGATTATTGCACATTTGATGCTTCCATCTTTAAATCGGCTTTCTACATCTTTATAATTTACAATTTCGTCTTTCACCTGAAAATATGAACTTGTTTTAATACGGTTTACGATTTCACTGGAGTTGACATCACGTGCATTATCCTGAATCGCAATTCCAATATTTTTAACTTCGCTACTCAATGCATAGCCAAAAAGGAGAATCTGAACGACGGGAAACCCAAAAAGGATAAGCAGTGTTCTACGATCCCTAAAAACATGATAAAACTCCTTGCGAATAAAAGCGAACAACTGTTTCATATCAATCTCCCGATCTTTTAGCTCCACGTGCCAGTTGATAAAATACGTCGTCCATGGAATGGGTTTCGAACCGCTGTTTCAGATTTGTGGGACTGTCCATTGCTTCGACTTTCCCATCTACCATAATACTGATACGGTTGCAGTATTCGGCTTCATCCATATAGTGTGTTGTCACAAACACCGTTATGTTATTGGCAGCAGCCTCATAAATCATATCCCAAAACTGCCGTCGGGTAATCGGATCAACGCCTCCTGTTGGCTCGTCCAAAAAAACAATTTTAGGTCGATGGAAAATCGCTACAGAAAATGCCAACTTCTGTTTCCAGCCCAAAGGTAATTCCCCCACGAGTTTTTTTGCTTCTTTCTCTAAACCTAAGGTGTGGACCAAATCACTGCTTCGCGACTTTATGTCTGCCCTTGAAACACCATACACACCTCCATAAAACTCAATATTTTCCAAAATAGTGAGGTTATCGTACAACGAGAACTTCTGACTCATATAACCGATATTCTTTTTGATCTGCTCCTGTTCTTTATACACATTGAAGCCAGCGACAGTTGCTTCACCCGATGTCGGGTAGGACAAACCACAAAGAATACGCATGGCCGTGGTCTTCCCCGCACCATTGGCACCAAGAAAACCAAAAATTTCGCCTTGGTCAACATCGAACGTAATTTTATCTACGGCCTTAAAATCTCCAAATTGCTTGGTCAGATCCTTACAGACTATTGCCTTATTCTCCATCTGTGACTTGTTTGAATTCGTCCATACCATTTTGATCCTGCATCAGGCGGATAAAACTATCTTCGATCGTTGCAGTTATTTTTTCAACCACGAGATGTTGTGGGTTATACTTATTTGCCAGGGCAATAATGCCTTCCCTACCATCCACTTCTGATTTTGGGGTAAGGTGCAAATATTCGCCAAATGCATAACAGCTTTCTACCGCCTGATCCGAACGGAGATCCTGGAGCAGTTTATATATATTATCCGCTTTAACCGCATATAGTGGCTTTGGAAAACTTTTTATAATACCTGACGGTTCATCGATTGACATAATCCTTCCGCCCTGCATTAATGCAATACGATCACACAGTCGAGCTTCATCCATATAGGGTGTGGATACCACGATCGTGATCTGCTGTTCCTTGAGTTTGGTCAACATTTCCCAAAATTCCTTTCTGGATACAACATCGACACCTGTTGTCGGTTCATCCAGAAAAAGCACGTCGGGCTTATGGATCAGCGCACAGCATAAGGCCAGCTTTTGCTTCATTCCGCCAGACAATTTCCCTGCTCTACGATCGTTGAAGGGTTGTATCTGATCATAAATATCTTTGATAAGTGGATAATTTTCCTGAATGGTTGTACCAAAAACTGTCGCAAAGAAAGTAAGATTCTCCTTTACCGTCAGGTCCTGGTATAATGAAAAACGTCCTGGCATATACCCTACCCGATTGCGTATCTGTTGATATTCTCTGACAACATCGAATCCCTCTACAGCAGCAGTACCACTATCCGCAAGCAGTAAAGTGGTTAGTATTCGGAAAATTGATGTTTTACCGGCGCCATCAGGCCCTATAAGCCCAAACAACTCACCTTTCTTTACCTCAAAAGAAACGTCATCTACGGCTCTAACATTACCGTAGGTTTTGACCATATTTTTTACACTGACAGCGATCATAATAACTTACTTTGACCAAAGGACCTCACCATACATCCCTATTTTTAAATAACCATCATTTTTCACACTTACTTTGATCGCATAAACAAGATTAGCGCGCTCATCCTTAGTCTGAATTGTCTTTGGTGAAAACTCAGATTTATCTGAAATCCATGTAATTGTTGCGGGATATTCCTTATAATTCTCCTTGCCATCATCAATGCGCACAGTCACCGCCTGTCCGACTTTTATCTGTGGCAACTGAATTCCGGTAATATAAGCCCTCAAATAAAGCTTCGCCGTGTTGGCAATTTTATATAAAGGCTTACCTACGACCTGCAATTCACCCTGTAGTGCATAGTTTACCAAAACTGTCCCACCAATAGGATTAATCACCTGTCCCTTATTGATCTGTTCCTGAATCTGTGCAGCAGATTTCTCTAACGGATTTTTCTCGCTTAGGATACTCCGATTTTGGGTATTTGTATTGTATGTATTGAGGGTGAGTTGTTGCTTGGTCACGGCTATTTGTTTCCGCAATTGATCGATTGCCGCATTGATGTCATCGAGCTGTTTACGTGTTGCGGCATCTGATTTTACCAGATTTTCCGTCCGGGTCCTTTCGTACAGCTGTTGTTTTAATTGCGCTTCCTGAACGACCAGTTGGCGCCGCACCAGTTCAACCTGATCCTTAGGATTCACCATCTTTTGAGCTAAAGCTTCGATACTTGCCTGCACTTGTTCTTTTTGCAATTCAGCAGTACGGACATCTATTTTTCCGACAGTATCTCCAGGTTTCAATTGCTTTCCTTCTTCAACAGCATATTGCATCAATATTCCGTTTTGCTGCGCAGAGACAATCACTTCATCAGCCTCAAAGTTCCCGGAAGCGTCATATTCATTATGTTGCTTACAACCACTAAGCAAAGAGAGCGCAGTAATAAATACAATTAATCTTTTCATTTTTTGATGTTTACAGTTAATTCCCGGCTATAAATTTTAAATTATAGATCGCTTGTAACAATTGGATCTCATGCAATATTTTGAGCTGCTTGGCCAAGTGTTCTGCATTTAATTTTTGAATATACTCGTGGGTCGTGATCACTCCATTGCTCAACTGCGCCTCAGCAGATTGAGTTACCGATGTCCGCAAGGCAATCGCAGCATCATCCTGTCGAATCAAGATGGTATATTTATTGACCTGCTCATCCTGTTGGCTCAGGTCAACTTTGGCATTCAGCAAAAATGTTTCCTTATCGGCATCAATAGACTGACGATTGAGCTGAAGGATATTTCGTTTGTTGGACAGCGAATAAAAGCTACTTAGCGACCAAGAAAAACGCAGCCCTGTAACGTACCAGGGACCAAATTTATTTTCAATGATATTGAGGGTTGGCCTTCCGTATGCCCCTTGAAAAAAACCACTTACCTGTGGAAGATAATCGGACTTCAATTGTTTCTCCTGTTGGTCAACGATGTTTTTTTGTAAATCAAAAGCTTTTAATTCAGGTCTGTTAATCGCGGAAAGCGTATACTGAGCGGTAGGCAATTTCAATAGCATGGATTCGGGCAACTTCTTTCCTATAAAGAGCGAAAGCATATTTAAATATGCTGTACGATTAGATGTATATTCTGTGGTCTGCATTTCTATATTCAATACTTCAGCTTTCAGCTCTTCCACATTACTACGAAATGCTACCCCATTGTCAAAAGCAGCCTCAGCTTTTTGTACCTGAGTCTGTAAGTTAGCCTTGTTTAACTCGTTCTGCTTCAATTGGGCATCGATTAATAAAATAGCAAAATAAAGACTATTGATACGTTGATTAATCCCATAGAGACTGGATACTAAGGTCTGCTCCTCCAATGCCGTATTTGCAGCGATTAAATCCTTCTGCATTTTTGTATTGCCAGCATCGTAAATGAGCTGACTAATTTCACCCTGTATTTTATACTGATCTTTACTGATAGAAGGTAGGGAAATACCCGGCAATGAACCTACAGCATCCGCAAAACTTACTGTTTGGGATTGATAGGTTGCCTGACCTGAGAAGCTGATTTGGGGGAGAAACCTTTTATTGGCATTTTGGATGGTATACTCACCCGTTTTGGTTATCAGATCCATTTTTTTAATTGCTGGATAATTTGCTTTGGCAAGCGTATAACAACGCTCCAAAGTAAGCGCTTCTCCTTGTGCAGTTGCCCTATTTGCAAAATGCAACAGGATCAATAAAAGAATAACATGCGTTAAATAACAATACTTCATAACTGCGTTGTTCATATATTGTGGCATTATTTTTTAATCTTTAGATTTAATCATTTGATTAAGTTTGGGACAAAAAAATTATTTTGCTGTCATCATCGCTCCTATCCATATCGGTATAAGCTTCTTACGCTCAATCATAAGTGCATTAAACTGTTCGATATCGAGATCTTGTACCCCCATAATCAAAGGCTTTGTGATAAAAGGAAACACAACCAACCCCAATAAATTCATTAAAAAATGTAAAGGATGTGGCTCCATAATAAAGCCCTGTGTTACGGCTTCATGATGCTGTTTAAAAAAAACAGAATTGTTTAGCAATTGTTTGATTGGCAACTTTTCGAGGAGTTCCTGAGGATTGTTTCTGATTTCCGAAATCAAAAAAGTAGGCACCTCCGGTTCTCTGATGATAAAATCGATATATCTATTGGCTATCAATTCAACTTTACTTTCAAGATTGGTTGTTTCATCATTAAGGATAACAGCCATACTCTGTACGAAAGCCGAAAAGGTTTCAAACATAATAATTTCAAAAAGCTTCTCTTTGCTCCGAAAATAATAATTGAGCAAAGCAAGATTGATCCCTGCTTCTTCGGCAATATCCCTTGTCCTGGTTGCTGAGAAACCTTTTTTATAGAATACAACCCTCGCCGCTTCCTTAATTTTCGTTTCCGTCGACAGATCTATTTTCTTCTCTTTCATCCCGATTAAACTTCCTTGTATTATGCAAATATAGAAAAAAGAATTAAAAACAAACAACTGTTTTAATCAAATGATTAAAACAAAACAATAAACGCATTTAGATGATAATCAATGTAAATAAATCACAAAAAAAGAAACCCGTTCCGCAATATGCAAGTAATAAAGCGAGCAAATGATAGGTACTAGCAGGCAGTCAGGACAAATTATTTGCAGCTTTTAGTTGTTTAAGAAAAATATAGCACAACAGCGGAAAACCGATATAATAACTAACGAGGACGAACAAAGGCAAAATCCCCTCGGGTTTGACTGGGTCTACCGCATACGTTTTTATCAGGAGCTGCAGTCCGATATTTTTTTCTTTCGAAAATAGAATCATCGTTGCAAAATTATAACCAAAATGTAAAACGATCGGATGCACTATTTTACCTGTTTTAATACAAATTCGTGCAAATAAATACCCCACTATACCGGTCGATACAAGAACTTCCAGCATATTAAAAATCTGCCCCACGATACCGTACGAAAACCAGTGATAAATGCCAAAAGCCAGCGCCGTGATCAATGCAGCTTTCCCCTGACCACAGCGTCTCATAAGAATATATAATACGGCTCCCCTAAAGATCAATTCCTCAAATACCACTGCTTTTGATACATAATAAAAACTACCAAAAAAATCAGATACCGTATAATTCGGATTTAGTTGATACGGGTTTCCGACTAAATAAGCAATACTCAAATAGAGAGCAGTAACATATATTATGGGACCAAACAGACAAAAGAGGAAAGATCCGACCTTTGAGGAAAACCCCAGAACCTGGAGGTTCCGCTTGCAAAAATAACCCAGCAAAAACTGGGAGATGACCAATTCCAGAGCAATAGCGATCATGATTTTTTTTACACAAAGCTATAGCCTTAAATCATTTAATTTCACGACATTTGAATACGCCGCAAAATGTCATAAAATGACCAATAAATCCAGCAAAGAGAAAATAGCGCTTTTGATCAAAAATGCCCGTATCAGTAAAGGATATTCCCAACAGCAACTTGCTGATCTTGTCAAACTGAATCTTCGATCTGTACAGCGCATCGAAAAAGCTGAAGTTCTACCAAGGGCTTATACCCTCAATTTAATGGCAGTGCAGCTTGATCTCGATATTGCACTATTGAAGGAAACCGAACCTGTACATGAGATCCTCGAGAAGAAAGTAGCACAACAAACAAAACCCGCGTTAAACAAAGCTCAAAAACTCATTGTGAGCATAACCTCAGGCATACTCGGCATTTTATTAATATCCGCCTTTCTTTCACAATCGACTAGTTTTCCGGAGACAAGTTTCGAACTATTTTTACTGCTTGCGGTCGCTGTTCTTATCTATGGAATCATTCTTTGGTGGACCTGGCGGAATCGTTAGCTTTTGATAATCCCTACTGTTTTAAAAGAGCTGCATCTCTGATAAAGATTTCAACCCTGCTCCGATCTTTCTCATTTAATTTGACATAGCCTTTTACAATAACAGGATTCTCTTTTAACCACACTTTATTGTTGTCGCTCAGCGTAACCTCCACCATGGGTGGAATACCATTTTGTCCACAAAACATACACTGCTGCACTGGCAAAACCGACAAAAGGAACCTATTATGGCGAAGACCGGCCTTTAACGGTACCATATAGCCTTGTAACTCTACACTTGTTCCATCCAGTTTCACCAGCTTACTCGGAAAATAGGGAGTGTAAACCGTCTTGCCATTAACCTTGTTAACTTTATAGAGCATGGTGTCAAAGGTTTTCCAAACCTCATTCATCAAAGGCTTATGATCTACCAAATATTGTGATTCCGTTACCCCTTGAGAAAAGACTGGATTAGTTTTACTTCCTGCAATAACAAACAAAAAAACTAGAATAAATTGCTTAAACATAACGTATTAAAGATTTACCTATCAAATATAGTTAAAAAACAGTAAAAGCAACTATATTGCATTTGATGTTTTTTAACTATATTTATAACACGAATAGCGCTATGAAATGGCAACTCCATTTGACAATAGACAAGAGGTATAATCAGTACGATTTGATAAAAATTAATTTATGAACACATTATTAAAAAAAGATACAGCATCCAATCCGGAAGATTTAGGAGACCACCACATGATGACTTCAATGGATACTCCCCTGCGACCCGATGCATTTGATCGAACAGACGAAGAAAAAATCAGCAAGATATCTCAACTTTTTAAGGACATCATGTATGAACTTGGCCTCGACCTCCAAGATGACAGTCTGAGCGGAACGCCCCATCGTGTAGCAAAAATGTATATCAACGAATTGTTCTATGGCCTTAACCCGGTTAACAAGCCCAAGCTGTCCACCTTCGAAAATCGCTATGGCTACAATAAGCTATTGATGGAAAAAGACATACGGGTAAATTCAGCCTGTGAACATCATTTTTTACCAATCGTAGGGCGGGCACATATAGGCTATATCCCCAAAGACCGCGTAATAGGACTGTCAAAAATAAACCGTATTGTAGACTACTATGCGCATCGACCACAGGTGCAGGAACGCCTTACTTTACAGATTTACAATGAGCTCAGATCCACCTTAGCAACAGATGATATCATTGTTGTGATTGATGCCGATCATCTCTGTGTCTCCGCCCGGGGTGTCAAAGACACCAGCAGCTGTACAACAACGCTGGAATACAGCGGTATATTCTTATCAGAAAGTAAACGAAACGAATTTTTCAATTTATTGAAATAAGATCTGCTTTTCCCCGACTTTCGTTGGGATGATACCAGAAGCAGATTAAATGTATAATCATCGCAAATGAATACAGCCCATGCTCGCCCAGTAACCATTTTAACTGGCTTTTTAGGTGCAGGAAAAACGACTTTTCTAAATGCCTTAATGAAATCCTATCCGAAAAAACGTTTTGCTATCATTGAAAATGAGATAGGACAACTAAATATAGATAGTTCCTTGCTCAATGAAAACTATGGACAATTGGTAGCGCTCCAAGAGGGGTGCATCTGTTGTACGCTGAACGATGAACTTTACACCGCACTCGAATCGCTCTATCAAAAACAAGACAGCTTTGATGAACTCGTTATTGAATGTACAGGTCTTGCCATACCCGATGCTATAACAGAACCTTTTACAAGGCATCCAGTGTTTAAGAGCTACTTCCCATTAAAAAAGATTATTTGCTTGGTTGATGCTGCACTTATTGAAGATCAGATCAAGGAAAGGGATGAAGTGTTACGGCAAATCACAGCTGCCGACGTCATTGTCATCAACAAAACCGAAGCGGTACATTCAGCATATTTGAGCTATTTAAGCAACTACTTAGCACATGTAAACCCATTAGCGAAAACTCTCCAGTCAACAGTAACGGAGGGGTTTCCTTTCGAAATAATTGAGGAAATAAAGTACACAAAAAAAATAGAAGCCTTTTCTTTTCTGAAGAACGTTAATCTAAGCAGTTCACTGATACTTGGCAAATCAAGTCTGGCAAAACAACATCTGAGCGATATTGCAACGCGCGTCTATACTTTTGCTGAAGAATTTAATTTCGTAAACCTATTTCTCGGTTTGAGCAAACTCGTCGGCAAATATCCAAACAAAATTTACCGAATGAAGGGAATTGGTTATAAAAAAGATGAAAACAAAAAAATCATTATACAGACCGTCGGTTCACGTGTCGATATGGACTATGGTAACCATTGGAAAAAGGATGAAAGAAAAATGAATACACTGGTATTTATTGGAAAAGAGCTTGATAGTCTCTCCATACAAGATCTCCTGATACGTATGTTGACCATCAAAGAGAAGCAATAAACGATTTATAGAAACAATTGTCTACGTAAAAAGACCTCTCGGACACAAATCCAAGAGGTCTTTCCATAACTAATTACGCTTACTTTGTATTTTATTTAATAAGCCAAATAATGTCATTTTGGGTATCTGATCCATTAAACTGACGTTGCAAAGCTTCTTTCAAGTAAGTTTCGTTGGTACTGTATTCGGTCTTAGGGTATGCCCACCGTTTCGGTATCTGGTTATTATTGGCATTCGAAGGTCCTATATCAAAAACTGGCACTCCTGTCCGGCGCTGCTCAAAAAATGCCTGTTTTCCTGAGTTTTCAAAAAATGCCACATACTTTTGTGTTAGGATCTGCTTTAACCCTTCCATATTGTTCCCTTTGTAAGGATTTGCCTGTAAGAACAAATTGATCTTGTCTTGAGAAATTCCGTAGAACAGCATCGACTGACTTATCCCTGACTGAAATCTTACCGCAGCATCTCCGCTAGCCCAACCGCGATTGATACCTTCTGCCAGGGCAAATTGGACTTCGGAGGCACCAAGTTGAATAGACGGAACCCCAGACGGCGAAGCGAGCCAATAATCGAAATTGATCATAGATAGCTGTCCATCCGCAGCTTGTTTTAGCAAGGTACTCTGTAGGTCGCCTGTTTTCCCGCCATTGTATGCGTCGAAGGGGCGCGTAGGATCAGAAGGCATCGCCGAAGCCGGCAGTGCCTGAATCAACAATCTTGGGTCCTGTAAAGTCTTTAAAATATTCAGGTAGGTTGCTCCCAATGTGTTGCGCACATCCTTTTTTATAATCACACCGTCTGTTGGCCACAGCGGATAGGTGTTAATATTATTGTAAAGGAGTTGAAAATTATCCCGATTTTCAAGAATCAGTGGGTATTTGGTTGGATTCGCCAAAACTTCAGCAAAGCGTTCCTTCACCCGCAATGCGGGACTATCATCGGCACGTTTGCTGAGGCTAATTAAAACACGTAGCTTAAATGAGTTGACCAGTTTCTGCCACTGCTCAGGCTTGCCATTGTAAAAGAAATCGCCATCTAATGTATTGCCTTTTTCTTTTAGATTTGCCAGTTCATTATTCGCCTCCTCAAGCCAGCTAAGCACCTGCTGGTATACCTCCAACTGGGTATTGTATTTGGGGGCAAAATTGCCAGCTGATTCACCTTGCAGAGCCTCTGTCAATGGAATATCACCAAACATTTCAGTCGTTCGAGCAAAGAAATAAGCCTTGAAAAATTTGGCCATGGTCATATAAGCAGCACTCAATTCAGGAGTTTTCGCAGCTTCGATTTCCATACGGTACACATCACGCATTATACCATAGGGCGTTTCAAAAGAGCCTGTAGTCCATCCATAAGGCTGCCCCGCATAATAGGCTTCATTTTGTGTCATATACTGATTATGTCGATGATCTTCACTCCATGGCGCATCATAAGAACGCATGAGTATTCCCGTAAACAAAAGTTTTGGAGCAGGATTATATACAGCCGCAGGGTCTTTTTGTAGATCCGTTATCTTTTTACAGGAACTGAAAGAACACCCGAACAGGAGAAGAATGAGAGTGGATTTAAAGTACTTCATTTTTAAAAATTTTGACTAAGTTTTTAGAAGGATGCATTGAGATTTAGGCCAAAGCTCTTTACTGATGGTGTCTGGTAGTCTGAGCTAGCACTGGTGAATTGATCCAAATCCATATTTCGGGTACCTTTTCCAGTGAAATACAGCAAATTCCTACCGACCACTGAAACACTTGCACTGCGGAAGAATCTGGAATTTTTCAACAAGTTGGCAGGCACATTATAACTGAAAACGATCTCCCGTAATTTGACAAAGGTTCGGCTTTTGGCTGTCATTGGTCCCGACTGATAGTAATTAGTGGCCCAATTTTGCCACAACACAGCAATGTCATTTGGGGCAAATTCTCTTGTATCGGAGATTATCTTACCATCCTGATCTGTATTGAGCTGCCCCTTGACTACTTTTAACCCATTGGTCATGACAGTTCCTTTATAACCTTTGACGTCCCTATTTTCCCAGTCCTTTAGACGATATTCATTTGCTGATTCGGGATGTGTTCCCGATCCCCACTGTTTGGCATCCTGCACATTTTTTATTAAACCGCCAAAGCGGCCATCCACAAGAAAACTAAAACTGAAATCACGGTATCGGAAACTATTGCTGATACTGGCCGTAAATTTATTATCGCTATAACCTATTCTGCTCACATAAGGATTGTAAGCTGGTAAACCGTTTGTACCCACAATTGGCATTCCTTTTTCATCACGCTGAAAATCATTCACGTAATATCCGTCCCATCGTTCACCAACACGAACATTCCCCGATCGCGTTTGATGCCCATCGATGTCATGTAGCCAGGCATGATTTGTTGATGCATTGACCATTACATTCCAGCTAAAATCTTTCTGTTGAATCAAAGTCCCATCGATACTCAGCTCGATACCTTTACGCAATAAAGTCAACCCATTGGTTTGTCTGGCTCTTACACCCGAAGTAACCGACGTAGCCAATTCGATAATCCTGGGACCTTCCAGGTTTCTAAAAAAAGCAAAATCGAAACCCAGACGGTTGTTAAATAAACGAGTTTCCAAACCTATTTCCGCCGTCTTCACACGCTCTGCCACGAGATCTGGGTTAGGTAATACATCGGTATATGTTACGCCGGTCATTGAATTGGCCCAACGTCCATAGTTACTGTATGCCGGCAAAAGTTTATAAATATCGTACTGGGCCGATTCATTGACGAAATCACTCGCAACGTTAGCATATGCTCCACGGATTTTTAATGCGGAAATAACCTTGGGCAAAGTGACCATCTGTGAAATCACAGCGCTTAGTGAAGCCGATGGGTAGAAGTAGGTGTTATTCTTTACCGGCATCGTCGAAGATTTATCAAATCGCCCCGTTAGATTTAAGAATAACATGCTTTTATAGTCTATATCCATGAATCCATAAACACTTCCGACCTGGCGCAGGGCGCGATCGTTAGTAGACACCGTGGGCATGATCGAATTACTTAAGTCATAAACACCGGGCACAGTCAATCCACGATCTGTACGTGCAAACAGCGATTTGACACTGACGGTTCTTAAATTACCAAATACTGAGCCTGAGAAGCCTATGTCCTCGGCAATACGATTTTGGTATTTTAAGGAAACCTCTGTATTATTTTCCCAAAAAGTATCATAGGTTTCCTGATAACCACCAACACGGCTTCCACCGATAGTATAATTATATAGGTTGGCAGAAATTGGAATTTTAATCGTTCTATTCCGATTCCAGGTACTAGCACTGGTACGTGCATTTAATGACAATTTATCATTAAACTTGTAATTAGCCGACACGTAACCGTAGATATCATCCTTATCATAAGTCCTCAAATTTTCATAAGCCGTCATCCAAGGATTGTCATAAATGGTGTATTCA
Source organism: Sphingobacterium siyangense (assembly GCF_007830445.1). Taxonomy (GTDB): domain Bacteria; phylum Bacteroidota; class Bacteroidia; order Sphingobacteriales; family Sphingobacteriaceae; genus Sphingobacterium; species Sphingobacterium siyangense. The sequence continues at coordinate 3,997 of NZ_VLKR01000038.1, read as the reverse complement.
CGATTGTACTGCTGTACATTTTCTTTCCCAGGCTGCCAATAGTTGCGAAGATCATCAATATCATAATCTGCCGCTCCCCATAACGTAAGAATGTAAATAGGACTATTTGGTCCATAAGCAATATTTGGATAATTTGGTGAAGACTGCTTATTGTAATTTATGCTCGCATCGAAACGGAGCTTACTACCAGCGTTAATGCCTCCGGTAAGATTTATATTGGTGCTTCCCAATTTCGTGTTAGGCGTAGTTCCCCGTTGAAACATCTGAGACGCAGATAAGCGTAGATCACCATGATCATTTTTGGTCGATATAGCAATATTGTTTGTACTCAAAAGACCATTCTGAAGAAATTTCTTCAAATTATCTTTTCCTCTGGCCTCCCAAGGTAAGGGAATAAGCTGTCCTGTTTTTGGATCTATCGGGCTGTTATATTGCGGAATAAGTTGTCCTTCAAATCGGGGTCCCCAAATGTTGTAATCGTTGTCATTGATTCCACCCCCACGACCATCTTTAAAAGCATATTGATAATTTGAACCCGGGCCATATTCGGTTTGAATTTTTGGTATGGCATTATACCCCGTCTGCAATTGTGTACTTGAGTTAAATTCAACCTGGAAGCCCTTATCCTGTGATTTTGCTCGTTTTGTCGTTATCACAATCGCTCCATTTTGACCTCTGTTCCCATATAATGCCGCAGCATTTGCCCCTTTTAAGACAGAATAGGATTCGATATCATCCGGACTAAGATTCCATGAATCGGTATTAATCGGCATGCCATCGACCACAATAAGAATATTGCTCCGACCACGTAACGTGATACCCGGGTCTCCAAATAAGTTTGTACTCGGTGTAATTGTTAAGCCAGACACGCGTCCAGCTAAACCAGAAATAGCATTTGGTTCCCGAGCTTTAACCATGTCTTTACCTTTTACTTCCTGCACTGAATAGCCAATAGCCTGCTTTTCTTTTTTGATACCAAGCGCAGTTACAACCACCTCATTGAGGGATTGTTGGTTCGGTATAAGCGAAATAACGGATGAAGGTTGATTACCAACAATGAAAACCTTGGGAAGATACCCCATGTAGCCAATTCTTAGCGTATCACCGATATGTGCATCGATCACAAACTTACCGGAATGATCCGATGAAACAAGCTTAGCTAAATGAGAATTACGAATTGTTGCGCCATGAATAGCGCCTTGACTCAATGAATCGACCAGTCTCCCCTGGAACGATCGGGTCTGGCTAAACCCCTGTGCAGCCAGCATGGCCAATGACAATGTTAGGCCAGTAACTTTAGGTGAAATTGAATAGGATAGTTTGAACATAATCGCTTACTTATAGATGAAAATGTAAGCAATATTAAACATCGTTTATTAATACTAAACTAAATTCATATTAAGTTTAGTATTTCCATATTAAGTTTAGTATTTCTTTTTGTCCTAAAATAGCTTAGCTAAGTCAGATAGCGGAGCGTTCACCAACACATCAAAGGATGTACTTTAAAAAGTATATCCATGTTATTCGTTAACAAACGAATAACATGTTAATTTACCCGATTAGTTTAATAAAATGACAGATAATGATCAAATTTACTTGTTGCTGAATTAGAATTTTCCGTCATTTGTGTAAATGATTTTTTTAGCTTTAAAAAAATCACAGCTAATTATTGACATGGCTGCTACAAATCGAATTACACGGAGCAAATAACATAACCTATTTTATCCGTAATTTGTGCGTACTCCCAGATTGAATTATTGAAAATCATACAACATTAAAACAACAATGAAAAAATTAACACTCGCCCTAATTTTCTTGGCTGGAGTCTACACACAGCATGCGGAAGCACAGACAGCAGGTACAGGACCCGACAAAGGACTTGATCTGAGCTTAATGGACAAATCTGTACGTCCACAGGATGACTTTTACAACTACGTAAGCGGAACCTGGATGAAAACGGCTAAAATTCCTTCCGACAAACCCACTTGGGGAAGCTTCAATAAATTGGCAGAAGATACGGACAACAATTCGATGAAAATTCTGAACTCACTTTTAAAAGATAAATTTCCTGAAGGAAGTGAGGGAAAAAAAATACAGGACCTGTACGCTTCTTACATGAACTTAAAGAAAAGAAATGCAGACGGTATTAAGCCGATTCAGGGAAATTTAAACAAAATTGACGCGATTAAAAACCTAAAAGATCTTCAGAATTATTTAACTTCCGTAACAAAAGAAGGTGAGAATAATTTCTATGGCTGGGGTGTCTACGCTGATTTAAAAGATTCAAAAATGAACGCGGTCTACTTAGGAGATGCCTCCTTAGGGCTAGGAAGAGATTATTATCAGAAAGAAAATGAAAAAAATACCGAAGCTATTGCCGAGTATCAAAAATATGTAGCTTCCATGTTAACAGAATTGGGCTATAAAAATGCTGATGCTGCCGCAAAAGGAATCGTTGACTACGAAAAAAGCATTGCGAAGACCTACTTGACCAATGAACAAAGCCGTGATAATACGTTACAGTACAATCCACAGACCATGGCAGAGTTAACCGCCTTGGTTAAAAATGTAAATCTACCTGAGTACCTTAAAAAAGTAGGTGTCAATACAGAAAAAGTAATCATTGGGGAATTAGGTTATTACAAGAACTTCGATAAATTGGTCAGTGCACAAAACCTTCCTGTTATTAAAGATTACTTAAAATTCCATATGATCAACGGTAGTGCCTCTTATTTAAGCGAAAAATTAGGAGACATGCGATTTGCTTTTTATGGTAAGTATTTAAGAGGTCAACAAGAACAAAGAGCATTAAATAAAAGAGGATTTGAACTGATCAATTCCACATTAGGTGAAGCTTTCGGAAAATTATATGTCGAAAAATATTTTCCAGCTGAGGCTAAAGCACAAATGGTCGAATTGATCGACTATTTAAAGAAAAGTTTTGCAGTCCATATCAACGATTTAAGCTGGATGTCTTCGGCTACAAAAGGAAAAGCGCTTGAAAAATTAAACAAATTTACTGTAAAAGTTGCCTATCCGGACAAATGGAAAGATTATTCTAAATTGAGTATTCTATCTGAAAATAAAGGCGGCAATCTGTATGCTAACCTCCAAAATATCACCACATGGCGATATGAAAAGGATCTGGCTAAAATTGGTAAGGCTGTTGACAAATCAGAATGGGGAATGACTCCACAAACAGTAAATGCCTATTACAATCCCGTAAACAATGAGATCGTGTTTCCGGCAGCTATTCTTCAACCGCCATTTTTCAACCCACAAGCCGACGCAGCTGTCAATTTCGGTGGTATAGGTGCGGTAATTGGCCACGAAATGAGCCACGGATTTGACGATTCGGGCGCACAATTTGATGCGGACGGAAACTTGGTAGACTGGTGGACACCAGAAGATAAAGCCAATTTTGAAAAAGCAACAAAAACACTCGCAGCTCAATACGATAAATATGAACCTGTAAAAGGCACTTTCGTCAACGGAACATTTACAAACGGTGAAAATATCGCGGATTTAGGAGGTGTAAACATTGCTTACGATGCACTTCAACTATATTTAAAAGATAAGGGAAACCCAGGTGAAATAAGTGGATACACGCAAGATCAACGCTTTTTCCTAAGCTGGGCAACTGTATGGAGAACCCTATCCAGTGAAAAATATATGGTCAACCAAGTTAAAACTGATCCACACTCTCCAGGATATTTCAGAAGTTTTGGTCCATTGATCAATGTTGACGCTTTTTATAAAGCTTTCGATGTTAAACAAGGAGACAAACTGTACAAGTCACCGGAAGAAAGAATCAAAATCTGGTAATAAGCATTTTACAGGAGCTGTCTCAAAAAAGGCAGCTCCTGTAATTTTCTTTAATCCAACATCTATTTCTTTTGTGCACCAACCAACCAACCAACCAACCAACCAACCAACCAACCAACCAACCAACCAACCAACCAACCAACCAACCAACCAACCAACCAACCAACCAACC
>NZ_VLKR01000037.1 GCF_007830445.1 Sphingobacterium siyangense | reverse complement strand
TCCGGTTTTAGTTTGCTATACTCTGCTAACTGAAATAACTTCTCAAAAATAGGCTTACGCAAATAAGTGGAAAGTCCATTTAGCGAAGACATATTTTTGAGTACATAAAGCCAACGATCTAAATCATTAACTAACTCTGCCTCAGCTTTAACAAAGTTAACCAATTCCACATATATAAAGCCTAGATCGTCATAAAATATTTTACCATGATCTCGATAACATAAACAAATATCGTGTAGAAAATACTTCTCATCCCCCGCATCAGGCATTGCAAATCCATCCATCAGTACAATGATATAAACTTCACTAATTGCATAATTCCAAGCCCTTCGGTTGCCTTTGGGTGCCTGATCCGCTATCAATTTACTGCTGTAATAAAGCATGCGCTTTTTCAAATTATCCTGCGCCGTGCGCTGCACTTCAATAATAAAACGTCCGCCATACGGCAAAAGATGCTGAATGCGCCTTGTTAATCGAATAACCGGCGAAGCTTTCCATCTGCCGCCAGATCTCACGGCTAATCTTTTCGGGGTAGCCCTTCGCCTTACAGTTGGAAAAGAACTTATCCTCAATTTCGATCAGGTGGTCTTTGCTGCGATATTTGCCCGACATCATCCGCCGGAGCACATGCATCAGCCATATCGAGTCCTCCATAAGCATGCGCATGCCTATAAACCCATGAAAGGAAATCTGGAGCAACTGCTCGCTCGAACCTGTACAACTCCACTTTGGGAGGACGATTTATTGTCAATAGACGATGCGCTATTATTGGTGGGTACAGAAAGCGTACAAGATGATTGGATCGTGCTGGTCAAGCAGAAAAGGGGAAATAAAAAGTATCTCTTGTTAATCGTTAAGGGAGGCAGTTTTGGCTTTTCTCAAATATTTTTTAGGCAAAACAGTATGGCTTTTGATATTGTTATCTATTAAAATTTTATAAAATGTAGTGAAATATGATTGCATCTATATTATAGTTTTCCGATCGACTTATCTTATTGAAAACTCAACGCATTTGATATACAAATTTCAATTCTCTAACCCGCTCGCTTTGGATTTTCCTTCACAAAGAAGTACATTGCAAAAAATTAATGCGACTAACGACTTATTTTGTAAAGTTGGTTGAGTTACTTTCCTTCAAAACAATTTAATATGAAAAATTACATAATTACTGGAATATTTTTGCTTCTGTTCATAAATTTAGCATTTTCACAATATTTCACCCTAGCTCCAACAGGTTTCGTTTCTAAAGAGAATCTAGATTATACCGTAGTGGAAGTTCCTGGCGCTAAACAGCAAGAACTTTACGATAATGTATTAAAATCGATCAATAGCTTATATTCCAACCCCAAAGAAGGCCTGACTTTGGTTCCCGGGCAGGCGATAACTTTAGCAGCTTACCAACAAAGAGGACTTAAAACATCCGCTATTGCTTACTATGATGTCGATTACACCTTGTCTTTTTTATTTAAAGATGGAAAAATAAGAATCAATAGTCCAACTTTCAGTGCTCAAATTATGAATTACAACGGTACTTGGAATAAAATGAACGTGAAAAAATTTTATTTCAAAGGCAACGGTAGCCCCAAAAATGAGAAAAAACATCAATTCGTAAACGCGTACTTTAATGAGCTGATCAAATCTATTCTTGAAAAATCAACCAATATTGATAATTGGTAATATCGATGTATTTGTTCTCTTCCTGACAATAAACTTGCGAGCTTTCATCCCATTTTTCCGGTTTTAATTCTAGAAATAATATCATTCAACGCCTTTAAAAGACATAATAACGCCAGAATATTTATCGTGATCTGCACCAATATAAGATAAATCAATACCGGATAAATTTTTATTGTTCACAGCTTCTTTAAATAGCGTATAATTCATTTTTTCGACCCTATTATTCCAGTCTTCATCCGATGTTGGCTTAATTGATTCCAAATCTTTCATTTCAAACATCGCACGATCCGATATTTTTTTAGACCGTTGGACAAAAATTGTATCTCCTTCTATCTTTAGAATCTTAACCCAACCTGCTGGTAAACCTTGGATGTTATTTCCTTCAGCATCGGTAAAGAAACTTGCACCATATAGTTGTCCTGCCTGTAGTTGTTGAGCCGATTGAGCAAGACTTTCTTTTTCATTCCGATATTTCTTACCATCTATGTTCAGTTTAATACCATAAATAATAGAGCCGATAATTGCTATCGATGCCATAATCAAATACCCTTTCCAAAGTTTGAAATACGGAATTTCTAGTGTCTTCTTAAATTTCTTTACCTCTTCTTTTATTTCAGGCGAATAATTTCTTGCGTGGATGACCTGCCCGTATTGATTGACTAAACGAGACATTTTTACCAGACCTCCTCCAACTGGAAACCCTAAAAATTTGGTCGCAGGTGTAATGATACTAAGATTGAAATTCTGCGCTATGGTCTCATTTTTTAATGTTGCAATGATATTTTTACTTCCTAAAACGTACTCGTAACGTGTATAAATGAACAGCATAAATGGAATGAATTATAACTATAACGGTTCGAAATTAAGAAAAAATTCCTCCTGTAACAATCCTGTGTCAATTAACTAATTAGTACAGAAACAGATAAATTTATTTGATATCCTACGCGTACCTGAACCATCTCGTGTAGGATCTTTGCGATGAAGCTGGAGTGTCTAATTAAAATGCTGACAGGCATTGATAAGGTAATTTGATTCGATTGCTGATTATACCGAATATTTGTATCTTAGGTTAAATACAAATATTACAATTATGTCATCCAAGATTTTCCTGCAATCTTTACAAAGTAAATTAAAAGGCGGTAACGCCCGCTCTATTCATTTAAATGCATTGCCAGGAAGGTTGGCCACACGGTTAGACCTACAGCAGCTCGACCTCATTGAGGATGGTCTAGCCAAATCATTTTTAGATACCTTGTTGACCAAAGCAAACTTTGAGTTTAAGATTTCATTTGATACGATAGACCTCAATGAAAAAGATGCGGAAACTCAAAAGAAACTGACCTTAATTTCTAAACGACTGAACTCCATCATCATAGAAAATGAAGATTATTTTAAAGAACATGGGATGAAGACCCTCGGATTCGGCTATCCTATTCTTATAAAAAGATCCTCAAAAGACCCTTCTAAGATCATAAAAGCCCCATTATTCATTTGGCAACTAGAGGCCGTTAAATCTAAAAACAAAGTCAATGAATGGTCGTTTTTGCGAAATAAAGTGGTTCAAGCGAATGGAAAAATAGTGGATTCAGATATTCACCCGATTAGTATCAATGAAGTCCTCCTTTCTTTTATCAAAAGTGAAGATGACATCACACTCCCCAGTCTAACCAATGATGCTTTAGAAGACGCACTGATTGATAGCAACGAATTAGTGAACGCTTGTGCTGAAGTACTGGAAGCACTCAATTCAAATAGTAAAGAGCAGATACTTGAGGTGCTAAGCAAAAACTTTGAAACAGCTATCAATGTATTACCCGAAGCTTCCCAGATAGATGCTATCGCCAATAACAAAGCCTACATTCATTTCGGCGGTGTTTTTGGCTTGTTCAGAGCGCAAAAAGAAAGTATTATCACCGACATTTCACGCTTATTGGATCGCTTCGATACCTTTGAATTTGATGAGCTTAAAGTGGAAAATCTATCGACAACTCCTTTCAGCGCTGTAGATACAGACCCAAGCCAACAGGCTATAATAAGTGCTCTTGGAAATGAACCGAACCAAATAATACAAGGCCCTCCGGGGACAGGAAAAAGTCAATCATTAACTGCGCTGATCACAAATGCCCTTGCCAATGGACTGAAATGTCTTGTCGTCTGCGAAAAGAAAACAGCGCTTGATGTCATTAAAGCAAATATCGAACGTACGAATCCTCAGATCGGTGCTCTGGTAGGTGTAATTGATGATGTAAACGATGCGCGTGAAGCAATCGTGGATTCCGTCAGGGATCGTCAGATCGGAGTTCCGTTTTACATCTCAGTAAGACAAGCTCAAAACCAGTATGATGCGATAAAATCAAAACTCAAGGAATCGGCTGAACTTATTAATGCACAGCATGCTGCCTTAGCTCAAACGGTCTACGGCGATAAGAGTTGGTCGCAGATCGTCGGACGGTATTTGGCCTTATTAAAAACCTTTAATCAAGTACCGCTTAAGAATATTATACCGAAAGAGGATTTTAATTTTGCTCAGGATCATACAGAACTGGAAAGGACACTTGTTGTTCTAAAGCGTAGCCATAATTTATTTAAGCAATCGCATCAGGTTCATGCCATATTTAGACCATTGGCAGACGATCTATTTATAGATCAACAGGTTGGGCCATCACGTGCAAGAATTGAGGATTTTATTGCATACGCTCATAAACAGCTACCAGGTATTGAACAGCTTATTGCTGAACTTCAAGTGAGTGGAAAGCAGTGGGCTGATGATTTTTCGAGTGGCATCCCCGCCATAATGCAGCAGGATTTTAAGTCCTATATGGCATTTTGTATTGGAGATTCAGTGAAAGAAGACGTATTACCATCCACTTTTCCTCAGGAACAGCGGATCAACGAAATTGCCTTAGCATTACAAACAGTTCGGATTAAAGCGCAGCAATTTTTCAAGCAATATGAAGATGCTTTGCAACAACATTATAGCAGCTATCATTCATCGCTAAGCAATGCAATATCAACTTATCTTGCCTACGCTGAATCAAGCATTGCTCAATATGGAAAGAACTTATTAGATAATAGTAGTGGTGCAAGATTTAAAACAAGTTTGTTGAGTATATTTTCAAGAAAGCATAAACAGATAAAACAAACGAGAATCGAATTAAAGAATCGCATCGCGCAGGTAAGATCAGCCCATGTTGAGAAATATTATATAGAACATCAATATAACGATCACTTGGAAACAAGTGATTTATCTATTTACCTAAACAATATTGATAAACTCCGAAAAAAGCTAGCCGCTTGGAAAAAGCAATACCCGATTACGATCAGTAGCTATTTGGCTAATATTACAAATCATCATTTTCATACTGAAGTGAGTGAACTAAAAACGCAAATAGCTCCCCTGATTCAAAAATTGGATAGTATAGAGCAAGTGCTGATCGCTGATTATAATATCATTCCAAGGACTCCTGTTATTGATATCAATGGGTTGATTGAGGCAGTACCTTATCTAACTGAAAGAGTAACTTTTCAATTAAGGTATTTTAATAATTTTCGTGACTATTACGCGGCACGCTCTGATGCCTATCGAAGTCTACAAAACTCGTTTGACGAAATTGAAAGTAACCAATTAACAGGAAATATTACGGATGGTGTATTTTTACAATATATAAATCTTCAAACCGCACAGGAACAATGTGATAAGATTAAGCATACCATCACAACGTTCAATGAACATATGAGTGATTTCCGTATCTACCATGAATGGAAATCATTTTTCCTTTCAGTGGATGAAGCGCAGCAAAGGCTTATTACAAGAATCAGCATACATCTTAAAGATCATTGGGCTGATGCATTTGAATGCTGGTATCTGTATTGGATACTCACGACAAATGAGCCACAGGAATTGCCAAAAAGCGATTACCAACTACAACAATATCAACAGCAAAAACAAGAGTTTAACCATGCACAGCTGAATAGTATTATTGCCTTATGGACGGAAAGGCAAGCTGAAGCCGTCGGACATTTTAAAGCCAGAGGACAAAACATCAATAGTTTGTTTAACAAAAAGGGCGCTAAGGGAATGCGCCGCAATTCACTCCGCACTATTGTGAACAGAGAATTTGAACTATTTACTGATTTTTTCCCGGTATTATTGGTCAACCCATCGGTCTGCAGTTCTATCCTTCCGCTGCAGGAAGGAATTTTTGATGTGGTCATATTCGATGAGGCCAGTCAGCTGCGTCTTGAAGATACTTACGCTGCCCTGATCCGTGGAAAAGCTAAAATTGTTTCCGGTGACAAGCATCAGATGGCTCCCTCCTCTTACTTCGAAGGAAGTGGAGCGCTACTTGACCCGATTGATGATGAAACAGAAGATTACGAAGATGAATTTTCAGATCGGACTGCGCTACAGGCTGCTCAGCTTAACCTCGCAGATAGTGAATCCTTACTAGCTTATGCTGTAGACAAAGGGTTCGTTGAATCTTATTTAAAAGTCCATTACCGCTCGAAACACCCTTATCTTATCGACTTCTCCAATCATGCATTCTACGGGAATAGGTTAATGCCTGTCCCAGCGAAGGAGCACTACACGCCTATCGAATATTTACAGATTGATGGTTTATATGAAGGGCAAGTAAATAAACAAGAGGCATTGCAAGTGGTCGAATTGTTACAACAGATCATGAAGGAAGCTAAAGACAGTATTCCAAGCGTGGGTGTTGCTACTTTCAATATTTACCAACGCAACTTGATCCTTGAGGAACTGAGTGCAGTTCGCCAGAATGACCCTGCATTCGACAGTTTAATGGCGCAGGCGGGAGATTCATTCTTTGTTAAAAATCTCGAAAACATTCAGGGCGACGAACGGGATATTATCATTCTATCCACAACATTTGGGCGAAAAGCCGACGGTTCGTTTAGTCAAAACTTTGGTCCGATTATACAAGGTAAAGGACATCGTATGTTGAATGTAATCATCACTCGAGCGCGGTCAAAGGTATATGTATGTACTTCTTTCCCGCAGGAGTATGTTGGTCAGTACCCAAATCTTATCCAACAGAAGGGCAATAAAGGCCGTGGTATTATGTACGCTTACTTTACCTATGCGAAAGCGGTAAGTGAGGGTAATGACGAATTGCGAAAGGGCATTCTCCAGCTATTGAGTCAGTATTGTACAGATAAACTGTATGAGCCAGCAGAATTTAGCTTGGGGTCTGAGTCTCCATTTGAAGATGAAGTATTCGAACAACTTGCACAGCATATCGGTGCCGATCGTTTAGAACAGCAGCATTCCGTAGGCGGTTTCCGGATTGATATCGTTGTCAAATCAAAAACAAGCCACAAACCACTCATCGCAATAGAGTGTGATGGCGCGAAATATCATAACAGTCCGGAAGCTTATGCTTGGGACAGTTTCCGACAGGAGCAACTTGAAAGATATGGTTTTGTATTTCATAGGATATGGTCAATTAAATGGTGGGATGATGCCGATGGAGAGCTGAAGCGACTACTTGATTTTATTCGTCAACAGGATGAAGAAGAGGCAAATTTGAACAACCACGTGCATGTGGCAACGAAAATCAATATAAATGATAATTAGCGAATCGCCATTGATAGAACCGATAATTCGCAGGTAACCAGCACAAATAATGTTATCTCATTGGTTCCCGACTCCTATTAAAGGTTATCGAGGCAACAATCGTAACCACAATAACCTTTAAAAGGGAGCTATTCACACCAAATGACGAAGTCTGATCTCACGTTCAGGCTTGATAACTTAAAAGATGCATATTAATTATCGCTTTTGATGACATTACTCCTACAGCACTAAATCTAGTTTCGCCAAAAAATCAGGTGGTCAATTTGCAACTAAGAATCGCATGGTCATTTGATACGAAATTTACATATAATAGAAGTTACTCGATATCCTAAAAATACACAGGGTAAAATACCTAAAATCAGCAATACCCAAAACCATATAGGATTTTCAGCCGACAACCATAGCCAACCCACGACCAGTATTATTAAACCACCAACTATAAGATTTTCTCTTGGCTTGCCCCCTATCCTCGTAGTAGCCATTCCACCCAACACACAACTAAACCAAACACAAAAAAGTTTGATGATAAATTGGGAAAAATTGGTGGCAGCGATTTCCTTACTGGTAAATATTTCTAAAGATGACGTGAACAGCAAGCCTTGCATTTTTGCAAAAACAGAACTCATTAATCCTATCGTTCCGAATCCAACTATGACGGAAAATATCTTTCTAAAATTCATTATCTAATTGATTTTAAAATTTAACTGGTCTTTCGTTAATACAATTGGATCAATCATTATTTTTTGCACATCAGCCTCAGAGGCGGCTCTGAATGAATGGACAAAACAGTTTAATTTTTCTTTACTATCAGGGATAAATGATGCTGAATTATTTTTTGCATTAGCCTGAAATTTCTGAATTATTGGCTGCATCATGGTATCATAATTGCAACAAGCCGTTTTTAAATCATTCGGATTTTGATGAATAAAATGAGCTAGCGCCTTTGCTCCATAAATTGATAATGATGCTCCCATTCCCGATAGCGCAGTGGGACAATACCCCGCATCTCCCAATAAAACCACATTACGATTTACTAAAGTGGATGAATTTACCATCCCCATTTTATCAATAAACATTAGACCGTTATCCGCGAAGCGACCTAACAAATGCTGTATATCTTCATTATACCCAGCAAAAGATGTTTTGAGTATTTCATTAGCTTTATTTTGAACAGATGGTAAATCTCCTGTATTATGTAAATAGCACTGAATGGCTATTTCATCGGAAGCAATGGGATAAATAGACAGCATCTTATTCACATCAATATAGATATTGAATTTGCCAACCTCATAAGAATGATGCTCTTTCAATCGTCCAGCCATATAAACAAATTTAAAATCCTCTAGCGTACTTTCCGGAAAATAATTTTGTCTTGTCGTAGAGCGTAACCCTTCTGAAACGATAAGGAGATCGGCCTCCAACACAGTTCCGTTGTTGAGTAATATTTGGACTTTGTCTTCATCATGCATTACGTTTTCAACAGAAGATGAGAAATGAATACTCACTTCATTTTTTACTTCGTTGTATAAAACGTGATGCAATCCGCCTCGCGTTATCAGAACGGAACGTTCAATATTCTCGTTCATTTTCTCATAGCTAAGACTTTGTATAATTGAATCGTCTGACTCCCTGAAATTTACAAATTCAGAGGGTGACGATGCTTGTTGTAATTGTTCTGCTAATCCTAATTCTTCGATAATACGAACGCCAAAACTCTTAAGCGAAATAAGAAATCCGGACTTACTGAATGATGCCGCTCTTTCCAAAACAGTCACCTTATGCCCTTGTTTGCTCAACAGTTTTGCAACAGTCAATCCAGCGATGCCACCTCCTGAAATAATAATATTTTTTTTCATTTTTTTCATTTTTATACAGCAAATATCTTTCTATATTTACAAATAAAATAGCCCAAATTAAACTAATAATAGTCCAAAAAATTATGTTTGATGAAAAGCGTAAAATGAGAAAACTTGCTGAAAAACTTGGCATCTCCTTATCTTCCATTGAAAATGAGATAAAATTTTTGCATTTCAACGAATTGAACATTGTGGACTTGATGCCCGAGATGTTAATAATGGTTCGCTCTTTAATTGCCAGCAAGACTTTTGCTTATAAAAGAAAACCAATCAGGACAATAGAAAAAGGACTACTCATTTCGTTTCAAAATATTCTTATTGACAAAAAATCGGCAAATGCCATTAGTAAAAGATCTTTGAACAATCAGCCTCATGTTCGTATTATACCTTCACATTTGGAAAGTGAAGTGTTATTTCCTAAAGATGTTCACGTACAGCAAATCAGCATTTTAGTTGAGCTGGAATACCTGAAACATTTTGTAGGAAATGATGCAGATAAATTGTCTTATCTTTTTGATATAGAAAAAACCTTTTGGATAGAAGAATTTTTGTCACCTGAAATGACTGATTTAATTGCTCAATTAGCTGACCTTTCAATAGAAAACATTTTACCGCAAGCTTTTTATCGGTTAAAAGCACTTGAACTTATTTATCTGCTTTTCAGCAATTTATTAAAAAGAAAAAAAACAGATTATTTCCATCTTAACAACGCTGAAATTGATGCGGTTTATTTGGTTCGGAATACGATAGCATCAAATCTGGAAAAATCCCTATCTAAAGATGAACTGGTAAAAATAGGTGGAATGAATGAGCTAAAACTAAGAAGTATTTTTACACAAGTTTTTGGAAAAGGAATGTACGAATATTACAATCATCTTCGTATGCAAAAAGCAGCAAGACTATTACAGCAGGAAAATCTTTCAGTTTCAGAAGTTGGCTATCAAATAGGATTTAGCAATCTGAGTTATTTCGGAAGGTTGTTTGAAAAACACTTTGGATTAAAACCAAAGAAGTGGCAGGATAAAAATAGAATGTAAATACCTTATCCCTTTGCAAATTCTACTTTACCGGAGAAATCAGAGGTTGAGAGCTCCATTTTAAATATGCCATCTGAGTCGGTAACGGTACTTCCAATTAGTTCCCCTTTTTCAGATTTAAAATTCACAGATGTATTGCTTGCTTTTTCATTAGTGTCACCCAATCTAATTACCCCCGATACAATTAGGTTTTCATACATGTTACTTTCATTCACATCTGTGTAAGCTTGCACTTCAAATCCACCGCTGTTATATCGTTGCACTCTCCTAATCGGATCTTCATTATACATTCTCCGAGAACAACCAATAGTTATAAAAATTATAGATAATAAAACTGTAAAAAATCTGTTCATTAAAATCGACTCGATAAAAAAATTACTTTTATAAACAATAAAGATAAGATTACATTTTTAACATCCCGCAGGTTGACCGTGTTGAACTGTATCATTGTTTTCTACTTTATACTGTTCAGCTTTAATACGATCTATTATACGTTTTCTTTTAGTGTCCGAGAGCTTCATAAAAGCTTTAGGACCTGTTAATCCCTTCCAAGCCATATCATTGTAAAAGTCAGAATCGAATCCATTGTCCGCATAAAATATCTTGGCGACTATTTCTTCGCCAAAATCCGGCAAGAACAAAGGCATACTGATGTATATCGGAATTTGTGGGCTAAAAGGAGGGTTACAACTTTTATTTTGATCTTCGTGTGTATACGCTAGCCGGTTAAAATTGCTGGCTCGCCACTATTTACCAATTGATAAACCTATATGCCACAGCTCTTGTTCTTTCTTAAATATTTAGAACCATGATATATACGGTTTATGCACAACAGCAGTATCAAGGCAGGAAAATCTCTCTGTTAGCAGTATTTATAATTGTAAAAAAAGATCACAAAAATAAAGTACAAAGGAGTGTAGTGACACTGAAAGATACAATTACCACAATTTGATCATTTATTTTTACTAAATTAATTAGTATTTTTGATCCATGAAACCTCTTGAAGTCTTTTGCCGTAATCGCGTTATGTATGTCCAAATGACTGTGCATGATAAAAGCATGGGCATGAAAGACTATCATCTTTACAACAAAAATGGGCTTGCTTTTTATGTTTTCAGAAAGTCTCAGGGAGTTTGGGAACTTGCGTTTGGAGAACTTGCAGATGATATAAAGGAAGCATGTATCGATGCACTGATCTTGCGATTCGATACCGATGTACCGGAGCTATTTTACCACCATGGCGTGCGCCAGGTAGTCGAGGTACGCGCGAAAAAATACAGTCTTTGGCACATTTATCTGAACAATGCTTATGTAGGCAGCATCCAGCACGACAAGTATACTAAGAATTTCGATTATCATATTGAGGACAACAGCCTACTGACCGACGACCAGGTACAAAAATACATCGGAATGATTCAACACGGGGAGCTAAAATGGAGAAAAGATGATAATAGATAATTTCGAGATTATTTGTGTGTTTAACGCTACTTTTTTAAACGTTTTGTCGGTTTCTTTTTTTGTGGCTTTGCTGGTGTCTTAATTTTTTTCTGTACGGCCTCCATGCGCTTTCTCCAGCTGATGATCTGAGATTCTTCATATACGGGAAGGCCTTTATCGTTGAGAAGCCCCATAGATTTAGCTAAACTAAGACTGAGACGTGCAGACTTACTGTTTGCTTTCTTCCAGGTCTGTTGATCGTCTTTAAAATCCTTCTCATAGGCAGCAATAGCCTGCTTAATAATGGCTAGCTCCTTCTTATATTCTTTGAGCTTTCGATAAAGAATCATTAATCTGTTATATGCCCCTGCTTGTAATGGTGCTTTCCTTATAACCAGGATATAGCTTTTGATGGCATCTTCAGTTTTACCTTCAAGCTCCTGCAATCGTGCATCTTTTAACAGCTCATTTTTGGATTTCTTAATACCAGTCATATTTATTTTTATCTTTCAATACGATCCTGAATACCCGGCCAAATCCCCGCTAATATATTGTAGAGTCCTTTTAACCTGAATATCATAATTAAACTTGAGAAAAGTAATGAACAAATTAACTAGCTCAAAGTTCCATCTCGGTTTCGGTCTACTTCCAGTAAAAGAAGAAGTTTGGCAATAGCGGGTTCCCTCCATTCTTCCGCAAGATCGCCCTCTATAAAACCAAAATCTTCATCTAAGATCATCTGGCAGCCATCCATCGTAATTCGGGCATATGGTCCGTTTTGCCCCTCCTGTCCTACTTCAAAATCACAGTATTTTTCTACTCCTATGTTATTTGTCACCGGAATTCCAGTGAATGTTGCTATAGCTCCCATATTCTCATTTTTTATTTTTCAAATAATTAATAACATCCTCACGACCATTGCCAACGCTTTTGATGGCCTCTTCGACTTGCTGCCGGGTTACGCCAAGTTCTTTTGCCAAATAATCTACCTCATAAGATCACCGCCAGCTACCTGATTGCGGTCCCTTGCATCTTTTTTATTTTTATTGTCTGTCATAATAAATGTTTTTGGAATAGAACAACCGCCAGCCAATAGCGTTTGAAAACTATCACTATTCTGATGTTGTTCTAAATACAAAAAGGAGGAATTATGCCTTGGTATAATGGAGATTATCCACCATCATATAAAAATCAACCGGTCAACATCCGGGAGAAAGCAACTGAAATCGCAAACGCTTTGCTTGAGGAAGGCGCCGAAGAAGGAATTGCCATAGCAACCGGCCTAAAAAAAGCGAGGGAGCATTTTAAAAAGGTAAAAGAAGAGAGTAGAAAGAAGTACACAAATTATTAAATCGACAACTATGCCAGAATTACCAGACCTACAGGCCTTCAGCAAAAATCTCACAAAAATGCTTAAAGGTAAAGTGCTTGAAAAAGCTGCCATTCACAACAAACAAAAAACCAAAGTCAGCCTGAATGAGCTGCAAACTCTAGAGGGCAAAAAACTCGTCAAAGTTTATCGGGAAGGTAAAAGGCTTTTTTTTGATTTTGGCAAAGATGCTACCTTGTCGGTTCATCTCATGTTGCATGGGAAACTGATATATTCTGAAGACGAAAACCCAAAGTATGCATTAGTTTCCATGAAGTTTAAGGATGGTGGCACGCTATCCATTACCGACTTTCAGAGGATGGCATATATAGAATTGAATCCTGAACATGCAAACGTGATGGATGCACTTTCTGAAAAGCTAAATCCAAAATTACTTTTCGGATTGCTGCAATCAAGCAAGGCCAAAATTAAAACTCTCCTGATGGACCAAAACGTCATTGGCGGTATTGGAAATGCCTACGCCGACGAAATCCTGTATGAAGCAGGGATATCACCACTTTCAATTTCAAACAAAATCCCCGAAGAGAAGGTTCAACATCTTGCCAAAGCAATTAAGGAGGTACTGGAAAATGCCGAACAGCAGATTCTAAAAGAGCATCCTGAAATCATTAACGGTGAGATAAGGGACTTCATGAAAGTTCATAACAAAAATGCGAAGGTTGATGGTAAGGGTCATGAAATATTGCAAACCAAAATTAGCGGCAGAACTACTTATTACACAGAGCAACAAAAAGTTTTCGAATAGGACAGGATACGACTAGAGAATTACTTATCTCAGTGAAGTTTTTTGGCACAGATCTGGTACGGAAATAATAGCAACTAATTGCATATGAATAATCTATATATTATCTTCTTTTTTTTAGTTCTCCAGGGCTGTACAATGCGTAAAAGTACAATGACACCGGTACAAAATAATAAGTCCAAAATATACAATGACAGCTCAATGCAACAAGACTATGTTTCCATTTTAGAAACAATTTTGTCTGACGATTCAGCTGGTATCAAACTGCAACGTGAAGGAGAACGAAGGGCGTTCATTCATAACAAGTTTATGAGAGATTCTATCTCATCATTGCATGACAGGAATTATGTTTTTTACAACGTCGATCCACAGAAGCTGATGAAAATACTGGATAACCAGCTCACAGATTCGCTGGATATGCTGAATCAGATGAACGAAAGGAAGGCAATCATCCCGATTCCAGCCGCTATCAAAGCAGCGTACACTGTTGATGACGCCGATAAATACAGGATGGACCGCAACCAAAGCATTTATTACTTTCATCTTCCCATTATAGGGTATAATCGCAAAAAAGCATACGTGCCGGTTGACTATATATGCGGCCCTTTATGTGGAAACGGTGATGCATTTCTGCTTGAAAAAGTGAATGGTAAATGGGTAATCATACAACGATTCTTTAACCTCTGGATCTCTTAAAAAAATGTAGTCACAATAATCTTTAAACAGAAGATATTCACGCCAAATAACCAAGCGGACTTATAGACTAATGGACCTTATCACTTTCTATAAATACACTTCCCGACAAATAGCACTCGGGAACATTGGCTAATACATAATCAATGTCCAGAATATTAGGACGAGCCGTACTTCCATGCCCACAATACAAACTCCTGATCCAGGTATCTACGTCATCCACCCATATCGCCTTCCAGGTAATATTTTGTGGATCCTGGACATTGACAGGTGAAATTAGGACATTATACCGCATCGCTCGCAGCGCGGTTAATACGACTCGATTTACTTTGACAAATTTCATCTTCGAAAGCTATATACGGTTGTCTTTACTTTGGAACAGAAATACAACCCATATGGTTCAAAAGTCATTAACTTTTTGTGCTTAGCGGCAGATCCTAATAGTACTAAATCTGACTGATCGCTTGCATCGGATCCATTCCCGAATCAAGAGACTCGTGGTGGTTACTCCTTTTTATATATAACTATTAAAACTGTCCTGTATGAGTTTTATGAGGTGTAATCATACAGGAGAAATGCTTCGGAACATCATTTTTTGACTTTCTGATTTAGTTTTTATACCACTTTTAGTAATATTTTTTCAAATCACTAATTCTTTCAATATGAAGTTCTCTGGCCTGAGACCGCCGCATCATTAGCGCATAAGCATTATTAAATCCCAAAGGTTTTAACCACTTGATGCCGTACAGCCTCTGAAACTCATTGTTCACATAATTATAGGTATCGGAAGGACTTTTGGATACGCTTCCTAATACCTGCTGATTTGGTTTTAACAACACCAAAAGGCCTGTTCCGGTGTACTCTACATAGCAATCAATCGCATCGCTCATCAAAGCATCAAAACATATTTTGGTCCCGCCTAACCCCGTCTTTGTATCTACTTTATAATTGGTATGGCCTTCAATCAGCATTTTGTATATCGCAGCTAAAATATATTGCTCCGCAAAAATTTTCGACCCTACCCTGATCGTACCAGTGCCCCCTGAACCAGGTGGTTTGTAAAGGTTGTTGTGCAGTAGAAAGTCCTTTGCAATATGTTCTGGCGTCTGCTTCAAAAAATCGGCTCTATAATTTAGATCCGTCATGACCGAATCATTGAACTTATCTGCCAGCAGATTCATTGTTTCTTCCAGCTTTGGGAATTTCTGAAGTGTTGCCGTCTTTATAATTGGCGCTGCAAAATAAGGTGGGAAAATCTTCTTGTCATCTGCCAGCACAAACAGGTCGTATGCCTTGATCCGCCCATCGGTGGAGTATCCGCTAATGAGATCAAGATCTTTTTCATAAGCGGCTTTATACATAATTGCATCGCTGACAACAAGTGGGTTGACCTGAAGACCATAGATACTGCGAAGTCCCAGGTCACCGTCCTGACGTCCCATAAACTCTGGTGTGAAACCTGCCTTGATGCGACTGTCATTGGACCTCATAACCATATAAAGCATACTTAAAATGCACACAGCGGTGAATATGCCCAAAATAATATAGGTCTGTCGACTTTTGATATTTACCTGGGAATATTGGATTAGTGCAATGCCTTTGTCCAAGAGGATTGCTAGTAATGCTGCAGGAATAGCACCGGCCAAGATCATGTTTGAATTGTTGAGGGATATACCGCCAAAAATAAATTCACCCAAGCCTCCGGCGGCAACAAATGATGCCAAGGTAGCTACACCAACATTGATCACTGCCGCTGTACGTACGCCCGCGATAATCACTGGCATGGCAAGTGGGAGTTCTACTCTGAGAAGCAGTTGCCAAGCGGTCATACCCATCGCCTTGGCTGCCTCCACGATACTAGAGGCAACTCCAGTAATGCCTGTAAAGGTATTCCGAATGATGGGTAAAAGTGCATAGATAAATAGTGCAACAATGGCAGGAATGGCTCCGATACCTAAGATCGGAATAAGAAAGCCCAACAATGCAATACTCGGAACGGTTTGCAAAACACCTGCAAAACCTAAAATAATAGCAGCAAATTTTCTTTTTCTCGAGATCAGTATTCCTAGTGGCACACCGATAAGAATTGCAAATACCAAAGATAAAAATGTAAGCCCAAGATGTTGGCCAATCTGGGTCAATAGCTTGTCCTGTTGTTCGAGCATAAATTGCCAAAAACTTTGCGCTTTCATACCACTTGTTGTTTTCGATAGTTGTTAAATGCACCCACTAGCGTTTCATAGGCTTGCGCCGTATCTGTATGCATACTCAGAACTTGAGTGGCATGCCATAAATCTGTGCTCAATGTAAATCCATAACGCGAGATAAAAGGATCTATCGCCGTAATCCCTTGTAGTTCTTGTAAGGTAGTCACTTTATACTCCAATAGTAGGCGATTTTCGGCGAAGAAATTGGCTACAAATTCATTTGCAGGTCTATATAACAGTTCTTTTGGCGTTCCAATCTGCACGATTTTCCCCTTGTCCATTAAGCAGATCCGCTGTCCAAGTTCGAAAGCCTCCGACACATCGTGCGTAACGAGGATGATCGTCTTACTGCGTATCTCCTCCAAGGATCTGAATTCTGCGTGGATATCTGCTTTGGTTATAGTATCCAGCGCTCCGAAGGGCTCGTCCATTAATAGAATTGGTGAATCGGCTATCAGTGCCCTAG
Organism: Sphingobacterium siyangense; assembly: GCF_007830445.1. GTDB lineage: Bacteria > Bacteroidota > Bacteroidia > Sphingobacteriales > Sphingobacteriaceae > Sphingobacterium > Sphingobacterium siyangense. The sequence goes on along the minus strand of NZ_VLKR01000037.1, from coordinate 38,908 downwards.
CAATGCCTACGCGCTGTTGTTGGCCTCCACTTAGTTCATGAGGATAACGTTGGAGGATGTCTTCGCCTAAGTTTAATTTGTGAAGTAGCTCCACAGTACGCAGGCTTATTGTCTTTTTTTCCCATTTCAGCAATTCTGGAACTACAGCAATATTGCGTGCAACCGTATAATGTGGAAAAAGACCAGCATGCTGCATGACAAAACCAATTTGCCTACGTAAATCTTGGACTTGTTTTTCCCTGATATCTTTTCCAGCAATAAAAATCTGACCCCTATCGGGTTCGATAAGTCTATTGATCATTTTTAGGGTTGTCGTCTTTCCACAACCGCTGGTCCCTAGCAGAACAAGAACTTCGCCTTCCTTGGCCTGAAGGGAAATCTGATCGACTGCAACCTTTCCATTGAAGAATTTTGAAATGGAGACGATATCTATCATATTATCTCGCCAGTCTAATACCTGTAAATTGCCATTGCAGTGCCGTCTGAAAAAAGTTTCGGTACGTTTTGCGGCTATGATCTTTAGGTGTTGCAATAGAGGCTCCGCGCAAGACCATTTGGTTAACCATAAATTTTCCGTTATACTCGCCCACGGCACCAGCTTCCTTTTTAAATCCGGGGTAAGGTAGATATGCAGAATTGGTCCACTCCCAGCGCTGTCCCCAATTGACATAATCTGCCGCGACTTCCCACTCTGCCTCTGTCGGAAGCCGCATTCCCCTCCATGCTGCAAATGCGGAAGCTTCATAAAAGTTGACATGGCAAACTGCATCCTCATGGTCTATTTCCATCAACCCCGCTAAGGAATAATTCATCCATTGACCATCCATCAAATGCCAATATAAGGGAGCCCGAGCCTGACGCCGTTTTACCCAGTCCCAACCTTCGGCATGCCAATACCTGAAATCAGCGTACCCACCAGCTTCCATGAAAGCCATATATTCCTTATTTGTCACCAAATCACTCGCAATTTCAAAGTCATTCAGATAAACCTTATGTCTGCCTTTCTCATTGTCAAAACAGAAACCCGGACCTTCATATCCGATTTCATAAATCCCAGCATCAAATTTGACATACGCTGATTCAGCTGCAGTATAACTGATAGCGGCTTTTGTACTGCCGTATGCAGGAAAAAGTGGATTGTGCCCAAGTATATATTTGATATCTGTAAGCAGCAATTCTTGATGTTGCTGTTCGTGATTTAATCCTAGAACGAAGATGTCCAGAAGATCATTTGTCAAAAATCCACCATCCACAAACTCAATCATGTACTTGTCCACACATTTGCGGTATCTATAGATATCTGCCACGGACGGTCTGCTCAGATTTCCTCGATCTGTACGAATCACCCTTGCTCCTATTGTTTCATAGTAACTATTAAACACAAAATTATAATCAGCGTCAAATTGCTGGTAGTTTGGCAGATGCGGAAGTAAAATAAATGTTTCGAAAAACCAAGTGGTATGTCCAAGATGCCATTTTGGAGGACTAACATCTCCTATGGGCTGAACCACATAATCCTCGGTTTCCAACGGTTGGCAAATTTCTTCGGAATATGCTCGTATAGCAAGATAGCTATCGATCCATTTTTGCTTTTCCGACATTTCAATAAGCGCAGTTTGTATATTTTTCATAAATAAAACGTATTAGGACACCCTCCATACCGAATCAACAAACCATCCTTTGCTGTCTTCAATATTTGCGATCAGCTGAAATCCTGCTAAGGAAGCCATACGCTGTATTTCCTCAGGAGCATATTTCTGAGAAATTTCCATGTCAATCAATTCATTTTCCTTAAAAAATATGGAATCACCCTTAATATGAACGTGTTGATTGGTTAGGCTGACCAAGAAACTGCGGCAGGCTCCAGAAATTGGATCGTAGGACTGATAATGCTGAAAATATTGGGTATCGAAATCAGCTTCAAGTTCACTGTTGATGCGATTCAATAAATTGATATTGAAGGCCGACGTGATTCCGGTTTTATCATTGTAGGCAGAAAGAACGGTGTGTGGATTCTTTTTGAGATCGAAACCGATTATAATCATATCACCGGGGCTTAGTTTACGGCGCACTTCGGCACAAAAAAGCTGGGCTTCGTCCATATCCATATTACCTATATTACCGCCTAAAAATAATACTACTTTTCGCCGTGTGGAAATTTTCATCGCTTGGTCAAGCATTTCAAAGTACTCTCCCTCAAGCGGTACAATGTCTAAATTTGGGATGTCACGATCTAATTTTTCGACTAATAACGAAAGAATATTGCCCGATATATCGATAGGCATATAGGAGTATGAGGTGTGATTTGCGCTGAGATGTTGTAATAGATGACTTGATTTAAGGGCATCACCTGCACCGAGTTCTATCAGGTCGAAATCGGATTCATCAGTAGTGATTAAATCCGCTAGCTCAAAGGTTTTTGTGCGGAATATTTCGAGCTCGCAGTCGGTCAGGTAATATTCGGGCATATGCATGATATCCTGGAAAAGTCGATCGCCAATGGGATCATAAAAATACTTTGAATATAATTTCTTTGGATAAGTATTTAAACCTTCTATCACGTCCTTGTGAAAAATCCCTTCATACTTTTCGATCTCAGGTACAGCACTATTTACCGGTAGAACATTATTTAATTGTAAACTCATAACTCTATGGTTTTTGCGGTCTTTTATACAGCAATATAACAGGCAAAATGAGCGAATAGTTTCAGAATAATCCAATCTGTGGAAATAGTCGATCTCTAACGACAAGAGAAGAACATGAGAAGAGTAGAACTTCACGACTACACAGCACAGTCATTGGCTGAAAGAATTCCGTTCTTTAAAAAAATTTTAACAAAGTAACTTTCTGAACCACACTAAAGATTATCTCTCCGACATTTTTAGTTAAAACAACGAAGTCTGCGCCGCATCACTTCCCAATGGTAGCAATCCTTATACAGGATCGGATATTTGGGAAAGGTAATGGCCTGCACGTTTTCCAGATAGTCATAATTGTAATCCAATTGACGGCGCTCGTCCCGCAATTGCGGAAAGGTATTTTTGATAATCTCAATATCGGTATGGAGGCTAATATCCCAGCACCTAATGGTATCCTTTTTTGTTTGGCTTTGATACGAATATACGCAATTTGTACTTTAAATACCGATTGCCCTACGGCAAGAAAATGGCTGCTTATTGGTTCGGACCGGATCTGATTACCGAAGGATCTCGATAGCAAATACTTTCTTTTGGGTCTGTCCATCGCTAATGGTAGCCACTACCCGACCATATTCCAGGGAGAATAGGATATCGATCGGATTTTTGCGCTGAAACCTGGTCTTGGTACGCAGGTAATTGACAATATTTTTCTCGTAGAGCTTAAGCATACGCTTATCCCAATTCTCCTCCTTGATGCGATTGAGAAAAATACGATAGCCTGAACCTGTTTCCAGTAGACTTTCAATCTTATCGGCCTCCTGCGGCAACTGCAAAGCTCTTCCCTCCTTTGCCCCTAGTTGATGGGCATGCTGATCGGCAGCTTCCTTATCATCATAAGGCGTGAGCAGAAAACCTGTCTTTTCCTTAACATCGGGCCACTCAAAGCGCTGCAGCACAAAGTCGGCATAGCCCGACTCGACGAGCTCGCGAAACGAACTTTTGGTGACTTGTTCAAAGGGATTGTACAGCATAGGACTAAGATAGGATTTAATCAGTAAACTCTTTCTTGTTCTTTCGGATGTAGTCAACCTGAATTTTTTGCAAGTTTTCAACGTCATTAAGTTTGTAAAATTCCTCGTCAAATTTGTTTAACGGATTGTTCTCATAAGATTTACTAAAACCTTCTACCGTACCATCCTGTGCTTCGGTTATTTTCGATTTCTCCTTTTCAAAAGTGCTGTTTGCCCGCTGGGTCAGATCAGCAAATTTAGTAGCGCCAACTAATTTCAACGCTTCTGGCAGCGCAGCAGCAAATTGGCCGCTTGAATTAAAATAAAACTGGTTATAACCACCATTATTTACCTCTGCTTCTAATTGGCTGATCATATAAATTGCTTGTCTAGATTTGTTCCAAGACAAGACGATTTCATATTCTTTATCATATGCCGGCGATAACTTACGAAAGAGGTTATCATAGACGACTTCCAATAACATGTCATCCGATGTCGTATCAATAATTTGCTCGGTTAATGGCGTCTGAATTGATGGCTTATTATTATTTTGCTTCGTACGTTCAGAACAGCCAAACAAATTTAAAATCATTATTATAATTCCAATGGTAATAATCGGTGTTCGCATTGATTTTATCATCTTTAAATCTTTTTATTACTCAAATATAATCATTGATTAACCATACTTTTGTGTTTTATGTATCTCGCAAAAGGATGGCTGCTGCTGCGGCTCGGTCTTTTTTCATTTTTATCAAACCAAGGTCTCAAAAGAATTGTCCATCTATTGTCGATCGTTACGTATCAGTTCAGATTGATTGATTTAATTGTATGGTCAGGTTTTTAGGCCTGGCCATTTTAAACGTATTTTCCGGTCCTAAATGGATCTGTCTATAATTTAGTTAAGGGGCTAATCGAAAGATTAGTCCTTTTTTTGAAAAATAATGAACTATTCTATCAGAATTATGTTCTTCACCAGGTTAAGTTAGTTTGTTTTAGTAGTTATAAAGGTCGGGGATTCATGTCACCGGCCTTTTTTATTTTTTGTAAACCACCTACGATAAATTTGAGAGGAAAAATCACTAAAATAGCTTTGCAAGTATATTTTCAAAGGTGACCAAAATATTTTCGCCATATTTCTGCTGTGCTTTTGTACCTAAGAAGTTCTTTTTCAATGCTGTTTTTTCGGAAACGATTATCTGCATGTTATAGGATATTGCAAAATATGCATACAACTTAAAATGTGACTCTTCCACCGGAGTTGCGTAACCGGTAACACCTATACCAAAATCAGCATTGAACAAGTGTGATGCCTGCAGTGCCATATCTTCTGCGATCTGAGACGACACACAATCACTTGCTCTGGCCTCATCCTCATCGATTCCCAATAAATTTACTTTCTCTTCAAGCGTGTAAGCTGTAATCCCACCTTTAAAATTAACTGCAGCATTTTCGATCTGGGACAGCATAAACTGAAGCTGTCCAGCTGTTACACTTTCGGCCGTTGCGACAGTCTTACGATCAAGTAGCTTGCCAATACGTTGAATTACTTCCTTATCGAGTTCCATCTTATACTTATTAATTTAAAACTATAGCCTTAGCAGACCTTTTATCTACACGGAATCTTAAATCCATTATTGACCGTAAGCATTTATTGTAGCAGTTTATTTTCAAAGGCAAACCGCACTAGATCAGCTGTATTTTTTGTTTTTGTTTTATCAATCAGCTGCTGCCGGTGCCCCTCAACTGTTCGTTTGCTCAGAAATATCTGATCTGCTATTTCAGCATTTGTAAAACCACGTGAAATCAGTTCCAAAACCGTTAATTCCCTTTCAGAAATATCGTAGCGATGGAAAATAGCCTCTTTATCGATATAAATAGGACTATTTAGCTGAAAATGATCGAGGAGGGATAGACCTATTTCCATTGAAATATATCTTTTACCCTGTAATATGTTGAATATACCTTGAACAAGTTCGTCATAATCCGAATTTTTCGATAAAAAGCCAACTGCCCCCGCCCTAAATGCTTCAGCCACGGTATTATTATCCTCGATCATTGATAAAACAGCAACGTCAATTTCAGGATATTTGACCTTCACTTTATGGATTAATGTAATGCCGCTCATCTCTTTCATTTTGAGATCCGTAATTATAAGATCAGGTGTCTCGCTTTTATCTAAGAGTTCTAGCGCCTCTACTCCATCTCCCGCCTCCCCAACAATGGAGAGTTGCTCATGTGACTCCAATATTAGCCTAAAGCCGTTCCTTACCAATGTGTGATCGTCAACAAGTAATATTTTATACATCGTAGTAGAGAAAATCGTGTGTTATAGGTAATTCAGAACAATTAGCCTGCCATTTTTACATTACTAGAAAATTTTCAATTTATATTTTAAAATTTGTAATAATTACTTATTAACCCCAGTATTATTACCTTCCATGAAATACATAACGCCATTCCATCGTATAAACATCCCCCTATAATTTTTATAAAAAGTATCCCTCTCACTTAAAATTGGATTATGAACTTCCAATACATTAAGATCCTTAACGCTGAAACTTAATATCCGCAGTTAAAGTACTTCATCAGACTATTATAATGATTTCAAGTAGTAAATGACTTATATTGCGTAGTTTATCATTTAACGAAACCGATCCCAAGAAGGTTCACTTTATATATTTATTAAAAGATGAAAAAAAACCAAATTACGCAGGATCGGTATCAAGGTATACTTATCGTTGCATTCGCAATTGTCGCACAACAGGGCCCCGAGAATCTTCCGAACGATGTGCCAGATAATCCTGAAGAGGAATTATCAGAGAATGAATCCGATGAAACTCCAGAAATGCCCGATCAGGATGATTTAGGCATCGACGGAGAACTAGGAAACGAAGAAGAAAATGAATTTCCTGAAATTGACGAACAGGAAAAAGACGAAAGAGAGTTCCATGACCGTTTGACGACTTTGTTTCGGGGCTGTTTTCTTACAAATATTTTTTAGGCGAAACCGCACGGGTTTGGATATTGTTATCTCTTAAAGATTTATAAAGTGTGGAAAGTTTGACATTCGAAGCTTTTCAATAGCACGAATTACAAACAATAAAAAATATTACTATGTCATTATTTTCAAACGATTTGAGCAAAGAGCCTGTATTTGACGGCATTGGTTACGAACCTTCTTTTTTTTCAAGAAAGACGATGGTTACGACCAAGACAAATTACAGTAAAAAAAAGTACAGTGATAGCAATAAGGACACCCGAAAAAAGATTCTGGTGCTCTGCACAGAAGAACGGTATATGACCATGAAAAATGGAAAGAAGTTTTCAACAGGCAATCATCCGGTCGAAACACTGGTTCCGATTCTTCATTTCGAACAGGCTGGATTTGATGTTGACTTCTACACACCAACAGGTGCTCCTGTAAAATTTGAGATGTGGGCTATGCCGTATGAAGATGAAAACATCGGTAAAATCCTCGACAAGTATAATACGCAATTTTCAAACCCGCACAATCTGAGAGATTTTATAGCTGACACGAATAAAGGATATGTTGATTACGTTGCCGTTTTTATCCCAGGTGGGCATGGCGCAATGCTCGGACTACCTGAAAATAATGATGTCAAAGAACTTATCAAATGGGTAGTAGCGGAAGATAAATATCTATTGGCAATCTGCCATGGTCCCGCAGCGCTCTTAAGCGTAGCAGATTGCGGAGACGCTGATTTTCCTTTTAAGGGATATAAGATTAATTCGTTTCCTGATGAAATGGATAAGACTTTGCCAGAAAGTGGATACCAGCCCGGCGAGATGCCCTGGTTTTATGGCGAAAAACTCAAACAGCTTGGGATCGAAATTTTGAATAAAAAAATTGCCGGCGATTGTCACGTTGACAGAAAATTAATTACTGCAGATAGTCCGTTAGCGGCTGATAAATTCGGGAAACTCTGCGCAGATGAACTTCTCGCCGATGAAAAATCAAAAGTGGAAAATGGATAGGCGATTTTTTTTCAAATAAAAGGTCTATATTCTGTTTTGAAAGCACATGTGTCAAATATGCAAAATCCTCCCTTGAACTTTTGCTTCTTGATAATCACTTTATTTCCATATGCTACAGATGGCTTGGCAAGCTCCAAACCTATTCCGGCTGTACCGCCAGAAATAATAACTGAGTTGTTTTTGTGTTCATATTCTTATTTTTTGAGATTAATTTTACTAATGATCAGCTGCTGCGACCACAATTTTTTTATTACTTTTCCGCATGGAGAAAAATAACAGCAGAGGTAGAGATAGTGCAAATGCCGCCCCGATGAAAAGATAAGCGTCGATATAACTTAACATGAAAACCTGTTTTTGCACAATCATATCCATTAGGCCGATGGCCCGATGCTGCGCATCACGATGCCCAAAACCTTTAGTTTGAAAGAGAGCTGTATACTTATTCAGTCTTTCTACCACTGAATTATTTGTGTAGGTGATGTTTGAAACTAAACCTGACCTGTGCTGGGCCATTCTTCTGACAATAAACGTATTGATGATAGAAATACCAAAAGACCCGCCCAACTGTCTCATCATATTATTTATGGCTGTTCCCTGCGGTATATCTTCGGATCTTAATGACGAAATTGCAAGTGTAGAAAGGGGAACCGTCAGCAAAGCCATTCCCAGTGCCCTGAAAATCAAATTAACTGATATTGTCGTGAACGGGACTTCTAAAGTTACCCTGGACATCGACCAATTGAAATAGATGAAACAACAGAAGCCGATGAATACAACTAATGCAGGTGGTACACCTTTCTGTAGCGCACGCCCTGTAATTATCAGCGCAAACACGGCTATAATAGATCCAGGAAGGAGCATTAAACCAGCCATTGATGGGGTAAACTGTAAAAGCCGCTGAGCAAATACCGGGGTCAGATAAATGGAAGTAAACATCCCCATACCGGTAATAAAAGTGAGCAACGCAGAAATACTTAATGAAGGAGATCTTAAAATAGATAATTTCACCACAGGCTGTGCTGTGGTAAGTTCCCTGTAAACAAAAAGAAGAAGTGAAAAAAATGCAATAACTGCAAGTATGATGATATACCGGGTTTCAAACCAATCTTCTGTTTCCCCACGTTCAAGAATGGTCTGTAAAGAACCAATTCCTACGATCAATAATAAGATTCCTGCCCAGTCTATTTCTTTGACCTTTTTTCTGGTTGGCGACTCCGGAAGAATCCGATAACAGATAATAGCCGTAATGATGCCAATAGGAATATTAATATAAAAAATCCATTCCCAGGAAAAGTTATCAATTATGTGTCCACCAAGTGTTGGCCCGATCGTCGGTCCGATAAAAACACCGATACCAAACAGGGCACTCGCAATATTTTGTTTTTCTTTTGGAAAGCATTCGTAGACCACCGTCGCAGAGACAGAGAGCAATGCCCCTCCGCCGATACCCTGAAAAAAGCGGAAAGCCACCAGCTCCCATATACCTGAGGCGTTGCCACACATAAAAGAACATAATGTAAACAGTACAAGAGATCCGATATAGTAGTTTCTTCGCCCCAGGTTATTCACAAGAAAACCCGTCATCGGAATAATGATAACGTTTGCGATGCCGTAAGAAGTCACCACCCAAGAAGTATCTTCCAATGTTGCCCCCAAGCTTCCGCTCATATGATTGATTGCCACATTGACAATAGACGTATCAATCAATTCCATGATAGCCGCTGATATAACGGTGATGATCAAGAGTATTCGATTCATTTTTTTATTTATAATTATTTAAACAATTATATACCAAATAGTATATAATTGTTTAAATAAAATCATTAAGATAGTTAAGGTTGTTTTTGTATTGTTGCCCCGGCTGTTGTTTCCGAATCCAAGTTAGCCCATCGACTTGTAGATGGGCAGATATATTAGTAAACATATTCCAACTTTAAAGGCCTCCATGTGCCTCGATCGTTAATTTTAAGAGATTGTTCATAAATTATTATCGTATTATTTTGTGGCCATACAAAGTTGAAGCATCATTTATGCATTTATTGATTCGGTTGAACACAATCGAGATGTTACCCTGAAATACTGCAACTGCCGATTCATTCCGCTCGGAAAAATTACCGTATATCGGTCCTTTAGTCAGTTTAGTCACTTTCTGAATATCAGTTAATGCCGTATTTTCATATCCTTTAATATGGAATACCTGTGCTGATCTCTGAATGATAATTTCTCTTGTTTTTTCTGCTTTTGGCATCTTGACAATTACTATTGACAAAAACTTTAATCGTGTACAAATATATAAAAATATAATACCGCTCGGTATATTATTTCTTATTTTTATTGATTTGTTACATATTAAAGACTCCACATTTGAGGCATTATCCAAATAATCTTTTAAAAAAAAAAGACCGGTCGTTCTATTTTTTTAATTAACTTTGTTCTGGGCAAGAATTATCACTGATGAAAACTCAAAAATCCGAAAATACCAAACAGCTGATCATAGAGAAAACTTCGACCGTTTTTAATGTGAAAGGCTATGCGGGTACATCCATAAAAGATGTAATGAGCGCCACTGGTCTTTCGAAAGGTTGCGTTTATGGTAATTTTGAGAATAAGGATGAGATTGCATTAAGCGTATTTGACTATAATTTTGCTAAGGTAACGCAGCATATGAAAGAACGTATTTTAGCAACTAAAGATTCACTTGAAAGGTTGTTGGTTTATCCTCATACCTATAAAAACTATTTCAGGTATCCGTATTTACAGGCAGGATGCCCTATTTTAAATACTGCCACGGAGGCTGATGATACACATCCGGCACTGCAGAAACGCGTACAAAAAGCCCTGGCATTTTGGAAAACATCTATCGAAAATCAAATCAAACGCGGCATAGAGAGAAATGAAATAAAAGCAGATACCGACCCTACCGAAATTGCTGTAGTGATGATCTCGATGATCGAAGGTGCTTTTATGCAGGCAAAGGTCAACAAGCATATGACAGAGCTTAATATAGCAATGTCCTATTTAGAGAGAATGATCAGGAATCTGAAAGCATAATTTTTTTTTGCTTATGAAAAGACCGATCGGTTTATTTCAATAAATATTATACTAAAAAACGAATAGAATATCATTAAAACTAAATTACCATCTTAAAGTTATGCCAACACAAATCAGGCTCGCAACAACCGGAGATTATCCAGGAATCATGGAAATCTGGGAATCCGCTGTAAGAGCAACTCACGACTTTTTGCTTGAGGAAGATCTTTCCTTCTTTAAACGAGCTATTCCAAAGGATTATCTCCCTAACCTCGAAGTATTTATCCTTATTGAAAACGGGAAATCTATCGGATTTTCATCGGTATCAGAAGGAAACCTCGAAATGCTTTTTATTCACAATGACTACCGTAGCAAAGGATATGGAAAGCATCTATTTCAATTTATGGATGAAACGCAAGGCATTACAAAGGTTGATGTTAATGAGCAAAATTATCAGGCTAGAGGATTTTATGAAAAATTAGGGTTCAGAGAAGCAGGGAGATCCGAAAAAGATGGCTCTGGTAAAGATTATCCGATTATTCATATGCTAAGATGAAATGGTAATAATTATGACAACACTATAATTATTAATAATAAAATATATAAAAATGATTGAAGGATTATATGAGACACACATTCAAGTAAGCAACTTGGAAAACGCAGTGCAATTCTATACTCAAATATTGGGACTTGAGTTTGCGCACTATGATGAAACCCGGCCGATTGCGTTTCTTTGGATCGGAGAAAATAAAAAGGCCATGCTCGGACTTTGGGAACAACAAGGAGATCTCCATAAAACACATTTTGCATTCAGCTGTTCCAAAGATTTTATTTTAAATAACGCAAATACTTTTTTAGATAAAAACGGATTAAAAGCCTATAATTTTCTCAAAGATGGAAGCAATGAACCAATGGTTTTTGCCTGGATGCCCGCACTTGCTCTTTATTTTGACGATCCGGACGGAAATCAACTCGAATTTATCCATATTCTAAAAGGTAAATGTCAGCCAGAACTTGGCGTACTTAGCTACAAAGAATGGCAAAAAATCAATTCACTTTAATAGATTAGATACCATATGAATGAAGAAGACGATTATTTGGAAATAAACAGGGAATCTTGGAATACCAGCACAGAAGCTCATATCCATTCTGATTTTTATGACCTGGATGTCTCAAAAAAGAATCTTGTAGATACGGAGCAATAAAATTTTATATTGTCCTTAAATTAAAATAAGCTATTTCTTCAAATTATATGTTTTTCAGGTTAATAATTCTTTATCTGTCATTTCTTCCATTTGCTGTTCATGCTCAAAATAAGTATGTATTTTTTTTGCATAATAAATTTTTGGAAGAAAATCCGTTAAATGCACATCATCCTAAATACGGACCAGCGGCATATACAGCTATTTTAGAAAAACTTCAATCTAAAAATTCTGTCATACTATCTGAAAAAAGAAAGGTCGGCACTAATCCCAAGAAATATGCAAAAAAAATGATTCTTAAAATTGACAGCTTACACAGCGATGGAGTTCCTTATGACCATATTTCAATTGTTGGAACGTCTCAGGGAGGTTATATAGCTCAATATATCTCCTATTATGCCAAAAATCCAGCGTTGAAATTTGTTTTTATTGGCTCAAGCTTTAAAAATGATTCGATGAATAAAGATCAAAAGCTCAGGCTCTACGGGAAGATTTTATCGATTAATGAAAAAACCGATGTTGACGCTGAGTTATTATCAAGGCAACTTAGATTTAAAAATTCTGATTTAAAATCTTTTAAAGAAATTACTCTCAACACAGGTATGGAACACGGTTTTCTATTCAGGGCATTAGACGAGTGGATAATACCTGCCAAAGAATGGAAAAGCAGTAATAACCTATAAATTTATAGTAATGAAAGAAGTAAAGCCACAATCATTTGTCAGATGGTTCGATCGACAATTTGATTCAAACACAGGCTCGGAATATTTTGACGAATTTCTAAAACTCCTTGAAGATTTTCCGGCTGTTTTAAATCAAGTGCTGAAAAGTTGTCCTACAGAAGTTTCAACCCGCAAAATGGGAGATAAATGGTCTGTCAATGAGAATATAGGACATTTAATCCTTTTAGAAGATCTATGGCGAATCCGTTTTAGAGATATAATGAAAGGAAAACCGGATATGTCCACTGCCGATTTAAGCAATACAGCAACTGATCAATCTTCTTTCAACAAAATGGTGGTTGAAGAGCTTATTAACGATCTAGTCAGCGAAAGAGAAAAAACAATTGTAATGCTTCAGAAATTGAGTGAAGAAGATTTATTGAAGACAAGTATGCATCCGAGGTTACAACAACCCATGAATATCATTGACCTGATGCATTTTGTTGCAGAGCATGATTTGCACCATTTGCACACCATCAAGTCAATAATAGGAACCATGTAAAACAATATAATTTTTTATTAAAAAAAAGACTGACTGGTTTATTTATATAAATACAATAATTCCGTATATGGCAAAACTATCAATACTAGATTACCTAAATAAATTGATAAAAAGTGAAATTACCGGCGATATGCATACGCATATGCATTACCCGACACCAATATCAAAAACATTGGGCATAAACATTATAGAGGCTGGTTTAGGTACAGCGACCGTTCAGATCAATACTACAAAAGAACTGCACAGTAACCAACAGGGAACCATTCACGGAGGACTGCTTTGCGAATTGGCTGACGCAGCCATCGGAACCGCACATTCGACTCTTATTCAGGAAGGCGAAACTTTTACATCCGTAGAATTGAAAATCAATTTTTACCGGCCAGTTTTCGAGGATATACTTACTGCCAAAGCATCGCCTTTGCATAATGGAAAAAACTTAAATCATTACCGATGCGATATTTTTCGCAGTGATGGCAAAACAGCAGCTATGGTAACGAGTACAGTCATGACTTTAAGAGGTGATAAAGCGAAAGGACGGTAATGCAGTTCTTATTATACAACAACATTATATACAGAAATATTCATGAATAAAACGGTCTTTAAAAGCCCTGAAGCAAAAAACAAAATTATCCGGGCTTACGACGATGCAATAACAAATTCGTCATTGAATTTGAAAGCCAATGTCTTGAAAACAACTTTTGGTGGCACCCATTTTTTGGAGGCAGGAAGTCAACACCAAGAAATCGTCATCTTACTGCATGGCGCGTCTTCTAATGCAACGTCATGGTTATCCGACATAGCCGAATATTCAAAACAATATAAAGTCATAGCAATAGACATTATCGGAGAGGCAGGAAAGAGTGCAGAAACCAGACCTTCTTATGAAACAATAGATTTCGCAGAATGGCTAAAAGAGATTTTCGACAGCCTCAATATCAACAAGGCAAATATAGTCGGATTATCGCAAGGAGGATGGTTGTCATTGCGATTTGCAACAAGTTATCCTGAATTAGTTGACCGGCTGATTTTGCTGACGCCTGCAGGAATAATTCCTACCAAAACAACATTTATCATAAAAGCCATCCTCTATTCCCTTTTGGGAACAACTGGACGTATCAGGATCAATAGACTGGTCTTGGGAAGCCAGCGTGTAGATAATAAGATTATTTCATTTATGGATTTAATACAAACCAATTTTAATGCGAGAATAGAAAAAGAATACATTTTTTCAGATGACGAACTCAGTCGTTTGACTATGCCAGTGTTATTCATCGGCGGAGAGCAGGATGTAATACGCTCTACCCAGAAAATTGCCAGGAGATTGCAAAATATTGTGACAGACTTTACCATAATAGTCATCCCGGAAATGGGACATGTCTTGACTGGATTGGTACCACGAATATTCCCTTTTTTAAACAAAACAAAACACTAATTAATTGCACTACTCTGATGAATACGCAAATAAACTAAAGTCATCTCAAGATTCCATTTGATAACCTGAAAATCTATATCCTTTCCGATGGATTTCGCTATCCATCGAATGGGCGGAAACTGTTGATAAAACCAACGATTGGATCGTTGAGCCATCTGTTGTTCTTTCATTTCCATTATTCCTCAGAGGAAAAATACCTTAAAGAATTGGATACAAATCAACAAGGTATACTTAATGCTTTCCTTACGATTGCAAATTCTTTAGAAGAATCTGGATAGATACATTAAAAAGAGCACTTATTATCACTATTTTTCATATTTTGTCTTTAACTTCAATTTAAACAAGAAATTATGACCAAGTTCCTATTCGTTCTCATTTTCACCTTTTTGGCAATCAGCAATAATTATGGCCAAAACATTCGTTTAAAATTTAAAGTCTATGCGGATACCTTACCAGCATATAGTTACGTATTAATTAATAATGATGTCTTTAAAACGGAAGTTAAAAGTGGAACTTGCGAGTTTGTAATAAACAAGATTCTTGATAAAGGTCATTTCAATTTTGCGCAACTAGCCCTATCAGACAGTGTATTCACAAACCGAGAGGATTTCTCCAGTTTTTTCCGTAGACACCAGATTTTCCCACCAAACTTCTTGTATTCTTTTATTATTGATTCCAATGATCTAACGATGGATATAAATATAAACACACATCAATTAAAAGTATATGGAAGCGATTTGAACAAACAATTTACTGAATTTGAAACCACAGCAAAAACGCTCGATTTAACCAATATTCCAGTTTTAGAGGAACAGATTAAAGGTGATAACAATAGAATGACCGAATTCCTGAAAATTTTTACAAAATATTCGGCAAATAAGCTCAGCGAAGAGCATCTCACATTTCTATTGGAATACCCTAGCTTATCTTTTTACAATTCTAGTACTGTATTCCAACATAAAGATTCGATTTATCAGCTCATTCAGCTGCTGAAGAAAGAAAACTCTCCATATTTTGACAGTGAACGGGTTTTAAAAAAATATCAGGATATGGTTACATTATATAAACCAAAAGAAAATGTACCTGTCCCCAATTTTACCATAATAAACTCGCGTGGAGAAAAAAAATATATCAGGGAACTTTACGATAGTACTGAATACCTAGTTATTGATTTTTGGGGTACATGGTGCGGCCCCTGTATAGCTCAGCACCCTGAGCTACAGCGCATCGTGAATGAATATAAGGATAATGGAAAATTTAAATTTTTAGGCATAGCTGTTAATGACAAATTTACAACATGGAAGCAGTATTTGGAAAAACATCCTTATACCTATGAAAACTACATTTTTGAGAACAGAGATTACCCCAACCTTCAAAAGGAATTGGGTATATATTCATTTCCACGCTATGTCATCGTTAATACAAAGGAAAACAGGGTTGTCCGATCCAATTTTAAAATTGATCAACTTCGTGACATATTAAATACGTTGTAACTATACTATGGTATCCGCCTGACGAACTATAGGTCAGTTGGTTTCTTGAAGTTGTGCACGTGAAGGTCTTTTATATTTTTAAGGTCTCTTGATGATATTTGCTTTCATATCTTCATGCTTTTATAAGTTTTCATTAACACAAATATCGATTGTAGTACTAAGATCTATTCCCTAAAACTAATAAAATAACACACTCTCCTTATCCGGCCCTTCACTGCGCGATGCTCGAAGAGTCCGCTCATGAGAGTTCTTGCGGATTAAAGAGAATACAAATTAAAATGGTGCTGCTTAAATATGGTGCTGCTCTCGTCGATTTCCTTTTCGCTATACCAGCCTATTCTTTTTTCTACTAGTCAACTTCATTGATGTTGCTCACTTTTACAGCAGGCATCGTCTTGAAAATGTCCTGCATGTACTTTCGATGATTGGCCCCAGCTAGGACTACAACTCTTTTCGCCCCTACTACCTTAGCCCTGTTGACAACATTATGGCACATGCCCTCATTTCTCATAATCCACCAATGTATTTTTGACAGCATTTCTTCTTTGGGAAATCCATTCATATTATATAGAACAGGCAAGTAAAAATCTCCCGAGGCGGAAATCTCCGCGGCCTCATCCGTATTCAACCATTCCGTTACCCTATTTGAAGACTCTTCGACATGAGCATATTTCTCAAAACCCTTGTTAATAGCTATCAAGGCTGATTTTAACTGATTTTTAGAGGAATCGGCCATATCTTTCCTGAACAAGACAAATTTCGCGTCAAATGCTCCCCACGATGCTTGCCAATTCAGATCATAGTCCTGGCAATCCATAGCCATCAGTTCCTCGATGCCTAGCTCCTGCATCATCGGGAAGGCGATATAGGCATACTCAGAAGTTTTTAGCCTTCTCATACTTCGTCCAGTGGTATCTGCCCCAGGGCTAAGCAATTTTTCGATATCATGTTCTATTTCAGCATTAGGTTGATGCCGCAGGAAATTATAAACTTGCCAAAATTGATAATGCCCATTTGCCACATCTTGATCAAGATAATAGGCATGCGCTAAATCGACTTTTACACGATAATCATTGGGTTGCTGATTGGATCGTTTCTTCAAGCTGTCAATAGTATGCTGCAGTAATACCTCTTTTATAGGTCGATTGCTCTTAAGTTTGTTTAGCCGGTTTATATTCGGTTGTTTGCACCAATAATCCATCAGCAACCGCTCGTCTTCGCTACTCAGGAACTCGCCAAAAAAGGCGTCAGGCTTAAATTTTCTAATTTTATGATGGATGCTGGAAAAATCCTGGGTAGGATATTTACTATAATCATGGGAAACACCGATTAATAAAACCTCAATATCCTGTGCTTTTGCGTTGATCGAGATTAAGAAAAATAAATAAAAGATATACTTCATATTTTGTGCCTTCTTGTTTCGTTATTGGATGTTTCCTTATTCAGCTACACACTTGGCATTACGGTTTACAAATTAGCTTACAAGCACTTATGCCATCTACAGAATTAAAAATACAAATAAATACGTATAGTTTAACCGCATCGGCCTATAATCCTTTTTTACCCGCTAACCAGTAGCCGTGTAAAAAAACATGCCATTGGTTTTTTGTTTAATGACTTTTCTAAGCAGCTGAGCCGATTTGGCGTTACCCGTCAACACGAAGTTAGCTTCTTGCCAATCCGGGGTATCGACCATTAGGAACTTGCTGATCCATTCCTCCATGCTGAACGAAAAGTTTTTTTTGGGGTAAATATCAGGCAATTTTCCAAGCCCAATAATTTTGGAACATTTTTGTTCTCTTCATCCAATTCATAAAGGAAAATAAACTGACATAAAACCTGTTTTCTCCTCTCGGTTTATACGAGTCGGCCTACCGACACTTTTATAGACTTTATATCCAGTTCTCCCATTTCTGCAGGAACGATTTTATTCGGATCTGAAATTAATTGTCCATCTTTCTTAAATTCTTCGAGTTGCCCTGAGTAACCTGCCCTTGGTATAAAAATGTCATGTTAAACGTATTTGATCGATGAAATTACGCTTTAATCCTGAAAATCCGCCATCTTCTGCGCCAAAGGGCTGACATAGCACAAAATGGAATGATCGCCAAGATAATTGAACATCAACGAAAAGACGAGAGTCGTGAAAAACAGAGAATATCAACTGTTTTTTGAAATGGAGACCAAAAAAAAATCCGCCAAAAAAAATATTTGACTATACAACGCTCATTTTTTTTAATAACTTTGTTTAGGATGAAAAAATGGTTTGCTATATGCTTTTTGACGATCTATATCGCCTCGGCTACTGAAGTTGTTCAGTTGCTGCGATTTCCGTTGTTGATAGAGCATTATTTTGAGCATAAAACAAAAAATCCGCAGTTATCTGTCATCGAATTTCTAAAGATTCACTATAATGGAGATCACCTGGAAAACCATCCACATGATGACGACTATGACGAGGATCAGAAACTCCCATTCATGATGCATACGGCTTCATACTATGCTATTTTTGTCTGCCCGCCAACTGTAGAAGTAGAAATTCACAACAGCTCCATACCAAGGAAAATTAATACTACCCCCATACGGAACGATCAGTTTATAGACGATACTTTCCTTAATTCCATCTGGCAGCCGCCAAAATTCTGTTAATACATTCCTCCTTTTATTTTTAGGATAAAGACGTCCGCAGTGAAGCAGCTTTCTTGACAGAAAGTGCCTACAATTTCTGTATAGGAATACGGAAGCATTTTTCAATGTCAATATATTATTGGTCACTCGTGTCTTTGTCAAAACTTACGATTTAACAGAATCAAATTGATATGCTTACGAAAATTATTGAGTTCTCTGTAAAGAACAAACTCATTGTCGTGCTGTTGATGTTGGCTTTGATCGGTGTAGGTGCTTATCAGGTGACGAAATTGCCTATTGATGCCGTACCCGATATTACCAATAATCAAGTGCAGGTCATTACAATAGCTCCATCCTTTGGAGCAACAGATATTGAAAGGCTCGTGACCTTTCCGATCGAACAGGCTAACAGTAATATCGCTGGATTACAGGAAATCCGTAGCTTTTCGCGATTTGGACTATCCTTGGTAACCATTGTTTTTGATGACAATATCGATATCTATTGGGCCCGGCAACAGGTAGCTGAGCGTCTGCAACAGGTACAACAGGAAATCCCGACAGGTATAGGTTCTCCACAATTAGGTCCTATTTCTACAGGTCTTGGCGAAATATATCAATATGTCGTTCGCCCGCAACAAGGATACGAGGGTACATATAATGTCACTGAGCTCCGTACTATTCAGGACTGGATTGTCAGAAGGCAGCTGCTGGGTGTTAAGGGGGTGGCTGAGGTCAGCAGTTTTGGCGGAAAACTCAAACAATATGAGATCGCTGTAAACCCCGACAGGCTAAATGCTTATGGGATTACCATTAACGACGTCTTTGATGCCCTCAATACCAACAATCAGAATACGGGTGGCGCTTACATCGAAAAAGGCCCCACAGTCCTCTACATCCGAAGTGAAGGATTGGTTGGCACGATTGAAGACATTCAGAATATAGCAATTACAGGAAAGCAAAATGACTTACCGATTTTCATTCGGGATGTAGCCGATGTACGTCCGGGTTTTGCAACGCGATATGGTGCCATGACCTACAATGACAATGGAGAGGTGGCTGGAGCCGTCGTCATGATGCTTAAAGGAGGCAACAGTAGCCAAGTGATTGCAGACGTCAAGGCCAAGGTAGAGGAAATCAGAAAAACCCTGCCCAAAGGAGTCATCATCGAGCCCTTTCTAGACCGTACCAAAATGGTCAATAATGCGATCAGCACAGTGCAGACAAATCTTTTGGAAGGCGCACTCATTGTGGTATTTGTACTAGTTCTCTTTTTGGGGAATGTACGGGCCGGATTGCTCGTGGCCTCAGTCATTCCTCTGGCCATGCTTTTTGCGATCTGTATGATGAACCTTTTTGGGGTGAGTGGTAATCTGATGAGTCTTGGTGCACTCGATTTTGGATTAATCATTGATGGTGCAGTCATTATTGTTGAATCCGTCATGCATCAGCTTATGCAACAGCAACGATTCAAAGCCCTACTCAAAGTACCTGCTTCTGAAATGGACGATTTGGTAACTGCATCAGCCGGTCGCATGATGAACAGCGCTGTCTTTGGACAGATCATTATTCTGATCGTTTACCTTCCAATCTTAACGCTACAAGGAATCGAGGGCAAAATGTTCAAACCTATGGCAGAAACTGTTGCTTTTGCGCTATTGGGTGCATTCCTTCTATCGCTCACCTATATACCGATGATGAGTTCATTTGTACTTCGTTCAAAAAGTAACAAACCCTCGCCTTCGGATAAGCTGATGAAAAGACTGGAAAAGTTTTACCTGCACACACTGCTCAAAGTACTGCGGATTCCAAAGACAATTTTTACACTGGTTATTTTACTTTTTATAGGAGCTGTACTGATACTCAGCCAGCTAGGTGGTGAATTTATTCCTTCACTGGAGGAAGGCGATTTTGCAGTAGATACCCGTGTCCTCCCAGGAAGTAACCTGACTACGACCATTGAAAGCACACAGAAAGCTGCCCATATCTTAAAGAGCAGATTTCCGGAGGTAGAAAAAGTAGTCACCAAAATTGGTAGTGGCGAGGTGCCGACCGATCCTATGCCGATGGAGGCCTCGGATATGATGGTTATTTTAAAAGATAAAAAGCAATGGACTTCGGCGCATACCTTTCCTGAACTTGCTACAAAAATGAGCGCAGCATTAGCCGATGTCCCCGGCATTACGGCCGGTTTTCAGTACCCTGTACAAATGCGGTTCAACGAGCTGATGACAGGAGCACGTCAAGACGTTGTCCTCAAAATATTTGGAGATAACCTGGATTCCCTGACCTTACATGCTCAAAAAATAGGTAAAATAATCGAACAGGTCCAGGGAACCCAAAATCTCTACATCGAACCGATTGCCGGGCTTCCGCAAGTTGTCATATCTTATAATCGCCCTAGCATTGCACAGCATCATCTCTCGATTGATGAAATAAACAGAACCATCAATGCGGCTTTTGCCGGGCAGCGAACAGGCTTGGTATTCGAGGGTGAGAAACGCTTCGACATGGTTGTACGGCTTGCTGCCAGAGACCGAAATAATATTGCTGACATCCGTAACCTTTTGATTCCTAATTCCATGGGAAACCAAATTCCACTGTCCCAATTGGCCCGTGTAGAAATTGTACAAGGACCTAATCAGATCCAACGGGAAAATGCGCAACGGCGGATTGTCGTCGGATTTAATATCAACGGTCGGGATGTAGAAAGTATCGTTCATGACCTACAAGCTAGGATTGATAAGGAAATCAAACTTCCAACAGGATACTCCATTAAATATGGCGGTTCTTTTGAAAACCTCAACAACGCCAAGCAGCGCCTGTTGATTGCAGTGCCTATTGCGTTAGCGCTAATTTTCATACTCTTATTCCTTGCATTTAAATCCGTTAGGGAAAGTTTATTGATCTATACGGCCATACCATTATCGATTATCGGTGGAGTGTTCTTATTGGCGCTGCGTGGAATGCCTTTTAGTATTAGTGCCGGGGTTGGATTTATAGCGCTATTTGGTGTCGCTGTGCTCAATGGTATCGTATTGATTTCTGAATTTAACCGGCTTCAAAAAAGTGGCATTCGTAATATTGTGCGTATTGTTGTCGATGGTGGTGAAAATCGGTTGCGCCCCGTTTTGATGACCGCATCGGTGGCCTCACTGGGATTTATCCCAATGGCGCTGAGCAATGGAGCTGGGGCTGAAGTACAGCGCCCTTTAGCAACTGTGGTCATCGGTGGTCTGCTTATCGCGACGCTATTGACCTTATTTGTGCTTCCGCTCCTTTACGTAACCATGGAGCGCGGATTTAAACCTCATAAATTAAAAGGAAAGCATATTGTGCCTCTTTTGATTGCTCTTGCTGTTTTTGCAACAAAAAATTTGACAGCACAGACAAAGATTACTTTGGATCAATCCATTGAACTCGCGCTCCAAAACAACCGAAACATAAAAATTGAAAAACTGCGTGTGGCTTATGCCAAGGCTCTAATAGGGACATCCACTGCTGATATTCCGCAGACGGATATCGGCCTAGATTACGGGCAGATCAATAGCGCTTATCAGGATACTAAGGTTAGTATCAGTCAACGTTTTGGTTTTCCTACTGTCTACAGAAGACAACGTCTGCGCTATACCGAAGAGTGGAAAAAAAGCAAGCTGAATGTCACGCTTAAAGAGTTTGAGCTGAAAAAGGCCGTCAGCCTTACCTACTATAACATACTATATTGGCAGCAAAAGGAAAAACTTTTGAGCGAGGCATTATACCTTTATAGCAGCTTCTTTGACAAGACCATCCTCCGTAAAAAGGCAGGAGAAAGCAATGCGTTGGAAAGCTCAACTGCGGCAAATCAAAAGGCCGCAATCACAATCCAATTGAGACAGGTAGCTGATGAAATAAATGTCCTTCAACTGCAATTCCAATGGTTGCTAAATACATCAGAAGCCTACATCCCTACCATTGTGGAAAAGGCTATTTTCGTTCAGTCATCGATGGCCGATCACCCTTTACTCAAAGTGCTTCAACAAGAAAAGATAGTCGCAGCGCACACAACTGCAATGGAAAAATCCCGACTACTTCCCCAATTGCTGCTAGGCTACAATCTGAATAGTTTTAAAGGCGCGGGGCCTGATAACAGAATCTACGACGCGAGTCCAAGATTTCATTCGGTGCAGTTAGGGCTCTCCATACCGTTATTTTCCAGCGGACAGCGTGCTCGGATCGAAACTGCACGTCTGGCAGAAACCATTGCAAGCGATGAGCTTCAAAATGCACAATCTGCGCTTGAAAGACGGGCCCAAGAATTCGCGCAACGCTATCAGACCAGTCTTGCTATTGTCGATCAATATGAATCCGAGGGACTCAAAAATGCAGCAATAGTTTTTGAAACAGCGCAGAAGCAATTTTCCAATGGAGCCATTGACTATCTCGAATTTGTCACTTTAATAAACCAGGCTATCGCGTTGAAAAGTAGCTATACAGATGCATTGTGGCAGCTCAATGAAAATGCCATTCAGCTTCATTACATCATGATAAATCAATAGAAATGAAAACGAAAAATATGATAGTCCAATATATCGTTCTTATGTTGGCAACAACTGGCATCTCTTGCCAGGACAATAAAGGCGAAGCTTCACTGTCATCTGCAAAGCCGAAAGACGAAACTCTTGTTTCCTTAACGGAAGCACAACTGCAAAATGCCCAAATAGAGACAGTAACGCTTTCGGACCAGCCGATAGCCAGCATATTAAAACTGAATGGAAAAATTGATGTACCGCCTCAGAATATGGTGTCTGTAAGTATTCCTTTGGGGGGATACCTAAAGAGTACCAGCCTGCTGCCAGGCATGAAAGTATCAAAAGGTGATATTATTGCCATCGTCGAAAATCCACAGTTTATCCAACTGCAGCAAGACTATCTTGCCGCCCAGTCGAAACTACAATTTGCCCAGCTCGACTACAGACGTCAAAAAGAACTCAACCAGAGTCAGGCAAGCAGTGATAAAGTAATGCAGCAAGCACAGGCTGAAATGAACAGTCAGCAGATAACAATGAATGCAATTGCCAGACAGTTAGAACTTATTCGTATTCAACCTAGTACTGTTACCCCAGGAAATATCCGTAAAAGCGCGCCCGTATACAGCACGATCGATGGCTATGTAAGTAAAGTCAATGTCAATATCGGAAAATATGTAAATCCTTCTGATGTCCTCTTTGAATTGATCAACCCAACGGACATCCATCTAAATTTGAAAGTCTATGAAAAAGACCTTGAACAGCTGCATCCAGGACAAACGCTATTAGCTTACTCCAATGCTAATCCCAATAAAAAGTACTCGGGTAAAATCCATTTGATCGGCAAGGATGTCGATCCCACAGGTATGACAGATGTCCATTGCCATTTGGATAAATATGATCCGAATCTGGTACCTGGGGTATATATGAATGCTGAAATCCAAACGACAACGAGCTTGGGACAGGCTCTGCCGGAAGAATGTATCGTAGACTTTGAAGGAAAAAGTTATGTATTCGTCTCGGAAGGAAACAGAAATTATCGTCTGACAGCAATATCCGTTGAGGAGCGCCAAAAAGGCCTAGCAAAGGTTTTGAATGTCCGAGATTTCGCAGGTAAAAAAATAGTTAGTAAAAATGCCTATACCCTATTAATGCAATTAAAAAACAGCGGGGAAGATTAAATAAAATCGTTATGAAAACATTATTAAACACGTTGGTATTAACACTCTTGTGTTATACCATTCATGCGCAGAATCGACTGAATGTCGCAAAGCAGCAGGCGATAACGCAACATAAACTTATACTGCTCAATTTTTCCGGTTCGGACTGGTGCATTCCCTGTATAAAGTTGCATAAAAACATCATTGATAGTGAGCAATTCAAACAGCTCATAAACGATCAGATCATTGTTTTTCTTAATGCCGACTTTCCAAGAAGCAAAAAAAATCAACTGCCGGTAGAACAAAAAAAAGAGAATGCGAATCTTGCAGATCAGTATAATTCTACGGGCATATTTCCTTATACGTTGTTACTGGATGCCAATGGGAAAATTTTAAAGAGTTGGGCCGGCTTACCTCCTGAAGACCCCGCCAATTTTTGTGATGAGATCAGAACAGTTTACAACCAAATAACACGGCCATGAAAAAAGAATATCGACGTGGACTTAAACTCATGGGCAATCATTTTGAGCTAACGGTGGTTGATGACAATGAGGTGAAAGCCAATGCCCATATCGATGCGGCTATCGCGGAAATACAACGGATAGAGCGATTACTGACCACTTTCAATGAAGACAGTCAAACCAACCTGATCAACCGTCATGCGGGCATCCGTCCTGTCAAAGTTGACCGGGAAATCTACGAAATTATCGAAAGGAGCTTACGAATTAGCCGCCTGACCGATGGTTATTTTGATATTTCCTACGGGAGCATTGATAAGGGCCTTTGGAATTTTGATCGCAGTATGCTATGTCTTCCTGACGCAGAAACTGTTGAACGCAATCTGAATTTAGTGAACTACAACAATATAGTACTCGATGATGAGGCAGGTACTGTATTTTTAACAAAGCAAGGCATGCGTATCGGTTTTGGCGGTATCGGGAAAGGATATGCGGCAGAAATGGGGAAAAGATTATTGCAGCAGCGGGGCGTAGATTCGGGTGTGGTAAATGCCTCTGGCGACCTTACCGTCTGGGGAAATCAGGCTAATGGAAAACCATGGACCATCGGAATTGCCAATCCGGAACGGGCAGTCCTTCCCTTTTCCTATATGAACATCACGGATACTGCTATAGCAACATCGGGCAACTATGAAAAATTCGTCATGATCGATGGTAAAAAGTACTCTCATACCATCAACCCAAAAACAGGAATGCCCATAAGTGGAATAAAGAGCGTTACGATCATCTGCCCGAATGCTGAGATAGCAGATGCTCTTGCGACACCGGTCAGCATCATGGGCGTCCAAAATGGCATTGAGCTCATCAATCAGATTCAACAGGTTGAATGTATCATCATTGATGATGAAAACCATATTTATTCATCCCATAAAATCAACTTCAAATGAAAAACAAAAGCAATAAAATATACTGGAGCCTCGCTATGATCTTACTATTGGTAATAGCCTCGTCCTGCAGTACGGTAAAGGAATACGAAAAAAATAAACTCAACGATGCTGAAATGAGATTGGGCAACCGCCATGTCGAAAAGACTGAACTCAGCTTTCAGTCTTACAGAGAAGGTTCTTCTGGCGCAAACGCCGGAAAGGTTGGCGGCGGCTGTGGTTGCAATTAAAATGACACCTGTTTTTTAATACGTTATTACATGAAAAAAGTATTTCTTAGTGTTGCGGCCCTTTTGGGCCTGCTGCACGCAAAAGCACAGGAAAGCAAACCCACGGAAAAATCGAGGAAGCTTACTTTCGAAGAGGCAAATCTTGTCTCAAGTTATTATCATCAGGACGGTAACAATTCGGCAGTAACAGGCGGTATCGGTTCAGAAAGACTAACAGATATCTCCAATAATATCGAGGTGGTTCTCTTAAAATATGACAAGAAAGACCGGAAAAATAAATTCACTTTCAATATCGGACTGGACCATTACACTTCGGCATCATCTGATATGATCGATCTCAAAGCCAATTCCTCTGCTTCACATGCCGACAATCGAATCTACCCTTCAATTTCCTGGTCTCGGGAAAATGAAAAAAAAGGATCGACACTGATGGGCGGAATATCCCTTTCCTCTGAATTCGACTATCAATCCTATGGTGCCAATATTGGTTTTGCGCAGAAAACCAAAAACAGAATGGGCGAATTTACAGCACGATTCCAAACCTACCTCGACCAAGTAAAGCTGGTCACCCCTATCGAGTTACGATCCAACACCAACCTTGGTTCAGGTGGAAGCGAACATGAGAACTATGGCTCAAGCGGCAGAAATACCTATGCGCTTTCACTGAGCTATTCACAGATTATCAACAGCAATTTTCAGGTGGAATTTTTGGCTGATGCCGTCCAGCAATCAGGTTTTTTGAGTTTGCCCTTCCATAGGGTCTACTTTATTGATGGTACAGTGCATCAGGAAGCCCTACCCGATAAACGATTTAAAATACCATTAGGTATGCGGGCAAATTATTTCTTCGGCGACCAGTTCATCATGCGTGCCTATTATCGTTATTACAGAGATGACTGGGGAATAAAGTCCAACACGGCAAGTATAGAAATGCCGATAAAGCTTTCGCCATTTGTTTCGCTAAGTCCTTTTTATCGGTATTACCGCCAGACTGCTGCCAAATATTTTGCGGCATATCAGCAACACAGCGGATTGGACGATTACTACACCAGTAACTATGATCTATCTCAATTCAGCAGCAATTTCTATGGTGCCGGCGTCCGTTTGAATCTCCCCAATGGACTTTTCGGTATCCGTAAATTGGATATGCTGGAACTGCGGTACGGACATTACAGCAAGTCAGTGGGGATGAAGTCGGATATTATTTCGCTAAATCTTAGATTTAAATAACCGTTAGGCTAACATCTTAATTCCAAAATGAGGGTGTCTTAATGGACGCCCTTTTTTAATGTTACCATTCAGAAAAGTAAAGTCAGCAATGGCTTTTCTTTTTATGATTTACCACTATAGATGTATTTATAAAGCTGAAATGCGGCAGTTATCAATATGACGATCAATATAATATACCGAAATGTTCTTTCTGATGTTTTTTGTAATATCAGTTTCCCAAGATAACTTCCTAAAATGCTTATGCCAATCAAAAATGGAATGTAAACTAGGTGTTTGCTGGTAAAATATCCATTGTTTATATATACAACTGCTCGGCTTAGATCAACACCTAGATCAATCAAGGCGGAAGTAGCGATAAAAACATCTTTTGGCAATTGAAAAGCTGCTAAGGTAATTCCCCGAATCGCTCCGCCTGTACCCGCGATCCCGGCTATGAATCCAGAAGTGACGCCACCGAGGTAGAGGTTCGAATTTGATGGTTTTAACGGCCTGTCTGACTTAAATATTAAAAATAAAGCTAGGAAGATTAAAATGATATTCATCCCCAACTCGATCTGTTGAACGGGTAAATACTTGGTGATGATAGCTCCCAATATGACAAATATAACGGCAGGAATGCCCAGCTTGATGGCAATATCCAAACGGATTCCCTTTCTGAATAATGCAATTTTTGACAAGTTGCTAAAAACATGAAATACAGCGGTAATACCCAATACTGTTTTAAAATTAAAGAACAGTGAGGCGATAGGAACAAATAAGATGGATGAACCAAAGCCGGAGACCGTCCCCAATATTTCTGCCACTAAAGCTAAACCGAAAAAAATCAGATACCTTTCCATAAAACTTGATCCTATCAATACCTTGGGATACATCAACCGATGTAAAGGAAATCTGTACTATATAATTTCAACCCGCTCATCTTTGATTAATATTTTAACTGGGAGGTTCAAATCTGTCTGGATCTTTACCCGTAGTGCCTCCAAGGCTGGAGGTTCGCCATGTACGAGCATGATTTGCTTTGGCGGTATTTTATATTTCCCAATCCATTCCATTAGCTCGGACTGATCAGCGTGTGCTGATAATCCCGTTAATTCTACAATATTAGCCCTTACAGGATAATACGAGCCGTGGATTTTCAACTCGTGCGAATGATTTAACAGTGCCCTTCCACGCGTGCCCTCTGCCTGAAAGCCTACAATAAGTATCGTATTCCGGCTGTTTCCTAGATCGTGTTTCAAATATTCAAGAACGCGACCGCCAGTCACCATTCCACTACCTGCAATAATGATTTTACTTCTTTGATCACGAATAATTTCCTGCGTATTTATATAATCTCTGTTAATTTCAACACCAGAGACAATCGAAGCCCATTCAATTTTGTCCACAGCAGTATATTCAGCATAATCGACCATGATGGTTGTCGCAGAAGCAGCCATTGGGCTATCCAATATAACTGGTAGATCGTGGGGGATTTTTTTCTGTTTCTTTAGGTGATAAATCATATAAAGAAGCTCCTGTGCTCTGCCCACGGCGAAACTTGGAATGGTAATATTCCCATGATTTTCAACTGTAAGGTTTATCCAATGCTGAAGGCTATCATTCACATTTGTATTATCATGCAATCGGTCTCCATAAGTTGACTCCATAATTAGATAATCGGCTTTGTTAAAAAAATCGTTAATAGGTAAAACCTCACTTTTGTTCCTTCCGATATCTCCCGAAAAGATAATTGTTTTATCAAAGCATGTGATGGCTACTGAACAGGCACCGATGATATGGCCGCAGGGTTTAAACTCACATTGAATGTGATCGCTCAAGTTGATCGCGGTGTTTTCCTGGACAGTATAAAAATGCTGAAAAGATCGTTCGGAATCGTCTCGCGTGTAAAGTGGCTTTGCGGGATGATGTTTGGAATAAAAGTGGTAATTCGCTTTTCTTGCGTCCTCTTCCTGTAATTTGGCACTATCGAGCAGGATCAATTTTGTGAGTTCAGCTGTAGGCTCCGTCATATAAATCTTACCTTTAAACCCATTTTTTATGAGCAGAGGTATATAACCGCAATGATCCAGATGAGCATGCGTAAGAAGCACTACATCAATGTCTTCTACAGGGACATCTAAAGGTCCCCAATTTTGCTCACGCAATATTTTAATACCCTGAAACAAACCACAATCAACCAATATCGTGAGTTCGGGAGTTTGAAGTAGATGTTTGGAGCCTGTGACTGTTCCGGCGCCGCCTAGAGATTTTAAATAAATGGTTTCCATCTTTTTAGGTTTAAAGGTACCTTCACTTCTTATTTTTGTAATGCGTTTTTTTGATAGCAATATGAAGTAGCCCGTCTTTATAATTGGCCTTTATCTGATTCAAAGCAATATTGTCCGGTAGGTTAAAGCTGCGTGTAAAAGAGCTTGTAGAAAATTCTTTTCTCAGATAATTTTCATTCTCTTCTTTTTTTTCTATACGATGTTCTGCAGTAATAACTAAATCGCCTGCCTGTACTGTTATGTTAAAATCCTTTTTTCTAAATCCTGGTGCCAGTACCTTAATTTTGTAAACACTTTTTTTTTCAATAATATTGACTGTAGGTAACAGTGTGTCCTGATGCTCGGACGATTTATCATTAGACCAAAAGCCATCTCCTTTAGGTACGAGTGAAGGTTGCTTGGCTTGGCCTTTAGGTTTTGTAATTTTCATCATAAATATATTTAATGGTTTTACTCCTAAAGTTAGGCTTATGCAAATTATTAGATCATGATTTCAGCAATATTAAAAAATGATGCTGGTCACTTTCCATATAGCTATTAAATCATATAATTTAGTGTTAATCGGATTCAATCACGTAAAAAGCGATATTTACCTCCGCTCGGTAAACATCGCTAGCAAATTATCAAGTCCGTCTTCAGCGTGCAATATTTCAGTGTTTTGCAACGTATCTTTTGTTACTGCTGCCGCCCTTGCCTGCATTTGTTTTTCGTAATTTGAAATTGCAGTCTGAATATCCGGAAAATGGTCGCATGTCAGATTCTCGGCCAATTCAAAAGCATCCTGCATCGCCTGGTTTACGCCCTCACCGGCATATGGCGGCATACGATGAGCTGCGTCACCAAGCATGGTCAAGTTTGATAATGTTGTCCAAGTCTGGTCTAACGGAAAGTGGTATTGTGGTCGCGGCATAAACCACATTTCATTACTTGCAAAAAGTTCATGCCATTTTTCGCTCCAGTAGGAGAACGCGACTTTAAACCAATCAAAAACCTGTTGCTTGTTATTAAAGTCAATGCCACTTTCCTGCGTCCAATTTTCGGGAACTTTACAACCAGTATAAAACGATAAACTGCCCTCTCCTTTTGCACTTAAAATAATGGATTGTCCGTTTCCAAGCGCAAAGACTTTTCCGCCTTTTGTTATTTCCCAAAGTTTCGGTGTGTTTTTTTCGGCCTCGTAGATATTTCCTTCAACAATTGTAACGCCAGAATAAATCGGCTTAATATCGGTTAGGTAAGGGCGAATTTTTGAGTTTGCACCGTCGGCTGCAATGACAAGGTCAGCGTAAAAAGATTTTCCGTTTTTGAAATGCAGCAGCCAGCCATGATCCTGTTTTACCATTGAAATAAACTGACTGTCCCAAACAATGGTATCTTCATGCAATGCGTTTATTAAAATATCACGCAAAGGGGCACGATCAATTTCAGGGCGATCTTCCTGATCCTTATCTTGAAGCTCGTGCTCATCCATTTTGATAATGGCCTGCTCGTCCAACACCCTTAAACGTCCCGCGTCGGGTCGAAAACTAGCTTTAAATTCGTTCATCAAATTTGCTCTTCGAAGAGCTTCCAAACCACTTTCTTCGTGCAGATCCAGTGTGGCTCCCTGCTGGCGAACTTCTTTATTGCTATCACGTTCATATACGGTTACATTTACTCCTTTTAATTGTAAGAGTTTGGCTAATGTGAGTCCGCCAGGACCACCGCCAACAACTGCAACTTTCTTGTCTTGTAATTTCATATCCAGTAAAATTTATTTTTTTTGACTGAACAAAATTACGTGGGCCTGAGCGTTGAAAATTGTATAAAACGCTCATTTTGGTTCTTCAACAGTTCTTTTGGTGAAACACCAGCAAGTTTCTTGACTTCTTTAATAAAATGGGATTGATCGGCAAAGTTTTGTTGTGGAAACAATTTGCCTTCTTTGATATGCTGAAAGGAAGCACGGAAGCGGATAATATTGCAATATGCTTTTGCCGTAAGTCCAAACTGCTGATCGAAATAACGGTTGATTTGTTGCCGACTCCAAAACGATTGCGCGGCAAGTTCTTTAATTGTAATCGCCCCGTTTGATGCATAAATGAGGTCGAACAGTGTCCGTTTCCTGTTGTCAACTTCAAGCGGCAAAAGCGACTGTATTTTATTTGTCGCTTTCGCGCAGAACGAATCAAAGTTATTCAGGTCGTTGGCACTAAAGTTCCAAAAATTGGGAGGCAAGAGAGTTGCCCTATCCACCAAGTTGACGATGTTGGTCTGAAAAACAGATTGGACTGCAAGCGGGTTAAAACTGATGGCGTAAGTCTGTCGCAAAGGCGCAATGATAGCCTTCCCCGGCTGAGTTTGGATACCCAAAAGCGTCACGTGGAAAGACTCTGTTGCAGATTGCGTGAAAAATAGATCAACTCTTCCGTCTGGCAATACTACAACTTCTCTATTACAATCCGATTGGTTTTGTAAAAGCCAAAAGCTTTCAACAAAATCCGCTAACGACTTGTCAGGTTTTATTGCCTGGTATTTTAATTCATTTTCCATTGTTTTAATCCGTTTATAAGCCATAACCTTCCCCTCAAAATTTATTACGGCACATCCGGTTAAAAGTCCCATACCTCCAATCAAAATTAAGGATTATTATATAATCAAATATGAAATAGATCAAACACTAAGCCTATTCGGATGAGGGTAGCGGCAATCCTTGTTTTTCAATGACAAATGCTTTAAGCTCTGCCATTTTTCCATCTTCGAATCGCCAAATGTCGCAATAATCGAAATGATCATATTTTCCGTCCTTATTTCTCAACCGAATTTCTCCGGTCACCATAACAAAATCACCTTCCTCAATAGATTTTTCCACATCAAAAACCGGCGGTTCCTGATAGAACTCTTTCAAATAAGCGCGAACTTCTTCTTTCCCATGGAGAATACGCTCACCTATAAAAACCCATTTCGTCTCTGCAGTACAATAAGCTAAGAAGCTTTCATAATCTCCTTTGGCAATAAATTCATTCATAAAACCACTCAGGGGAACAAGTTGTTTTAAACGATGAAATAAGATATATTCAATGCTATGACGAACTACAGAGATCAGCATTTAAGTAACTACTTCTCTTTCCTAAAAACAAATATCGCGCAAATCGCTGCCAGTAAAAGGCACCCGCCGAACACCTGGAATGCGCTTTCCAGACCGATATTGATAATCAGGCTCAGTAAAAGGCTCCCAAGGCCATAACCCGAGAAAAGAAAGAATGCAAAAAGTCCTGTCGCCGCTCCTTTTTGCGCACTGAATGTGGTGACAATAGCAGCAAACAAAGGATGCGAGAGGTCAAATCCGAGTGAAAGTAAAGCCACTAAAACACAGGATGCTGCAAGATTTAGATTTTGGCTGAGCAGCAATACGGTAAGTGCCCCCAAAAATAAACCTAAAGGTATTATTCTCTGTCTTCCATAGTGGTCCGCAAGCTTTCCGAGTAGTGGACCTAATAATAGGCCCGGAATACCATACCCCAACAAGGCTAGCCCAATCTGTAATTCGTCGAGGCCATAGTTTCTATAGAAAAAATAAGCCAGCCAGGCAAAAATACCACCATGGAACATCCCGTTAAACAAAACATAGAAATAGGTATGCCTAGCTCTTCCGCTCGACAGGATATTACAGAAGACGAGGAAAATGTTCTCCTTAACTCCACGGATCATCTCATTTGCTTTAAATATGTCCTTTTGATACATGACAATCAGCAACAAAATAAGCAGCGCGATGCTCGCGACGCCAATAAAAAGCCATTGCCAACCGACTAGCGATGTGATCAAAGCGCCTGCGCTGGATCCGAAAGCTGTGCCACCTGCCATGTTACCAAAGAATATCCCAAGCGCGTGCCCCCGTTTTTCGTACGGGTACCGATCGCTGATCCAGCTAATGGTTGTGGGGGCAATACCGGCGGCACCGATGCCGGTCAGCAAACGAAGGAAAATCATCTGGTTAATTCCATGGGCGTAAGCGGTCAGTAATGTCAATACAGAAAAGATGACTAGGCACAGCGTAATTATCCGGAACCTGCCAAAGCGATCACTTAGAGGCGCATATACCAATGTAAACAATCCATAGCCGAGCAGGTAAGATGGTTCAATAAAACTCACATGCCGGGTAGTCGTACCAAACTGTTCGGATAGCAGTGGAAGCAATGGCGCGACCATGAATCCCTGAAAAAAAACAATGAAAGTTGCCAAAGAAAGAATATAAACCGGGAACATAGATACGTCTGTGGCCGTTCTGTCATTTGTAATTAATTTGTACATTTCTATTATTTGTTAAATGATACAAATTTCAAGAATGTTCGCCGCAGAAGACTTATACGGATTGAGGCGATAATTGGACTTTTTATCGATTTAAATAGTAAGTGGACTTTTCATAAGTTGCAAAGCGTCTTGACGGTATGCTGTAGGAGTTAGACCCGTCATCTTTTTAAAAAACCGGTTAAAATAATTTGCTTCATTAAATTGTAATAGATCAGCTATTTCTGACACCTGCAGATCGGTGTGTGTTAAAAGACTTTTTGCTTCCAGCACTAGCTTTTCATTAATATGAAACAACGCCGTGCGCCCGGTATATTTTTTTACTAAAAAATTCAAATGGCTAGCTGTGAGATTCAGTTCATCTGCGATTTTTCGAACCGTTGGCCTTCCTTCTTTTCGTATATCGGGGGCGTCAATAGCATAAGCATCGAGCACTTTTCTAAACTTGACCATCAGGGAGGCCTGTTTTAACTGAAAAGGAGTTTTTACCTCCTTATCTTTATAATACAGACGACGGATTTGGATAAGCAATACCTTTAATAAAGTTTGCATCATTTCAAAATTATCCTCCTGTCCCGATTTCATTTCAAGAAGCAGCGTTTCGGCTGTATGCGATACCTTGTCCATATCTTGCTGCGAAAGCCTCAGAAGTGAATTGGCCCCACGCATAAAAAATGGGTAATCTTTTTCAAATTTGGGTTTTAGAGGGTCTATTCCAGCAAATTCGGACGTAAAACAAATGAGATAGCCATAAATCGTTTCCTCACGCTGCCAGCTTTCCATTTTACCGGGATATGCGAAGTAAATACTGTTAGCTGAAGTATAGATGGTTTCGTCAGGAAGCAGGAATCTGGGCCCCTGTGTCTTGCAGATTAAAATACGAAAAAAATTACCTCGGAAAAGCGGCATGAAAAGCAATTTGCCTTTTGCCTGGTCTTCAATCCGCATGACGTTAAATAAATCATTCACAGCTGTGCCAATCCTAAAAGTATCGAAAAATTGACTAATGGTATCGAGCCATGGAATTAAAGCCTGTGTCTTTTTGTTTTTCATGCATTAAAGAAATCTATCAAATTTAGCCAATAGCGCGCTATAAAATAAAGGAATTATCAACTTTGACTTAGCGACAAGTTTAAACCTCGTTAACCCGAATAGCCATTATTGACTAAATCATATACAAGTCTTTCATACCTAGTTATTGCTGTCATTTATCAACCATTTTTTCAAAAGCTCCAGCAATGTTTCTTTAACAAAAGGCTTCACAGCAAAATCATCCATTCCACACGAAATGCACCTTTCCTTTTCGTCCTTAATATTACTGGCTGTCAATGCTATAATTGGCGTATGTATCCTCCCCTCTTCATTTCTTCTAATCAATCCAGTTAACTCATAACCATTCATTTCAGGCATCTGTATATCCATGAAGACCAAATCAGGCCTATTCTCCTTGAACAATTCAAATCCCATTACCCCATCGACCGCCTCTATGATTTCCACATTGGGAAGAACATTCTGTACAATGGTTCTAGTAAGCAACATATTAAATTTGTTGTCTTCAATAATTAAAATCTTGTATTTTCTTTCCAAAAAGGCCGTTTCTTTTTCGGCATATTTGATCGTTTCTTCATCCTGCTGTAATGCAGCAACTAATGTTGAATACAGTTGATCTACTTTAACTGGTTTATTAATACAATGAATAATATGGCTGCTTTCAGCAATACGGGCTGGGTTGGTCTCAAGGACGGATAACATTAAAACTACGGGCTGTCCAACTCCTTTGTAGAGTGACTTTTCCCTAATTTTTTTTATCGTATCGATACCGTTCATTATAGGTAGATCATTATCAATAATAATCGCATCATACCGCTCACCTTTGGACAACATTTGAAGAACTTCAAATCCGTTATCGGCCAACGAGACATTAACTTTCTTCAAATACAACATCAATGCAATATTAGCTCGATCGGCATCTTGTCGGGCAACTATCATAACCTTTAAGGATTCTAAAAGTTTCCATTCATACACATCCCCCTTTTGCGACCTTAATGTAATTTCAAAATAAAATTGGCTCCCTTTCCCATATTCGCTTTCCAATTTTAGTTTACTATCCATCATTTTTAGCAATTGATTTGAAATACTAAGTCCAAGCCCTGTTCCGCCAAATCTCTTGCTTATTGAAGCATCTTCTTGAGAAAATGCTTCAAATATTTTTTGCTGTTTATCTGGTTTAATACCTATTCCGCTGTCCGTTACACTGAAGCGCAGCGTGGTGGAGTTTTCGTCCGAGGATAGTACATCGACATGTAGTGCAACACTTCCCTTGTCCGTAAATTTTATTGCATTACTTAAAAGATTCATGATCACCTGTTTGAGTCGAAGTGAGTCAACCCAAACATAATGCGGTAGCGATTCTGATAAATTTACCCGAAAATCCAATTTCTTGGCCTTCCACTGAAAGTCAATCAAACTTGTAACCTGAGCAAACATCTCATACAAATCATTTTTTTCAATCGAAAGCTCCAATTTGCCGGCTTCAATTTTAGAAAAATCAAGTATATCGTTTATGATGCTCAAAAGAAGATTAGCAGACTGATCGACAATAGAAACATATTCTTTTTGTGTATCGTCTAGTTTTGTTCGACTCATCAAATCCGTAAAACCTATAATTCCGTTAAGAGGTGTACGAATTTCATGACTCATATTAGCGAGAAACTCTGACTTCGCCACGCTACCCTGGTCAGCAAGCTTTTTAGCTTTCTCTAATTCTTCTCTTTGAAGAACAATCTTCGTGATGTCTGTGGCAATGCCAAGATAACCTATAATCTGACCAGAAATATCGCGCATTGCAGTGACTGCTAGAGATACGTAAAGTCGCGTAAAATCTTTTTTTATATAAGTCCATTCTCTTTGCTCGGATCCGTAGCGCTCTGCCATCTCGACAAACACCCTAAATTCACTAATCGGATACCCAAATTTACTTTCAAGTTCCTTCGCTCGATCTTTAACTTCCCTACTGCTATGAAATAATGTCGGCGTAATTTTACCGATCACTTCATCACCTTTATACCCTAATAAATTTTCTGCGCCCCGGTTGAAAAGGGTTATCAACCCTTCTGCGTCAGTTGCAATGATAGCGACTGCAGTAGTGGCATTCAACACATCTTCGAGCATTTTCTTAGAACGAATCGATTCCGCCTCAGAACGTTTACGTTTATCGATATCCTGAAAAGTGCCATATAGTCGAACGCACTTCCCTTTTTCAAAAGTTGCTTTCCCTAGTGCTCTAACCCACAAGCTTGTACCCTGATAGGTATCAATTTCTAATTCAAGATCCCATGAAGCTCCTGTAGCGATTGCACTATTGATAGCCTGAACAATTTTAATCCTATGTTGAGGATCTTTGTAAAACTCAATTGCTGTTTTAATAGTTGGACGATAATCCTTTGGAACCCCATGAATAATCTTCGTCATTTCAGACCAATCGATATAATCATCAACTAAATCATACTCCCAGCTCCCCACTCTGGCCACCTGACTGGTCATGTCTAGTGTAGATTTCGCATATTCCAATTTACTAGTTAACTGGAGGTGCTGGTTTTTCTCTTGAAGTAAGCCAAGAACTTCTGTGCACAATAATGAAAGAAGAGTCCGTTGATTATCAGAAAGCTTGTTTGAGCTACTATCCATAACGCTTAAAAAACCAACTATTTTTCCTTCGTGATTGATGAGTGGTGCTTCATAATAATACAGTATTCCAAAATTCTGGAAAATCACTGAATTGCGCTGCGAAGGAAGTTCATTGCTAAGGTCTGGAAACTCTAGCGTGCCGTTGTCATCAAATACATAGTCCAAAAATACTTTATCGATACTTATATTTCCATCGACATCATGAAAATAGGTCCGCACAAAATTTTGACTGTTGTCGAATAAAGTCAACACCGCCATTTCCGTATTACAAATCAATTTCGCTTTAAGGAGCACTCCAAAAAGATCTTTCTTAATCATGTCAGCGACTAACTTATAATCATTATCCATGATGAGGTGGTCACTGTTATCGTTTTTAGGGTACCTTTGATTCTGCATAAGGTTGTAATATGCTATAGAAATTTAAAGTTTATAACAAAACAACAATTTTATTTGAATAGTTTTTTAATAAAAAAAGAATTAATTCAAATTAAAATATTTTGGAGAACTAGGCATACGCGGAATCATGCGTCATCTGTTCCCTTATATTCCATTACATCAAAGACTTTGATCTGCTCCGCATACATATCAACCGTTGGCTAAAGCCGGGCGGCAGTTTTGTGTTTTCTGTTGAGTATCCGATATTCACTACTAGACCCGACCAAGACTGAATCTACGATGCAGCCGCAAACAAGTTGTACTGGCCCGTAGACCATTACTTTGGAGAAGCAAGGCGGGAAACACACTTTTTACAAAACAATGTAATAAAATAACATAGGACACTTACCACATACCTTACAACCCTGCTGGCCCATAACTTTGCGATCAACTTAGTTACTGGACCACAGCCTAACATGGAGATGGTTAACCATGTTGCCTGAATGGCAGACGAACTCAAAAGCCCTATGATACTGATTGTGTCGGCACAAAAAAGGCCGGAATAAACCAGCCCTGATATATATAGTTATGATCCCAATAATGGGATAGTCGGTTTCAAAAAAATGCTGGCCTAACAAGTGCAAATCAAGCCAGCAAAAGCAATCTTCTCATTTTTCGTATAAGAAACAATTGTAATGTCTTACTCGTTTGAAAAAAATAAAAAAACCTTGAGGAGGGGATCTCAAGGTTTTTACTACCTGTTATTAACCTAATTTATGAAAGTACTCTTATAACAATGGTTAGTTCGCCTTCGTTTGATCTTTTTATAAAAAAGTTGAGTTCGTATTCCCTGCTTCACAATTATTTTATTTAAATGAGAGCTTATTCAAAATGGTATTGTCTAAGACCAACTTAACCTATAAAAAAGAAAAAGGCCACTTAGACAGTATCCAAGTGACCTTAAAATCTTATATTGTAATCTGTTTTATTTTCCTTTAGCCTTCTCTGCCTCGATCTGCTTTACAAACTCTACAGTGACGTCCGCTAATTCGGCTATCTCCGATATCGAAAACTTATTCGAAGACAAAAGATTTTTTATTACTTCCGCCTT
>NZ_VLKR01000036.1 GCF_007830445.1 Sphingobacterium siyangense | reverse complement strand
GGTTCTTCCCCACTTTTGGTGGTCAAGACGGAGCGTATACTACACGTTTCCTCAATAAGTCAAACCCCGCTCTACCATACATCTGCCTCTTAATCATTTTCAGTCGGTTCACGTTTCCTTCCACGGGACCATTACTCCATGGTAAGGTGAGCGCATTTTCAACAGCGGGGCAATCGGCGAGCAGTCCTTTTGCGAATGATGCTATTTCTTTTAGTCCCGAGGTGCTTGATTTCTCGATCCACTCCCTCAATTTTGTATCGCCCGACTTCTCAGCCATTATTTTACGGAAGGATTGCACTAGGATAAAAGTCTTATTCAGCTCTTTGGAGGATTTGCATAATTCGCGGATGATATTCCGTTGGTCATCCCACAGATTTTGTTGATCTGACAGAAACCATATCGCCGCTGATGATGTTTTAAAAGTTGCTGCACCATGATTCGGTAATTCTTTAGTGAACCCAGCTTTTTTGCCCACTCGGATCCCATAGAATTTCAAGCCTTCTGAGAAAGTTGAATAGGCTCCTTTATATCCTTGGGTTCTGAGCTCCTGCCACAATGTGGTGATCAATATGCTCGGCTCTTCCTCCATACGCTTTTTTATATGCGTAAAGAATTTTTCAAGCGGATTAATCTTGCATTGAGATTTCCGGGGCAAGGTCTCCATGTCCAGATAGTTTTTGACGGTTTGTCTGTGCATGCACAGATGCCGTGCCATGGCACGTATGGAATATCCTTTTTTCTGTAATTCCTTCAGTTGCTCAAACCGCTTTAAGCGGATCCCGCCATGAGCTGAATCCGGAGAGCTTCTGTTTTCAGATAGTGTGCTTTGATTTTCAGCTATTTGTTGATCGTCAACCCGCAACTGCTTATTGGCCAACAAAGCTGTGGCTTTGCTGTAATGCCTGATCAAAACTTTCTGTACCGCCTCACTTAAATTTTTCAACAAGTGCCAACGATCGGTGACCTGGATAGATTGGGGAGCACCCAAAGTAATAGCTTTTCGATAGTTACTGTATCTATCCCGGCTCATTACTTCAATCTCTGGACGTTCCTGTAGCCATTTACGCAATGTCTCCTGTTCACGGTCTGGTAATAGATCTATCACTTTCCCTGTGTGGAGATTGACCAAAATACTACCGTAACTTTTCCTTTTTTTGTAAGCCCAATCGTCTACGCCAATGGCGGTTACACCTTTTGCTGGTGAAAAATCGCATTTTTCAATCAACCGTAGTATAGTCGTATCGCTCGTGGGTATCGACAATATGGTACAAATCCGCTGAGCAGGCCTTCCTCCGGCAAGAAGCCCAAGTTGTCTGATCTTACTTTCCAGACGCTCAGTCCTCCGTTTATATGGCCTGAAATGACTCTCGAACCTCTCGGTGAATATTTTGAACGGACATTCGTCTTGATGACAATAAAATTTACGAGAGCGAAGAATAATTCTGGAAGTTTTACCGAAGACAGGAAGGTCTGTGATCTTGCGGGTGTAATAGCTGTGGATTCTTTTCGAAGTGATGCAGCAGTTTGGGCAGACAGCACTTTGGGTAGTACTCTGCACATAAACTACCAGTACATCTTGCTGGTTATCTACTGATATAATCCTGAAGTTATCACCATCGTCCGAAAAAACAAGTTTTGATGCATTCATTAAAATATGAACGCTAATTGAAGACAAATATGATGGTATTACCACCAAAAGTGGGGAAGAACCAGCTTGCTCCAGTATATCCACTTACGTCCTGTCAATGGCTCATGTGTATTCGTTTTTAGCTCAAGAGCCGAGGATCCGCTGAGGATAAGCTGGACATCTTTAAATTGGTCGTGTATAATTTTCGCCGTTAAACCTATATTTTCGATCCTTTGTGCTTCATCAATAAATATAACTTTAGCTTGACCAATAATTGTTTCAATCTCTTTTGTATTAGGGCTGTTGAGATAAGTCCGTATCAGGGGATCATCTCCATCCAAAAATAAATAATCGACACCAGAGAGTATCTCTTTGATTAGTGTAGTTTTACCTACTTGCCGCGGACCAATTAATAGGATAGTTTTTCCTTTAAAAAGTGCTTGCTCTAAATTATTTTTGATTAATCGCTGTATCATAACCCACTTTATATTCACCAAAAGTAATGCTTTTTGGTGAGTTTATTCACCAAAAGTAATACTTTTTGGTGAGTTTAAATATTATAAAACGTAAAAATTAGAAATAGACAGGTCAAATAATCTATAGATCATCGCAATTATTCCCAATCGAGTTCATCATCGCTTGGCTGGATGGGCGGCAACATCTTATTTGCCTCTTTTTCTGGGAAAAACATACACTTACCATCTCGTATCAAGATGACATCGATTACTTCTGCGGTCATCAATGTGGTATCATTGGACAAAAATTGTTCAGCTTCATCAGGTGTTTTCAGCCAACATCTGACAGTACTCAAACATAATACCAGTACGTTTATATTATCCTTCAATGGAAAGAATACCGAACGGTCCTCCAAACTATGTCCCTGCTTCAAATCCAGATCTTTGCTGCTCATCACCGTAATAGCATTCGGCTCATCAAGCTGAATCAGGATACAATACTTCTTTATCACCAACTTGGCCAATCGCTCATGAATGGACTCAAATTTCAAGATGCTTTTTAATGAACTCCTTATTTCAACCTTATTCTCATCTTCATTATAATAAGCGACTGGTTTATTGACAAAGAATCGCCCCAAACTGGTCTTTAGGGAAAATCGAAAACCTCTCAAGGGAGATACATCACCATAGCCCAGTTTAAGGCTACCTAAATCATGTATCTGATCGTTACGGACAGCTTTGTACAGCGCTACTTGCAATCGAGTATAGGTCGAACGAGTGCAGGCAAAAGGCTGAATGGGCTTAAGTGTCTTATATAAACGACTGGCCAAAATGTTATTGCGAGCAAAATCATCTCCGGCCGATTGACTAAATTCGCTGACTTTATAGCCTTCCCCTTTCTTTCTATTCGGATTTTTAGGACTTTCAAAGAGATTGAACATCAAATCAAGGTATTGGTAGTACCTAAAATACAATAATAATCTTATTATACCAAACACAAGTGCCCTCAAATCCCCTAAAGTCCCTTCAAGTGCCCTCAAGTGCCAACGGTATATGGGAACGAGCCGGCTATGACTGCGGATTGCTTCGGGACTGCTTCGCTATTTAGCCAGTTCTGCTTCGATCATTCTTCGCCAACAAGGCAAACAAAAGGCAGAAAAAAAGCAAACACATACCGAAGCAGTCCCCACTTGTACGGGAACAGTATACAACAAACCAACTATAGTTAGCAAAGCCAAGTTGGCGGAATGTACTGCAAAACCAGCCCTTGGCGGCACTTCCACCACACCGCCTATACGTTCCAAGGGCACCTTGTGGGCGCCCTTGGAATTAAGAAACGAAGTATACTTACTTCGCAGAGAGAAAAGAATCTTTGTTAACGAATAGTCGCAAAGAATTTTTTAGTCTTGTTATAGGCGATTATACCGATGATACCGATCATCAGCCATAGAAAGTCTACGACAAAAATATCCCGCTGTCCGTTGTGAAATGTATCCCAAATCCAGTTTCCGGTCATAAAACCATTGACTAGCGGTATAAAAAATGCCAGGATGCTTCCGACCAGCAAGGTTTCACGATTGGTACGTCGGATGCTCCTTCTGATAATATAATACAGTGAAAATACAAGCCAGCTATAGAAATACACACGGTAAATAAAGTCCTGGTTGACCTCTGGGCTCAATTTAATCGCAATGAACGTCAGGGCTGTAACAGGCAGCATGGTCAAACATATTGCCGTAAAAATATTTGCCGCCCAGAAATTGAATTTCCGTTTCCGTGGAATTACATTGTTTTTGTCACGTGCAACCAACCAGATTAATATACCCGAGATAATGACCAGACAACCCATGACCCCTAAAATAAAGTACACCACCTTAAGCGGGTAGCCGCCATAGTCGCCATAATGCAGGCGGTATAAAAGACTGCGGACACCATCGGCATAAGTAGCATCACTGATTGGGGATTTTTCGGCAACCACTTTATTGTCGACTGCTCGCACAGACAATAGCCCCGATCCAGCAAAGCTCTTGTTAAAATGCGGCTCCAGCTCCATGACAACATGCATATTGGAATCCGCATAGTTTTTAACCGTAATACGCTGGAAATCGGATTCAGGCCATTTATATTTTGCCAGATCCAAAAATGGAGCAATTTTAATGTCTGCCTTTAAAGGTTTGTAGGTATAAGGAAAATCGGTGTCGGCGCTAACCCCCATCTCCTGATACATTTTTTGTTGATCACCATCGTACAGCAACTTGCTCAGCGGCAAAGCCAGGACAGAATTAATGATCAAAAACGTACCTGTTACCGCAAAGATAAATTGAAACGGAAAACCAATAACACCCAATGCCGTATGCATATCGGTCCATACCGTTTTCCATTTACTGAAGGGTCTGAACACAAAGAAATTTGAGACGATCTTGTCCCAGTGCAACAATAATCCTGTAATAAGGGCAAATAGGAAAATAAAAGCGGTAATGCCCGCAATAAGATAACCAAATGGGGCTATGCCCACCCTAATGGGCACCTGATTGAGCTGAGCCATGAAATGTAGGCGGAATAAAAACTCCCCCATATCATAATTCTGTGTATAGTCACCTGACTTTTTATTTGCAAAATTATAGGTAAAGTTTTTCGAGTCATCATCGCCACCTCTTCTGCGGCCATTCTTTTTTGCTGCTTTTTGTTCTGGCGTTACCTTCGCTAAATTTTCTTTATTTAGGAGACTGTCATTGGATGCACTAAGCCCCACATAAGCAGAGGTTCCTTCTCGGTGCATATAAAAGGTAATATCACGTCCATGCAAATTTGTTTGTCCTTTGAGTGAATCAAGCAAGCGATCAAAGTTTTGATGATCTTCGCGATAGGTCTTATAGGACGTATTATTCTGCCAGGCAGCGATTTCATTCCTAAAAAATGCAAATGAACCCGCAAAAAATATCACATAAAGGATAGCGCAAATGATAATGCCACTAATGGTATGTGTATTGAAATAGATATTATAATTTCGGTTATTCATGGTCATTTACATTTTGAAAAAATAAGGCAGCGAAAAAACTGCAGCCAAGAGTAAGTATAGTCCCCATATTTTCCATCCGTTCTTCGCAAGAAAAGCAAACAAGAGCAGTACTGCCCATAGGAGATAGCCCGTGAAGCAAGCTGTGACAACAACATCCTTCTTCTCAAAAATATGTGTGACCAAAACATGAAAAGAGAGCATGACAACATAACCACCGATAAATCCGGCTGTAATTTTCAGGAACCGCTGAAAGGGCGTACTGAGGTATTTTTTATTAGCAGGCATATTTAATCGGTTAGGAAATCAATAACTCAACACAAAGGCTAAATACATACAATCCCAAAATTGGGTATAATTTGAAATAGCGATAAGGATTCAATAGGACCACAAGACACATCATGCACATGAAATAGGCAAAAAAAGCAAAAAAGCCCGCGCCAAATCCTTGCATATAGAGAACAGCGCCAAATGGAAAGAGCAGCAGCAACATGCTCAAAGTGCGCACAAACTTAGTTTGTGCGCACAGGTTTTCCAGCCATTGTGGCCTAGGGCCAAATTTCACCTTTTTGCTCGTGTTGTAAAAAAGGTATGCTCCAAAGAGTATAACGACTAGTAATGTACTATACATCGATTCTATAATTTATCGAGATCGTTTATTTAAAATTTATAGGTAACCCCCATGCGGAAATTACGTCTAGCTTCTACGATATAGGTGTAATAATTGACACTTCCTTCAATTTTACTATTAGCCGCACCTGTAGAACCTGCCGTCAACAGTTTCCGGTTATCCAACAAGTTATTCACCATCAAAGAAATACTATATTTTCCACTTTGATAGCTGATACCACCATCCGTTCTTATATAATTCTT
Source organism: Sphingobacterium siyangense (assembly GCF_007830445.1). Lineage (GTDB taxonomy): Bacteria > Bacteroidota > Bacteroidia > Sphingobacteriales > Sphingobacteriaceae > Sphingobacterium > Sphingobacterium siyangense. The sequence continues at coordinate 50,620 of NZ_VLKR01000036.1, read as the reverse complement.
AAAGTTACTTTCTTTTGTTGTACCAATAGCACGGTCAAACATACCTTGAACGCTACCTGTGAGGCCTAGACCTTTCAATGCCCCCTGTTGCAGGCGATAGGTTACCCAAGCATTGGCGGTATGCTTCGCCGTATTCGGTGTGATATTTCCGATATTTTCTTCTTTTGTATCTTTCGATATTTTGGAATCTGTCAATGCATAGTTGGCATTCACATTTAATCCCTTGACTATTTCACCCGTGATATCAAACTCTATTCCTTTAGATGTTGTCTCACCAAGCTGGGTCTGAAATTTCACTGTGCTTGTTGAGTGTTCAACATCGTCAACTAAAGCATTCTTACGTTTAATCTGATATGCACTCAATGTAGAAATCCATTTTCCACTGCCCCATTCCTTCTTAATACCGGCTTCCAAATCATTACCTCTTACCGGCTTAAAAGTATTTCCTTCCCAATCGGTCCCCGCTTGCGGCACAAAAGACTGGTCAAATAATCCATACACACTTGTTGATTTGTCTATGGAATAACTTAATCCTACGCGTGGCGTAAATGCTTTATCGGTCCTGTCTGCAGCAGCTGTTTTACCAACTGTCTCTGCAATAGTATAACGCAATCCCAAGGAAAGGCGCAGTTTTTCTTCCAGAAAAGCCATCTCATCATGCGCATAAAAGGACATATAACTTGTTGAAGTCACATAGTTGCTTCCACCGGCACGTACTTTTACAGATTGTGAACGATCTAAAGTCGGGAACACACTACCGTCAATACCATACTTAGGAGCATAAACATTGAGTGGAACAGAAGGAATAGAGTCCAAGATTGGTCTAAAATCACCCCAGAACTTCTTGTTACCATAATCTGCCCCTACTAAGATACGATGGCGCACGCTCCCTGTATATTCTTCACCATTTAAGGAGATTTGACCGAAGCGATTTTCACCATGTTCATCCGCTATGCTATAATTACGTGGCATATCACCATTGGCTTTCATATAATTCAACCAAGTACTCGTCGCTTTCATATCAAAGTTAAAATACGCCATTTGCGCATGCAATTTCCACTTCTCATTTAATTTGTGATCCAAATAGACATAAGCACTATGGTCTTTTAATTTACCAGGCTCCATGGATGGGTCACCGTAGAAAAAATCATTAGCGATATCGGGATCGGCAAATCCTTTTGGTGAAAAGGTATAATTCCCATTGGCTAAATAAGTAGAACCTTGGTAGGTGTATTCAAAAGTTAGACTTGTCAATGAGTCCAGCTTATAGGTTACGACAGGAGCAATAACAACCCTATTATTGTAATTATATTTTGTAAAGAAATCTTTCTGCTGAGCAGCCATATTTAGCCGGTACAATAGCTTTCCATCTTTCCGCAATTTGCCATCAAAATCAACCGCGGCACGATACGTACTAAAACTTCCCATATTGAACGTTGCAGATCCCTTGGTATTTCCCGTAGGCTTCTTGGTCACGACATTATAAAATCCCCCCGGTTCACCATTGGCAAGCATAAATCCTGCAGGTCCTTTTACAAATTCAATCCGTTCGATCATACTCGCATCTTCGGCTGTAGGCCCCCAGGATGCTTCGATATTCATCCCGTTACGAAATGCGGGGATCTTAGAGCCACGCATGCGGATATTAGCATATTGATTGTCCCAGTGCCCTTGGCGTGTAGCCCCACTGATATTACGTGTAATACCATCAACAATGTCGAAAACCTGTTGATCGGCCATTAAATCAGAAGAAATAACCTGTATATTTTGAGGTAACTCCAAGATTGGTGTTTTAAGACGTAACGATCCAGATATACTGTCAAACTTATAATGCTCATAGTATTTACCATAAACAGCGACCTCGTCGATGGCTTGGGACTGGTCTTTTAAGATGATGGGGCCCAAGTTTGTCGCCTCATCTTTTACGTTCACTTCCATCGTATGCTTCCCGTACCCAATCGCTTTTATCTCGATATGATAAACTTTGGATGCAAGCTTATGAAAAGCGAAATGCCCCTCACTATCGGTGCTGGTGGTCACACCTGTATTTGTTAGTTTTACTGTCGCGCCTGTGATAGGCTCAGATTTTTCATTGATAAGAAATCCTTCAATTACCTTGTTCGTCTGCGCCTGTGCAACAGCAAAAAACGAACTAATCATCGGAATGGCTAGAAAAGATATAGTTTTGTTCATGAATGTAGTATAGTAGATGTTTTTTATAGTAGATATTCTTTTTTTTGCAAGGATCCATTGGTGTTTCCCTTGTTTCAAACGAGCCCTTTTTGCAGATGTAGCCTTTATTATTCGGTATGCGTCTTATCTGCGTTTATTTTACAGTAATGAAAGTCGTACTGCCCTGCCAGGCTGAAGCATAGGGTTTTCCTTCATGTTCGCCGGCTGTCTCAGCAAAGGTGCTTGCTTCCAAAACATAAGGACCAGACCAGATCGCATCAAATGTAAGTACACCATTCTCGTCCGCCACAAACTCTTTTCCCCAACCAGTAGCCGAAAAAACAGAAACTTTGGCATGGGGAACAATTTTGCCCAAACTGGTAATCTTTGCCTGTAAACTCTGGCCTTTTTTTGCATTAGCTGTAACAAGCAATTCAATCTGCAATGGATTTCTCACACTGTTATAATCAAGTGCTGCAGGCTTTCCGACAAGAACAGGGACTAGGGAAGAAAACTCATATTTTGTTTTACCGCCTAGATCTTTCGGTGCTTTAACAATAGATAGGAAATAGGTTCCGGCTGCTGTCGGTTGAAATGAACCGCTAAAGTGATCACCTTTATTCGTCAACTGAAGCTTGACGGGTTCCTTTCCTGGCGCATGCAACATTAATGAGAAGTCCTTCACGTCGGAGTACCATTTGTCGACCTGATCTCTTTCATTGGTTGCAAACTCACCGTAATATACTTTTACTTCATGGGCTTGGTTAAGTGTTCCATAAGAAGATGTTTCAATCCAGAGCGCGTGTGCATGACCGGTATGACTACACAGTAATACCGTAAGAAATGTAAAAAATGAAATTAAAATTTTCATAATATGTTGATTGATGTTTAGTTTTCTTCAACTTATTATGGGAGAATCTGCAGGTTTGAGCGATCTCAACAACGAATAAAATAATAAATTTCGTTATCTTGCAAGTTCTTCCATATCCTATATCGGGAGTAACTGACACAGCGTGCTGCTTCAGTCATCTACATCCAGTTGCCGCTGTATGTAGATTTACGCCATGTGATAGATTGCCGTCTATTGCATGGCGTTTTTGTTTCTTTTTGTCCAAATACGCACACAAGGCATTATTTAGACTGATTAAAAACAAAGCAAATATAACAGGAAATCTTTTTAAATCAACTATATTTTTCATTTTACAGTATTCTTACGCTTTTGTTTAAGCAAGTACTGCGAACAGAAAATGAGCTATCAGTTAAGAAGAAAGTGCAGAAGGAATGGAAAAAGCTGCTACAGGAGTCTCTAGCACATGCTTCAGGTCGAATAATTCAGTTTCCTGATAGCGTGTCGCTACATGAAGCTGGATACGTTCGCAATGCGGTTCGAAAGTTTGCTGTACGAGATCAACCGTATTATTTTCACCGGAGAGGTGAGTGAGGATAAGATGTTTAAGGCGATCGGTTTTATAGGCGTTAAACAGTTCGACGGCAACCCGATTTGAAAGGTGTCCCCAACCACTGCTGATCCTATTTTTCAGAAAATAGGAATATCGCCCGGTACGCAACATCTCCTCATCATAATTTGATTCCAGGAGTAATACATCCGAATGTTGAATAACATGCTGTACGTTTTCGCAAGGTCGCCCAATATCCGTAAGTACTCCAATATTATATATTCCGTCTGAAACCAGAAAACTACAGGGTTCTTTGGCATCGTGATATTTGGGAATACCGTAAACTTTGAGCCCTCCGATTTCAACGACTTCGTCCGGAGAGATTATATGGACCAAATGGGATGGAAGATGCAATCTGGTTCCCTCATAACTGCCTTTGGTGATATAGACAGGAAGATTATACTTTTTAGCAAATACAGATAAGCCTCTGATGTGATCAGAATGCTCATGGGTAATGAAAATCGCCTTAATCTGGGTAGGTAAAATACCCAGGTTGTACATCCGGAGGTGGATATGTTTACTATTGATTCCAGCATCGATCAAAATTGCCGAATCATCTTTAGCAATATAATAGCAGTTTCCATTACTTCCGGAGGCAATTGCACAATATTTCATTCGTGGATTCTATTTGTAAGAATATATCTGTTTTACTGCGACAAAGATACGAAAAACAAGAAAACTCAGACAGTCATTAACATTCGGGCAAACTCAATGGAATATTCACAGCCAGTCCACCGTCTGCTGTTTCTTTATATTTAGCATTCATATCCAAAGCTGTCTCCCACATGGTTTTAACGACGGTATCCAAACTCACCTTGGCTTTATCCGGATTCGATTGCAATGCCAATTGTGCCGCAGTAATGGCTTTAATAGCCCCCATTGTGTTACGCTCGATACAAGGAATTTGCACCAGTCCACCGATTGGATCGCATGTTAATCCGAGGTGATGTTCCATGGCAATCTCGGCAGCCATCAGCACCTGACGCTGTGATCCGCCCAAAACCTCTGTCAATGCGCCGGCGGCCATGGCGGATGAAACGCCAATCTCGGCCTGACAGCCACCCATTGCTGCAGAAATGGTTGCATTTTTCTTAAATATCGATCCGATTTCAGATGCGGTAAGAATAAATTGGATAATTTTATTTTCACGCATTCCATCGTGGAACGTAATATAATATTGCAATACTGCCGGGATAACACCTGAGGCTCCATTGGTAGGTGCTGTAACCACCCGTCCGAAAGACGCATTCTCCTCATTGACGGCAAGGGCAAAACAACTTACCCAATCGAGAATATATTGAAAGTTTTGGCCGCCCTCGCGAATAGCCGCTACCCAGGACGCATAATCCTGATAACTACGTCCCTGCATGAGCTTTTTATTTAGTTTGGCTGCTCTCCGTTCGACATTTAATCCTCCGGGCAATGTTCCACCGGTATGACAGCCCCGGTAGATACATTCATGTATAGTTTTATAAATATTCAATACACCGGCTACGGTTTCACTTTCTTCACGCCATGCACATTCATTTTCAAGAACCAGCTCCGAGATTTTCAATCCGGTTTTCATCGTCCAATGCAAAAGTTCTTGTGCGGTATCAACAGGAAATGGGAGGTCTACCTCCGACAACACACTTTCCGTATCATTTTCCTGCACCACAAAACCGCCGCCTATAGAATAATACGTTTCGGTAATTGCCTTACCTCCGGACAGGAAAGCCTGAAAAGTAACGGCATTGGGATGAAAAGGTAGACTTTCAGCGTATAGAAACAAGAGATCTTCCTGATAGGAAAATGGAATCACTCGTTCGCCAGCAATTTCAAGTTCACCAACAGCCTTGATATGCTCCACTTTGGGTGTCACTCTATTAACATCAAAGGTAACTGGATCATCGCCGCTTAGTCCCAGTAGAACAGCAATATCGGTACCGTGCCCTGCGCCAGTTTTGGCCAAAGAACCATAAAGCAAAATTTTGACTTGTTCAACCTCATTCAATACCCCTTTTGACTTGAGAACAGCGGTAAATTGCTGGGCTGCACGCCAAGGTCCTAAGGTATGCGAACTCGAGGGTCCGATACCAATTTTAAACATATCAAAAACGGATATTTGTTCTTTGCTCATAATCTCTTTTATTGCGGTTAACCAATCAAGCCAATGCTTTTGTGAAAACCGCATCTAAATTAGCACAAATAAAGTACAATGTTACCTGCATTTGCATTATTATCAATTTCAAAACCAAGCTCAGGTTCTTTTAACAAGTATCCAACAAACATCTTACATTTTTTAGGGAAAAAGTAAGAAATGCTTCCCTATCTTTGTTGGCTATAATTTATAGAATGACGGGAAAAACATATTTATATTCTCTTTTTACCATTGTTATTTGTTTATTTTCGATTAGAACGTATTCCCAGCAGCTCCCTAAACGGGAATTTCGCGGTGTATGGGTGGCAACCATAGGTAATATCGACTGGCCCTCTGTCAAGGCGGGCAATAATGTCGCACAGCAAAAACAGGAGTTTATTGATTTACTGGACCAGCACCGTAGTGCGGGCTTAAATGCGATTATTCTGCAGGTACGTCCTGCTGCCGATGCGTTCTACGCGAAGGGCAGGGAGCCCTGGAGTAGATACCTAACGGGAAAACAGGGGGTACCACCTTCACCATTTTATGACCCCTTAGAGTTTGCGATCACAGAAGCGCATAAAAGAGGGATGGAACTGCATGCCTGGTTCAATCCGTACCGCGCATCAACAACATTAAATCCTGCCCATTTTTCGGATGACCACATCACCAAGCGCCACCCCGAGTGGTTCTTCACCTATGCCGGCAAGAAGCTCTTCAATCCGGGGATTCCACAAGTTCGCAAATACATTATTGATGTCATCATGGATGTCGTCAAAAACTATGATGTAGATGGCATTCATTTCGATGATTATTTTTATCCCTATCCAGATAGCAGAAATACACCGGTACCGGATCAGATTACTTTTGGTCAATATAATAATGGGATCGAGAAAATAGACGACTGGCGACGCAACAATGTCAATCTGCTGGTGCACGATCTTGGTATTGCCATCAAAAAGGTAAAACCTTATGTCAAATACGGTATTAGCCCTTGTGGCGTTTGGGACAACAAAGACAATAATAGTGATGGCTCAGATACCCGTGGCCTGAGTGCTTACCGGGAGCTGTATGCCGATGGTGTCAAATGGATGCAGGAAGGTTGGATAGATTATATCAATCCCCAGATCTACTTTCCTTTCAAAAATCGCGCAGCAGCATACGAGATCTTAGTTGACTGGTGGCAGAAACACACTTACGGCCGGCATTTTTATGTAGGTCACGGTGCTTATCGCGTTACCGAAAATAAGATCGGCTGGACAGACCGGAGTCAAATACCAAGACAGGTACGTCACCTGAGGGAGGAACACGATGTGGAGGGAAGTATTTATTTCAGTTCCAAATCACTCACAGACAATCTCGTTGGGCTGCAGGATTCTATGCGAAATGATCTGTATCGTACACCAGCTTTACCCCCTACAATGCCTTGGTTAGATAGTATCCCACCCAATGCACCCTTCGGTCTACTGGTTAAAAATTCGGCCAATGGTAAAATGAACACCTTATTTTGGCAAAAACCAGATGCGGCCACAGACGGAGAGTCTGCTTATGGCTATGTGATCTATCGGTTCAACCTCGATGAAAAAGTAAACATCAAAGATCCGGGCAAAATCATCTTTATCACCTTCGATGGAGATAAGCTTCAATATACCGATGACGACATCAAACAGCATCAACACTATAAATATGTGGTGACGGCTATTGATCGCATGAAAAACGAAAGTATTCCCTCAGATAGCAGGACAGCAAACGAAGAAATTTAACACTAAAAAAAAGACCTCTTTCAAAACAGCTTTACTCGTATAGCAAGGCCATTTTTGAAAGAGGTACGGTGTTTGTGTGATTTTATAATACGTTATTTCCCCTGTCCGTATTTAAATTTTTTGTTGATCGTAACAGGAAGTTTTCCTTTCGGTGTATTTTGCCCCAAAATCGTTTTTACTGCTGCTTTCTGCATGAAATCATCATTTTGATAAGCCAGCAAGATTGTTTTTGCTTTTTTCGTTGCTTCAAAACCATCCACAGCATAAACGTTGGTAAATAAAGTCAAGATCGATTTCTTTGCAAATTTCTTCATAAGCCCTTGAACATCTTTATTCAATACCATTGTCGGACGTGGGCGAAGTCTCGTATCATGCACAGCGATAATAAACTGTTTATTTTTCTTGATTTCTTTGGTAATACGCTTAATATCATCTTTACTCATGCTGTCTGTGACGAAATACTGTGTTTCATTGGTCAGCGCACTCGCCAATTCATTCTGGAAAGTCTGATTAGCCGTAATTCCGACATTAATAATAGCCGTAGGCAAATCCTTTTTGAACGATTTTAATTTTTCGGTAGAGTTCAATGCCGTGATCGCTGCATTTGACAGTTCGTCAATAAGCTGAACCGCCGAGGCACGATGTAGATCATTGTATAAATTCTGCTGTGCAGTCGCTTGGTATTTGTCTAAACCCAACCACAATTTGGCAGCAAGTACTCTTTTAACGCGCGCATCAATATCCGCCTGTGCGATGCGTCCCTCTTCAATCGCCTTTAAGATCAAATCGATTGCCCGTTTGCTGTTTTCCGACACTTCAAGTAAGTCATGTCCTGCGATAATCGCCTGTACATCGGCCTCTCCATTTGGAAAAAACTTCTTGACACCTTTCATATCCATCGCGTCCGTGACTGTCAGTCCTTTAAAGCCAAGTTCATTGCGCAAAAGGTCAGTAACTACCTTTTTAGAGATAGATGATGGCATATTAGGTGTATCATCTAAACTCGGAATATTCATATGTGCCACCATAACAGCGGGAGCTCCGGCTTTAATAAGCTCTTTGAACGGATACATTTCCAAGGTATCCAGACGCTTTTTATCAAAAGGGAGCTGCGGTAGATCGTAATGTGAATCCACATCTGTATCACCATGTCCCGGGAAATGCTTGATGGAAGCCAATATACCGCCATCCACCATACCCTCCATATACGCTTTTGCTTTCTGGGTTACATTATATTTATTATCACCAAAGGAACGGATACCGATTACCGGATTTTTAGGGTTATTGTTGATATCCACGTCGGGGGCAAAATTGAAATGCATGCCTATGCGTTGAAAATCCAGCGCAACCTCGCGTCCCATGCGATAGATCAACTGATTATCTTGAACGGCTCCTAAAGTCATCTGATAGGGGAAAGACAATGTTGAATCCGGCATACGCATACCTAATCCCCACTCGCCATCGAAAGTCATCATCAAAGGCACCTTGGACAGGGATTGATAACGGTTGAACATGTCGACATGACGTACGGGACCGCCCTGAAAAACAACCAGACCTCCCAAATGTTCGTCTTGTATCACCTGAGCTACCGAATCAATATACTTCTGACCCAGATTTGTATGTGCCCTAACCAAAAATAACTGAGCGACTTTTTCTTTTGGCGTCAAAGTATTGAATACCGCATCGACCCATTCATGCTGGGAGTTGATGTATTTCACAAAATCTTTTTTGTCCTGAGCTTTCAAAAAAGAAATTGTGCCGACTAATGCCAATATTCCCAGACCGAGTTTTTTGAACATAAATTAGTTTGTATAATGTATTTAAAATAGAAATACTAAGAACGTTATTATTTTGGACATTATGAAATTGTTTTTGCAACAATTTCATATAAACACGCATAAAACAGCATTTAAATACATCGTACAAGGCTACGAAGCTTCACAAATTGGAAAGGATAAGCTAGACGTCCATCAGATCTATTGTTTTACACCAAATTTTCCGGGTAAAACAGGCTACCAAATTGGGGTCTTTTGCGGCATTTAGTCGGTGCTCCTTCGGTACTTGTTCGGTGCTTGGTCGGAGCTTCTTCGGTTGGAACCGAAGAAGCTCCGACCAAGCACCGTTTTATCTGCGTAAGAAGAACGTCTTAAAGCCGAAGTTGGTATCCACTATGAACAGCTTATTTTGCGGCCTAGAACGTATCGAAAATATCAGGAAATCGCTAGGGATTGCATGAAATGCTTATCAGGTAAATGCGATCAGGCTACCTCTTTTTTTATAGCAGCGATAGATCAAGGCGGAAACAAGTTGCAGAAAATAGAATAATTTAACCCTTGCCTCTAGATCAGATTATATTTTTTTTCTAGAAATAACGTCAATTCCATCACATTCTCCAATTCACCAATAGCTTCCTTTTTCCATAGCTTGTCGATAATCAACAAGAGAAATTGTGTTTCAAGATCTGGATTTTCATAGTGCAGATCTTGAAAAGCACGATGGATAATAGGCTGAACGGGTTTCATAAACTGCTCGTGCTGCTGTTTGGAAAAGGGGTGATGCGACAAACGTTCCTGCAATTTCCAAAATAATGGTTCGGCGGTAACCAATTTGTTGGGTAGATTGATCATTGTCCGCAGAAATTCCTTCGGTTCACGATAAGTCATCATACCACGGTGATGTGTAAGGACCTTACGATAACCTGATTTAATCAAATAAACCAGCAGTGCATCTTTATTTCCGAAATGTTTAAAGATTAATGCTTCGGAGACCCCAGCATTTTGGGCAATCGTTTTGGTAGAGGTATTTGTATAGCCTTGATCTGAGAAAAGCAACAATGCTTCTTTCATAATACGCTCTTTTCTACTCAAAACACTTTCTTTCATCTTCTATTCTTTTAATCTATATCCGTATACCACCACACCTCTATACGGTTTTGTTCAGTTGATTTCTAATTCTACTGCAAATATATCTAATCTTTCCATTCACTTGGGGTTATTGTAACTAAAATGATAATAATTCGTAACAAATAGTACCATATTTTTGGGAAATAAAATTATATAACCGTCAACAGTACATTAAAACGCATTTGCACCTCAACCTATGAAGATCAATCTATGGTTCACATTGCTCCTATTTATGACCTTATCGTTATTAGGAACCTGTGCCCTGGCCCAACAGTATATTACAGGCAAATTGCTTGATCAGGCAACTTCACAGCCCATTAGGGGGGCAAGCATCACCATTATCGCGGTAAAAGATTCCAGTAAATCTCAGGTACCTACAGACGTTTTGGGCAAATTCAGCAGCGCAGCACTTTCCAACGGTGATTATCTGGTCACGGCACAACCAATGGGCTATACCATGGATCTTCGGCGGGTAAAACTCAGCGGTCAAACAATTGACCTAACATTTAAACTCAATAGTGCAGAGATTGTATTGGATGAGATCAATATTTCTTCAAGCAGTATACAGGTTAAAGGAGATACGCTTGAATTTGACACCAAGAAATACGTGACACAAGATTTTGCAGATGCCGACGAATTGGTGAAGCAGATCCCCGGAGTTGAAATTGATGATGATGGCAATGTTAAAGCTCAAGGGGAGCCCGTCAACAAGATTATTATCGACGGCCGTGAGTTTTTTAGCACAGATCCAAAGGTCGCTTTGAAGAACCTTCCAGCCGATGTTATATCCAAGATACAAATCATCGATGACAAAACGGAACAAGCTAAATTTAGCGGCTTTGACGATGGTAAACGCATGAAAGTGATCAATATTGTCACTAAGCCCGACAAAAGAAAATCCTATTTTGGCAAGCTCTCAGGAGGCGCTGGTCCCGACCGAAAATACGCCATCAATACACAGGTAACCAAAATGAATCCCAAACGGCAATATTCAATTGACATCAATACCAACAACGTCAATCAGCCCAATGGTTTTGCGCCCCGCGGAAATACTAGAGGCCGTACCGGACAGGGGGTGACGACACGTTTCAATGCGGGGTTCAACTATTTGGACCGCTTTTTTGATGACCGGATGGACTTCAATGCAAATTATACCTACAACTATACGGACAATAATATCCTCAGCCAAAACAAAACAGAATATACAGCAGGCAATCGGGCCAACCAAATCAACAACCAGGAGCAATTAAACAGTACGTACAGCAACAATCATGCGCTGTCGGCCCGTGCGAACTGGAAAATAGATTCGATTCAGAAACTGGACTTTCAACCTAATTTTTCCTACCAGAGCAACGATAGGATTACAAGTTCCATAGGCAATACCTTATTAAATCTTACCGAGATGCTGAATAGTTCTGACCGAAGGAATAAGAGCTTTGGCGAAAATTTCAACTGGGGCGGAGACCTTACTTACATGCGGAGGCTCAACAAACCGGGCCGTACGATCAGTTTTAATATCAATGGTTCCTTTAGCAGCAACAAAAGCCATGCAGAGAATTTTGCACTAAACTCGTATTATAAAGATGGTCTATTCAATCGGATCGACACCGTCAACAACAGAAATTATTCCATTGGTGATAATAATGGTTTTCGCTCCAAGGTGGCTTATACAGAGATGCTGGGTAAATACTCCCGCTTACAGGGGAATTATACTTTTCGGAATACCGCACGTTATTCGGACCGGAAGACCTATGAATTCCTAGCCGAAACCGGTCAGTTAGGCGAATTAAAAAACCGTCTTTCCAATGAATTTCGCAACGATTTTGTTTATCATAGCGGTGGTCTCTCCTACTTATTTAACAAAAAAGACAGTATAAGATTTCAAATCGGCTTAGATTATCAGACTGCAGCACAAGTCAATGACAAATTATTTCCCAATACGCTGACAACAAAAAGCCACTTTAGCAGTCTGCTGCCTAATCTAAACTTCCAGTATAATTTCAATAAGGACACGCGGATTGAATTTCGGTATAATGCAAAGACAAATACACCTTCAATCGAGCAATTGCAGGATTTTATAGACAATCAAAACCCACTTCGTATCAGCTCTGGAAACCCAAATCTCAAACAGGAGTATGACCACAACCTTGTCGTGCAATTCAGATCGATCAATAAAGGCACAGGCAGAAGCTTCACTTCAGATTTTACAGCGGATTTTATTCAACATAAAATCTCTAATACCATTTTCACCACAGATTCGGCATTTACAATCACGGAGGACGTCGTATTGGGCCCTGGAGGACAATATATCAGGCCTGAAAATTTCAATGGGGTTTACAACCTGAAATGGCAGAACAGTCTCGGGTATCGCTTTGAACCGTTGAAACTCAACTTCAACCTCAACAACAATATGTATTTCAACCAGAATTACACCTTGCTGAATCTGGAAGAGGTCAACGCGCAAACATATGGGATGAGTCAGCGCGTCGGCATCAATACTGCATTCAGTAAAGACATTATCATTGGGTTGGATTATAATGGAAATATAGCATTTTCGAAGAATTCAGCGACCGAGAAATCCAATTATTCGGTCTATAAGCATACCATCGGTAATTCTATTGCTTTGACCTTGTTAAAAACCTGGACACTCAATTCAACGTTCAACTACCTATACAATGGTAGCATCCTGAATTCACCGAGCACAACAAGTTTGTTATGGAATGTTTCTGTGGGGAAAAAACTATTTAAGCGCAGGAATGCCGAAATCAATCTTACGGTATTTGATCTATTTAATGACAATAAAAATATCAATCAGCAAGTCAATGACCTTTGGGTACGCGTTTCGCAATCCAACGCTATAACGCGCTATGCGATTTTAAGTTTCACCTATCATATTCGTGGGCTCGGAGGAAAATCGGGCATGAAAAATCGTCGTTAGCCTCAGTGTTCTTGATGTCAATCCACGTGGAACACCGTCGCTCAATCGACGGTAAGCATATAGCCTACTCCTCTGACATTGATAATCTTGATCCGGTCATCCTGACTGAGGTATTTCCGTATCCGGCTGATGAACACATCCAAGCTTCGTCCTGTGAAATACTTATCATGACTCCAATAAGCCCGCATGATATCCTCGCGTGGAATAACTTTATCTTTCTGTTCATATAGCTTCCGCAGCAGTTCACTTTCCCGGAAAGAGAGCTTGAGCACCTCACCTTGATAAGTCAACTGATGTTTTAAACTATCCAGGCTATAATCTCCAATCAGCAGCTTTTGACCGAACAGCATCTTGGGGCTATTTTTTAATAGAGACTCTATCCGTACAACGAGCTCTTCGATCTTAAATGGCTTTTTGACATAATCATCGCCACCTAAACGAAATCCTCTTACAACATCCTCTGTCTGCACTTTGGCCGTCAAGAAGATAATGGGTACCTGCGTGTCTGACTCCCTTATCTTTGTCGCTAATGTAAAGCCATCCATGACGGGCATCATGACATCCACGACCAAAATATCCGGCCGCGCCGCTGTAAATGCTTCCAGGGCTTCATACCCATTGCTGCAATGGGTAACATTAAACCCATTGGCTTCTAGGCTATCGGCAACGATCATTCCGAGACTAGGCTCATCTTCTACATATAAAATTTCAATCATAACACTGTGATTCAATCAAAAATATAACTATCCTATTTTTCTTTGCTGGAAGCCAAGAAAAATCTATTTATAGGGCAAGCGGATACTAAAGGTACTTCCTTTTTCCAGCTCGCTGTCCACAGTAATCTTACCATCGTGTCTTTTTACCACCTGCTTGACATAGGCAAGTCCCAACCCAAAACCTTTGACATCGTGCAGATTACCAGAGGGAACCCGAAAGAACATATCAAAAATCTGATTATGGTATTCCGGAGAAATCCCTTTGCCATTATCTGTAATACGAATATGGACATTTTCCTGCATTTCTTTCACCTCCACCTCAATATAAACTTCCTGTCCAGCATATTTTATTGCATTTTCCAGTAAATTATTGATCACATTCTTTAGGTGGGCTTCGTCGCCATTGATCCTGATTTCATTCGGATGCGCTATTAGCTTAAAGTCTACTTTCTTTGCTTTATTTAACTGAGCAACTTCAATCGCTCCCTTTACCATGGCGACAAGATCGAAATCAGAACGTTGCAAAACAATTCCCCTTGTTGCATCAATATCCATCTGGAGCACTTTTTCAATCATATTGGACAGGTGTTCCAGTTCTTTTTTAGAGATATTCAGATAACGGTTCATCTTTTCCTTATCGTCCTGTACCCCATAAAGCTGTATTGCTTCTATCGCTGCCATCACAGTAGACACCGGTGTTTTAAGTTCATGCGTCATGTTATCGACAAAGTTCTTCCGCAGTTCGGCCATCTTATTTTGGTTGAAAATGGTTTTCATCAAATAGAAGAATGTACCTAGCAGCAGCCCAATCAAGAGCAGTGAGATCAACAGCTGCCAGCTTAAGCTATACAATAGATACTTCCAATCCTCTTGAAATTTGATCACAAGAAATTCATTTTTTTGTGGGTTGACCATCACGGGTCTAGTCCAGGCGAGATTCGCTTCACGGTACTTCTGACGTATTTCTTTGATTTGATCATGCGGAATCGCGACAATCGCCAGTTCAAATGGCACTGATATGCTCTTACTGTTCATCGATTCTTTGAATTTTCTTTCGATCAAATCCAGATTGGCTTTGTTCATCTCAAAGTCGCGGAATAGAAAGGGCGGAATAATAGCGCCTTGGCCTTCACGGTCTTTGGGGAACATTTTTTCCCGTCTATTATGGTTTTCGCGATCAAAGTGTTCGATTTTAGGCCGTTCGGCGCTTACACGTTGCAAAGCCTTATCCAGTTCAGCAGCGGGCACTAAGGTTGAAAGCTCGCGTTTTACATCCTCCAACATCCGATTTCGCTCCGCTTCGGGCCCGTCTAACTGCCTATCACCATTGCGTGTCTGGTATGCTTCTTGGACAGCATTAAAGAGCGAACGCTCAGCAGTAGATAGAAACAGGTCGCGGCGATTGGTATAACTTCCATAAAGCCAAATCCCAAGTACTACAGTGATTCCTGCCCCTATTATAACGATCAAACTGATCAATAATTTAAATCTTCTACCCATAACTAAAACAAATTTAAATTACTAAATTTGCAATCGCTGAGGTAATTAACCATATTTAACAAAATATAACACTGATTAACAGTCCGCATTGATTACTTTTGCACTATTCAAAAATTAATATGATTAAAAACTTTAAGAGACGTAGTATTCAATTTTTACTCCCACTTTTTACATTAGCTGCTTTTGTGGGTTGTAATAAAGACATTTCTCTCTCATTGGGTAGTTCAAGAGATGAAACAATTGGTTTAGTACCAATTGACACATTTTCGGTCGATGTTTCTACTCATCTAATGGATGACATCCCGACTTCTTCTACGGGGACCATCCTTGTCGGAAAGAACAGCAATTCGATTACGGGAAGTATGACATCCACCTCTTATATGCGTTTGGGGGTTGGCACGATCAGTAATGCCAGTTTACCTGACGATGCGGTTTTGGATTCGGCAATATTAGTTTTAAATCCCAATAAATATTATTACGGAGATACGACGCAAATTCAAAAGATTAGTGTTCATCGCATCACAGAAGAAATTACACCAACGCAGATTGACCTGACTAAGCCTGCAGATGAACGTCCTGTATTTGTCAGTTCAGCAGCCCTATTTAGTAAACAAAAATTTGCTTATGAAAGTGCACCATTTGCAGAACTTTCCTTCGCTCCTAAAATTATGTCTTTGGACTCTATTTATTTCAAGATAAATAATACATTGGCCAAAGAATTGTTTACTATGGTTCAAAATAATGATAGCCGAATTCAAAATAACACGGACTTCCAAGAATATTTTAAAGGTTTGGCATTGGTCCCTGATAATCAAAATACGACACTAATCGGCTTTAAAGACACTATATTCCTCCAATTGCATTATTCGTATGTAAATAGTGAAGGGGTCACAAAAAATGGAAAGCAATATTTCTCTATGGCCGATAAAAGTTACCAATATAATCAGATTGAGACAGATCGGTCGAATACCAAATTCGCTTCAATGACCTTGCAAAACCCCAACATTGCCAGTGGACAGACCGAGGGTTATACCTTTTTGGAAGGATCAACTGGTGTTGTAGCGAAGATTAGCTTTCCTACGTTATTGGATTTAGTCAATGATGAAACAGTAGCAATCAATAAGGCGGAACTCGTTATAGAGGCAGAAAACCCTTATTCAACGATTTTTGCTCAACCGCAAAGTTTAATTATGATGATAGCAAGTCCTAACGGTAACCCTGCAAGTATTTTAACTTCACCTTACTCGACAGAAAGTCAAACTGCAACGTTAGTTTCGGGCAACAATACAGGGTCAAATAGTACATATACGTTTAATCTGATTCAATATTTGACTAATTTTAAGACAACAGCATACAGAAATACTTCTTTATACCTATCTTTACCAACAACAGAATTATTTTCAACTGGAAATCGGTTGATTTTGGCAAGAGATAGTGATAATAATCCAAGAATTAAATTAAACATCCTTTATACTAAATTTCAATAATTTATGAACAAGAAAAATTGGCTACTCGTTTTATTAGCTTTTGTATTGACAGCTACCACGCTCTCTTCTTGTAGCAAAAGTGACGATGATGATGATGATGATGAGTGGTTTCAAAAAGCTGCTTACAAAGGACCTCAAACTTCAGCAGCAGCCAGCTTTGTAATTGACAAAATAGCTTATGTTACAACTGGATTAGCAAGCCGCACCAATGGAACCCCATTTCGTATCCAAAACACCTATGCATATAATGCAACGGCTAATACATGGAGTGAAAAGACGGCATTTCCTGGTGTAGCGAGAAATGGTGCTGTTGGATTTACCATTAACAACATTGGTTATGTTGGTGCTGGTAATGACGGGACAAACAACTTAAAAGATTTCTATAAATATAATCCAACTTCAGACACCTGGGAACAAATTGCCAGTCTTCCAATCGCTGTCAATACTGCCGTTGCCTTTACACTTAATGGAGTCGCATATGTAGGTACCGGCGAAACAACTACTGCCGGTGGTACTACCGCTACAAATGAGTTTTACAAATATGATCCTGCTAAAAACACATGGGAAGATGTAGAAGACGCTCCATTTACAGCAAAGAGAAAAGGTGCTTTTGCATTCGTTATCAATAATATCGCTTATGTAGGAGGAGGACTATCAAATGGATCATATCCAAAAGATTTCTACAAATTTGACGGGAGCAAATGGACCAAACTCAATGATATAAATAGAGATGACGATAGCTATACATACAATTTAGCACGATCTAACGCATCCTCTTTTGTCATCAATGGTTATGCATTCGTCGTTGGAGGGTCAGCTGGATCAGTAACAAATTCTATATGGAAATATTATCCGAATGGCGATTATTGGGACAATGACAATCAGGTATTTCAAGGCTCTTCGCGCCAAGATGCTGTAGGTTTTAGTATTGACGGAAACGGTTATATTACAACTGGGCTTAATGGTTCCACTCGTTTTGACGATACTTGGATGTTTACTCCGATTTATTAATCGAAATAAAATCAATATAAAGAAAGGAATGAAGTTTGAAACTTCATTCCTTTTTTTTGCTTCAAATATTTTGTTTCTATTGGTTAAAAAAGATTTCTAGTTCCCTTTTATGGCTGTTCGTTGTAGCGAAATCAGTCATCAATAATAGCATACATCCAGCTGCTATTCACTAATATAGGACAACTCCCTTGTTCTTCATTAATTGAAGCGCACCTGACGAGAGATCTGCTCGTCATAATGTTTCATTCTCTCCATGCAGTTTTAAAAACTTCTGATATAGTTTTAAAAGCGATCTGTCTCAGCCCCGGGCCGCAATTATAAAAAAGATGGAATTGAAAACCTCACACGATAACATCCATACTTCAAAGAAGAATGGGGAGGGGACGCAATAAAAAACCTTGTCAGATAATTCTGACAAGGTTTCCATTTTATTCGAATGTGCAATACTGTCGCCCTCACAAAGAAGGTTCAAGATCTGAAGTTCGTTTATTTTTCAACTGTCTTGATCTCGAATAATGTATTCCATAACTTCCCTGTTATAAAGAGACGCTTTCCAGCTTGGTCGTAAGCAATTCCATTCAATTCATTGTCATAAGCGGAAGTATGCTCATAGATACCCACAAGATTAATCCGTCCTTCTACCGCTCCTGTTTGCGGATTGATTATAACAATAACATCTTTTTGATAGACATTTGCGTAGACTTTACCGTCTATATATTCCAGTTCATTAAGTTCATCCACTGGTCCAGCTTCATCGTAAACTCCGATAGCGTTTAGCTCCTTACCGGTCGTTGCATCTAAAAAGAATAATTTATTGGATCCATCAGACTTTATCAAATGCTGCCCGTCGTAGGTCAAGCCCCAACCTTCTTTACTATTTTCATATTTAAAGGAACTTTCCTTTACAAAAGAGTTTTTATCAAAGACATATCCTTCTCCTTGTTGCCACGTTAACATAAATAACTTATTACCTACCAATGTCATTCCTTCGGCAAAAGTCTTTTCATCAAATTTGATTTCCTTGAGTACTTTACCTGTTTTTAGGTCGACCTTTCTCAAGTTTGACTCACCATAACGGCCATTAGATTCGTAGAGAATACCATCAGCAAACTGTAGCCCTTGTGTGAAAGCTGTTGTATCGTGCGGGTATTTGTTGACAACCTCAAAACCATAGTTCTTCGCATTTTCAGGTACAACATAAAATGTACTTGAAACAGAATCGGGTTTTCCAGCATTGTATACCAAAGCGGAAATATTACGTGTACCATAGGCCATGTCTTTGGTATCTACCGTAATTGCCGTAGTATCAGTTGATGACCCCACATGTTTATCATCGACAAAATAAGCGACAGAGTCCATTGATACTGATTCAAATTTCAATTTCAACTGGACTTGAGCACCTTTTAAAACAGCTTGATTTGCTCCAGGGGATGCAAATTCCAAACTTGATTTTTTTGACTTACAAGAAGCAAAAGCTAGCGCTGCAATTGCCATAAAATAAGTGATTTTTCTCATCTATGTATAATTATTTATAAGTACGTATCCTTAGCTATCCCAAAACGCATCTTTGATATGGTTGAGTACTGTTTTGGGGGATCTTGTTATTGCGACAACATCAAATCTGACTTCACCGACATAACCTGTTTTAAGGATATAAGCCTGTGCTGCACGAATTAGCAATCGCTGTTTTTTGCGATCTACAAATTCGTAGGGTTCGCCGAAATCCGTTCCCGACCGTGTTTTTACTTCAACGAATACCAAGGTATCCCTGTCCACGACAATCAAATCTACTTCTAAATTCTTAAATCGCCAATTTCTTAACACTATTTTATAGCCTTGCTCCACGAGGTATTCCATGGCCATTTGCTCACCCCATTCGCCCGTTTCAAGATGCTTGGCCATATCAAGTATTACTTAACAATCGTATTTCCCAGAAAGCCTCCCAAGAGCCGTTCGGCTTCTTTAAGTTTCTGATATTTAAAAATAAGGACTTCTAGGTTTGCCACATCTTGTTCATGTTTCATTTCTTCACGAATATGATGCATTTCCGCCTCAATCTTACGTTTCTTAATCCGATAAATCGCTGTAACAACGAGTTGTTTTAAATGCTCATATTCTTGCGTTACATAAATTTTACGCTTATCGTCATTCCAATTTTCGCTGAGCGAATATTTGCTGGCAACACTATTAATCGCCAAATCGGATATAGTTGTATCCGAATTCGAATAAAACTGCTTGGCATCTGGAA
Source organism: Sphingobacterium siyangense (assembly GCF_007830445.1). Taxonomy (GTDB): domain Bacteria; phylum Bacteroidota; class Bacteroidia; order Sphingobacteriales; family Sphingobacteriaceae; genus Sphingobacterium; species Sphingobacterium siyangense. The sequence continues at coordinate 30,306 of NZ_VLKR01000036.1, read as the reverse complement.
TTTCGTATTTTTCTGCAGCATCTCTATAGACTTTTAAAATATAGGCCGCAGCTTTATCCTTAAATTCGATGTCGCTGATATTTCCCAGTAGCAGTCCTGCAACGGGAATATCCCCATCACCTTCCCAGGTTGCCAGATAATCCCCATAGTTGATTAGAATACGGACAATCTCTCGTTCCTGAAGAATTTCCGAAGTCAGTTGTACCGGTTGTTCGACATTCTCCATAGGAGCTACTCCCCCTCTTTCATCATCTGTCATGAAGAAATCCGGAGGTGGACCATCCATCCCAAAAGGTGGCATCCCTGCATTAGGCGGCGGGCTCTGCGGTTTACGAGCGGCATCCTTATCCGCCTTCTTTGCTCTATTGAGCCTAATCTTGTTGAGTTCAGCCAATAGAATGCGCTCTTCGATATCCAAAAGGCTGCTACATTCCCGGATAAAAACAGAAACCTTAATTTCATCGGGAATCAATGCAATACTCTCGACGACATCACGGATTACCGAAGCCCTTTTTATTGGATCGTTATTGGCATCGCGAAGCAGAATATTCGTTTTGTAGAAAATAAAGTCCTGCTGATTGGATTTGACATAATCTTTAAAAGCCGTGGCACCAAACTTTTGAACATAAGAGTCGGGATCATTACCGTCGGGAAAAAGCAGCACTTTAACGTTTAAGCCTTCTTCGAGCAGCATATCTGTACCGCGTAGGGAGGCTTTGATCCCTGCTTCATCCCCATCATAAAGTATGGTCACATTCTTTGTAAATCTGGAAATAAGCTTGATCTGACCTGTTGTCAAAGACGTTCCCGAGGAGGAAACAACATTTTCGACTCCAGCTTGATGTACCGAAAGAACATCGGCATAGCCCTCTACCAAGTAGCAATTATCCTCTTCCATAATTGCTTTTTTGGCAAAATTCAATCCATACAGCACATCGGATTTATGGTAGATTTCGCTTTCGGGAGAGTTTACATATTTGGCGACCTTTTTATCCGTCTTTAGTGTCCGACCACCAAAGCCAATTACACGCCCTGTCAGGTTATGAATCGGAAACATGACCCGGCCACGGAAACGATCATATAAAGATTTATCATCACGTTCAATAGCCAAACCACTTGCAGCCAAATAATCTGGGTGAAAACCAGCTACCTGTGCTTTATCGACCAATGCAGTCCATTCTTCAGGCGAATAGCCCAATTCAAATTTTTTGATGATATCCTCCCGGTAGCCACGCTCCTTGAAATAGTTGAGTCCGATGACTTGACCCATTTCAGTTTTTAAGAGTTGTTCGGCAAAGAATTTACTGGCCCAAGCACTTAGGACATATAGACTTTCCCGTTTATCCTGCGCAGCAAGCTGGGCCGGAGAACGCTCGATTTCTTCAATTTGAATCGAATATTTATCGGCTAAATAACGGATCGCTTCCGGGTAAGAGAACTTTTCCAGTTCCATGACGAATTTAAGGGAATCTCCACCAACACCACAACCAAAACACTTATAGATACCCTTTGCAACTGAAACGTGGAAGGAGGGCGTCTTTTCATGGTGAAAAGGACAATTTCCAATCAGAGAAGTTCCCCGTTTCTTTAAATCAACGAAGTCCCCCACCACCTCTTCTATCCGTGCTGTTTCCAGTACTTTATCAATAACTTCCTGCTTTATCAAACCGTTTCTTTTTTAATGTAAAATTAGAATAAATCTTTTGTATCTCCACTACGAAATGGTATTGGGATCAAGTGATTTTGATGAATGATTATCAAAAACAGCGATTTGCAGATAACATTATCCAAACATTGTATAATACTGTATCAGGCAAAAAGATTGCATTCTTAGGCTGGGCATTCAAAAAAGACATCAATGATACGCGTGAATCTGCAGCGATTTATGTTGCAGATTATCTATTGAGTGAACAAGCTGAAATCACGGTCTATGCCCCCAAAGTGTCTGCTGAACGCATCTATGCCGACCTAGATTATCTGAATACGCGCTCTTCGGAAGAAAACCGAGCTTTGGTAAAGGTTGTCAATACCGCCTATGAGGCTTGCAATGATGCACATGCAATTGCAGTATTGACTGAATGGGATGAATTTAAGCATTATGATTGGGCCAAAATTAAGGAGCATATGAAAAAACCTGCATTTGTGTTCGATGGCCGTAAACTATTGAACCGTAAGGAACTTGAAGACCTTGATTTTAAATATTACGCGATAGGCGAGTAATCAATATATAGCTAAAAAGAACCCTCAGCATATAGTCGCATAAGTGTATGCGACTATAACTGAGGGTTTTGTTTGTGCCTGTTGTCAACGCGTAAGGAAAGAGAGATGAAACACAAGCGATGCAACAGGACTTTTTATCTTAATTATTCAGCATTCCATAAAACTCATTCATGTAATAAGATTCTTGGAGTGCATCCCTGAAATTCTGCCATTGTTCTTCATCAAATGAAAATACGATATCTGGATAAGGTGTTTTCATAATCAACCGAAATTCACCATCTGGGAATGTGCTAAAAAAGAGCTCATCACCATTACTTTTCGTAATATTCAAGAAATCGAAGAATTTATTCCTCGTAAATGTCAGTACAAAACTTTGTTGCCAGATATAATATGTTTGACACTTATGGCAAACACTAATATGGGTATCTCCTCTTTGGCTTAGAATTTTTGTGTCACACATACTATCTACATTTATTTAGACTCATTATAAATAATATTCAAATGTAAGAATAGTTTTTAGAATAACAAGTACCTGAACAAAAAAAAGGCGATATATTTCTATATCGCCTTTTTTTAATTAGAGAGCATTAGTTCAAACCTCTCTTTTTCAATAGATATTTTGGATCTGGATCTGCACCTCTAAATGTACGGTACATTTTAGCAGGATCATCAGTACCTCCTTTTTCAAGGATATTTTTACGGAAAGAATCCGCTGTCACTTGATCATACAATGATTTTTCCTTGAAAGCTGCGAAGGCATCTGAATCCAATACTTCAGACCAGATATAGGCATAATAACCTGCAGAATATCCACCAGCGAAGATATGTTGAAAATATGTACTTCTATAGCGCGGAATAATAGCATCAATAATACCTATCTTTTTCATTGCTGTTTTTTCAAAGCCATTAATGTCTTTTGAAATTTCTTTTGTGGTAGCATGATAATCCATGTCTAACAACGCGGCAGAAAGGTATTCAACCGTTGCAAATCCTTGATCAAAGGTACCGGCCTTTTCCATTTTTTGAATCAATGAATCTGGCATTGCTTCTTTGGTCTTATAATGCTTAGCATATGTTCTTAACACCTCAGGATCTGCTGCCCAATTTTCCATCACTTGTGAAGGTAATTCAACAAAGTCACGGGGTACAGAAGTTCCGGCCATAGAGCGGTATCTCACATTGGAAAGAAGACCATGCAGAGCATGTCCAAACTCATGGAATAAAGTAGTCGCTTCATCAAATGTCAACAAGGCAGGATTTTTTCCCACTGGTTTTGTGAAATTGCATACGATGGAAATTACTGGTGCAACACGTTTGCCATCTTTTGTCGACTGGTTACGGTAAGAAGTCATCCAGGCTCCCCCTCGTTTTGACTCACGTGGGAAGAAATCGGCATATAGCAGACCTAAATGTGAACCGTCTTTGTCTTTAACTTCATACACTTCCACATCTTTATGGTAAGTTGGTACATTGTTTAAGGCTACGAACGTCAAACCATATAATTTATTGGCTACAGCAAACGCACCTTCACGAACTGCAGGAAGACTCAAATAAGGTTTAATTTCGTCCTCATTCAATGCGAAACGTTTTTTGCGAATAATTTCTGTATAATATCTCCAATCGTAAGGCGCCACAGCAAAATTACCTCCTTCAGCCTTTATTTCCTTTGCTATATCTGCTTCTTCACCCTTTGCTTTAGCGAGCGCTGGAGTCCAAAGTTTATTTAACAGTGCATAGACATTGGTCGGATTCTTCGCCATTGATTCCTCTAGTACATAGGCCGCATGTGAAGAATAACCCAATAATTTTGCTTTTTGAAGGCGTAGGTTTACAATTTTTTGAATGATCGCCTTGTTATCGTTGGTGTTATCTTGATTACCGCGTAGCTGATAAGCCTCCCAAAGTTGCTTTCTCAGTTCACGATTTTTTGCATATTGAAGAAAGGGCATAATGGAAGGATTCTGTAAAGTAAACACCCACTTATCCTTCTTTCCTTTTGCTATGGCTTCTTCAGCTGCTGCCGTTTTCAACGATTCAGGCAAGCCTTCCAATTGGCTAGCAGAATCAACGACCAGTGTATAAGCATTGGTTTCAGCAAGCAAATTTTGTCCGAATTGCGTTGTTAATGTTGAAAGCTCAGCATTAATTTTTTTCATTTTTTCCTTATCAGCATCCTTTAAATTCGCTCCGGAACGTACAAAACTCTTATAGGTTTCCTCCAACAGTTTATTGTCCTGTTCGTCTAATCCAAGTGTATTTCGACTGCTCCAAACTGTTTTGATACGGTCAAATAGTTTGGTATTCATCGAAATTTCATCAGAATGACTCGATAAGATGGGAGCCAAATCTTTTGCTATCGCCTGAATACTGTCATTTGTATTGGCACTATTTAGATTATAAAATACAGTAGATACATTCTTCAATAATCCACCTGCATTTTCCAGGGCGACTATCGTATTTTGAAATGTTGCTTTATCCGAATTGTTGACTATCGTGTCAATTTCCAAATTGTGTACTTTTATCGCTTCATCAAAAGCTGGCCTAAAATGCTCTGTTTTAATCTTGTCAAAAGGTGGTACATTAAATGGGGTTTCGTAAGCCAATAAAAGAGGATTATCTGTCATCACTTTTTTTTCCTCACAACCAACAAATGCAGTTGCCACTATCGCAAAAAATGGCAAAAGTTGTCTTTTCTTCATATTATCTGATTATTCCTGATTTTTTTCAAAGATAATAAAATTAGGCAAATGGTCCGCCTTCTTGGAAAGGGGTTGCAGAGGAACATAAAAACAGTCATCGTATTGTAAAACAAAAACTTATTCATAAACCTTGTTAAAAATAATCTGTCAATTTGGGTAAAAATATTTTAATGAGCGATATTAACCGTTTCTTTTGGAGATGTGCGGGGGTACATCAAGAAACTCTTGAAAAATATCCGGAAGAGCATAGTAAGTACACAGCCATAGGTGCTACTATTTTTTTTACGGGATTGTTTGCCAGCCTTTCGGGTGGCTATGCCATGTATTTCGTATTTAGTGGAGGGGCATTTGACTGGCTTTTGGCCATTGTATTTGGCATCATTTGGGGTTTAGCGATATTCAATATGGATCGCTATATTGTACTCAGTATAAATAAATCAAAAAGCGGCCTTATGCAGCTTATGCAGGCTCTTCCTCGAATTTTATTGGCAATTTTGATTGGTTTGGTTATCTCTAGGCCGTTGGAGTTAAAAATCTTCGATAAAGAGATTCGAGAAAACCTCCGTGTACGTTTTCTCGCCGATCAACGCGCTAAAATCGACACGCTCAACAGTACGTTCAATAAGAAATATGCCAATGAAGTTTCGCTTTTAAAAGCGATTACGGTCGAACGTGATTCATTAGAAGCCAGTATTAAAAATGACCGTACAAAATTGAATTACGAGATATTCGGTAACAAAACAACTGAAACATCCGGTGTCATGGGCTATGGCCCTTATGCCAAAATGAAAGAAGAAGAGCTGAAGAAAAAAGAGGGCTATTTGGACACTTTACGGAACAAGATAACGACCCAACAAAACGCAATACGTCAGAAACAGAAATTTGAAGGGATATTGGACCAAAAAGTCTTATCCAACGCTTCTTTGGACAGCGCTGTCAATGTCGCTGGTTTTGCAGACCGCAACTCTGCTCTGGGCAATCTAAGGTACGATGCCAATGGAAAGGTCAACGAATCCAATGCAAATGCTGTGTTTTTTATTGCGCTGCTTTTTGTCTTCCTCGAATGTCTTCCGGTAATCGTCAAGCTCTTGGCAGGAAAGGATCCTTATGACAACGAAGTCCAAAACCAAAGGACTATTCATGATTACGAATCAGACAGCAATGTCACTGTTCAAAAAGAAGCTGTAGATCGTTTAAAGGATACGTATGTGGATGTTTCCATCAATAAGCGGATGAAAGAGCTTTAGCAAAACTTTTAGCATAAGTTAGCAGAACAGGCTTTGCTTTGCACGGTTAAAAATTAAAAACGGGCTTACCTTTCGGCAAGCCCGTTTTTGTTAATCTTCCGCATCTAAAAATTTGGAATCGATCTGTTTATTTGCTTTGGCTCCTAAACGTTTTAATTTCTCCACTTTTCCGATCACGTTCCCAGCGCCTGTAGAGAGCTTTTTAGTTGCATCTTCATGGCTTTTTAATGCGCGCTCCAACTGATTTTGCACCTGTTCCATATCGTTCAGAAAGCTCACAAACTTATCGTAAAGGCTCCCTGCTTCTTTCGCTATTTCAATTACATTCCTGGTCTGACGTTCCTGCTTCCAGATACTGGCGATAGTACGCAATGTCGCCAACAATGTCGAAGGGCTAACGATGACAACCTTACGATCCCAAGCATCGCTGAATAGATCCGGTTTTTCAGCGACGGACATACTCAATGCAGATTCAATCGGCATAAACAGCAATACAAATTCTGGCGATTCTATACCATATAACTCGTGATAGTTTTTTGCGGAAAGTTCTTTCACGTGATTTTCCACAGACTGTACATGTTGTTTTGCGAAAATTGCGCGGTCCTCATCCGTCTCAGCATTGACCCAACGTTCGTAGGCAATCAGCGAAACTTTTGAATCTACAATCAGATGTTTATCTTCAGGAAGGTCGATAATCGCGTCGGGTTGCATTCTTCTTCCTTCGGCATCCATCAAAGAGACCTGTAATCTAAATTCGCGATCGCGCATAAGTCCCGAACGCTCCAAAACCCGCTCTAAAATTACCTCACCCCAATTGCCCTGCTTTTTGGTATCCCCTTTTAATGCCTTGGTTAAGCTATTGGCTTCGTCTTTAATTTTAAGACTCTGTTCGACCAGCTGAAGGACAACTCCCTTTAAAGAATTTCTTTCCGCGGCCTCTTGATTGTAATTTTTATCGACTTTCTCTTCAAACAATTTGATTTTTTCCTTCAATGGATCCAAGATCAAGCCCAGGGAACGATGATTGGTCTCTGTAAACTTTTGTGTCTTCTCTTCCAATATTTTATTGGCAATAACCTGAAACTCATTGTTGAATTGTCGTTTAATCTCTGCGATTTCATTCTTCTGTTCCTGAAATTTATCGAGCTGCGCCTCATAAAAAGAACGTGTACTCTCTAAAGACCGCTCTGCGACCAGAAGATTCTCCCGTTCCTTATCCAATTCATTTTTTAGCATAAGACGTTCTTCCAGCAAACTTTGTTCCCGCTGTTGCGATCTAGCAAGTTCAATTTTTAGTGTTTCAACCTCTTTATTGTACGCGGGACCGGTACTGGTATCGGTATTCTTTTTTAGTACCAATACGATCAAAATGACCAATAACAATACGATTCCCGCAAAGAAAAATATTTCCATGATTTGTATTTTCTGAAGATGGTGTATGCTTACCTGAGCAGGTCTATTTTGCCATCACTGCATTTAACTAAACCTATAACGTCTCAATCTTAATGAATCGGCACGACTAAAAAACAGATAACTCCAATCTGTTATCAGTTTGCACGATGTATTACACACTTCTCTATGGTAAGGCGTAATACCAATGCCCCACTTAGTGGTACATTATTGTAACTTTTGGTGTGTTTTCCACCATAGATCAGGCATTTCACCTGAAACAGCCAATTGGTAGTCTTCATAACGGCAAGGCACGAGGTAATAGCGTTCATTGACTGATTTAGATCCAAAATAAGGCACTTGAATCCACCAGCGGTCTGATTTTTTACTTTTCACAAAGACCAATTCATGCTCTTCATTTTCCAGTGTCGTGCGATAAATGATATAAGATGATTTGGGGTACAGTGGCGTATCTTGTTTGCGGTTATAGTAACCATCAATAAAGCACCAGATCATTTGGGAGACCAACATAGCCGTCTGCTCCATTGGATCAAATGTTGGATTGAATTCATAAAAACCGATGGAAGAACATTTATCCGACATCCCGGCATAGCGGGCGAGTTGACAAGCTTCATCGCCAAATAAACCATTGGGCATTGCATTGGCATTTCCAGGTGCTTCAGAGGCCCGAATGGCTCCTATGTCAAAACTAATTAAATCCGCTGCTCGGATCAAAGGCTCTGATTGGTCCATTTTACCGGCAATCATACCGACTCGTGTTGCATTAAAAAATAGTTTATCATACATATTGATAGACTCTTTACTTACGAGATAGGTTTGATAGGCTATGGCATTTAAATTGAATAAATAGTCTGGCTGGTGCAAGATAATATGGTTCACATAAGATCGGGAATTCAGGCTTACATTTTCAGCATTTTCCTCATCAAGGTCAAAACGAGCATCTATAATTGCCAGCTCTATCTTTCGCTCTAAGTTTTGATACCCCAAATATTGTGCATAGGTAAGGTCCTGTCCACCACCAATGATAATCGGAAGAATATTTTCTTTGACCAGTTCCTCGACGACAGATTTTAAAGCGATATAGGTATCTTGAATTGTATTGCCGGCTTTGATATTTCCCAAATCAACGATATTCATCTTATAATCGCCCTGATATAGCGCATAGAGATGTTTTCGTACTGCATCCGGCGCCTTATCCGTTCCGTTATTATTCATGGATGCACGGTCTTCCTCCACACCGACAATAGCCAATTGAGGCTGTTTATCCACTTCCCAGCTCGGAAAATCTATTTCATAGGCTTGAATAATGTTTCCTAGTTGAGAACTCAAGAACCCATGCTCAGGAGCAAAACCTGTAATTGAAATCGGGCTAAAGAATACGGACAGTGATGACATAAGCTATAATTTGTAAAATTTCCTATTTGTTCTGAAAACGACTGTTTTAATTGGACTGAAAGAATCTACCTTGGCTTTCATGGCGTTTGATACCCGCGAAAGCATGAAGGTTTTCAGGATGCAATTCACACAAATATCCATTTATTAACTAACTTTTGAAAACATTATTTTTAACAGTATCTTTATCAAGTGATATTAATAACTGGAGGAACAGGTTTTTTAGGGTCTACACTAATCAGACAGTTGATAGACCAAGGAATTGACGTCATTGCCATCAAAAGAGCTCAATCGACTATTCCGGCCTCGTTGTTATCGTCTTCGTTGGTTCAATGGATCGACGCTGATATCAACAATTATTTTGAATTAGAAGATGCTCTTGATGGGGTTACTAAAGTATTCCATTGTGCAGCATTGGTTTCCTACCAAAAGAAAGACGCTAAGGCACTCTTTAAAGTGAACGTGGAAGGAACGACAAATCTGGTCAATCTTTGCCTTGAAAAGGGTATTCGCCTACTTCATGTCAGCTCGATCGCAGCTTTAGGGACAAATCGAGACAACCTTCCGGTTTCCGAGAAAGACCATTGGGAACACAATTCATTGACATCGAACTATTCGTTATCAAAATATCAGGCGGAGATGGAGGTCTGGCGTGGCATCACCGAAGGTTTAAGTGCAGTTATTGTCAACCCCTCAGTAATTTTAGGTGCTTCGGCAAACGAGAAAGGCTCTGGAGCTATTTTTTCGATGATCAATAAAGGTCTACGATTTTACCCGAAAGGAAGTGTCGGCGTTGTTGACGTTGAAGACGTTGCTGCGATCATGATTCAATTGATGGAAAGAGATGATATTACGGCTGAGCGCTATATCATCAATCATCTCAATATAAGCAACAAGGATCTGCTGAGCGTGGCAAGTGTATTAATGAATAGGCCTGAACCGACAATCGAAGTTTCTGAAACCTTACTCCAAATTGCCTCTACTGTTTCCAGCATGCTTTCCGTATTTAAAAAATCGGATACGACATTGACAAAGGAAACAGCGGCAGCTTCAAGTGCCAAATTGCAGTATTCCAACGCTAAAATCCAGGAACTTCTAAACCACAGTTATCGACCTTTGGAACAAACGCTAAAGGAAATTGCAGATTTATATAACAAACAGTAAAACTATAACATAACAAACAACCAAACCTTGAAACCGTCGGAAACCTACCGATATCGGAGATCAGCATTCAGCGCTATTGCTCACGATCGTTTCATAAAAAAATAACAAGATGAAAAACTATTACATCATTGATTTTGATAGTACATTTACGCAAGTAGAGGCACTTGATGAACTTGCACGGATCTCCCTTGAGAACCATCCGGATCGCGAATCTATCTATCACGAAATTGAGCGGTACACCAATCTTGCCATGGAGGGTAAACTATCTTTCCGTGAGGCTTTGGCTGGTCGCGTAAAACTCTTAAATGCCAATAAATCTCATCTGGATAAACTTGTTTCACATCTTAAGAAAAAGGTTTCAACCTCTTTTTCCCGAAATCGTGAATTTTTCAAAAAACACGCCGACACCGCATGGATTGTTTCAGGAGGTTTTAAGGAGTTTATTACTCCTGTTGTTACACCATATCATATCAAGACTGAAAATATCTATGCCAATACATTCAGATTTGATGAAGAAGGTAATATCATCGGTTTTGATGAAGAGAATCCATTATCAAATGAAGGTGGAAAAGTGCAATTATTAAAACAGTTAAATATTGAAGGAAGACTATTTGGCATTGGTGACGGTTATTCAGATTTTCAACTGAAAGAATCGGGATTAATTGAAAAATTCTTTGCATTTACAGAGAATATCCAACGTAAAAGTGTCACTGAGAAAGCAGACTTCATCACACCTAGTTTTGATGAGTTCCTATATGTAAATGATCTGCCCCGTGCAATATCCTATCCTAAAAACCGTATCCTTTGTTTGATCGTGGGTGATGTACCAGAAATAGCGGCTCATATCTTAAAAAGAGACGGTTTTTCTATCCGCACAAAAGATACCTTCGAAGAAAAGTATGTGAAAGATGTAGGGATGCTTCTATTGGGGGACAATATCGATATCAGTGATGAGCAACTCCAACATGCTGACAAATTAAAAACGATCGGATATTTGGGTGATATCAGAGGGCATATCAATAAGGATATCTGCAATGCTAAAGGTATTGTCGTTTTTGATGATAAGAAAAATAAAAAGAAAAATTCCGAGTTTATACCTCGCCGGATGGCCGATTTTATCAACAATGGTGATACTTATTTAAGTCGCAACTTCCCAAATCTGATTTTACCAAAAGTAAAACAGGTAACGAGATTATTGCATATCCACCAAAACGTTCCCGGAATTATGGCGCAGATCAATAAGGTCTATGCCCAAAATAACATCAATATCGTTGCCCAATTTCTGATGACAAAAAGTGATATTGGCTATGCTGTAACCGATATACAAGGTGAATATGATAAAGATCTATTGAAACAACTCAAACAGATCGACAATACAATTAAGTTCAGAATATTGTATTAATAGCAAGCGGCGGTAAATATGGGCGGCAGCTATTGCCTGCTTAAATTCCGGCTTATAAAACGAGAAATTTATTCAGGCACACTTGCAGTGTGCCTGACTTTTCGCTCAACAACTCTTTTTATACTAAAACATAGATTATGTCCTTACATCAAGATGCCGAATTAAAAAAAGCTGTACTTGACCTACCTCAGAAGGAAAAAGACAAACTCCTTGTACGCCTGATAAGCAAGGACAAAATGCTGATCAAACAATTGCATTTCCAATTACTGGAAAATGCGGACGATTTAGAGGAACGTATTGAAAAACTACGAAAGCAACTGGCGCAATTGTTCGATATTGGTTTAAGTCAAATTGGCAATACGCCACAACACAGTCATTTTATTGCACTTAGCAAGCTGGTGAAACAAGCAAGCGGTTTAGTGAATGAACACGAAAAAGTCACCAAGGACAAAATCAGTGAAGTAGAATTTAGATGCTATATCCTGAAGAGAACCATTGCTGATTACGACAGGCTTTTCGACTCCTCCTATCAGTCTGCCGCCCACAAATTGCATAAATATATAACAGGGCGCATAAAGCATGCGGTGGGTAAATACAGTAAACTTCATGAGGACTTTCAGTTTGACTATCGGGAAGATTTTCAAAATACACTGGATGCTTTTGGTAATACAACACTTAAAAGCTATATTAGTGAACAGAAGATTGACCTCGACCTAAATTAGTCATGAGAAATAGCAAAAACCGCGTTAAAATTGGATCCTTTCATGTTACAGCTTACGAGCAATATAAATTAATTTACTTGGCCACATTATTGGTGTTGCTCGCTTTTGCCTACACCTTTTACCTCGCGAAATAAACTCCTGCACAGATCAATCTGTTATAGCTTTTGAGTTCTCCAAAGTCATGCCCTTCTTAATGAGGGATTCAGCCATTTTTTTACCAAAAAATTTAGTACTTCATACCCAATACTTGATACTATTTCGTTAAATTCGCAATTATTCGAAATTTTTGCTCGTGGGAATTCAAGAAATATTAGAAAAATACAGCCAAAGCGAATCTGTCCAGTCGCTTACCAAGGCTATACAATCCAAAAACCCAAAGATTCAGCTGAAAGGGCTTATTGGATCTTCGGATGCGTTCATAGCCGTATCTTCTTACAACTTACAGGAACGTCCAATGGTCTTTATTTTACCAACTCATGAAGACGCTTCTTATTTTTTAAGTGATCTGGAAAGCCTGTTGGATAAGCAAGTTCTTTTTTTCCCTTCGTCTTATCGCAAAGCTTTTGATTTTACACAAACTGACTCTGCCAATGTATTGCAACGTGCGGAGACTTTAAGTTCACTCAACCATACTTCGGAATTACCGAAAATGGTTGTGACTTATCCGGAGGCTATTGCTGAGAAAGTGATCAACCGCAACGATCTGGATAAAAATACGTTGGAAATAACAGAAAACACCGCTCTAAGTATTGATTTCATCAACGAATTTTTGATCGAATATGATTTCGAACGTGTAGACTTTGTGTATGAACCGGGGCAATTTGCGATACGCGGTGGCATTGTAGATATCTTCTCTTTTTCGAATGACCTCCCATACCGTATTGAATTCTTTGGCGATGACATCGAAAGCATACGTACATTTGACATTGAGTCCCAGCTGTCTGTCAAAAAAATCCACAAAGTAACCATTGTACCGAATGTCCAAGCGAAATTCCTGACATCCCAACACATTTCCTTATTGGAATATGTAGATCAGGACGCTACGATCTGGATCAAAGACGCTCAATTTACGTTAGATATTGTAAAAGATGGGTTAAAAAAAGCGGAAAAATTATGGGCGGGGCTAACAGATAAGCAGAAAAAGGATAATCCCGAATGGCATAACCCAGCCTATGAGTTTACAGATGAGAAGAATCTCAATGCCTTATTCTTTGAGTTCCCTATCATCGAATTCGGCAAACAGTTCTTTTATAAAGCTGAGGTAACACTCAAGTTCGATATCCACCCGCAACCTTCGTTCAATAAGGATTTTAATCTCTTAATCCATAATTTCAAGGAGAATGAGGGCCAGCGGATCCAGAATCTGATCTTTTCAGATTCAACCAAACAGGTCGAACGTATCTATACGATTCTAGAAGATCTCGATAAATCAGCGACCTTTATTCCAATTCATAAAGCTTTACGCGAAGGTTTTAGAGACGACAGTTTAAAGTTTGCTTGTTATACTGATCACCAAATATTTGACCGCTATTATAAATATAAACGCAAGAAGGCTTACGAGCGTTCGCAGGCAATTACGCTCAAAGATCTACGGGATCTTAAACCTGGTGACTTCATTACCCATATTGACCACGGTGTCGGCCGCTACGGTGGTTTGGAAAAAGTGGACGTCAACGGTAAATCTCAGGAAATGATCCGCCTGATCTATGCAGACAACGATCTTTTGTATGTGAACATCAACTCCTTAAACCGTATCTCCAAATATTCCGGAAAAGAGGGTACTGTTCCCAAAATGAATAAACTGGGTACCGATGCTTGGGACAAACTCAAAAAGACGACCAAGAAAAAAGTTAAGGATATTGCGCGCGACCTGATCATGCTTTATGCCAAACGAAAGGCCCAGCATGGAAATGCGTTCTCACCGGATAGCTACTTACAGAATGAACTGGAGGCCTCCTTTATCTATGAGGATACACCTGATCAGGAAAAGGCTACTGCCGATGTAAAAAAGGATATGGAATCGCCGCATCCGATGGACCGATTGATCTGTGGGGATGTTGGCTTCGGAAAAACGGAGGTTGCCATCCGTGCAGCCTTCAAAGCTGTAGCAGACAGTAAACAAGTTGCTGTCCTGGTACCGACGACAATTCTTGCATTACAGCACTACCGGACATTTTCGGAGCGCCTAAAGGGCCTTCCATGCACGATCGACTATATTAATCGTTTCAAAACGAGCAAACAGATCAAAGATACCTTAGCCAGGCTCGCTGAAGGAAAAATAGACATTATCATTGGCACCCATCGCCTTGTTAGCAAAGATGTCAAGTTCAAAGATCTTGGTCTAATGATTATTGATGAGGAACAAAAGTTTGGGGTTGCAGTAAAGGAAAAATTGAAGGTCATGCGTGCGAATGTAGACTCACTGACATTGACAGCAACGCCAATTCCAAGAACATTGCACTTTTCATTGATGGGCGCCCGCGATCTGAGTATCATCTCGACCCCACCACCCAACCGGCAGCCTGTACAGACCGAACTCCACGTTTTCAATGAAACACTGATCGGAGAGGCCGTCAGTTACGAACTTGATCGTGGTGGACAGGTATTCTTTATCCATAATCGGGTCGCAGATCTTCCGCAGCTGGGCAATTTGATTCGCAAGCTGGTTCCAGGAGCACGGGTCGGTGTTGCACATGGCCAATTGGAGGGTGATGAGCTCGAGGATGTGATGCTTAAGTTTATCAATCACGATTTCGATGTCTTAATCGCAACAACAATTATTGAAGCGGGTCTTGATATTCCAAACGCGAATACGATTATTATTAATCATGCACATATGTTCGGACTG
Organism: Sphingobacterium siyangense; assembly: GCF_007830445.1. Lineage (GTDB taxonomy): Bacteria > Bacteroidota > Bacteroidia > Sphingobacteriales > Sphingobacteriaceae > Sphingobacterium > Sphingobacterium siyangense. The sequence continues at coordinate 15,202 of NZ_VLKR01000036.1, read as the reverse complement.
AGTGACCTGCACCAAATGCGGGGTCGGGTCGGTCGCTCTAATAAAAAGGCCTTCTGTTATCTACTGAGTCCACCATTGTCGACTTTAACGTCGGAAGCCTATAAACGACTTTCTGCGATAGAAGAATTCTCTGAACTCGGCTCTGGATTTAATGTTGCCATGCGCGATTTGGATATACGTGGCTCGGGAAACCTATTAGGTGGCGAACAGTCGGGATTTATTGCCGAGATCGGTTTCGAGATGTATCATAAAATCTTGGACGAAGCTATTCAGGAACTGAAAGAGGATGAGTTTTCAGCAGTATTCGCTGATGAGAAAGAACGAAAATATGTGTCCTTTACACAGATTGACACCGACCTCGAGGTATTGATCCCGGATGAATATGTAACCAATATCACTGAACGATATAATCTGTATACGGAACTCTCTAAATTGGAAAACGAGCAGCAATTGGCAGCGTTTGAAAAAGAACTTGAAGATCGCTTTGGCCCTATCCCACGAGAAGTCTTTGAATTATTCAATACACTCCGTTTACAGTGGTTTGGCAAAACGATCGGATTCGAAAAAATAGCCTATAAAAAGCATACACTGAAAGGTTATTTTGTCAATAACCCCAAGTCGAGCTACTTTGAATCTGATCAATTCGGCCGAGTACTGTCCTTTGTACAAAGCCATCCGGAGATCAGCAACCTCAAAGAAGTCAAAGGCCAGCTTCGTTTAGCATTAAACAATGTGAATACCATTGGGTATGCATTGAGCCTGCTGAGAGAAATGTTGTAAGATATATTGATGCATCCGATATAAATAAAATCTACATATTGAGTAGATTTTATTTATATTTGATATACAAGACAAACCTTCTTCGAGCTGTTAGCACCAACAGTGCTTTCAAACGAGCTAAGGGTTCCTTACGATCAAAGATTCGACAAGATCGAGTTATGGATTCTTAAGGCGATACAAGCATCAATCAATATTATTAGTATGGCTACCAATACCGAAACGATACTCGTCCATGAAGGACAGCAATTCAACCAGACATCTGCAGTAACTACTCCAATCTATCAGACATCCACATACATTGCAGATCCTGACCCAACGGAATACATCAAGGCTGCTACCGAACCGAAACATCCTTATTTTTATCATCGCCATGGCAACCCAACGAATAGCCAAGTAGCGTCCATCCTAGCAAAATTGGAAAAAACGGAGGATGCACTTGTATTTGCAACAGGTATGGCAGCGATCAGTACAGCCATATTGGCCATCGTTAGATCGGGCGATCATATTGTCGCCCAACATGCACATTATTCCGGAACAGCTATTTTCTTTAAAGAGTTCCTAACAGATTATGGCATCACGGTTACGGCTGTGGATCAAACAGATGTTTCAGCTTTTGAAAAGGCTATTCAAACAAATACCAAACTGATTTATATAGAGACTCCATCGAATCCAAACCTCAACATTAGCGATTTAAAAGCACTCGGAGAGCTTGCCAGAAAACATGGAATCCAGAGTATGGTCGATAATACATTTGCCTCCCCTATCAACCAAACACCGACAGATTTTGGAATAGACGTCGTTGTCCACAGCGCCACGAAATATTTGGGCGGACACAGCGACCTCACCGCGGGTATCGTCTGCGGTACGCAGCACTATATCGCCAGCGTATGGAAACGATCCGTCGCTTTGGGAGCATCACTTGCACCGCTTGATTCCTGGTTACTATTACGGGGATTGAAAACATTAAGTCTACGCGTCAAACAGATCAATACAAATGCGCTGAAGCTAGCCGAATTTCTGGATCAACATCCAAAAATAAAAAAAGTCAGTTATCCTGGATTACCCAATCACCCACAACATGAGCTCGCGGCCCAACAAATGAACGGTTTCTCCGGTATGCTTTGCATCGATGTCAACGGTAAAGATGAAGAAGAGGCATTTTTAAATGCACAGAAACTCATCAATGGGCTGCATATATTTATCAACGCGGCCAGTTTGGGAGGGGTCGAATCGCTTATTGTACACCCCGCGAGTATGTGGGGCGGTCATCATACGAAGGAACAGAAAGAAGCTTCCGGAATCACGCTAGGCATGTTGCGCATCTCTGTTGGAATCGAACATGCCGATGATCTAATCGCCGACTTAAAACAGGCATTAGACCAGCTTAACTAGGACTTGTGTAGTAAGTCGTTATCAAAAAAGACAAAAAATAAGGGGAATAGCATGAACATGCTATTCCCCTTACTGTACCTACTTTTTTATCAAAGTACGCGGGTACCATCGGCAATCCTGACCTGAATAACCGAAAGTTCTTTATCAAATTTCTGTTTGTATTCTTTTTCGAGTGTTGGTAAAATTGAAGGTAATACACCTTCTTTGACGATATTGATCGTACAGCCACCGAAACCGCCGCCCATCATTCGGGCACCGATCACCTCAGGAAATTGCTTGACGTAATCCACTAAATAATCCAGTTCCGGGCAACTGACTTCATACACTTTACTTAACCCCTCATGGCTCTGAAAAATATACTGTCCAAGCTGAACAACATCTCCTGAACGTAGTGCATCACAAGATTTCTCTACGCGTTCATTTTCACGGACCACAAAACTAGCTTTCGCATAAATATCGGCATCTTTATCTTTCACCAATTCATCAAGCATCGCTATGGTTACATCACGTAGGTTCTTGACTTCCGGGTATTTTTCCTGTACCCATGCAGACGCCTGTTCGCATTGTTCACGACGTGTATTGTAAGCTGTAGAAGCTAATGAATGTTTTACGTTTGTATTCAATAACACAACTTCATAACCCTTAAGATCAAGTGGCACATACTCGAAACCCAAACTACGGCAATCCAGTTTGATGACATTTTTCTCTTTACCAAAAGCTGAAGCAAACTGATCCATAATACCACACATCACACCAGCATAGGTATGTTCGGCCTTTTGTGCAATCTGTGGAATATCAAGTCGTTCGACCTGTAAATCGAACAGTTCGCTGAGCGCCAAGGTAACGGCACACTCAACGGCCGCTGAAGACGATAATCCGGCCCCCAATGGTACATCGCCATCGATATACAGGTTGAATCCACCTAGCGTTGCCCCACGTTTCTGATACTGATCAACTACACCGAGAATATAGTTTGGCCAATGTTTTTCTGAGATTGCAATATCTGCTAGTTTTACCTCATGACGTTCTTTATAATCTTCCGCATAAAGCACAATGTTATCATCCGATCGCTTACTTACAGCAACGTATATTGCTTTATCAATTGCAGCAGGCAATACAAATCCATCGTTATAATCCGTATGTTCTCCAATAATATTAATCCGTCCGGGGGAAGTAACGACAAGAGGTTCCTCCTGGTAGAGTTCTTTAAATTTGTTTACAATTGTATCTTTTGTTATCATCTTATTTAGCTTTATAATGTACTGTCGAACAATTTCGCAACTGTTCTGCGGCAACTTCCGGTGTGATATCACGTTGTGGATTTGCTAGCATCTCATAACCCACCATAAACTTTTTAACGGTAGCAGAACGTAACAATGGTGGATAGAAGTGCATATGCCAATGCCACTCTGGGTGATCACCATCATTTACCGGGGCCTGATGCATTCCTGCAGAATAGGGAAAGGATGTTTTGAAGAGATTGTCATATCGCGTCGTCAATAACTTGAGGATAGCGGCAAAATCCGTCTTCTCCTTCTCGTCAAACCCGGCAATGTTTTGGATAGATCGTTTGCTGACAATCATCGTTTCGTAAGGCCAGGCAGCCCAAAAAGGGACTAGAGAAACAAAAGAATCATTTTCGTCAATAATGCGTTCCTCTTTTCTCAACTCCGCTTTAACATAGTCTGACAGGATTGTACGTTGATATTTGTTGAAATATAGCTGTTGCTGAACGCATTCTTTTTGGATTTCTACTGGCAAATGATTTTGTGACCAGATCTGTCCGTGGGGATGTGGGTTACTACAGCCCATAATCGCGCCTTTATTTTCGAAAATTTGAATGTATTTAATCCAGTCAACCTTGGAGAGTTCGACAAATTCCTTTTGCCAAAGATCAACCACCGATTTGATTGCGGCCTGATCCATTTCGGGTAGTGTAAGATCGTGGCGTGGTGTGAATGCAATTACCTTACAGATCCCTCTTTCGGTCTCTGCGACAAATAATTCATCCTCATTAAATTCCTGTTGGCTTGTATCTTTTAATAAAGCCGAGAAATCGTTCACGAAGACAAAACTTTCTTTATAATCTGGATTGACATCACCATCTGCTCGTTTATTTGTCGGACACAAATAGCATTGTGGATCATATTCGGGTCTATTATCCCCGGGGAGATCCTCCACTTGCCCTTGCCATGGTCTTTTACTACGATGCGGAGACACAAGTACTTTTTCCCCGGTAAGAATATTAACACGTGTGTGGGGAGAGTCCCCAAAGTTTAAAGTTGATTGCATGTTATGTATAACTGGTGTACAGAATACACAATTATAGCTATATTAACTCAAAAGTCAAAGGGGATTTTTTAGGCTTTAAACTTTGGGTCATGCGCTTTTAGCAATTCGAATATGGTAATTTCAGGCAGAATTCCAACGCGTCCTGGATAACCCAAAAAACCATAGCCGACATTCACATATAATCGTTTGTTCTGTTGTTCACGATATAGCCCTGCCCATTCCTTATAGATATATTGTACTGGACTCCATTGCAACATCTCGGATCTTACGCCAAATTGCATACCGTGGGTATGTCCGGCAAACATCACATCCACGTCGGTATCCAATACCTGAGCCCGCCAATGCGAGGGGTCGTGAGATAACAGCAACTTAACAGGTTGCTCTTCGGTACCCATTAACGCTTTCTTGATATCACCATGTTTCGGAAAACGACCTGTCCCCCAATTCTGAACCCCGACAATACAAAGCTCTTCACCGTCAACCTTAATCTTACGATTTTCATCCATTAACAGATCCCAGCCCATGATTTTATGAACATCGATCACATCCTTGAGGTTCTTGCGTTTTGCAGGAGAATCTTCTTTACCATAATAATAGTCACCATAGTCGTGGTTACCTAATGTAGAAAACACACCTAAATCAGATTTCACACGAGCAAAAATATCTTGATAGCCGCGCATTTCAGAAGCTTGGGCATTCACAATATCACCGGTAAAAAAAGTCACATCAGCTTTTTCCTTTAAAAGCATATCAATACCACCGTTGACAGCCTTTTTATTGTAGAAAGATCCCGAGTGCACATCTGAAATCTGCGCGATGGTCATTCCATGGAATGCTTTAGGCAAATTTGGCAAATACAAGGGCACTCTCCTTACACGATAGTCATAGGCTCCTGAAATAATACCCCAGCTCAATGGTATCAAGGGTGAGGCACCAACTAGAATACCAGCTTTGGTCAAAAACTCGGATCGGCTAATCCCTTTCACCGGATTCTCCGGTAAAGGGTCTCCGGCATCTTCAACTAAATCCTCAATAGATCTCTTTTTTGTAAACAGCCGTTTTAACCACACACCACCGCGTCGGATATCATCAATCAACAAAATCAAAAAGAAAAATATCTTTGATGCGGCAGTCAGAAAAAAGGCGACTAAAATAACCGACCGTACGATTAAAGGAATACTATATTGTGCTGAGATAAAAACTCCCAATAGCAGTAAAACAGAATAAGACCACCAGAGGATGGAAAATACTTTTGTTTTGGGAAATTTGATCTTCGTTGCGCGAAGGGCAAAGAAAATATAAAAATCCAATATGAGTAATACACACGCGTTTACGAACAACATCATTTACCTATTTTAGTTTTTGGCATTGAGTGCCAATTGTTTTAAAGACTCGATCCATTTGGGATCATCATTAAGACTTTCTACCAAACAAACCTCTTCTCCACCTAAGTGCTTAAATTCATTAGCATATTCCACGCCAATTTCATCAATGGTCTCGATACAATCCGCTACAAAAGCAGGACTGAAAATTAATAACTTCTTATAACCTTTCGCGGCAAGGTCGTGCAACAAATCCGAGGTATACGGCTGTATCCAGGGCTCTTTACCTAACCGGGATTGAAAGCAAAGCGAATATTGTTCTTTTTTTAAACCAAGCTTTGCAGCTATCGTCCGTGTAGTTGCATAACATTGCGAGAGATAGCAGTATGAATTGGCTGTCGTTTTACAGGAATCACAGCCTGCTTCGGGACATTTAAGTTGACCTGTCGGATCCACTTTGCCTAGCTGCCGCACAGGAAGGCCATGATAGCTAAAAACAAAATGGTCAAAGCTTTCCAAATCGTGCCTGCGGGCATGATCTGCATAAGTTTCTGCCATCAAATCGTCAGTACAGAAATTGCTTACGAAACTGATTTCCGGTAGATAATTCCATTTGCGGATTAGCTCCATGACACGATCAATAACCGAGCCCGATGTTGCTGAAGCGTACTGTGGAAATAAAGGGATTACGCGAATGGACTCCAAAAATAGACCTTCCATATTTTTCAATGCAGCCTCAATCGATGGGTTTTGGTAACGCATCGCTAATTCGACATGGTATTCTTCCCCCAATGCTTCTTGAAGCAGATCACGTTGCAAAATACTGTAATGCATCAAAGGTGATCCCGTTTCTTTATCCCAGATCGTTTCGTATACTTTTGCAGATTTGGGAGCACGGGTACGTGCAATGATTCCCTTTACCAATAAGGTTCGTTGAAAATAAGGAATATCAATGACGCGTGGATCCATTAAGAACTCCGTTAAATACTTTTTTACATCTGGAGTAGTGGGACTATCAGGTGTACCCAATTGTACTAAAAGAATACCTTTTTTGCCTTTATTGCTCATAGCTTACAAAGCTACGCAAAAAAGAATGCACTCGGGATCTAAACCGCGGAATTATGAAATATCTGTGACGGGTAATTGTGCTTATAATGCTTCTAAACTTGCTTTTACGTCTTTCATCAACCACATTGGCGTAGAAGTAGCGCCACAGATACCAATACGATCGTTTTCAGCAAAGACCGAAGCATCTAATTCTGCTGGATCAGAAATAAAATAACTAGCGGGATTGGCGTTTTGACAAACTTCAAACAGCACCTTTCCATTGGAGGATTTCTTGCCCGATACAAAGACGATTTTATCGTATTGTCTGGCAAAAGCGCCAAGATCTTCGTATCGATTGGAAACTTGTCGACAGATGGTATCATTGGCCTTTACTTCATACCCGCGCTTGATCAGTTCATCTTTGATCGCATAAAATTTATCTACACTTTTTGTTGTTTGGCTATATAGCGTAAATGAGGCGGGCAATTCGACCTGATCCAATTCGGTAATATCCTGAAAAACTAACGCTTCATTATTTGTCTGCCCCTGCAAACCGATCACTTCAGCATGTCCATGCTTACCAAAGATTAGAATTTTCTCCTCTTGATCGAACGAAGTTTTTATACGGTTCTGCAGTTTGAGCACCACTGGACAAGAGGCATCTATCAAGGTTATGTTATTTTCCAAAGCAACACGATAAGTCTCTGGGGCTTCACCGTGGGCACGGATCAATACCTTTTCATTGCTTAACGTTGGCAGAGCGGCATGATCGATAATACGTAAGCCTTTTGCTTTCAATCGAGCAACTTCCTCATCATTATGAACAATATCTCCCAAACAATAAAGATATCCCTCTTCCTCCAAGATCTCCTCCGCCATATCAATAGCGTATACCACTCCAAAGCAAAAGCCTGAATCTTTATCGATGTCTACTGTTAGATTTAATGCCATAATATCACAAAGTTACATATTCGTATTGAACTTAGATCAATTGTTTTTTTACTTTTCTATAAACGGCCGGATACAAAGCCTTGTTACATATCTAGAAAAAACAGCTGATTAGGAGCATGCGAAACGTCTATTTCAATATAAACATATTTTCGAGGCGTATAAGATTTAGCGATAAGGGTTGCATCAGCCAGTTGGCTTATCAATAATTGTGTCTATATGAAGCGTAATGATATTGCATATGAAAAGCAATTTATCTAATTTTGCAAAAAAATTAAAATAATGGCAACTAACAGAACTTTTACGATGATCAAACCTGACGCAGTAGCGAACGGTCACATCGGTGCAATCTTAAACGATATCATTGCTGGTGGTTTTAAAATCATTGCAATGAAATACATCCAACTTTCTCAAGAGACGGCTGGTGCATTCTATGCAGTACACAAAGAGCGTCCTTTCTATGGTGAGTTGGTAAAATTTATGACTTCAGGTCCTATCGTTGCTGCAATCTTGGAAAAAGATAATGCTGTTGAAGATTTCCGTACGTTGATCGGCGCGACTAATCCTGCTGATGCAGCTGAAGGTACAATCCGTAACAAATATGCTAAATCTATTGACGCAAACGCTATCCATGGATCGGATTCAGATGAGAATGCTGCTATCGAAGGAAACTTCTTCTTCTCTCAATTTGAAAGATTCTAGTCGTTAGAAACAACATAAAAAAAGCGCTTTACAAATTGTAAAGCGCTTTTTTTATGTTGTTTCCTTCTCACTCTCGAGTAAAGTAGAACCCGCAACCGGTTCACCGAACTGTTGGCCTTAATAAGCGTAAGATGGAGTATGTTAAAAGTTTCTTTTACCTAGATACTCATCTTCCTTGGCGGTCATCTTGGCTTTATCTGCCGGCTTTTTATCCGGATAGCCACACAGGTGCATGACGCCATGAATAATAACCCGATGAAGCTCATCACGCACATCAACCTTAAATTTCTCAGCATTCTCCTGAATACGTTCCACGCTGATAAAAATATCGCCAGCGATGGTGTCATCATATTCGGAAGAATCAAAGGTAACGATATCAGTATAGGTATCGTGATTTAAATACTGCTTATTGATCTCTAGTAAGTAGGCATCCGAGCAAAGGATAAAGCTCAATTCGCCCACACGTTTAAATCCTTCGGATTTGATGGCATCAGCAATCCATTGACGAATCTTTCCTTTTTCCTTTAATTTGAAATCCGTATCCTCGGTAAAAAATAATATGCTCTTCATCCTTCTATTTTTTATTCATTTTTGTTTGACTTATCAGTCGATGTGCATCTAAAAATTACGGCTATCCATGTAGCTTTGCAAAATGATCGTTGCAGACACGGTATCAATCAGTCCTTTTTGTTGACGGTCCTTCTTTTTTTTCCCACTTTGTGCAATCGCTGCAGAAGCCATTTTAGAAGTAAAACGCTCATCTATTTCGGCGACAGCAATCGTGGGGTAAGTCTTCTTCAGTTTCCGAATAAAACCGACAACATGCTGTGCGGATTCAGAGTCTGTCCCATCCAGCTGCCGTGGCTTGCCTACAACAAAGGTTTCCACCTGTTCTGTCTGTAAATAATCAGCTAAGTATGTCCAGATATCCTGCGGATGTACTGTCGTCAATGCTGTAGCAATAATTTGCATTGGATCGGTCACCGCAACCCCTATTCGTTTTGTACCGTAATCAAAGGCCATCAATCTCATGGATATATATTTTTCACAAAAATACAAAGTAGTCCTGAGTATTACACAGGAAGATTTAATATTTCAATTGGACTCCGCTTTCTAATACATCCTCTTCTCGTTTTTGATCTTTTAATTTTGATCTTTTAACCAAAAAAAACTATAACTTTGATAGACTATTTAACAACGACAAGCCAACTTGCTTTTTGAGGCAATAGATCACCGAATTCGATCTGATCATAGCGGGCCAATAGAATTGCCCTATAGGCACATTGATCAAGGCAACACCAAAGGCGATGCAGCATTTGGCTGTGCGAAATCGGAAGAATAAATATTTAAACAAATGAAAAAAACACTTATTGCCAGTTTCCTTTTGGCCTTATGCTTAAATACGCATGCTCAAAGTAAATATGAGCAACAAATTATCGCTCTTCGTGAAAAAAAAGCCACTGAATTGGCGAAAGAACAATATGGTCCATTGAAATCAGATCAAGTAGCGTTTTTGGATTACTTTCCCGTAGATGCGGGCTATAAAGTCAACGCCAAAATTGAAGTTTTATTTAACGAACCGGTATTCCGCATGCCAACCTACGATGGCACAAGCAACGAGTACAAACGTTACGCCATCATTACCTTTACTCTTCATGGAAAGCAACATACGTTAAATGTCTACCAAAGTGTCGCATTATTTCAAAATCCAGCATACAAAAACCATTTATTTTTACCATTTTTAGATTTAACAAATGGTCAGGAAAGCTATAGTGGGGGCCGGTATATTGATTTATCAACAGACGACATTAAAGGAAACAATGTTGAGATAGACTTTAACAAAGCCTATAATCCGTATTGCGCTTATAGCAATGGCTACCGTTGCCCAGTCCCACCAGTTGAGAACAATTTAGAAACAAAAATTATGGCCGGAGAAAAAGCATTTCATAAGTCAAAGAATGAAAGACCAGTCAACCTTAATGCAGGACAGGAGTTCAGTGCTGCCGACAAGAAAATCATTTTATCAGGAGATGAAAATGCAATTCTTCGCGTATTGCAAACAACAGACGATAAAGATCTGAAAGTTTTAAAAGCTACAAGCAGTGATGTCAAATACAACGACCCATTGATTGAGTCACTTTCCAAAAGAATGTTCGCGACTGTACGTGATCCCAATCACCCCGGTGTAGGCATCGCAGCGCCACAAATCGGTATAAATAAAAATCTAATCTGGGTACAGCGATTTGACAAACCAGATCAACCATTTGAATTTTATGTAAATCCTAAAATTCTATGGCGCTCCAAACTGAAACGTAAAGGCGCCGAAGGCTGTCTTTCTATCCCTAATCGTAAAGAGGATGTATTACGGAGTTATGCTATCCGCTTACAATACATCAATAAAGAAGGTAAAGTTATCGAAGAAAATATCGAGGGTTTTACTGCGGTTATTTTTCAGCACGAAACGGATCATCTTTTCGGCATTCTATTTCCAGATCGACTGGAAGAGCAAAGCAAAGAAGCCTATGCGCCGTTGAATGACAAGATTGAATTTTCTATCCAACCCACAACGTTGACGCCATAATTTCTAGCCCCTGTATCAAGGGTCAAATCATAAGTATATAAATTGTGATTTGACGATAGGACAAAAAGAGCCCCCATGAACGAATTCGTGGGGGCTCAATATTTATTATGGAATCTACTTGAGTTAGATCAATCCTTTTTCGGCCAATAACTCCGCTACCTGAACTGCATTTGTTGCAGCGCCTTTACGTAAGTTATCTGCTACTACCCACATGTTAAGGGTATTTGGTTGAGATTCATCACGACGGATACGTCCTACAAAAACCTCATCTCTGCCGTGCGCATCCTTTGGCATTGGATATTGTAGTGACGCAGGGTCATCAACAACAATACAGCCACTTTGCGCCGCTAAAGCTGCACGTACATCATTCAAATCAAAGTCATTTTCAAATTCAATATTCAATGATTCAGAGTGTCCTCCCATAACCGGAATACGCACTGTCGTTGCAGTTACTTTAATAGAGTCATCACGCATGATTTTATTTGTTTCCAAAATCATCTTCATTTCCTCTTTCGTGTATCCATTTTCTTGGAAAACATCAATATGCGGAATAACGTTCAAATCAATCTGATAAGGATAAGCTTTTTCACCATCTTTTCCGGCACGCTCATCCATTAACTGGTTAACGGCCTTAACACCAGTACCTGTTACAGATTGGTAAGTAGAAACTACAACACGTTTGATTTTATATTTATCATGTAATGGCTTTAAAGCCACCACCATTTGTATGGTTGAACAATTCGGGTTTGCAATAATTTTGTCTTCAGCAGATAACACATCGCCATTTACTTCTGGAACAACCAACTTTTTCGTTGGGTCCATACGCCATGCCGAAGAATTGTCGATCACTGTAATTCCAGCTTCAGCAAATTTAGGGGCGAATTCTTTCGAGGTATCACCACCCGCAGAAAATAACGCAACATCAGGTTTCAAAGCAATAGCCTCAGATGGTGTAACCACCTTATACTTCTTTCCCTTGAATTCAATTTCCTTACCCTTACTACGCTCTGAAGCTACTGGAATTAATTCTGTTACTGGGAAATTTCGCGCCGCCAACACGGTTAGCATCTCAGTACCTACAAGGCCTGTTGCGCCGACTACTGCCACTTTCATTTTTGTCTGTGTTTAAATTGTGTATATAAAATTGTTATTTGATTTTGTTTTTAGTTGATTCTCGAAGAATGAATTCTTCAAATTTAAAAAATATTCCCTAATTCCACTATTAAAATAACAAAATATTACTCCCTCTGCTAAAAATATCACAACATTAAGAATTTTTCCTCCATAATTGCTAAAAAAGGAATCCGTGCATCTCATAACTATTGCTAAAAATCAGGATTAAAGCAATTCAAAAAAAATAAAAATTTTCGCTGCTTATTCAAAAAAAAAGAACAAACGATTGAAACAGTTTAAAATCTCATAAAAACAGTCCCAAGAGTCTAAAAATTAGCATTTTTTCCCTACTTCCTAAAAGGCCACAAAGTTGATAGATACTGAAAAGCCTTTATATTTGCATCATAAACCGCCATGGTTGAAATTTCATTTTTCATTACATGATGAAACGTAAATTATGTCAGGCTAGATCCTATTATATCGATAGGAAGAAACGAGCGAAGCGATTCATTTATATTCTTGAGTATAGATCCTCAATATAGTGAAAGCGGGAGCTTCATAAAATAAAACTTACAAATGAAAGAAAGCATTATTATCATTGGTGCAAATGGCCAGATCGGCACAGAATTAGCTATTGCCTTGCGCAAAAAATTTGGTGCAGAGAATGTTGTAACCACTGACATTAGAGAACCGCAGATTAAAAGCCCTGACGAGAATTTCGAAATCGCTAATGTTCTTGACAAAAATGGACTCGAGACATTATTTCAACAATACAAACCTACTCAAGTATATCTACTAGCTGCCATGCTTTCGGCTACAGGCGAGAAATACCCTGAAAAGGCTTGGGAATTGAATATGAATGGTTTATTGAATGTTCTTGATCTAGCCGTGAACTATAAAGTCTCCAAGATATTCTGGCCAAGCTCTATTGCTGTTTTTGGGCCACACTCTCCGAAAACAAATACCGAACAATATTGCGTCATGGATCCCAACACGATTTATGGCATCAGCAAGCTTGCAGGTGAGCGTCTTATTGAATGGTATCAAGAACACCGTGGCCTGGATATTCGTAGTGTCCGTTATCCGGGTATCATTTCCTGGAAAACTGAACCAGGAGGTGGAACGACAGATTATGCAGTCGATATTTTTTATGAAGCATTGAAAACCGGGACATACGCCTGTTTCTTATCTGAAAACACAGCATTACCCATGTTATATATGGAGGATGCCATCCGTGGTACACTCGAATTAATGGATGCACCGAAAGAAAGCTTAAGCATTCGCCACAGTTATAACCTTGGTGGTATTACATTTACTCCAAAAGAACTTGCACAAGAAATTAAAAAAATTCTTCCTAATTTTGCAATCTCTTACATCGAGAACGATCCAAGACAACAGATTGCCGATTCATGGCCTGCTAGTCTAGATGATTCTTATGCAAGAAAAGACTGGAACTGGACGCCGGAATTTGACATCCAGAAGATGACAGTCGACATGATTGAAAATCTTAAAAACAAAATATAACAATGGGAAGAGCTTTCGAATTCAGAAAAGAGCGGAAATTCAAACGCTGGGCCAAAATGGCCGTTCAATTTACACGTTTAGGTAAAGAAATCGCCATGGCGGTTAAAGAAAGCGGCCCTCACCCTGAAACTAACTCGAGACTTCGTACTGCAATACACAATGCCAAGGCAGTAAATATGCCCAAGGATCGTATCGAAGCCGCAATCAAACGTGCTTCAGAAAAAGATTCAAAAGGTTACGAAGAGTATGTATACGAAGGCTATGGCCCGCATGGTGTACCTGTTTTAATTGAAACTGCAACAGATAATACCAACCGCACCGTAGGAAACATCCGTAGCTATTTTACAAAAGCAGGTGGTTCATTGGGGAAAACAGGATCATTGGATTTTATTTTCAATCGTAAATCCATTTTCCGTTTTGCTGCAACAGACGAACTGGACCTAGAAGAGCTTGAATTAGAGTTGATCGATGGAGGCTTAGAAGAATTGTACGTAGAAGCTGATGAAGAAGGCAATGATATTGCTGTCGTTCAAACTTCCTTCGAAGACTTTGGTAATATGCAAAAATTACTCGAAGAAAAGGGAATTGAAGTAACATCTGCGAAATTGGAACGTATTGCTTTATCGCATTCAGATATTACAGAAGAACAAGCTGCTGATGTGTTGAAGATGATCGATAAAATCGAAGAAGATGACGATGTTCAAGCAGTTTACCATAACATGGCTTAAGCTATTGAACCTATAAAACAATAAAAAAGAGCGCTAGTCGCTCTTTTTTATTTTAGGCCTCCCAGCTGCGTCAGAAAAATTACTACATTTGTAATAGACTATATTAAACTCATAACAGGATGACTTTTGAAGAATTTTTCATAAAAAAGAAAATTGATTTAAAAGCTTTACAAGCTGCAGATGGACCTTTATTTGAAGAGTTCAAAGCACATTATTCTGCTATGGGGGAAAAGAGTTTTGACCACAGTAAAAAGTTTTGGTTCAACAAGCTCCGAAAAAGTTTCCATCTAGCAGAGGAGGAAACTGTCATTGCAAAACCTATTGTAAAGCAGGTTATCGCTGATACAGCATCCGAGACCTCCAGTATTCATACGGCAAAACCAGCAGGCTTTAAACCGCGATTCAAGGCACCTCCTACGGCCGTAGAAGATGAAGTCAAGGCAACATCCAAAAAGGAAATAACTGATTCAGCGGAATCCACTCCTGATTCAATACCCACAGGATTCAAACCAAGGTTCAAAGCTGGTGTAACCAAAGCTCCTGATGTGGCCGCAAGCACATCTGCATCCGAAGAAAAAACCGACGAAGCAACAACAGCCGCTCCAAAACCGACGAGCTTCAAACCGAGGTTCAAAGCTGGAGTAACCAAAGCTCCTGACGCTGCCGCAAGCACATCGGCATCCGACGAAAAGACCGACGAGACAACAAACTCTGCTCCAAAACCGACGGGCTTCAAACCAAGGTTCAAAGCTGGAGTAACCAAAACGGAAACT
>NZ_VLKR01000035.1 GCF_007830445.1 Sphingobacterium siyangense | reverse complement strand
ATAAAGATAGAGCATACGGATTGCTTAACAGCGATGTCGGTATAGCCAAAAGAAAACAGCGATGTCACGATGTCGAACCAGTCTTTGGAAACATAAAACAGAACCACGGGTTCCGAAGATTTATGCTCCGCGGTAAGGAAAAAGTGTCCATAGAATGGGGTTTATTGGCTATAGCGCAAAATCTAAGGAAAAAAGCAGCTTAAAAAGCTACTTTTTGTTCTTTTTCTTCCCAAATGAACAGTTCTGTGAAATAATCAACAAACAACTCACAAATCTATCGCATAGCCATATTTAATAAAAAAGCTGCCTCAATAAATTTGAGACAGCTTCTTTTTATGGATTGAAATTGCTAATTACTTAGCGTTTTTATCATTTTCCATTTGCTCTTTCAATTGAGCTAATACGTCTAAGTCGCCTAAAGTAGATTTTTCAACAGAATCTTTTACTTTTTTCACAGCTGAAGACTCAGCTTTAGCGTCTTTTTTACGGTTGTTAGACTCTTCTTTGCGAGCTTCTTCTTTCTCTTCTTCCCAGATACGAGAGTGAGAAATTACCAAACGTTTGTTCTCTTTGTTGAACTCGATGATTTTGAATGAAGTAACTTCATCAACTTTCAATGAAGAACCGTCTTCTTTAACAGAGTGTTTAGAAGGACAGAAACCTTCAACACCGTATTGTAAAGCTACGATATCACCTTTGTCACCAACTTTGATCACAGTACCTTCGTGGATAGAACCTTCAGTAAAGATCGTTTCGAAAGTATCCCAAGGGTTTTCTTCCAATTGTTTGTGACCTAAAGATAATTTGCGGTTTTCTTCATCTAATTCTAAAACAACTACGTCTAATGTTTCACCAACTTTAGTGAATTCGTTAGGGTGGTTGATTTTTTTAGACCAAGATAAATCAGAGATGTGGATCAAACCGTCGATACCTTCTTCTAACTCAACAAATACACCGAAGTTAGTCATGTTTTTAACAACAGCTGTTTGTTTAGAACCTACAGGGTAACGCTCAGTGATGTTTTTCCAAGGATCTGGAGTCAATTGTTTGATACCTAAGCTCATTTTACGCTCATCGCGATCTAATGTTAAGATTTGCGCTTCGATCTCATCACCAACTTTCAAGAACTCTTGTGGAGAACGTAAGTTTTGTGACCAAGACATTTCAGAAACGTGGATCAAACCTTCAACACCAGGGATGATTTCTAAGAAAGCACCGTAATCAGCAACTGTTACGATTTTACCTTTAACTTTAGAACCAACTTCTAATGCAGTATCTAAAGATTCCCAAGGATGCTCAGATAATTGTTTCAAGCCTAAAGCGATACGTTTTTTCTCATCATCAAAGTCTAATACAACAACGTTGATTGTTTGATCTAGCGATAAAACTTCTTTTGGATGCTCGATACGACCCCAAGAGATATCTGTGATATGCAATAAACCGTCAACACCACCTAAGTCGATGAACACACCGAAGTCAGTGATATTTTTAACTGTTCCTTCTAATACTTGACCTTTTTCTAATTTAGCAACGATTTCAGATTTTTGGTTTTCTAAGTCGTTTTCAATTAATACTTTGTGTGATACGACAACGTTTTTGAATTCGTGGTTGATTTTCACAACTTTGAATTCCATTGTTTTACCTACGTATACATCGTAGTCACGGATAGGTTTGATATCGATTTGAGATCCAGGTAAGAATGCTTCAACACCTTTGATATCAACGATAAGACCACCTTTAGTACGGCTCTTAACGAAACCAGTAATGATTGCATCATTTTCCAATGCCTCATTGATAGCTTCCCAAGATTTTTGAGTTTTAGCACGTTTGCGAGAAAGTACTAATTGACCGTTAGCATCTTCTTGAGATTCAACGAATACGTCAACTTTGTCACCAACTTTTAATTCTGGTAAGTCACGGAATTCTGATAAAGAAACTAAACCGTCAGATTTGAAACCAACATTTAAGACTACGTCTTTGTTGTTGATAGAAACTACAGTACCTTCAATAATTTCACCTTGGTTAACTTGGTTGAAAGTATCTGCGTATTGTGCTTCAAGTTTAGCGCGTTCAGCATCGCTATAATTTCCGAAACCTTTATCATTTGCATCCCAGTCAAATTCACCTTCTGGTGTGATCCAAGTGTTTGATTTGATTTCGTCGATTAAGTTTGAATCAGCTTCTGATTCAATTTTTTCAGTGTCTTTCACTACTTTAGTGTCAGCACCTTGTAGCTCTGCGTTTTTCGCTGCTAATTCTTTTTCTGCTTCTTGTTTTTTTGCCATTAATTAATTTTCTCCTTTTTCCTACTTTGTAGGAGTTGCAAAGGTACAAAAAAACTTTAAATGCAAAATTTTATTTTTCTTATTTTATTGAAAGACTTTCAGTTATAGGGGACTTTTTACATGCCAACCCTGCAAGGGATGGTATTTGAATTGTACTATTGCTAATTCTCGACTTTATTTGCGGAAATCCTTTTCCGATAAAATAGATTTTAAGTGGCTTAAGACACCTTAGTCTTCTCTCTTAAAAGAGTTGAAAATGCGTGGCTTGGCAATAACAATGGTTTGTTTGGACAGCGCTATTGCCGCATTAAGCTCATAGCCCAATAATAAAATAAGTGTATTCAGGTAAATCCAGAGCATGATGACGATCAATGTCCCAATGGATCCATACAGTTTGTTATATGCACCAAAATGATTGATATAAAAAGTAAATATTGAAAATGTCAATATCGCTAGAATGGTAGCCATAGAAGCTCCTGGACTGAAGAGTTTCCATTTGTTGGAGTTGGAAGGGCCAAATTTGTAAATACAGCTTACCGTGAAAAAATAAATAGCGAATATAATCAGCCAACGGGCTATTTTAAGTAGAATCGCCCAGAAGCTCGATTTAATACCTGTCGTCTCTTTGAGGTAGTCTATCGTAATGCCAGCTATGGTAAATATCGTCATCCCCGCTGTTAAAGCAAAAATAATCAGAAAAGCTAAGGCTAAAGCAAGCAGTCGTTTTCTGATCCAAGGTCTTCTCTCCGTCATCAGGGAAGCTTTATTGAAGGCATTCATTAGGGAGGCCATGCCATTGGTCGCAAAATAGGCCGCAAACACAAAACCAAAAGACAGCAATCCGCCATTTTGGTTTTTGATAATATCCTCCAATGTCGTTTCAACAACGAGAAATGCATTTTTAGGAATTACTACTGCAAGGAAATCCAACAACTGTTCCTGAAAATTATTAATCGGAATATAAGGGATTAATGTAAATAGAAAAATGATTCCTGGAAAAATGGCCAATAGAAAGCTATAGGAAAGGGAAGAAGCCTTGCTGACGATGGAATCTCTGGAAAGCTCCTGAAAGAAAAATACCGCCACAGTATAAAGTGGTAGTGAGCCAAAGCCAGGTAGTACGACACGTTTACTCCATTCGATTAATCTAAAATAAGGTTTAAAATTTAATAGCCATTGGTGGATTTTCCCCATATCAATTAAAATATTTACTCATCTTATCCAGAAAAACCTGTGGCGGCATACAAGGTCTATTTTTCTCCATATTGACAAAGACCAAGGTTGTCTCTCCCTGGTTGAGTAGTTCCCCATTTTCATTGAAAAGCTCATATTCGAAAATGATGCGAACGGCAGGTTTCTGGCGGATTGTTACCCGTATCGTGATCAAGTCATCGTATTTGCCTGGTTTCAGATATTTGGTCTTCATCTCCGTAACGGGGAGCATGACACCCATTTCTTCCAGCTCCTTATACGATATCCCCGTGCTCCGCAGCATTTCAGTTCTCGCTATTTCATAAAACGCAGCATAGTTTCCATAATAGACATAGCCCATTTGGTCTGTTTCTGCATAGCGGACGCGAATCTGGTGGTCAAATACAAACATTATTTTTTAATATTTCTAGCGTCCAGAGCCTGTTGGAATTTACGTGCATTGATCAAATGCTCAGCCTCTGTTTTTGCAAAATTATGGTAACCAGAAAAATCATCTTTGGCACACATGTAAATATAATCATGTTGCTTAAAGTTTAAAACCGCATCAATTGCAGCGATGCTTGGAATTGATATAGGGCCTGGAGGCAATCCTCTATAGATGTAAGTATTGTAAGGATTGTCTGTTCTGAGGTGCTTGTTCAATACCCTTCTAATGGTAAAGTCATTATTAGCAAAGATCACCGTAGGATCTGCTTGCAATAACATACCTTTTTTGAGACGGTTTAAATATAAGCCGGCTATCATGGGCATTTCATCCTGGTGTAAAGCTTCACCTTTCACAATCGACGCCAATGTGCTAACCTGTTGTGGTGTCAGATTAAGTGCTTTTGCTTTTGCCGTGCGATCCGTATTCCAAAACTTTTTCCATTCATCATCAAAACGAGCAATTACTTTTTCCGGATTGGTGTTCCAGTAAATTTCGTAGGTATTAGGGATGAACATTGAAATGAGATTTTCTTTTGTAAATCCATATTTCTGTGCGGTAGCCTCATCATTCAGTACAGCAATAAATTGGGCAGAATCTGCCTCAAAACTTTTTCCAAGAAGTGCGGCCATATTTTCTTTCAGTCGCACATTGGAAAATCTGAATTTTACAGGTTCTTGGTAACCGCCAATCAAATTGCCGACTAAGCGTCTATTGTTCATCCCTGGGGTTAACAGATAACGTCCGGGTTTTACACTTTCTTCATATTTTTTATATTGTGCTGCACGCTCAAAGGAAGCGATATCATCCACTAGATTTGAATCCTTGATTGATTTCAGTACATCCTCATATTTTTCACCCTCGTGTATGTACAGGTACTTTTTCTCTCCCGATACATTCGAAGCATAAAATGCTTTATAAAATGTCCAGGCAAAATAACCTCCAACAACGATAACGATTAGCGCAATAATTTTTAACCAACTTGGTATTCCTTTTTTATTTTCCATTCTAAAATTTTTTATTCATCTGTTGTTCGCTATTCATGGCGTTTATATAACCCTTAGCGATCAGTGGTTGATGAATCTGCCAAGAACTCTAATCTATTACGATGGAGATCATTCGACGCAGCTTCATTTTTGAGTAAATAAACTTAAAATCCTAAACTATTCCCTTTATTTTCCTTTTCCTTTTTTTGCCCTGCTGCAGGATTTGTCGTTGTCGGTTTAGCTGCAGGGGTATTTGTTGTGTTACTTTTTGCTGGAGCAACAGGCTTTGACTGAACCGGAGGTTTTGCCGCTGGCGGAGTAACCTGTGTTTGGTTTGCCTGTGGTTTAGGTGTTGTTGTACCTCCAGTCGGAGCACCTGTTGTTGCTGTTGGTGCCGTGAGTGAAAGTGTTACGTCAATTTTAGCCCCTAAACTGGTCAGGCCCTTTTCTATTCCTGGTGACTGCACACTGATTACTGCAGTGGCTGTATCCGTTACGCTTGGATCGTAGGTTACAGTACCTAGACCTAAGCCAGCTCCAGACAAGGCGAACTTTGCTTCGTTTAATGGAAGCCCAACTAAATTAGGTATCTCCACCTCATTTGCTCCCAATCCATTTCCCAAAACCAGATCTATACGTGAACCTTTAGGAATCATGCGTCCGTTGCGGATAGATTGTCCCGCAAATTGAGCATCCAATACGATATCCCTGGCGATGTCAGCGACATAAGAAGTGTCACCGATTCGAAGGTTATGGTTTTTCAAGATGGCTGTTGCTTCAATCAATGTTTTATCTTTTATATTCGGAAAAGCAACTTCAGGTGCAACCTGTGTGATAATGGTCAAATAAATAGTCCGACCCGATTTTACATGAAATCCTTGTTCGGGATCCTGCTCTATGACCATGCCAGGTTTGGCATCCATCTGATAGACGGAGTCAATTTGATATTCCAGCCCGGCGTCCTCCAAAGCTTGGATGGCAGCACTGATATGAAGGCCTTTCACTTTAGGAACGGCGATAGATTCATCATGTTTGGTATATATTTTCAGTCCAATATAAACGAAAAGGAATAGACATACTATCGCGATAACAGCGGCAATAAGATTTTTCCTAAAAGTGGGGGTCTGAAGATATTGTACGACTTTGGACATTTCTCTGTTTGATAAAAATTAATTCTGCATAGAACCGCAATATTAAAGCCAAGTTTGCAGAATGATTAAATAAAATTATTCCTCACAAAATTATTCGTTTTTCCGTGTATAGCAAATTATATTTGCTATTCGAATCGCTAAAATTTATGAAAGCAAAAATAGCATTAATAACTGGAGGTTATACAGGAGAAGCTGAAGTTTCTTTTAAAAGTTCTGCCTTCGTCAATTCTCAACTTGATCACGACAAATACGATATATATTTGATTACAGTGACCAAAGAAGCATGGTACTATGAAGATTTAGACGGAAAGCGTCATCCGATTTCAAAAGCTGATTTTACCCTTCCATTGCATGGGGATATCTTGACTTTTGACTTAGCTTTTATTATGGTGCATGGTGTGCCTGGAGAAGATGGAAGACTTCAGAGCTATTTTGATTTGTTAGATATTCCATATACCTCATGTGATGCTTTGACGTCCGCATTAACTATGAATAAAGGGTATACAAAAGCGATCTTATCGGATATTCCCGAGTTGCATTTGGCAAAATCGGTCCTACTGTTTGAATCGCAACGCCCGGAGGCACTCAAAATCGTCGAAAGTAATCTTTCACTCCCTTATTTTGTGAAACCTAATGCCGGTGGAAGCAGTATCGGAATGACCAAAGTAAAGGAATCTGCACAACTGCAGGAAGCGATTGACAAAGCTTTTGATGCGGAAAATACAGGAAAACAGGTTATTGTTGAAGAATTTGTGACTGGACGCGAATTTTCCGAGGGAATTTTTCGGAATTCAAAAGGCGAGCTTGTTGTTTTGCCCGCTACAGAAGTTCGGACTACACGCGAATTTTTTGATTATGAAGCCAAGTATGTACCTGGATTAACCGAGGAGATTACGCCGGCAGACCTGACGGTCGAACAGCAGGAGCGTGCTGCGCGTATTTTAAGAGAAATCTATGTTAGATTGAACTGTAAAGGTATGGTTCGCGTGGACTTCTTTTTGGAAAACGATACCGATAAATTTTATTTTATCGAAATTAATACCATTCCCGGGCAGACTCCACAAAGCTTTATTCCGCAGCAGGTACGGGCTTTTGGAATGAAGGAGGGGGATTTTTACGGCGAGTTGATCGAAACAGCCTTACAATCGAAATAGTTCTATTTCAAAAATACCTTGAAGCAAGCAGCCTTCTGCCCAAAGTAGATAAAAATATGCCGCAATAGCGACACACAAAAACGGCTTTCATACATTGAAAGCCGTTTTTGTGTGTTTTATTTTCTGAAATCAAATTTGGATAGATCGGGTTTAAACTTCTTAACCCTTTTCAATTCCTCCTGATAAATTACCTGCCCGATATTCTTTAAAAAGGGGTAGGTTACTGTGTCGTATTCATAGCGTCCATCGTTGTAGATGCCATTTTCATTGGACTGCACAACAACGGCGAGCATAAATTCTACCCCATGTTCAAAGTCGACGATATAAGCATTATCAATATTATAGCCATAAGAATCTCCATACTTGTTGAAGATCCGGATGTTGGGATTTAAGGTCGCATTTTTTTCACGGCCATAAAAAAGGAGCTTGCTATACGTTGGCCAAAATTCTGTTGGATCATATTTCGGGAAATCCGATTCAAAGGGATAGCGCGACATATAGTCATAGAGTAGGTCATAATCCTCCTTTTTTAGATTAAATCGTTCTTTAGGCTGAAATGCTTCCGGAAAGAGTAATTTCTTCAATATGAACTGTTGATCTTCTAGTGCGTAGACATTAAGCCCCTCAAAACTCCAGGGCTCATGAATAAGTTCATCTTTATCGTTCATATAACCTTTCCCCTGAAGTGTATTGGCCAGCTTCAGGGTATAGTCTTTTGGGTCGAATTGGGCCGCTTGTTGGTAGATGATATCTTTTCCATTGTAAAAGGTAATGGGATTGGTGTGTTTGGCCCATATTCCTTTGTCGCCAATGGCAAGACGGTTGACGATACGGCTGTATTTGGTGCCGTATTTTTTTAGTTTTGCATTCAGTTCAGCACGGCCAATAAATTCAAACAGTCTATTTTGTGCATCATTGTCGCTGGTCAACAGTATTTTTTTTACGTATTGTGCAACAGAGGGAAGACCATTGGCTGCCGACTCGTCCACAAGAACCTTAGTCTGCTTTTCAAATGCAGAATCAATGCGGAGGGGAGTATCTTTGGTTAAACCGGCTAGATGGAGGTCGTTGATTTTTTCTAAGGCCAGAATTGCTGTCGGCAACTTTACTGTACTTGCGGGATAAAAATACCAGTTCGGATTCAGTCGATAGCTATAAGATCTGAAATGTGGCCTATTGGATTTGTCACGATCAATTTGTGTATACAGAATCTGCACCTCATTTTTCGTCGGATGACTTAATATGTTTTGAAATAGATCAGGATGACTTTGGAGTAATTTTTCCAGGTAAACAGTATCTATCTGCTGAGCGTATGCGTCTGACATGAATAGGGTGAAAATTAAGATGAAGTATTTGTGCATGTGCTTTAGATCAAAGTGTTGCGCTTGTTTAGTCCTGTAGATTAAGCTCTTCTATAGCTTTTAACAATTTGTTTTTTGACAGGAGTTTTTTTGCTTTTTCATTTCCCTCTACATAAGGCTCCAAGGTTTCTTTTTTCAGTGGTAAAATTTCCTTCGCCTTTTCCATCTTGAAATGCGATATGGCAGGCTGATTGATATCAGCGGTCATGCTATAGCGGCGGATTCGCTTTTCATAACTGACAGTGTCGACCAAAAATAACCAACAGCTGTCCTGTGGAATGCCTTTTATTTTCTTGTTCCAATAATCTATCCGATAGATTTCTTTCGTCTGATCGGGCGTTACTGTATATTTCTTGCCTTTTTCCCGCCAGGATATTTCACTGGGTGCTGTTGCGGTTCTCAATTTTATTTTTGTTTTTGCAACAACAGTGCTGTCATTTTTCAAAACAATATAAAATTTATACCTACTGCTTATCGGTTCGCTATTGAAAGAATAGAGTGGAGGGGTATACAACCCTGCTAAAGTAACGTTCCCGCCAGGAGTTCGTATTGTGGTAGGCGGGCGAAATTGTGCGAGAGCTTGGGTCGAGGTACCCAGTAGAAAAAAACTGAAATTTAATGTCAATAGGATCATGGAGCTTTTTGCCCCATGATATTGCGTTTTGATATTCGTAAACATGGAATTATTTTCTCGAATAAACTTCAAAGGTATAAGCAAATGCATGTTTCTCATCTGCCTGATGCGAATCTGAGGAAATTAATTCCCATTCTTCGGAAGGCAATTCAGGGAAGAAAGCATCTCCTTTTAGGGTTGTATGTACTCGTGTCAAAAGCACTTTGTTTGCCAAGGGTAGCGCTTGCTGATAAATGTTTGCGCCACCAATGATAAACACTTCGCGTTCATCCCGGCAATATAAAAGTGCCTCTTGAATACTATTGGCTACATCAATATCTTCTCCCTGGAAATTCGCATTACGCGTGATGACAATATTCCTTCTGTCCGGTAAAGCTTTGCTTATGGCCTCAAAAGTCTTTCTGCCCATTAGGACAGAATGCGCAATGGTATTTTTCTTAAAATATTTAAAGTCGTTGGGTAAATGCCAAGGCATCTGGTTGTCGATTCCGATGGCATTGTTTTCCGACGCTGCTACGATTAATGTGATCGTTGGGTTGCTCATTTTTGATATAATGTGATTATTCGTCCGCTAAAATAATGTTGTTACAAAATTAGGTGCCTTCATTGTTAAACGGCAACCGGAGCTTTGATATGTGGATGTGATTCGTAGTTTAACAATTCAAAATCTTCAAACTTGAACTCAAAGATATCTTTTACTTCAGGGTTTATCTTCATCTGTGGTAGCGCTTTTGGCTCGCGGCTCAATTGGAGCTCCGTTTGCTCGAAGTGATTACTGTAGATGTGTGCATCGCCCAGAGTATGGATAAACGCTGCGGCTTCCATGTCGCAAACCTGTGCGACCATCATCGTTAACAAAGCATAAGAGGCAATGTTGAAAGGTACGCCAAGGAATATATCCGCACTGCGTTGATACAGTTGACAGGACAATTGTGGTTTCATGATGCCTTTTTCGGGCTGTGCTGGCGCCACATAAAATTGGAAAAAAGCATGGCAAGGAGGGAGTGCCATATGCTCTATTTCCGCAACATTCCATGCCGATACAATAATGCGGCGTGAATCCGGTGAATTTTTTAGTTGGTTGATCACCTGTGTGATCTGGTCGATATGGCGGCCATCAGGTGTTGGCCAGGAGCGCCATTGTGATCCGTATACAGGGCCTAAATTTCCTTGTTCGTCAGCCCACTCGTCCCAAATGCTTACGCCATTTTCTTTGAGATACTGAATATTGGTTTCACCTTTAAGGAACCAGATCAGCTCATGTATAATGGATCGCAAGTGTAATTTCTTCGTCGTTACCAAAGGGAAACCTTCCCGAAGGTTGAAACGCATCTGATATCCAAAGACACTTTTGGTACCTGTGCCAGTACGATCTGTCTTTACAACACCATTCGTATATACATGTCTGAGTAAATCTAAATATTGTTTCATCTGTAAAAAAGTAATTATTAAATACTAAATATCAAGGCTATAATCGAACTGGATAGGGACGAATAGCGCTATTTTATGTGTCTGATTCTCAATCGGGGAATATTTGAATACATCATGTCCGGACTAATTTCGTTTGCCTGTAATAAGCCGCCGGTGCATTCAGCCTTTCAAGATAGTCAAAACTAAGGAAAATCCTTATAACGAGAAAGTCAAAACTTAAAATGATAAGAGCGGTTACTGAAAAAAAATGTAATTTTGCAAAATATTATGGAGAATAAAAAAGTAGCTTTTTATACACTTGGATGTAAACTGAATTATTCGGAGACATCATCCATTGGTCGTTTATTTAAAGATGCGGGCTATGATACTACAGCGTTCAATAGCCGTGCAGACGTTTATGTAATCAATACATGTTCGGTAACGGATAATGCTGACAAGAAGTGTAGAAAAGTAGTGAAGGAAGCATTAAAGCACTCTCCCAACGCCTATATTACGATTGTTGGCTGTTATGCGCAGCTAAAACCAAAAGAGATTGCAGAGATTCCCGGAGTGGATATGGTCTTAGGTGCAGCTGAAAAGTTTAATATAATTGAGCATATCAATGATTTGACGAAACAGGAAAAAACGATCGTTTATAATGGTCCAATCGATGAGACCAATCAATTTGTCTCGGCTTATTCGATTGGCGATCGTACGCGTACCTTCCTAAAAGTACAGGACGGGTGCGATTATTCATGTACATTTTGTACGATTCCTTTGGCACGTGGCGGAAGCCGCTCGGGTAAGATCGAAGATATTGTGCGTCAAGCGGAAGAAATTGCAGCTTCAGGCGTAAAAGAAATTGTGTTAACGGGAGTTAATATTGGTGATTTTGGTATTCGGGATGGTAAGCGTGAAGACCGATTCTTGGATTTGGTAAAGGCTTTGGATGAAGTCGAAGGTATCGACAGGATTCGGATTTCTTCGATAGAACCTAATCTTCTTTCCAATGATATTATTGAGTTTGTGGCGCAATCAAAACGTTTTGTTCCACATTTTCATATGCCACTGCAGTCTGGAAGCAATAAAATTCTGAGTTTAATGCGCAGAAGGTACAAAAGAGAACTTTACACAGAGCGCGTCGCATTTATCAAGTCATTGATGCCTAATTGTTGTATTGGTGTTGACGTTATTGTCGGATTTCCGGGAGAAACACGTGAAGACTTTATCGACACGTACAATTTCTTGAACGATTTGGATATTTCTTATCTGCATGTCTTTACCTATTCAGAAAGAGAGAATACGATTGCAGCTCAAATGGACGGTGCTGTACCGGGAGCTCAACGTAGTGACCGTAGCAAAATGTTGCATATCCTTTCGGAGAAGAAGCGCCGTGCTTTTTATGAGTCACAGCTTGGCGAGACTGGTGATGTCTTGTTTGAGGCCGATGAGAAAGATGGATATATGCATGGCTTTTCTAAAAACTATGTCAAAGTACGGACCTTATACGATCCATTATTGGTGAATGAGGTTGTGCCGGTTAAATTTATGGACGTAACGGATTCCTGTGAAGTGGAAGTAGAAGAAATTCCGGAGACATTGACACATTAATCTTTTTAAGGGTTATACTATATTAAGATTTATAACATATAAAAAAGGCAATCTTCCCGCATAAGATTGCCTTTTTTCGCTAAAGAGAATTCCAAAATTTCCCTATTGATTGCAGTATGCTGTTGTATTTCTGATCAAATTGACGGCTGAAATCTGACCGGAAGTAAATCGGTACCTCTAATGCGTACTGCTCTTTGCTGCGTTCAACCAGATGACGGTACCCAAGATCAAAAGCACCCCGAGCCATTGTATCGTGGATACACTTTCATGAAGTATAAAAAATGACATACAGGTGGCTACAGGTAGCTCCGCCGAACTCAATATTCCGCCTAAGGAGAAGCCTGTTTTAGGTAAGCCGTAGGCAAACAATAAAGGCGGGATGACTGTGCCAAATAGAGAAAGGATCAAGCCGAAATAAAGGAAGTTACCATCAAATTGACCATTCCATAAATAA
The DNA here is from genome assembly GCF_007830445.1 of Sphingobacterium siyangense. Classification (GTDB taxonomy): domain Bacteria; phylum Bacteroidota; class Bacteroidia; order Sphingobacteriales; family Sphingobacteriaceae; genus Sphingobacterium; species Sphingobacterium siyangense. The sequence goes on along the minus strand of NZ_VLKR01000035.1, from coordinate 45,843 downwards.
GCAGGTGGAAATAAGGTAAAGACCATGATACAGGCCCCCGTTACCATAATAGCGCTTTTTTGAATGGGGTGATAGTCATTGCCGACACGACCGTTGACGATCATGAAGACCGAATAGGCGGTCGCCGCTAAAAGACCAAATAAGACACCTGTTAAGTTGAGCTGTTGTAAGCCTTTTTCAATAAGTCCAGTCGCTAATAATGTTGCAATGAGTACAATGCCGATGCCAATCAGGTTGTTTTTTGAAGGTTTTGCCTTGAAAAAGATAAATTCAATCAGCACACCGATCCAAATATACTGCATCAACAGTACAATGGCCAAGGAAGCCGGAACAAGCTGTACACATTTGTAATAGAGAATGCTCACCAAACCGGTCGAAGTACCACTGATTAATATCTTGATCCATGAAGATTTCTTGCTTGAAGAGTGAAATGACTTTGCCGAAAAGAGTTTGATGATGATATAGATAAGCCAAAGGATAAGCATGCCAAACAATACCTGAATTCCCGTTACCTCTCCTAAATTCAACCCTTTACCATAGGCTTTTTTAACAAACGTTGATAGTATCCCAAAACTACTCGCACCTAAAAAGACAGCTAATGCACCTTTTAATTTTTCCATTCTCAAATAAATTAGGCGTCAAAGTTACGATTTCTGAACAATTCTTTTTCTTATCTGACGTTCTTATCAAGAAAAGCAATCTCCGGGGGCAAGCAAATTTATTGGATTTCAACAGCAATTTAATTAAGTTTGTTATGCAAGTAAGTTTGTTAAGCAAGAACGTAAATCGAACAGCATGGGTGTCAGATCTTATTTTATCTTCTTTTTAGGTGCAGTTCTATTTTTGAGCAGTTGTTCAACGAAGAAAAAGGTACTTAGCTCCAAAACACATTCTTCCAATGGTTCGGTTTTGACAGATGCGAGCTCAGCGCGTGGAAAAACTTTTTCGGGATCCAAACTTGACAATTATGCAGACTTGCTCAATGTGAGTACCAAAAAACTAAATCCGCACCTTTATTCCTTTATTGACGATTGGATGGGGATACCGCATCGTATGGGTGGACAGACCAAATCGGGGGTAGATTGCTCGGGATTTGTTAATCTGCTCTATATTGAAGTATACAAAGGGAATTTGCCGCGGACTTCGCGTGACATGGAAGGAATAGTAAAGAGAAAAAAGGTCGATAAACTTGAAGAAGGAGATCTCGTGTTTTTTTCTTTCGGACGAAATGGAATAGATCATGTTGGTGTATACCTGCATAATAATAAGTTCGTTCATGTTTCGACACGGAAAGGTGTTATTATCTCTGATCTTTCCGACAGTTGGTATGCGAAGACCTTTGTTGACGCGGGCTCTCCCAATATCTAAACGCGTGAATTTCATGTAGGTTTTATGTCATATCTTGATATAAACTTTTATACCCTGTATAAATCCTTATTTTTGTCAAAATTTTATAGAAATGACAATCAAGAGTAAGAAGATTTTTTTGGGCCTTTGTATTATTGTGCCGTTTTTGATGTATTGTGTTTATTACTACAGTAATATGATCAAAAATGCCCCTTTTCGTTTTGCCGATTTTGAATCCATTGAATTCAAATATGGCGAGCCGAACCACATGGTCAACGAATACAATTCAAAAACACGTATCTATAAATATTTAGACAAAAAAGATTCTCTAATTACCGATACTGTAAAATTTACAAAAGACGATTTATTATACCTGCATCGCAAAGCAATGGAGCTCGGCTTTTGGAACTTGGATACTGATATGACCGGTCCTGAATGGCAGCAGGATTCAACAAATTCTAAAGTCCCACGTTTTTATTTAGAGTTCAACTATAAAGATAAGTCCAAGCATATCACTTTGGATGCAGATTTTGCAGGCAACCCTCGGATGCACGATGCAGCAAAATCAATGATCGATGAAGTCAACCGCATGTTGGCAACTGCGCAAGCCAGATAGTTAAGAAATAGGCCCTAAGGGTAAAGAGAGAAATCAAGTCATTGGTTTCTCTTTTTTTGTGCCGAATATCCGTCTGAAAACAAAGGATGGAAGAAGGATTTAACCGGCCAACAACATATATGTTAATGGGGATTTTATAGGGACTTAATAGGGACCTGATAGGGACCTCATTCGGATGAATACGTATAAAACACGGATAAAGTCCCTATAACGATACTGCCAAATATGGATTAATTAATACAAGAGTGTTAAATGGCTTCCTTTGTTTTTTTGATAAATTCTTTATATTCTCTTTATACTCTGTTAACCTGAATCGAATACCTTAGCGCCAAAACAAAATTTCATATGAAAGCATTTTTGGCACTAGCAATTTCCTGGGCATGCGTAAACGCTGTGCAGGCGCAAGATTTTGCAAAAGGAAAAGTTTATCTGGACGCAAACAAGAACGGAAAATTAGATAAAAACGAACAAGGCATTGCGTCTGTTTCTGTTAGTAACGGGCGTGAAGTGACAACGACTGATAAAGATGGTAATTACCAATTGCCCGTTGGAAATGACAACATCATTTTTGTGGTTAAACCAACAGGCTATGCTTTGCCCTTGGATGAAAATAACCACCCAAAATTCTATTATATCCATAAAGTAAACGGTAGTCCAGTTTCAAAATACCCTGCTGTTGCTGCTACAGGAAAAATCCCTGCTGCTGTAAATTTTGCAATGTATCAACAAGATGAGGATCCTAATTTTTCAGCTTTTGTTTTTGGTGATCCACAGGCTTACACGGAGGAAGAACTGGCCTATTTCAAAAATGGTGTGATCAATGAAATTTCCGATAAGACAATTGCAAAATTCGGAATAAGCTTAGGCGACTTGGTGGGAGACGATCTTTCACTTCAGCCAAAATATAAATCGGTGATTTCCACGATGGGCTTGCCATGGTATAATGTCATGGGAAACCACGATATGAACTATGATGCTAAAGTGGATAGCCTCTCCGATGAATCGTTCGAGCGGACGTTTGGCCCCAATAATTATGCGTTCAACTATGGAAATACGCATTTTATCATTCTTGATAATATCATTTATCCGAATCCACGGACAGGTAAAGGTTATTTAGGCGGATTCCGTAAAGATCAGCTTGATTTTGTGGAAAATGACTTAAAAAACGTTGCTAAAGATAAATTGATTGTGTTGGCATTTCATATTCCTTTATACCATCAAAACTCGGATGTCTTTCGTAACGAAGATAGACAACGTCTGTTCGATATTTTGGCTCCATTTAAGCATACCTTGTCTTTATCCGCGCATACACACTTTCAGCGGCAATATTTTTATGGGCAAAACGAAGGATGGAAACAAGAAAAGCCACATCACGAGTATAATGTGGGTACGACCTCTGGCGACTGGTATTCAGGCGAGTTGAATGAAAAGGGAATTCCTGTTTCTACAATGCGGGACGGTACACCAAAAGGGTATGCCATCTTAAAAATCGAGGGCAACCAATACAGTTTTGATTATAAGGTTGTCGGTAAGCCAGCAACGTATCAGATCGATTTATATGGCGCATCGGTCGTTCCAGAAAAATACACAAAGAGATATCCGATATACGCTAATTTTTTCATTGGAAAGGAAGGTGACAAGGTAACGTATAGAATCAATCAGGGCGAATGGAAGGAAATGGATTTTGTCAATGAAAACGATCCGGCATTCCTAAATTCTCTTGCTAAATACGATACAGCAACTGAATTAAAGAATACGCGTAGACCTTCGAACCCCGAAAAATCCAGTCATCTGTGGACAGCTAATTTGCCCAAACTTAAAGCTGGTAAATATCAGATTGAGGTTCAGGCGATTGATCTTTTCAATAGAGTACACCTGGCAACAAAGACTATTGAGGTGAGATAAATAACCATTTGTAGAGTTGTTTTAAGTTTAAAGATAGCTTAAGATGCACTTAACATAACGATCCTATATTTGTGTAGAGTAATTTTTGATTCATAAAGAGTTAGGGTTAATGTGTAGATCTGTTGTGAAACACGTCTGAAAATTTAGTTTGTTTTTAAAGTGAAGGTAATCTCCCCAGATTACCTTTCACTGTTTTTAGACCTTTGACTTTAAATTATGCTGCCAAAATTTAAGTCCTTCTACTACGATCCATTTTTACACTTTATCCGGTTTGCAGCTACAAACTTTGTTAAGCTGTTAACCTGGTATATGAATGTTAGTGCGGTAGCTGCTTTTTTTTCTGAAAGTGACTGATGTTGTTGGCGGGAAAGAACTTTCAGTTCGGTTTTACCGCTGTTGGTCTGCGAAGTCATGAAGGCTTTTATGCCGGATAGCACGCCGAAAATCATCCGATGCCGGATTTTCAAAGATCTCCAGGTCGAAGTATTTTGTGGCGGCAAATAGGTGGTCGAATACATCCGAAACAATTCCTTCGTAATATTCCCAGCGGATATCGTTTACAAAGAAATAAAGTTCGACTGGAACACCGTGTTCGGTTGAAGCAAGCTGACGCACCATCAAGGGCATGGTCTTGTGAATATTGGGATTTTGACGTAGATAGGTGAGTGTATAAGCTCTGAACATCCCTAAATTGGTCATTTTGCGGCCGTTTATGGGACTTGATTGATCTATCTGCTGTTCCGTGTTGAATTGGTCAATTGTCTTGGCACGCTCCTCGATATAAGGCCGCAGAATCTGTATATTTTTGAGCCTTTCAATTTCTTCATTTTCCAAAAAACGGATCGTGGAAATTTTGATGTTTATGGCCCGCTTTAAGCGCCGCCCGCCCGATTGCTGCATGCCCCTGTAATTTTTGAAAGAATCCGACAATAGCGTATGCGTCGGTATCGTCGTAATGGTCTTATCAAAGTTCTGTACTTTCACATTATTGAGGTTAATCTCTTTGACAGTTCCATCGGCGCCATATTTAGGCATTTCTATCCAATCTCCGACACGGATGGAGTCATTGGCCGAAACTTGTATACTGGCAACAAATCCTAGTATAGTGTCTTTGAATACCAACATCAGAATTGCGGATGCGGCACCCAAGGATAATAAGAAAGACCAGGGAGATTTTCCTGTCAATATTGAAAAGCAGATCGTTCCGCCGATAAATAATAAGATAATCTGACAGACCTGTAAATAACTCTCCAGAGGTTTGTCTGCAAAAGATTTCTTCATGCGCAGCATATCCCGCAAACTTTTCAGGAGCGAATGAATAATCAATAAACTGACGACAGTCGTGGCTATGTCAAGTATTTTATTGCTGTTTTCTTTCCAGGTTGGAAAACCCATGAAGATAATGGGCATGATATATTGTGCCACTAATATCGGAACAAAATGAGCAACAAGTTTCAGTGTTTTATTACGGATCAACAGATCATCAAAGCGGTTTGTACTACGTCTGATGGCTTTGATTGTTAACAGGAGTAATGTTCTTTTGGTGAAATAGTCAATGATGATCAAAAACAAGACAACCAGTAAGAGTAAAAGGATCGAGTTCACAAAGTGGCTCCCCTGATTATCAAGACCAAGTTGTTTAATCCATTGAAATGTCCAGTTGTAGATGTAGGATTGGGAATCTTTGAATAATTCCGTTGCTGTGCTTTGCATGTTACAAATATACAAAAAGCCGCAATTAGCGGCTTTCGGTTATTTTGAGTTTAGCGGTTCACGCTCGTGTTTATGTCTAAAGAATACAGCAAAGAAGATTGCTATAACCAAGGTGTAGATGGCAAATGCAAGCCAGATGTCATGCCAGTCTTTTAGCATGAGGTTACCGCTTAACATGCCGTCAGGTAATATGGAAATACTCTTTTCCTGCAGGAAATGTAGAAAATGGGTATTATCGATTGTTGTATCCAGGTATTGTGCGAGATCCTTGCTGTTTTGAAAACTTTTGGTAAAGTAATGGTCAATGATCCAACCCGATGCAAAACTGCCTACAACGGCACCGAAACCGTTTGTCATCATCATAAATAAGCCTTGTGCCGAGCTGCGTATGCGTGATGTTGTGGAGGTTTCAACAAATAAAGAACCCGAGATATTAAAGAAGTCAAATGCCATACCATAGACGATACAGGATAATACAATCATCCAAAGTCCGCCTGCAGGGTCACCAAATGAGAATAATCCAAAACGTAATACCCAGGCTAACATAGAAATCAGCATGACCTTTTTTATACCGAATCTTTTGAGAAAAAATGGAATAGCCAAAATAAATAGTGTCTCGGATATCTGGGAAATCGACATAATGATGGTCGAATATTTCACAACGAAAGATTCTGCAAATTTAGGATAGAATTTAAATTCATCCAAAAATACATCACCGTAGGCATTGGTCAGTTGGAGTGCGGCCCCCAAGAACATGGAAAAAATAAAAAATAAAGCCATTTTATAATTTCCGAAAAGTTTAAATGCCTCTAAGCCTAATAGTTGTGTCCAGGAGGCATCTTCCTGTTGTAACTTTTTTGGTGGACATTTAGGTAGCGTAAAAGCATAGAGACTTAAAGCCAGCGCTGCGGTTCCGGCGATATAAAATTGATAAGCTGTAGCCTTGTTGCCGGTTAAATTGGTGATCCACATGGCGACGATAAAGCCTATCGTTCCGAATACCCGGATAGGGGGGAATGCCTTGACCAAATCGTAGTTATTTTCATTCAATGCCGTATATGCAATGGAGTTGGATAGGGCCAAAGTGGGCATATAAAAACACATCGCCGCTAGCATTGCATAAAAAAAAGTGTTTGGATCATTTACCTGCGGTAAATAGAATAAAACACCCGCATAACATAAGTGAAGAATAAAATATAATCTTTCGGCATTTATCCAACGATCGGCGATAATTCCCATCAAGGTAGGCATAAATAAAGAAGCGATCCCCATGGTTGCAAAAATAGCTCCAAATTGTGTACCATCCCATTGTTTTGTGCCAAACCAATAGTTTGCTATTGTAATCAACCATGCTCCCCAGACAAAAAACTGAAAGAAGCTCATAATGGTCAATCTTAATTTAATAGACATAAATCGATGTTATTTAAAATTTTTGTTTCGCTTTAATGAAAGGAGTTATTTTCTTTTGGAAATCTCATCCCTAATCAATGCAGCCTGCTCGTAGTTTTCTTCGGTCAATGCCTGATTAAGTGCTTGCTCCAGTTGCTCATCTGTCAACGTGGAGAAAGGATTTTGTGGGGATTTTGAAGGTGTTTTTTCTTCGATCTCAACAACACTTGGATCCTGAACTTTGTTGGATTTGTCTAGGTTTTCCAAAAATGCAAACTCATGTCCCTCAATGATAATTCCAGCAGAGGACATAATAAATTCGTAGGCATAGATCGGAGCTTCAAACCGTACAGCCAGTGCAACGGCATCGGATGTGCGGGCATCAATCTCGACAATCTTGTTGCCGTCGGAACAGATAATTTTAGCATAAAATATCCCTTCAATCAAATTATAGATCAGTACTTCAATGAGTTTAATACCAAAAGAATCTGCAAAAGATTGAAATAGGTCGTGTGTCAGCGGACGACTAGGAATCATTTTCTCTATCCGAATAGCAATAGCTTGAGCCTCATGGCTGCCGATAATGATGGGCAATCTTCTGTTGCCCTCCACTTCTCCCAATACAAGAGCATAAGCCCCAGATTGCGTTTGACTATAGGATAAACCAACGATATCTAATCTGATTTTCTTCATTTTAATTCCAAAGCGGTCTACAAACTTAGATAAATTTGCTTTTATATGCAATTATAACAACTAAAAACTCCCCATTCATTTTGGATAAATGGGGAGAATATATTGGATGAAAGCTTTAAATACCTTTGTAAGCCTTCAATGCCTGCGTTAATTTCGGAACGACGTCGAAGGCATCGCCTACAATTCCATAGTCGGCCACCTTGAAAAAGGGCGCTTCTGGATCTTTATTGATGACAACAATTGTTTTGGATGAGCTTACTCCAGCCAAATGCTGGATTGCTCCGGAGATACCGATTGCGATATAGAGATTGGGACTCACTACAATACCTGTCTGGCCTACGTGCTCCGAATGCGGGCGCCAGCCAGCATCGGATACGGGTTTTGAACAGGCTGTAGCCGCGCCAAGCACATCGGCGAGTTCTTCAATTATCCCCCAGTTTTCAGGTCCTTTTAGACCACGGCCGGCAGAGACGACGATTTCAGCTTCCGGTAGGGATATTTTGTCTGTTGCACGAACAATCTCTTTGACCATAGTTGTAAAATCTGTTTGGTCAATATTCGGGGCAAAAGTTTCGACATTTGCGCTACCACCGGTCTCTTTTGTTTCATAAGCATTTGGACTAAGTGCGATGACTTTTATATCCGAGGTTAGTTCGAGCGTAGCGAAAGCCTTATTGGAAAATGCCGTTTTTTTGACAGTCAGTTTGTCGCCATTAATGGTCGGCAATTCGAGTGCGCCATCGGCCAGACCAGCCTCCAATTTGGCTGCAATACGTGGAGCGAGTCCCTTACCTGAGAATGAGTTGGACAGCACAAGTATTTTTGAACCGGTACTTTTTACGGCTTCAGCAATGATGCTTGCATACGCTTGGTTTACAAAAGAAGCAAGTTGTTCATTATTGACATTTAATACTTTGGAAGCACCGTACTTGCCTAAACCAGCAAGTTCGTCTTCAGCGACATTTCCGATTGAAATAGCCACAAGATCAGTCTGTATGTTATCGGCGATGGATTTTGCATAAGAAACAACTTCAAAAGCAGATTTTTTGAATTTTCCATCGGTATTTTCTACATATACGAGTATAGACATGGTGTTTTAGCGTTTAAAGATTAAATAACTTTAGCTTCGTCGTGAAGAAGAGAAACTAATTTTTCTACCTCGGCAGCGTCAACAAGTTTGACTGTACCCCGTGGAGCGGGCGTCTCATAGCTGACAATGTGTTCAAGAACGTCTATTGCGGAAGGTTCCAGCACATCCAATGGTTTGGTCCGCGCACTCATAATACCACGCATATTAGGTATTTTTGGCTCGGCAACACCTTCTGCAGTGCCAATGACGATTGGCAGCTTTGCTGTCAATACTTCTTTTCCACCTTCAATCTCGCGCTCAACTGTGACTGCGTCGCCCGCAATGTCAACTTTTTTGGCAATGGAAACAGAAGGGATATGCAGCAGTTCTCCTACGATTGCTCCCACTTGAGCACCGTTATAGTCGATGGATTCCCGGCCGGTTAAGATCAAATCAAATGCATTGTCTTTGGCATATTGTGCTATCTGATTCGCAACAAACCAAGCATCGCGCGGAACGGCGTTAATCCGTACAGCATTGTCTGCGCCAATTGCCAATGCTTTTCGAATGGTTGCATCTGTAGATGCATCGCCCACATTGATGACAGTTACGGTTCCTTTTCCACCTTCAGCCAACTCAACTGCTTTGGATAAAGCAATTTCATCATAAGGGTTTATAATGAATTGTACACTAGCTGTATTAAATGCAGTGTTGTCATTTGTAAAAGTGATTTTGGATGTAGTGTCAGGGACATTACTTATACAAACTAATATTTTCATATACGATTGGTTTTACTCAAACTTACCATATTTTCTTTCAATTAAAAAGTGCTAAGGCGTTTTAAATGCTGTTAAAAAGTTTTCTTGAGATTTTGATGAATTTGTAATTTTACTAGTTTTTTTCTTTTATTTTTTTTGATGTGATATAATATTGAGGTGTTTTATTGTCTTTTTTGTAATTTTTTATTTTAAATAGCCGGTTCTTGACAATAGATTTATTGCGTCAGTAAATTGTCATTTTATATGCTAGCATAGTAATTTCATAAAGCATCACAGCTCATTCGGGGTTCCTGTTTATAAAAACCTTTCGTGTGATATGGAGAGACGGGGAATTGTTTTAGTGGATATACAATTAAATTGCATATAATATGCAATTTGTCTAAGTTTGAAATAAAAAAGATATGTCGACACGATTGGATCAACTGAATGAATTTTTGAAAGAGAGCCCTGAAGATCCATTTTTAAAATATGCGATTGCAGCTGAATATCTCAAGCAGGAAGATGAACAAGAGGCCATGGGAAGATTTGAGAATTTAGTACATACAAATCCAGATTATGTAGGAACGTATTATCATTTGGGTAAATTGTACGAAAAATTGAATAGACAGGAGTCCGCGATTAATACCTATAGATCCGGGATTGAGATCGCGCGCAAGACGCGTAATTTCCATGCTTTGGGCGAGTTACAAGGTGCATTGTCATTCTTGACAGACGATGATGAAGAAGATTTTTAATCTTTTCTAAATTTTTGGTATTTAATTTGTTATGAATTTATTGGTGTAACTGTTAGATGCTGATTTTTTTGAATTTGGAATGAGATGAAAAGGTATATTTGGATTGTGGGTTTGTTATTGACAATTGGAATGGTGGGATGTGATAATCCCAAACAAAGTGTTGCGGTCTATAAAGATAATTTACAAGACCTAAAAGGTAGGGATAAGGCGGAAGTAGTGATTGGTGAATATAGAGGTGTCATGCCTTGTGCGGATTGTGATGGTATAGAAACGCTTATTTCATTGCACGCAGACAACACCTACCAATATTCATCTAAATACCTTAATAAAAGTGATGATGTGTTTATGCGTGAAGGGAAATGGAAATTGGATGGCAACATCATTACATTGGACGGCGTCGATTATAAGTTCAAATTAGGAAATCGGATACTCAGTCAACTGGATCTCTATGGAAATGACATAACGGGCGATATTTCCAAATATTATGTTTTGACAAAAAATTGATATGTAGCCTAAGGGATTTATTAAAACATAAAAAGCCGAAAATATACTTTCGGCTTTTTATGTTTTTGGATGTATAGCTGTTTTTCGGCTATTGAATAAGTTCTTTCTTGCTGCAAGCCTGATAATTTATTTTTCACTTGCGGGGCATGCTCGACGCTTTACCTATAAATGCTATTTGTTCTTTGTACAAAGTTCTTTCAAGGTTGCTACCACAAAATCGACTTCTTCCTTTGTATTATGCTTGCAGAATGAAAAACGAACCGAAGGACGCTCCGAGCTTGATTTGATTGCACCCAATACATGCGATCCGATGTCTGTTCCTGAGCTGCAGGCACTGCCACCAGAACAAGAGATTCCTGCAATATCCAGGTTGAATAAAAGCATGTCAGCAAGGTCACTACATGGGAAAGAAACATTCAGTACGGTATACAGTGATTTTTCTGGTTCAATAACACCATTAAAATCAATTTCGGGGATTGCTTTTTGCAACTCGTCGATCATATAAGATTTGAGTCCTTGAATATAAGCGCGGTGTTCTTCCATGTGCTCATAGGCAAGTTCCAAAGCTTTGGCAAGACCCGCTATTCCATAGACATTTTCTGTTCCGCCACGCATGTTACGTTCTTGTGCTCCACCGTAGATCAATGGTTTAATTTTGTTGTTGGCATTAATATAAAGAAAACCAACTCCTTTCGGACCATGGAATTTATGTGCAGCTCCGGTTATAAAATCTATTTTCAGACTGCCAAGATCATGTGGGTAATGACCCATGGTCTGTACAGTATCCGAATGGAATATCGCATTATAGTTTTGGCATAACTCGGCGATGCGTTGAATATCGTTGAGATTTCCGATCTCATTATTGGCATGCATAATGGAAACAAAAGTACGCGGATTGGTACTTAAAAGTTCTTCCAGCTGGTTGAGATTTAAATTACCTTTCTGGTCAACTTCCAATAAATCAAGGTGTACCTTACCAGCTTTCTCCAACTCCTCTAACGTATGCAATACCGCATGGTGCTCAATAGGTGAGGTGATGGCATGGGTTATTCCAAAGTCGGCGATTGACCTAACGATGGCCATATTGTCCGCCTCGGTTCCACCCGATGTGAAGAAGATCTCGGCTGGAGATACATGAAGCAGATTGGCGATCGTTTTACGTGCTTTTTCTACAATTGTTTTTACTTGTCGTCCGTGACTATGGATAGAAGATGGATTTCCAAAGTTATTGTTCATCACATCGACCATTACTTTTATTACTTCAGGATCTAAGGCTGTAGTCGCTGCATTATCAAAATATACTTGCATGCCGCAAAATTACAAATCTCTCAAGTAAATTAGAGGTATTAAATGACTTATTTTTATCATTTTATTTTCCTAATTGTAGCTGACAGTGCTGGCGTAGCGGGTCTCATCAGAATTAGGCTCTTTTGCCTGGAAAGGAATAAGATGAGTATTTTTCCGTTCTGATGAAAAAAATAGCGCCAATCTATTACTTCAGTTTGGCACTACTTTTCTATTTTGACAAGTTCTTTTTTGGTCTGACCACGATGAGTATCACAATTCCTCCTAGTGCGAGCACCAAACCCAAATAGGCAGCGATATCACCTGCTTGCGTGTAGAACGTAATTTCTTCATTTAAATTAATTTCCTGATTTAGGGCCGCAGGCTGCCACCATTTAGTCTGTTGTACAATATCACCACGTTGATTGATAAAGCCTGAAATCCCTGTATTTGCCGATCGGGCAACCCAGCGCCTGTTTTCAATCGCACGCAGTTTGGCATACTGTAAATGCTGGTCTTTACCCGAAGTATTGCCCCACCAGCCATCATTAGTGATAATGGCAATAAACTGAGCGCCTTTTTTGACGTATTTGGAAACATAATTGCCCCAGATGGATTCATAACAGATAACGGGTGCGGCACCAATACCGCTCTGGGCATAGAATACGGAAGGTTCAGCCTGTTTTCCGTAGCCACCCGTCGTACCACCGAATGCTTTAAATAGAGGTTTCAGGAAGTTCATCGCTGCTCCAAAAGGCATTTGCTCTACGCCCGGAACGAGTTTGGACTTATGGTAAAACTGAAGTTTGGAGGAATAATCGATCAATGTTGCGGCATTGAAATTATCCTGATATACATTAGGAGCTATTTCACGCGCAGTAGGTGTTTTTGCATAGTTGTAAAGCTGATAACTTTCAATACCTGAAAGTACATTGCCATTTTTATATTGATCTAAAAATTTTAAAATGCGCTGGTAAGAATAAGTTTCCCTAAAGTTTTCCTCATCAAAATCGCCGTTCTGTGAAAGCGCAGTTTCAGGCCAGATAAAAAACTCTGTATTGGGTTTGGCGACCGAATTTGATAAAGAGAATAAGGTATTTAATTGTTCTTCAGGACTTAAATTGAATTTAATATAAGGGTCAATATTAGGCTGTACGACGACAATCTGTGCCGGATTCTGATGTTCTTCGTAGTTGAAGTAACGTATCAGCGAGTAGGTACTTGGAATTAATAAGACTGCAGCCAAAGAAGCAATCGGGACAATCTTATGTTTGATCGGATAAAGTCCTTTTCGATTGAGGTAAAGTGTAAATACTAAGATATTGACCAGCCAGATCCATATTGTTCCGCCATAAACCCCTGTGATGTCATACCATTGGATCAATTGATGGAAATTGGCGAAACCATTGCCCAAAGTCATCCAGGGGAAGGCTAAATCCCAGGATTCGTGTAGAAATTCATAGCTTATCCAGAATCCCATTAATCCGAAAAGGGATAACAGAATGTTCGTTTTACGTCGTAATTGCCCATAAAGCCTGAAAGCTAACGCCATTAAAGCGGCGCCAAGGCAAAAAGGGATCAGGCTGATGATAACAGCGGCAAAAGGCGGCATAACTGCCGAAATGGAGTTGTATACCCAGTAAATGGAGGCCGTATTCCAGATAACTGCGGTGAGTCCTGCAGTAAGAAATATGTTGAGGCCTTTCTTTTTGAATGTTTCACTCCGGATAATATTTTCCACTGCAATGAGTAGTGGAACAAACCCAATAAATAACAATGGACTGGAATAGGGGATTGGAGGCCAGCCCAACCACAATAAAAAGGCACTTAAAAGTGCCAGTAAATAGTTGTTTTTCACAATATATTTTCTTCCATTTATGATTATAAACTGGATAAAACTTCTCTCTTTTTACTCTCGTATTCCTCTTGGGTAATCAATTGTTTGTCGAAGAGTGTTTTTAATTTTTTGAGCTTTAAGGTAATTTCATCATCTTCCTCTTCTTTGGCGGGAGCGGGAGGGACGATAGGGGCTGCCGAAACCGGAGGAACAGCAGGGGTTGATCCGGTCGGTTGCTGTGCCTGAATTGGCGCCGCTGGAGTTGGCTGGCCAGATACATAGGACTGTGGTGCCGATGGAGCAGGCGCTGTAACTGCTGGCTGAACCGCTGCATTATTTTCTTGTCGCTCGATGATCACTTCCTTTGCAACTGTTGGAGCAATGACTATTTTTTCTTTTTCGGCGGCCAGTTCGGCTTTTTTATAATTTTCAAGTGCAGCTTTAATATATTGATAAAGCTTTCTCGCCTGAACTTTCGGGATATAATCTATGCTCAGATTTTCTCCTGTAAAAGGGATAACAGTCACTTTTGAACCAAATATTTCTTCCTTAAAAGCAATATCCTTGATGTCTTGCCAGCCGAAGATTTCAAAATCAGTGGCCAAGCCCAGTTTGGTAAATTCGCACATAAAAATGCGTTTATTACTAATCGTGATACTATCCGGTAAAATGGTCACAGCAGGTTTCTTTTGAACTGCGATATAATCTATTTTTTCTCCTGGAGTAAGCATATCTTGGACTTTAGTCACCAATTTTTCAATGATTTTTATGTCCTGCCCATCCTGTGCAAATTGTTCCATGTTCATGTCAAATACTTTTTAATACCTAAAGATTGTCAAAATTTATTCCAATCCTGCTACACAAAATACAAATTCTCCTTTAATCGGATTGTTTTCAAAGTGTAATTTTAAATCAGTTAATGTTCCCCGAACATTTTCTTCATAGAGTTTGCTCAACTCACGTGATATCGACGCCTGTCTTTCTGGTCCAAAAACGGTGATAAATTCTTCGATGGTTTTGAGAATACGATGTGGTGACTCGTAGAAGATCATTGTTCTTTTTTCTTCTGCCAACGCTTTTAAGCGTGTTTGTCTTCCCTTTTTTACGGGTAGAAAGCCTTCAAAGCAAAAACGGTCGTTGGGAAGGCCCGAATTGACAAGCGCTGGAACAAAAGCTGTTGCGCCTGGTAAGCACTGCACTTCAAGCCCTTCTTTGATGGCTTCACGCACAAGCAAAAATCCCGGATCTGAGATCGCCGGTGTCCCTGCGTCTGAAATCAATGCAATGTTTTGCCCTTCTTTCAAGAATTTAATGATTTCAGATACCGCTTTATGTTCATTGTGCTGATGATGCGCAAATACTTTTTTGTCGATTCCAAAATGCTTCAAAAGCGGAGCGCTGGTCCTTGTATCCTCTGCTAAGATGAGGTCCACTTCTTTCAGGACATTGATCGCACGGAACGTCATGTCCTCCAGATTGCCAATAGGTGTTGGAACTAAATATAACATGGTCAAAGTTAAGTTTTTTTTACTATATAATATGCGCTAAAACATTCTGTGCTTTTTGGAGTTTTATTTTAAAGATTATGGTAAACTCCATCACTTTATTTTAAATAAATTATGCAATACATTGAAAAAATTCAAGCACACTTAGGTGCTGAAGCGAGTTATTTGTTAGAATTCGATCGACCCGCGGTTTCCAAATCAATGCTTCACCTACCGGCGGCAAGTTTTATCGATCAGGTCTATACTTCGAGTGATCGTAGCCCGCAGGTCTTGCGGAGTTTGGGACAGCTTTTTGGAACGGGTCGGTTAGCCAATACCGGGTATCTTTCGATATTGCCCGTAGATCAGGGAATCGAACACAGTGCAGGAGCTTCTTTTGCGCCAAATCCTCAGTATTTTGATCCGGAAAATATTGTCAAGCTAGCTTTGGAAGGAAACTGCAATGCCGTGGCATCTACCTTTGGTGTTTTAGGAGCCGTTGCCCGAAAGTATGCACACAAGATTCCGTTTCTGGTTAAAATCAATCATAATGAACTATTGACCTATCCCAATCGAGCCGACCAAATCTTGTACGGAACAATTCGCGAAGCCTGGAATATGGGGGCAGTTGCGGTAGGGGCGACCATCTATTTTGGATCTGAGGAATCAGACCGTCAGATTATCGAAGTGGCAAAAGCATTTGAAGAAGCACATTCTTTGGGGATGGCGACGGTATTATGGTGTTATCTGCGCAACTCGGCCTTTAAAGTAGGTGATAAAGATTATCATTTAGCAGCGGATCTTACCGGACAGGCCAATCATTTGGGCGTAACGATCAAAGCGGATATTATTAAGCAAAAACTACCCGAATTAAACGGTGGCTTTAAAGCATTGAATATGGGTAAAAGTAGTTATGGAAAGTTGGATGAACGTATGTATACGCAACTTTCTTCCGATCATCCTATTGATTTATGCCGCTATCAAGTGCTTAATTGCTTTGCCGGTCGGGCTGGCTTGATCAATTCTGGCGGAGCTTCGGGACAGAATGATATCCAGGAAGCTGTAAAAACTGCGGTTATCAACAAGCGTGCAGGTGGCACAGGGTTGATATCTGGTCGTAAGGCTTTCCAAAAGCCAATGAATGAAGGTGTCGCATTATTACATGCCATTCAGGATGTGTATTTATGCGATGAGGTAAGCATTGCTTAGCAAATGCGCATCACATGAGTTCATCAGGTTGAATCTCAGCACAGGGCTTTGAATATAGATCGAATTATAGAGCGT
This sequence comes from Sphingobacterium siyangense, assembly GCF_007830445.1. Lineage (GTDB taxonomy): Bacteria > Bacteroidota > Bacteroidia > Sphingobacteriales > Sphingobacteriaceae > Sphingobacterium > Sphingobacterium siyangense. Next base: position 29,205 of record NZ_VLKR01000035.1, on the reverse strand, counting down.
ATCGATTAGGCGTCTAATGGATACGCTCTTTCTATGAATTATGGGGTGTAAATATCGGTTCCATGGAAGATTGGTCTTCCATGGGCTGATGGATGTTAGCCGGTGCGGTGTAATGAAAATAGAGCGCCGTAAAGTAGTCAAAAAGCCTTTTGGATGGTGGTTTAGGAATAAAATTGCTTGTAAATAAAGGCAAATTTATCTAAGTTTGTTCACTATTTTAAATAACACATTATTATGTTGCAATTGAATTATATCCGTGAGAACAGGGATACGGTAATCGAAAGATTGGCTGTCAAGCATTTCAAGGAAATTGGATTGGTCGACGATATCATCAGTTTAGATGAAGATCGCCGTAAGATCCAATCGGAATCGGACGCACTTTCGGCAGAGGCTAATGCGGCAGCAAAACAGATTGGAGATCTGATGCGCCAAGGTAAAAAAGAAGAAGCTGAAACCGTTAAATCCAAATCCTCGGGATATAAAGAGCAAGTGAAGCAACTTTTGGATCAATTGGGTACAATTGAGGCACAATTGAATGAGAAGATCGTACAATTACCTAATTTACCGCATCAATCGGTTCCAGCAGGAGTAAGTGCTGAGGACAACGAAGTTGTTTTGAGCCATGGCGAAATCCCGGCTTTGTCGGAGGAGGCATTGCCGCATTGGGAATTGTTGAACAAATATGATATTGTTGATTTAGAGCTTGGCGTAAAAGTTGCCGGTGCAGGTTTTCCTATCTATAAAGGTAAAGGTGCTAAATTGCAACGGGCATTGATCAATTTCTTTTTAGATCAGGCCGCAGAAGAAGGTTATGAGGAAGTACAGGTGCCCATTTTGGTCAATGAAGATTCTGCATTTGCTACGGGACAATTACCGGATAAAGAAGGACAGATGTACTATGTGGGTAACGACAATCTGTATTTGATCCCTACAGCTGAAGTTCCGGTCACCAACATTTATAGAGACGAGATTGTGAAAGAAGCACAGTTTCCAATTAAACATTGTGCTTATACACCATGTTTCCGTCGTGAAGCAGGTTCTTATGGTGCACATGTACGTGGATTAAACAGGTTGCACCAATTTGACAAAGTGGAGACGGTACAGCTTGTACATCCTGAAAAGTCTTATGAAGTGCTGGAAGAAATGAGTTTATACGTACAGCGTCTTTTGCAGAAATTAGAGCTTCCTTATCGTGTATTGCGCCTTTGCGGTGGAGATATGAGTTTTACTTCTGCATTGACCTATGACATGGAAGTGTATAGTTCTGCTCAGAAACGTTGGTTAGAGGTATCTTCCGTTTCCAATTTTGAAACTTATCAAGCGAATCGTTTGAAAGTCCGTTTTAAAAATGCTGATGGCAAGATGCAACTGGCACATACCTTGAACGGTTCGGCATTGGCTTTACCACGTATTGTCGCAGCGATACTGGAGAATAATCAAACGGAAAAAGGAATTAGAATTCCTGCAGTTTTGGTGCCGTACACCAAATTTGAGTATATCGATTAAATATCAATAAATAAGTCGTCTTTAGACTTATTTAATCTCAATATGAAAGACGCTCAGCCTGAGAAGGTAGAGCGTCTTTTTTTGTTATAACTCGATTTTAAAATGTTTAGAATTATTATAAATTACATGCGATTTTAATACAGAAAAATAGGAGATTAACATGTTAACGTTTTCTTATAACATTGTTAATGTTTTGTTAATTATGGTTCATTCCGTATAAAATTCTGTTTGAAAATTGTTTGAAGAATTTTTATTCTAAAATGATTCTTTTGTAACAATTTGTAAAATTGTGAACTTATTATTGCGGTATTTCCTGTTTTCTGGAGATTATGTTAAAAAACTTGTAAAAGCAACTTTGGCTTTCTATATTTGACGCCGCTAATAAAAATCGCACTAACTATTATTTACTGTAAATGCTGAAAAGAGCAAATTTTACAGCTGGATATTTATCTAAGGACTGACCCTGCATCTACCTGGGGCCCGCTTTTCCAAAAATATTTTCAACTGTTACTGAATAAACTGCAATAGCATGTTATGTTTTTGCTGTTTATTGTCTAGGCAATTTATGTTTAGACGGTTATGATAACGGATATAATTTATATCAATATATAGGATTAGAAAAAATAATAAAATTAACTAACTAAAACATGAAACAAACATTACTAAGTTTTCTTGTTGGCGGTATGATTCTGACTTCGGTTGCATTCGCTCAAGAAAAGAAGATTAGTGGTCGTGTTACATCTGCTGACGGTAAAGCAATACCAGGGGTGACAGTAGTTGTACAAGGAACTAATCAGGCAACGCAGACTGATACTGATGGTAATTATTCATTGAATGTACCGGCAGGTAAGGTTGTCGTATTCCGTTCCGTTGGTTTTGATGATAAAACTATTATTGTTAATAACAACAGTACGGTATTCAATGTCTCTTTAGTAAATCATGACAATGCTTTGGAAGAAGTTGTTGTTACAGCAAATGCAATTAAGAGGGAGAAACGTTCGTTAGGTTATTCTGCGCCAACAATTAAGAGCGACGAATTGACAGAAGGCCGTAATTCGAGTGCGATCAATTCTTTAGCTGGTAAAGTTGCAGGGGTAAACATTACCTCTACATCAAATTCTCCAGGTAGTTCATCTCGTGTTGTATTACGTGGTGGTTCTTCTATTGCTGGAAATAACCAAGCACTGATTGTTGTTGATGGTACGCCGATTGATAATACAAGTAAAGTTGGTGGATCAAGTGATCTTTCAAGTGTGGATTTTGGTAACCGTGGTAATGATATCAATCCGGATGATATCGAATCCGTGACCGTATTAAAAGGCCCTGCGGCGGCGGCATTGTATGGTTCAAGAGCTTCGAATGGTGCGTTGATCATTACAACGAAAAGTGGAAAAAAAGGTGCGAAAAGTGCCATTACATTTAGCTCCACCAATACATTGTCTTCTATTTTGAAGTTACCTGAATTTCAAAATGAATACGGACAAGGCTATGCTGCATTTGATGAAAAGACAGGAGCTTTTATTGATTATGTGAATGATCCGAGGGAAAATGGTTCGTGGGGAGCTCCTTTTACAGGCAATGTTCAAGAATGGGGACAGGCGATAGATGGCGTTCGCCAGAAGAAAGCTTATTCTGCAGTAAAAGATAATGTACGCGATTTCTTTGATCTGGGTATTGCTTCTGACAATAACCTTAGTTTTTCAGGCGGTTCAGAAAAGTCTACATTCTATCTGGGATTAAATGCCTTGAATTCAAATGGTGTTTATCCTGGGAAGAAAGATAACTACAATAAATATGGTGTCAGATTTAATGGAACCACGGAATTCTCTGATAAATTCAGTGCCGGTGTTTCTGTAAATTATAGCCGTATTAACAGTAACAATGTCGGTGGTGGCCAAGGTGGCGGTTCTGTTTATAACAACCTATTGCAGACCCCGCGCGATATTGATGTTAAAGGATTGAAAGATCTTTCAAATCCGTATAATGCGTATGGATATACGGATGCAAACGGTGTTTTGCATGATGATGTATACGGTTATTACGGTGCTTATACCATGAACCCTTATTGGGTATTAGCGAATTATAATAATTACAATGATGTGAACCGCATTATGGGGAACTTCAATGTGAATTATAAGCCGACCGAATGGTTAACATTTCAAGAACGTGTAGGTTTAGACAATTATACCGATCGTAGAAGAGCGCAGTCTCCAAAATATAGCTACCTGCCTGCTGATAACTCTACAGGTAATTATGTGAAAGGAAACGTTCAAACGGATCCAGGAAGTTATAGAATCGATCAATTTAATGTGAATGAAATTGTACATGATTTCATGGCAACCGCTACTCATAAATTTAATGAGGACTGGGATGCATCATTTATGATTGGTAATAATATTCGTCAACGCAAAACTTCGAATAATAGCACTGCTACCAATTCAAGTGGAGGACTTGTAGTACCAGGTTGGTATAATTTAGCTAACTCGAATGGTCCATTGGATCTAATCGAAGATACTTGGAGCAATCGTCGTTTAGTAGGTGTTTATGGAGATTTGAATGTTTCGTATAAAAATATAGCTTATTTACAAGCTACAGCACGTAACGATTGGTCATCCACTTTGCCAAAACAAAATAATTCTTTCTTTTACCCAAGCGTAAGTGGATCATTTGTTCTATCTGAATTGTTTAAACCTGAATTGAAGAGCAAGTTCAATTATGCCAAATTACGTGCAAACTGGGCGCAAGTTGGTTCAGATACAGATCCATATCAATTAATTACAACGTTCTCTAGAAGTACGATTGCTGGCGGTTTTGGTTCAACAACTTTTCCATTTGGAAACGTATCCGCGTTGATGTCAAGTAATACAATTGGAAATGCAGGTTTGAAACCTGAAATCACAACATCATTCGAAGTAGGTGCTGAATTAGGTTTCTTAAATAATCGTCTTTACGCAGATTTCACTTATTACAAAAATAATTCGAAAAATCAAATCCTAAGTATTCCAATTCCAGTTTCAACAGGTTACGGATTTGCCTTGGTAAATGCTGGTAAGGTCCAAAATAATGGTGTTGAATTGACATTGAGAGGAACACCGGTGAAAACAGAGAATTTGACATGGGAATTGTTTGGAACATTCACAAAAAATAACAGTAAAGTTATCGAATTGATGCCCGGTGTAGAACAGGTTTCTGTCGGTGGTTTCTCTGGTATGAATATCGTGGCAGCGGTAGGTCGTCCATATGGTGAGTTTTATGGAGTTACAAATGCTACGGACGCTCAGGGTCGTACGATTGTAGATCAGGCATCCGGTATGCCATTAGCTACTGAAAAACCACAATATTTAGGTACCTATAATCCAGATTTCCAAGCATCCTTGGGTACTAACCTGACCTACAAAAATTGGTCAATGAGTGCTTTATTTGATACAAAACAAGGCGGTGTATTCTTTTCAAGAACAAAAGATATCATGGCTTTCGTTGGAACATCTGCTGAAACCGGTGGTGAGCGAATTGCACAGATTTTCCCAAATTCTGTCTACTTGGATGATAACGGAAACTCTATTGAAAATACATCGGTAACCTACGATAAGCAAAATTACTATGGTTCACTGGAGTCTGGAATGAATGTAGTGGACGCAACTTACATCAAGCTTCGTAACTTGACACTGAGCTATAAATTCACGAAAAATCAATTGAAAAACACGCCTTTTGGAGCTGCTTCTATTGGTTTGTTTGGAAATAACCTGTTTATCTGGACGCCAAGCGAAAATAAATATGCTGATCCGGAGGTGAATTCATCAGGTGCTGGTAATGCACAAGGTTTTGATTTTACCGCACAACCTTCACTGCGTAACTATGGCATTAATGTTAAAGTTTCATTTTAAAAGCGAATAAAGTATGAAAACTATAAAATTTAATAATACCAAGAAATTCCTAGTTGTGGCTTTAGTTGCGACAATGGGCTTGACTGGATGTAATAAATTCTTGGATATCAATGAGAATCCAAATAACCCGGAGTCAGCAACACCTAGTTTGTTATTGCCGACAGTAGAAGCCTCAATCAGTCAGGTGGTTGGAAATTCTTTTCAGGTATTTGGTAATATTTGGGGACAGTATTGGACACAAAACCCAACGTCTTCTCAATATAGAGTTATCGATCAGTATAGAATCACCAATACTTCTATGGATAGAGTTTGGGGTAATATCTACAGGGGAACTTTAAACAACGCTGAATTGATTATCAATTCAAAAGTGGCGGATAACGAAAATTATAAAGGTATCGCTCACATTTTGAAAGCTTATGCATATCAGGTTGCAACCGATGCTTTCGGGGATATTCCGCTTTCTGAAGCATCAAAGGCTGATGGAAATTTGAGTCCAAAATATGAAGCTCAGGAAGTTGTATACGATTCAATTTTTAATTATATTGATAAAGGACTATCTTTACTAGCTGTGAAACAAGCCATTCCAGTAGCAAGTCAGGATATGATTTTCAATGGCGATCTTGAAAAATGGAAGGCTTTTGCTAATACCTTAAAATTAAGAGCTTATTTACGCCTTTCTAATGTGAACGCAACCAAAGCTGCTGCAGGTATTAAAGCACTTTATGCGAGCAATGCTGTTTTCTTGAATCAAGATGCGACAATCACTTATACAACAACAGGGGGTAATGAAAATCCTTTCTACAATGAAATGGTTGGTTTAGGAAAAACTCAAAATGTTGTAGCTAGTGGAACCGTTGTGCAAGCTTTTGTCAAAAATAATGATCCTCGCAGATTTGCTTTCTATGACAAAGTTGAATACACAGATCCAGAAACGAACGAACCAAAGATACAGGATACAATTGCTTACATTGCTCAAGGGACGTATTCAAGTAATTCAAAAAAATTAGTATCTACTCCTTCTCCAATGGTTGGAGGTAATGCCATGAGTCAAACATCTGCAGTAGCACCAGTAAAACTGTTTTCTGCAAGCGAAAGTTTGTTCTTACAGGCTGAGGCAGTTGTAAGAGGTTGGGGAACGGGAGATGCACAGAGCTTATATAGTGCTGGTATTACAGAGAGCTTTAAAGCAACAGGTAACGCCGCAGATGCTGCCAAATATATTGCTGATGCGCCAGATGCTAAATTCACTGGCGATGTGGAGGCTAAAGTAAAAGCTATTATCACACAAAAGTATTATGCAATGTGTGGTTTCCAAGGCTTCGAAGCTTGGACTGAATGGCGAAGAACGGGGTATCCAACCTTCTTTGTTAAATCTGCAGCTTCAACTTTAGGTGAAGACAGAATGCCTTTGCGCATGCCTTACGCACTTAGTGAAGCAACAACAAATAGCAATTATCCAGGTAACGTTGTAATCTATACACCGGTATGGTGGGACGTTAAGTAGTCTCTTAGATTATATGCTTGTGGGAGCGGCAATTTCGAAAGAAATTGCCGCTTTTTTTCGCTATAAATAGCAGGGATATCCATACTTAATTTTATTGGAAAAATTTGGGGTTGAGCCCCGACATATTTTCTGGCTCATCAAAAAACACAAGGAAATCCCAATTATTTTACTGTGCTTTCTATAATATCCTGTTTCATCCATGTTTAGTTTAATAAAGGTGACTAGGTTTGTTTTATTCAAGAGAATATTTGAATAATAGATCTCGAAAGTGATAGTTTTCTGAAAATTATCATTTTGTTGTTAGGAAGGCCAAAAAAAGTAAATAATGTACATTACAACATCTCTACCGAATGGTTGAAAAAATAAGTAGCTCTTATTTTTTATGATTCTAGTTAAATAGCTAAAAGCTCCGATTAAAATATTCGGTACGGTTTATCAGTACACACTTTTGTGTAGAATTAACCAATAGGCATATAAAATGTATTTAAAATTAGTATGCTTGCAAACTTATATAAAAATGAAAAGATATTTGATGTTTATTGCACTGCTAGGGCTAGGCTTTAGCGCGTGTAAGAAAGAAGAAGCCGTAAAACCTAAAGAAGAGACTATTGTAATTGATGGCGAAGAATTCGGAAAAGACTTTGTTTACACCACTACCTCGAAAATACTGAATATACCAAAAGACAGTATTCACTACAATTCAAAGACTCACACCTTGAACATAGACTATCTCAATTTTTCCATGAATATGGACAAGTTTGCCACTGATTTAAGAACCGCTAAAGCTGGCAAATTATGGAAATAAGAAGATTTTTTATTGCAATTTTATTTATTTCCTTATGTAATTTAGGATTTGGACAACGAATTAGGTTAGAATCGGCTGGGCTTACAAACGTTTCTTTTAAAGGAAACGTCATATTTTTAAAATATAATGCTCCTACCGCTATGAGATTTTATTTCATGATGTCCAAACCAGCAATTGCCCCTTGGTCTGGCTTACCTGTGAAAGGAGAAGCTAAGTTATTCTACTATAAAGATAATCAGGAGGTTGTTTTGGTAACGGCTCCTTTCACTAATGCTGATTGGCCGTCTGGAGGAACATTTTCACAAATGATTCAGAAAGATTTTACAGTTCCAGCAAATACTGTGACAGTTAGTAATCCAGTTGTGGATGTGCAAGCTAGGTGGAGATATTATAAAGAAGGCTATCCTGACCCTGAGACTACAAATGGATGGACCGAGTGGTATTACGCTAGCACAAGGCCTTTTGCTCTTAATCCAGATGAAATTCCTGCTTCCAGTTTTAGCGGATCAAATTCCACATGTGGAGAAAGTGTTTACACAATTACAAATCCTTATAAAGTAACTCTTGAAAACGCAGCTGGTATTGCTACATTGACATCATTAGGGAATAATCAGTGGAAAGTCATTAGGATTGGAAATGCTGTAGGAACGGTCATCCTTAGATCAACTTATGAGGGAAAAGTATTCAATTATCCTATTGAAGTAAGTTCTGAAATGAAAGGTACAATAGATGGGCCAGTTGGAATCAAGCAAGGATGGAATGATAATTACTTCTATTTTAAACCAGAACCTGGTATGGATTATACAAACGTAAATTGGTCGGTAGATTCACCTCATCTAATTACCACCCAGGTAGATAAATATACTTTTAAAATTTCAGTTCCGACAAATTATCCTTTGATGGACAAAGGAAGAGGAGACGATGTCGAAATCTATATTAGATCGAATGGAGAGTGTGGTGTAATGGAAAAATCTCGTATATTAAGAATATTACCAGCAAGACCTATTAAAAACTAGAATATAAAAGCCTAGACTAAGACTCTAGGTTTTTTTTGTATTTTCCCTAAAACCTATCAGATCTCTTTCGTATGCTAAATTTGAAAATGATAAAGAGCAATGCATCTTAATAAACCCTAGTTTTCTAAAGAACTTCGGTTTAGGGATTTATTTTCTATGGTAACTTTAGATGTTCGATATTTTGAGGAGATATTTTTATTAACTACTTTTCTGGTAAACAAACCGCCCGTTCTCATCTTTCTTACTTGTCAGTTTAGGTGTTCCTTTTGTACCTTTGCATGCCTTTAATGCATTCGCAAGAAACAATGGACGTATTGTGCTACCAAGTTCCTTCTCATAGTCTTTGAGAATTTGTAGCGCATTTTTATTTTCGTTAAAGTATCCTGTGGAAATTTGATGAAATACCCAATCTTTAACAGATTGTTCCGATATTATACTTGGGGATTGAAGTAATACATCTTTTCGTTCAGCAGATAAGTCGCCTAAAAGTTCTGTTCGACCATCTTTGAAGAATTTTTCAGCTTTATAAACAACTGGAGCCGATTCATTCCTTGCTACAGATATTTGAATTGTATAATCTATTTGAGTTATATCTGGAACTATTTGCTCAATGCTACAATCGAAAATCTCACGGAATATATTATTAAATGGCACGGAGTAAATTAAAGTATGGGTGGGATCTTCAGCGTCACGAACATAAAAGTCGCGTTGGCCCATGAGAAAAGATAGCTCGAATTGACTATAACCTCTTTTCTTCCTCAAAAGAAATACATTGAGCATTTTTTCGACCTCTATTCGTGGCATTGTAGTAATGTTAGTTATTTCAAATCTAAGATCAACTTGCATAAAATTGGCCATTTCTTTGACCACAAAGATACTAATCCTTTTTGTGTTTACTGACAAGGATGTATGTATTAAGGTCTCCTTTAAGCACTATTTTGAGTCTTTTACCGTTGCCCTTTACAGCGCGTTCTAATGGACGGGTAAAGTCTTTTGCTTCCCAATTTTGATTTTGGACTTCATTGGCTTTAATCACAATTTCATTTAGGGTCTTTGCTTTTCTGAAAAAAGTTTGGTCTTCCATTAACGCATTTAGGGTAGGCGCTGGACCCGCACCAGGTGGGATAGGAGGAACTTCTTTGAGAACTTTATCATTAGATAAAATTTCTGCGGGATAGAAGTCATATATCCTGTAATCTGTTTTGATGATAGAGCTATCTCCTGAATCCTTAAGTTCTTGTTGCCTCATTTTTGCAATTTGAGAAAAGTATATAGCAATTTCACTCAAAATCTCATCATTGTATTTTGAGTTATGTGCACGACTTTCAATATGTCCAATATATTTCTCTCCTTTCTTTAAAAAGTTTGAAAGCTCTTCTGCAACGATATTTAAATCTAATCTTATACGTCTTACCTGTATAATCAAATAAAGCTCTATAGGAAATAAAAACCAAATATTTGTAGCCATAAATAAAGGAAGTAATAAGATATCCTTATGCTTTATGTCTTAAATAATTTGATTTTTAAATTCTATTTTATTATCTTTGTTTTAGAAAGATATTAGATCAGTCATCTATAGTTTAGGTGTTTAAATCAAGAGTCTTGCGCCTGTAATTTCTCACGCCACAACGCAAGGCAGTAGTTTAAATACCCACGTCTATACTTTTATGCTATATTTGCATGTAAGATAGATGTGGGCGCTACTGTAAATCCGTGTTGTGTAAGGCGTGAGAACTTTATTTCAGGTACGGTTTGTAGCCCCACATTTATCATTAGGAAACCTACCGACAAGACTCGTTACCAATAAACGAGTTATGAACAAAAAACAAAGATCAAAAAACATCATCACTGCCCCCGAGTAGCTCGGCTGGTTTGGCCAAATAAGATTTGGCTTCTCTCGCCATGGAACGCGTAACGCCAATATTATACACCTTTGTGATCCCTCAATCAAACGCGCTCTGGCTCCCAGAATGAATTAATTATTACTAATGTGAACTGAGTAACATCAGGCTCCCAATAAAAAGCTGATTTCGATCGGAAGGGGCATGCTATGTACTTTCGGTTATGATTTATCTACTGAAAAATGAACAGGATTTTAGCGCTACAATTTGCTTTTGATCGTATGATTTATGATGTCCATTGCCTCGATTATGACCCTATAAAGGAGATTGAGACATTCTGGAATCACTATGCGCTGGAGACTGTATCTGCTAATACTTCGGAACTATTAATTGCTTATGTTGATGGTGACGTGAAGAAAAATAGGCTTCTGAAAGATGAGGAAATACAAGAATTTGCAACTGCCTTGTATCGCGTATTGATTGCTTATTGTATCGCCAATCATCACCATATAGACCTGAGTACAGTACAGCTGTCTGCAGAAGCAAAAGAGCGCATCGGAAAAGAGCTAGAGTTGAGCAGAAAGGTCGCTGAGTTTTTCGGTCGGTTATCGAAGTAACCACTAACAAAAAAATGATGAATACCCTAAAATTAATAACCTTTTTAAAGGCCTATATAACCTATATCTTTCAAGTACCTGTCAAGCAGTACTTAAGCACAGATATAGTACTATTTACACATCTGTTGCGCAAGAAAATTAGACAAGGAAAAACGTACTTTAAAGGTATTTCGATCCTGCTAAAAAAGCGCTACACGAGCGACTTTCAAAACCTAATAAAGATGGAGGCTTCTTCGGACTTTTGTCTGCCCAACTTCGCCCCAGCTTCTGCCTTTCATGCTATTGGCATCGAGTTTTCATCGGGATTTCATCGGGCCACACCGATCAAAACCCGATGCCGACCCGATGAAAATCCGATGAAACGTAGAAATTCGGTAGTTATTGGTTATTTAACGGTTGACTATACGTTCGCACAAGAAACACACAAGCTTGACTATAGCGCGACCCTAGGTTCACCCTTGCTAAGCCCTTGTTATACACAAGGACAACTAAACGATTGCACAAGTCCCACCCAACAAAAGCAAGCTTTTCAGCAGGTGGGAGAGTCTAGATTGACTTATGGAGTAGAATCTGAACGATCTGTTTTAAGGTTCTTTAAGTCGATCTGTAAGGCTTTGGAGTTTCGAGCCAATACTTTGCTTGGATCAATAGGCTTAGTTGTTCAGCGGGCTTTAAAATGCTTTTTATTCGTTGCATATTATAAGCGTGCGTATCGCATGGTTTTAACATGGATGTTTTTATGTTTTGTTTCTATGTTTAGTTTATCAGCTCAGACCCCCCGCAAGGACAGCGGGGCCGATGGGCTTTCAATCAAATCGCTGGAAGTAGGGAGCATTATTGAAAATCAATTATGGAATATGCCATTGAAGACTATCGATCACACTAAAGTTGAAAAAACAATAACATTGCAGAAGTATCGCGGCAAGAAACTTCTTATTCTGGATTTCTGGACAGTATGGTGTGCACCATGCATTCGTAAACTGAAAGAGTTATCGGCCAGTCAAACACTGATAGATACTAATGCGGTAGTCATACCCGTTACCATAAACGATGCACATGCAGCAGGCCGGATACTACAACAGAATAATATTGGTTTTTCTTCCATCTACGCAGATTCTCTCCTGAGAAAATATTTTCCCCATGTAAGCGTCCCTCATCAGATCTGGATCAAAGATGGTCGGGTAGCCTATATTACAGATGGAAACCTCACTTCCGTTGCCAATATAAATAAATTGGTGCACAACAAACCTGTTCAATTGCTGCCAAAGAATGCGGAAATAAGTCGCGAGGAACTACGTAATCTATCTAAGCCGGATATAGACTCAAATAGAATTGGACAGGTGATATTAAGTAGTGTGTTTGCTAAGTCTTTGCCATACAGTGTTTTTGCAAAATTCGATACAAAATATTCGCTGACTTTATACAATCATTCTGTTTTAGGTCTTTTGCTTTATGCGAATCGTAAAGAAATTCCTTTCGTAGGGATGCGTAATCGGGTCATATGGAACGTAGCAGATTCAACGCGGTATTGGATGGAATTGCCGGTAGAGCTTATCAATACAAAGAAGTATGAAAAGGAAAATGCATTAAGAGCTTGGAAAAGTTCCAATTTATATTGCTATTATCTTAAAAGTAACGAGATGCTGGACGAACAACAGAAGACAGATCTATTAAAATTGGATCTAGCTAAATTGCTTGAACTAAAATTTAATGCCCGATCCTACGTTGCGACAAGCAGGGTAGAAGCTTGGTGTCTCTATATTCGGGATGCAGCTGTCTTCAAAAAATGCTACAGTAAGAGTGGTGCTACAGGAAAAATAAAAGCTGACAAGGGCTATTTTAGTTTGGTCAATAGACCTCTGCAATCTTTGGTTTCCTATCTAGCCGATAATAATTATAAAGATAAATTGCCTGTTACTGATGCTACTGGTTATGCGGGGAATGTCAGCATGGATCTTTACGCTGATACAAAAAACCTCTGCGCAGTTGATGCTGCTTTGCAACGTTACGGCCTGGGGATAAAGAGAGATACAATAGCCTTGCCTATGCTGGTGATAGAAAGGAGGGGCGATCATGATTAATCGTTATTGTATACTTGCTTTCCTCGTTCTAATTACATTTTTTACTGCCAAGGGTCAATCATCTATTAAAGGGAGAGTTGTCGACGAAAAGACGCAGAAAGGTATTGCAGGGGCCACTATCAAGGCCGATCATTCGTTGGTACTGGCAAAAACGGACAGCGAAGGTGCTTTTGTTTTTTCTTTAAAGACATACGATACGGTCTGGATTTCATCGGTTGGGTATAAAGCAAAAAAGCTTGCTATTAAGCGTGAACAGAAAAATGTGTTGGTCAGTCTGATGCCCGAATCGGTGATGATAGAGGAGGTGCAGATCAGTACCGGTTATTATTCATTACCAAAGGAGCGTGCTACAGGTAGCTTTGATTTTATCGATAGAAAGACATTGCAGCGGAATACTTCTTCGGCGATACTGGATCGATTGGAAGATATTGCTCCTTCACTTCAGTTCGACAAAAGAAAAATAGGTCAGATGAACAGCGATAATAACCGGACTGCTATGCGCCTTCGTGGTACCAATACAATCTATGCCGATGGTTCTCCTTTGATCATATTGGATAATTTTCCGTATGACGGTGATATCAATGGGCTCAACCCTAACGATATTGAATCAATAACGGTGCTTAAAGATGCGGCTGCGACGTCTATATGGGGTGCAAGGGCTTCAAATGGTGTTATTGTGCTGACTTCAAAAAAAGGAAAGAGAGATCAGCCATTGACAGTCAGCCTAAATGCAGTTAATTCTTTTTCTCCTAGACCGGATTTGACGTATGGTAAGGATTTTATTAATGCCAAGGACTATATTGATTTGGAGAAAGTTTTTTTTGAAAAGGGAATATATGATGCACGGTATAGCGATGCGAGCAAATCTCCATTGTCGCCGGTGGTTACATGGCTATATCAGCATAGGAATAATAAGATTAGCGATACCGATCTGGACCAGCGATTACGTAGTGCCGCACAGATAGATCTGCGCGATGAGGCGAAGCGGTACCTTTATAGGTCTTCCTTTTTGCAGCAATACAATGTAAATATGCGGGGCGGTTCTTCGGATCTCAGTTATTTTTTCTCTGGCGGATGGGATGGACAGCGTCTCCATGATATTGGCAATAGTCAAAAAAGAACCACCTTTTCATCTTCAGTCAGTTATTATCCGATAAGTCAGCTGAAGTTTGATTTTGGATACGGCTTTATTGCAAATAACAATGTGGCTAACACGGTGGATTTTAGAAATTTTGATTACCTCTATCCTTATATGTCGTTGAAGCAGGAGGACGGAAATGCACCTGTTCTAAGGGATTATAACTTAGAATATGTAGCGGAAGCTCCAACTTCAGGATTGCTAGACTGGAACTATAGACCATTGGATGAGCTCAATCTTCAAAGTAAGCGCTCCGGCATGAATGAGAATAGGTGGTCTTTAGCGATCAATTATGGAATTGTCAAAGGAATACGCTTGTCTCTCAATCTGCAGTCATTGATGGCATCGACCAATTATCGCAATCTGGAGAAAAAGGATGCTTATTATGTACGGAATTTGGTTAATCGCTATACACAGGCCGATGGGAGCCGGGTGTTTCCTTATGGAGATATACTCAGTCAGAGCCGGCAGCAACTGACCTCTAAGTCTGGCAGACTGCAGCTTGATGTCGATCGTCAGTTTGGATCTCATCGTGTTGTATTTCTTTCAGGCATGGAGCAGCGTGAAGTGGTCACTAAGCTGGATGATTACACACTGTATGGCTATAATGATGAATTGTTAACATCACAGATGATACTTGATTATACTAAGGTTTATCCACTTCGCCCGCAGTCTTCCGGAAGAATTCCTTTTCCGATGAGTACGCTTAAAGAAAATATTGATCGATACCTGTCTTATTATGCCAATTTGGGCTATGATTGGAAATCTAAATACCTGTTGTCGGGGAGTGTGCGCTGGGATGCTTCCAATCTGTTTGGCGTCAATACCAACCAAAAGGGTATTCCGCTCTGGTCTGTTGGTTTAGCATGGAATATGGGCGACGAAAATTTCTTTAAAAACGATGTTGTTCAGCAACTGAAATGGCGTGTTTCCTATGGCAAGAACGGTAATATTGACCGAAGTATGACTGCCTATCCTACAGTGTCATATAGTGTCAACTCATCGACCAATTTACAGCAGGCCTTGGTCACATCGCCAGGTAATCAAAATCTGCGCTGGGAAAAAGTGGCGACGTTAAATGTGGGAATGGATTTCAGGATCAAAGGAAAATTTAGAGGATCAGTGGATTACTATCGAAAGAAATCGGATGATCTTATCGGTATTGATCTTATCGATCCCACAGTGTATTATGGAGGTTCTCAGGCTAAGTTAAAACGTAATTATGCGAAAATGGAAACTGCTGGAATGGATCTGACTTTGGGCTATGGAGAAATAGGCAGCAGAATTAAATGGTCCAATGAATTTTGGTTATCGAAAACTAGCAACCGGGTGACCGATTATTATGGTGACAACACTATTACTGTAATGGGCTATACAACGGGTATGGATAAGCGTCCAATAAAAGATAAGTCACTGGATGCGCTGTATAGCTTGCCTTGGTTCGGTCTTGATCATACTACCGGCAATCCCTTGGTGATCAATGATGGCGTAAGGAATACCGAGTATACCAAATATATAAATAGTTTATCAATGAATGACCTTGTTAACCATGGCAGCAGTGTGCCCATCTGGACTGGGGCTTGGAGAAATAATTTTAGATGGAAAGACCTAACCCTGAGTTTCAATATCGCTTTTAAATTAGGATACTATTTCAGACGAAATTCAGTGGAATACAGCTTGCTGATGACAAATGGCAAAGGCATGCACGAAGATTATCTCAATCGTTGGAAGCAAGCGGGTGATGAAGCTGTGACAAATGTACCGTCAAATCCTTTTGCAAATATTGCGAACAGAGATATCGTGTATACGCAGTCTGAGATATTGGCAGAAAAAGGAGATCATATACGCCTGCGCGATATCAGACTAGATTATTCGCTGTCTAAATTGCTACATAATCGCTTCAAGATAAAGGATCTATCAATTTATGGGTATTTAAACAATGTCGGAATCTTGTGGCGCAAAAATAAGCTGGGTTTGGACCCCGATTATCCGTCTGCCTCTTATTACCTTTCACCACGTATTTTTTCTCTTGGAATTAAAATGAGCTATTAACCTTAAATGAACAGAGATCATGAAAGCTAGAAATACACTAACATTACTCTTCGTCTTCTTTTCCATCCTTATGCAGGGATGTAAAAAAGAATGGCTGGAGATCCGGTCATCCAAAGGATTGGTCATACCGAGCACCCTTGTAGATGCAGAAGCTATTCTTAATAGAACGTCTATCATGAATGCCAGCAGAGCCTCGCCGCTGGGCGATATTGCCGCAGGAGATTTTGTGGTTCCACCTAGTTATTGGTCGAGTCTGGTTCCATGGCAGGCGAACGCCTACCTCTGGCGAGATGAAGTTTTTATTGATAACGTTGGGCTGGAAAACTGGGGTAACTTTTATCAGCAAATCTATTACGCTAATTTGGCGCTGGACATCCTGTCAAAAAATGATAAAACCACCGATACCAATAAATTTAATAATATTCGCGGCAGGGCACTATTCTTCCGGTCATGGGCTTACTTTCAATTGGCACAAGTATATTGCATGTCTTACAGCGAACAGAATAAAAGTAAGCGGGGTCTGCCATTGAGAGAGGGAACTGATCTCGATGTAAAATTAGACCGTTCAACGCTAGAACAAACTTATATGCTGGTTAAGACGGATTTGGAAGAAGCGGTATCCTTATTAGATAAAAACTCTGAAAACATTTATCAGCCCAATAAGAAGTCGGCACTTATGATGCTAGCAAGAGTTAATCTAATTATGCAAGACTATAAGGAAGCTTTAGTTCATAGTGACGAGGCCATAAAGATTGACGGAACACTTTTGGATTACAACAAATTGAATCTTTCCTTGGCCTACCCATTTAAAGAAAATAATACCGAAGTGATTTTTTATGCTTCCATGAGTTATGCGCAGATTATCTCGGATACTCGTATTGATGTAAACGCAGAACTGTTGAAAACTTATGAAGACAATGACCTTCGCAAGAAAGGTTTTTTTAACCTGAAAAACGGTATTTACAATTTTAAGGGTTCTTATATAGGATCTGGTGTTTACTTTGCAGGACTTGCAAAAGATGAACTTTATCTCATTCGGTCCGAATCATATTTGCGAACGGGTGATGCAGACAAGAGTCTGGCGGACCTCAATCATTTATTGATAAATCGTTACTCGGACTTTCAACCTATAAAGGATTTGCCAAACGCCGAGCTATTGAAGCGGATACTCTTGGAGAGAAGAAAGGAATTGCTTTTGCGCTGTATTGCATGGTCGGATCTGAAACGGCTTAATTTGGATAAAGAAACTGCGCGAACAATTACAAGGAGTGTTGAAGGCAGTACTTATATCTTGGAACCGAATAGTGAACGATATGCAATGCCGATTCCAAAAGCTGTAGTTGACCTGGGTAAGTACGAACAGAATTAATTATTTCTAATCAGCTATCTCCCACATATTACGAGGCGGGAGATAGCTGATTATCCGTTATTGATTAATCTTCGTTACGGAATTTTGCATCATTAAATGGGACAGAACCTCCTTTCAGTTCTGTATCATTGATATGCGTAGCTGGAGGTGTGCCATTTGAGTTGGATTCCAATTGTATTTCACAGACAATTGGAAGTTCTTCCTCGCTACAGTCGCTCGTGGGCGAAGTACTCCCCGTACTGGAGATATTTCCAGACGAATCTACAGGGTACCACATTAAACCAGCTTTATTATAGTTCTCAGCAATCTTGAAGCTGGAGAATCCAATTATTGCAGCTCCGGCTAACATCACCGTTGCATGCTTTTTGATGAAAGATATTGCTTTCATACCGAGGCCTTTTTTATAAGAGCAAAAAAAGTTTACCTCCACAAAAAACTCAATTTTTTTATTAATGACTGAATCTTTGCTTTAACGAGGCGCTTCAGTCTGTTTTATACCTCGGGATCGATTTTTACGGGCTGTCCATCACGTGTCATAATTTATTTCTATACCGGCCAAGCCGGGAATAGTGCAAATTTTCGCGGAAAGCGTATTTGAGAAGTGTGATAAAGACAGAGTGTGACAATACCTAAATGAATGGGCGGTATAAAGGTAAAGCCAATTGATAGGTTCCTTTTCTTGTGCCTTTCCATGGGGCTGGTTGGGCCAGTCAAGTACCATCCCAATATGGATAACGTAAAAAGGACCATATTTACCACCAAGTGCCATTCCCACGACAAACTTTCAAATACGGATGCGCAGCCACACGGTTTCTGCGGATATAGATTGAGTAGTCCCAATGCAATATAGACACTGAAAGAGGATAATAAAGCTATAGATAGCAGTAATCCTATTTTTTTATACCGACCGGCTAAAAGGATTCCGGTAGCGAGCTCAATAGCAGGAAGTGTCAAAGAAAGAGGTTTTGCCCAGCTGCTTGGTAACGGTTGCCGGAGAAGAGCAGCTTGGAATGCGCTGGGTTCCATGAGCTTGTCTATAGCTACATAGATCCAAAAGACCATAAATGCGATTCGGATACTTTCCATTGTGATATGTGCTGTTTTTGCATTCATTTTTTTAGTTGTTACTGTCTTTTCTAATCTATAAAAGAAGCATAAGAGTATCGGGTTGAATTTTGAATTCAACTATTTGTAAATCAGTATATTGTAAATTATATTTCTTGGTTTGTTATATGGCTTTTATTATCTTTGATTTATTAATGATTTAAAATCTAATCTTCTAATTCTTCTATATACTACTAGCAATAAAGGCTAGTTCGTACCTGCTAATACGCTGTAATTTTTATAAGTATCTGATTTTTAAGTTTATAATTTTATCAAAATGATATTAGAGAGGGTAGACGAATGGCAAAAGAAACAAATATGTACGATCGTTACTTTTTTCAATTATTAGACTCAAAGCCTAATGCAGCGCTTGAGCAGATTTTTGCGCGTTATGGCGGGAGTCTGGAAAAGTATATCCGTCGTTTTATTTATGATCATGACGATCTAATCAAGGATGTATTGAATGAGACATTAATCGTAATCTGGGAAAAAAGGCAATTGGTCGCGAAGCTAGAAGCACCCGTATATTGGATGCAGCGCGTAGCGAAAAATAAAGCTCTTTATTACATTAGAGATGAGGCAAAATATAATAAGATTTCTCTCGATAATGGCCTGGACATGGCTAGTGGTCAATGCGCAGACGATATATTTGCCTATAACGAACTTGAGATGCTGATCTTGGAGGCTTGTGAAGAATTGCCTCCCCAGGATCGGGAGCTCGTCATTAAATCGAAGTTTGAGGGTAGGAGTAACAAGGAATTAATGGCAACCTATGGAATGGCAGAACAGACGGTGAAAAATAAATTGTCTAGGGCACTGAAGGTGATCCGAAAAAAGTTGAAAGATCTTATGGGCTTATTTGTTTAATACAAGGTGAAATGATTTACAACAGAACATATGTAAAGGAACTGATTAGGAAGCGTATGGACGCGAGTATCAGTTTTACAGAATCCGATCAATTAGAAGCAGCGGAGAAAATTTTTAGTGAAGAGGAAGTTGATGCAATGATTGCCGAGGTGATCGAAGAAATGTCTACTAATCGGTCAAACGAACTGTCCATCGAGTGGCGGCCTGATTTTGAACAGATCCGGTCTGCGGGAGATCGGTCAGCTAGAAAAAAGAAAAGGCAATTATGGTGGGGATGTGCTGCAGCAGCGGTTTTATTCCTTATAGTGTCGGGTGTAATTTTGATTTCAAAACACAGGAATTATAGGGCTGAAATCGGTCTGGAATGTGCTAGTATGTCCTCTGGTACGGAAATACCATTGTCTGAATCTGTAGGTACAATAATGCTTGCTGATTCATCTATTATTCGATTGGATACGAATGCAACCGGAGTATTGCTTGATTTAAACGGTATTTCGCTCGCCAAGACCGCCGAGGGGATATTGGAAGTTGATAAATCATCCAGCGGGCGGGAAGTAAATACAAACGACACGGCTATTGTGATCAGAACAGCTCCTCGTCAGCAATGTGTTATAGAATTCCCTTACGGTATGCGGGTCCGGCTAAATGCCCAATCAACCCTTCGTTATCCGTTGACGCAAGGAGATAGTACACATCTGTTTATCGAGGGCGAGGCGCTTATAGATATTCCTAGTCAACTATTTGGGAGCGTGATGGTAATACAAACTAGCAATGGAAAAATTTTGAGTGATTACGGGAGGTTTGAATTAGCTTCTTATGCCCAGTTTACGCGAGCAACGGTATCATATGGAGAAGTTTTAGTTTCTGATCGCAGATCAAGCAAAAGACAGGTGCTTCAATGTTTGGATGAAGTTGCGGTTATCAAATCCTATTTACCGAAGGGTGAAGAAATACGAAGGGATAGTTTATTTTATTTAACGAACGGGGATTTTGAACAAGCTTCGCAATGGGCGAATGCTGTTCGTGAATATAAAGATGTCCCACTGACAGAATTTGTCTGGCAGATGAGCCGCTGGCATGGATTTACGGTTAAAAACATGAAATGCATACCGAACAAGTTGATAAGTACGACTGTCTGCTATAAGACCACTCGGGAAAAGGTCTACGCAGCGATACGCGATGCTGGCGTGTTGATGTATGAGAAAAAAGGGATGATAAGTTTTTGTCCTGAAGATCATAGAGATAGTCGTACGGCGATGAAATGAGAGGTATTTGTGAGTCAGGTAAAGTGTACAGATAAGTGGGCTTTGGGGATTAAGGTTGGAATGAATTTTACGAGAAATTTATGTTTAAAAATGGAAGTCTGATCGGGATATGACGCTTCCTAGATGAGGTGAATTGAATAAGAAACGACCTATGTATATTGTTGGTTTTAATAATATTCCTAGCTAATATTATCTTTTTAAAAAAAAATAATATGCTGTTTTATAGTGGTTTATGTGTTTCTATAAAATAATTGTTATAATAAAGTTATGCCTGCATTGCAGAAGTTAAAAAAAGTTATAATTTTGTATTTAACATTTTTTAACAGCTCACAGCTAAAAAATGTACGACTAACTTAAAAACAGATTATCACAATAATTGAAAAGTGATCTTAACTAGCCTAGATCGTTGTAATTGCCGAGAATTTAAATAAACATACTTAATTAAACATAAACATATGAAACACAAGCTACTCAGTTTTTTATTGGGGGGTGCTATTCTAACTTCGGTAGCATTCGCTCAAGAAAAGAAGGTTAGTGGACGAGTGACAGGTACAAATGGCGAGGGGTTGCCAGGCGTTACTATTGTTATTCAAGGTACTAACCAAGCCACACAAACCGACGCAAACGGTAACTATTCCATTAATGTTCCTACGGGAAAAATTTTAGTCTTTCGTTCTGTAGGTTATTCAGACAAAACAATCACAGTTGCACAAGGTTCAAGTTTGTATAACATACAACTTAGTGGAAATGAATCTGTTCTTGATGAAGTCGTTGTGACTGGTGCGGGGTTAACTGCTAGTCGTCGTTCAATTGGAGCTGCACAGACCACAATTAAAGCGGAGGATTTACAACAGGCTAAGCCAACCAATATCGTCACAGGTTTAACTGGTAAAGTCGCAGGTCTTACTGTACAAGGTGTAGGATCGGGTGTGAACCCTAATTACCGTGTCATGTTAAGGGGGATGCGTTCGTTAACTGGTAATAACCAAGCATTGATTGTTATTGACAACGTAATTTCTCCATCTTCTATGCTGGGGAATTTAAACCCAGACGATGTTGAAGATATTACAGTTCTAAACGGATCTTCCGCGGCTGCCTTATATGGTTCGCAAGCTTCTAACGGTGCTTTGATTATTAAAACGAAAAGAGGTGCTGCTAGTAATGGATTAGAGGTAACTATCGATAATACGACTACATTTGAGAATGTTAACTTTTTGCCTGAAGTTCAAAAACGTTTTGGTTCAGGCTATTCGGCGCATGATATCTTTTATGTACCCTACGAAAACCAACAATATGGACCTGCTTTTGATGGGTCTATAGTGCAAATTGGTGATCCTCTAGAGGATGGATCAACACAAACAGGACCTTATTCGTGGAATGGTGGAAAGGATAAATTTTGGGAAACAGGAGTGACAAACATGACAAATTTGGCCGTGGCATCCAAACATGAGAATAGCTCTTTCCGTTTTTCAGGGCAATATTTAAAATCGACAGGTACCGTTCCTTTTGATAAATATAATAGAGCATCTGCTCGTGTAAACGGAAGTCGAAAATTAAATGATATTCTCAATATTAATTATACTTCATATTACGCTCAAAATAGATACGATCAAACATCTGCAAACGCAAATATTTATGATGCGGTTTTGCAATCTCCGGGTCAGGTGCCGTTAACAAGCTATAAAGATTGGCAAAATAATCCTTTTGCAAATCCAAATGGTTATTATAACGCTTACTATAATAACCCTTATTTTATTGCCGCAAATAATCGCCAAAAAATTAGGAATGATTATTTCATGGGTAATGTGGAATTGAATTTTAAACCTTTGTCTTGGTTAGACTTTATGGGACGTGTGGGTATGACCACTTCTAATCAATCCTATAAATATACGACTGGTAAATTCACCTTTACACCTTATGCTGCTGGTTTGCATGGTGCATATAAAGGAACGAATATTACTGGTAGCGTTTCCGATGCAGCAAGTTATTCGACAAGTATTGTGTCTGATTTTAATGCACATGCGACACATACAAACGGAGATTTCAAATTCGACTATACGGCGTTATTTCAATATGTTCAGAATCAATCTTCGAATTTGTCAGCTACAGTTAATGGTTTGGTTGTCGATGGTATTTACAATCAGGGAAATAGTTTGAATCCTCCATCTACAGGCCAAGCGGATTATCTAGCGAGAACTTTTGGTCTAGCTGGTAAAATTGATGTAGCCTACAAAAATTATTTATTTTTGACATTAACGGGACGTAATGATTGGGTTTCAATTTTAGATCCAGACAATCGTTCATTCTTCTATCCAGGGGCAACTGTTTCATTTGTTGCAACTGATGCAATTGAAGCATTAAAAGATTTTCAACCATTGAACTTTTTGAAGCTAAGAGGGAGTTTATCTAAAGTAGGTCAAGTCAACGTTGGTAGCTCATCCAACTTTGGAGCCTATGCAACGGTACCTACTTTTGGCCAAGGTTCCGGATATCCATATAATGGAATTGGTGGTCATACAGTTGGTAATCAGATAGTTCAACCTGGATTAAAGCCGGAAATGACGCGATCTATTGAATTTGGTTTTGAATCTGCATGGTGGAATAATAGGGTATCTGCAGATGTCACATATTTTAATAATAAAACAACAGACAATACAGTTCCAACAGATATTTCTTGGGCATCTGGTTATAATAAATATTTACTGAATGCAGGAACAACCACAGGTAAAGGTATCGAATCGAGACTAAGCGTATCACCAATCCGTACGGCAGATTGGGACTTGACTTTAGGCGGAAATTTTACTTATATTCAGAATAAGGTTGTCGAAATTGCAGAAGGTTTAGATCAGTTGGCTTTGGCTACGTACACAGGTGGTACAGGATCTTACGCAGTAAAAGGCGAAGCTTTCCCTGTAATCATGGGTTCTACTTATAATAGAGATCCTGAAGGACGTATTATTGTGGATCGTATTACAGGATATCCAACTACAGATGGTACATTGAAGGTGCTGGGAGCAGCGCTTCCAACGCATACATTAGGTTTAAACTTTTCATTATCTTATAAAGATCTAACATTTTACACAAGTGCTGAGTATCGTACAGGTAACTATATCTTTAATAATGGAGCAGATTTGTTTGATTTCTCCGGATCAGGAATAAATACCGTTGCTTACGATCGTGAACGATTTGTTATTCCAAATTCATCTTATTGGGATGAAGCAACAAATTCTTATGTAAAAAATACAAACATTACTGTTTATGATGGTGGAGCTGATTATTGGACAATGGCTACTGGACGACGAAATATTGACGAAACCTATGTGACTTCAGCAGCATTCTGGAAAATCCGTGAAATGTCATTGTCTTATAATTTACCGAAATCTTTTCTTGCCGGTCAAAATGTGATTAAGAAGGCTCGAGTGAGTGTACAAGGTCGTAACTTGTTTCTATGGACACCTGCTACAAATGTTTATACCGATCCAGAATATTCTGATGGAAACGGATCATCCAATGGAAATGCGCTTGGTTTGACAGGTTTAAGTCAAACACCGCCGTCTCGTTACGTTGGTTTTTCTGTTAGTTTAACTTTTTAATATCGAATCTCATGAACAATAAAATAAAATATTTATCCGTAGCAATGTCTACTTTATTGGTAGCTTCTTCCTGTAAAAAGGCTTTGGATATCAATGATAATCCAAATTCACCGACTCAGTCGACCCCAGAGCTTGTTTTGCCTCAAGCTATGGTTGCAACAGCGCTTTCTGTTCCAACATATAATACCTATGGCGGACGATTAGTAGGTTATTATGCTACATCGGGCGGGGTCTCTGGTTGGGGTGATATGATTACCTACGATTTTTCAACCGGGTTTATGACTGGCTTGTGGAGTACTCCATATAATACATTGACTGATCTTCAGTATGTTGTAGAAAAAGCAGGCGAAGGGAAAGCCCTTTTTGTACAAGCTGCAGAGGTCATGAAAGTGTATAATTATGCGAATCTTGTGGATACCTATAATGATGTTCCTTATTCAGATGCGTTAAAGGGCGCTGCTTCGCTAACTCCTAAATACGATAAGGCAGCTGATATCTATGTCGATCTTGCTAAAAAATTGGATGCAGCAGTGGCTTTCTTTAAATCGGCTACTGCTAGTGATGATTTTAAAACGGCAGATGTTATATTCAAAGGTAATACGACCTCGTGGGCTAAATTTGCTAATACATTGAAATTGAGGTTGGTGTTAAGAGCTGGTAGTAAAGCTACATTTGCTAATAAGACAATAGATAATATTGGCGTTATTGAAAGCGATGTAATTGTACAACCTGTATTTACCAAAATTTCGGGTAAGCAAAATCCGATGTGGAATACTTGGGCTTATGGCGCTGATAATGCCGCTGTGGGAACATGGGGAACCCAATTTATTCCTACCAATTATATAATGGCTTTCTACGATGGTTTTAAAATATCTGACTCGGAACGTGCATCATTAGTCTTCGCAAATGGAATATCAACCAATAAAAATCAACTTGGAAATGTTGATAATCCTCCAACTGGAGTTGCGCCATCTGCCTGGGTCATGCGTCCAGTCTCGGGTACGATAAGCGGTACAAATTATAGAGGGTTAGGCGTTATCAAAGGTCCTGCTGCTGGTCAACCATTGATGTTAGCTGCAGAAAGTCAATTTTTGGCTGCTGAAGCTGCATTAGACGGACTTATTTCTGGTGGAGATGAAGCATCCCGAACTTATTTTAGAAAGGGAATAATGGCATCTTATAACTACTTATACATGAACGAAGGTGATGCGCCTACTAAAAGTGCAGCTGATGCTCAAGCTTATTTAACGAAATATGAAACTGATAATAATGATACTTATTTAGTGAAATTTGTAGATTATTTAGATCAGTCTAACCCTAATAAACCTGAAAGAAAAGAGACTGGGAAAGAACAAAAACGCGAAGCTATCATAACACAAAAGTATATTGCTTTGAATTTTCTATTTGGCCATGAGGCATGGAATGAATTTCGTCGCAGTGGATATCCAAAGAATGTTGGTTTAAACACTACTGCGAATGCTAGAACGACGTTTGTTTCAATAGCGTCACGTGCAACGTCGGAAGACAAATTACCAACTAGAATATTATATCCAAATACTGAATTTAGTTATAATGCAGCAAATGTTCCTGCAGATATAAATAAGTATTCTTCTAAAATATTTTGGGCTAAATAAATTTAGATTAACATGAAAAAAATAATAAAATATATTTTCTTAGCGTTAGCTTCTCCATTAGTGCTAACGTCTTGTTTAAAGGATAAAGACTTAATAGGACCGGATGCTGATGGTGCTGTTGCGAATATTATAGAATTTGGGGATGTATCTGTTCCAATATCTAACGAATCGAGTTCTATACCTTTATACTCTTTAGCATTTGATATTGCTCCTACTGGAGTAGTAAATTTGAAATTGAAATGTGTTGGAGCTAAAACAGCAGAAAGTGATATTAAAGTAACAATAGCTGTTGACAACTCATTACTAGAAAAATATAATGACGAAAATGAAACCGAATATGAGGCGATGCCTGCTTCACAGTATAGTTTAAGTGCGACTGAGGCGGTAATAAAAAAGGGTGAAAGAGAAGTCGCTGTCCCAATTAATTTGAAACCGGATCAGTTTACTTTTGATGCTGATTATGCTGTTGGTTTAGCTATAAAAACAGTATCCTCTGGAGAAATTTCGGGAAATTTTGGCAAGATTATATTGAATTTAGGAGCTAAAAACTTCTTTGACGGTGTTTACAAATATACGACATCTGCGAATACGGCTTTAGTCCCTAATGCAAATAAAACAGTCAAATTAGTAACGATTGGAAGCAATAAATGTATGCTAGACCCTGGTTTGCTAGGAACTTATTCTAATCAGGTAAATTATACAATTGATCAAGCTACTAATAAAATTACTGTAGAAATGTTTTCTCTTCTGCCAATTGCGACTAAGTCCACCAGTGTTTATGATCCAGCAACAAAGACATTAACGGTTAACTGGACATCAAATGGTGGAGCCAGAACGTTTGAAGAAAAGTTTGTTTACACTGGATCAAGATAGATTTAGAAAGGGGGAAGTGTCGAATTTCCCCTTTTAAATAATGTGAATTTTCTGAAACAATAAGATATGAAAGCAATAATTTTTAGCTTAATCGGGATGCTTAGTTGCGTATTCTCCTTTGGACAGGAAAATGCAGCCCTACCAAAAATAGGATATGACAGTTTTGTCAAACAGGTCAATCGTTCTTTCAAATTAACGGATAGTGAGATCTCTAAAGATATTTCAGGGGAAATCATATTGGACATCCGTGTAAATCAATTTGGAAAAATTGATTCAGCTGATATCGCGAAGGATATTGAAAAAGGGATGGGGATACGTTTGTTGAAGGCTGTTAAAATGTCTGGGGATTGGGAACCTGCTACGAAAAATGGAAAACCGATTGCTTCTTGGGTACGTTTTCCTTACAAAGTGTTGAGCTTTAAAGAGTCTGCAAATTCAGCTGCAATAGTAAAAGCAGAACCAATTGAAGGCATGTCTACTTTCATTGAAAAATTCTATAAAAATTTCCAATATCCACCTGAAGCACTGAAAGCAGGTTTGTCGGGTGATTATGAGTTAAATTTTATTGTGAAAGAAGATGGGAAAATTACTGGTGTTAAATTAAAAGATGATCCTGGTTATGGCGTGTTAACGAGCGCGCAACGCGCCCTTAACAGAGCAGGTAAGTGGAAGCCAGCAACCCAAAACGGGGAGGCTGTAAAGTCTTCTGTTGTTGTTCCATTCAAATTGAATTTGAAAGAATTCAGAACACATATCTAGTTAGATCAAAAAGGAATTTTTATGTAATATGGTAGTATCTTTCTAACTGTGTAAGTTGAAAAGTTATTCTGAAGATATTTTGAGCCCTCAAAGCTCAAAAAATATTTTCGGAAATAACTTTTTATTATTTTTAAACATTACATAGTTATGATCGACAAAGAAGAATTATTAAACAACAAGGAGTTTTACAAATCCTTTAAAAGTGGAGAAGATCTAACATCCTTCTTCAAAACAATGCACAAACGAGCTGTAGAACATATGCTAGAAGCCGAGCTGGATGCCCATCTAGACAACGAAAAACACGAAAAAACAAAAGATGGAAATTACCGCAATGGACACGGAACCAAGAAAATAAAATCCTCTTTCGGAGAATCTGAGATTAAAGTTCCCAGAGATCGTGAGGGTAGTTTTGAACCTGCATTAGTTCCGAAAAAACACAATATTATCGATGGTTTGGAAAATATCATCATCTCATTTTATGCCAAAGGAATGAGTGTAAGTGATATTGAAGAACAGATCAAAGAGATGTATGATTTTGATATTTCTACCTCCACTATCTCCCGAATTACAAACGCTGTTGCCAGCGAAGTTGTTGCTTGGCAGAACCGTCCTTTAGACGATTTATACCTAATTGTCTGGATGGATGGAATCGTTTTCAAGGTTCGGGAGAATTCGAAAGTCATTAACAAAACCATTTATTTGGCAGTCGGATTAAATCGTGAGGGAAGAAAAGAAGTGCTAGGAATGTGGCTTGGGAAAAATGAAAGTTCGAGCTTCTGGATGAGCGTTTTAACGGATTTAAAAGCTCGTGGTGTTGAAGATATTCTGATCACAGCAACCGATAATTTGAATGGATTTACTGGGACTATCCGCTCCATTTTTCCTGAATCTCAAACCCAAATCTGTGTCGTTCATCAGATTAGAAATGCTTGTAAATACGTTGTTTGTGTTAATTCGCATATAAATACCCCCAGCAATTCGCATTAAAATGCCACCACCTTAAACAATTAAGGTTTTACTTGTTGAGAGTATAATAAACTCTCAGCGTTATGTATAAAGTGGCTATGTACAATACGATAAAAACACTTTTGGAACACGGCAAATCTTTGCGGGAGATCTCAAGGGAACTTGGGATGTGCCGCAAGACCGTTTCGCGTATCCAAAAAGCGCTGCTGAATGGAGATTCAGCTCCGAGGCAGCAGTCCCGTTCCAGTGGTCTTGAGGTATTTCATGAACAGATCGAGCATTATCTGGCCAGTGGACTTTCGGCACTGCTGATCCACCAGAAATTGATCCA
>NZ_VLKR01000034.1 GCF_007830445.1 Sphingobacterium siyangense | reverse complement strand
GTTATAAATGTCGAACCAAAGATTTTTCCAGTTGTCAATGTGGCATTTTGTGGCACATTTTTGCAGAAACTCAATGTGCCACGAATGTGCCACAAAAATTATGAGTGTTTTTGAAAATTTCAGCAATTCCCATAAACAAAAAAATCCTGCAAATAATTGATTTTGCAGGATTTATCTATTTTTTAGTGCTTTTTAAAAATTTTAAAATTGCACCTGGCGGAGAGTGAGGGATTCGAACCCCCGAACCTGTGACAGTTAACGGTTTTCAAGACCGCCGCATTCGACCACTCTGCCAACTCTCCGCGACAAAAGTACGAATTTTCACTCTCCTACCAAATTTTATTTTATATATTATGCTTATTGAGCTTTTATAAACTGAATATCAGCACTAAATTTTACATCGTCGCTCACCATTACCCCTCCTGTTTCCAATGCAGCATTCCAATTAAGGCCAAATTCTGAACGTTTGATTTTGCCCTCTACAATAAAACCAGCTTTGGTATTTCCCCAAGGGTCTTTTTGGATACCTGCAAATTCTAAATCAAAAACGACCGGTCTAGTGACATCACGAATAGTCAAATTTCCCTTAATTTGTTCATTTTCTAAACTCGTTGCCTCAAAAGTAATGGTGGGATATTTTTCCACATCAAAAAAGTCTGGACTTTTTAGATGTCCATCCCGTTGTTCATTACGCGTATTGATGGACGCAGTGTCAATAACAACTTTCGCTAGGGCATTTTTAAAATCTTCGCCATCGGCATCAACATCTATTTTAAAACCGTCAAAGTTTCCTTTAACGTTCGTAATCATCATGTGTTTAACTTTGAATTCTATCTCGCTATGTGCAGCGTCTAGTTCCCATTTTCCTTGTGCCATAATTTTATGTTTTTTCTATTTGTTTAACAACACAAAGGTAACAGCAGTTTTATTCATTTTGTTTGACCTAGATCAATAAAATAATCTTATTGAAAAGCAATCAGTTATTGAAAAACCACAAAAAAAAGTTAGCGATATTTTGGAAATATAACACAAATGTCTACTTTTGCATTACCGAAAGCGACGCGCCAATAGCTCAGCTGGATAGAGCATCGGTTTTCTAAACCGACGGTCTCAGGTTCGAATCCTGATTGGCGTACTTAAAAGCTCCTTTGTTTAAAGCAAAGGGGCTTTTCTTTTTATACACTATATGGTTTCAAAAGTTAAGATTTATTAAAATTTCGTCGATATGGCAGTCGAGCTTGAAGATGAAAATAAGCTAGGGCTTTTACCCTTTCTCATTTTTAAATTGACCATACAAAAGAAAAGCAACGAAGGCGAGTATGACAATTAAAATAACATTCATATGGTTATATTTTAGGTTAATAATAATTTAAATATATAAAAATAGATAAGGCCGAGCAAATGCTTCGACCTTATCAAAAGTAATTTCTAATTATCTGGCGCTGATTGACCCCAGGACCATCTAAATGAACTGAAACTATGATGGTGACTTACATGGTATTTATGGATTAAACCTATTTCTTAACAAACTCGCGCATGCGCTCATCTTTAATTACACCCGACCAGTTCAAACCATAACCAAAATCGTAAGCATGTCCGGCTTGATCAACATATACCTCCATATCAAAGGGCACATCCTCTGCTTGCTTCTCTACTGTAGCCATATTCGCTGGCATTTGAACCGGTAATAGACCAGATGGTTCATACTTTCCAAACATAACATCCAATACAGCCTGTGTCGATACGCCAAAATTCAAGACAATACCAGATACATCCTTTTCAAACTCGGCAAATACCATCGGCTTGTTGGCAGTTACAGCAACCAGAACTGGTTTATCTTTCATCATATCCTTCGTATCCAATATCGTCTGAAGATCCATCACATTAGCAGCAGTCACCATTTTATTCTTATAAGATCTATTCTTAATCGATGGATCGATTACTGGATCACCTGCAGCAATACTCTCCGCTCTTGCGTTTGAGGCTGTATAAGTGCCATATTGCAAGGAAATGGGAACATAGCCATTTCCACCATTCCTGCGATCCCTTGCGCTATACCCACCTTCTGCACTGATCGGGCTCCGTACAAACACGATTGCAAGGTCAGCTTCATTGGGGTTATCGGTTACATCGGCATATTTTCGCAAGAGATCAATGTTGAGGGGGTATTCCAATCGTGCCTGTGTATAGTTTCCCCACCAATCTTTCATTGCTGCACTATACATCTTCGGAACATAAACTTTCTTCCGTCCAAGAATAGGCAATTGCTGATCACTATTCTTTAGTAAAATAATGGACTTTACCTGTGCGTCGTAGCCCTCCTTCATATGGAGCGGATTACCGACAGTGGCGCGACTTTCCTCGACATCCAAATATGGATTTTCAAAGAGTCCTACCCGGAAAATATTTAACAGAAGCCTTCTAGCGGAAGCCTCAAATCGTTGTCTCATAAATTTCTGTCCGTGCTCTTTCACGCCCAGTTCATAGGCTATCAAAACAGGAGCCTTATCGTTATTGCCTCCAAATTGATCTACACCTGCCATCAATGCTTTATAATGACGCTCTGCCACCGACAGCTGTTCTACCCCCCAGGGTTTACCTGCAAATCCATCTGGTTTAGGCGCTTCATCTCCCGTAATCAACCAGTCCGAACAGATCACACCATCATAACCGTAGGTGCCGCGCAACAAGTCGGTAAGCAAATATTTGCTATAACCATTTCCCACATTTTCACCATTCTTCTCGTCTTGACCAAAAGAAATCGTATAATAGGGCATAACTGCGGCAGCTTTGCTCGTCTTTCCTGTCAACTGAAAAGCTCCATTGACAAATGGAATAATATGTTGCTTCAGATTATCACCTGGATATACCGCAAACTTTCCAATAGCCCAATGGCCGTCCCGACCACCTTCCTCAGGCCCTCCACTGGGCCAATGTTTCACCATAGCATTAACACTCTTATACCCCCAGCCTAAGGCAATTTCGTCTTTTCCACTCGACGTCTGAAAGCCATCGATATAAGCTCTAGCCATGGCTGTGGTCAACTCGGGGCTCTCTCCGAAAGTCATACCAATGCGGTACCAACGCGGCTCGGTACCCAAATCTATCTGTGGCGATAATGCCGTCGTGATGCCCAATGATCGATATTCTGAAGCCGCCACTTGCCCAAAACGTTTGACGATAGCTGGATCGAATGTCGCCGCCATCGCAAGTCCATCCGGCCACATCGAAATTTGCCCCCCTGCCCCCGCATTGAACTCTGCACTGACAACAGCATTATGACGTGGATCGGAACTATTATTCGCCGGAATACCCCATCCCAACCCTTCCACAAAACCCTGCAACTCATTATTCCAGCGGGCAGCGGTTTCCGGATCTTCTACTGCTGTTAATAGGACATGCCTAAGCCCATCCTTCTCCAGAAATTCGCGCTGCTGATCGGTCAGGGCCCAAGGTGAAACAATACCTTCCTGATAGTTTTTGCCTTGATAGGTGCCTGCCATAAATCCAAAGGCGGGTGCTGGTAAAGCTTGGTGTCTGCTGTATAACATAAGTCCAGCAATCTGATCAACAGATAATTTTGAGGCGAGATCTTTGGCGCGCTCTTCTGGTGTCAAACGCCAGTCTTCATAACGATCTAATTTCCCATTTCGATTGAGATCCTTAAATTTATTTCCAGCGATGCTTAGGATCTTCACTCCTGAAGTTGTCGAATAACCCAAGACAGGACCGTATTTATTCTCAATCTTTTGATAAACCTGGCCTTGTGCCGAAAACGTTAAAAATAGACTGAAAGATGAAGCGAATAGTAGTTTCCTTGCGTTCATATAATCTGTTATTTTAATAAATGAGTTCGTAGTAAAAACGTTCGCCTTATTGGCAATAAAAACATTTGGCTTGATACGTTATAATCAGTTACTTATATTGCTTCATTATGAAGCAATACAATTTTACAACCTTTTTATTCAAATACAAAATAAAATCAATAAAATAACACAAACAGCTAGATATCAATATATTGATTTAACAAGAGAGCCCCTAATGTAATTTTTGACACAAGGATTTGTTCGACTTTATCAACCAACTTTCCTCCCATTGGGATATTTTTTTGTAATATTAACCCAAAGACAGAAAGTACATGGATTTCAGAACACAGATTATTAACGCATCGGCAGAGAGTTATGAAAAATTTCTACCTCACATTTCTGTAGACACCGTCGTCTTTGGCTTCGACCAAGGTTCTTTGAGAATCCTTTTGCTAAAAATGAACTACAATAAAGAGTGGTTTCTTCCTGGAGGCTATGTAGGGAAAGAGGAAGATACTGACGAAGCGGTCAAACGCGTACTTTATGAACGCTCGGGTGTAAAGGATATCTTCTTGGAAGAATTTGCTGTATTTGGAAACCCACAGCGCAGCCAGCAATCCTTTGCGGATTACCCAGACACATTGTGGAACAAACAGCGTTTTATTTCAATTGGTTACTACGCGCTGGTAAATTACAAACATGTGGTTCCTCAACCTGATTCCTTAAGTGAGACCTGCCAGTGGATCGACTTTAAGGACATCACTGAACTCAATATCACCATGGACCACCGCAAAATCATCAGCAAGGCTCTTCGGACTCTTCGCGAACGGCTTTCTTACAAACCAATAGGATACAATTTACTACCAGACAAGTTTACACTGTCCGACTTGCAAGGGCTCTATGAAACAGTACTTGGTAAAAAACTTAATCGAGGCAATTTTTATCGTAAAATGAAAAATATGGGCATCCTTCAAAAACTTGACGAGCAACGGAAAGGCGGGGCCCATAAAGCTCCCGACCTCTATAAGTTCAACGTGGAAACCTATAATAATATCTTACAGGAAGGCTTAAATACCTGGTAGTACAATCAAAATACTTTGATACCAAATTTATATTTATATAATAGACTACAACCTAGTCACCGCTGACATAGGCCAACACATTCTACCATCGGCTAAACTAACCCGCAAGAAACTGACATGCGCAGTACGGAAGTCCAACCTTTACAATTGATCTATACAATATATTTATTGACAATATTTTCCAAATCTTCCAAATCAAAAGGTTTAGATAAAAAATCATCCGCTCCGGCACGATCTGCTAGGGATTGAATATCGTTGTTTGCCGAAACGTAAATTACAGGAATATGGCTAAAACGCTTATCTGATTTGAGCAATCTAGTCGCTTCAACACCACCTATGTTTGGAATCCAATTATCCATTAAGATAAGGTCAGGCTCTGCAGATTCCACCTTTTGGATAATATCATGTGAAGTTTCCGAAACTTCAACGTGAAAGCCCAAATCTGTCAAAACAACTGTTATAACCTCCAAAATAATGGTATCGTCCTCAAATATCAATACCGTTTTTGCTTTACTCATATAAAATAGTTTATGTATACCCTCATTGTTTTACATCAGACACAAAAAGATTCACGCCTGCCTGCAAACTCCTATAAGGTATAAATTTTTTTCCAAATTTTTTGATCCCCTACAGGTGTAAAGTTATGCTGAATACCTGAAAATCGTATGGTTTCTTTACTACCTAATGCCAAATATCCTAAATTTTCTAGACTCGCGTCGAATAATTTAAAGACACGCTCCTGCAAGTCCTTATTAAAATAGATCAAGACATTGCGACAAAGGATTAATTGAAAGCTATTAAATGAGGTATCAGATACCAGATTATGGGTAGATAAAATCATTTTTTGCTTTAGGTCGGCATTGAATTTCGCCCATTCATAATTTGCTGTATAATATTTCGAAAAATCCTGTTTTCCTCCAGATTCTATATAATTTTCAGAGAAAGATTTTATCTGGCTCAATGGATATACACCATTCCGGGCAATATCAAGTACCCGTGGATTAATATCCGTCGCATATATCAATGATTTGTGGTACAAATTGGCCTCTTTTAGCAAAATGGACATCGAGTAAGCTTCCTCTCCTGTGGAGCAACCAGCAATCCAAACACGGATTAACGGGTATGTGCCCAATTGTGGTAGAATTTCCTCCCGTAGCTGACGAAAGAATACGGGATCCCGAAACATTTCGGTTAGGTTAACGGTAATCTCTTCTACAAAGTGCTGCAAAAATGCAGGATTGTCCTTTAATACAAAGCGAAGTTCAGCAAAGCTTGCCAAACGGTCATTCGTCATAAGCCGATTAATCCGCCTCTTCATCGAGGCACGGCTATACTGCAAAAAATCATACCCGTAGTCTCGATAGATATCTTCAAGTAAAATATCTATTTCATGGTCTTTTATGATACTATAGCCCAACATTTAGATTAACCGTTCAATTTCACCCATCAATTTATCGACATCAATCGGCTTCGAGACATACGACTGGGCTCCAGCTTCCAAGCATTTCTCCCGGTCTCCACTCATCGCTTGAGCCGTCACGGCAATAACCGGAATTTTGCCTGTAAAACTCGAATTGCGAATTAGCTGAATCGCCTCATAGCCATCAATTTCAGGCATCATCATATCCATCAATATCAACGCCACGCCTTTATTCCCCTCCAAGATCTCCATAGCCTCGCTCGCACTTGTGCTGCTCAAAACCTGATATCCCTTAGCTTTCAACGTCAAACGCAATGCAAAAATATTGCGTTGATCGTCGTCCACAATTAATATTACCTTATGCTGATCCATATATCAGTTGTCCTCAATTTTCATATAACCACACACGCAACAAAGACAAGAGTTGGTCGATATCCACCGGCTTCGAGATATAATCCGAAGCTCCTGCCTGAATACACTTTTCACGATCCCCGATCATCGACTTCGCCGTAACAGCGATAATTGGCAATCTAGCATAGTCCGCATGTTGCCTGATATTCTTAATCGTCTCATAACCATCCATCTCAGGCATCATCATATCCATCAATACGATATCAATGGGTTCTCCGGACATCAATACTTCTAACGCTTCTTTACCATCCATCGCGGGAATTACCTTCACTTGAAATTTCTCCAATGCTTTGGTCATCGAGAAGATATTCCTAACGTCATCATCCGCGACAAGAACCTTCTTGCCCTTCAATACGTCAGTCAGAGCTCCAAGCCCATTGTTCTTCCTCCTAGCGTCGTCTGAATTATTAACCTCAATCAAATGAAGAAACAGGCCTACCTCATCCAGAATCCGTTGATAGGAATGAGCCGTCTTTACAACAACTGAGTCTGCATATTTTTTAATCTTCAACTCTTCAGCCTTGGACAGATTCTTGCCTGTAAAGATAATGATCGGCAAGTTCTCCAGTCCTTCATGTTGTTTGATTGCTTCCAACGTATGGTAGCCCATTTCATCAGGTACTCCCATGTCCAAAATCACACAGTCCACATCCGCTGTACGTAAAGCTGTAATGCTATCCTCTACATTATCTTTTACTTCAAGTGATATATTAAAACTACTTAAGAAATAAGATAATGCACTTGCATGCTTCGGGTTTTCTTCAACAATAAGCACCTTCTTCGGCGAACGGCTTAACGCCGATTCAATTCTTTGGAATACCGAAGTCATTTGTTCTAACGCAACAGGCTTATTAATGAAATCGATCGCTCCTTTTAATAAACTTTCTTTCTTCACCTCAAGCGAAGACATAATATGAACCGGAATATGCCGCGTAGCCTTATTGCCCTTCAATTGATCCATGACAGCCCATCCATCCATAATTGGCAATTGAATATCGAGCAAAACAGCAACGGGATGATATTTTTCGGCGGCTGGGAGTGCATGGTCACCACGAACTACAACTACACCTTTATAGTTTTGCGTATGGGTATACTTCAAGAGTGCCTTGGCAAAATTAATGTCATCCTCCACAATCAAAATCACCTTATCCCCTTCTACAACTGTATCCCGATCATCTGGAATCTCCTCTGGGATCCTAATCGTGACCGGATTATAGGTATCTTCTTTAACAATCTCAATGACCTCTTCGACTTCCGAAGATATCTCCTCAACCAATTGCTGCTCCTTGGTCAATATCTCTTTGACTTCAACTTTAGACTTCGGTATAATGAACAAAAACGTACTGCCTTTGCCTACTTCGCTTTCCAACCGGATTTCTCCACCGAGTAAGCGCGCGATCTCGCGGCTAATGGAAAGCCCCAATCCAGTACCGCCAAACTTCCGCCTTGTTGAACCATCAGCTTGTTGAAAGGCTTCAAAAATAATCTTTTGCTTTTCAAGTGGTATACCAATGCCCGAATCGACTACAGCGAACACCAATCGATCGCTATCGCTTGGATCTTCATAGATTTCCAGACGTATTTCGCCCTCTTTGGTAAATTTAATCGCATTTGAAATCAAATTACGGAGTACCTGATCGATGCGAAGCCGATCTCCCTGAAATCTCCGGTTGACCTTATCGCTGATATTCGTCTTTAGCAGCAAACCTTTTTCCTGTACAATCGGCAAAAACAAACTATTCAAATCCGACAAAATATCATGCAGATCCAACGACGCATAATCCAAAGTCATCTTGCCCGATTCAATTTTTGAAAGATCCAGAATTTCATCGATCAACGTTAACAAACTCGTTCCTGAACTTTGAATGACTTTAGCCGATTCAATCTGATCTGAATTTAAGTTTTTCTCTACATTCTCCGATAGCAAACGTGATAGAAGTAATATCGAATTGAGCGGTGTACGGAGTTCATGGGACATATTAGCCAAAAACTCGGATTTATATTTAGTACTCAACGCCAACTCTTCGGCTTTATGTTGAATTTCCTGATTCCGTTCGGCAATCATTAAATTTTTATCTTCAAGCAATCGCGAGCGTTCCTCTAATTCCTGATTGGATTGCATCAGTTCCTCGTGTTGCACTTTGAGCTCTTCCTCTGATGACTGCAAACGCAATGTCTGCGCCTCCAATTCCGTATTCAGGCTTTCAAGCTCGGCATGCTGCGTCAACAACTCTTCAGACTGTACCTGAGTCTCTTCCAACAGGGCTTGAATCTTTGCCCTTCCCTTTGCTGAGACAAGGGCGACACCAATCTGTCGAGCACATTCTGTCAAAAATGTATGCTCTAATACTGTAAAAGGCTCCATTTGGCCAATTTCCAATACACCCAGCACCTGACCATCAACCAGCATTGGTAAAAAAAGGATATGCTGCACACCGATCTTTCCATTGGCAAAACTGACTACATAATCCTTAGCATTTAGATTATGTAGTGCCTTGGGCTCGCGATCCAAAAATACTTGCCCGATATAACCTTCTCCTGGCAGAAAATACTTTTGAGTCTGCATATCCAAGCCATATGTACCTGATAGTTGCAGCTTCTCATCATTAAAAATATAGATTGCACCACTAACTGATTCCGTATAGCCGACAAGACTCTTAATGGAGTCCGCAGCAATAATATCTTCACTCTTATTTCCCACCAATCCCGTATAGAGTTTAGCATAACCTGCATGAAGCCAATCGTTATCCGTTAGCTGATCAAATGATTTCTTTAATGATTTGGACATTCTATTGACCGATTTGGCAATTGCGCCCAAATCGTCATCTTCAATCTCCTCAGCCTTGACATCATAATCCCCCAATGCTATACGATTAGTAATCTTTTGGACCAAATTTAGTCGTCTAGAAATACCTTCATCCTTCTCACGTAATGATTTTTCAAGGGCTGAACGTTTCAAGAAGTCAGCACGTAATCTAAAATAAAAATAGGATGTAATAAAAAGAGAAAGCAGCGCACTGATGATAATAAACAAGGTTGTAATAAACGAAGAATTGTCCAGATTAGCCGACTTCTTGTCAATACTATCGTCCTCATAATGAATAATAGCCTTAATAATCGCGCGACACTTATCCATAGCCATCTTACTTTCATCCAAATGTGCTAAACTGACAACGCCTCCCTTTCTTTTAATATCAATAGACTCCTTTAAAATAGCTAAACGCCATTGCGCTGCAGTCAATAGGCTGTCAACCCGAACTTTTTGTACGGGATCCATCTTGGTCAGCGCTTCTACTTCCTGCAATTCTCCAGGAAGGCTTTTAAGTGCCATATTAAAGGGTTCCAGGTAATTTTCCTTGCCTGTCAGAAGAAAACCTCTATTACCCGTCTCTGCTCCTTGCAATGAGCTAAGCAGGCTATTCGACATACTGATAATTTTGCGTGTAACAGCAAGTTCCTGACGGTGTCTATTCTGTTCTTGAATACCTAGATAGGATGCTGTAGAACTGATTAGCAGAATAATTAAAGAAAAGCCTATGCCAATCGTTAAATTATTGATTGTCTTATTATTTGGCATCTACAGGTAAATTTAGTGGTAAAGTAAAATAGAAGGTGGTCCCTTGCTCACCCGAACTTTCTACAGCGATCGTACCCTGGTGACTACGGATAATTTCGGCACAGATATATAAACCTATGCCCAGTCCCTGAAAATCAAACGACGTTTCCTCCACGCGGTAAAATTTCTCAAAAACATCGGCTTGCTTCTCCACAGGTATCCCTATGCCAAAATCAATCACACTGATTTTCACAGCATCCTCAACGAGGGTGCAATCAACGATGACCTTCTCTGTTCCCGCAGCATATTTATATGCATTTGTTAGAAAATTAACCAAAACCTGCTCAAGACGAATCTCATCGCCATAAATCAGCAAATCGCCAATATCTCCCTGGCGATAAAGTACCATATTGCTCTGATCGTGTGTTTGAATAATCGAATCAATGGCGCTCTTGATCATATGCTCGAGTGAAAACACCTTCTTATTGATCAAGAGCTTGCCGTTATCGATCTTTGATAGATCGAGGAGATCACTAATTAAACTATTGAGTTTATCAACCTGCCCCTGAACGCGGTTCACATACTTTGCTTCAGCACTCTCTTCCTCAAGCTTAAGCTTGCGGTCCAGCAATTGCATATAGGCCTTAATGCTCGTCAAAGGGGTTTTCAACTCGTGACTGGCGATACTCAAAAATTCATCTTTCTCTTTTTCCGCCCGCTTCTGGGCGTCAATATCGGTAAAGGTCCCTACCCAGTTGCTTTCACTATTTTCTAAGATTGGCCATACCCGCAACAATTGGTACGAATATTCACCACAAATGCTCTTTTTCAAGCGAACCTCCATCTCCAGTGGTTTGCCCGACTGAAGACTCGCATGGAGCTCGGCCGCAATAGACCGATCTCCCGGATAGGTTTGCGGAAAAATAGTGGCATTGT
This sequence comes from Sphingobacterium siyangense, assembly GCF_007830445.1. Taxonomy (GTDB): domain Bacteria; phylum Bacteroidota; class Bacteroidia; order Sphingobacteriales; family Sphingobacteriaceae; genus Sphingobacterium; species Sphingobacterium siyangense. The sequence continues at coordinate 49,475 of NZ_VLKR01000034.1, read as the reverse complement.
CCGAAAACTGAAACCAACGACCATTGACAAAATCAATATTCCCCCTGTTATCACAGGTGAATGCAATTTGAGGCAAGGACTCTAAAAGAGTATGCAGGTAATCCACTTTGGACCGGAGCTCTTTCTGTGCCTGCTTGCGCCGTTCTACCTCAAGTTCCAACGTTTGTTGAACGTCTTTCAGCGCCTGCGTTTGCTCATATAAACGATAAAATGTCTTGACCTTCAACAGGAGAATATCTGGATCAACCGGTTTGGTCACATAATCCAATCCACCCGAATCATATCCCTTTGTGATAAAGCGCTTGTCGGTATTCACTGCCGACAAAAATATAATCGGTGTCTCCTTCGTTTTGCTAAATCCGGCAATATTTTCAGCAACTTCAAAGCCATCCATATCCGGCATCTGCACATCTAATATAATGAGTGCGTAATTATATTTTAAGATCTTTTTTAATGCTTCTTCGCCAGATTGAGCGGTATCAACTTTAAAATTTTTGGATTCCAGCAATTTTTGTAAAGAGTAAATATTATCCGGATTATCATCGACAATTAATATCATAGTGTATTAAAACTTAGCATCAAGGTTAACAAATCTAAAAAAATTAACTGAATACCCCCAATATAAATAAGCAATCGCAGCGCTAAATTGAAAACGCGACAAATAAGTAAAACTTTAGCGTACAGAAGCCTGTTTTAATGAGATATGATACGTTTTACATCAAAAGGTATTTATTGCGTTCCGGGCAAGTTTTATCTCGATCCATGGCAACCTGTAGATCTGGCCGTTATCTCCCATGGACATGCAGACCATGCCCATGTGGGAATGAAGAAATACCTCTGCCATCATTTTACGGTCAATATCCTACGAAGCCGCATAGGTCCAGACATTCAGGTTCAGGGTCTAGCCTACAACGAAGCGATATGTATCAATGGCGTCCGGGTATCACTACACCCCGCGGGGCATATTATTGGTTCCGCCCAGATACGCCTGGAGTATAAAGGTAAAGTTGTCGTTTTTACGGGCGATTACAAGATTCAGGACGATGGCTTGTCTACACCCTTTGAACCCATAAAGTGCCATGAACTTATTACAGAAAGTACATTTGGCCTCCCAATTTACCGTTGGGAATCTGTAGAAGCACAAAATGAACGACTACAAGCTTGGATTAAAACCAACCAAAGCAACAAAAAAACGTCCGTTTTTATCGGGTATTCACTTGGAAAATCACAACGTATCCTCAACGCTGTTCATGAAATAGGTCCTGTTTATGTCCATTACAGCATTGCCAAATTAAATGAAGCCTACAGTATGGCGGGAATAAAATTGCCGGACTATCACATTGCCGACTTAAAATCGGACCTCAAACAACTAGACAATCAGATTGTTCTGCTTCCACCAGCCTTGCTGGAAAGCCAACTGCTTCAAAAAATACCACATGTAGCTTATGCGATCTGCTCGGGTTGGATGCAGATCCGGGGGGCGCGACGGTGGCGTAGTGCCGACGCTGGCTTTGCGATCAGTGATCACGCCGACTGGACAGGTCTGCTACAGGCTGTCCGTGGCAGTGCCGCCGAAAAAGTATATGTCACTCATGGACAGACGGCGACATTCGCCAAATACCTCAATGAAATCGGCGTTGAAGCCGAAGAAGTGACAACACACTATGGTGATGAAGAGGATCCGCAAACCCAGACAACTTAGATAGCCTATGAAAGAATTTGCCACATTGATCAATGCTCTTGATAGCAGCAACAAGACCAATTTAAAAAAAGAGGCTATATTGGACTTTTTCAGAACGGCTACAGAAAAAGACAAAATCTGGTTCCTGGCCCTGATGACAGGTAAAAGGCCCAAACGCAGCATCGCAATAAAGGACCTCAAAATATGGACTTTAGAAATTACAGGAATCCCAGAATGGCTATTTATCGAATCTTATGCCGCTGTCGGCGATCTCGCCGAGACCCTGTCCCTACTGCTACCACCGCCCGCAATGCTGATCGAAAAAAGTCTGAGCGAATGGATGGACGAGATCATCGCCCTCCAGGATGCCACCATAATGGAAAAGAAAGTTTTTGTGCTCCGTTCCTGGAATACATTAAACACAGTGGAGCGCTTTATTTTCAACAAGCTTCTCGGCGGCAGCTTCCGGCTCGGTATTTCCGCCAAAGGACTAATCAACACCATCGCACATTATGCGAACACCGAAGCGAGCGCCGTGGCACATAGTATTATGGGGCAATGGAATCCACATGAGGTTGAATTCGACAAACTAGTCAAAGGTGCTTACAGCAACACCAACCGCTCCAAACCTTATCCCTTCTGCCTTGCTTATCCTTTAGAAAAAACACCCGAAGAACTTGGCCCGATAACGGAATGGCAAGCGGAATACAAATGGGACGGTATACGTGGCCAACTTATCAAGCGCGAAGACGAGATACATATTTGGTCTCGCGGCGAGGAACTCGTAACCACACAGTTCCCCGAAATTACCGAAGCTCTCAATCAGTGGAAAGGAAATTTTGTGCTCGATGGTGAGATCCTCGCTGTCAAAGATGGCCGTGTGCTGAACTTTTCCGAGCTGCAAAAACGGATCAACCGAAAGACCATCCCCAAATCACTGCGTGAAGAAGTGCCTATTTCCGTCTATCTATATGATATCCTGGAACTGAACGGCATCGATCTGCGCAATGAGCCCGTGACCTATAGACGTGCGCTGCTGGAGCAATGCTATGCAGCAAACCCTCCAGGTGCATTACAGCTGTCACTTTTGATACATGCAGCGGACTGGTCCGCGCTCCAGCATATCCAGGCAACATCCCGTACGCTAAACAGCGAGGGACTGATGCTGAAAAAGAAAGACTCGCCCTATTATACAGGACGCAAAAAGGGTGGCTGGTGGAAATGGAAAGTCAACCCCATGAGCATTGATGCCGTACTCATTTATGCACAGAAAGGAAGTGGCCGTCGCAGTGCACATTATACTGATTATACTTTTGCAGTACGGGACGGTGATCAGCTTGTAACAATTGCCAAAGCCTATTCGGGGCTTACAGATCAAGAAATTCTGGAGGTGAGCCGCTTTGTAAAACAAAACTCACTGGAAAAATTCGGCCCTGTAAGAACGGTCAAACCGGAGCTTGTTTTTGAGATTGCTTTTGAAGGCATAGGATACAGCAAAAGGCACAAATCGGGTATTGCACTGCGTTTTCCACGGATATTGCGCTGGCGAAAAGACAAAACAGCAGCGGAGATAGACGATCTTGAAGCGATTAAGAAATTGATACAGTAAAAAATAGAAACAATAGATATTGAACACAACGTTAGCACATAGTGAAGGGTTTCGAATTGTCAACGGCTATTTCGAAACCCAAGGAAAGGTCCCCTTTAGCTTTCAGACCAAGGCCTGGGAAAAGTATGCCCAGGGATATAGCGGACTGGTTATTGCCCCTACGGGTTTCGGAAAAACCTTTTCCCTTTTTATGGCGGTACTAATGGACTTCCTCAATCATCCAGAGCAATACCATAAGGGGCTAAAGCTGCTTTGGATCACACCCCTGCGCTCCCTGGCCAAAGATCTTGCGCGGGCCATGCAAACAGCAATAGACGAAATTGGACTCGACTGGATCGTACAGGTCCGTAACGGCGACACCGACCCCAAGATTAAAGCGCAGCAAACCCGTTCCATGCCCGACGTTTTGCTCGTTACTCCAGAAAGCCTGCACCTACTGCTTGCTCAAAAACAACGCGACAAATATTTTAAAAATCTGCGATGTGTGACGGTAGATGAGTGGCATGAACTTATGGGCAACAAACGGGGCGTGATGGTCGAGCTGGTACTTTCCTTTCTGAAATCGTATACGAAAAACCTGCGCATTTGGGGTATCACAGCGACCATCGGTAACCTTGATGAAGCCATGGAAGTGTTGCTTCCACAAGCTGCAAAACGTATACAGATCGTTGCCAAGGAGAAAAAGAAAATTGCCATCAAACCGATATTCCCCAGCACAGTGGAGCTCCTTCCTTGGGCAGGGCACCTCGGTGGCAAACTCGTTGATCAGGTCGTCCCGATTATACTAGCAAGTAAAAGCACGATCGTCTTTACCAACACGCGTAGTCAAAGTGAAATGTGGTACCAATTGTTACTGGAGGCTCACCCCGATTTTGCCGGACAAATCGCCTTACACCACAGCTCCATTGATGCCCATATCCGCGAATGGATCGAAGACAATCTCAGCAGCGGCAAACTTAAAGCAGTTGTATCGACCTCTTCCTTGGACCTAGGGGTAGATTTCAAACCCGTTGATACAGTCATACAGGTTGGCTCGAGTAAAGGTGTAGCCCGGTTTATGCAACGCGCTGGAAGAAGCGGACATAGCCCTTTCGAAACCTCTACGATTTATTTTGTCCCCACGCACTCCCTGGAGCTCATCGAAGTCGCCGCCCTTAAAGAGGCCGTAAAAACGCAGACGATCGAAAACCGGGATCCCATGGTTCAGACTTTCGATGTGCTTGTTCAATTCATGGTAACCATCGCCTTGGGCGGAGGATTTCGTTCGGAAGAACTGCATGCAATCGTCGCCAATACCCATGCCTTTCGCTACATGGATACGGAAGAATGGCAATGGTGCATGTATTTTATTACCGCAGGTGGAAAAATAGGCAAACGCTACGAAGAATTTCACAAGGTTATCCAAGATGAAGAAGGTAAATGGATCATCAAAAACCGTCGTCTTGCACTGCTCCACAGGCTCAATATCGGTTCCATTGTCGGTGATGCCATGATGCGCGTGAAGTTTCTCTCCGGTGGTTACATCGGCATGATCGAAGAATACTTTATCAGCAAACTTAAAAAAGGCGAACGCTTTATTCTTGCGGGGCGGATACTCGAACTTGTGATGATCAAGGAAATGACCGTATTCGTAAGAAACTCGTCGGGTAAAGCCATTACTCCAAGCTGGCTTGGTGGCAGACTTCCCTTATCGTCCAACTTGAGCCATTTCCTTAGAAAAAAATTGGCTGCGGCAACAGAAGCTCCTTCAAGTGAAAAAGAGCTTCATTTCCTGGCACCACTGATCGAAAAACAGGCCGAACTTTCGGCCGTGCCGAGCGAGGCCGAATTTCTCGTCGAACATATCAAAACCAGAGAAGGCCATCATTTGTTTTTCTACCCCTTGGAAGGCAGATTGATCCATGAGGTCATGGCAGCGCTTATCGCCTACCGCATCAGCAAGTTATATCCCATCAGCTTTTCCATGGCGATGAATGACTATGGCTTCGAACTCTATTCTGACAAAGAGATCCAGCTCAGCCAAATGCAGCTCGAACAGCTCTTGAGCCGGACCAATTTGATGGATGATGTGATCAGCAGTATAAACGCTGCAGAGATGGCCAGTCGCAAATTTAGGGATATCGCCGTCATTTCGGGACTGGTTGTCCAGAACTACCCAGGCACACAGCAAAACAACAAATCATTGCAGGCCTCCTCAGGAATTATTTTCCGCGTACTGATGGAACACGATCCCACCAACCTTTTGCTCAAACAGGCTTTTTCCGAAGTGTTCAACCAGCAACTGGAAGAACATCGATTAATAAAAGCATTCGAAAGGATCAATCATAGCAAAATACGCTATACCTTTGTCGAAGAGTATACGCCATTGAGCTTTCCGATAAAAGTGGATAGCCTCCGGCAATCGCTGTCGAGCGAAGCCTTGATTGAACAGATTCAACGCATGGAAAAGACCAATGTTCAAAAAAAGAAGCGCAGAAAATGAAAATCGGAGAACAAACAATTACCTTCAATAAACAGGAATTAACCCTTAACACACAACGATCTATATACTGGAAAGACCAAAAAACATTGATCTTGTCCGACCTGCATCTTGGCAAAGCGGCACATTTCAGGAGGCATGGCATTGCCATCCCCATGGATATAGCCATAACCGACCTCAATCGACTGGAATCCCTCATAGCGCACTATCAAGCCAAACAAGTCATCGTTGTTGGCGATCTTATTCACGCAGGCATCAATCAGGAAGTACTTTTGTTGGAATCATTCAGACAACGACACCCGGAGCTCCAGCTTCATCTTGTCAAAGGCAATCACGACCGCTTATCACAACAAATGACCGCCCGTTTCGGTATAGTGCATCACAAGGAAATTCTTGAAACGCAACAGATTCAGTTTAAACACCATCCCGCTGATGCAGCAGATTCATCTTCTTTTCGGATTAGTGGGCATATCCATCCGGGTATAAGCTTGGTTATTCCACCGAAACGACAGGTTCGCCTACCTTGTTTTCTCGTATCTGATCATCAGATTATCCTTCCCGCTTTTAGTACTTTTACGGGATTAGACAGTAACGACCTGTCTTCCCTATATCAAAGCTATGCTATTTCGGACGATCACATCTTCCCGATCAGAAAAAACTAATCCAAGGCCCAGCTTATATTACATCTTGAGCTCTCCAGGCGAGATCCCATAATATTTTTTAAATGCACTGCTAAAATTATTCTGATGACCATAGCCCGTCAACAGGGCCACCTCATAAACCGTCATTTTATCTTCGAGCAGATAACTTTTGGCTTTTTCCATACGCACCCGTGTGAGGTAGTCGTGAATGGTCACTGAAAAATATTCCTTAAAGTCCTTACGTAGTTTACTTTCACTCGTCAGCACCTCTGCTGCCAGTTCTTTTTGCGTTGGTGGATTGGCAATACGCTGTTCAAGAATCTGCCGTGCCATCTCCAACCTTTGCACATCCTCCTCATGAAAGAGTGAATCGCTGCTTTCGGTCTTCTCGTTATATTGCTCGAACTGATACATCAATAGTTCAACAACACGTGACTCGGTATGTAATCGACGGATCTCTCCTTTCTTTTTAGATTCAATCAGCTCAGTTATGGTATGCTGCATCTCGTAGGTTGCCATCAGATCCTCCTCCGAAAATGACACATACTCTCCCTTTTCGATCTCATGCACAAATTGCTGATGCAATAACGAATCGCGTTTGATCAGATTGAGGTAATACTCTTTGGAAATAACGGCTATAAAATACGTGTATTCAATACCAGGTTCCACTTCATGAATGGATTTGACCGAAGGAATGTAGCGTATATTATGCCGGCTCATACCGTAAGGCAATTTGCTATCTGTCGGCTTAAAAAAGATAAACTGGCTGGTTATGGTCTCGCCTTCGATCTCCGTAAGCACCTGCACTGGCCGATCAAACTGCATTTTCGAATGCAAGATAAACAATCCTGAAGTCGATAGCTGAAAATTCTCCATATGGACAGGATCTTTGGATATGGATATCCTATTTTCGACCAAAGGTTTGTCGGGAACATAGCCATCCGGAATTTCTTCTTCAAAAAGCCAATCTGCCAACTCTACTATTTTACTTTTCACCAACATGATTACAAATCCTAAATAAGCCTGAAGCAGTTAAAATTAACGAAATAAGATGGTATTCTAAAATTATTTATAACCTTTCTAAATAACACAGTTAATCCAAGTCAATATCCATTTCCTCCAACTGAACATAGGGTTTCAATGTTCTTGGATTCATAATGACATTGGACTCGACCGAAAAGATGGTATAGATCTCCTTTTGGGCCAATACCTCCACCGGGGTACCATGAAAGAGCTTTCGGCCATTTTTGAGCATCAGAATACGATCGGCATACATGGCGGCAAAATTGACGTCGTGCACAATCAGCACCACCATAAATCCTTTTCGGGCAAGTGCCCGTGCAATGGCCAGTACTTTCTGCTGATAGTGCAGATCCAATGCTGAAATCGGTTCATCCAGCAACAACAAGGCATCCGGATTATCCCATATCTGCGCCAAGATCCGTGCAAGATGAACACGCTGCTGTTCACCACCAGACAGGCTCAAAAAATCCCGTTCAGCAAAAGCAGATACCCCACAAAGTTCCATGGTTTCGGACACGATCTTATAGTCCTGTTGTTTCGGACTATTCTTATAATGCGGATACCGTCCCATCAGCACAATTTCTTCTACATTAAAACTCAATGTCATCTGCTGCTGTTGACTCAGTAAAGCCCTGCATTTGGCCAAAGCCGCAGGCTCGTATGCCGACAGTGCCTTGCCATTGAGATGAATAGCTCCCGAATCCGGCTTTTTTTCACCACAAAGCACCCCCATCAGCGTCGATTTACCCGCGCCATTGGCTCCTAGGATTGCCAGAATTTCCCCTTTGCGCACCTGAAAGGTAATATCCTTCAGGAGCTTTCGTCCGTTCACTTCGTAGTTGATCTTCTCTACACGTAGCATAATGCGATTATTTTTTAAGCCTCTACCAAAAGACTATTTATCTTTGATTAAAATATACAAGAATACCGGTGTACCCAGTAAAGCTGTAATCACGCCAATGGGCAATTCGATGGGTGCCACGGCGACCCGGGCAATCACGTCTGCCAATGTCAACACCAGTGCCCCTAATAGCAATGAACCAGGAAGCACAAATCGGTGATCCGCCCCACCCATCAGGCGAACTGTATGTGGAACAATCAATCCCACAAAACCAATAATACCCGACACCGCAACGGATGCTCCCACAGCAAGCGTGGATAAGACAACCACCCAGCGTTTGACGCGATCAGTACGCATACCCAAAAGATCTGCCTGCAACTCCCCGAGTGAAAAAGCGTTCAATGACTTTCCAAAAAAAGGCAAGATCAGCATCGGGATCAAAATAAAGGGAGCCAACGCCCTTAGGTTATCCCAAGTAGCCCCGCCAAGACTGCCCAGCATCCAAAAAGTGATGGTACGTAACTGTTGCTCCGTCGACATATAAGTCATCAAACCCGTCAGCGCACCAGCAAAGGCATTGATGGCAATACCCGCCAACAACATCGTCGTCACATTTGGGCGACCATTTTTACTGGCGATACGGTAAACCAAAAAAGCGGTTAAACCAGCGCCCACAAAAGCACCAAAAGCCAATATATAGTATCCAATCCAGGCCGCTAAAGAGGTGAAGAGAAAAGTCTCAAAGGCAATGATCAGTACTGCAAAAAGGGATGCTCCAGAAGAAATCCCGATCAATCCGGGTTCCGCTAAGGGGTTGCGGAATATACCCTGGATCGCAGCACCCGATATACCAAGTGCTGCACCCACCAAAAGTCCAAGCAAAAGACGCGGCATACGAATCTCAAAAAGAACATCTCCTTGCATATTGCGCACAGCTTCGACACTCCCCAAGTGCAACTTTTGTGTCAACATCGTTAAGATATCAGCGGACGGAATATGGTAGGCCCCCAGCCCCAAGGCAACAATACTTACAACACCCAATACCAGGCCCAAAGCCAATAGGATAAATTTCTGTTTCTTTTGCACCGGCTTTATTTTGAATCCATCACTTTTCCAAATCCACGGTGCAATTCTAAGATTGCGTCTGGCAGCCGGTTACTGAAATTTACCAGTAGTGAGGCATTCATCACCAAGATACGGTCGTTTTTACCCGCATTCGTAATACGCATGCCCGGCAATTTGAGGATAGCATCCTCACCGCCAAGGCTACTCGCGCCAAAATCAAATAGCAACACAATATCTGGATTGGCCTGCACCAGCGCTTCCGTCGTATAGGGTTTGAAATCCGAAAATTCCTGAACCGCATTTTTACCACCAGCCAGATTAATCATCGCATCCAAGCTACTGCCCTTACCTGCCACACTCATGGTACCGGTACCACGCGCATATAAAAACAATACTTTGGGCGCCGCTTTACCCTGATTTTCCTTCTTTACTAATTCCATGGTATGATCCAAGCTTACTTTCGTGCGGGAAACCAGATTTTTACCGGCAGCAGATTCACCGACGGCATCTGCCACCTCCTGGATGTAACGAAGTGCACCCGGAACAGAATAGTTTGGTTTAATGGAGACAAACTTCACACCAGCCGCACGAATCTGCTGAATGACCGATTTGGATACGTCGCCTTCATTCGCAATGACGATGCTTGGTTTAAAAGATAACAGACCTTCGGCCGAAACCGACCGATTTTTGCTTACCCTCGGCAAGGCTGCAGCCGCTTTGGGCGATATACTTGTCACATCGGTAGCGACCATGCGCTCGCCTACTCCCAGTCCGTAGATCGTTTCGGTCAACGAACTGTTTAACGTAATGATTCTCTGCTGTGCCGTCGCCCATCCACCGATTTGCATCACAAAACACAGTATAACAACATAAAATCTACTCATCGTAATTCTTTATCTCCATGATGGCGATAGCGGATTTCCAGGAATGGTTTTCGCATCTCGCCGTTCAACTTGAGTACAAAACAAATCAATAATCAGTCTAAATACAAATTATATCGAATCTTTTAGAATAGCACACTACAACACAAAAAAGACTATAAAACACTATTAAACAGTATTATACCTCTTAAAATAAACTACTTTTCAGTTCACAAAAAACGGATTAAATAGAATTTATGACATTTTGCATAGAGAAAAATTCAGACGGATTACCGTTTTTTGTTACATTATTTAGAATTAGTAAAAATAAAAATAGTGTTTAGAAGCATCTCATCTATTCGAACAAGCACCCTGATCGCCTTATGTGCCTGCCAGGTTTATACCCTGCAAGCACAGGAAAAATGGAAAATCTCCGGTGTATTGAAAAACGAATCCAATAAAGGCGTAGCCAATGCGACCGTATATCTTTATCCGGACAAATATGCTTTTAAAACAGATACTGCAGGTAGGTTTCAATTCAGTCAGCTCTATGCGGGACGCTACGAATTACAGGTACAGGCCATGGGTTATCAGCAGTACCGCCAAGTTATCGATTTGGAAGACAAAAATCAGCAGTTGAACATTGTGTTAAAAGCTGAAGAACGGCAGATGGATGTAGTTGATGTACAGGGTAAAGTGCAGGCTGTAGACAATCTCGTTAAGGCCGAAAATGCCGCCATGCCCGTTAAAGTCATCACTAAACGTGAAATTGAGCTTATGGGCAGCCGCCGTCTGGATGAAGTTTTAAAAGAACAGACGGGTATCGCCATCGTTAACGATATTGCCGGGGGCTCCAGAGCTGTTGGTGTACAGATCCAGGGGTTCAGCAGCAACTACGTGATGGTCCTTGTAGACGGACAACCCATGCTAGGGCGAAACAGTGGTAATTTTGACCTATCCCGTATCTCGGTGACCAACATCGAACGTATCGAAATTATCAAAGGCGCATCCTCTTGCTTATACGGCAGTGACGCATTGGGTGGTGCGATCAATATCATTACACGCCATGGTGCAATCACACCACAGGCACAGGCATCGCTTCTTTATGGCAGTCTCAATACCGTTGATGCAACGTTGGAAGCAGAAACACCTTTTGCTAATCAACGCGGGAGCGCCGTTTTTTCGGGCAATTACTACCGCACGGATGGTTTTAATACCGACAAGCAGTATCTGGACTCCAAGAGCACCACATTTCCACCCTATACCAACTATAGTTTCCAGGGGCGAGTACGTTATCGTACAAGCAAAAATGGCACTTTGGGCGTTACAGGGCGTTATGCAGCCCGAGAATCTGAAATGATCAATGCATGGTCAGAGTCGGCCACACTACAGGATAAACAGAAAGATCAGGACATCAACCTTTCGGCAAGTTACGACCATAATTTCGAGTCGGGACTGCGCAGTATGACGCGCTACTATTTCTCGCGTTTCCATTCCCAGATTGCCGCACAATGGCTGCAACAAGGTATTGTTGCAAGTGCCGAGCAATTCGGTCAAAATGTACACCGCATTGAACAGCAATTTGCGTATAGCCCCGCACAGCAGGTTAAACTTACCGGTGGTATAGGTGGTAGCCTTGAACTGATGGACAACCAGGATCTGGATGCCAAGCGCTCTTTGAACAGCGCATTTGCCTATTTGCAGACCGAATGGAAACCTGTAGACCGCTTATTAACGACGCTAGGCTTACGCTACGATCAGACCAATGTCTACAATGGCCATCTGAGTCCAAGTTTGGGTCTACAATACCATGTCAGTCCTACACTTTTGATCAAAGGTGGTATCGGAGCAGGATTCAAGGCTCCCGACTATAAGATGCGCTATCAGGTCTTTTTCAATCCAGCAGCCAACTATTTGGTCGTCGGTTCAGAGCGCCTAGCCGATGTGATTGCAGCCATGGATCAAGCCGGAGAACTGAGTTATAAAAACAGCTATATGCTGAATTTGGTGGCGGGCAACCTCAAAGCCGAAACCAGCATTTCAAACAATATTGGACTTACCTGGAGTCCGTCCAATAGATTTCAGGCCGATTTCTCCGTCTTCTACCATCGGATCAACAATCAGATCAACACAGTCAGTGTGGGCAACGGGACCAAAGTAGCACAGATCTATAGCTACCGCAACCTGCCCAAAGCCATGAATAAAGGTTTCGAAGTTTCATTGACCTATCAGGCAACCAAGGATCTGCAATTGTCGATGGGCTATCAATACCTGATTGCCAAAGACCTGAGTGTTTTGGATAGTATTGCCAAGGGAAGTTATCCCTATAACCAGATCAACGATCCCGCTACGGGCGAATATCGCCAGAGTAAAAAATCGGATTATTGGAGTATTGAGGACCGTTCGAGACACATGTTCAACGCAAAAGCCCAATATGAATATAAACCCTGGGGCGTCAATGTCAATGCGCGTGTCAATTTCAGAAGTGCCACACCTTTTCAGGAATATAATGGCAACCAGTTTATCGACAAATATGACATCTTTATTCCCTATCACACACTGGTGAATATGACGGTAGAAAAGAGTCTGATGAACCGCAGATTGACACTGCGTCTAATCGGTGACAATCTATTCAATTTTACAAGCCGTTATTTACTTGGGCAACCTGGACGTGTTATTATGGGCGGCGTCAGCTACCGTTGGATAAAAGAATAATAAGGACTAATGAACAAGAATTTAGCACACAAAGTACAAGATAAAAGATGAGAACGATTCGCATGATTATTGGAGAATGTAGCATCTGGCTTTCCTTTCACAAGATTGACCGTTGTATTTTTTCAGCACTATTGTTATTGACAGTGGTATCCTGTGGGAAAGACAAAGACTATACGATCGGATTAGAAGATGGCAAAAGTACCTTGATCAAAGATCTTGCTGGCGATACCGATGCAGCCATGGGCGAAGGTACTGAAGGAAAAGAGCAAAGACCATTTTTTATATTTCTTTTTCGTTTTAAAGACCAAAAGCAAATATGGGTTAAGACCAAAGCCGATTCTGCGCAGTGGCTTAAAACAAAAGATTGGGATATTGCCTTTACAGGTCCTTACAATTCGGAGATCTATGTGAACAATTCCCAGCATGAATACAATCCAGGTTATGGTGGCCAGGCAAATAATACCGCTGTGGTTTTACTGCGACAAGCCTATCAGAGTGTCACTGTGGCCCCTTCGGATGAAGAGTTTAATAAAAGTGAAGTAAACAAAATTGGCTGGGCAGCAACCGATGGTTCGGATGGCTGGTTTCGCTATAGTTTGAGCACCCATATTATGAAGGCGCTCCCCAATCGCACCTATGCAATTCGCTTACCCGATGGCAAATATGCCAAGTTGCAACTGATCAATGCCTATAAGGGAAATCCAGCGGCGGTAACCAACCTCAATTGGCCTGCCCCGTACTATACATTTAAATATTATGTACAGCAGGATGGCAGCAAAGATTTAAATACAAACACATTATAATAAGGAAAAATTACACAATTAAATTAAAGATGAATAGATTATTTACAACAGCAGCACTACTATGTGCATTGAGTTTAGGTTTTACTTCTTGTAGCAAGGATGAGGCAGTGGTAGAGGAGCCAACCGAGCAACCAGAAGAAAAGCCTGAGGACCCAAAACTTAGTGATGAGACAGCTGTTTCTGCAACTGCAACAATCGCAGTTCCTTCAGGCGTAAAAACTTTTTATGATTTTAAAACAAATGCTGTTCAGGAAGAAGCTAAGAGTATGATCAATCTTTCGGGAATGTATGGATCCACTTTGCAAAACACTTCATCAGATAATTATAAAATGGGCTATTTTGATCAGGCAAACACGAGTATTGAAAAGCTGACACTAGCATCGGTATTAACGGTCAACATCACTTTGACTGACAAACTAGGCATTGACGCATCAAGTGCTGGAGCTCCTGTAACAGGCCCGACGTGGATCATCTATGATTTTGCAAACAATCACGCTGTCTACCCTACTGCTAATCGCTACATCGTTATGTACAAAGGTGAGAAATTAAATAACGAAGCAGAAGAGCTCTATGTAATTCAAGCAGGCGGCATTACTGCAGCTAATGGAAATGCAACCTATAACATCAATTTTAAAAAGTTTGTTAAACAGTAGTAAACTGAAATATAAGTTTGAGAAGGTCTATTGAGAAGGTCTAAAGAAACATACTAGCAAAGCAGCTGGTTAAAATTCCAGCTGCCTTTGTTAACCAAAAATCAAAAACCGAAAAAAATATATTAAATACCAATTTTCATACACACTTTATCAGCAAAAGATTTTATCTTTACTATTATTTAGAATCAATTTAAATAAAAATAACATACTAACAGCCCTACTACATGTATAGAAAAGGGACAAAGTATCGACTAACACAAAAAACTAGTAACAATGAAAATAAAGAAACGCAGTAACCTATTAAAATTCATACCGGTATTGGCATTTTTAATTGTGTTGGGGGCCTGTAGCAAGAGCGCCCCTGTGGTAGAGCCCGAACCTGATCCCATAACTCCGGAAACGATGTTCAACCGCTTGATTACGGTTAAGAATTTCGGAGAAGACCTACCTTCGGGAAGTGAACCTACAACAGAGCAATCGCCAATATATTACAGCTTAGAGCAGAACAAAGCCGTTACATCCGACTACGTGGGTACCGCCCGCTGGGATATGTCATTTTCGGGGATATTCCGCAGCTTTATCAACTGCAACAACACAGCAAACGGATTTGGTAAAGGTGGTCCAGGCAAAGGTGGTGTGCTGATTGTCGAGAAAAAGTTTGAAGATGTAATCGATATTCCTTCAGATGCGGAGTTCCGCAAAGGTGAAAAAGCATACGGTACTGATAACTCCGGTGATTTTGGAGAAGGTTTGGGCTGGTATCTGTATGATTTTAACGGTACGTTCAAAGGCGGTGGTGCTGAAAACAAAAAACACGTTTGTTGGCCTATAGAAGATCATACCCTAGTCGTCCGTACGGCGAATGGAAACTATGCTAAGATCAAAATGCAAAGCATTTACAAAGATCTGCTCGATTCGAAGGATTGGTATACAAATTCGCCTACACCCTACTTTTCTTTCCAATATGTACTTGCCAAAGCTGGTAGTACCAAATTTACAATCGCTAACTAAAAAAATAAGCATAGCTTACTTATTAGACACTAACTAACATGAAAAGAATATACAGCATTTTAAGCTTCCTTTTTGTAGGATTGCTGCTAACCCGCTGCACCAAAACGGAAGAATTAGCCTTACTTCCAGCAGACAAAATACTGGAATACAAAGTCACCAATCTTCCAAATGACGAAGTTATTTATGGAGCCATCGACAATGAGGCCAATACCATTACGGTATATGTCCCTTACTATTATGGGCTATTGGTGATAGATCCGAGCATTACACTCTCCAATGGAGCGAGTATAGCCGAAGAAATTTTACCTGTTAAAACAGATGAAAAAAACCAGACGTATACCGTAAAGTCCGCTACAGGTACCACAAGAACCTATAGCTTAAAGATTGAATTACAAAGTACACCATCTTTTGAAGCGACTTTTGCATCGACATCTTCTATCTCGCTTACAAAAGGTCCTGGCGCTGGTTTCCCGGCGATTAATGGAACCTTTATGCATACCAATCCTTCATTGGTGAGTATTGCATTGATTAATCAAGAAACCAAGGAGCGATTTAAGATGGCTACGCCCAATAGCTTGAAAGTTTCGGTGATTGGATACCAATTAAGCTATACGGGTACCGAACGGGAAAACCGCATTCCATCCGATATTAAAGCAGGCACTTATGATGTAGAGGTGACCAACATCAACCATACCATTACATTAGCCAATCCGCTCAAAATTACATATCGTCAACCCGATGTAATTGTTAGCTTATCGGGTCTAAATTTGGCAAAAAATAAGGACTGGACCATTAAAGCCAACTTAGATAAAGTGATTTTAGATCCGACAGCTGTTATTATGACGCTCAATGGAAAGGATTATCCATTGACCATTAAATCTTATAACCGTACCGAAATGACGGTTTCCTTACCAACAAATCTTCCAATCGGAACCTTTGATAACTTACAGATCAAATTCCAATTTAAAGACTGGGCCGATGTTGTAAAGACACAGTTGTCTCCAAGTACAATAACGGAATCATAAACAAGCATCCACAGTATGCCATGGTGGCATCAAAATTAAATAAATTAAAACAAGAGGAGATCTCAACATGAACTCAAACATCAAAACTATCTTAAAATCAGCGATGGCCGTGACTGTGCTATCGGCAGCAGTATGGGCAGCAGCCCCAACAACAGAATCAGCAACAGCTCCTTTAGCGCTGAACCAAGCTAAGGCAAATAGTAACTACACTGTTGTAGGTCAATGGTGGAGCCCAGCAGCTGCAGCAACTTGGCCTGCAGTATATGTCGACCTTGCTACAGGTGCACAAAGCTTAAGTAGCTCTGGCCAAGTTGCATTCTTTAGCCATGTAAATGGTTCGATCAAGGCTAATGGATCTTATTCGATCAGAACGGTAGCAAAAGACATCGCTTCCGTTACAGCATCAGATTGGGCAACAGCGACTCCAGTATCATCACAGGGTAGTGGCGAATGGTATGAATATGATTTAGATAGCCATGCAAACCAAGCAATCCAACCTTTGACAGTGTTGGTCGGAAATTCTTCCGGAGCTTCGTATGCTGTTAAGTTAATTAATTTTACAAATGTTGGCCAACAAGTAGTGGCAGGTCAATTACAAGTAAAAGCAGATACCAATATCGAAGTTAAGGCATTATAGTCCTTCCTATTTAATGAATGAAAGATTCCGCAACCTGGTGGATGGGTTGCGGATCTTTATAACCTAATCATCATCCGCATAACGATTTTTTAACCAAAAAAAATTATGCAACACTCATTTTTGAAAAAACAAATACATATCATTCAATTCCTAGCTATTTTTATGCTAGCATTAACATGCTGGTCCTGTAAAACCGAATACCCCAGCCTACCCTACAACGACATCGAATCCTTTAGCATTCAGGATGCTGATGGCAAAACCTTGTCAGCCAGTATTGTGAATGACCAGATTATCCTATATTGGCCACCCTTAGTGGAGCAACCCGAAAGCATTACACCTACGATTAAAATTTCGGAATTAGCTACGATTACGCCTGCATCTGGTACCGCTATACAATTGCAATCTGAAAAACCAATTACCTATACCGTACGGGCACAAGATGGTTCCAGCAAAAATTATACATTGGTATTCCAGTACAACCAGCCGCTGGTACAGGCAGAAATGAATCTGCTCGAAGGCAAATATTACCTTAGTTACCCAAAAAATGAGGATTTGGTAATACGAGGAGAAAATATTTTGCCAGACGAGGCGCAAACCAAGGGCTATCTGGTCGATAAGGATGGAAAAGAGACCTTACTTTCTTTTTCTCAACCTCCAACATCTTTTATCGCACAATTTAATACTCCAGAAGATCTCAAACCAGGCAAATACCACATCAAACTGATCTCCGGACGTTACACGAAACTCACCGATGCTTTTGAAGTATTCTTACCAACATTATACAACGTCATACAATGGCAAGGTATGTTTTATACTGGCAAAAAGGGCGGCGACCTGGTGCTGAACATAAATAGTAAAGAGACTTATGAACTTTATTTCAAGGCAGATTTTGACCATTTTATAGCGACTGATAACCTCAATAACGAATATACTATCAACAATGTAGTGTTTGATGTTGCAACGATGACAATAAAGCTACCCATTCCCGTATCTGTACAGGGAAACGCAATTAAATCCTTGAAGATGATGGATAAAAACGGGAAGTTATTGTCAGAAGGTGATTTTAGTATCACTTTAAATTAATTAACGTCTTGCCTAGGATATTTTTGAGCGCGTATTTTCGCTATCACGGAAGGCAATTGATCGTAGCATGTTTCGTGGCACTGATACTATGCAGTTGCAGCAAGAGCGCTTCTGTTCCAGAAGAGCCTACAGCTCCTACTTTGCCAGAAGAAACCTTACGCCAACAATATAGTAAATCGGCAGAAAAATGGCCAGCTGCCGCTTGGTACAACAATATCAAGGTACGTGAACTGGCCGCTTTACCCGAAAACCCATCGAAAGATAAGGCCGAGCTAATAGCACTTGGCAAAGCCTTATTTTTCGACCCCCGCACCGGTAATGGCATGAAGACTTGCGCTTCATGTCATAATCCGGACACCTACTGGATCGACCAAAAAACAACGGCAGATGGTATCGCACTGCATCACCGCAATACACCTTCCATGGAAAATGCCTGGTACCTGGAAGGCAAACTCTTCCACGATGGCCGCGCAATGACTTATCGAGAGCAGATCGCCGAAGCCATCAACTCCCCCATCGAAATGGGCGGCAATACAGCTGCTTTACCCGCTAAGCTGCAAGCTATACCAGGCTACCTTCGTTTATATGAGGCGGCTTATTCGAGCCAGACGATGAGCGTCGAAGGATTGCTGGATGCCATAGCAGCGTATTCAAGATCAATTAGTAGTGGCGAAACCGCCTTTGACCGTTTTATCAAAGGAGATTACCAGGCATTAAACGATGCACAGCTTGAAGGCCTCCATCTGTTTCGAACCAAAGGAAAATGTATCAACTGCCATAATGGTGCCTTCTTTACCGATCTCGATTTTCATAACCTGGGTTATGCTGTTACCAGCAAAGGTGTCTTGGACAATGGTCGCTTTGAGGCAACAGGACTGGAAACAGACAAAGGTAAATTTCGCACGCCGGGACTGCGCAATGTGATCCATACTGCACCCTACCTGCACAATGGTAGTATTTCGAGCTTAGGTGAACTGATCAACCTGCTGAGTCAGGGCATGCCCCAAAAGACAGGACAACAGATCAATGGCACCTTATCGCCGCATATTCAAAATGTACGATTGAGCAGTAAAGAACAGGAAAATATCTTGGTTTTTTTGGAGAGCTTATCGAGCGTACCGACTAAGACCGAGCGGCCAGTATTGCCCTAAAATAAAAAATCCCAAAGGGGATACCTTTGGGACATTTGAGTACTCCACAGTAGCGGAGGCATCAAAAATTAAATAAATTGGCACAAATTTAGACTTTTATATTAAATAAAAAAGTAAAAAAGTATTAAATTTCAGATAATTATCCATTTTGTAGCGAATCAACTACAAGGACAAGGAACAAAATGCACATTATATAATGAGTCGAATCAGCCAAATAGTTGGTCTATTAGTTACAATAACTGCTATAACAGCTTGTCAGAACGGCGGTAAAACAACAACTCTGCCCGATGAATTTATTAGTCCAAAAACAGGAACAAAAAAAGAATTGACTCTCGACTCAATCTACCTGTATGCCAAACAGCTATATCGCTGGCAGGAATCTCTCCCATCATATAGCACTTTTGATCCGCGGACGAAATATGCACAGATAGACCCCGAACAAACGGCTTATGAGCGGGCACTTTTTGCGCTCAGCCAATACGCTTTGCACAAGAAAGATAGACCTTACGAATTGTCGACCATCCCCAATAAACCCAAATATTCATATTTGGAGCGTCGTCGTAACGACAAGAAAAGTAGTGGTCACATAGCCAGCATAGAAACACCCTACAGGTATGCTACACACCTGTCCTACTGGTCTGTTGGAAACAAACGGATTGCTTATGTTTACATTCCCTCCTTTCCCCAGCTCCAGACAGTAAAGGCCGAACTGGATCAGCTTGCAGCCGAACTGGCTCAAAAGCAAGTTACTCATCTCATCCTCGATCTACGTCATAACGGTGGTGGTTATGTGGAGACCGCAGAATATTTAGCCAACCTCATTAGCCCAGCCAAACTGGATAAAAAAGTTATGTTCAGCGAGCAATTTCATCCGAATGTACAGCAAGGCAAAGCAAAACTACTCCTCAAACAACCCTATCTGGATGCCAATGGCAAAGTGGTTCAATACAAAGGACGCCCTGCCACCCTCGCCGATGTAGATTATAGTGAAAAAGCCAATACGCATTATTTTATCAAAAAGGGACATTTCAATTCACTACAGCAGCTATCATGCATTGTATCTGAACGCACGGCTTCGGCAAGTGAATTACTGATCAGCAGCTTCAAACCTTATATTCCGATACGCCTGATTGGCCAGCAGACTTTTGGCAAACCTGTAGGTTTTTTTTCAGTCCACATAGGAGATTGCGATGTATACCTGGCTTCATTTCTCATCCGGAATGCCAATGGCTGGTGTGATTATTTTGATGGCATCCCCGTCGACCTGGCCTTAGCTCCGGTAGAAACATCCCGCCATCCCGGGGATCCAAAAGAAGCCTGGCTTGCAGCAGCGCTAAAAGACATTACAAAAGACGAAAATCTCACAGCAATTTCGTCGGTTACTTATTTTTCGATGCCAGCAGAAGAAAATTTGCTACTTAAAACAAATTTTAGGTTAAAGTAATGAGAAGCGATCCGACTGTAGATGCTCATATTAAAAACCAAGTATACGGGCATATTGGTCATATGCTTTGCGTATAAACTTGACAGCAGATGACTATTCGCGTAGTTACATGAAGCTGGACAGGAGATTACAAAAGCTTTGAAAAGGACTACAAGAGTCTATTGTCCCAGATATAATCTTCGGTGGAAAGAATGCTCACCTTACTGGAAAATGCGGGGTGCGAAGTATTGATTAAATAATTATGCTCCCAAGGAACTAGTGCAGAAGGTACTTGGAGAAGCAATGTTTTTCTTTCTTTATACCATTTTGACCCAATTTCTTGAAGAGCTGGGTAGCTTTCAATCGATTTCCAGTTTTTGGGCAAGTTATTAATGGTCACGACTGTAATATCTGACTCTTCAATTGCTAATTGAATAAACAGCAACTTGTAATCGGATCTAATGATAATCGAACTACGGTGCGCTACAAGCTCCAGAGTCGACAATGCGATGGATTCACCTGTATAAATTACGTACTCATCATCTTTGTTCCACCGATTGGCTACTCCCGATGCCTGCAGTGTATTGGCATATCTAGACTTACGTATATTATATACCAACATGTTTAAACATTTTCACCAAACTCCATTGCAGTAAGTCTGTTATCTATAAATTTGATACCTGAAATCGTTTCCAAAAAACTAGCCGGTGTACAATTATCCAATAGATAATTCTTCTCGGACAACCATGCCTCAAAATTTTCAACATGACCAAACACTTCAATACCGTGTTTATAAAGTGATAAAATAAGAATGATATGCTCTTTAATATTATCCTTTAGGATCAATTCGTTGTTATTTTTGTAATTCCGGAAAGTTCTCGGCGTAATATTCAACCATTTAGACAACGTAATATCATTCAATCCAATGATATTGTCTAATATTAGAATGAATTCTGAATCAAAATTTGACTTGACAGTATAGAAATAAATACCAGAAGAATCCCCTACGGGAGGTATTTCCTTTATTATCTTTTTCTGTTTGCTATTTAATGAAAGCGTTGTCATTTTGTCTCAAATTTTATTCCACTTAAAATTACTAAATATTTTCCTACAACACAAGGAAAATATTCCTATCATCCAGAAACTTCACATAGCTCAATTATATTGCTCCAAGCATAATTTCTTTGGTAACCATAGTGCGGATCATATCTTTCGCTAAAATCTACCATTTTTCATAGATGATAAAGCAGAAAACAGCATAAATTTGTGGAAATAAATACGAATCTTTGTATAGAATCGTTATAAATAAAAATAAGAACATGTTAAGTCAACATATCAAAGAGCAAACGCACGCAGCTCACCAAAACGTAGAAGGAACGATCGTGCGCCAATTGAAAAATATTCGTTCAGAAGCAGATTACGCAGAAGTATTGAAAGGCTTTTATGCTTATTTCCGCGCCGTAGAAGATAGTATCGCTCCTTTTGTTACCGCAGAAGTATTGCCAGATTTGGCCGAACGCCGCAACTCATCTTACATCAAAAGCGATATCGAAGCTTTGGGTGGCAACGTAGATAACCTGCCAGAAGCAAATGCTCCAGCTGTAGCAAATGTACAGGAAGCACTTGCATCATTATATGTCCTAGAAGGTTCAATCATGGGTGGTCCGTATATCGTGCAGATGCTCAACAAATATGGCGTTACCAAAGGAACTTCTTTTTTTGAAGGTTATGGCGAAAATAGCCGTGACATGTGGGCTGGATTTACAGCGGTATTGAACAAATATTCCGAAGATCCGGCAACTTATGATCGCGCAGTAGAGATTGCTAACCAAACTTTTTATAACTTTGGCGAAGTATTCACTCCTATTGCCAGTGCAAACTAAAATTGGAGTGTTCGTGTTTAATCCCATAAATGGAGCAAAAAGACAACAAATCTAAATGGCTTAAGCGTGCCGGAATTGGAGCATTTCTCTTCTTTCTGGCCAAAGGACTCGTATGGCTCGCTGTATTCTTTTTCGCAGCGAAGTCCTGCAGCATATCTATTTAACACAACGTATGAAGCATTCATCTGACGCGCAAAAAATGCGTCAGATGAATGCTTCTATCCAATCAGACCTTTTTCAATCCAATCCGCTTTTTTAGCCTAGACTAGTCTGTGTTTTTTTACCTCGAGCGCCAATGTATTCGGGTTGTGTTCGTATTGTGTTCGGACCACCTTCGGAGCTCGACAATCTGGTAACCACTATTGACCAAATTCCGACCAGGTAATTCCTGTTCAGGGTCTGTACGATAGCTGTTCAGCAGCTGTACAATATCTGTATCACATCCGAATAAGGTACGAAGCAGGTACGAAGCAAGTACGAATCTGCTCCACACCTCCTGCCCTATTACCTTATACTTTTGTAAGCACTGTCCGATACAGCTCTATACCTTCATGGCTGATAACCTGACAAGCTATTTCTTCGCTACTGATCGAGAAAGAGAAAAACCCGTATTGATCTTTCGCAAAACGACTATACGGCAGATCGGTTTTTACAGGCGTTACCTCTGATCCTGCCCCTGAGATAAACTGATGAAACTTCTTGCCTTCCACTTTTAAGTGCTGCAACGAATGTTCATGTCCTGAAAGGTAGATATCTACTCCCCGCTTTTCAAAGATAGACTCCAAGACTTTTCGAACTGCCAGGGTGTCGTAATTCGTCGTCCGCGGCCCCGCCGTATACAGGGGATGATGACCGACGACAATTTTCCAATGGGCATCCGAGTTTTCCAGTAGCTGATCTAGCCAGGCCAGCTGTTTCTCGGGTTGCTGTCCCGCAACATGTGGCCCATACTCGCTGTTACTGTAAAATTCAGGAATCATCGGATTAGTATCGATAAAGGCCATCAGTACTTTTTTTCCATCCTTAAGTGCAAATGTCTTGCTGTAATAACGCGCAAGCATCTTCCAACGTCTGCTGATCGTACTATAACGTACCTGTGCATCGGGATCTGATTTATAATCGTGGTTTCCCAAAATGGGATACCAGTCCCATTGCAGCGAAAATGCGGTATAGATATTTTCAAACGAATAATGCCACAGGGGATCATGTTCACTGACCACTCCGGAAGGGTAAAAATTATCACCGGTAGAAATGATAAAGTCATTGGGATGCTGATCGGCCCATTGGCCCATCTGTCCCGCTACAGCCAACTGATGGTCGGCACCATTGCGTCCCCAGTCGCCTACAGCCATAAAATGAAGATCATAGGCATCTTTGGGTTTCAAAAGCTGTTGTATATCTTCGCTTTCAAGTTGCGTAGGTTTTGTCAGACCGAAACTACTGAGCGTAATTCCGCCCAGGCCGGCTGTAATCGCCGTGCCCAGGGAATTTTTCATAAAAGTTCTGCGTTTCATTAATAGATTTTAATAACCAGGATTTTGTTGCCAGTGGGTGTTTACGTTTAATACAGTTGTTGGTACGGGAAAAATACGACGGAACTTCTCGCTCATGCCGGCAGGATACAGCGATCGGAATCCCCAGTTATCTTCAAATTTTCCGTAACGGATCAGGTCATTTCTACGCCAGGATTCATCAGCAAACTCACGTGCCCGCTCATCCAACACATCCTGCAGACTTGGGGCAGCCGTGAGCACAGGTGCATTAACATAGGCTCGGATCTGATTAACCAAAGATTGTGCGGTCTGACCATTGGTCGCGGTAGCCCCACGGAGTATAGCCTCCGCTTTCATCAACAGGATATCGGCATAGCGAAATACAGGTACATCATTGCTCTGATTACGCTGATTGGCTGATGTAACGGCTACGTCCATATAAAACTTAATGGATCTGTACCCCATTGAGCGCCCCTTTTGGTCGTTACCTACATTCAGTGTGGCCGCACCATCCGAACGCAAAGTAATTTCTTTAGTGGTCTCCAGTTGCCAATCAAACTGCGCATCTGCATCCGCAGCATTATAATCCTGATCTATGCCGCGTTTGGAAGTTCTGATCAGAAAAGGTCGAGTCTTATCTTCTGTATAATTTGACCAGTAATATTGCTTACCGCCGATGTATGAGGCATTCCTTTCGTCGCCTGCCAGATTAAATTTCTCCAAATAGCTCGGTAATACACGAAAAGTCCCCCCAACACTTTGAGGCAATGTTGCAAACTGATTTTGGGCACTGCGATGTATCCAGAAGCGCGAATAAGTCATACCCTGCTGTTTTTCACGATCATAGGGTATGGCAAATATAAAATCCTTTACCTGATAACCATTATCGGGGCGAAACTTGGCCATAAACTTGTGGCTTGTCAGGTTAAACTGTCCTGAGGAAATAATCTGGTCGCACATCGCAACCACATCATTTAACTTTTCATTTTGTGCACTTGGATTGTAATTGGCTACGTCCGTAGCCGTATAAACAGCCCAGTTGAGATACAATTTAGCCAGCAATGCTTCGGCCATATATTTCGTTGCTTTTCCATAGGTTGCTACAGAAACTGTGGTCGGTAACAAATCCTTCACCGCAAGCAATTCGGCCTCAATAAAACGGCAAATTTCAGCACGGTTTGAACGTGCGGGGACAGCATCAACAGGCCCTGTGATCAACGGTGCGGCGCCAAAATTATCCATCAGTATAAAATAATAATAAGCACGGATTGCGCGGGCAGGTGCAGTCAACTTTTCTTTATCTTCCCCGAATAATGCGATGGCATTATTGGCTAAGGTGATTCCAGTGGAAGCATCGTTCCAGATACTTGGCAAGAGGCCATTGTCTGCGTTCCAATTGTGCAGATGGAATTCGCGGTATCGACCGCCATCAAACCAGTCTGTTCCCATGGAAACACTCACTGCTTCATCTGCCGAGAGTGTTTGCACCATCCAATGATCGCGCCCCATTGCGCCTCGATAAGCGGCATATACATCGGCAAGAATCGCCTCGGCCGCACGTTCCGAATCCGGAAATTCCGTCAGCTGTGATTTTATATCAACATCCAGATCGGTACAAGATCCCAGCGAAAAACTCAATGCTGATAAGGTTAATAAACGAATTAATAGTGTTGGTTTCATATAAATTATTTCTTGTTCTATAGGCCATGTGGCATGCTCCATTTATGTCAACAGGATTGTTTCGATAAAAAGTTTTCCATCCCACAGGTCTGTCTTATAAATTAAAGTTAAGGCCAAACATAAACGTTCGCGTCCGTGGGTAGGTCTGGCGGTTATCAATTCCCGGAGTCAGGCCACCTAAGCCCACCTCGGGATCAATACCTTTATATTTCGTCAGCACAAATACGTTGTTCATCGTTGCATATACTCTTAGGTTTTTAATCGGTATATTTTTCATCGGTATCGTATAGGCCAACGTAACATAAGCCAAGCGCAGATAGCTTCCATTCTCCAGGTAACGATCGGATAGGTAATGTGCATTGATATCCGTCATGCGCTCGGTTTCCACAACGCTGGCAAGCACGTTTTTCTGCCCAGCATTACCAACAACGTTTGAATGGCGCGCACGTGTAGCGTTCATAATTTTCTGTCCAAAAGCACCTTGGAACATTCCGTTTAAAGAAAAATTCTTATACGAAAAGCTATTGTTCCAACCCAGTGTCAACTTGGGCTGTGGACTTCCCGTCACAGCCTGATCTTTCTTCTGTGGCGTTGTGGTTGTTTCGCCGGTACGCTCGCCCGTTTTCTCATCTCGGGTATAGAATACCGACACTCCTTCATCGTTGTAGCCGGCCCATTCCCAGGTATAAAACTGACCTATAGGTGCTCCCGGTGTCAGCCTCTGCTGAAATACATTGGTCTGCCCAGCGCCACCGAGATCCGACAATTCGATATAATCCTGCGTAAACTGCTCGTTGGCAATGCTCACCACCTTATTGGTGTTGTGTGATAGCACCAATCCGGTATTCCATTTGAAATCCTCTTTATCAATGGCCTTTGCATTCAGACTCAGTTCAATCCCCTTGTTCTCAATTTCACCAACATTGGCAGTCAGCGTTGGATAAATATATTTCGATTTGCTTACCTGATAATCATAAATCAGGTCACTCGTTTTCTTTTTATAGACCTCCAAAGACCCTGTCAGGCGATTTTTCAGAAATCCGAAATCCAGGCCTAGGTTAATCATACTGGTTGTTTCCCATTTGAGGTTCGGATTGCTATTGCGCAGCACCATCAAAGTACGTAATGGGCTTACCTGGCCATCGGCACTTACATAATCGAAAAACTTGGATGAGGCACCACGTACAGACTGCGCTGTAAATGCGTCAAAGCCCAATGAGTTGCCACTCACCCCGAAACCTGCACGCAGCTTTAAGTCATCAAAAATTCCGGTTTCACGGATGAATGATTCCTCCGAAAGGCGCCACGCCGCAGACACCGAAGGGAATGTTGCCCAACGATTGTTGCTTCCGAAAGCCGAGGAACCGTCGCGTCTTACCGTTGCCTGTAGGAGATACTTGTTATTGTAGGCATAATTCACACGGCCATAAACAGATATCATACGCAAAGTGGAAAGATAATAGTTCCCAAAGCCCAACAAATCAACTACATTGGCCATACCCGGATTATAATAACTCAAATCGTCACTGTAATAATCGGAAGTCGTCAATTGAAAGCCATCGTTATTGTTGTTCTCCTCCCATGAATAACCTGCCAGTGCAGCTACCTTATGTTTTCCGGCGAATGTCTTTTCATAACTCAGGTTCATTTCCATCACTTTCCGTTCATCTTCTACCGCGGCACGGATAGATTTGCCATTCTGACCACGTGCTGCCATCGAAAACATCGAGTAGTACTGTGCATTGTTAAACTGCCTGTTTTGCAGCGAAAGATCAATAGTATAGGTTAACCCGGGCAAGATCTCATAGCCCAGTTTTGCATGCGCCTGGAGCACCTTAGTTTTAGAAAAATTTGTATTCTCTTCAATTAAGGAAAGTGGATTGGCATATTGCGAACGGTCGGGTTTTTCAAACCAGGAACCATCGGTATTTCGTAATGGCGATACAGGTAGGTAATAATACATCGCATCATACACGCTGAGTCCCTGATCCAAAGCGAGCACATCATTCTGCTTGGTGATACTTGCGTTGATATTGAAAGAAGCCATCAGCCGGTCATTCAGCGCCTTGGTCTGCAAAAACGCTCGAGCAATCTGCCGCCCCATATCAGTCCCTTTGATAACGCCATTGTTTTTAATGGTATTGAGACTGATGCTATACTGTGTTTTTTCTGCTCCTCCAAGAATGGATATATTATGGTTGTTCGATATCCCTGTTCGCTCCACAGCTCTTTGCCAATCGGTATCTGCTCCCAAGTCGTCCGTTGGTTCCATCGAAAATCCATTATCATTGACATAAGACCGGTATTGCGCCGCATTCATCATCTCATAGTGCTTAGCCACTTTATCGATCGCCAGATAGCCGTTGTAATTGATATTGGTCTGCCCTGATTTCCCACGCTTCGTTGTAACGATAATAACGCCATTGGCCGCTTTTGAGCCATAAATTGCGGTCGCTGAGGCATCACGAAGCACGTCAATAGAGGCAATATCATCGGGCGCTACCAAAGCCAGCGATGCGCCCGGAACCCCATCGATCACATAGTAGGGTTCCATCGCTTCTCCACTACGTAACGTTGACGCTCCCCGGAGACTAACCGAAGGCGTCGCATTGGGATTACTGTTGTTGCTCGAAATCGTCAGGCCGGCAACTTTCCCCTGCAGCATCTGTGCTGGCGAAGTAAATACGCCGACGTTCGCATCTTCCGCTTTGATGGTGCTGATGGAGCTCGTCAGATCCTTTCTGGATACACGGCCATAACCAATGACGACCTCATCCAGTTTAACCGCACTCTGCTGAAGTTTCACACTCAACGACAAAGGCTTTCTTGCTTCAATAACATAACCCGATAACGTATCGGACTGAAATCCTACAGCCGAAAACACAAATCGATAGCCTGCATGTTCTACTAAATTCTGAAAATGGAATAGCCCCTGGCTATTCGTACTGGTGGTCACACTTGGACCTCCATTGACCTGAATAGCCTTAACGCTGACTCCAGGGAGAAACTCGCCCTTTTCATTTTGTACAGCTCCTTTCACTTGTTGCTGCTGCGCATGTACATGGGTAAGTCCAGCGGAAAGCAACGCAAAAATAAGCAGGTTCTTTTTTTGTGGATTTTTCTTGTTGAGCATATCTGTTAGTTGTTTAGATGTTCAGTAATTGTATTTTCCTGTTTGTATAGCGTATAACTTCCATCCGCATTGGCGACAAAGCGCAATTCATTGATCAAGCAGATTGTTGTCAAGATATCCTTCAATGAATCGTGATGTACATCAATCTCACCTGTATAATGGATGGCGGCAATACCCTTGTCGCCCAAATGGATCTGTTTTTTAAATGCAGTTTCTAACGCCTTTAGCACAGCAGGCATTGGTGTATTTTTCAGATTTAACAAATCCGGGGCAGACAGATCAGGCATGTTCAATGGTTGTTTTTTATTGACGGCTTCAATTCTTGTTGCACCCCGTGAATCAACTGTCAGCTTTTGGCCCGGGTCAGCTAAAAAAATCTGTTTGAAACCGTTTGTAAGCGAGGATACAAGCACCTTACCTGTATGTAATGCCACAGTCACAGCCTGACGCTTCAATTTGGTATTAATGGTAAAGGATGTACCAAGCGCCGTTGTTTTAGTCCCGCTGGCAAACACCGAAAATGGGCGTTTCGGATCCGATGCTACATCAAAGTAGGCTTTACCGCTAAGTTCAATATCACGGGCATTGACAACAAAATTTTTCACATAGCGAATATGGCTTTGTGCGAACAACCGCACATGGGATCCATCGGGTAGATCCAGCGTTATACTATAGGGATTTTTATTTTCTATTGAAGTCCAGACTGTATCTTGATGCGCTATAACTGGTTTAGCAGCGAACCGCTGAGCATCTGGCTGTACAACTGAATCTTTTGTCCACCAGGTAACAAAATGGAAGGAAAAGAAAAAGAGAACTGCAGCTGCGGCACTGTAGCGCAGTAGCGTTACCAAACGATACCGATGTAATGCCTTTCGATCCTGCGCTTTTTCCTGATTTTGAATGGCAGTCTGTATAAACGTTTTCATCGTTTCAGTAGGCACAGGCTCCTCCATTGCTGTGCTATCAAATTTCTCCCAATCTTCGTCCTTGAAAAGTTCGTTCACGAGGAAGGGCATTTTCCAGATCTTCTTTTTGATCTGATGCTGCTTTTTATCATGCTTCATACTCCTATTACGCAGGCCAGCACGACATCCCTTAGTTCTTAACAATTATTTAATAAAGGGCGCCGATACTTAACATAAAGGACTTATAGCATAATGGAATAGAGATGTTGTTTGAGTTGAAGAAGTGCTTTACTGATATGCTGTTCCACGGTTTTTGTGGAAATTGAAAATTGAGCAGCAATCTCTTTATGGGAAAGACCTTCTTTACGGCTCAGTTCAAAGACCTTCCGACGCATCGCCGGCATATTCTGGATATCTTTTTCCATCATACGCAAAAGGTCTTTATTTTCAATTGCCCGGATCAGACTATCGGTAAAAGGTGTCACCGCTGTCTGCCCTTCGTATTTGAAACGTGTAGCCTCCTTGCGCAGCAGATCGATCATGACTTGCCGCGCCATACCGAAAAGCTGCAACAGAATACTGAGCTGCTCGTCGAGCTTCTCCCTTTGGTTCCAGAGTTTGATAAAGGTCAGCTGCGTTACCTCCTCTGCAATATAATCCGATTGCGTACGCTTGAGTACAAAACCGTAAATCTGTCGATGGTACTTTTCGTATACGAGATTGAAACTTTTCTGATTGGAAGATTTGATAGGCTGAATGTGTTCCATTGCGCTGTCAAAAATAAAAGCACAAGGTTTCCTCAGTATTAAGTTAAGATCAATATTAAATTAAACAAATTGAATATATTACCTTTTCAATTAGCAGAATTCATTTCTAATTGTACAAATTTTATTATAAAACAAGCAGAAATCTCCCTATAATTGCAGTCGGGAATATTTCATTTCATAGTGAAATCCCCAATCAGACATGACCATAACCGGTAAAACGTTATGCTATCAGCAACATGTCTTATCAATAATTATATGAAATAACGATACGATGAAAAGGAATATCTTTTTTATTTTAATATGCTTTGTATTACTGGCTAACCTGGCCATCTGCCAAGAAAAAGACGTCGATTTTAGCAAAGCCTATATTGCCCAAAACGACGGCAAGACAACTATTGAAATCAATGAGGCACAGGAACTCATCTATATTATCTTTGCGATAACTGACTTTGGTAAGGAAAATCCAAACATGACCAAGCAGAATACGGCGTATTTTGAAGAGGTCAAAGCACATTTTACCCCATTTTCCAATCTGCCTATCGTAAAGAAATTTGACCAGCAACTACGAGCGAATCTAACGAACTATTTCCTCTTAGCGGCCAATGTATATGGCTTTAAATTTAAAAACGACCAATTAGTACCTACAAACATCTATATTTTTCCAGCGAGAGGAGTTGGAAATTATCAGGTGAAATCAAATCCTATCCCCGCTTACAAAAACGACCTGGAAGAATTCGCCAGAAAGAGCGGATACCGGGCATTCTACAAAGAGCATCAAGGCTATTACGACAGCCTTCGTACAGCATATCAGGAATATGCTTCCATTGCCGAGCATAAAGAATGGTTAGAAAAGAAGTTCGATTATACAATCAATAGCTATCGTGTATTGACTTCCCCTCTGATTGCCGGGATGAATGCGACTCACACCTTCAAGTACAAAGGTTTCAAAGAAATTTTGCTTTTTTTACCCACCCTCCGCGAAGACGAATCCTGGAGCCCAAAATTCAAAAAAGCATTCAATACACGCATTATTTTCACGGAGATAGACCACAACTACGTAGGTCCATTGAGCGAAAAAAACAAAAAACAGATTGATACAATATTCAACAATAGAGACTTATGGGTAGATATAGAAAACAAAAGTACAGTTCATTATCCAAGTCCGGTAAAAGTATTTGATGAGTATTTAACTTGGGGACTTTTCATCTTATATTGTTACGACAAGTTTGGAGATGATCATGATCTTTTTGGCCAGATTGTTGAAAACGTCAACGATATGATGGTCAATAAAAAAGGATTTCCCAAAGCAGATGAATTTAACGCCGAATTGTTCCGCCTGTATAAAGACAATAACCCGAAAGATATTCAGAGCTTATACAAGCCACTGCTGGACTGGTGTGAGAAAGAAAATTAGCGCCATCCCGATAATATTTAGTAAATTAAGGCTGAGAAGGAAATAAGCCGCCAGAAATGTGAATGTATACGACCATAAGGAATCAGCATAGCATAAGGGGATGATCGTCGAAATATATTTATACACAATACGTACGGAGAAACAATTATGAACATTAGATTTATCGGTTCTGGCAGTTATATTCCATCCCACAAAATAGCCAACGCAGACTTCGCCGACCATCTTTTTTTGGATGAAAATGGGCTGCCGTTCAAGGAGCCGGCTTCTGTCATTGAAAAATTTAAGGCAATCACCGGCATTGAGGAACGCCGTTACGCCGATCCTGACCAAGTGGCTTCAGACCTTGCTTTCCTAGCTGGTCAACGTGCCATTGAAGACGCCGGTATAGCTGCTGAAACATTGGACTATATTATTGTTGCACATAATTATGGCGATGTGCAATCTGGCAAAATCCAATCGGATACTGTACCCAGTTTAGCAAGCAGGGTGAAGAAAAAGCTCGGGATCAGCAATCCAAAATGTGTGGCTTATGATCTACTATTTGGCTGTCCTGGTTGGAACGAAGGCGTATTGCATGCCAACGCTTTCATAAAATCAGGTATGGCAAAGCGCTGTATGGTCATTGGCGCAGAAACGCTTTCCCGTGTTATAGATCCTTTTGACAGAGATTCGATGATCTATGCGGATGGCGCTGGCGCTGTAATCATCGAAGCCACTACGACAGAGCAAGGGCTCCTATCACATGAGTGCGCAACTTATGCGCTTGAGGAAGCGAACTATATCAATTTCGGAAGCTCTTATCAACAAGAGCAGGACCCCGATATACGGTATATTAAAATGAAAGGGCGTAAAATCTATGAGTTTGCACTCAGCAAAGTTCCTTTGGCCATGCAGGCTTGCCTTCAAAAAGCGGATATCGATATCGCGGCAATCAAAAAAATACTGATCCACCAGGCCAACGAGAAGATGGACGAAGCCATTCTGATGAGGTTTTATGCACTATACGGTACAGTACCCCCGCCAGATATTATGCCAATGACCATCCATACATTTGGAAATAGCAGTGTGGCAACTATTCCTACGCTCTATGATCTTATTGCCCGTGGTCAGTTAGACAATCAATCCCTGCAAGAAGGCGATATCATCCTATTTGCATCTGTTGGCGCAGGTATGAATATCAATGCTTTTACTTATCGGGTTTAATATAATTTTACGACTACATCGTGTAGCTATTATGCTAACACAGAGCCTGCATAGGATTTATTTCATAAAAAATAACAAAACACTGTATATATCAATATTTTATACTTAAATTTGTATTATAATCGGCTCCGCCTTTGCTTATCTGAAATCGTCAAGTTATACTTACCGCTCAGTTTTCGCATTTTCAGAAGCTTTTTTGTTAGCAAAACGGAGATAAAGACCTTTTTGGACTTGAGTCAATCCAAGATCATTAAAATCAGATCCTATTTCTTGCAAAAAATCGATTAACTATTGTTCATATTCATTTATCACAATAGTGCAGTACAGATTACTTTAATATAATTTATAAAACAATGCAAGAAGGAACTATTAAATTCTTCAACCAAACAAAAGGTTTTGGTTTTATTACGCCTGCTGGTGGTGGAGACGACATTTTCGTACACGTATCTGGTTTAATCAACGAAGTACGTGAAAATGACAGTGTAACATTTGATGTAGAAAACGGTAAAAAAGGCGTTAATGCAGTTAACGTACGTATCGCATAATTAAGTAAACACACAAGAAGATAATTTATTTATCTTCTTGCGAAGTGTAACGGGCAACCGTTACACTTTTTTTTATCCATTTCATACCCAAGTACCGCAAAAAATCGGACGATTTATCGGTCTGGCACATGAAAGACTTTTTACAATCCAGCCAACATCACTTCTTCCTGTCGCAGAAAATATGGACTGCTATCTTTGAATCTCCAGCGCTTTCTGGAATACTTTCTGATGATATCAGCAACAACATCATCGGTGAGCTCATGCCCCTCTAACGTCGGAAAACCCTCCCAGCGTACAATGCCATCCGGATCTACTAAAATACAGTGTGGGATTCCCTGTACTTCGAGCTGTTTCTTCAACTTCGCTTTCGTATCGATCGCTGAGAAATAATCTATTTTAATCTCCTTCGCCTTTTTAATGACCTCTGCTTTTTCATCTGAAAGGCCAATGATCACAAGTTTATCACCATACTTCTTATGCCATTCATTGAGTTCAGGAATTACTTTCCGGCAGGGACCACACCAAGTAGCCCAAAAATCAATAAGGATAAACTTACCCTTTGTATCAGGCACATCTGTGAGCCACTGCTCCACCTCAAGTTTTGGCGCCTTTTGATTCAAAATTGATTTTGCCCACAATTTCTTATTGTTGTTGCTTTCCTGCGTATGACCGATTACATGGATCAGGCAAAGCGCAAATAATAAGAAAGCTTTTAGGATAAATTTTACATTCATAAAACAGCTTGTTTAGTTCCCCTAATTTATGGATTTTTTTCCACAATCATTTCATCCTTTCATCCCACACATCGTCTTTTCAAAGACACCTTAGCGGCCTTTATGAGGTAAAACAAAACCTATACTTTTAATTGACATAAAACACACAATACACTGTATATAAATAATTAGCATATTTATTAAAAACACAACAACTCTAATTTATTTGCTCTACGGCTCATAATTTTCCGAATGGAGCCAGTCCGACATCCCTATAAAATAACAGCGCACCATCGACATTTCCACTGCAAAAACCAGAGTCTAATCCATCCTCACAAAAGCCAAATTGAGGCGTTCAGCACACAAAAACAACGAAGTGAGCCGGCCCTTGATCCCATTCGTCAAGATAATGCACAAGTTGACCGCATTCTCCTGTAGCAAAGTGTAGGATAGCCCAATTTACAAACACTGCTTTCGGAAATCAAGACACTTCTTTAAAGCCTATTGAGTACCTATGTATACGGCTGACAAACTGGCACAATATCAAAAATAAAAAATAATAAATCTATATTAATAAGACATTTGACCTAGTTAATATAAACAGATAGTTACACATTGTTCTCTTTATAACACATCAACTTTACCCATCGGATACCATCCATCTGTAGTTCGCCTTGCGATGGCAAGATGAACTTTTGCCTGACCTGTGTTAAAGTTTCCTTTTTCGGCATCATAGCTTGGTAGGCATTTTATTGCGTCAGGAGCCCAGCTTACCCCGGCCAAAGTGTCTTTCCTAAGTTTATACTTGCCGTACGCACCGATTTATTTCTTCTTATCGATTTATTTCTTTTTATTTAGTATTTAGCGATAGAAAAAGCAACATCGAAACCGATATTGCCATCATAAGTACTAACCTGGGATATTATCTACATACGAAAGGGGGAATTACATACAAAAGGCCAAGAAATTATCTTGGCCTAATGCAACATATTATTTGGGGTGTTTTCGTAGCCCTATATTGCAAAAATACTGCCGAAATTAGAAACTCACAGCCATTAGCTTATTTTTTCTAAAGACTTTATGCTGCGGAAAAATAAAAAAACGGCTAAAATCACTTATTCCGCGGCAACTGGGCAAGTACAGTTTGCAATTCAGCAGAATTTGTAGCGCCCTGGAATAACAGACTGTCCTTTGTCCTAAAATCCAAGTAGGTATTCTCTTCCAACCTGTAGCCACAAGGGCCACAAACAGAGGCAGATAAGGAAATGCTTATTCGGCGTGGTTTACAACAGCAAACCGAAGTGTTCCTTGAGCGCTGTACGCGCAGCATGATAGCCACACATGCCATGCACCCCACCACCCGGAGGTGTTGATGATGAACAGAGATAAATCGTGTCGACCGAGGTTCGGTACGGATTTAGAGCCAAAATGGGCCTGCTGTACAGCTGCGAAATATCCATAATACCGCCATTGATATCACCACCGATGTAATTTGGGTTATACTCTTCGAGCTCCATAGGAGAAAAGGTATGCTTGGCCAGAATGGTTTCTTTAAAACCCGGTGCAAAGCGCTCAATCTGATTTTCGATCGCTTCGGTATAATCTACCTTACTACCATTAGGAACATGGCAGTACGCCCATCCTGTATGCTTGCCTTCGGGAGCACGACTGGAATCAAACGCACTCTGTTGCGCAAACAGCACAAAAGGCTTATCCACTTGCTTCCCAAGATGGCTCCGCTGCTCGCTTTCGGCAATTTCGGCGTAGGTATTTCCCAAATGTACTGTAGCGGCCTGCTGACAACGCAGATCTTTAAAAGGCGTCTTTTCTGATAATGCCCAATCGACTTTAAATACCCCCATTCCCTGCCTAAAGCCTTCGAGGCGTCTGCGGTAGCCGCTAGCAAGACCTATCCCTTTGAGCTGCAACAACTGCTTGGGCGTGATATCACAGAGTAGGACTTTATGGGATGGTAGATCGCGAACATCCTCTACCCAAAAGCCCGTTTGGATCTCCCCACCCAACGATTGATAATAGCCTAACAGCGCATTGGCAATGGATTGCGAGCCGCCAATCGGTATCTGCCAGCCATATTTGTTGCCTACCGCCGCAAGCACAATGGCAATTGCAGAAGTTGTCCAGTTGTCTAGGGGCTGAATTCCATGAGCCGCCATCCCTGCCCATAAAGCCTGTGCCTGCACCGAAGTAAAACGCTTTGCTGTCCAGCTTGCCGGCTGAAGTGCATCCAGCCCAAACGAGGCTAAAGACAAAGGATGCTTCGGAAAGGATAATGGTCCCATAATATCGGCCGCAAGGCGCTCCCAATCTGTCACGACCTTTTCCACCAGCTTACGATACCTTTCACCATCCGTCCCCAAACCCTTTACCATTTCGGCAAGACTATGGTAAAGAATTCCCGTTTCCTCTTCGTCCAATGGGTGTGCTGCCGCATACTCAGGCTTAACAAAAGATAGCCCAAATGCTTCCAAAGGTAAACTCCTGAAAAATGGCGATGCCATAGCCATGGGATGAATTGCCGAACAGACATCATGTTTGAAACCCGGAATTGTAAGTTCCTGGATTCGCATTCCCCCACCGATTGTATCGGCACCCTCAATCAGCAACGTGCTCAGCCCCTGCTGCTGAAAGGTAATCGCTGCAGCAAGTCCATTTGGTCCCGAACCAATAATGATTGCATCAAATTTTCGCATAAGCTAGTTTTTAATCACTCCTAGTCGCAGCCTGTATTGGGTTGTTCCTTTTTTGAGCGCTTTGACGAAGTAGAATCGGACAACGATTTGCTATTATCCTTTTTTTTACCTGCAGATCCGCAGGAGACTGTAAATGTCGTTAAAACAAACGCTAAAAGTCCAAGATTGATTATTTTTTTCATATGTTATCCATTTAATTTACGATAATGTTGACACCATGTATCCTTATGGCTTTTTCAACTACTGATTCCCTTACTACAACTTATGCCCATGGATACAAACTTTTACCTGCATTGAAAGTATTTATTTTCCGGGCCGCACCCATCTTTAGAACTCATATACAATCCTATCAAACAACTTTATAAGAAATATCATTTATATAATATGTTCATCCAAAAAATAGGCGCGATACCGTTGTTTTAGCTCCTGTCGCTGTGTACTATCGAGCTTGATTTTCGGATCGGTCTGTGACACGACCGTAGAAACAACCTTATGTACGCCTTTACCTTTTTCAATAAATAATACCGTCGGCGAAGAAATCCGTTTAATGGAATCAATCCCCACAGCTGTATAAGGATTTAGGATATCGTGAATATTGAGGTAATAAATAGCCGCCTTTTCCTCCTGGGCAAATTCCAGCAGCGGCGTTATGGCATTCCGAAACCAGGGACAGCTGGGCCATCCAAAAAGGACAATACCGTTTTCAAGCTCCAGCACATCCTGTTCGGTCGCATAGACGATCCGCGGATTGTCGGGAATTTGTACCGGCACTTTGTTCGTTTTATTCAGGCTTTCAAGTTCCCGTTTAAAACGAACTCCATTACAAACGCAAAAATCAATAATCCGATAGCAACCAGCAAAGTGCCTACCCGGGTGGGATTAAATATCCTTCTGCCATTCAGATCGGTCGGAACGGCAACAGCCATTCCCCAATGTCCACCGAGCAGCCAGAAAAAATGCAACAAAGCCAAAAAAATAAAAATAGTGGCGATAACGATTGAAAGTACAAACTCCATAAGGTAAATATAACGTATTTTAACTTGCCTATTTCAGGTTTCTCCTGAAACAGGCAAGCTATGCAGCAGCAGAAATGCGAATTATTAAATAAACAATTCATAGCATATCTTGGAAAAAGTCAGTAGGACAAAAAAAGTAAAAATAAAATAACCTCAGAGCGTATGACCTCTGAGGTTATTTCTTATTGTACTAAGCAAAAGTTAAAAAACAGGTTTCTCTATTTCACATAACTCCAGCTGAAATCTTTCCCATGGACATCCACTTCGAGATGCCCGGGCGCAGTCCCCTCAAAAGCTCCATGCCACCAATTGCCCGATACTGCTCCTGCTGTAATAAACTGTACCCCTTTAACTTTAATCTCTTCATACAAATGCATATGCCCCTGCAGGACCAGCTTTAGGCTGTGGTCTTTAAAAAGATCAAACACCTGCTTTTGGTTTGTAAAAGTATCTGCAGCTGTATAACGCCCCTCTAAAACCGGATAATAAACCGATAAAAAAGGGACATGGGAGATAATCACCAAAGGCTGATCTTTGCCTGTTTTTTCGACAAGATCTTTTAGCCAAGCCAGCTGCTTGTCACCAATAACATAGTGGTTATCTTTGGTTTCCACACTATTCAACACGATAAACCTCCAGCCTTTATGGTCAAAACTGTAATAGGTCTGACCAAACGCCTTTTCAAAGAGCGCAAAATCATTAGTGCCGTCGCGCAAATCGCGCGGCAAACGATCATGATTGCCTATAGCCATGTGGTAAGGCTTTTTAGTGCGGTCAAAAAGTCCCTTCAACGACTTGATTCGTTGCTCGCCAGCCGATAGATCAGCCGATTTCAGATTGTCAATATCCACATTATCACCACCGCTTAGCAGCAGTTCCACCTGAGGTGACAGCGATTTTAACCGTAGCTCCACTTGCCCAAGTGTAGAATCGCTATGCACATGCAGATCGGTTAAAAATGCAAACTTAAATTCCTGTGCACTGATCCTCCCAAGGCTACATAATGTGAGGAACAGAAAACATAAAGCCCTTGTCATCGAATTTTTCATTACCATCCAAATATTTGTTTAAGATTATCATTTAAAAGTATTTCCCCTTGCGGTATGGGGCGATAGTAGAATTTAGGCACCTCAAAGGTTCCTGTATTTTCGATCGTTTCGACTGTACCATTATTCCCTTCCGATAGGAATACGCCTACATCCTGCCCAAAGCGGCCAACACGATAATACTGCAATTCTCTCCCCAAACTGTTTTTCTCTTTCACCGCCGGAATGGACGATGAGGAAGCTAACAGTACGATATCCGGAATACCATCGCCGGTCATATCATGCTGCCCCAATCCGGAGAAGTAAATGCCCTCACGTTTGTTCTTCAACAATTCACCCACATTCCAACGCATCAGATCCGTGAAACGGAATCCCTCAAAAGCCAGCTCAACGCGACGCTCGCGTCTGATCTCCAGCACGAGATTACGCTGGTTGCTTTCTACATTGGAGTAACGTGTCGCCATAACGGGATCGATACCTACGCCTACAACCATATCCGGCATACCCGCACGTCTACGCAACAGATTGATACTACGATCAAGATCGGCTTGCGTCAGCTGTCCCAGCTCGGCCTTTGCTTCGGCAAAATTCAATAAAACCTCCGCATAGCGATATAAAGGAATATCAAGATTATTGCGCGCTTCCAGACTGAGCGTATTCTGAAATCCTTTAATCTGATGGTAGCCCGAGAAATTTTTGGCCAATTGCTGCACATACAGTCCCGCCCCTTGTGCATAGGTATGCGAATAAATCAACTGCCATCCCGGATAAGCATACGTTTGTGCCAGACGTGGATCGCGGTTTTCGAACTCTTTGACGAAGGTGTTTTTTTCATAACCTGGCTGGGCCGCATAAAATGAACCATCTTTCATCAGGTAGGCCTGCACAAGATCACGCAAAGGATAGTACTCATAATTACCAAACATACCCGGCCACGAATCTGCGTTGAGTACATTGTTGGCATAAAAACGTCCAAGTACGATCTCTTTGTTGTTTTCAAGATTTTCACTAAAAAATAAAGTGCCGTAGTCCTGATTGGGCTTACCGGTATTGTATATACTGAAACCACCCTCGCGCATCTGCTGATCACTCAACGCTTGTGCTTTGTTCAGAAATTCAGTTGCCGTGGTTTTCAATTCCAGTTCGTTGTGGTATTTCCGGTAGGTTCCTTCATATAGGGCAAAGCGGCCATATTCCTGCAGCACCACCCACTTGTTGACCGTACCCGATTTTATTCGGGGCTGTACGTTTTGTGCGGCAAACTCAAAATCTTCCATGATTTTTTGCACCACCGTTGCTCGTGGGTCGCGCTTGGCAAAAAGATAATCCGTATCTCCAACCTCCAGTGCTTTATCCACCCAGGGCACATCTGAGAAACGCTGTACCTTCTCTGCATAGAAGCGGGCCCGAAAATACCGACCTAGCCCCTCATAATGTGCCTTTTCACTCTCGCTGATCTTAGCCTTGCCCATGTGCTGTAGAAAGAAATTTATTTTGCGGAGCTGCTCCCAGCTCCAGCCTCCTGAGATCGTCGCCGCAGAGGCATTACCGGCCATAATGGTTTTGATCTCCGTATTGCCCGTGGTACTTGCATTGTCTGTAGTAGCATCCGATTGATAGATCCCTACTCCTGAAAAATTGTACAATCCATTGATATACAACTCTAGGTCGGTCGCTGTATTGAAGAAATTTTCGTTATTGATCGCAGTCTCTGGAACACGATCCAAGTAGTTGTCGTTACAGCTTCCAAGCAGAGAAAGACCTGAACATACAACGGCTAATTTTATATATTTATTTATCATGATAAGCAATTAAAAGGTGACTTGAATACCAGCAGAAAAACTTCTTTGAAATGGATAAGTGAGACCATTACCTACACGGTCCGAACCTGCAGTTGGATTGGTATACGTATTTTCGTTCAGTGTCTCCGGATCAAAATAGCGCTTCACAGCAGACCATTCGATGATATTTTCACCACTTAGATAAACACGTAGGTTACTGATCTTGGCGCGTGAAGTAATAGATTTGGGTAAGGTATACCCTATCGTCAGGTTTTTCAGACGTAGATAGGCCGCATTCAGCAAATAATTGGTCTGTGGAATGGCCAATCCCTGGGCCTGGTCAATCCGGGTACCCAAGTTACGGTCAGCAAGCCATGACTGTAAGATGGGGTAAGCCGCATTGAGATTTTGATCGGCCAGTCCCAAATTCAAATAAGCTTGCGAATGTTTCGCACGGTCAATGTCCGAATCACTTCCCGGACGGTAGAAATCAAGCAAGTGCCCATAAAAGTTACCATAAGGCTGTTGGTATGTCCCCCAATACAGGTAGTCCAACGGATAATAATCGCGTTTACCAATGCCTTGAAAAAATGCCCGTAAGTCAAAACCTTTCCAATCTGCAGACAGGTCTATACCAAATTGATAACGTGGTGTGGAGTTACCAATGATCTTGAGGTCTTTGGTATCGCCAAGTGTATATCCTTTTTCAATCTTACCATTACCATCCTGATCCACATAGGTAGGCCATCCCGGTACAATCGACAAGGCGCCCCAGGGAATGATCGAAGTCTGGTCCAACTTGGCAATCTCTGCCTCGTCTTTGAAAAGTCCGTTACTTTGCAAACCCCAGATCTCCCCCATTTGCATGCCTTCATAATATTGCAGAATGCTTTTATTGGGGTTGTCAAAACGTGTAATTTTGGACTGTGAGTCCGACAGCAATAATTTGGCATTGAAGCGTAATGGTGCGTTAGCCAACTCGAAACGATCCTGAAAATTGACAGTCAATTCCCAGCCATTGGTCTTTAGATCGGCAGCATTCTCCCGTGGCTCACTCGCGCCCAAAATATTGGGAAGATCTCTGCCCAGTGTCAACATCCCCAAGGTACGTCTGGAGTAATAGTCAAAACTTGCCGAAAGTTTATTTTTGAGTACCGCAACGTCCAAACCAAAATTTACGGTATTGACCTTCTCCCAGGTATAATTGGGGGAAACCAAAGGTGGAACACCAATATAGATTCCCCGTTCACTTCCGAACAAGTAATCGGCATCCTTTTTTTCCATCGAAGGAAGGTAGCCGTAGTTCGACACAGACTGATTACCCAATTGACCGTAAGATACCCTCAGCTTCAATAAATCCAGTCCAGCGACAGACGACATAAACTTTTCACGGTCTATACGCCAGGCAGCTGAGCCCGAAGGGAAAAAGCCAAAACGCTTACTTTTCGGAAATCGGGAAGATCCATCGTATCGACCATTGAATTCAACAATATATTTATCATCATAAGTATAGTTCAACCGATAAAATGCACCACGTAAGGCATAAGTATCAATAGCTTCACCCATTTTCATTGTTCCTGTTGCAAACTGAATGGTTGGAAAGGATTCTGAAATAAGTCCGGCGCGTTCTGCAGTGATCACTTCATACCGATAATCCTCCTGGTTAAAACCCAGTACCGCATTAACCTGATGCTTATTAAAAGATTGCAAGTAAGTACCGTAGATATTATAAACATTATAATAGGAAAAACCCGCTTCACGATAAGCCCCTGTTGTCCCCTCTTTACGGACATCGTCCGGACCATAACCGATTTCGTATTGCTTGGTGTACCAATTGCGGTTCAACGAATTACGCTGGAAAGTATAATCTGCATTTACTTTGAATTTATTTCCAAAAAAGCGAAGCTCAGTATTGAAGGTAGATTGTACATCCAGACGTTTACGATCACTTTTACCGCCATCCACCATTTGTGCGGCAATAATACCTGCCGAAGAATTGGCCCATGTTCCATCCGGGTTCTTATCAAAAGAAGTTGGAAAAATATTGTATATATCGGGCAAACTCATCTGAGAAGGCGTAAGCCTACGTGTACTTCCGATCACTGTATTGTTACCAAATGAAATAAAATCAGAAAGCCTATAGTTTACTTTGGAACGCAGGTTATAGCGGTCAAAATAATCCTCTGCTAACTTAACAGGCGAATTTTGTCGGTTGTAGCTACCACTGATATAGTATTGTACTTTTTCATTTGAGCCCGAGATTGATAAGTCGTGTGTATTGGTTGCATTCCAGTCGGACAAGAAATAACGTGTCCAATCCCTGTTACCCATATATTCCCAGACCTTGGAATCTGAGGGATTGATACGCACACCGGCAATGGAAGGGTTGTCAGATCGCTCTTTTGCATATTGGTAAAACTGATCCGAATAGTTGACATTATCCCAGGGTGTATTATCGGTTGACGTTTCCAATAGCCTCGAAAACACATAAGGATCCGTTATTTTATTTGGCATTACTGTAGGTGTATTCCATGTAAAGTTATTTGAATAGTTCACTTTCACATCGCCTTTCCCTGTTTTTGTCGTGATGATCAGAACCCCAAAGGAGGCACGGGCCCCGTAGATCGCCGCAGCCGATGCATCTTTGATCACCGTAAATGACTCAATATCCTGTGGCGCAATCCTGATTAATTCGGCTGCCGAAATAGGAACATTATCTACCAAAATTAATGGATCGCCACCATTGATCGATGTAATTCCACGGATATTGATTTTAGGTTCCGCTCCTGGTGCTCCGGAGTTGAACTGTATATTCAAGTTGGGTGAAATCCCTTGAAGCCCTTGCGCAGCATTGGAAATAGGGCGG
The DNA here is from genome assembly GCF_007830445.1 of Sphingobacterium siyangense. GTDB lineage: Bacteria > Bacteroidota > Bacteroidia > Sphingobacteriales > Sphingobacteriaceae > Sphingobacterium > Sphingobacterium siyangense. The sequence continues at coordinate 5,619 of NZ_VLKR01000034.1, read as the reverse complement.
CTTTCGAGCACATCGCCACTAATCTGATCTACAGCACCAGACAGGTTGGTCTTTTTCTGTGTACCATACCCCACAACGACCACCTCGTCCATTTGATTTGAAGCTGCGTCTATGAGTTGAAAGACCACGCTCGATCTTTTACCGGAGGTAACAATATACTGGCACTCCTCTTTTGGCAGTAGTCCTGTATAAGTCACCAAAATACAATAGTTGCTATCCACCGGCAAATTATTGAACACGGCTTTCCCCTGCTGATCGGCCTGACCGGATCGTTTCAGTTTGCTATTCTTGTTTTTTATGGTCACCGTTGCATTGGCCAAACCTTTTGACTTCGCATCCTGCACGATGACAACAAGTTCCCCGCTTTGTTGGGCAAAACCCTTTTGGCCAAAAGCAATTGCTAGTAGCAGTAATAAAGCCCCCTTGGCTGGCCTTTTACCTGTTGAAAATTGTTGCATAGTTTTCATTAATAATTGAGCATAGTTTTCCCAGGCCTCCCTAAAAAGGGAGGCTCAATAGTGTTTTTTTATGGATTTTATTGACTGTTTTTTAAGATCGTATAGGTATTTGTTTCGGAATTAAACTTGAGTTCGAGCTCATTTGCAATACAGATCGTTTGCAGAATCTGCGCGACCTCATTTTCTGTTGTATATTTACCATAGAATGATAGTCCTGACACATCATCCGGAGAAAAGAGAATCGTTGTGCGGTAGAAAGACGCCAAGGCAGTAAGCACTTCCGCCAAAGGCTTGTGGTGAAATTCCAATGTCGTTGGTACGATCTCTTCCACTGGTTTTTCCAGTTTCAAAACAGGTCCTTTTTTGGGTTGTACAACTTTTTCCGCCCAAGTTTGCCCTGGAGTCAAATAGGCAAGAAGCTTATCTTCCCCATTTTCGCCACGCTCCTTAATGGAAACTCTTCCTGTGATCAGGCGCACACTAGGCTTCCTATTTTTGGCCTCCTGCACAACCCAAAAAGAAGTTCCTAAAGCCGTTGTCAGGATATTGCCCGATAGAACTGTAAATGGGCGCGATTTATCGTGTGACACCTCAAAAAAAGCCTTTCCTTGCAATTGAATTGCGCGCTGCTTTTCTGGAAAGGGTTGCATCAAGGAGATTGAAGAATTTGCCAAAAGACGGACTTTACTGCCATCTTGCAATAAAATCGTGCTATCCCGTACAACAGTATAGGTTATCATTTTGGACTTATCGACCGTTTTTTCGACCTTAACGGACTGCTTGCCTTTGGCATCCCCGCCACTATTCCGATCGAGTAGGTACCATCCAAATGAAAAACAAAAAAGAACAACTGCGGCAACCTTACCCCATAACAACCAAGGTGGATGTGCGATTTTAGTAGGTGTTTCGGTGGCTAGCAAACGGAGGTCTATCTTTTCTTTCATCCGCGTTTGAACCCCTTCCATATCAGCTTTGTACCCTTCTAAGACATCAAGTTCCTGCAACCAACACATTAAATGTGCCCGTTCCTCATCCTTTATCTGTCCTGATGAATACTTTTGGATTAATTCCTCCAATTCCCTTTTTCTGTCTTGCATACACCCTATAGTTGCTCCAATTGGGTGATCGTACCATCGAAAAACCGTTAAGTTTATGTAAAGTTTATTTTAAAAAATTTAATTAAAAACACCTTGGATAAGGATTAAAAGAAGACTAGAAGAGATAAGGACACGAAGACTGTCGGATTTAGCTGTTGCTGCTGCATGTGCTGGCGCACAAGGTTCAACGCTTTACTTAATTGGTTTTTTACAGTTTGAAGCGATATGCCAAGTTGTTCCGCAATTTCATGATTACTGAGACTACGTTGGTATTTCAAATTAAAAACAACGCGCATACGGTCGGGCATTTCCACCACAGACTGTTCAATCGCAATCAGTACGTCTGTGTAATTCTCTTCATAGTCCACGATAGGAAAAATATCATGCAGACCATCTTGTATCATTAAGCTATACTGTTCAATATGTTTTTCATGCACACCTTTCTTTCTGAAATACTGAAACAACTTATGATATAGGGCCGAAATAAGATAGGCTCGCAATCCGCTATGAATATTGATCATGGCCCTTCTTTGCCACAGATCCACAAAGAGATCCTGAACAAGATCCATAGCCACATCCACATCGCCTAACTTCTTAACTGCAATACGGAAAAGTGTGCTCCAATGATGCTCATAAATCTCATCAAAAGCACTGTAATCTGCATTTACCAGACGTTCTAATAGGATAGTGTCTATCGTTTTCACAAGCATACTCTCTAGATCAATAATTCTTCGTCAGCTGTAAAGATCATGCTTTAATACAACTACAATATTAAGGACAGGTAAAGAATACATTAACAACAAAAGCCTGTCATTTATGCATCTCCCCGACTCGGAAAGCTCCATCGAGCTATTAAATAGCTCTTTAAAGTGAATATATTACATATAATGTTTAAAAATGACAGTTCGTGTAGAAATCATGCCATCGCTTCGATATAACGTGAATGTGCAAAAAGTAAAGACTCAATAGATGCAGTTTAATGTACATTTATTGAGTCTTTACTTATAAATTAACAGTTAAACAACCTATTGAGCCGATCAGAACATATAAAAGATACTTAACTGCGCCACGCTATTCTTAAAATCAGATTTTAGTGTCGTAGAATTAAACTTACCTACATCCATAAAACCCTGGTAGTATCTCGCTCCCAGGCCCAAACCTTTAGCTGGACCTTTCGTAAATTCATAACCCAAACCTGCAACAGCACCCGCATCAATCTTATCTGCAAAATCCACAAAGCCTGTATTTTTTGCATCTTTTATCAATAGATTGGCCTGCGCCCCAACTTCCGCATAAAGACCGATAGCCGATCGATATTTTACGAGGATCGGAACGGACATATAGGATAACTTCAGGTCCTTATGCGTTCCGAATACATTGTCTGTGATTTTTGCGCCTTGCATTGAATACAAAAATTCCTCCTGAATAGACCACTTGTCTGTAAGCTTAAAATTGACAATAAGCCCCCCATTAAATCCTGCGAGTCCTTCAGTATCGAAGTTCGCACCTGTAAAGTTACTGTAGTTTCCCCCAGCCTTTAAACCAAAAGAAAGCCTTTGAAAAATTCCGCCCAAACCTTGAGCAGCGGATCCCTGTGCCATTGCCAAGACCAATCCAATTAATAATAGTTTTTTCATCACGAATAATTTCATTTAAAATTTATGTGACAAATGTAGATGCATTTAAAGAGGCTGGGAAGCTCTATAAGAAGGCGAAATTGTCCAAAAAGTCGTTTTTTCAATATAAAACAATACATTTGAATAACAATACTTGACTATTATGGAAATGACGCTGCCATTTACGCACAATAAAAACTTGAAACAGCATAACCATAATGAAGATTTCATTTTATTGGAGACACCCACAATTGAACGACTTAATTTTCCGGTGAAATTGGATGTCACCATAAGTATTATTTGCTTTAAAGGTCATTTGAAAGGGCATTCAAATATGCGCTACTTTGAAACGGGTGCCCCCTCTCTTATTGTACTCCTCGCGGGGCATACTGTAACCATAGAAAATGTGAGTGCCGATTTTTCTGCACTTTTTATAGTCATGTCAAAGACATTTACCTCAAGTCTTAATATCGAAGAGCATCTACCCGTTTTTCTTTCTTTGCATAATCAACCTTTTATTGCATTAAAAGAAGCAGAACTAACGAGTTTGGCTGATTATTTTAAAACAGTACAAAAAGTGCTGGAAACAGATAATCCTTCTACCACAAAAATTCTTCAACACCTAACAAAAGCCTATTTTTACGGGTTTGGTTACAATGCCCATAACATCGAACGTCATACACAACAGGAAAAAAAGCCCCGATTGGAAGAACTGGTTGAAAACTTCCTAAATCAGGTACAGGACAATTTCAAGCAAGAACGGGGCATAGAATTCTACGCAGATAAGCTATGTGTAACTCCGAAGTACTTATCTAAGGTGATAAAAGAACACAATGGCCTGTCTGCTAAGCAATGGATTGATGACTATGTTGTGTGGGAAGCTAAAGCACTGTTAAAATCTACGCATATGACTATACAGCAGATCAGTAATGAGCTTAACTTCCCTTCACAATCTTTTTTCGGCAGATACTTTAAGCGATCAGTCGGATTGTCTCCGCTCGCGTATAGAAAAATGTAGAAATTTTCCGAGGTAGTAAGCACACTTGTGCAAACCCATCAAAAATTGGCTAAAAGGAATGCGACAGACTCAAATTGAGACGAGTTCCATTGCCTTTCACATAATTCATATTATTTGACTGCCATTGCGAGATCACCGTGTAATAATCCTTATTGAATATGTTTTCGATTCCCAGGCGTATTAGCGATTGTGTGTTGATCTGATATTTACTGGAGAAATTGAAGGTTGTGAATGATCGGATAGGTCCTGTTCCATAGCTGTACAATCCATTAACAGGTTCAAAACGATTTCGGCCCGAAGTAGCGATCATTTGCGTTGTAAGCGACCATTTTTTCATTGGATTTACGGTAATAGAGCCCGTTATCTTAGGTGGATTGATGCGATCCCCACCAAGATAAACACGACTTCCGTCCGTTAATTCCCTTTTCCCTTCAGTATATGAATAGCAAGCGAGATTCACTTGTAATCCCTGCAAATAATGAAATGGCCAAAGATACCGTCAAGGTAATCTTGTCCAATCTTGGTGAATATATCCAGGATTTCACATTGTACACGATGGATGGAGCCGGAAATAAATCGGTAGGCCAGACATTGACAGCAGTAAAAGTATATGGTCCCCTATATGTGAGCTCACTGCGGAATAGAAGATTTACGACAAGTAGTTTAAATTTGACAAATTTAACCCTCAACTTTGCCGCAAACACCGATACAATCAATGTAGATACCAAACTTAGTTATACAAATAACCTCGGTGTAAGAGTAAATCTGTCTTTGCATCCTGATTCGCTGAAGATCGTATTACCAAATTGGAAAACAGGTAAGAAAGTACTTTTGAAGTCTTCATTTATACCTGTCAAGAATGCAATTGATGTATTTACAGCGTCTTATACAGACACACTTCTTATCAACTAAGTTCTCTTTTTTAACTTAAAAATCCGCTTGGTAAGTCTAGGCGGATTTTTAAAACCGATCGCCATGCGATTAATTTAACAGATGAAGCACATATTAGGCTCAGATAAAAGGAAGCATCTATTAAGCTTAAATATTTTTATTATCTTTACACGAAAATTGCCTTATTAAATTAGTTAAGGTGGTTTTATTCATATTAACCCACTTGCGTCCTAAACGTTTAAAAAGTGGCGGTGTTTAGATATAGCAAAGTTGCTATATTTAAATCGCAAAATTATAACACACCGCCATGATAAATTTAAATGTTTTTAGTCAGATTTTATCTCTTATCGACCGCGAATTATTCAAAGATTTGGTTTCAAAGCACAAAAGTGACAAACATCAGAAAGGGATCAACAGCTGGACGCATCTAGTCAGTATGCTTTTCTGTCATTTTTCCTCGGCAGATTCGGTTCGTGATATTAGTAACGGTCTACGCAGTACCACTGGTAATCTGAACCACTTAGGTGTAGTAAGAGCTC
>NZ_VLKR01000033.1 GCF_007830445.1 Sphingobacterium siyangense | reverse complement strand
CTCTTTGAAGCGTTCAAAGTCAAATTCCTCTTTTTCCATTTGCTGTGTCTAATATAAATATTCTTTATTTGACACAGTTTAATTTACACCCTCAAAATTCTTACAAAATAGCTTACCTCTTCAAATTTTTCCCATAACTTTAGTTCCAAAATTCTATCTGAATCTAATTTTTCCATTTTTGCCGGCTATTAAGAATACTCCGAATGACTAACTATAAATCAGGATTATTAAATATAAAAGTCAATAGCTTTGGCGTATCCTATAAAACTAGATAAAAGTAAAGTAATAACAATATTTTCAGTTACTTCTTAGCGGCTATTTTTAGTCCATATTTCTTTACTTTGGACCTAGTCATTCAAAGTTATTTAGACTGATGTAGCGAAAAATTCAAATGAATAGCTCGAGGTGGATATTTGATAAGCTTATAATCGAAGAGAAGCTATCTGCTATAGATAGTTTCTCCACCATCTGTAACCATAAAGCATTTATAATCTGGATACTTTTCAATTAATTCCAGTCCTTTCTTTTTCCCGAGAACCATTAGACTGGTACTAAATGCATTTGCTATTTCAGCATTAGGTCCAACAACAGTAACGCTACACAGTTCCGAGACGGGATAACCTGTCTTTGGATCAATAATATGCGAGTAACGTTTTTCACCGATCATAATAAAGTTTTGGTAGCTTCCTGATGTAGTAACCGCTTGGTCTTTTATCACGATTCTTTTGATTACCTCATCTGTTTTAAATGGATTTGCTATTCCGATGATCCAATCCCGTCCATTTGGTTGCTTTCCCCATACGCACATATCTCCTGAGGCATTTACGATACCTGCTTTAACACCCCTTCGCACCATAATATCTTTTCCCTTGTCCGCAGCATATCCTTTGCCAATAGATCCAAATCCGATCTTCATACCTTCAATTTTCAGAAAAATAGTGGATTGAAGACTGTCCAAAATAATATTTTGATAACCGATTTTCTCAACAGACTTTTTTATAAGTTCGGGCGTGGGCAGCTCACTCATGCTTCCATCAAAACGCCAGACTTTGTCAATGGAAGCGAAACTGATATCGAATGCACCTTGGCTCATCTTCGAATAGCGAATAGCCCTAGCGGTAAGTTCAAAAACTTCCTTACTCACTTTCGTAGGCTTTATGCCTGCATTTCTATTGACATCCGATATTTCTGATGTACTTTTCCATTCAGAGATTAAATTCTCTATCCTGAGGACTTCCGCAACGACAGTGTCGATATTGATCTCATTGCTTAAAGAATCATTGCCAACTACTGTAAAATCAAATTTACAACCCATCAGTGTTGCCGTCCTTTTAGTAACTACTTGTGCATCACAAAGGCTATGAAGTAGTAAAAATACGAGCAGTAAAATAAACCTCATATCTATTTAATTAATAACAATCAAAAAGAATTTTTGACTGTTCAATAAATTTATCATAGCCGCCAGGATGATTTACGGCACAGATTTCTTTTAAAATGCAGACTACATCTTGTTGCATGGCAAGAGAGCCGCAAAGCATAATCACACCTCCCCTATTTAATGAGTCCCAAATCCGAGCACTATTTTCCAATAGGTAATCACTCACATATCGTTGATCGCCCTCTCGGGACAAAGCGAGGCATAAGGCTTTTAAGTTGCCATTCTCTAGGTATGATTCAATATACGGACGGTATAAGTCGAATGAAGATTCTCTTCTGAAACCACAATACAAGTGGATGGGAATCTTTTTATAATTTTCGTTAATTATCCCTAAAAATGGAGCTATTCCTGTTCCGTTAGAAATAAGTATCAGTTCCCTGGCATATTTTGGAAAACGGAAATGATTATTTTTGATCAGTTTAGCATCTAATACATCTCCTTTATCGAGCTGATACAAAAAGTTAGAACCTAGACCGTGCTCATGTAATTTAATGCTTAATAGGATATGATCACCAATCTTTCCTATAGAATAAAGACGTTCTCGATGATCATTTCTGGGATAAATTGCCAGTAAATCTCCCGAGAAAACATCCTGAGACTCCAGCTTGACCATGAATACTTGCTCTGAATTTAGTGGAGTTCTCTCGACAACTGATAGCTTTTTCAATTTTTGGGAGTTCGGTGTTTGCAATTCTCTTGGAAGTAAAATGGGACAATCAATAAGCTGCGTCCAAGCTGTAAGCCAGTCTCCAAAATCTTGTGGCGATCTATCATTTACTTTATAAAGGGGTAACATTTCGGTAGCCCAAGACTGTTTCTTCAAAGCGTTATCCACATCATCCGCAAATTTGCAATACAATGGATAACTCCTGGAACCAAATCCCACAACAGCATATGTAACTTGATTAGCCTGTGCATATTTACTTAGTTTTTCAACAAATAGGTTTGCATTTGAAGGCGGCTCACCCTGACCGTATGTACTGGTCATAATGACAAAATGTTTTGCCTTAGGAAACAGATTAAACTTATTCATATCGGTAAGATAAGCCCTTTTACCTTGCTCAATTAGTCGTTTGTAGATAGAGCTTGCAAAATGAAAGGTCCCACCATTTTCAGATCCCACTAAAAAGATAATTTCCGCTTCCGTTTCTCTAAATACATTTTTGGTATTACCTTTCTTACGTTTTAAACTGATAGCGAAACCAGAGTAAATAAAAAACAGTATGTAACCCGAATTGACCGCAAGAATAAGTGCCCATATAATTCCAGCACGACCGGTATGCCAACGCAGACTTAAATCTGACATACGGTAGGCAGTCGAAAAATCCTGAACGGCTAACACTTCACCTGTAAATTGATTGAGATAAAATTCGCGATCTTTTAGCTTGACGTAATAGTAGTCTTCTGGAAACTCTGAAAATGGATATTGCAACTTTTTGAGATTTGCCAAGGTCAGATCTTTCCATGCGTCAAAATTAGCAACTTCTTTAAAAGGCTCTTCTTTAAGCGAGCTTTCATCGATACTGGAAATAATATTAGTCGCTTTGTATGTGAAACCAAAAATAGTCAAGTAAATTCCCGTAACAGAAAGTGCTAGAATAAAAAATAGAGAGAGTCTGCCCAGAACAACATGATAATAATGAAAAAGACCGGTTTTTTCCACGTTTGAGAAGAAACGCCGCCATCCATTCTGTCGTTGTACGACCAACAATATTCCCGAAACAGCTATTAATAAAAGTGCTCCAGCCGTAATGCACATAATAATACGCCCGGTATTATGTAAAAATAAGGATCGATGTACAACTGTCATCCACTGAAAAAAGGGTTGTTGTGCTTGAGGGGTTCCAAGAATCTCACCAGTTACAGCTGAAACGTATTTCTTCTGATCGACACCTTTAGCATCAGCGTACTTAACAATAACATTATCGTAATCATCCACCTCAATTTCCTGTATACCTTGAAATTTCTCCTTGAGCAATGGAATGGCATACGCTAAAGAAATAGTATCGGATCTGTCAACCTGGACGTTTTGGGATCGCATTAAAATTGGTTCGAACGCCAAGAAAAATCCAGAAATCGATGCTACAATTAATAATAAAAACGAAGATATAGCCAGTGTTAAGTGACTATACCTCCATACAGAAATGATCATGCAGTATTGAAAAATTAATTTGTGCTAAATCTCACATAACGTATATATCCCGTACCATCTGTCTTTTTTGAAAGCCCTTCGGTAGTCAAAGGTATTTCCGCGTCTTTCTGATGATAGGGATTGTGCTCAACAGCCGACTCAAAGCGAATTTTATAACCCGCATTGAGTTTCGAGTTATCGATGTTAATACTCATGACAGTGCGATCTCCACCAGAAATAGATGCGCCAGTAATCGCACTGATATCCGTAGGCTTTTTCTTAAAAGCCTTGTGCCAGGCTTTGAGATCCGGATACCATTTTTGATCGCTTCCTAGAATATAAAGTGTTTTTTCGTACTCATCGTTTTTATTCACAAGAGAAACCACAATATAAGATGCGGGACCAGAATAATTATTTAATTGAATCATGCACTTATACTTGGTACTGGACTGTGCTTTCACATGTATCACAGCGGATGCAACAGCAATAAAAATCAATACATATTTTAACTTTTGGATCATACGTCTCTATTTTAGAAAATCAACGGAAATATTAGCTTGTTTCAATAACTCATTTTCAGAAGCTAGATCATATGCTGTTTCTCCGAAAGAAGTCTGCAGTTCTTTTTTTGCACCGGCGGCAACTAAAACCTGGAGTACATCATCTTTTTTAGCCAGCATGGCGGCTTTATGCAATGCGGTCATCCCTTCAGCATTTTTCGCGTTGACATCTATTCCCAGAGTTGAGACCTTTTTAAGTAGATCTGGATCATTTTTGGTCACGGCCAAATGGTACAGAGTACTTCCATCAGCAGCAGAAGCAGCCACATTCAGTCCCTTTTCCTTTAGGAGATCCAGTTTGTTTCCTAAATCTATTGCTGGAGAAATTTTTGGAGCAGCACTTTGTCCGCCTCCGTTTCTTCCACCAAAACCACCTCTGCCGCCAGCACCACGGTATGCATCCACTGCAATATAAGCTAAATTGTGTCCATCGTTATGCTCAAGCTTTACATTTGCTCCGCTTTTTACTAATAATGATACTACTTCGGCCGTTGAACTTTTCACGGCATTCGTAAGTGCAGATTCTCCTTTATTATTGACAGCGTTGATATCTTTTACATTTGGCAATACCCCCTCAACAATTTCGGCACTTTTGATACCGGCGATTCCCATAAAAGCAGTGTTACCATTTCGGTCTTTCTGGTTAACGTCAACTCCTTTCTCTAAGAAATAAGCGATAATATCACTTTGGTCCTGCTTACCGGCGATAAGATGCAAAACATTTTGCCCTTGTTTATTAGTCGCTTTAGGATCCAGTTTTAGATCTTCAACAAGAAACTTGTAAATACCTATGGTGTTAGCGCTGCGGAAAGGTCCCTGGGCTGCAATTGTCAGCGAGTTATCTGTATACTTCGCACCTTTCTGTATCAGCTTCCTCAGAATATCCACATTCCCCAACTTAGCAGCATAGTCAACTATGGTAGCACCATTGTTATCTACTGAATGAAGTGAAACATCTTTAGAAACAAGATAATCCGTGATCGCTAAATCGTGATCTGCTGGAGCCGCCAACAATAAAATATTTGCTCCGCCCTTTTTCTCAAACTTTGTATTGACATCGAATCCATTTTTAACAAAAGCCTCCAATACGGGAAGTGTAGTTTTACCAACATAGGCCGAATAACTCAATGCTGTCTGATCATGGGCATCGGTAAAATTCATGTCGGAACCGCTCTTTATAAGACAATCGACCGCTTCGGCATTTCCTTTGGACGCGGCAGCATGTAAATAAGTACGCCCCTCGTGAATACCACGTTTGAAATCGACGCCAGGCTGGCCAGCAAGAAATTTGATCACATCAATGGGTGCATCATTGTTAATGGCTAAGCTCAGCGGATCATCACCAGCCATGACTTCTTTAAAATTAAAGGCTTTCTTTGAGAATTCAGATTTTACAGCCTCTATCGTTGGACTACCTGTCCAAAACTCTTTATTCAACAAAGTGCTTTCCTGTGCCTGTGCCTGCATTGCAAAGAACAATGACGCTGCAACAAATATTTTTTTCATTTTTTAAAATTGTGTTTAGATAACTGAGCTTGTTTCGCGGAAATTAGATACTACGTATTGTCTTGGGTCATTAAACGATAAGATACAGATCGGTTGCCTCGCGATTCCCTACGCAAAATTCCACATAAGGTCATAAAACGGAAGGTAGTACGTACAGTAGACCAGGAAACAGACCGATTCTCTCGTAATTTTATCCAAAAATCATCAATACTGTCAATGACCTCGACCTGACAAACAGCCTCGACGATCCATTTTTGCCTATCTGTAATAATGCATCCGCGATTTTTCATCGTCTCAATAATTTCCTCTTTCATAAATAATATTTTTTCCGCATTAGATAACCTTCACCAAAGAATCAATTCAATAAACTGATTTTGGTAACTATATCTCCGTTAGGATCATTAGACGCTTTTGGTTTTTCTCCTTTTTTTGGACGTCCACCTCCCTGCGCTTTGTTGCTGACAAAGGCATTCCCTTTGGGATCGACTACGACGGTATTGGGCAAAGAACCGCTCTCTACCGTAGCAAGGACAGTATAGTCTTTTGCGTTAATGACCGTGACATTGCCCGCAGCTCTGTTAGCTACAAAAACAGCGTCCTTTTGTGCGCTATAAACGATACCCAGAGCACCTTCACCCGCTGGAACAGTTTTCAGCAGCTCTCCATTTTCAGCATTTAGGTCGCTGACAGCCCCGGTCTGATGCGAGACAAATAAATGATTGCGTTTTGTATCCAAAGCTAGATTAATTGCCTTTTCGGCTCCAGTTGAAAAGCTATCAATTACAGCATCCGATTTTAGATTATAAAACACTACTTTACCCTTACTGATGGCATAAAGTCTATCGCGTGTTCCATCTACCGCTAATCCAGTAGCTCCTTTTATTCCATTCAGCATATGTGTGAACGTATTTGATTTACCATCAATTTCCCATACGCCAGCACCCACGTCAGAAACATAAATCTTATTGGTTTTCTCATTTACGACAGCCTCTCGAGTATGCCCTTTCTCCAGTCCGTTAGTAATCGAGGCCAGTGTTTTGCCTGTCTTTATGTCAATTGCAATCACAGCGGCTCCACGTGTAACTGTACCATAAATAATTTGTGTTTTTTGATTGATACCAAGACCAAAAGCACCGTTTTCGAGTGTAATGGAATCTTTAACCGCTAGTGTATTTGCATCTAAGGCATATATTGTTGGCTTTTCGGCATTTCCACGGGTTGTTGTTACATAAACCTGATTATTTTTTTCATTGTAGACGAGTTCGTACACCCCATCTCCTACTTTGGTAGATTTTCTCACAGCTTGTGCAGATGCATTGTGTCCAATAACTGTGAAAAGCAAACAACCTAGTGCAATTTTTATCATTTTGTACTCCATAGTTTCTTATATTTTTAAAATATTGATTCACGGTGGATTCAGTTATTATTCGTATTCTAAATTGCTCAAATATTATTGAGCAATTTAGAATAGTGCAAATACGTAAATAAAACTAATTTATATCTGCCTGAGGAGTCAATTTACCCAATCCAGGGATAGAAGTTGCATCAGAAATAGAGACACCTTTAGTTGCTTTAGCAGTTGCAGGGTCTACGACATAAACTGTTGGATACGCATCGGTTGTGACTACAGGAATATAGGCTTTTCCGTCTGCTGTAAATGGCCAGCCAACGCTAGATATTTTGTCAATAGCAGGGAAACCGTCTGTTATCATTTTGAACGATTTATCGCTCATTTTAACAACTCCATACTGTGTTGCGGTTCCTCCACTTGAAGCAGTTCCTGCGGTATTATACATTTCTAATAAAAAATAATCATCTTTGATATTCCAAACTTTGCGAAGTGCATAGCCTCCTGATGCTGCTGAAATATCAAAGAAATAGCTTGCATCAAAGGCTGCGGCTCCTTTTTTTATCAATAATGCACCGGAAGGTTTTACGCCTTGATAGCCTGAAGAGAACACATAAGTATTTCCTTCCTGGTCATTCGCCAATTGACCGTATCTTGCCGACCTAAATTGCCCACCCGTTGGACTTAGGCGACTATCTTCATATTTTGTCAAAATTTTCATCGACGCGTCAAATTTTGCGACATATATTTTATCTGTTGGAGGGGCTACAGCACTAGGCCCTGCCGCTAAATTGACCCCACTTAAGAAAGTTTCATTGCCGGCATCTGCTAAACCTACAAAACTTGCTGTAAAATCATTCACATAGTTTTCACCAAGTACTGGATATGGCGTGATCTGATTTTGATTCGAAATATTCACTGAATAAAATACCGATCCTTTTTTACCATCATTTGGAGCAGTCAATGTTTCTCCATTGGCAATAGCTACCAAGTAATGACTAAAAGAACCGATACTGTTGAACCCCTTATCCAATGTAAAGTCATCTATTTTCTTCAGTGCTCCCGATGCACTTAACTGAAACACCGAACCTGGAGCAGGGTTACCCTGACGATATTCTATGGCAAACAATGCACTTGTGCCATTATATCCCCATTGCGTAAAGCTTCCATTATATTCGATCGTACCGGGATATTTTGTGGTAATAACGGTATCTTTTGCAAGATCATCCAATGCCATAACATAGGTAAATCCATTATTCACACCCGCAAAGAAATATTTATCCTTGACAACAACTTCAGGATTCTCTGGATCAACTGGTGTAGGATCTGTATCATTAATATTATTATCCTTACTACAAGACGCTAAAGCCAGAAAGACCATAGCGAAGCTAAAAAACTTGGTTTTTGTTCTATTCATCATTATTTTATTAAAAATTATCTATTTTATTGATTTTTAGTTCTTTTCATTACATAGAAGCGTACCTTACCATAGATAGCACGCCCTGGTTTGAGCATTCCAAAATTGTCCGCCAATTCGGCACCGGTTAAATTCTGCACTTCAAGCGTAAAATTGTACTTTCCGTTTTTGACCATATAAGTAGCCCCAAAATCATGTGATATTTGTGTTGGAAGAGCATACTTTTCTCCTCCATTGACAGCATCACCTAAACTTTCAAAATTCAGATAAAACTTCCCAACATAATTAAAGGAGTAAGTCAGATTTAGTACATTATCCTTACCGCCTAGATGATGCAAATAATAACCCGCCTCAAGGTTGCCAAAATTGTAGGGGATGTTCGGCATATGATCTTTGTAAGTAGAATTCGCTACTGTACCAGAAGCAGCATCTCTCGTCTTTTCGTTATTGTACAGGTTCATAAAAGTATATGTTCCTCCAATAGTTGCTATATTCTTAAAGTAATAACGGGCTTCAAGATCGACTCCTATAGTTCGCGTCTTACCAAAATTGACAAGCTCTGTTAATTGCGATCGTGGCATAAATGTGGTCCTAATAAAATCTTTGGTATCTCTATAATAACCATTGACATCCACATAGATTACATGTGCATGACCAAATTCTTTATTCATGGTCACACCAAGATTATAGTTCATCGAACTCTCTGGTTTCAGGTCTGTATTACCGACTTCCTCCGTCTCATCTCCAAACAGGTCCCTATCAGAAGGTAAACGATATGCCCGCTCCCAAGATGCCTTGAACTGAAATTCCCTCCAGAAATAGGTACTGGCAATTCCATAACCGATTTTATTGTACGATACTGATTTTTCCTGATAATCCGGATGCGCTTCATCGCCATTATTATATGGTCCTCGAACCTTCTGTAAATAATTTTTACCAAAAGCATTTACGTTCCAACTGCGGCTATGACGATAACGATAGGATAAACCAAGTACATTTTTTGAACTATGTCTTTTTAGTTTTTCAAATTCACTGAGCGATTCTTCGGGCAGATCTGACACTAATTTTCTTACAAAACCGGTCTGGATATCATTCAGGGTAATGGCATGCTGATCATTAATTCGATAGCTTAAATTAGCCGTCCCAGAATAATTAGAATTATCTGAGTCTGAAAGGCCTGCAACACCACGCTCTCCTTTTGACACAGCAATGATGCGTTCCCCCAACCAGTTGTAAGAATAACTGGACGTATCTACTGTACTATTTCGACTAAAATTATAATTAGCGGTTACACGCGCCGTCAATCCCTTAATTAGCAGATCTCTTTTATAATATTCCATTGTAGGTTGTAATCCTTTTGATTTTTGAAACACGTCTCCGTAGACCGTTTCTATATTTCCGGGAGCATTCTGGATTTCTTTATAATCCTGACTCAATGTCGCTCCAATAAAAAATCGATCCGCCCAAGGTTTATTTACCCACCCAACTTTAGCAACTAAACCCTCATTGTGATAACCACCATGAAAACGCTTGAACCACATCGTATCGCGACTGGTATTTCCATTCGTTTTTAATCTGCTTTTTATTTTATAGCTATTATCCGAATAGTTTTGATATCCGTTTAGCTGAAATGAGAAACCTTTGGGAGTTGTGTGCCCCACGATAATATTGGTGCGATGTGTATTATATGTACCATACGAATAGGATGCATCTACAAAAGAATTCGTACTCTGATTAGTTACAATATTAATTACTCCCCCCAAAGCGTCAGATCCAAATTCAATGGGTATTACGCCTTTATAGATTTCAATACGTTCAGCAAGTGACACTGGAATATTATTGAGCTGGAAGGAGGAACTTGTACCCTGCATAGGCACACCGTCCATAAAAATCTTTATGTTACGCCCAGTGAATCCATTAATCGCGATATTAACATCCGACCCCAGACCTCCAGCCTGTCTTATTTTGACTCCCGAAGCTTTTGCCAAGAGATCTGTAAGGTTCATCGTCGAATTATATCTTGCTTTAGCATCCAACGCGACTACATTAAAAGGTGACTCTCGGACCTCCTGAATACCAGATTTGCCAGCAACGACGACTTGGTCCAATGTTGTATTCGGATCTGCATTTAAATCAAATTGTAGGTACTTATTTTCACCAATAGTCACTGTAGCAGACTCTTTATGAGCTAAGAATCCAACTTTAGAACCAATAATTTCATATTTTCCCGGCGCAACCACCAATATATAGTGTCCGTCTTTATCTGTTGAAGTACTATACGCCGTATTCTTAATATATACCGTCGCATCTGATAACGCTTTTCCATCCGCATTTTTAACATAACCGATTATCTTCACAGATGTATGATGTTGAGCTAATGCTTGTAGCGTAAAAAACAAAATAAATAGAAGTAGATATTTCCTCATTATATGACTTAGATTAATTAACATGGACCAATCTTTTGTAATACTATTGTTATTTAGACTAATTTCAAATTGAAGCAAATTTAAGAGATGACGACCTTCGCGGGATAACGGAAATGGGATTAAAAATCATGTTTTAGGGATTATAAGGATATTTTCGACCAAAGCTCAACCTAGATCGACGAAACTCTTTTTTACAAGATTTAGAGGCTGCAACTTTGCTTTGTTTAGAATGATTAAAAATAAAATGAAGAATTATATCAATATTCGTCTCTTAGCACAAGCTGATAATAGTAGACAAATAATGGAAATTACACTCCCTGTGAGAGGCAGTGATAGGGATGAAATAGTTTATAGCAAAAAGGAATTTAAAACTGATCTGGGTAAATTGTCGGTGAGAAGATGGGTTATGCCCGGATTATGC
Source organism: Sphingobacterium siyangense (assembly GCF_007830445.1). Taxonomy (GTDB): domain Bacteria; phylum Bacteroidota; class Bacteroidia; order Sphingobacteriales; family Sphingobacteriaceae; genus Sphingobacterium; species Sphingobacterium siyangense. Next base: position 50,762 of record NZ_VLKR01000033.1, on the reverse strand, counting down.
ATATTAGAGGAAGAAAACTTATTTGCCACACAATTATACATAGATAAACCCTTTATATCAATAGTCTGTCAACGAGGTATAGTTAGGATCTCCAATAAGTTAACGACTCAGGCACAACAGTTAACTACACTGGAAACTAAGGCATCCCGCTGTACCGTTTTATTTTCTGTAGATTTTTTTACCAACCTTTTTGGAAAGGAACCTTGGATCAATAAGGATAATTTTTTTGAAAATCTGGTGAGCCACGCAAGCAATTCCTTTGAATATTTTCTTGAACCCAGCATAAAAAATATAATTGACAGCCTTTTATACGAAAATATTGATGGTCCGTTTAAAAGATATTATTTTGAGTTAAAAATAAAAGAACTTTTATATCTCTTGCTTCTACAGGCTCCCCTGAATTTTTCTGATTCAACAATTCCAAGCGAAGTTGAACAAAAATTAGCCATTGCAAAAGCCTATTTACTTACAAATTATCAACAATCTCCGACAATCAAACAGTTGTCAAGGTTGGTGCTATTAAATGATTTTAAACTTAAATATTTCTTCAAGTTAAAATTTGGAACAACGATAAAATCCTATATTATCCATCTTCGTATGCTAGAAGCAAAAGCCTTAGTATGCGATGGATATAGTGTAAACGATATTGCGGCACGATTGGGTTATAAAAATGTTTCTCATTTTATTCTCATTTTTAAAAGAACTTTCGATGTTACTCCTAAAGAAATGGCCAGAAAAAATTGAGCATGATTAGTAAATCACTTAAGTTACAACTATATACATCGGATAACTTGGCACCAAGAAATGATAAGGCAGTTGAGGAATTTAATCTCTCTTAAGTAAGCAACTTTTTAAAGATTGCGTGAAGTCCTTTTTTATACTGCTCCCCAATTGTTATTTCATAATCCTCAATCCATACACTATTGGTGGATAAAGACGTGACCGCATCCAATGCCACGATATACGACTTTTGAATCCGCCGGAATCTTTCTAACGGCAATTTCTGTTCAAGTGACTTCAATGTAGCTAACGTGACAATTGTTTTGTCAGAGGATTTCAAATGAATAGCAACATAATCTTTTAAGCCTTGAATAAATTTAATATCCTCCCATGCAATCTTTATTTGTTGATGATCAGATCTGACAAATAGTGCCCCCTCCCCGAGAAGATTAGGCAAGGCTGCAATTGTTGACTGGTAGTATTTAGAAGCTTTATCGACAACATTCAAAAATTCATGATATTCAAAGGGTTTTAATAAATAGCCTAAAGCTTCTACTTCATAGCTTTCGACAGCAAATTCATTATGCGCTGTAGTGAAAATAACTTTTGGCCGTTTGGATTCCTCCAATTCCTTAACAGATCGCGCGATTTCGATTCCATTAATGCCAGGCATATTTATATCCAAAAACAACAACTCAAATTCTATTTCAGAAATTCTATCGATAATGTCCTTTGTACTATTATAGGTAGAAATCAGCCGCAATGCTGGCGTATTTTCGATAAAGGAATTAAGGAGACCTAGTGCTAATGGTTCATCATCGATCGTCACACAATTTAATATCATGTCAGTTGGATTGCAAGTTTTAAATTATAGGTCCTGTTTACTTCGTCTACTTCAGTGATTATGTTATAACGCGATGCGTATAATAATTCTAGTCTCCTTTTTGCGTTACTCATTCCTACTCCTTTTATTTCAAGCTCCTCTAAGCTATTGGAAAATGTACCAATTTTATTTTTTGTTTTCAACGTTAGTATATCACCCTCCATTGCTATTTTGATGAATATAGTTGCATCATCATCAGTAATACCATGTTTAAAAACGTTTTCAATATATGAGATCAGAAGCATGGGTGCAATTTGAAAATCTCCAGTTTCTTCGGGGATCAACAATTCGATATGAATATTGTTATTTGTACGTAATCGCATAATAGACACATAGTCTTTTATAAATGCCAACTCATTTGCTAATGGGGTCAATGTATGTTTTACCTCGTAAAATTGATAGCGGAGCAACCGCGAAGTCTGCGCAAGCGCTTTTCGTGAAGCATCTGCATCTAAATAGCTAAGTGCATAAATGCTATTAAGGGTGTTAAAAAGAAAATGCGGATGGATTTGTGCTCTCAACGTGGTAAGTTCCATTTGAACTTGCTCGTGTTCCAAATGCACTAACCTTTTACTGTCTTTATTCCATTTAGTCATAATCGACATAGAGGTACTAATACCCAGCATGATCAAAGTTGTCCAAGTTGCAAAACGGTCAAGGTATAATCTATGCCAGATAGTAGGAATCTGTAAAAATGGTTCCTTGTTATGGAGATCAAGTAGCCGAGACACAAAAGACATAAAAAAAGAAGCAAATAGAACAAAACATACGATACTTATTACATACCATACATATCTCTTATTAAATAGAAAGTAGGGCACAAAATAATACGAATTCATATAATAAGCTATCACCATAATACAAAGGTGAATAACCTGCTTAATCAAAAATTCAGCGGGATAAGATATTTCCTTTTTTAATGTATAGGGGTATCCAAGCAAAGCAAATGCAAGCAATGTCCAGGAAAGTAGATGTACCAACACCCTTATATTATTAAATTTACTCACTTTCATGCTCATTATTTAAGAACCTCCACGGAAGTAACTCCGTCAGGCCTTGCTATATTAATTCTCTTAATTTCCTGCCGAGTCTTTAGGTCTATTACAGCAATATAATTGTCTGGGGTACAAGAGATGAACATACGTTCTTGTTCAGGATCCATATAGATACCTGCACCTCTACCAATTTTTTGTTTTTGCTCAAGTTGCAATGTGGTCCGATTATAAAAAAGTAGATCGCCTGTTTTAACACTCACAATACATACTGTATTTCCATCGGGTGTTATTTTGAGACGATGTAAGCCCAATACACCACTATTTATATCATGCTTGATAAGCTTTTTCTCCAAATCCACCACGATGATATGACCATCTGGACGAGCTGTCCACAATTCTTTGCCGTCTCTGGAAACATCAAACCCCTCCGCGCCGATACCAACCTGTATGAGATCTTGCCGCCACTCCTTCCGTATTTTTGCATTGGGAGGCAAGACTCCTGTTGGAGGCATATAGGGAGGAATATCCCTTTTTTCATAAACACTGACTGTTCCGGATTCAACATTGGTTGTATAGAATGCTAAACCGTCATTCCGAACGGATATCAAGTGAGTAAAGTCTTGACCGGTTCCAAATACTTGTTCAACTCGATCCGTCTTTAAATCCAATAAGACCACTGCTTTCGATCCCTGTACTGTAACCCAGAGCTTATTAGACTGATAGGATAAGCCGTGAGGTGTATAAAAAGGCTTTGTATCTATTGTCCTTTTTAAATTTAAGTTTTTCAGATCGACCACATTAATTTTGGTTCCGATCCCTGTCAGAATCGGATGTGAAATATAGGCTTCAGTTCCTTCGCTATTGGTTACGATCTCATGGGGATCTGTACTGAGGGGGATTGATTTTATAGCCTTGAGCGTTTGATAATCCAAAACAACCAATGAACTATCTCCCTTCGATAGAGCCAGGATATACTGCTTCTTTTGAGCAAATAGGATGTTTGACCAGAAGAAGAAAAATAAAAACAAAGAATTATACATGATCGTATTTTATTACTTAGATTTTATTTTATTCATCAATTGCTGGAATGCAGGAATAAAATCCTCAAACAAAGAATTATCTTTATTTCTCAGCATTACCTCACTAAATAGCTTCAATCCCAACGCAAACTCTACATTGTCTTGTTGTGTAGGAAAATTATTCCTTTGTATTGACATTTCAATAATTTTAAAAATGTCATCGTGATTTTGGAATTCGAACGTCAAGGGTTCCTGCTCCAATATTTCCCCTTTGTTATTCTTTAAATATTCCAATTGAATTTTATATTGGTGGGATTTCTTTTCCATTTTAAATCTTATTTTTTGATTCTCCATTAACTAAATCATATCTTAACGCTGATCTAAATAGCCTCCTTAAAGCTTGTCGCCATGATTATTTTGAATTTAAAAAAAGTATTCTCATTTAATCCTGAATATAAAACAAAGGATGGATATTTTTACTTTAATTTGAAATCTACCGATTAATTATATCAATTTGAAATTATCAAATGAAATCATTGGTAACAAATTTTTGTTCAGATAATCAGGAATCCTTAATTTACTATAAAATTTTAAAGAATGCATAATATTATTTGATTACCATTAATCTATACTCAGATGGACTCAAATTAGTTAACTGCTTAAAAGCAACGCTAAATGCAGAATTATTAGAAAATCCCACAGAATATGAGATACTGCTTATGTTTAATTGCGTGTCAGCTAACAGATGTAATGCCTTAATAATTCTTGCCATCTTAACGTATTGTATGACAGAAATACCGAGAATGTCTTTAAAAAGCCTTGTTAGACTTCTCTCACTCAGTGCGAAAGCTCGAGATGTATGATGCAATGTTAAAGGTTCATGTAAATTATTCCAAATGAACTCCAGTATAGGTGATACTTTGTGATTTTCTGTTGTGGGAAGCTGTAAGTTAAAGCTCGGAAGTTCTTCATGCGGTAGCATGTGTTTTAAGGCAGACATAAACTCATATTCCCAAGCCCCCTTAAAATAGTGTCCTTGCCAATCCTTGGTGAATTTTAACATTTCAGTTAGAAGACTACTTACAGGGTAGATACCAAGCTCTGCATAAAAAGGGGACCGGTAGTGATCTTCGTCTGGGAAGTATATGTTGATAAGTTCTAGATTATTTGCCGTAAATTTTAAGTTATGAAAAAAATTCTTAGGTATCCAAATGAAATGGTTAATAGGGATATAATAGTCTTTTTCCTTTGTCTGCAGAATAGCAAGACCTCCAGTTATAAGCAGCAGCTGTGCTTTTTTATGACTGTGCATCTGAAACCTTTGTTCAATTTGCTGTCGTAATACGAATATAGATTCTACATAAGTATCAATTCCATATTTATATTCAATTTCAATAGCCATAATTTCAAAAACAAACAAAAATAAGATTTTTGACGATTAAATATTACAATTATTTCACTTCGAAACTTATCTACTAAATTTTATTAGACTATTTCAGTACCGTTAGGTACATATAAGTCCCTATCTCTGGCTACTTTTACGCGGCTTTTTTTGTTACTCTTCACATTGACCGTTCATGTTTATTATTTTCGTGTATTTTGTCTGAAATAGACGGATCATCGACCTATCCCTACAGATCAATCTTGACGTAAATTTGGCCGTATGAAATTCAGCAGATTGGACATGTTCCACATATTTTTCATTTGAAGAGTAATATTCCGATCGGAGCTGTCGAAATCCAGATGTAAACGGCATTCTCGCAAGTGGCAACAAAACTTGTGAAAATCAACTGCTACTTGAGGTATTTAGAGAATATCACAATCTCCCAGCAGTGTATGTAAATTGCCGCTACCGTGGCCGCTTTCCTTTGAAAATGTTTGGTCAAAGAGTTATACTCCACATTTTTTATACTATTCCAAACTTTGGCAGGACGCACCTTATTATCTTCGTACTGAGCTCTTGCAGACTCCATCCAAGACAATAACTGGTCTGCAATCACCCGTTCATCGCTTTGCCGACACTTCAGTACTATATATTTCATATTGTATTTCTCCTTAATACGAAAAAGCCCCTACTGTCCAAAACGTATATCCAGACACAATCCTGTGGAAAAGATAGAGTCTTTGTCATGGTGGATTCATGTGTTTTGTCATCGCTAATATGCACGAATCTTAGAACACAACCATCGTAATCCAAATCTTTACCTAAATATTAGGCACTTCATAACCTAATCCTATCATTCTTGGACAGGCAAAACGGGGTCACAGAGACATCTTAGAAATTTAACATACGTAGTTCTGAACGAAGATGCGTATGCTTCTTTCAGTGTGTGTTTAATAACCCCACATACTGATCACGAAACAATTTGCGGTCCCGACAAGAATTCACATAAGACATATTGGCCTTGCTTGCCACCGTACTTATACCCATGTGGCACTTATCCGAATGATGCTTGCGAATAAAAAATTGAAACGATCGCGATCGATAAGCGAGAGAATATGAGAAAATAGGTTTATATCCATCATGTGGTGATCTGTTTTAGCGAACTCAATATAGAATTCCTTGCTATATCGTTCACAGCCACTTTTTAAATCATATTTAAGACCTTACTGAGACTATTTATCAAACTTCTAAAACTATGCATCAAAAATAAATTTTCCACTATTGTATTTTGGCTAGATTTCATAAAACTATGTCCATATATTAAAAAAGTACTTCGCATCGCTCATTTACTTTTGCAAGTATAAAATAGGAGTTTCTTATTTAATTTTTTCAGGGATAATACTGTTGGTTCTATAAGTTAATAAATATTTATTGAGGGACACATTTGAGACTGAATTTAGTACGTGAGAACAGAAACTTAAATCCTATTGCAAAAATATCTTTTTAATATCTTAATTGGATGAAATAATGCTTAGAGTAAAATTGGATGCATTTCATTTACACAATACTGTAATGAACCGAACTAATATGATAGGTAAGGATTTTTACAGTGGAATAAAAAGTAACTCGCCTATAAACAAGTGGGGCGGTTACGACTCTTGGATAGAAGAGGAAAAGGATTTTTCATGCTTATTTAAATTAAAAAATAGCAATCTTGCTAATACTATAAATATTCGTGAAAATGGGACCTTCAATTTAAAAACTATTCTTAAAAGGCCATGTCAAGATGTGCATGAATATATAAATAGACCTATTTACGCTGGTGAAATGGCCAGAATTTCATTTAAAAAACAACACATAGTTTGGTCTAGTGAACTAATAATTTTCCTGCTTGATAAAAGTAAATTAAAATGGATTTCACTTAACCTGAAAAAAAAACAAATAATTAAGATCAGCATCGATAGGAAAAAATTCATAAAAATTGATGCTTTTCTAAGATTAACTTTTAGCCGATATATTGAACCCTGCCCCCTAACAACTGAATCATGGTATTCACAGTTTTTCACCATTAAAAGTTACGAAAGTTTTCTCCAGGTTCTTCACCTAATCTCCGAAAGAATTAAATATACTACAGATAAAGATATTACAGATATACTTTACACAGGAATAAATTCATATGCTAATTTAACAACTTATTAATATGACATTGCATCTTCAGATATTTAAACCTTGGGTATCAGAGTGGTTAGCCAGATCCATTATATTTGCCGTTTTGATGACCTCCCTGTTTAGTTTTTCTTTGTATTCCAGCAATACAAAAATTGCAGCTACTTTTTATGGCGTTGATCAACTAGATATCCAATATTCAGTGGTTTTGCTATATGCAGTAATTGTAATATTTTTAACTTTGGACTTACGCATCATAAAATATTTTCGTGTTAAGGATTACTTAATTTTCGGTCTTGCATTAAATATTTTAAGTTATATTGTGTGTTTTTATGTAAGGGACTGGGGTGTATTTCTAGCTTGTAGAATTATACAGGGAATAGTCTGCTCCTTACTATGTAATATAGTTCTAAATCTCACTTTTGCCAGACTTCATCCAAGCAGAGCGAAACTCATTGGTTACGCCGTTTTCTACGGCGGGCTACAAACCTCGGGGCCCATATGTGCCATATATTCCACACACATGCTTGAATACTTTAATTTTAACTACCTTTTTGCCGGTCTCATTGTAGCTTCGATACCAGTCTGGCTGTTGGTGTGGATAACATTTAATTCAGCAGGCAGATTTTCTAGGAAAGTACCACTTTACCACTTTGACTGGGTGGGATTGTCCTTATACTGCTATTTATGCCTCATTATCAGCTACATCTCAGTATACGGAAAATTCCTAAAGTGGTTTGACAATTTTAAAGTAATCAAACTAAGCGTTCTGCTACTAATTACGGCTATTCTTTTCACTATACGAGAACTGAGATATAAACATCCGCTTATTGAACTTCGTACTTTAAAAGTTGGAAACTTTAAAGCTGGACTGCTTCTTCTAACTTTCTTTTATGTTTTCAAGGGAACAATTGGGTTAACATATGTTCATCTCGAGGTAGTGTTGGGTGTAAGTCCTGTAAACATGGTACCCATTTGGCTGGCTAACATTACTGGGATATGCATAGGTCTTTTTACTACAGCGAGATTACTAATTATGGGTAAGCCAATAATTAATTTAGTTATCATGGGGTTTTCTTGTCTTACAATGTATTTCATATATATGTTGGCATTGCTTTCATCCAAGGGTGAAGTATACGATTTTGTTTTACCTCTCTTTTTTTTCGGGCTAGCTACTGGAACTTTAATAGTTCCTCTTGTGATATTTACTTTAGGAGCACTTCCTTTACGGACTGCGTTTAACGGTTCATTGTTAGGTATTTTTGCTAGATATTTAGGTTTTTGTCTAAGCATAATGATCAATAATCAATTACTGGCATCTTTTAGATCTCCAATCATAAATAAAGTTGAAACACAACCGATGTTGGTGAGTTCTATCAGAAATTATTATAGTATTATAATAGTTACGGTTCTCATCTTCATTGTCTACTTGATAACCTGTAGAGCTATCAAAATAATTAAAACTAAAAACCGTAGACAATAATAAATAATTATAAACAACATGAGCAAAGAAGAAGAAAGTGTGGAATTGCAACAATAAAATGGACACTTGGTTAAGGTGCAATATTTTATTTATTCAATTTCCTTTCAAACTCCTCTGGTGATAATGTAGCCTTCCCCGGAAATAGGAAAGTTATTTATCCAAAAAATGTTATTTTAGAACTTAACTGTTATCATGAAAAAACACACTTTCAGCAAGCGGAAGTTGGGCAGACCCTACTTTTCTTGCTCCATTTGTCTAAGATTGGGTTTAGAATATCCTCCGGGGATACTCATTTGGCTTAACGAAACCGTTAAGCCTCTTTTTAGTATACTGAACAGTATACTTAGATTGATTTTATACACTAGGCAAAAAATCCATTGGCTATATATCTAATGGGCTATCGATATAGATAAATAGAACTCTGGTTATCTGGATATAAACAGTCTTTTAGCTATAGCTTTTTCCATTCAACTCCTCGAACGTAAAAATTTTGAACACAATTCTTGACAGGCATTCTATCACCTTGCCTGTTTGAGTTGCTCAGTTTCAATTCCAGACACAACAAGGTCTCTTTTGTTAATAGATAACCTGATTTAATTATAACGTGAGATTCGAATTCACAATGGATATCGAAACCAATTTCAAGAAGTATCAAATACATATTTGAGAAATAAAACTTACGATATTTTCAATAACTAATCAGTTTAAAATTTCCTTTCTCGACCTTTCAAAAATGAAGCTATTTTAAGATCAAATCTTATTTAAATTATAATTTTATAACAAAATATGTAACGATAGTGTAACAGCCCCAAATTTTGATAAGTAAAAAATATTCAATATATTGCCTTAGCAAGCTAGAAACAACGTTTTTGCGTTAGGTAATGAGGTACCGACTAATAGACTCATAATCTTTTGGTCCCTGGTTCGAGCCCAGGTGGGAGCACAGAACAAAAAAGTCGCTTTTCTATATAGAAAAGCGACTTTTTCCGTTTCTAAGCATCGTTTTGCGACGATATAACGGCCTAGGAGAATCACTCTATTTCGGCCTGTTTTGCATAGTTTTTTATTGAACTTCACGTAAAAAGATATCTAACGGGATTTTTCACCTGCTAAAGAAAAAACTATAGCAACCGTCAGCGCAAAAGTTTATGAACACCACAAGAAATAAAATACCTTTTCTGTAAAGTTTACACTATATTAGCACCTTAGATATTCGATCAATTCAAACCTATTTCCGAATGGATCTCGAAAAAAACATCGTTCTCGACCATCTATCTTGGACGAGTATTTTACGATTATATTCTGATTCTTCAAAAATAATTTAGCATGGGATAAGTCAAAAACTTCAAACGCAGGATGTATATCAGAATTTGTTTGATGGTACTTTTCTTCACGAATATGAAGCTGGATATCTCCGATTTCAAACCAAATAGCCCCCCTGGGATGATTACCAAGGATTTGATTCAAACGCAATATCTCAGCATAAAACCTTTGCGCTGAAGCTAGCCCGCCTAAAGGAACACTTATGAGTATATGATCTACACGTTTAAATTTGATCATTAGTGTATTTTTAAAACATTGGCCAACGCTGAATGCATAACAGAAGGCTCAACGTCCATATCCATCCAATATTTAATTGCTATTCTGCCTTGATTAACGAGCATACTAAGACCATTTAAAACGCTACATCCCTTTTCTCGAGCGGTTCTTATAAAATGAGTATCTGGGGGATTGGGTATAACATCTGCGATAATCATCTCCTTTCCGATAAGATCAAATTCAATATCGAGTTTTTGATCCACATTGGGAAACAGCCCTACACTAGTTGCATTGATCAAAATATTCGTTGATAATTTTATCTTATACCTTCCTTCCCAACAGTTAAATAACGCGTTAGTTTTAGTATTACTATTTATCAGATCGGCAAGTTCTTCACCTTTAGATTTGTCCCTATTTACAATAATAATTGTATGGGCTCCCGCTAACGCCAATTCAACTGCAATTGCGCGAGCAGCTCCTCCAGCACCAAATATTGTAATACACTTGTCCTTAGGATCTTCAATAATTTCTAGCGCTTTTAAAAATCCTTTTCCATCTGTATTCTCACCTATCCAAAGGTCCCCCCTTCTAACTACAGTATTAACCGCACCTATCAATCGTGCAGAGCCTCCTAATTCATCAAGATATGGAACGACCGCTATTTTGTGTGGAATAGAACAATTGAAACCAATCCATCCCATGGCTTTTGCTCCTTTGATAGCATCTGCCAGATGCATAGGCTCAACCTCGCAATTCAGATAACGAGCGTTGATACTGTGATATCTATAAGCTGCTTCAATCATCATTACAGTTGGATTCTCAGAAGCTGGTTTGGCAAAAGAGCCCGTAATAAAAGGCAAAAAATCAATGTTATCTTGCATAAATGTGAAATAAAGTAATTGATACAAAATGATAAATCTTCTATTACAAAGATTGCATATTACCGGCGCCACGCCCAGGTATATTTAAAGGTATTTTTTGTATTTTTATCGTAAGCACTTTTTAAAATGAAGAAAATACAGTTTGATCAACTCGTTATTCATGATTATGAAGAAAAGACTTTTCATTTACCCCTTCATAGCCATACTTATTATGAACTGGTTTATATCCACAAAGGTAGTGGCATTCATTTACTGAACAATAATAGGTTTCAATATGGGGAAGGAGATCTGTTTATAATAAGTCCAGAAGACGAACATTATTTTGAGATAAACAAAAGTACTCACTTCACATTTATAAAGTTCACAGACGCATATCTGTCAGAACACTCACAGCATACAGTAGATAATTTCAATTTATATGAACCTGTCCGAATAATGAAGAATAAGTTATTAAAGGAAGTGAAATTAAAAATAGATGAACCTTCCAATGCTATACTTCGAAATATTATTGAGAATATAGTATTGTACAAATTTTCGAAGGATATCTCTCGTTCAGCGCTCATATTTTATCAGATACGATCTATCTTAGTCTTAATTAGCGAAGCTGCTGCTAAACTTCATATAAGAATTGACAATGGTCAGCCCGGTAAAGAAGAGCTCATTTCCTTCATACATCAACATATCTACCAACCGTCAATTATTCAGATTAAAAACATCGCCGCTCACTTCTCTATTGCGAATAGTTATTTCAGTGATTATTTCAAAAAAAAGTTTGGTATAAGTTATCGAAATTATGTCAACGAATACCGCATAAACTTAATTCAAACTCGATTAACTGTTCCGACCGTTTCACTATCGCAGATCGTATATGAATTTGGTTTTACCGATGAAAGCCATTTAAACAAATTTTTTAAAAACCATAAAGGTCTGACCCCAAAAGTATATAGAAATTTACACCTTGAAAATACAGTCTTGATCTCTCCAATCGCAGATTCAATACCTCAAATAAAAGTAGCCAAATAACTCTGACTCTCTGATCAATCGTACTTTGATATTAACAACTATTGAGTTTCGTAGTTTTTATCGCAAATTTTGTAACTGCATTATTTTAGCATGAGGTTATTCTATTCTGGAGCAAATTAACTGGTCATCGATTTTCAAATCTGTATGGTCAGTATATTTAAATCTCCAAGTAGTAAAAAACGCCAATTTAGTCTACAATCTCTGATCAACTTATGTTTAATTGTTTTCTATGTGACTTATCCAAGGATCATCCCTTCCATAATCAGTTGGTATTTCCGACGATTCAATCTGTAGCGTCCCTCCCTTTCTAAGCTCTTCATGTGTGATCCATAACCTCTTCAAATCCCTTCCATTCAACTTAATCGATTTGATATAACGCGTTTTGTCGCTTCGATTCGGCACCTCAATGGTCAGTGGATTCTCTTTATTTTCCAATCTGATTTGATCAAAAAATGGCACGCTGATATAAAAAATAGGTTCCCCGACCAAAGGTTGTTGCAATCCGATCGCAGAAAGCACCCACCAGCTCGACATAGCACCAGCATCGTCGTCCATGGTTCTTACAAAGGCTTTAGGCTCATTTTTATAGATCCGGTCGATATGTGCTCCGATTCCACGGCTGTTGTCATTAAAGTAATATTGTATGATGGTGTCCAATGCAATTCGATGTATCCACTCCTGATAGCGCCAAGGGGTTTTACTCGCATTATATAAGGTCAGCGATTGCATATCCGGTTCATTCGCCCTATTGAAATAATAACCGTCATAAAACTCATCCAGTTGCTGTGTGAAATTTTCTTCACCACCTGCTAGCTTTCTTAATCCCATAACATCAAAAGGTACATTCCAACGATATTGCCTAATTGTTCCCTGATACATATCCCGTGCCGACATACGGTCGACATCCCGTTTGGTCAGGTCTTTAAAATCTTTATTCCAAATTGCCTGATATGATTTTGCTCGCTCCAGATAGGTTTTGCTGTTCTGCGGAAAAAGCTTGGACATTGCCCACATATCATAACATGCTTCAAGGTACTTGTCCGGTTTCTTAAAATCATAGCGCAGGGTATCGTGTATTAACGAATCTTTTATTCCATCAATATCGACCCGATATCCTTTCTTGACCGCATCCAAAAGAACGACAGCGGCATGTTCTGTCCGGACCGAATTTGCTGGTTCATGAGCTCCTGCAAAGTCAAATTTCCCATAACGGTACAGGTCTGCAATCGAGGAGACAACGCCCTCATACATTTCAGTATCTATCAGCTCCAAAAGCGGTAGTTGTGTTTTATAATTGTCCCAAATTGCCCATCCATGATAACGTGTTTCTTTGGAACGATGTATTTTCCCGTCTGTTCCCCTAAAATTTCCCTGCTCATCGCTGATAACAAAAGGAGATTGTAAACTGCGGTAGAGCAAGGAATAGAATAAATCTACCTTATCCGAATCGCCCTTTACCTGCAGTACCGACAGGGCAGTTTTCCAACGATCAGCTGCACGTTTTTTTACCGTTGAAAAATCTAGCTTATCATATTCTGCAAGTGTCTTTCTTGCGTCCTGTTGATCCACAGCCGAAAATGCAATATTGACATCTGCTATAAGGCTTTCCTCCTTCAGGTCTACCCAGATTTTGTTCCCCTCCTTTCGCCATCCGCTCGCTGTAGGAATTTCCAGCGCATAATAAATGGTATATGTTCCCACATGGCAGGTCGTTTTTGCACGTACTTTACCGAATAGCAGATTACCCTCCTGTGTAAATTCATTGTCAACAAAAGCGCCATTGAAAGCATGCCCCAAATCAATAAAAAAACCTTTTCTACCCACGGGAAAAGTGTATTGTTCACGACCAAAATCATTATTCACAGCCACTTCAACTTGAATACCCTCTGCGGTTTTTAAAGCATAATACCCAGGTTGGGCATGCTCGTCAATTTTATTCAGCGGCTTTATATCATTTTTTATAAATGGTCTAATAAGGATCAGTCCACCACTGCCCATACAACCTACTCCCTCAAGGCGATTGTGTGTAAAGCCTTTAATTTCCTTGGCAAGATGCTCATAGCCCGTATGCGTTCCCGGATTAGTATAAGGCACAATGCTCAATTGATGGAAAGGAGAAGAAGCCGCTGGTGAAAGCTGGCCGTGGTCGCCGGAAGATCCCAAGAAGACGTTTACACGATCGGTCTGCGCTCCAGCAATTGTAGCATAACAGAGCATCAAAGACAGCAGTAATTTTTTCATATATAGTCTATTATTTTTCATATGTATAAAGGGCGCAAACTGATTTTTCACGATACGAAAAGCTAACCTATACAGTTCTTGGCCATAGCAAACAACTATTTTTTTCAGCGCCTGATGTTTTTTATTTATTAATTCTTCTAGAATGCTCATTTCGATTTAGCAAATCATTAGATCTATTTTACTTCAGAAAACCGAACTTTCATCTTCCAAAATTAACCTACACAAGGTAAACCCAATATTAAACTACTGTTAATTCCATTAATTATTTTCCATCTACAAAGTTCAGAATGTAAACCTAAAATCGGAGGAGACAATTTTTATCACAAATTTTGTAAAGATAGTGTAACGGAGCTAAATTTTGATAAGTAAAAAATATTCGACTAACTACGTTATCAAAGCAGCGTCCAAGCTCTTCCAATTAGTAATGAGGTACAGAAGAAAAGGCTCATAATCTTTTGGGCCCTGGTTCGAACCCAGGTGGGAGCCCAGAACAAAAAAGTAACCACACCTTACGATTGCTAAAGCAAAGAAATAGCCATCTATATGCCAAAAATTTAAGAACAGTACAAAAAATCTGACGAAATAAACAGGCCAAATCATATAGCAGATGCCAATCTATTCCTTCATTTTTCTAGAAATATTTATTCAAAAAAAATACAAACGAGAATCTTATTTGTAATTATTCTAAATAAAAATGTAGATTTGCGCCATTCTTACCATGAAACAACATTGGACAGCTACATTAAAAGGTTCTTCTGAAGCTTTTGAATCCTTATATGACTTAGTATATCGAGAGCTTTTCGCTTATGGCGTTATGTTGGGGTATTCGCGCGAGGCCGTAAAAGACGGTATACAACATCTTTTCTTAGAACTATGGGAAAAACGTGACCGTCTGCCCGATGTTGATAATATCAAGTCTTATTTAATGACATGGCTACGCCGTGTCCTGAATGACCATCGCGTATTGAATGAAAAATTAAATTCAGGAAATTATCAGCCCAATGATAATACACCTTCACATGAAGCTTTACTCATACAACAGGAAACCGTAAACGAAACCACTGCGCGTCTATCAAAAGCATTGGAATCCCTCACACCTAAACAAAGACAGGTGATTGACCTTAGGTTTTTTCAAAATATGTCCTATGAACAGATCGCTTCCAAAACAGGCAATAGTCAGCGCACAATCTATAACATTGTATATGAATCTGTTAAGATTTTAAAAGAAAAAAAATAAAAATAATCCGGTAAAAAAACGGAATTGCTCCCTCTACCTTCATATATACATGAAAAAAATTTATAACGACAGCGTTGATTTGCTCAGTGACGAGAGTTTTGTGTCTTATCATAATGGAACCGCAAATAAACAGGAAATTCATTTTTGGGATACATGGATCGCAGAAAATCCGGATAAATTGGATCTTGTTGCAGACGCGCGAAAGATGCTCGATACCCTAAAAATGCATATCACCGAAACGGAATATCAAGTTGAAAAAGACAAACTATTTGCGACACTCGAAAGCAAAGTGCCTACAAAAACTCGAAGACTGACAACGAGATGGCGCTGGATCGCCGCAGCATCAATCCTGCTCATAGGAACATTTACATTCCGTCAGTTTTTCTACAAAGACTCACCTCAGCGTACTTTAGCTGTAAATACAGTTTCCGCTGAACAATGGCTCAGTGTCGTCGCCCAAAATGGCAAAATGGTTAAAGTCAATCTAACTGATGGCAGCCAGATTACGTTGATGGGTGGTAGTAAACTAAAATACCCCAAACATTTCCGTAAGGATACAATGTATGTCCTGCTAGATGGCGATGCACGCTTTAACATTGCAAAAAAGCCTGATCGCACATTTGCTGTAAAAACAGGCAATACCTTGGTAACAGTATTAGGAACACAGTTTTTGGTAGAACAAGCTGACACTAAAAATACCAGAGTCAGTTTGTTTTCTGGAAAAATTAAATTGACCAACCAATTAAACAACAAACAAGCCCTACTCAGTCCAGGACAACAGGGGTATGTCACAAATCAGGAGATCCATCTCGATAAATTTACGCCAACAGAGATCAATAATTTTGCAGAAGGTATTTTGCATTTTCAAAATGCTTCTTTTGCTGAAGTCGCGCGAAAAATGGAGCAATATTATGGTATCCACATCTCTCTCAGCAAACCAAATGCACGATGGCGGTATAGCGGGCATTTTGAGAAGCTGCCTGTTGAGACCGCACTCGCCGCGATTTGTTTTTCAAAAGAATTGTCATCAAAAAAAATAGCAACAGATACCTATGTGCTTTATTAAAAAAACAGTAAGACGAACCTGTTTATTGAATACTTTTTTTCTATTATTCGCTGGCGCTGTTTCAGCTCAAAATGCTTCCAACCAAGGGAGTTTGGAAACTGCTTTTCAATTACTGACGCAGCAACATGCTGTACATTTTTCCTACGATGCATCCATCGGACTGCAGCGACGCGTTCCACTTCCGACAGCAAAAGAGAATATCGATACGTATTTGTCGAGACTTGCTTCAACGCTTCAGTTGCGCTTTCAGCGGATTAAACATTCAAATCTGATAGCCGTCAGCAAGGCGCCAAAACCCATACAATTAAGAGGTGTAGTGAAAGATGCCAAAACAGGCTTACCTATGGCCGGTGCGACTATTATGCTACGCAAAGAAAACAAAACCTATTTCACCGATAGTTTAGGGCGATATCGCATACTGACAGCAGCCGAAAATCGCGGCGAGGGAATAGGCGTACGTTACTTAGGTTATCAGAATTACGACTTCAAGGTGGATACCGCTGTACAGCAGATCAATCTGTCACCTTTAGATCAACAGCTTGAAGAAGTATTCGTCAGCAGTACTTACGAAGCGCCTAAACTGCGCGAAGAGATGATCGGAAGTGTCTATACCGTCAGCGCAAAGGATTTACAGGCCGATCGCCCTATAGAGAGTGTCGATAAGATGTTGGAAGGATTGGTACCGGGATTATATGTCGAACCCAGCACTTCCTTGGGCACATCCGTTAAGCTCCATATCCGAGGACAGGGAACATTGACAAACCTGACAAGCAATACTGGACGATCAACCTCATCGCAGCCTTTGTACGTGGTGGATGGTGTCGTTGTCCAAGAACAGGAGATTGGCGACGCCAGTTCGCTTTTTAATGGCGAAACATTGCTGAACCCAATTGCAGGAATCAATCCGTTAGATATTGAATCCATTTCGGTACTTAAGGATGCTGCCGCAACCGCAATCTATGGTGCTAATGCAGCAAACGGTGTGATTTTAATCACCACCAAGTCTGGGCGGAGCGGCAAACCGCAGTTGACAGCGTCATACAATACCGGTGTATCCACATTTATCAATCGGATGAAATTGCTCTCCGGGCCGCAATACTATGAGCTACTACGGGAGTTCCATATCAATACGGGCAAAACCGAGAGTGAAGCAACGCGTCTGGCGGGTAGCAATACCATTGATACAGATTGGTTTGGACTGACTTCACGCAATGCACGCTATGATAATGTAAATCTATCACTTTCGGGCGGAAAAGGTAACGATACGTATTACCTCTCTATGGGCTACCGCAATCAACAAAATGCCAGTCCGGGAAATGGACTGAAGCAATACACAAGCTCCATGCGTTATTACAATCAGTTTAGTGATAAACTGCAAATGACCACGACTATATCGCCGACACTGATGCAGCGTGAGGGGCTCGACCAATTTGCAAATGCTGCTTACATGCCTCCCAATATAAATCCCTACAAGGAAGACGGAACTTACAGTACCTTCTTAGGGCTCGTGAATCCTGTCGCAGCGCTGGCTGAAAATACAGATAAAGCCTTGGCTTTTACAGGGACTGCACGGATTGAACTGCAATATGCACTGTTACCCTTGTTAAGCCTGCGCGGAGCTATCGGCGGGAATATGCTGCAATCCAAGCAGGAAACTTTTCTTTCAGGCATAGCCGGTGCTTCCACAGCTAAAGATGGGCGTCTCCGAATCAACGATCGCACGACGTACAGCTGGACCTCCATGTTACAGTTAACCTATAGCCCAAAATGGCAAAACGGGCATCGTTTTGTTGGTATTGCGGGGATAGAACTAAAAGATCAATACAGCAAATTATTAGTGGGCCAAGGTACCGGCTTTACTTACGATAGGGTCATCTCACTCGGCCTCGCAAGTTCGACACAGTCGTCTTCCTCTAAAATCTCGGATGCGACAGTATCCAACTATGTACAAATGAATTACGACTATGACAAGCGATTTTATGCTTCTCTGAGTGGCCGTGCAGATCAGTCGTCCATGTTTGGTGGCGACAAACAGGTCGCACTCAATGGAGCGCTTGGATTAGGCTGGAATATCAGCAACGAAAAATTCATGCAACCCGTTGCAGCAATTGATTTCTTACGTCTTCGAGCCAGCTTCGGAACCACAGGGAATTCGCGGATCGGATCATATGCTTCCAGAGGGCTTTATGATTTAAACAACGTGACCTATGGTGGGCAAATGAGTGCAACTCCCTCTTCTTCTGCTGCCGAAAATCCAGATCTAGGTTGGGAAACGAATATCAAATTCAACTTCGGTTTTGACTTGAATGCCTTCAATAGATTGCGTCTTGTATTAGACCTTTACCGGAATAATATCCGCAATCTCATTACAGACATCAGTGTGCCATTAGAAACAGGATATGGCAAAATGCCAGTCAATTCGGGCAATATGTACAATCAAGGGCTCGATTTAAGCATTGCCTATCAATGGCTTAAACAGTCTAAGATAACCTGGAACAGTACCCTTATCGGTGGTTGGAATAGAAATAAGGTGACCTCCTTTAATAATCCACTCATTGAACAATATGCAGCAAACTCCTCCGATAATGTAGGTATAGGTCAGCGTGTTGGATACAGTTCAACTTCGCTCTGGGGTATCAAATGGGGCGGTGTAGATCCAAGCACCGGAGTGGAACAATTCTATACCCCAGATGGAGAGCTGTTAAATCGGACTGAAATACGGGCAATGGGTCAAAACGCTTACCAATTACTAGGCAATTCGATGCCTGATTTTCAAGGAAGTATCATCAACAATCTGGGCTGGAAGGGTTTTCAGTTCACCTTCAATATACAGTATAACCTTGGTGGCAACAAGTTTGCATCGACAACCTACTTACGGGATGGCAATAATCTGGCAAACTCCAATATGTCGGTCAACCTACTGGATCGTTGGCAGAATGCGGGCGATATCACTGCAATCCCCAAACTTAATTCAAGCTCACCACTCAACAATTCCTCCCGCTATTTGTACAGCATGACTTATCTCAAGCTGAGCAACGTATCCTTAAGCTATCGCCTGGCAGATCGATTGACCAAGCGCATCGGCATAGGGCAGACAGCTTTGAGCTTCAATGTTACAAATGTACTTTACTGGTTCAAAGACAAAAGCCCCGCTGGCAGAAACGGTATCCGCGAGTATAGGTTTGTCTATCCCGAGACACGTAATTTTTCGATTGGCCTACGCACCACACTTTAATCCTTTAATAATTTGAGCTATGAACATAAAGATGCTAAGTATTGCTTTTCTTGTCACTTTGGGCACAACGGGCTGTTCAAAATTTTTAGATAAAGAACCGGAAAACAAAGTATCGGTCGACCTGCTTTTTTCAGATATGCAGGGTGCTAAATCGGCTTTGGCGGGAGTTTACGAAGACCTATTTCAGTCAACTTACTACAATGGCTTGCGTATGGTTTACCCAGACCTGCTTGGCGGAAACTTAACGTTTACCGTAGCGAGCAAAACGACACTTTCGGATGTTTATTCCTTTGAGACAGATGCCGAAAATGGTTCTATGAACAGTCTATACAGTTATCAGTATACGCTACTCAATGCAATCAATAATATCATAAAGCGTGTCCCAGCGATGCAGAATGTCAGTGAACTCGAACGCAATAACGTAATGGCCCAGGCCTATGGTCTGCGGGCATTGGTTCATTTCGATCTTGTGCAGTTATATGCCCAGCCTTATCGTTACACCGAAAATGCTTCACATCCGGGCATCATATTGGCCAAAACGACAATTATACCCAATGAGGCACAGATTGCACGCTCCACAGTGGCAGATGTATATCAATTTATACAGGCTGATCTGTCCCTCGCTGATTCTTTATTTGCCAATAGCAAAGCTATATTTGAAGGCAATGCCAAAATATATATGAGCTTACAGGCAAGTAAAGCACTCCAAGCCCGGTTAGCATTAAATCGCAACGATTGGGAAAAAGCTTACCAACTATGTGCCGAACTGCTCAAAGCGAACTATTCGCTATATACCAATGCTGAGTATATCGACAGTTGGAAACAGGCCAACACCAAAGAATCTATATTCGAATTGGCTGTGCCGAGCAATTATTCCAGTAACTCAATCGGTAGTTATTATGTCAATGATTCAGGCAACTCCTACTATCAGTTTGGACCAAGTCAGGATCTAATCCATTTGTATGGGCAAAATGATGTGCGTGCTCAGGGTGGAATATTTAAATATCCAACTATACAAACTGCAGTAACAAGCGTCAAGTTGATCCGTCTTTCCGAAATATATTTGATTCATGCCGAAGCGGCAGCTGAACTTGGCTATGCTAATGAAGCTATTTCAGACCTAAATGTCATCAGACTACGCGGTAATCCGCAGCTCGGCGCTTATCTTTTCAACACAAAAGACCTACTGATCAAGGAGATCCTTGACGAACGTCGTCGTGAGCTCTGTCTTGAAGGCTTCTTATACCTGGATCTGATGCGTAGAGGTCAATCCGTTATGCGCAATGACTGTACTGGTGCAAACTGTAATGTCACTTATCCAAATGATCATATGGTACTGCCTATTCCACAACAGTCTGTACTCTCCAATTCACTGATGAGACAGAATCCCGGCTATTAATCACTCAATAAAACACAAATTAATAAAACAACACATGAACAGTTTAAAAGCAATCCTTAAGTTATCCAAGCTAGTCACTATTTTCAGCATCTTATTTTTTACCATGTCCTGTAGCAAGGACAGTACCGTGACTCCTGAGCCCGAGTCTGTTGCTAAGCCATATAATGCCGTAGCTGCATTTACCAGTACAGATGCTTATTTTGAACTCTATATCTACCGCTTCGATGATGCCACTCAAACCTGGGGCAAACGTATCCGAGCACACTATCCTACCGTGTCATTAACAGACACAACTTATATGGGCTTTACCAATCCTTATGTGACAGATAGCGGGGTAAACCTATTCCAGATGGTCACGCTTTACAGCGATAAAATCGGCTCAACAAACATCAAAACGGCTGGTATAAATGTCGATCAGGTATTGCAATTTTTACCAAATGAGAATAATGATAAAATCGGTAAAGTGACTGTAAAAGAACAACAGGTAAAAATCTATAAGAAAACCGAATCCGCTGAAGAACGAAAAGATATGGAGTTCTTTGAAATTGGTATCAGTGGTTCGGGAACCTATGACCTAAATGAAGGTGTAATCGACTTGGAAGTGAATTTTAACGAGTCTGCGATCGGAGGAGCAAATAAGGTAACCCGTAAATACAAATTGAGTACCAAAGCGTTAGAACTATAAACAACGAATGATACGAAGAGTACTTGTATTTGGTTTATTGGGAGTCGTCCTGATCTTGCTGGCTTTTGTGCAGGATCAGGATATTCCTGATATTGCGCTATGGCGCAGACTGTATGCTTCCGGCGACAGCAGGCAATGGCCGACTCCCCACCTAGATGATGATGTAAAAACAAATTTTGTGGATATCGGATCACTGCCTGATGTAGAATACCCTTTGGACAATCCCTTTTCCAAGGAAAAGTCAGCGCTGGGAAAATTATTGTTTTTCGATCCCAGACTTTCTGCTACCAAACAGCTGGCCTGCGCAAGCTGCCACGATCCGCAACTGGGCTGGGGCGACGGCAAAAGCTTAGCAAATGGGCACAATCGACGGGTAGGAAAGCGAAATGCAATGACCTTGTATAATGTTGGATACTACCATACTTTCTTTTGGGATGGACGATCTCCCTCCTTGGAAGCCCAGGTATTATTCCCATTGACCGATAGCGTTGAGATGAACACCGCTCCCGAAGTAGCTGTACGTCATATTCAGGCAATAGCCGGTTACAGGCCTTTGTTCAAATCAGCCTTTGGAGACAGTACGATCAGTATCTCGCGCATTCAACAGGCTATTGCAACTTTTGAGCGCGGCATTCGTAGCTACAACAGCAAATTTGACCGCTTTATTAAAGGAAATAAAGATGCCATGACGGATGACGAGGTCTGGGGGCTTCATCTTTTTCGGACTAAAGCACGCTGCATCAACTGCCACAATACACCGTTATTTTCAGATAATCAGTTCCATAATGATGGTCAAACATTATATGGTACCAGGCAGCAGGACTTTGGACATTACCATATCAGTGGCAAGCAGGAAGATATAGGTGCATTTCGAACGCCCTCTTTACGGGAAATCACCCTTACAGGACCTTGGATGCACCATGGTAATTTTCCAACATTACTGGACGTCGTACAACTTTATAATCTCGGTAATCCTGAACCGATACAGCGTAGCGTTACGATAGATCCTAAAACCAAACCCATTCATTCGGCGAAGCTGAAAAAGCTGAACCTCACAAATGAAGAAATTAATGCTGTGCTTAAATTTCTAGGGGCTATCAGTAGTAGTACACAACAGCGTATAACGATGCCAAAATTGCCCGAATAAACCAAAATAAATAAAAAGAGAAATCCAGCATTAATACGAAGATAAATAAGGTGTCAACCTAGTCTTCTTAAAATAACATGTGCTTATCGCTTTAAATGAACAGCGTAAAAAACGAAGGCAGCACAAAGCCATAAAAAAATCCCCATCGCATGATGGGGATTTTTTTACCGGGCTCTCCTTATATTTCCTTTCGATTATCGTCCGATTCAATATCGATCAGTTTATTGTAAGGATCTATACCTACCTGTTCGGGTTTTTGATCAACAATCAGCGTCATCGTATTGTTGATTCGATCGATTTTATGCTTTTTTAGATAAAGCTCCTGACGTTTATTACCGTCTTTGCTTTTCTTATCCGAGAAAACACCTACCTCGATATAGTCTGCCAATGGCAATGATTTCAGAGTCACACGATCTGATTTCTTAAAGGACAGCGGCTGCCCACCTTCGTCATTGTAACTCTTTTTCCCATTGCCATCTACGCGGTACTTGGACACTTCAAATTGGATATCAACCTGGTATTTACCATCCTTAAGTTTCTTTGAACTTACTTTTTCTATTTTATTGTTATACAGGGTGATCGTTTCAAACATATCTTTAATCAGGTAACGTAATGAGTCAGGAGTCGCCTGTCTAAAACTATCCACAAACTCTGATGAAGTTGTATACGGTGGGTTTTGAAACGCTGTACGTTGTAAATAAGATTGGGCTGTCCTGTTAAAAAGATCCTCGCCCAGATAATCGCTCAAGGCATAAAGCACCAGGGATCCCTTTTGGTAATGGATGTACATTTGATTTTCATTATACATCAACGGCTTTTCACCTAGTTTTTCGGCACTTCGTCCTTGCAAATAGCCATCGAGCGCATCTTTGAGAAACTTACGCATCTGCCCTTTACCATATCTTTTTTCCAAAACCTTGAGCGATGAATATTCAGACATACTTTCGGACATCAATGTAGCCCCTTGCACATTGGCTCCTACCACTTGATGTGCCCACCACTGATGTGCAATCTCATGGGCTGTTACCGCGTAGGGATAATCGACCGCATCTTCTTTCTTCTCATTGACATCAGCAATAAAACCGATCGCTTCAGAAAAAGGAATTGTATTTGCAAAGGACTGCGCGAAAGTTCCCGCTGTGCGCGGAAATTCAATAATACGCAATTGTCGATGCGGGTAAGCACTGTATTCTTTCGTATAGTAAGCCAAAGAAGCCTTACTGGAAGCCATCATGCGATCGAGGTTATAGGTATGTCCTTTATGGTAATAAATCTCCAAATTAACACCGTTCCACTTATCTTTTTTGACTTCATATTCGGCCGAATTAAATGCAAAAAAGTTCAGGATTTCCGAATCCATTTTATATTGATAGTACTTACGACCATCTTTCTCCCATTGTTTTGTGAGATAGCCCGGAGCAATAGCCAACTGATTCTTGGCCGTACTTACTGTAGCTTCAAAACGGATCCAATCGGCATCGTTGGATATATAGTTATTCTGCAGGGCCCTTTTGTCAGTCTGCGCAGCCATTCTATCGCGATACGGAAGTCCATACTTTTTGCGGACATCATTGTCTACCAACTCGCCACGGTCAAGATAGCCTATATTCGGGAAAAGCATATTGTTGATAAACGTACCATTGCCCTTCACAGGCGACTTTTCATTTATCCAGGTATTGGCCGGACTAACAGTACTAAATTTCAACACAATAGAATCGCCCGGAGCCATAGGCTTCTCGAGTTTATAAATATTGAAATTATATTTATCGTCGGCAGAAATCAATTTATTTGGTACACTTAAAGAAAATATATAATCGTAATTATTGTAATTGACAAAAATAGAATCAATAGGCATATTGGTCTTGTTTTTCAATACATAGTCCGCATGCGCTTTAAAACTTCGCGTATCGGGAAAAATATCCAGATTAAACTTAATATCCACGACACGGGGCTGCGGCCTGTACTGATACTTCTTATATTTCTTTTCCCATTCTACAGCTTGTTTTTCATGATCTAAACTGGTATAATATGGATTTTTAATGTGGTTTTCGTAATATATTGCAGCACCGATGCCAATAAAGCCCGCAAAGGCAAAAATGAGCAGCGCCGTTGTTACCGGTCCCAAATTCGCCTTAAAAATACCCCAACGCTCCCTAACTCCCGAAAAACCACCTCTTCGCCATAACAGCAGGGCGATGACAGCAAAAAACACCGCAAAAAGCAGCCAATAAACCCGATACGTTAAAAACGGAAGAACATAGCCGAATCCATCCATATCCGAGTAATCCAGATCTGGTCCCTGATTAAACTGATAGATCTCCTGTTCTACACCGACCATGGATAAAAAGGGTAATCCAATAAAGAGGGTCAATAACACAAAAAATCCAGCCAGGTAATTTTTGAAAAGCGTATGTACAAAAAGTGAAATAAATAGCCATACCAAATTTGACAACATACCATACACCATCAGATGCATCACATATTGTCCAATTTCAAAATTATAATAGTGATGGTACACCTGAAACCCCATGCAGGTCGCAATCACAACGGCCAGCAAAGTCAATTGCATCAAAAGAATTGCGATAATCTTCGACCCCATAAAAGCCCAGTTGGGCGTCGCTGTTGTATCCAACAATCCTCCCATCCGCGTAATGCTGCCGCGGTGGACAAGAAGTCCCGTAAAAAGAAACGTCAGGATCAGCAGGAAAAACTTAAACGTAGTCCCCGGGATCATCAGCATTTTCCAGGTCACCGGATAAGTCGACGTTCCGAATATCGAGCCAATGGTGCTTGCCATCAAGATAATGAACAATACTCCTACCAAAGTCAATATTAAAAACACCGGATTTTTGACGATATAGCGATAGTCGTACCGTGCCATTGTCCATGTCGTTTTCAAATAATGAAAGGTCGAAAAATCATAGTTTACTTTAGGCAGATTGATTTTGAAGATACTATCAAAGTTATTTTTGGTTAAACGGGCTCCTTTTTTCGATGATTTAAAGGAAATCGAATGTTGTGAAAAAGAAAACAACATATAAAATCCGCCAATGAATAAGGCTGCGACAGCGAGCCATATTAACCGGTTATAAATAACAGCTCCGGTAAAGGGAAGATTATTGACATTCTTCTCATCTGAAGACCAGTATTGGGTATAGTATGAGATGGCACTATCCCCAAAAGGATCTATCAATGCCCCCACAAAACGATTGTCCATATTGTTCGCCAGATTCTGAACCAGCACCTGAAGAATAATAAGGATCAACACCGCGACAAAACCAACGTATACGTTTCGTGTCAATGTTACCAGCACAAAGATAATTGCACTAAAAATAATGAGATTTGGGATAACCTGTACAAGATAGGTCTGTAAATATGCCCAAACATGAATTGGTCCCAATAAGGATTGATTGATACCCGGCACGAATTGTGCGACGATAATACCCAAGGTTGAAGCAAATACAATAACCAATACAACAGCTACTGATCCAAAGAATTTACCGAGTAGATAGTCCGTTTTTGAAAAAGGGTAACTGAAAAGTATTGTATGCACCTGGTATTGAAAATCCCGGTAGACGCAGGCTCCAACGATGGACGGTATCAAAAAATAGATAATAGTCGACATGCCATTAACCATACCATTAATCGCCCATGGAGAGTTCATAATGGTGTTGGACGAAGTCGTTGCCGTTATACCATCAAAAATACCGAGCGAAGACAGCATAATAAACAACGAAAGCGCAAAGAAGAGTGCCATATAGATGTAGACGGCAGAACTCTTAAACCAACGCGCAAACTCAAAATGAAAGATGGCTTTAAACATGGCGTTGATCATTTTTTAGCGCTACAAAATAGACATCCTCCAATTGGCCTTGAGCGTTCACAAATGATTCATCGGGACGCACATCGCTGTACACCCGAATATTGAGTGTGTTGTCCTGATTGTAATTGGTTGAAATAACGTTATATTTTTGTGTATACTCATCCAGTTGATCCCGACTGATGATACGTACCCAGATTTTACCATCCAATTGATCGATGGATTCTTTAGGAGTGCCTCTCAAAAGAATCTTTCCCCCATTCAAAATGGCCAACTCATGACACAGTTCACGCACATCATCCACAATATGCGTAGAAAAAATGACGGTATGATCTGTACCTATTTCTCGTAGAACGTTCAAAAAGCGATGTCTTTCCGCGGGGTCAAGCCCTGCAGTCGGTTCATCTACAATGATTAACTTGGGATCATTCAGCAACAATTGCGCAATACCAAAACGTTGCTTCATCCCGCCCGAGTAACCACTTACGCTTTTATTGCGTACGTCCCAAAGATTGGTAACCTCAAGAACACGGTTGATAATGGCATCCCGATCAGCTTTCGATTTAATTCCTTTAAGCTTTGCAAAATATTGCAGCATATCTGATGCAGAGAGATTGGGATAAACACCAAATTCCTGTGGCAAATAACCCAAAACTTTCCGCAAATCGAGCTGATTTTTGAGTACATCAATATCACCAAAAGTAATACGGCCACTGTCGGGTTTCTGAAGTGTCGCAATTGTCCGCATTAAAGAAGAC
Organism: Sphingobacterium siyangense; assembly: GCF_007830445.1. GTDB lineage: Bacteria > Bacteroidota > Bacteroidia > Sphingobacteriales > Sphingobacteriaceae > Sphingobacterium > Sphingobacterium siyangense. Next base: position 23,081 of record NZ_VLKR01000033.1, on the reverse strand, counting down.
TTGCCAGCACCATTTGGTCCCAGTAAACCAAACATCCCGGGCTTAATTTCTAAGTTTACGCCATCTAAAGCTTTTACTCCATTAGAATAGGTCTTACTAAGTGTCTCTATGGATAAATTCATAATTTATTTTAACTGTTAATAATATGTTAGTATACCAAAACAAGGATATGTTACATCAAGATAGTAAAAGTTAAAAACAAACGAAAATGAAAAGCTTCCAATAGACACATCTGCAGACAAAAAAACTGTTTTTGCTTTTGGACAAATACCCTAAAAAGATGAGTCTCCAAGCGGGTTAGATAGCATTAAAAGATCTACTGAAAACTTCGCAATAATGGCTGTGTACTACATCGAAAGGATCCGCCAAAGCTACGGCTGATCTGGAAATCAACGTATTCAACATGGACACCACAAGCGGAGAGCTTATCTCCAATATAGCCAAAAACAGGATCTGTCACATAGACTGTCGGATTAATAGGCAGACCATTCGTTGCTAGCAAGCTAGCCTCCTTCAAATTGACCACAATTTTGTCCCATGTTTTCAGTTTTTGGGGTATCCCATAGGGTAGCGCTTCCTCACAAACGATCATCAATCCTTCGCGGATCAGTCCTAGTGCACAGTCCAAATGAAGTATATTGGGATGAAGTTTCACTTCTTCAACCTGATAACCATAAGGCTGTAATAGTTTAGAGAGCCACTTAATCCCTAGGCTGTTTGAAGAAAGCCCAGAGTTGCCGACAAAAATATGTTTACCGTATACCAGGATGTCGCCTCCTTCTAGAAAAGGGCCATGCCATAAGGCCAATTCCTCCTGCTCCGCCATGGCGGGTCTTGGCGCTGCCACATAAAGGCAGTCACTTTGATAAACTTCACGTTCCAACAGATCGCGAATGGGCCATATTTCATTGCGCCGCTGCATAAAACGGATTGACCCCTCAATAACGGCATTTCCGATGGTGAAAAATGGGTCACGGACAAAGAAATTAGAATAACCGTGTTCTCCTCCGGACACTTTTTCAAGTGTTGTTAGGTTACGTGGCCGCAACACTTCAACGCCATATTTCTCCAACAGCAAAGCAAAATTATGGCGCTCTTGTTCCCATGCCTTTTGCAATTCGGGATACACTTCTCCAAAATCTTTTCCGGCATTGGCATCGTCACCCTCCAGCGCAGTGGAAGATAAAAACCGAAGATCTTCAACCTTCATCATTTCCGGAAAGCCAAATTCAGAAACCGTAAGAATAACTTTCTTTAAAGGGGCAAACTCATTTTCTACAAAGATCATAGCACTGATTTTAAGTCCAATTTGCTTTTTTTTATCAAAAAAAACAAATGTATAGGAAGCCGAACCTAAATTCCTAGAACCCAGCGCACATTGAACAAATCAGTTACTTCAATAAATTTCTGCTGCTTATCAAAATCTATTCTTCTTTTTTGTTGGGATGTAAGTCTTTCAATCAATTCCCCACGCTCGGAAATATCCCGACAGGGCAAAAACACAGCGACGTAGTTTCCTACTCTCCGTCCCTCGTTGTGCACCAAATCAGAGCCGTAAATTGCGATACGTCCGGAAATAAGAGTGGCACTCACTACAGGCATTTCAGCACAGCCCTGCAAGGGTTCGTCGAACATATCAAAATGTAACGTTCCCCCAAAACAGGTCTGATAAAACGTAAGTGCCGCTCTACAATTTCCTGAGAATGTAATGAAAATTCCGCTTTGCAAGCGTTCCATTGGCTGAACTAACATCATATCAATTGGCTATGCATCCGGTATTTCAGGCTCTACAAGTTTTCTCATTTTTTCCAACGACTCTTGCCATCCAAGGTAGCACATCTCGGCAGGAATAACCTCAGGAATTCCAGTCTGTTCAATCTTAAGCTCTGTACCACAGATCACTTTACGCAAGGAAACAGTCGTAGTCATTTCACCCGGTAAATTGGGATCATCAAATCGATCCACGTACTTGATAAAGGTATCTTGCTCAATCTCAAGGTACTCACCACCAAAAGAATGGCTATGACCGGTACTAAAATTAATGAAAGTCATTTTGAAACTTCCGCCTACTTTAAAATCCATTTGCTGTACTGTACAGACAAAACCATAAGGAGGTAGCCAGCTGGCATGTGCTATCGGATCTGCGAAAGCACGGAATACCTTTTCAGGACTTGCCTGAATAATTCGATGTAATGAAATATGATTCGTTTTCATAACTATATTGTTTATAAGTGAATAACCATTTCTTTTTTTTTGTTTTACTCGCTATCAGTACATTCTTTCAGTCCAATACAATCCGGTAAACTTGCTACACTACTGAAGTCTGATGATATGCTCCTGTACCAGCTGTCTCTTTGTTGCTTAAACGAGTAATCTTCGCCTGATAGAAATAAGAAACAGCAAGTATCCCCAATACTAAAATGGGCATCACCATAAATGCTGCATTTTTGTCAACACATGCGTGACTAATAAAAGCAAATATTAAATTGAATGTCAATCCAGCATAGGCCCATTCTTTTAATTTGGTCGGAACCTGCGGTACTGCAATTGCAATAACGCCCAACAGCTTACAGATAATTAAAGCATAGGCAAAATAGTCGGGATATCCCAATGGTTTTGTGCCCGCATTGATATATTGCGGCGCAAATAACAGTGTTCCAAGTGGCATCAGTCCTTCCCAGAGAACTATAAATACCGTTGCTATCCAAAAAGCAATTTTGTTCTTTTTCATCGTTTTTCTGTTGTTTATATTGATATAACAAAGATGCAAAGGATCACAACATTGCGGCTGTTGCAAAGACGACAACTTTAGGGGTAGATTACGACAAAAACTATTTGTACCTTTATATCATAAACCAAAAATGATATGCAAATCTCTGTTTTTGTTCCCGAATACGGCACTATAGAAGGTATTACCCCTGCGTTCAGAACCTTTCATACGGCCAATGAATTTCTAACGGCCTTTGGAAAACAGCCTATTTTTGAAGTCGAATATGTAGGTTTAACGACTTACGTTCCGGCCAATAGTGGGGAGTATACCATCAAGACAAACCGGCTATTACAGGACGTTCAGAAAACAGATCTGCTTATCATACCGCCTATTTTTGGCAACATAGAAAAAGGAATATGTGATAATGCCGAAGCGATCCCTTATTTCACAAAACTGTACCACAAAGGGGCTAGTCTTGCCAGTCTATGCGTGGGTGCTTTCCTGCTCGCTGAGACAGGTCTTTTAGATGGAAAAAAATGTTCGACACACTGGGCACATATCGAAGAGTTCAAGGAAAAATACCCCCACATTGAAATTGAGGATGGCGCTGTGATCACTGAACATGAAAATATCTACAGCAGTGGTGGCGCGAGCAGCTTATGGAATCTGATACTCTATTTAGTGGAAAAGTATTCCGACAGGGAAACAGCCGTACTCATAGCCAAATATTTTGCGCTGGATATCAGCCGGGATAATCAATCGCAATTCGCCATATTCAGAGGCCAACGTAATCATGCTGATCTGGATATCCAACAAGCTCAAGACTATATCGAGAAGAAGTACGAGGAGAAAATTACAGTCGAAGAACTGGCCAATCATGTCAATATTGGGCGGCGAACATTTGAACGGAGATTCAAAGAAGCAACCAACAACACGCCTGTCGAATACCTGCAACGCGTACGCATCGAAGCTGCAAAAAAATTCTTCGAAGCATCACGAAAAAACGTTTCCGAGGTGATGTTTGATGTAGGCTATACCGACACAAAAGCCTTTCGGGATATTTTTCGAAAAATTACAGGCCTTACACCAATAGATTATCGAAACAAATTTGCCAAGGTAACTGCTGATGTCGCCATTGAGCAATAAACTGTGATAAACAATAAAGCCACTCCTCTGAGTGGCTTTATCATTGCTCGAATTCCTTATAATTATTTTAACATCATTTCCCGAATATACTTCACGGGTGAATTACCAAAACTCAGGAATTTTTCATTGAACGCCTTCAAATTAAACTGTTTCCCTTCTTTTTGTTTAACAGCTTCCCTAAGGTCATAAATTTCTTTATATCCCGTAAAGTAAGACGTCAGCTGCACACTGCTCACAGACACACGTTTCCATTTACCGGCTGCTTCGGCCTGTTGTTGAAACGCCTCATCAACCAACAAATGCATGGCGTCTTTTTCACTCATATTTTTCACATGGACGCTATAATCGAGTATAGCATTACAAACGGTACGCAGATGCCATTTGTACCACATCAACCACATTTCAGGAGCATTGTCACCGTAACCATTTTCGAGCATCATTTGTTCGGTATAGACAGCCCAGCCCTCAATCATTGCACCATTACCTAAAATACTCTTGATGAGACTCGGCGATTGGTTTGCATACACCAATTGGGTATAATGGCCCGGAATAGCTTCGTGGATATTGAGTATTTGCAAGATATAATGGTTATACTCCCGGAGGTAACTCTCCGTTGCCTCTTTGGTCCAGCCTGTTAGACTGCCCACATTGTAATAGGTATTCCCACCTTTATCGTATGGACCAGGTGCACTGATTGAAGCTCCCGCAACACCAGCCATATAAGCAGGCTCTTTGCGCACCACAAGCGGCTTGCTATCATCGATGTACAATAAATCCTTTTGTTTGACAAACGCAACCAGCTTCGGTATCTGTGCTTCGATAGCGGATTGAAACTCTTCTGCTTTAACATGTTTGACAGACAGGGTGTCGATCATCTTTCGAATGACAAGCAAACTATCTGACGGCAAGGATGATTTTCCAAAATATTTAGGCCACAGCTCTTTGCTGATTTTATACATCTCACCATGTAAATAGCTTTTTCTTGCTAGAGCAGCCTGATAAATCTGTTCTGCCGTTGAACCCGATTGGATATCGAAATCAAATTTCTTGTCGTAAAGTTCTTTTCCTAATCTAAAACTTCGCGGAGAAGGATTAGGTGTCACTTTTAAAAATTGAACATATCCGTTGATCGCCGCAATAGCTTGTTGCGAAGCCTTCTGGATGGCCTCCTTTTCTGAAGCCGGCAGATCGGATTTTTTCAGTGAATCCCGTAAATCGCTTTCAAAAACAGATAAACCGCCCAAATTCTGTTGAATTGCCAAATCGGTCAATACCAAGGCCGGATTTTTAAGCTGTCCTTTCGCGGCCTCATAATAGGCTGGAATCTTCGTCAAACGTTGATAAATAGCTTTAAGTCGGGTCGATAATGGTGCATAATTCTCAGCAAGCATAAAAGCGATCGTCCCCCCAACATTGTACGAAGAAGGATTCCACTCATACGCGCGCTCTTTCTCAATAGACCACACATTGGATTCAAGATAGTTTTGAATCAGATGATAATCTGTTTGCTGAGAAAGATTCAAGGTGCTCAGATCAAAACTTTTGAGGCTGTCCAAATGTCGCTTTGAAAACTCCATACGTAGTTTTCGCGTATTGGCATCCGGAATTGTCAACAAGGAATCATACTGATGGAACCCTACTTGGGTAGCCCATTCCGGATTTTCTTTCCAAAGCTGCTGAATAAAGCGGTCCTCATACGATTTAAACTTTTCATTCACAGCAGTATCAGCAGCAGATTGTCTGTTATGAGTTCCCGATCCACAGGAAGCCATCAGGCCCAATCCAGCGATAGCAAGGGTATATGTTATAAGTTTCATTGGAGTAATTTGTCTAAAATTAACATTATTGTTGATGAATTTCAGCATTTTACTCCAATAATTTAAAACTATAACCAGGTATGAAATTTTTGGATAAACCAATTTTTGACCCACTGTGTAAGTAAACAATAGCAGACCAAAATGCCGATAAGCCATGGAAAATAAGTCAGAGGCAGTGCCTCCATTTTTAAGGCAGCGGCAAATGGCGTAAACGGCAAAACGACCCCAATAATCATAATTAAACTCGTCAAGGCAACAACCGGTGCAGCAGCCCAGCTTTGAATAAAGGGTATTTTCTTAGTCCTGATCATATGAATAATTAATGTTTGTGAAAGCAATCCCTCTACAAACCAACCAGTCTGAAAGAGTGTTTGATCCGATACCGTATTGGCCTTGAACACGAAAAACAATACCGCAAAAGTGGCGAAATCAAACAATGAACTTATGGGGCCAATAAATAACATTAACTTAGAGACACTACCAGCATCCCATTTCTTTGGCTCGACGATAAATTCCTCATCCATGCTGTCCCAAGGAATAGATACCTGCGATATATCGTAGAGTAGATTTTGAATAAGCAGATGCACCGGCAGCATCGGTAGAAAGGGAAGAAAAGAACTGGCCCCAAGCATACTGAACATATTGCCGAAATTGCTGCTTGCCGTCATCTTGATATATTTAATGATATTTCCAAAAGTTCGACGTCCATAAATAACCCCTTTGCGCAGCACCATAAGATCCTTTTCCAGCAGAATTATATCTGCACTTTCTTTGGTAATGTCAACAGCCGTATCCACACTGATACCCACATCTGCCTCCTTAAGTGCGGCCGCATCATTGATACCATCGCCCATAAAGCCAACCGTATGTCCTTTTTCCCGCAATGCTTTTACAACACGAACTTTTTGAAGAGGGCTCAACTTTGCAAATACCGATACCTCATCAACACATTGATTTAACTCGGTGTCCGAAATGCTATCTAATTCATTTCCATTGACAATCCGATCCACCGGAATGCCGACATCCATACAAATTTTGCGTGTGATAATCTCATTATCTCCTGTCAACACTTTGATCCCGATTCCCAATTTTTGTAAGGATTCAATGGCCGGCTGTGAAGAGGGTTTGGCCGGATCCAAAAAGCCGATAAATCCCGTCAACGTCAATTTCGCTTCATCTGCAACAGCATAGGTCAAGGGGTGAGCACCTTCAAATTCGCGGATGGCAACCAATAAAACACGTAATCCCTCCTCATTCATCTTTTTCGAGGTTTTCAATACAATTTTACGCATCGTATCGTCCATCGGTACAGTACGGTCATTTTCGACATGCAGGCTACGGTCATCTCCCGGATCAAAAGCGTGTGTACAAAGCTCAAGCATTTCCTCTACAGCCCCTTTACAGATCAGTAGATGTTTGCCATTATGCTGTTTGAGGACCACAGACATCCGTCGCCGCTGAAAATCAAATGGAATCTCGTCAATTTTCAGATATTGATCCTCCACTTTCAAGTAATCGTGCAATTCGGCATGTTCCAACACAGCCTTATCCATCAAATTCTTGAGACCAGTCTGATGAAAACTATTAAGATAGGCCCATTTGAGCACCTCATCATCTTCGACCCCATACACATTAAGATGTTTTTCCATGACGATCTTGTCCAATGTCAACGTCCCTGTTTTGTCGGTGCACAGAATATCCATGGCACCTATATTCTGGATAGAATTTAACCGCTTGACAATGACTTTACGCTTGCTCATATTGACAGCACCCTTTGCTAGGTTAGCGGTGACAATCATGGGCAGCATTTCGGGAGTTAAACCTACAGCGACAGCAATGGCAAACAGTAGCGCTTCTGTCCAGTTCCCTTTCATCAACCCATTGATCAAGAAGATCAGCGGAACCATGACCAGCATAAAACGGATCAATAAGAAACTCACCTTATTTATACCCTTATCAAAACTTGTTTCGGGACGTTCGCCGGTAATCGATTTGCTGATACTCCCAAAATAGGTGTAACTTCCTGTCGTTACAATCACGGCTATCGCCGATCCACTAACAACATTGGTCCCCATAAAACAAATATTACAAAGTTCAATAGGTGATTTTTCCGCCGCATTCCGGATAGGCAAATAATTCTTCTCTACCGGAAGCGCCTCTCCAGTCAGCATACTTTCACTCACAAAAAGATCCTTACTCTGAACAATACGGCAATCTGCAGGTATCATATCCCCAGCAGAAAGGTATACAATATCTCCCGGCACCAGTTCGACAATAGGAATCTCTCTTTTCCCTTTAAATTTCCGCAATACTGTTGCCGTAGTTTTGACCATACTTTTTAATTTTTCTGCCGCGGCATTACTTCGATACTCCTGTACAAAACGAAGCAGCGCACTGACCAAAATCATAATGGACACCACAACAACTGTTTTATAATCTCGTTCGCCAACCTCTGGAAGCCCTACATCGATGATAAAGGAAACAGTGGCAATCAATAACAGAATATATATAAAGGGGTTGGCAAAAGATTTCAATAGCTGCACATACCACTTTGGGGCCTTTTGATGTTTCACCTCATTTAATCCAAATTTCTGTTGACGTTCCTTAGCCATTTCATCTGTAATCCCCTCTCTGCTCGTTTCTAACATCGCGCAGGCAAGTTTTTCATCCTGACTGGCCACCCCCTGTAACTTGGTCACGGTCCCCACATTCATTCCATTGGAACTGATCATATTGTGCAATGGATTCTTTGTTGTTTTATTGTTCATTTTAATCATAACCCTATAGCCCCTTTCATGTTAATTTCCGTAAATCCCGTTCTTATTATAGATCCGATTCTTATTACAGGTCCGACTCTGTACCTATAATTTCCCAGCTTATTTTTGTTACTCTTTCCTCGATGGTCAATCGACTAGCCATCCGTTCGATAAGACTATCTTGCTGACCGATGGCTCTAACGATGGCCCTAATGACAACGCCGTTTGTAGCGAGGGTATCGTCACTCGAAAGCGAAGACAACAACAGTTTTTCGTTACTGCTCAGCATCTGCATCAGTAAAACACGAATATGATTTTCGATGTCTATCCCACAGCCTACGGTCAGTAGATATTCGGTTTGTGATGCTGCAGATTTATTAAAAGTCAAGAAGGCCATTTTTTGCCCGATTGGGCGAAAGATCAGGTGTGTAAGAATAATAGCCAACGCAACCACAAATGCTTGGGCATGCAAACCTAGACCACAGAGCGCCCCTACTGCAGCCGAACACCAAATCGTCGCCGCCGTGTTTAGACCATGCACATTCAAACCGTCCTTCATAATCACACCAGCGCCAAGAAAACCAATTCCGCTGACCACATAAGAAGCAATCCGTCCGGTAGCATCACCGCCAATTTCTATGGAAAGCAGCACAAAAGCTGCTGCTCCCAACGAAACTAAAGTATTTGTCCGAAGCCCCGCATTTTTCTGGCGCCATTGGCGCTCTACTCCCACGGCAGCCCCCAAAAGCAATGCTACAAATAATCGTATGGCAAATTCAAAAACACTCATCTCTTTGTCTTCCTTTGCCTGCAAAGGTGCGCATTCCTACCTCCATGATCCGTTAGAGATCTTTTAGAAAATTATTAGAATTTTATTAGAGAAATAATCAAATTAAAAAACTGTAATACAGCTACTTATAATTTAAATATAAAATTTACAGATCAAGCTGTCCAATTTCTTTAACTTCAAGCATTGTTGTGGTGTAAATCAGTTACACTAAAAACAATAAAAAATGAAACAACGCATCAATTTTTTCGCAAAAGGGCAAAACGCCATGAAATCAATGTATGGAATAGGTACATATCTGAGCAAGTGTTCGATAGAACAAGAGCTTTTGCATCTTATTTATTTCCGTGTATCACAAATCAATGGCTGTGCGTATTGTCTTGACATGCATTCAAAAGATCTACTGGCGACCGGAGATCAACCACAACGATTGTTCTTATTGGATGCCTGGCGGGAGGCACCTCTGTATAGCGAACGTGAACGTGCTGGGCTGGAATGGGCCGAAGCCGTGACGAAAATTACGCATGGTGATGTGCCGGACGAGGTTTATACGAAAGCAACTGCTGTATTTTCGGAAGAAGAACTTATCGACCTGACCTTGGCCATTACAGCGATCAATTCTTATAACAGGATCAATATTTCCTTCCGCACACAAGCAGGAAGCTACAAAGTTGGGCAGCACAAAGTACAGCCAACCTCATAAACAGGAGGTCGATATTTATACGATAAATTAAACCATAAAAATGAAAGATTTCATCTTATTATTTCGTCAGGGGGCCAATGAACCAAGTCAACTGACAGAAGAAGAAGCAAAAGCTGTAAACAAAAGATGGTACGACTGGATTAGTGACATCGATGCGCAAGGTAAACTGAAGGATCATGGCTCCCGTCTTGAGCCAGCCGGAAAGGTATTAAAGCCAGGCGGTATCGTTACGGATGGACCTTTTGTGGAGATTAGGGAAAGACTCGGCGGTTTTATTGTCGTCGCAGCAGACGATCTTGACGAAGCCACAACCTTGGCCCATGGCTGTCCTATACTCGAATTTAATGGTAGTGTAGAGATACGTGCACTGCTCAACTAATCATATACGGGGCAGCTGTACACGCGCACAGCCGCCCCTGTTTTAGACTTATGGATCCGGATTTTCTAAAAGAGCTTTTCCAGCAAGAATTTACCAAAATAGTCGCTGTCATCAGTAAAAGTTTTGGTCTTCAATACATCGAAATCGCTGAAGATATCGTCAGCGAAACTTTCTTATTGGCCACAGAATCTTGGCAGACCAAAGGCGTTCCTGCAAATCCTACGGCTTGGCTGTACACGGTTGCAAAACAAAAGACATTGGCCCAGTTTCGAAGAAATAAAATATTTAAAGATAAAATCATCCCTGCAGTGCGACAGAGCGAGCTGGAAGCGGAAACCTTCGACGACTTTAATTTCTCACAGGAAAATATCAAAGACAGCCAATTAAAAATGCTGTTTGCAATCTGCACGCCAGCAATTGCAAGTGAGGCTCAAATAGGTCTTGCCCTTAGAATCCTCTGTGGTTTTGGTATAGACGAAATTGCCGAAGCATTTCTTTCCAACAAAGAAACCATCAATAAGCGCCTATTCAGAGCAAAGGAAAAACTACGTTCAGAAAAAATCGAACTCGAACTGCCCTCCGAAGCAGAAATTATTAAACGCCTCGATAACGTACTCCATATTATTTACCTCTTATTTAATGAAGGGTATTATTCTAAAACCCAAAATCAAATTTTAAGAAAGGAGCTCTGTATTGAAGCTTTACGCCTTGCGCTAATGCTTTCGACTTATGAGAAAACAAATACACCTAAGACCAATGCGCTTATTGCGCTGATTTGTTTTCATTCCTCCCGTTTCGAGGCAAGGCTGACCAATGAAGGTGATTTCATTTTGTATGAGCAACAGGATGAGGAACGCTGGAATCAAGAACTCATACATCAAGGGCTTCATTTTCTCAAGAACGCTGCATCGGGCGGCGAACTCACATCCTACCATCTGGAGGCTAAGATTGCGCAATGCCATTGTATAAAGGAAGACAGTCCAGAAAAATGGGCCGAAATACTGCAATGGTATGACCGTTTATTAGTTGTCAATTATTCCCCGGCAGCTGCATTGAATAGAATATTTGCACTGTATAAAGTAAAAGGTGTTAAAGCTGCATTAGTCGAAGTAAAAACCTTACAACTAGAAGACAATCATTTTTATTTTGTGCTGCTGGGAGAACTCTATAAGGAACTGGACAAAAACAAAGCCATCGCAAACTTTAACAAAGCAAAAATCCTGGCTAAAACAACATTGGAAAAAGAGATCATCCAACAGAAGATCGATGCTATAAAGTCTGCAATGGCCTAATTGTTTGCTATTGATCGATTACTTTTGCTCCTTTCCAATAGGATACAAAAAGTTGGTATAGCTCCGAGGGCTCCAAATCAATAGTTGAGGACGAATACATGATACACAGTTCTTGAGTGGATTCTTGATAAGCCATTTTCCATAACAGCGACGAAAGCTGCTCTTTATATTTAGGGGGATTACCCAATGTAACAATGACCATCGTATCACCACCGACTTTTTGTAAGTCGATGCTTTTGACATCCTGCCAGTCGCCTTGGCCAAAAGCTTTCGATACTGGTGTTGTCTTTCCAAGAAAATAGCGGTCGTTAAAAACAATTTGCGCTGTTTTATCCCGAAGGCTCAGTAGGCTGGAAAACAATAAAATTAAGAGTACTAGCAATGCTCCTGCAGAGAAAACTGTCGGTTTGGCTTTAAATACACCATCAAATAAACCGATACTGTACAATAAAACGATCAGAAGCAACAAACATAGGCCTCCCGAAATTGACAGTAGCTGACTTGTTTTCTTTTTATTTCTGTATAAGCTTGTTTCCTTCATCTGCTTAATTTCCCCAGTTAACATTCAGGTTATGTTTTTCAGCATAAGCTTTTCCTAAAGCATATACGTTGTCAAACACCTCGTTAATGGAAGGCATATCGTTTTTTTCGATCTTTTGGAGTAATGCCTGCTTTTCTTCAGCCGAACCTTTGCCATCACATAACTTTGCATAGGCGGTATATTCATTTTTATAGACAGGCAAAACTTTTTCAAATAATGCAATAGACTGCTCTTTCAGTGCTTTTGCATCGGCATCGGAAACATTCAGTTCCTTAATATCCATTAAGGCCTTTTCAACAACCTGAATTTTGATCCCGACAGATTTTTGAGCTTCATCGCCTACTTTCTTACTGGAGGGCATATCCGCAAATTCTACGGTCTCCTGCTCGAGCTGTTTGCCATAGCGTTCAGGGGCAAAATCTGCTACAAGATTTGTGTTTAAAACAACTTTTCCGAAAAAAGTCTCTGGACTTGGGGATTGACAAGCTGTAAAAAATAAGCTCATCGACATAAAAATAATAAATAGTGAGTGCTTCATATATAAATTCTGTTTGTGACCAAAGTAATTAATTATCATGAAATAGGCAAACATGTTGCCCCCGCCCTCCTGCTTTATAAAATTGTCATCAACCCTTCCTTTTAGGCAAAAAAGCACGATATCGGAGCGATTTATATTGCACAAAATGTTAATTTTTAATATATTAGCAATTACAACATAAGAGATTAAAAACAGTCATTATGGGCTATGATATTAGTTACCACCCCATCTCAGAACAGCAGATAGAAACTTGGTATTTTGACTTGCTCAAAAATCCTGAAAAGATTGAGGAAGTTTCTGCAACTCACCAACTAGAAGACTTCTATAAAACCAAATACCAAGACACCTTAAATGCGGGTCGGGAAACCGACAAAAATGATTATTTTGACAAAACCCACGGTTTTTTCATTGCTGTTGTACAAGGTTTTTTCGAAAAATACTTCTATGTTCGAGGTGGAGCCCTGTCCTTCTCCAAAAATGACCATTTATCCAGCTATTACAAACAGTGGGAACAATTTGTTCAACAAGAATTTCTAACCAATAATATCGAAAATAGGCTTGTAGAAAATTATTGTTCCGGTGTCTTTATCCCCGCAGAAAAAGTCGCGCAATTGTTGATAGATTACCAAAGTGACCCGACGATCAAGGATGAATTAGATACGCTATTTTCTGATAACCGTATTTCTATTTTCCTCAATGCACTGCAATATGCCAAAGATCGTAACCTTGGTCTCTTGGAAGCAACAGAAGTTGTCGAACCACAACCTTTTGATCTGAATGAATCAAAAAGTTACTCCAACCTTTTTAACTGCGACAAAGAAGGACCGCTTTTATATCAGACAACAGCATTAAAACAGATCCAGGAAATAGAACAACGCAATGGACTTCCAGAAAATGAGATTTTACCAAATGTCAAAACAGAGACAATCCATGCAGACCCAAAACATTTTGAAACCACAGACAGCTCTCAAAGCAGCAAAAAAAAGAATTTTTGGAAGAGATTATTCGGTAAAAATTAGGCGCTGGTCTCTGCTGGACATTGGCACTATAGCTACCTTTCATAGCATCTACACTGTTGAAGAAATCTTGAATTCCGACCCATTAAACACGTCAATAATATTGATTTCAATCTGTTATACGGATATATTTCAAAAACAATTGATCGCCTTGCGTCTGAATTAAACAAATGATTTGACGATATTCATCTTAGAATTATAACTGCTCACCCCATTATGATCTTCATTTTTCTCCTTATTATTCTTACGCTGTTCGGGATTGTATATCTGCTTCGTTCGGCTGTCAAAAAACAACAACGGAAAATAACAATTGCTGAGTATGCCATTATCATCGGCTACCTGATTTCATTAATGATAAGCGGGGTAGGGCTATTATTCCACTCGAGTCAATATAATCAAGCCGTAGATCCCGTAGATGGTGATTGTTATATTCCCTTCGGCGGAAAACACCTTGTATCGCTATCATTTTATTTTATTGCATTTAATATTTCAGCAATAGCGATTTGGCTCAAGGGACGAAAAATCCCCCCTATTCCTCTTGTTCTGATGCTGATTATGTTAATGATAGGTAGTATTATCAGTCTGTTTGTGCTCGTTCAGGTCAGTCACCACGATACGTCCACATTGGATATGTATGTTGGCAACGAAGGAACTTTATTCTTTATTTTCACGCCAATATGCTGCTTGATTATGGGCATTGGGCTAATCCGTAAAATCATCGTTGAAGAGCGGGGTTACGCTATGAACAGAAGCTATGCCAACAGCACGCTCAATAAAATCAATAACCTGCTTTCCTAAAAGCTGAATTATCCGACATGGGCTCTTATTTTACTTGTTCCAGTCTTTCTCCTACTAACTATCATCCTTGTCCTATTGGGGCAGGATCGGGATTCAATGGTGAAAGTTTTCACAGAAACAACTACTTGGGCTTTTTCACAAAAAATGCACCCTCCTATCCTCGATCATCAGGGCCATTACCTCTGTACAGTTGCGGCAAAAGGAGATCCCGCTCTTGTTAAACCCCTACGGCTAGGTACAAGACATGGCAACACGATCATTGTCAATAGACAGCTTCAGGTGGCCAACGCATTCGAAGAAATATTAAGCGATTTATCACCAGCATTACATCGCTATGTCAGATATTGCTACGATAAATATGGTTTTAATATCTCCGTCAAAATTAATTCCAGCAGCGCATCAAATGTGACTTATATTTTGATGAAACCACTAGAATATATATTTTTATTTTTCTTATATACATTCTACGTCGAACCCGAAAAGAAAATCGCAAAACAATACAGCTAATTTTTAAAATCGTAGCCAACAATCAGCCATTACCCCAATTTTCTCCATTTCGGGAAACATTTCATTTTAATCATTATGGATCAAACACATTATTTTATCGTTCTGACGGGAGGACCTGGAGTCGGTAAAACAACCTTATTAAATGAATTACATAAGCAGGGATTCAGCATTGTGGAAGAGGATGCACGGCGCATCATCCGAGAACAATTGGAAGCCGATGCTGATGGTCTACCCTGGAAAAATAAAACTCGCTATGCCAAACTCATGTTGGCCGCTTCGTCAGCCAGCTATTTGATGCAGGTGAGGCAAGATCACCAAAACTACATTTTTTTTGACCGCGGAATTCCAGATACATTGGCATATATTGCGATGGAAGGTCTTTCAATCGAAGAAGAACTGCTTCACGAAGCAAAAGGTCGACGTTATCATAAAAAAGTATTTATCTTACCGCCTTGGGCAGAGATCTATGCGAATGACAACGAGCGGAAACAAACTTGGCGGGAGGCCGAAAACACTTTCAAGATAATGAAAGAGACCTATACACAACTCGGTTATGAAACCATTGAGGTTCCAAAAACAACGGTAAACGATCGCGTTCAGTTCATCCTGAAAGCCCTGGAACAGCAAAACTATTGATTCCGCATTTCTTCCTCAATACGGCGGTCAGGTATAAGCCACATAATAGCGACTGTTCCATACATGAGCAAACTGATATAGGGATTAATAAAAGACAGTCCTATCCCCAAAAAATACAGCGCTGTAGAAATATTTTCCTTAACCTTCGATTTAACCGCTTTTTTCAGTGCAGATTCTTCCCCTTCGATTTGAATCACAAAATATTCAACGATATTATATGATATGGAACACATGATCAGGACAAAGCCATAAGCGATAATAGGATCCCTTTCAAAATGTGACTCACCAATCCAATTTGTTGTAACCGGCATTAATGATAGCCAAAACAATAAATTCAAATTGCTCCAAAGAACTTTTCCATTTACTTTTCGAACAATTTGAAAGAGATGATGGTGATTATTCCAGTACAGTCCAACGTAAACAAAACTAACGATATAGGAGATAATTTTAGGATATAATGGTTTAAGGCTCGCAAAAGTAAATCCTTCAGGTACTTTTAATTCAAGTACCATAATCGTTATAATGATGGCCAAAACGCCATCACTGAATGCTTCTAACCTGCCTTTAGTCATTTTTGAAGATCGGAGTTAATAGCTGATACTGCAGGCCTAAGCGGAATACATTTAATCGTGCCACACCGGGATCAGCACCAAGCATCCCGTTGTTATAATCCTTCAATCCCCATGAATAACCGGCAAACACGGTATAACGGTCATAATTTACATTAAACTGTAAACGAGGGCGTAGATCCAAATCGATAACCTTGCCTCTATCACGATCAAAACTTGTTTTATTCCCCTGTTTATCTTCAATGCTACCATTTTCTTTGATACTCAGCGTTTTGGCAATATCCATACCCAACTGAATATCCATTGTCATCGGTTCAAAAAAGACACGATAGCCAACAAAAGGATTAAAATTGATAAATTGTTGATTTAGACGGGTCTGACCACGGCTTCCATTCATAAACTCATTGCCTTCCAAATCAATCTTTGTCTGCAATCGTTCATATGCACCCTCTAAACCTAATATTAGGTTGTTGGCAAAAACATAACGGTAGTTTAAAGCGCCTCCAATATTGATTCCATATTTTTTTCCATAAGGATTATTGGTATAATAGTCCTGTTGTGTAGATCCATTCAACGTACTCTTTGCTTCCGTTCCCGATCCCGTAAAATTGGACACACCGGAGGTGACACCCACACGTAGTTCATGAGATTGCGAGAAAGCCATAAAATGGGTTATACCAGCAAAAAGTCCGACAAGTAAAAATCTCTTCATCATAACCGAAATATTAAATTAAAATCCTTTAAAAAATTGAGCGAATTTGATTGTTAAAAGTAAGAAAATTTATGTGATTCAACTTACTCCAATCTTTATTTTTTCTGTAACGATAAGCTGTATTCATCAGCGGAAATCCATCAATCTTATCAGCCAATAAAAAAATATCAGGAGACAATATGACTATATTTATTGAACTACATCAATGGAAATGAATCAATTCAGGCTTATTTTTGTTGTATTACAAACAAAAGAATAATCCGTATGAAATATATATTGGAAAACCCTATCCTTGGCCATATTACTGAGCAGAAATATAAGACCACAATACAATGGAGAAATGGAGAATTTATTACGGATGAACCTGAAAAACTTGGTGGCAAAGATCTTGGTCCTGACCCCTACACCCTTCTCATCTCATCGCTTGTATCTTGTACCTTAGCTACTTTACGCATGTACATCGATAAAAAAGGGCTTGATATTCCAGAAATTTCAGTCAGTTCAAATATGTACCTCAAAATTGAAAAAGGACAGGTGGTTACATATTTTGATCGCGAGATAGCTTTTGGACAAATCTTAGCAGAGGATACCCGAGAACGCCTGCAACAAATTGCCGAAGAATGTCCCATTTCAAAAATTTTAAAGGGTAATGCCATTGTCAATACGCTCATCAGGACAAATCCTTAAACAAGAACATCATGAAAATATTAACCTTTCTCATATTTGGTAAAAATGAAGAAATTCTCCTCACGCTCAAGAGAATCATTGAAAACACGCCCAACTGGAATGCAACGATACAATACGATTTGGATGCCTGTAAAAAACAGCTTATTGACGTCCCTGTAGATGTTTTGTTATTGAGTTCAGGACTCTCTCCTCAGGAAGAGCGTATAATAACAGATCACCTTACGCGGCTCACTTATCCGATTGGTCTGATCAAACATTATGGCGGTGGAAGTGGACTTCTAAAAAATGAAGTCTATAGTCTTTTTCCAGACTTACTCTCCGTTTAATAAAGCACGGGCAATAGCGTCCTAGAAAAACAACCGAAAACCGTTAAAACTCTTTCTTTATTGAACTAGATCAATAGAAATCGGCGGCTAATAGGCTAATTTTGGATACTAAATAATAAGATCATGAACAGACAGAACTTTATAAAAAAGGGACTTTTAGGTTCCGGGATATTTGCATCAACAGTGTCTTCAGCTGATATCTTGAAGAATGATATTGACGAGATAGAACCGCTTGAAACGCTGGATGCCGAAGCTGTAAACTATAATTCAGACAAATTGGAAAACCATAGTGTCCTCCACAAAGCGGCTACACGCGGTCATGCAAATCATGGCTGGTTAGATAGCAATCATACGTTTAGCTTCGCCAATTATCACAACCCCGAACGTATGCACTTTGGTGTGTTACGTGTGCTAAATGATGATATGGTGGCTGAAGGAAGAGGTTTTGGCAAACACCCTCACGACAATATGGAAATCATCAGTATCCCTTTGGAAGGTGATTTGCAACATGAAGACAGCATGGGTAACAAAGCTATTATCCGGAAGGGAGATATTCAGGTGATGAGCGCCGGAACGGGTATCATACACAGTGAATATAATAAAAACACCGATCAGGTAGTCAAGTTTCTTCAAATTTGGGTGTACCCTAATCAACGGAATGTGAGCCCCCGATACGATCAAATTACATTGGATATAACACAAAGACAGAATAAATTCCAGCAAATTCTTTCTCCAAATCCAGAAGACGAGGGTGTATGGATCCATCAGGATACCTGGTTTTCCATGGGGCATTTTGACAAGGACGTCCAAACAAAATACCAGATCAAAAAGGCAGGAAATGGTGTATATGTTTTTGTAATAAAAGGTAGTGTTACTGTCGAAGGACAAGAATTAGAAAGCAGAGATGGCTTTGGAATATGGGATGTCGCTGAAATTAACCTGAAAGTGACCTCAGCAGATACTGAAATCCTACTGATGGATCTCAGTATGATATTGGACTAATTAGATGCACTATTTAGACATCAATTAACAAAAAAAGGGGAGCCTATGAGGCTCCCCTTTTTGTTAAGGCTATTTATATTTTAGAAAGTAACGGAATTCAGCTTTTTATCAACCAAAATCCCATCTATTGCTTTCAGATTGAAGTTGACATTACGTTTTGCTTTCAATTTGATCTTAAATAAAACTTCAGAGCCATTCAAAGTCTCCTTGTTGCCCAGATTAACAAAAGTAGCATACAGAGCCTTACTTCCATTGGTGTGAAGACGATCGTTGCTATAATTGTTCATCTCTTTTAAATGTACGGACTCAATACCGACATATTCAAAATCACCCTGATTGTAAGGAAGAGCAAAACTAAGTGCATTGACAGCTTTAAGATTCTCTCCACTAACACTGATCTCCACAATATCTCCCGATTTTAAGGTCGTTTTTGAGGGAATCAATTTTAATTTACCACTGACCTTTTCTTCTTTATTTGGTTTTGCACCACCTTCTATGACAACAGCAACATTGGAAATATCATAAGCGTCAATCAGATTATTTTTATTGACATCGCCATTGCTGACATAACCTTCGAAATCTCCATCTCCCAGTCGCAATCCCGTATAGTTAATATAGGAAGTCAAGTCATTATGATCGATCAATCGGTCATTATTAATATCGCCCGGTAAGTAGCTTGACGATCCTGGTACTTTAAACACATATAATTCTCTTCCTGAACCGAAACCTCCAACAGCTTCAGAAACTGAAATTTTGATAAATCGAGCCACCGGATGGGTTCCAAAATCAAAACGTTTCATTTCGCCATCACGTTTCCAGTCAAAACTACCAGCTTCCGTCCAGGTGTCCTTATCGTTGCTATAGAATACTTTTCCTTTTAAAATGATGCCATTTCCGCCATCGGTTCTTGGAAGATACTCAAACTTATCCAATTGATTAACGGATTTTAGATCTAAGGTCATATCAAACGGAACCGCAGTCTGTCCCCATTTTGTATGCCACATATCCCCCTCATCATAATTGAACAATTTATTGATACCATTTCCGCCTTGGTTATCCACAGAAGTCTCTGCTTTGATTCCTTCAATGGCAAATTCCAACGGGTTTGCCTTTGTCTTTGCGGCAAATGTACTCCAATCTGAAACACCAGATTTATTGACAGCTCTAATTTTAAACTGGTAATCCGTTTCCGCGGCCAATCCTTCGAATAGCAATTGACTGTCTTTGATGGTCGAATAGATCAGATTATTGAATTCAATTTCATAATAATCAGCATTTGCAACCTTTTCCCAGGTTGGCGTTAAGGTATATGCTTGTGTATGTTGATCTGTGATAATAGCTTTGGGCGAAGTCAAAGCACCAGTCTGAGCCAGATAGTTGTCAACAGGAGCAAATTCGAAACCCTCCAATTGTACTTCTATTGCGGTCGATGAGACATCCTGTTTGGCTAGTCGTACCAGCAACATCGGATTTTTCACCAAAGGTACTTTTTCAAATTCAGATCCCTTGGTTGCAAACTGATTCAGGTTTGGTTGTGCGTCGTAGAAATATACATTTTCAGAAGTATTAAACGCATCTATGCTATTCACTTCTTTAAGTTTGCTATTTTTCCCATTGACCTTTACCGTCAATTTCTTCGGTGCTTTGCTAACGTTGAAACGAATTTCCGTAGACTTCATTTTCTCAAAGCCGTCAAATTCGCCTTGCGTTGGAGCAATCGCAAAAACAACTTTATTGTTGTTTAACTGTGAAGTTATGGATGTATTTGCGCCCTTACCATAACGATAAGCCTCTGTCTCTCCATCATCATCATATTCCAGGAAACTGGAGTTCCCATAAGGATATACTTCATAAATACGTTGATCTTTTTTGATTTCCAGCACATTATTATTTGGATTGGTCACCGGAATAATGGCTCCATTTTTCACGAAAACGGGCAGCTTCCAAATAGGCACATTAAAGTTATTGATAATACGCCCTCCCTTGTATTTTTCACCCGTAAAATAATCAATCCATTCACCATCCGGCAGGTAGATACCATTGCGCATATCATTTCCCTTCTCATCCACATGTGTTTCTTGGTAAATCGGTGCTACAAGGAAATTTGGACCATAGAGGTACTGGTATTGCGTTGCTTTTCCAAGCGTATAACTATTTGCTTGCTCTAAAAACATAGCACGAATGATGGGCAGTCCATCTACTGCTTGTTTCGCAACACTATAGCTATAGGGAACCAACTGAGATTTCAATTTCAGATACAGACGATTGATAGAAGTAGCTGGCTCCCCCAAAGCATGTGGGTATTTCTCGTTCGATCCCCAGCCATCCATATTGAGTTCCATTGGTGTCCAGGTCTTCCATTGAAAATCACGAATATTGACCTTAAAATTTTTACCACCAAAGATCCCGTCCATATCGGAGGTAATATTGGGCTGACCTGAAAGTCCCGAGCCAATATATGTTGGTATATGGAATCGAATATACTCCCATACGCCTCCAGTCTGGTCGCCCGACCAGATACCGGCATAGCGCTGTGTGCCTGCCCAACCATCCAATGAAATAATAAATGGACGAGCGTTGTTACCATAGTAAGGTATAGTATGTCCCACATCGGCGACCCCATTGAGACCAAAGGAGTATCCTGGACCAACCCAGGCCACATCCGTTTTTAGGACTCGTACACCCGCATCCCGAACCTCTTTTACAATATCACGTTGCAGTAATGCACTTATACTATCTTTCGGATGGAGATCAGACTGTGTCCATAAACCGATTTCTACTCCATTCTTACGTGCATAATCACCAAACTCTTTCAAATTTTGGATATTTCCATCTAAAGATTCCGTTTGGCCATAGCCAGCACCATAGCCATCATTTGGAAGAATCCAGCCCAAAGGCATATCATGTGCTTTATACCGGTCTATTACAGCGCGGGCCGAAAACTGATAATTGTTTTTCTCACCGTTCAGCGATTCTTTGATTCCGCCATTGTCCTTTTGACTTTCTTTATAGCGTTTGCCGTCTTCAAATAGAATTCCCTTTTCATCTTCTTTCCAAAAATCGCGGTTATAGGCATTAAGATGCCCCTCATACAAACCAAATTTCGGTAGAAGAATTGGGTTGCCCGTCAATTGATAGAAATCGTTGAGCAAAGGTACTATCCCGTCATTAATCATAAAAAAGACATCTAGATAATCTGTATCATGCGCCAATTTTACTGTCCCAGGGGTTTTGGCTCCAAAGGTATAACTTCCCTTCTTAAAGGTATGCCACATAAAACCATACCCTTTGGTTGACCAGTAATAAGGGCTTGGAGAGGCAACACCACCATCGGTCCAGCTGTTCTGATTTTCGATTGCAATCACTTTTCCCTTATGTGAAAAACGCCCGTTTTGAACGCCGCCACCAAAAAAGTATTCATCCGCATTTTCCTTCAATTCAACGCTTACTTGTTTCTCTTCGAAAACAATTGGCTTTAAGCTTTCAACGACAATTTTATTGCTTTTCCGATTGAGGATACTAAACTGAGAAGTCTGTTTATCCATTGAAAAAAGAATATCGTTAGTGGAGATGCTGACCTTATTACCTTCATCCTTTACCTCAAGCCCAGTGACCGTTTTCCGAGGTTGCTCTACCAATATTTTTGCTTCGGGTTTTGCTTCGGGATCACGGATAATACCGCCATGAACATCCTGGAACATCCTAAAAATATGATTACCGTAGAAATCTAAAGTCAGACGTTGACCATTATCGTATACTATCTCGACTGTTGTCGGATTAATTTTCTGAATCGTGATAATACGGTTGCCTTGATCGCGACCTATTGTACTATAATATTTGATCGTACTTACTTTAGCGTCAACTCGAGTGGGTTGAAAAATAAAAGGAGAAGCCAATCCCATCAGTAAACTGACTTGTGCTTTTGTGCTCCAAAAAGATATCTTCATGCGTATGATTTATAATGCATTAAATTAACTTAACAATAATACAATAGTAAATCGAAGTAAAAAAGAGATTATGGAATGCAAACGATTGTCCAATAATAATGTTGCAGGCTAGCGGCGGTTGCGGAACAGCTTCCGATGGAGCAGGCTCACCGACGGTCCTGTGCTGCGATAACCACTAGGCGGAGGATATGCAATAGCCTGTACATGGAAAT
>NZ_VLKR01000032.1 GCF_007830445.1 Sphingobacterium siyangense | reverse complement strand
ATTCATAGGGACTTCTGAAAATGCAGTGATGATCCAGATCTGGACTTCACTCATTGGCATATTACTGTTAAAATACTTGCAAAAAAAGGCCAAATATGACTGGAACCTGTCCAATCTGGTCGCATTCATCAGAATGAATATCTTCGTGAAAATAAACATCTGGCAATGGATAGATGATCCCTTTTTCAGGCCGCCTATAAAAGGAAAAAAGGGACAGCTAAAGATCTTCGCAGATTGAAAAATAGGGGTCAATATCGAAATGATGAAAAAAGCTATGCCTGTACCACAGAAATCCAATCCTAAAATTTATTTAGGACACATGTGATCCATTTTAGTTTTAGATTCCTGTTAATTAAAATGGATAAACATGTCTTTAAAATTAAGTGTCATTTTAGAAAATTGGCGGATAATATCTTGTCCTATATTTCCATATACAGTTTCATTCTTGATTTTCGATTTTAATAGGTTTATTTTTTTAAGAGCGATCGGTTTATCGCCGATATGGAATGTATGTTGTATGACAAAGCCATCATATTCAACGTTACCACCTGCGCCTCCCATGGCGACTTTGGTCGGTATACCATATTTTTCGATATGCTGTTTGTAAGTTTCGTAAAATGGCGCATAAAGGATTGTATTTTCTGCTCCCGTATCAAAGGTATAGTGCTTTCCATCAATGGCAATAAGAGGTGATAATCCATCTATTGCAAGATTTGAAGCCTTCTTTGTAACTGTAGGTCTCTTAGGTACGATAAAAAAATCATCTTGTGTAAGCTGTACTTCTTGCAGTGCTTCTATGACTGGGAAGCCTATTATGCCATTGATCTGATAGCCAATTTGTGGGATATAAAGTGCACTGTCTGGGAAAACCAGAAATATAGCATTCGATATGTTGATGTTACCAAGTTTTAATTGTTTACAGACTGCTAAATCGGTTTTGATAGCAATACCTGTAATTGCGTCTACATCAATATCTGCACGGATAATATCCATATGAAGTCGTTTGGCCACGGACTCCGAAACTGTCGATAGATTTGCTCCGGTGTCAAATATGAAACTTGCTGTATCGCCGTTAACCTCTACCTTTAGATTCTTCAAGCTGGCTTTATCTTTCGTCATTTTAAGACGGGTATCGTCGTTAATTTGTATAAGCTGCGGCTTTACATGATCAAGTGCCTACCAGATTTTTAGATTGTTTCGGAGATCCGCTCTTGTATCTGTTGACAGCAAGGGATCGAATTCGAGTAGGATTTTTTGCGTTGTCTGTTTTGCCTCATCGTAATCTTTCAGTTTGACAAAATTATCTTCCTGAATACGTCGTATTTTTAGTCGCAGTGTGTCAGGCAATTCTTCTGTTGCTGTGTTCAGCAGTGCAATTTTTTTGTTGGAAGCGATGGGCCTATTAAAGGCATTATCGAGTATTGCCAAAATAAAAAGTTGCTCATGGGCGTTTAAAAAAGTTTTATTTACCTTAAAAAGGTCACGGGCGGTGAAGAAATCTTTTGATGCTATTAGCCGATATAGGTTATTGAATTTAGTTGACGTGGCTTGCCCGAAATTAAGCTGGGGGGTGAGGAATAACAGGAAATATATTAACAAGTATTTTTTGAAATGATTTGCTGAGAGATTCATGATGTAGTCAATAAATTGTCTTTTGATCAGTGATATGTTCACTCTTTTAAATGTCGGAAAAGTTCTTGTTATTTTTTCAAATTTATTGTTGCTTATTTTGTTATTGATCAATTGTTTATGTTGTGAAGTTGTTTGCAATACTTGTGGTCTTGAATAATTAAGGTTAAATTAGCTAATGTTTTGAGAAATTTCTCCTAGGAGGATTGGATTGACGAGATCTCCGAATTCGGATTTAATCTTTTAGCCCTTACTTTAAGAGAACGATTAGTGAACAGGATTTATTTTTAATAGAATAATTTAATGAAACAAAAGACGATGAATATTAGGTTTAATAGAGGGGTTATTTTTTTTGGTCTTGCGGCTTTATCGACCAGTTTGTTTTTTAGCTGTGGAAACACAGGAACTAAAAGTGAGACCAAGGCCGAAAAGGTGGAGGAACCTGCTGAAGCGACTGCACCCACAACGCAGGAGCTATCTTTTAAGGATAAAGAGGGGAAGGTTCTTCAATTAAGTGCTTTAAAAGGTAAGGTCGTATTTATCAATTTCTGGGCGACTTGGTGTCCTCCTTGTATTCATGAACTACCTTCCATTGACCAGCTTAGGCAATCGCTTAAAGATAATAAGGATATCGTTTTCCTCATGGTGGATGTTGATGGCGACATGGAGAAGTCTTCAGCATTTATGGCAGAAAACAAGTATGATCTGCCCCTTTATATAGCAGAGGGTGAAATTCCTGCAGAATTCTTAGGGCAGTCCATCCCGACAACGGTGATCTTGGATAAAACTGGAAAGATCGTAGAGCGTTTGGAAGGAAGCCGTGACTATGGGACTCCTGAGATAAAAAAAGCATTGCAGGATATCGCAAGCGGCAGTTAACGATCGATTATTGTAATCGCTATTTTCTATAGATGGAGAATAGAATTTGAAGAGAAAAAACAGTATTTTCGCGGTGTCAAGTTAATTTATAGCGATGTCCGAACTTCAAGAGCAGACTGCAGTCAGAACGACTTATTTTAGTATTGTAGGCAATGCATTACTAGCATTGTTAAAATGGCTAGCTGGTTTCTTTGGAAACTCCTATGCCCTGATTGCGGATGCAATTGAGTCAACGGCGGACATTTTCTCTTCATTTCTAGTGCTTCTGGGTTTAAAATATGCGCAACGACCTGCCGACGACAATCACCCGTATGGTCATGGTCGGGTAGAACCCCTCATTACATTTATTGTCGTTGGTTTTCTCATCGTTTCTGCAACCATAATCGCTTATGAAAGTATTGAGAATATAGGAACGCCACATGACTTGCCAAAGCCTTGGACTCTATTTGTTCTTGGCGGAATCATCGTATGGAAAGAAATTTCGTATAGGATCGTTATGAAGAAAAGTAAAGAAACAAATAGTTCTTCACTTCGTGCAGACGCTTGGCACCATCGAAGCGATGCGATAACGTCAGTTGCAGCCTTCATTGGGATATCTATTGCATTGTTACTCGGAAAAGGATATGAAAATGCGGATGACTACGCGGCATTATTTGCTGCTGGATTTATACTGTATAACTGTTATCATATTTTCAGACCGGCGCTTGGCGAGATAATGGATGAAAATGTATACGATGAGGTCATTGATAATATCCGGGAAGAAGCATTAAAGGTAGAGGGGATAAAAGCCACAGAAAAATGTTTTGTCCGCAAATCGGGGGCTAAATATCATGTCGATCTGCACGCTATTGTTGATAGTGAAATTACCGTAAGGGAAGGGCATGAGTTGGCACATAAACTCAAAGACCATTTGGTTGCGCATATTCCTGATCTCGGTCATGTGATGATCCATATTGAACCGAACGAATGTCTTTGGAAAGCAAATTGAAATGGCAGCACATGTTAGTTTTCTTGAACCGTGCCGCCATTTGATTGTTTAGAAGCTTAGGTATTTTCAGCTTCAAGCAATTCGATCTGCCATTTAACCTGATCCGCTTTAATAGGGTAATCGATATTATTTCTTAAGCTTTCATAAATGGCTTCAAACAGCTGATTGTAATCTCCTTTATGTGGCGTTACTAAAGACTCATGTTTTTGATTTGAAGCGTCTATCGTAACAAGTTTCCCCTCTTGGCCGGCTGGCTCAAGGCCATAAGATGGATTGTCAGGTAACATACCATCTAGCAATTGCTGTTCTTGCACATCTGTCATATTCTTGATAAAACTCCCTTTTGTGCCATGTAAAACAAAGGCGGGCTGTGGAGAGGCAACAAGTAGACTTCCCGTTAAATACACGTTCAGTCCAGCTGGATAATAGAGCTGGTAGTGAAAATAATCTGCAACTTTAGAATCCGGCCTGTTAATGGATGTTGTCTTGGTAAATTTAACCGGTTTTCCAAAAAGTGAGATTGCCTGATCAATAAGGTGAGGGCCTAGGTCATAAGTAAGACCATTAGAAATATACTGCGTATCTTCCTTAAAGTATTTTTGTCCCAATTCCATTTTATAGCGATCAAATCTGAAATGTACTTCAATTAGCTTTCCTAATTCTCCACTGTCAATCACTTTTTTAATGTCTAAAAAGTGACCGTCATACCGTCTGTTTTGATAGAAAAATAATTGTTTGCCTTGTTTTTTGCTGATGGCAAGAAGAGTGTCGAATTGTGTAGTGTCATCAACGGCAGGTTTTTCTATCAATACATGTTTTCCTGCTTCTAGGGCCTCTTTGGCATATTGGAAATGTGTATAGTTTGGTGTATTCACAACGACCAGTTCGACGCTTTCATCCGCTAGTAATTCAGCAATGCTATTATAGCTTTTTATTGCCGGATAAAATTCATGTGCTGCTTTTTTCGACCGTTCTACAACAGCGCCGAGATTGAAATGAGGATTGGTATGTATAAATGGTGCGTGAAAAACACGTCCTGACATGCCAAAACTCAGTATTCCTGTGTTAATTTGAGTGTGTTTCATGTTAATTTAAATTACTTTACCGTTGTCTTGTTGGTTGTTAGACTTCAATATAAACTTTAATGCTATTGCGTGACAATCTTATCCGTGTCTGATTCTCCAAGGTTGTTTGCAAATAAATGTGTTACGCCGTCTTCTGTTGCCAAAAGACATGCCGAACACAGCTGATAAAAAAGTGAATGTTCTACAACCCCTATAATGAGTTTGATTTGCTTATTCAAATCAAAAATATCGGGCAGTTTAGAAAAATAAATATCTGCCAGGAAATTACCTCTCTCAGAAAGGAGAGGCCCCGATTTTTGTTCAGATTTTCGTAATACAATGTCGGATATCGTTGTAAAATAACTTGATTTTAGATTTTCACGTACCGATAGCCAAGCTTCTGGTATAATTTCAACACATAACGGATGCTTTGTGCTAAGTTTTTCGACCATCTTTGAGCCATCGACCAAGAGAATAAACTGCTGCGCCATATTCGCCATAATCTTCTCACCCGTGTGCACGCCACCGCCACTTTTGAATGCATTTAAATGAATGTCGACCTGATCACAGCTGTCAAAATAATAGTCCAGCGTTGTTAGGATACTGTTATCAACACAAATAAGTCCATTCTCTTGGAGCAGCGTTTTGGTTTCCAAGGAAGGTGATGTAAATTTTAAGCTGGATTTAAAGCTGATACTGCTGGCGATTAATTCAATGAAATAAGCTATTGTTGATCCAACACCTAGTCCAATGAGCTGATCGGGTTTTAATAGTTGAAGAGCAGCTTTGGCAGCTTCCTGTTTGAGATTGTTCATAAACGGTAAACTTATAAGATTGTAATACCTTGTGCGGCATAAGGCTGTAAAATGCGGTCAAAAGGATCCTTTTCTGTAATTAAATAACTGATATCAGAGATGGGGCATGTCAGGAAAGAAGCCAAGGTATCAAGCTTATTGCTTGTTGTGGCAGCAACAATGTTCATTGAATTTTTACACAGTACTTTTTTGATAGCTGCTTCTTCGTGTGTTCTTGATGTAAGTCCGCGGTGGAGATCCAGGCTACATACACCTATGAAGCTGATATCCGCGTATATGTCTTCAAATGTGGAGATCGTTTGCTGTCCTTGCATAGTAAGTGATGATTTGCAGAAAGTGCCACCAGCAAAAATCAAGGTGATGTTTGGGAAGTTGGCAAGTATATTAGCTATTGGGAGACTATGTGTAACAACAGTAAGGGTTAGGCTATCGGGAATATTTCCTGCAATTGTCTGTGTTGTTGTGCCGCCATCGAAAAAGACAACTTGATGATTTTTCAATAGTGTGATCGATTTTTCTGCTATGGATTGTTTCTCCATAACATCAAGGTTGTTTCGGTCGTATATATCGAATGGCATGTTTGAACGTAGCGTGGCGCCACCCCGAATAGCGCGAAGCAAGCCGGCGTCGGATAACTCTTTAAGATCACGTCGGACGGTATGTTCAGAGACACCAAGTTCAGCTGCTAAGTCTACCATCGCTAATTTTCTTTCCTTTTTGATTTTAACCAATATAAAATCGTGGCGTTCCTCTTTGGATATCATGCTATAAATATAGCGCTTTTATGCTATATGTTGCAATATTTAACCTTATATTTGTTGTTATGTTGCAATATATTGCAACATAACGAGTTGTTTATCGATAAATTGTTTATTAGTTTTCTAGGGTGGCTTCCAATTCAATTTTTGATGAACTTGTTTTTGTGCCATCTATTTCTTTCAAATAGCGTTATATTTGTGAATGATCGGGGGGGCAGATTCGCTCACCTTTCTGTTGTAACCAATTCTAATTTTCGCCTTTACAGGTTTGCATCTTAAGTATGGGAGATCAAATAAAACATGAATGTTATCGTTAAAATTGCAGGTTCTATAGTGTTCGTCTTTTTATGTGGCTGTAACGTACAGCCTGGCGGAAAGCTTAAGAAAGAACAATGGGTATTAGGAGGCTTTGAGCGGCCCAAAGGTATCAATCCAATTATTGAGCCTGATACGAGTTCGGTATTTTATGATCCAATTCTGAAGAAGGAGATTCGATGGGAGGACAACGACACTTTTAATCCTGCTGCAGTGGTAAGGGGAGATAGTGTTTATGTCATTTATCGTGCAGAAGATCGGACAGGGAAGGCTATTGGCCACCGGACCTCCCGACTGGGATTAGCAGCTAGTGCTGACGGTATTCATTTTGAACGACTGAAAACACCGGTATTCTATCCAGCTCCCGATGAGCAGCAGGATAACGAGTGGCCCGGTGGGACGGAAGATCCCCGCTTAGCACAGACGGAGGACGGGCGTTTTGTGCTATTTTATACCCAATGGAATCGAAAGGTGCCACGCTTAGGTTTAGCAATATCCACTGATCTGAAACACTGGACTAAGTATGGTCCCATTTTTAAAAAATCGAAAAACAGGCCCACTCTTGTTGATGAACCGCACAAATCAGCTTCTATTGTGACAGTAATGAAAGGTAACAGACAGGTCATAGCTAAAATCAATGGGAAATATTGGTTGTACTGGGGGGAACATGGTGTGTATGGCGCCACATCTGATAATTTGATTGACTGGGAGCCCGTAACAGATAAAAAGGGGGCATTGATCGCTTTTATTTCGCCAAGGGATGGTTATTTTGATAGTTCATTGACGGAGTGTGGTCCCCCGGCAGTTTTGACTGATAAAGGAATTGTATTGTTGTACAATGGTAAGAATCATGCTGAAAAAGGAGATAAGCGCTTTAATAAAAATACTTATTCCGCTGGGCAGGTTTTATTTGATTCACGAGATCCGACAAGCGTATTGGCTCGAATGGATGTTCCGTTTTTGCGTCCCATGGAATCTTTCGAAAAAAGTGGGCAATATATCGATGGTACGGTTTTTATTGAAGGATTGGTCTTTTTTAAACAAAAATGGTTTTTATATTATGGCTGTGCTGACTCCAGAGTTGCTGTGGGCATTTATGACCCAGGAAATCCTTCCGTCATGGACCCCTTACCCTAATCGGTGTAAATCTGTTTGTATAGCATGAAAACAGTATTGAGTCTGAATTTTATATTAATTAAAGATTGATGGAGCAATTTTGAAGGGGGCTGTATGGGTTGAATTCGCAAAATTAAAAAAAGGCAGATCATTTGATCTGCCTTTTTGGGTAAGTAATCGGGCTCGAACCGACGACCCCTAGAACCACAATCTAGTGCTCTAACCAACTGAGCTATACCTACCGTGATTTTGATGATACAAAAGTACGATTAAACCCTATTCCCTCCAAATATTTGATTGAAAAAAAACAGCGTTTAATGCCAACTAGGTGAAGATTAGTTTATTAAATTTTAATAAAAAACATCGATATGGTTACGTTTCGATGTTGATGTGCATTTCGCTTGTCTAAATTTGTCATTTGCTTCCGATATTTTAACAAAAAATGCGGTTCCTACCATAGAAACCGCATTTTTTGTTAAAAGAAATATGATTAGATCATTTCTACACTTCTCTTCACGAAAGACGTTAGATCTGCTCCTGACAATAAACCTCTGGACAAGAGCGCTAAATCAAAAGCCTGTTTTGCTAGTTTTGAACCTTCTTCGTCCGATGACGATAAAATTCTTTTGATCAGCGGATGGTTCCCATTGACAGTTACTTTATAATTATCGGGCAATGAACCATAAAAATTCATACCACCACCAGTCTTGGCCATATCTTTCATTCGGCGCATAAATTCATCAATTGTTACCGACACAGGCAAATCGCCTTCATTTAATGCATCAACCTCAACTTTCATGTCTTGACGGGAGATTGCTTTTTCAAAAACCGCTAGTGCTTTTTTAGATTCTTCTTCCGAGAGGGCAAGTTCGACCTTTTCGTCTTTTTGGATCAATTTATCGATAACGTCAGCATCTACACGCTTCAGCTGTACCTTTTCACCGCCTTTTTGCTCCAAATAAGCTGCAAAGTGCGTATCCAGTGGTCCATCGAGCATCAAAACATCATACCCCTTATTTAATGCAGTTTGGATGAAACCATCTTGTTGAGCAGCATCATGTGTATATAAATAAACAATGTTTCCATCTTTATCTACCTGGATATCTTTGACCTTTTCGTAATACTCCTTAATGGTGAAACTTTGGTTACCTGTGTTTTTTACTAAACAGAAGTCATTTGCTTTTTCAGCAAATTTTTCATCGCTTAGCATACCGTATTTGATAAATAAACCGATATCCGTCCATTTCTCTTCAAATCCCTTACGATCAGTCTTAAATATTTCGTTCAATTTGTCGGCCACCTTTTTGGTGATATAACTGTTGATTTTTTTAACGTTACTGTCTGCCTGTAAAAATGAACGGGATACGTTTAATGGAATATCCGGCGAATCAATTACCCCATGAAGTAACATCAAGAATTCAGGAACAATATCTTTCACTTCGTCGGTGATGAACACTTGTCTAGAATAGAGCTTAATTTTATTGCGTTGGATCTCCAGTTCATTTTTAACTTTAGGGAAGTAGAGGATACCTGTCAGGTTGAATGGGTAGTCTACATTGAGGTGAATCCAAAACAATGGTTCATCCATTGAGTAGGGATAGAGTTCGCGGTAGAAGGCTAGATAATCCTCGTCTTTTAATTCAGACGGCGATTTTGTCCAGGCCGGATTGGTATTGTTGATGATATTATCTACCTCTACAGATTTGTATTTTGGTTTTCCTTCTTCGTCTTCACCATCTGGTTCAGAATTTGTCTTGGTACCAAAACGAATTGAAACAGGAAGAAATTTAGCATACTTATCTAAAATGTCCTGTAAGCGTGCCTGGCTTAAAAATTCAGTTGATTCTTCGTTAATATGCAAGATGACATCTGTTCCGCGGGTGCTTCTTGTACCTGTAGAAATTTCGTAAGATGTACTACCATCGCAAGTCCAATGAGCAGGTT
This sequence comes from Sphingobacterium siyangense, assembly GCF_007830445.1. Taxonomy (GTDB): domain Bacteria; phylum Bacteroidota; class Bacteroidia; order Sphingobacteriales; family Sphingobacteriaceae; genus Sphingobacterium; species Sphingobacterium siyangense. The sequence continues at coordinate 53,874 of NZ_VLKR01000032.1, read as the reverse complement.
CTGCTCCATCCTGATAAGATAAGGATTGGATTTCTACCGTATCGGCTACCATAAATGCGGAATAGAAGCCTAAACCAAAGCGGCCAATGATTTCATTTGCATCATTTGCCTCTTTGAATTTTTCCATGAACTCTGTTGCTCCTGAGAAAGCGATCTGGTTGATGTATTTTTTTATTTCATCTGCTGTCATACCAATACCATTGTCGGAAATAGTGATGGTCTTGGCAGCTTCATCAAATTTTACGTCTACAATCAATTCACCTGTTTCACCTTGGTATTGACCCAAAGATGCCAGGCGTTTGATTTTTTGAGAAGCATCAACTGCATTAGATACCAGTTCACGCAAGAAAATTTCATTATCAGAATATAAGAACTTTTTGATTACGGGAAATATGTTCTCCGTGTGAATTGAAATACTACCTTTTTCTGGATTCATAATTTGTATGTCGCTATTTTTAATTTTATGATTTGTTTAAAACATACAATCAGTGTTCCAAATCGTCTTTATAGGACATGATGGCAGGAAACAGCCTATTTTGTCATAGGCTCATTCGGTGAATTTAAGGGCTCTATAAGTAAACTGCCAGCGAGAGCATGTTCCCTAATACTAATTTAGGCCTGGGCTCTGAGGGAAATTGGCGACATGTGCATATTTGGGACCAAGTCCAATGATGGCATCCTTCCACAACAATTCACCGTTACCTTCAAAAATGAGCTGATGATGGTATTTGTTTTGTACAGCCCAGCTATTTTCTTTGATTTCGCCGTCTAATTGACCTGCAGACCATCCAGAATATCCGATAAAGAATTTTAATTCGTCAGGTTTTATGCTACCGGTTTGTATGGCTTCGATAAGCTTCTCTTCATCGCCGCCAAAATAGATTCCAGGAGCCACTTCTTCGCCACTCAACAGTAAATCGAAACGGCTATGTACAAAAAAAAGGCTTTCCTGAGCAACCGGGCCACCGACGTAGATCGGGAAATTGCAATCCGGTATAGATTCCAATAATTGGCCTATACGAACATTGGTTTGATTATTTAGAACAAATCCGAGTGAACCTTCGGTATTGTATTCACATAACAATATCACGGACCTGAGGAATCTGGGGTCTAGCATAAAAGGCTCGGAAATCAATAAACTTCCTTTTTGTGGGTCTAGTTCGGTAAACATATAGCGCGAATTTAATTATTTATTGAATTTAATCTTTTTTATTCAATCTATGCGAGATTTGTGCCAAAATTAGGATTTTGTCAATTTCTACTAACTTTATAGAGAAAAAGCAATGATTTTAGTAAGTTTGTAGGATATAAAAACAGGTTTCTATGTCCATTCAACATAAAGATATTGCAGCAATCAGACAGGATTACGTATTAGGTAGCCTATCTGAATCGGATGTGGATCGTGATCCAGTCCACCAGTTTAAAAAATGGTTTGATGAGGCTATTCACAGTGAGGTAATCGAGCCCAATGCTATGGTACTTTCAACGGTTTCTTCACATCAATTGCCGTCCTCGCGAGTTGTTTTATTGAAGGACATCGTAGCAGAAGGACTGGTCTTTTTTACAAACTATGAAAGTCGTAAAGGGGAAGACATGAAAGCTAATCCGCATGTTGCATTGTTGTTTTTTTGGCCTGAACTACAAAGGCAGGTCCGGATCGAAGGTGTTATTGATTTTGTAAGTGAGGCCGATTCGGATGAATATTTCCAATCGCGGCCAAAAGCAAGCCGTATTGGTGCGCTAGCATCCCCACAGAGTCACGAAATCCCTAACCGTAATTTTTTGGAAAATAGGGTGGAGGAACTCGAGAATCAATATTATGGAAACGATTCTGTACCGAGACCATCACATTGGGGTGGTTATCTATTGAAACCGATTTATTTCGAGTTTTGGCAAGGGCGTGCAAGTCGGCTACATGATCGTATGGTCTATAAAAAAGTGTCGGATTCCTGGAAGATTACGCGCATAGCTCCATAAATATGACATTTGACGAAATTAAATCGATGCTTGTTTCCAAATTTGGAAGTCAAATTATCCTTAAAGAAGATCGGAATGGGCTGCAGCCAGCACTTTTTATTGATAAAGCAGATATTGTTGCCGTTTGTTTATTTCTGAGGGATACAGAAGGCTTGTACTTTGATTTTTTAAGCAACCTAACTGCAGTGGATTATGAAACGCATTTTGCTATTGTTTACCATCTAAATTCCTTGCCTTATCAACACGGTTTGGTCTTAAAAGTTGAGTTGCCGGGTAATCGTTCGCTGAATGAACTACCTGAGATTCCTTCGCTTACTTCGGTGTGGCGTACGGCAGACTGGCATGAACGTGAAGCATTTGACCTTATGGGGATATATTTTGAGGGACATCCGGACCTTAGACGGATTTTGCTGCCTGACGATTGGGAAGGTTATCCTTTACGAAAGGATTATGAGGAAGCAGAAAAATATCATGGCATTCATATTAATTGATAAAAATGGCGAATCCAAAATATAATGAAGCATTAATACGCTATGAAAAACACCTTACAGAGATCTCAAGCCAGGAAATGGTGTTGAATATGGGACCTCAGCATCCTTCGACGCATGGTGTACTTCGGTTACAACTGATTACAGACGGAGAAATCGTGAAAGAGGTTGTTCCACACTTGGGTTATCTGCATCGTTGTTTTGATAAGCATGCTGAATCGTTGAATTATGCAAAAACAATTCCATTTACTGATCGCCTGGACTATCTAGCTTCGATGAACAATAGCCATGCTTTCGTAATGGGGGTTGAACGTATGCTTGGACTCGACAGTAAAATACCTAAGAGAATTGAGTACATTCGGGTTTTGGTCTGTGAACTCAACCGGATGGCATCCCATCTAATTGCTATTGGTACATATGGTATTGATATCGGCGCAACAACGCCATTTCTGTGGTGTTTTAGGGATCGTGAACATATCATGAATATGTTGGAATGGGCCTCAGGTTCCAGGATGTTGTACAACTATATCTGGGTAGGAGGTTTATTTTATGATTTGCCTGTTGGCTTTGAAGAGCGCTGTACGGAATTTATTGCGTATTTCAAACCCAAATTGGTCGAACTTGATGAAATATTGACACAGAATCAAATATTTATCTCTCGTACAGCTAAAATAGGCGTACTTCCTGCTGATGTTGCCATAAATTATGGTGTATCGGGGCCTATGCTGCGTGCTTCGGGAATAAAATGGGATTTGAGACGAATAGATGGCTATTCTGTTTACCCAGAAATTGATTTTGAGATACCTGTGGGAAAAGGTGAAATGGGGACACTTGGTGATTGCTGGGATCGTTATAAAGTTAGGGTAGATGAGGTCAAGGAATCTGTTCGCATTGTTGAACAATGTCTTGAACGATTACAGAAAGACTTTACACGTACAGCCGAATTTGATCCGCGAGCTTTGGTTCCGAAGAAAGTGAATTTGAAAGCGCAGGACTACTATGTCCGTGCTGAAAATCCGAAAGGAGAATTAGGGTTTTATTTTGTCACAAAAGATAAATCAGATATTCCATTACGTGTAAAATCAAGGGGACCAAGTTTTAATAACCTTTCGGTGATTTCAGAACTCGGAAAAGGGGTGCTGATCGCTGATTTGATAGCGATCCTTGGGTCGATTGATATCGTTTTGGGGGAGGTGGATCGTTAGATTGCGGTAGTGTGCGTGTTTTATAAACGATTTAGCAAAATAAAATAGAGATTGTATTGAAAATGTTGCATGAAAACGCAAATAAATTTGTAAATGAAAGCAATTTTCATCATATTTGCAGTCTCATAATTTAAGTTTATAATTGGTTAATGAAAGCTCGTTACTCCCAAAGTAACGGGCTTCTCTTTTTTATAAGGGTGTAACTTATTGATGCCGCTTATTTATGATGTCGATGTGTTGGTTTGAGCTTGAAGGATTTACTGTCTTTTCTCCCGAGTATTGTTGATTATCCTGTAGATTTCATCGAATTCCTGTACTAGAATTTAACGTAAATGATTACCTTTACTGGTCTTAAATATAAAAAAGTGACGGATAGTTTAGTTATCATTCCAACATATAATGAAAAGGAAAATATTGAAAAAATCATTCGCAAAGTTTTTTCCTTATCACAGGCATTTGATATTTTAATTGTAGATGATGGTTCTCCCGATGGGACGGCTACCATCATCAAGAATTTACAGGCTAATGAATTTACTGGCCGTTTGTTTATCGAAGAGCGAACTGGGAAGCTGGGGTTAGGAACAGCATATATCCATGGATTTAAATGGGCACTATCCCGCGAACATTACCAATATATTTTCGAAATGGATGCGGATTTCAGCCACAATCCAGAGGATCTGCTTCGCTTACGGCAGGCTTGTGTGGATGGTGCAGACATGAGCATAGGTTCGCGTTATATCAAGGGCGTGAATGTTGTCAATTGGCCGATGAGCCGTGTGCTGATGTCCTATTTCGCTTCGGTATATGTTCGTTTTATAACGGGAATAGCTATTCAGGATGCTACTGCGGGGTTTGTTTGTTTCTCCAGGGAAGTCCTCAAGACAATCCCACTTGAAAAGATTAAATTTGTAGGCTATGCTTTTCAGATTGAGATGAAATTCACAGCCATAAAATATGGCTTTAATGTGGTTGAAGTACCCATTATATTCACAGACCGGACCGAAGGTACATCAAAGATGAGCACAAGTATCTTTAAGGAAGCTTTTTTTGGAGTGATCCAATTGAAATTAGGAAGTATCGGAAAGCGCTACAAGAGAAATTAAATATTGCCACAATGAACGAGAATTTAGATCCAAACCCAGAACGTCTGAGCAATACAGATCGTGATATTGAACGGGCATTGCGGCCTCAGGCTTTTGAAGATTTTACGGGACAGGCTAAAATATTAGAAAACCTCAATATTTTTGTGAAGGCAGCTAGGCTGAGAGGAGAGGCGCTGGATCACGTTTTGCTGCATGGCCCCCCTGGCTTAGGAAAGACAACCTTATCCCATATCATTGCTAATGAGATGGGGGTTGGTATCAAAATTACTTCTGGACCTGTATTGGATAAACCGGGTGATTTAGCAGGATTATTGACAAATCTCGAAGAAGGGGATGTTTTGTTTATCGACGAGATCCACCGTTTAAGCCCTTTAGTAGAGGAATATCTCTATTCGGCAATGGAAGATTTCAAAATTGACATTATGTTGGAAACGGGACCAAATGCGCGGTCTGTTCAGATATCCCTGAATCCGTTTACCTTGATAGGGGCCACAACGCGTTCAGGTCTTTTGACAGCCCCCTTGCGTGCTCGTTTTGGAATTAATTCACGCTTACAATATTATGATGCAAAGCTGCTGACAACTATTGTGCTGCGCTCGGCTCATATCTTAAACACACCGATTTCTGATGAAGGTGCCTATGAGATTGCGCGAAGGAGCAGAGGGACGCCCCGGATAGCCAATGCTTTACTGCGTCGTACAAGGGATTTTGCACAGATAAAGGGCAATGGGAGCATCGATAAAGAAATCGCGAAGTACGCTTTGCATGCGCTTAATGTGGATGAAAATGGTTTAGACGAGATGGACAACAAAATCTTAACGACCATTATCGACAAATTCAAAGGTGGTCCAGTAGGATTAAAGACCGTAGCCACAGCAGTTGGGGAGGATGAAGGTACGATTGAGGAAGTCTATGAACCTTTTCTGATTCAAGAAGGATACATTATGCGGACGTCGAGGGGACGCGAGTGTACCGAGGCTGCTTATAAGCATTTGGGCCGTGCCAACCTCTCGAAAGGAAATACATTGTTTTAAGCGCGAGTGAAAAGTATATTTTAATTTTTCTGCTGAATAATTTTATTAGTCCGGCTCATTAAGGCCGGACTAGGTTTTGTCCGTTGAAAATAGCTTATCTGGGCCTGTAATTCCTCATATATCCAAGGGTGCTTCTTTCGCAAGTTATTTAAGATGTCCAGGCAGTTGACCAGTACAGCGACAGGACATGTAGGTTCAATCATCCATTGGGAGGAATACTCGATAATTTCTTCTTCTATCTCATTTTGAAGCGTATATTCTTTGTTTTTTTTCGATGTCAAAAATAGCAGAATTTTAGTGTAGCTTCTAAGGCAGCTCCAGTTTTTTTGTTTTTTTAAATTGTCCAAGAACTGCGGGAGAACAGATTTTAGCAATGTTGTATTCTTTAAAACGATGGTTTCAAATACCCAGGCGGCGCGAAAGGCAATCTTTTTGTCCTTCTCTAAGGAGATGTTCAGCAGATCGGCCAGGGTTATTCCTTGAAGAATATCCAAAGAAAAATCCGTTACCTCGAAAGATCTCAAGGTAACGGATAAAAATGCTAATTTTTCATTGTAGGTCATGTAACCGTTATTTTTGTGGCTTTTCTCGATTCATTTCAGTCATGTCAACTTCGTTCATCTTGGAATCACCCAACAGATATTGGCTAAAGTAATCGCCCATTTTCCAGAAGAAATACTCAGTCATATCGCCAAAGCCATGTCTTTGTCCAGGTAATAGCAGGAAATCAAATCTTTTGTTAGCCTTTATCAATGCGTCTACCATGCGAATGGAATTTGCCGGGTGCACATTGTTGTCAATATCTCCGGTAGCGATAAGTAGTCTACCTTTTAGGTTTTTTGCGAGCTCTGTATTTTTATTGATTTGGTAGGAGAATGTTGTATCGCCTTTAGCGGATACTTTTTCTGTTACCCCATGATGGCGCTCACTCCACCAGCGGTTGTAGATCTGATTTTCATGGTTTCCTGCACCAGATACCGCGACTTTAAAGAAATCAGGGTAAACAAGCATTGCGGCTGTAGACATAAATCCACCTCCGGAGTGGCCGGTTATACCAACGCGGTTGATGTCGATGTATTTATAGCGATCTGCAAGCTGTTCCGCAGCGACTTTTTTATCTTCCAAACCATAGTCACGCAGATTGCCATAGCCATAGGTATGATACCATTGTGAACGTGAAGGATGTCCGCCACGGTTGCCGACTGTGATGACGATAAATCCAAACTGAGCTAGCCTGTCGATTCTGTCCATGCTTCTTCCAAAGGATTTATTGACAGCCTCGGTTTGGGGCCCTGGATATACATATTCCACAATGGGGTAAGTTCTGGTACTGTCAAAGTCAAATGGTTTATACATGACTCCATAAAGATCCGTGGTACCATCTCCGGCTTTTACTTTAAAAGGTTCCGGGAATTTGTACCCTGCAGCAAATAGTAAGGATAGATCTGTTTTTTCCAGTGTCATTACTTTCTGTCCATTGCTATTGTATAAGACCGATTCAGGAGTCGTGTTTACTCTGGAGGAATTATTGATAAAATATCGGGTAGATTCGCTCATTTCCACTTGGTGATCAAAGTTTCCCGGATTTAATAATTTAATTCCGGAGCCATTTGTATTGACACTGTACTGATGTAGATAATAAGGGTCTTCGTTTTTCTCACGGCCCGATGCTGTAAAGTATAGTGTTCCTGAAGCAGGGTCTAAACCGGTAATTTCCTCCGTATGAAAGGCACCTTTTGTAATTTGATTAATCAATTTTCCATTCGTGTCGTAAAGGTAGTAGTGACCCCAGCCATCTCTTTCTGACCAATGGACCAATTGCTTTTTGTTTTCGATAAGGAATGGTTTTTGAACATCCAAATATACATTGGAACGCTCCTGGATAATATTTTTTACCGTACCATTTATATTGACTTTTAGGAGATCAATCCGTTTGAGGTCACGGCTAGAGCGTGAAATGTAAAACTCTTCGTTATTGCCTAACCAGTAGTTGATAAAATAATCCTCTTTATAAGAATTTTTATCCGGAGTTTTTGTCCAGGTAGAGATGGTCTGATTTTTGAACGCGGATATATTGATGCGGCGTGGAGATTTTGCTGCTGCATCGAAGATATAAAGTTCAGTTTCCGTCGAATCGACTTCGCCCGGCATTTGGTATTTATAGGTTTCAAGTGTCGGCCTGGCTGAGCCAACATTATTGATTACCCATAAGGGTTTTAGAGAACGGTTGTCCTTTCTGGTCAAGGTGAAATAACGTCCATCCGGCGACCAGCTGATCCATACTCGTTTACGTTTTGGGTCATTGTCTTTGTCTTTTTCCTCACCTGTAGTTGTGCTGTATTCATCACCGCCCCAAGCATAATATTGTACACCGTCTTTTGTTATCTGGTGCTCTACAATGGTGCTATCTTTTTCATTCTTTACCGCTTTAAGGTAGTTGGGTTTGTCCATCCAATACAAGTTGTAATCTTTCGCAAAATAGACTGTATTGGTGTCAGGGGAGAATGTCGCCCAGCCCAATGGTGATTTTACTTTTGTTGAGTCACTTATTTCAACGACAGACTGTGCAGCTAAGTCATATTCCAGATAAAATAGTTTCTTTTTAGTCGTATCGGACTTATTCTTGAGCTTTTGTATTTCATCTTTGGATTTTACGGTGTCTTTGGTACTCTGAACCTGAAACCTTAATTTTTTCTCATCCTTGGTAAATCGAAGCCCCTGTAATTCCAGATGTTGGGCATCAACAGGATTTTTAACGATTTTAGTAATTTGAGCGGCGAGGTTGTCATTATTGAAAAGAAGTTCTTTCTTTTTTAGTGCAGGGTTTACAATGTACCAGTTTCTTCCTTGTGGACTTGCGTAATCATACCAAAAGCGATCGGAAAAATTGATCCAATTTGGTTTGATGCTAGTCGAAAAAATCATTTTCTTTAATTTTTCAGGGGAGAATTTTGCAGCCAGCTGATAATTGGGCTTTATAGGCGTTTCTTTCGCCTGTTGTGCAGTGCTAACATAGGGCAATAAGCTCGCCGCCAAGATTAAGTAGTACTTATGCATTAATAATATAGATAATTGTATAATAATGGTTCCGAACGTAAAAATATCCATTATTAGGTTCTTTTGCGAATGATTCGTGTAATAATCCTATGATGGATAGAAGTTTTCATTGAAATTGACCAGAAAAAGTTCCTTTGTTGCTCGGGTAACCCCAGTGTACAGCCATCTTAAGAATTCAAGATCCAACATATCATCGTTTATATACCCCTGGTCGACAAACACGATTGGCCATTGGCCGCCTTGTGCTTTATGACAGGTAATTGCAAATGCAAATTTAATCTGAAGCGCATTATAATAGGGGTCTTTTTTGATTGCTTCGAGCCTGTCCTTCTTATCCATGATGTCGGCATAATCCAAGGCAATCTCTTCGTAGAGTGCTTTATGGGTTTCATAGGGCAGATTGGGGCTGTCTGTATAAAGGCTGTCTAGGATAACGCGGCAGGTGATGGGTTCTATTTCGTCAATGTCTACAAATTCAAGCGTGACATCTGCAAATCGAAATCCATGCTGATCGTGGATGTTACTTACTTTTCGCACTTTGGCCATATCGCCATTTGCAATAAATCCATCACCCATGTTGTTTTCCTGTAACCAGAAGTAGTTGTTTTTTACAACCATAATATAATCTCCGCCGGTGAGCTCCTCGTCCCGGAACAAAATCCTGTTCCTTATATTTTGGTTGTATAAATTTGCAGATCGATTTGAACGGCAGATAATCATTGTATTTTCGAGTCCATATTTGTCATATGCATAGTTTATACCTTCGATTAACCGTTCACCTGTCATTCTGTAAAGATCTTTAAATCCTTTTGTTATGAACTTTGGAAAAGGGAAGTCGTCTTGTTCTTCCTCTGCCGAGGTTATCTCTTCGCGTATTTTGGTTGCATTGTACAATATACCGGAGTCTTTGGATTGGCGGACAACCGTGGTTAGCTCAAAAGGATAAACGCAAAGGTGAAATTCACTTTCGAGATAGCTTGGGTTTAAGGCAGGGCTATCCAGGAGTCCTACAGGAGGTAATTGAGCCGTATCTCCAACAAATAATAGGGTACAGTTCTTCCCAGATTGCACATAACGGATCAAGTCGTCCAAAAGGCTTGCCGAAAACGCATTCACGGAAGCATTGGATATCATTGAGGCTTCATCGATGATAAATAAAGTGTCTTCATGCAGGTTCTCCGCCAAGGTGAAATCGAGCTGAAAAGAAACAGCAGATTTTTTACGGTATATTTTCTTATGGATTGTAAGTGCTTTGCGTCCCGAATAATAGGTGATCACTTTTGCAGCCCTGCCGGTCGGTGCCAGCAGAACAGCCTTTTTCCGCAATGCAGGCAGCACTTTAACCAGCGCAGAAATTAATGTTGTTTTTCCTGTACCCGCATATCCTCTAAGTACAAAGCAGGATTGTTTGTCAAAAGCGAGAAGAAATTCTTGCAATAATTCGAAAGCCTCCAACTGCTGTTCGGTGGCTTGCCAAGGGAATTGCTGTATTAACAGATTTTTGATGAACACCCTCAAAGTTATTTAAAAGGTTTGTCTTATCCTCTAGAAAAAGCTATTTTTGCTCTAAGAAGTTTTAATTTTTACAATTCAGCGAATGAATTATATTTCAAAACAATTTAATATTCATTATTTACCGGAGTACAATCTTTTGGTCAAGGCTGGCTTTCAGAAGGATGTCTTGGCGGTGGTTGATAAAAAGTCGATCGCACCGATTTTGATCGAGTATCCTTCAGAGGAGCCAATTTTGGATGCCACACGAATTATGAGCCTTCCGTTTCGATTTGTCCGCGTTGTGATACCACATCAAACTTTTACGTTTATTCCAAAAGAATTTTTTCTGAGTGAAAACATCAGTGATTACCTACAGTTTTTAGGCACAACTGATCTTGAAAATACATTTAGCTATTCTTTAGATAATCTTAATTTAGTTGCTGTATATCAGTTTGATGGTCTTTTATTGAATAGGTGGAAGCGGTTGTTTCCTGATGCTGTTATACTTCCAGAATTTGCGGTTGTACTTGACCGTGCGCAGGAGCGTGTATCCATTAGGGGGAGTGTATTGGGGCTTCATTTTGTAGCTGACAATACAGTTGATTTTTATCTTTTTAAAAATGGTGTTTTCCAGCTTTATAATAGTTTTGAAATTCATAATCTAGATGATATCAGCTACTATGTGCTTAATATTTTAACACAATTCAATCTAGGGGACTCCATCAATAAAGTGCTCCTTTCAGGAGAAATTCCAAATGAATCCTATTATAAACGTATCTCTACTTATGCGGGTGATATCGAAATATTGGATTTGAAGACAAAAGTCGTATTGGCGGATAGCGAGATCGAGTCAAATTTGGCCCCATATAATGTATTGTTTGATTCTATACTATGCGAATAATCGGAGGTCGTTTAGGTGGTTTAAGGCTGAATCCACCGACCAATTTACCTGTGAGGCCAACCACGGATATCGCTAAGGAAGCGCTGTTTAATATTTTACAGAACCGACTGGATTTTGATCGTTTAAAGTGTCTGGATCTTTTTGCGGGAACAGGGAATATTAGTTTTGAGCTCGCATCGCGGGATGTGGAATCAGTAGATGCAATAGATCTTCATTTCAAATGCGTGCAATATATCAATGAAACAGCCGGGAGGATGAAACTGGAGCAAATTAAAGCAAGGAAAGCCGATGTATTTAAGTTTATTGCCAGCTGTAAGAATACCTATGATTTTATTTTTGCAGACCCACCTTATGATATTCCTAAATTGCCACAATTGCCAAAATTAATTTTTGAAAAGGAATTGTTGCATGAACATGGGCTCTTTGTTGTTGAGCATCCGTCAACAAGACAGATGGAAGATCATCCAAATTTTATAGAAACTAGAAAATACGGGTATTCATCATTTTCCTTTTACGCTAAGACTATCTAATATGAAAATTGCTGTTTTTCCGGGCTCTTTTGATCCCTTTACTTTAGCTCATCAAGATCTTGTTGAGAGAGCAATGCCGCTATTTGATAAAATTATTATTGCAGTGGGCTATAACGCCAATAAAAAAGGAATGTTAGATCACGACGAGCGGGTAGATTCAATTAGCCGTGTTTTTAACGACGTAAGTAGGGTTGAGGTGCATAAATATAAAGGTCTTACAGTAGATTTCTGTAAGCAAGTTAAAGCACGTTTTATATTGCGTGGGCTCCGAAATACCAATGATTTTGAATTTGAAAATGCTGTTGCTCAAAATAATTTGTTGCTCAATAATGATGTTGAAAGCTATTTTTTAATGAGTAGATCTGGAAAGGCTCATATTTCTTCATCCATTGTTAGAGACGTGTGGTTTAATGGAGGAGATATCAGTGCGATGGTGCCTGTTTCTATTCTATCTTTGTTGAATGAAAAAATAAGATAAGTTACCTAAGTATAGGAAAAGCGATATTTAACGAAAATGGCTAACAGAATAATATTTTGTTGGCCATTTTTTATAACTGAAAAACAAGAACTTATATTCGTTATCTAACTAATATGTTTTCTTAAATTAAGGTCATTTCACTTTCTTGTATGCTGTGTGGCCAAATATTATTTGGTAATGCAATTGAAGTGTTTTTAATATTCTTATTTTCAGTGTGTTAAATTGTTTTTCCCTTGCTTTTAGTCTAGTAAGAGCTTGCTTTGTCCAAGAGAAAACATTCTTCCGGCGTCAGTTTGATTTCTACAGCTCTACTGAGTTCCTCGAGCTGTTGGATACTGGTTGCACTTACAATAGGCGCCGTAACTGAAGGCCTGTGTAGACTCCAGGCTAAGGCGATAGCTGACATACTAGCTTGTTGTGTATGTGCTATCTCAGCCAACACATCTAAAATGCGCAGGCCACGCGCGTTAAATTTGTCTTTTAATGCATCGTAACGCTTAGTCTCTTTGATGTCTTCAATAGATCGGTATTTGCCCGATAGGAAGCCACTGGCAAGTGAATAGTAACTGATTACGCCCAAATGATTATCAATGGCCAATTGTTCATACTGCTCTTCGTATTTCATACGGTCGTAAAGGTTATATTCAGGTTGGATAGCGATATAATATGGTAAATTGTGGTCTTCGGCCATTTGGAGGGATTCTGAAATACGTTCTGGACTTAGGTTTGAAGCACCGATCCATTTTATTTTTCCATTCTGGATCAGGTGATGATAAGCCTCCAGTGTTTCATCGATTCCAGTTGTCAGATCATCGTGATGAGATTGATAAAGATCGATTGTGTCTACGTTCAATCGCAGGAGTGAATCTTCCACAGATTTAATAATATACTCTTTTTTAAGATTAGGTTTACTATTGTCTATTCGACGTCCGCCGACTTTTGTTGCAATCTGAATTTTATCGCGAATATCTCTTTTGCTGATCCATTTGCCAATGATTGTTTCTGATTCGGACCCACTGTGACCCGGGACCCAATGTGAATAGTTGTTGGATGTATCAATAAGACTGAATCCCATATCGATAAAAGCATCTAACAGGGCGAAAGACTGTTTCTCATCGACGGTCCAGCCAAATACATTTCCACCAAAGACAAGAGGTTTGAATTCAATTTCACTGTTTCCGAGTTTTACTTTTTCCATGATCATTTGATTGTTTACTGATTAAAATTACGTAAAAAAGGCCATTTTCAATCAATTGATAGGGCATTGAAAAGTTTTTTTAAAATTTTCTCATTCATTTTCAGCGAGTTTTAAAAATGCGCGTTATGGTGATTTGGAATAATAAAAACTTTGCTTACTTTTGCATCATCCCAAACGGATATGCCCGGATGGCGGAATTGGTAGACGCGCTGGTCTCAAACACCAGTGGGAAACCGTGCCGGTTCGACTCCGGCTCCGGGTACTAAAGCTTCTCAATCGGGAAGCTTTTTTTATTTACTTACTTACTGCTTTTTATACTTAGTTTAAGGTAGTTTTGCGTGGTTCCTTATTCATTTCCAAAACTAATGGCTTTATTCTTCTACTTTTTAGCTTTCTCCATTAAAATGTATTAGAAATAAAAAACACCACAATACAGTGTATTATGGTGTTACATGAATATGTGGTTTGATTAGTTTTTTGCTAAGACCATTTCTGGTTCTTCTTTTCCGCCATGACAGGTTTTGCAGGAAATAGCTTTGGCAGGCGAGCTATCCCAACTACGATTAAAATACTTTTTGTTTATCTTTTGGGTCATCTTAATCATCGCTCGTCCAATTTCTTTTTTGTGGTTATCGTCACTTGCAAAATCCATTTTTTTAGGATCCTCTTTTGATGGTGCATGACAGAAACCACATTTTACGCCCAATGCAACGTTAAATTCCTTCATGGTGGAAATCAATTCATCGTGGGAGATATTCTTGGGAAGAACTTTTAGATTGGTTGGTTTTGGTTCTTCCTTAGGTTTTTCCTGTTGGAAACTGAATGCACTCAAAGCAAGCGCAATAGCCAACACCGATGCAATCGTACCTAATTTATTTATTTGTTTCATTTCTCTTTTCCTTTATGCTTAACTAAATATAGGGAGAAAGCGATAATTTTCAAATAGAAAATGAAGTTAATATGACAATTTAGATTGATTATTATTTACGTACTGCATCCGTAACGTTCCAGCTTTGACTATTGGACTGGTAGTTAATTGTCAGCATTTTCCCCTCAATCGTCACGTTTTTTAAGCCGGTGGTGTCGGAAGAGACCCAGGTGCTATCATTTGTTTTATTTAATACAAAGTCTGTAATATTCGGAATGCCTGTATAAAATTCAATTTTATAGGTGTTTCCGCTCACTTGTAAAACACGTATCAAACGATTATCCCGATCCACATCCAATGAATTATCCTGATATTGAACACGGCCTATAAAGCTGCCGGAAGCCCCTGCAGATCCGTCCCCTGTGTTATCTTTTTTTGCACATGAGGTGATTAGAATAATAGATAAACTGAGCGCAGCTAAAGGGATGAACAATTTCATGTGTGTAATTTTTGCTCTAAAATAAGACTTTTTGATCGAAAACTCAATTGATTAATCCAGAAATGATATTTATCGTCAATGCAACGACAAATGTATTTAAAGCAAAGGAGAGGAGGCCATGGAATAGCGCTACTCTTCGTATCTTTTTTGAAGAGATTCCAACGTCAGAAACCTGAAAGGTGCATCCCATCACAAATGAAAAATAAGCAAAATCCAAATAATCGGGCTTGTCGTCTCCCGGAAATTCCAGTCCAGTTCCGGCAGCTTTATTTTCATAGTATAAACGGGCGTAATGAAAGGTATATATGGTATGGACCAATCCCCAGGAGGACAGCATGGCTAACATGCAAATAATGATAATATACGCGTCATTTAACTGTTTATCCTTACTTGATATAATAATCATCAATACCGAAACAAAACAGCCTATGGTCACTAGGATGATAAATAACGACACGAAGAGACGGCTACCATCCTCTTGCTGTGCTTTCCTGGCAATGGAAGCAATCGGCATTGTGTAGAATGTGTACCAGGATATAGAAATATAGGATACACAAAATCCAAACCAGCATAACATTAAATTAAGCAGCGGAAGGCTTTTGATCGGCGAGAGCAGGTAGATCAACAGAAAGAAAAAGACCGAAATCAGTGCCCTATGGATGGATTGCATCCGATGCAGGTAGTAGCTCATTTTTTCCATTTCAGGTTCAATTAACAGTCAAATTGTTCTTCTGCTTCAAACATCAATGGGTTGCCGTTATTGGACAGAAATAGTAGCATAGCTTCTTCCTCATAATTTTTTGGATTGGAAAAAATAAAATCTAATGCACCATCTCGGTCGATATCCCCAACGAATAGAGTCGACATAAATACGTGGTCATATTGGTCAACCTGAAAAAGTATTTTCTCTTTATTTCGATTACTTGGAATATAAAGCAGCTTGTAATTGGTAACCTCATGAAACACCTTTTCGTGCCCTTTTTCATCTGTTTGTACTTCTGTGGATTTGATAGTTCCCGAGCCCTTAAGCTCGATCTTTTGGTTATTGAAAGAATATGCAACGGATTCTTTTGGCCAGACTTCGGAGTGACTTATTTTAACATGTTCCACAGCACCAGCTTTAAGCCCCTTGAGTTTCAAGAATAACAATGAATTTCTTCGTGATTCAACGCTTTTAGTCACTACTTGTGCGCAATCGTCAAAACCGTCCTTGACCTCATAATCGGCTTTACCTAAATAATATTGACCATTCTCTTCATAGAGATCATACCATTCTTTGTTTAATACTGTTGTAGGATCGTTCTTTTCCCATATACGATAGCTGCGCACTAGAAAAATCTGTCCTTGTGAAGAATCACTTTTAGGAGAAACGAACGATGTAGTGCTATCGCTAGTTGATAGGGCTAAACTATCCGAAGTGTTTGCTGTATCAGGTAAATTTCTGTGCTGTTTTGTAGAGGAGTTTGTACATGCCTGCAGGAAAAATAATCCCAGGATCAGGCTAATGTTAATGGAAATATTCATATACGGTGAATTTTGTTTAAATATATAAAATTCACCGTATATAAAGTAGCTTGGATCCTTAAGCGAGTATTTCTTTCAACAATGATAACGAATGGAGACACTTTTCATCATCAAAGATATAGGAAGTAGCCATGATCTCGTCCACTTTGTGATCGTTTACGAATTTTTCGATTTCCGGAAGAATTTTAGTGCCATCGCCGATAAATGCACAGGAAGCCATACTTTGCACGGCCTGTTCTATCGCCGGAATGCCTTTATAGATAACTTCCTGAGTAGGTTCTGAAAGTGGCCTTCTGGTATTTGTCACAATACCGGCGAATAGATTATAGAAGCTTGTTGCCAAAAAATTGGCTTCTTCGGTACTATCGGCAGCAATAACATTTACACAAGAAATGAAATATGGCTTTTCCAAGGCATTAGAAGGAACAAAATTTTGATGATAGATCATGCTTGCTGAGGCAAACTGAGCTGGAGCAAAATGCGTTGCAAAAGCATAAGGAAGACCTAGACTAGCGGCTAAATAGGCACTATCGGTACTTGACCCGAGGATATAAAGTGGGATATCCAGTCCTTCTCCTGGAAATGCACGTACTTTTGCGTCATAGTTGTCTGCACTGAAGTAGCGCTGTAAGTCTTTTACCTCTTGAGGAAATTGAAATGCTGTATTCAAGTTGTTTCTACGTAAAGCCATTGCGGTCAATTGATCAGTGCCTGGTGCACGTCCTAAACCGAGGTCAATACGCCCTGGAAATAAGGTCTCTAAGGTTCCAAATTGCTCTGCAATGACTAAAGGAGCATGATTTGGCAACATGATCCCACCAGAACCCACGCGAATAGAACTGGTATTTGATGCGATATGTTGTATTAGGAGTGAAGTTGCTGAACTGGCAATATATTCCATATTATGATGTTCGGCCACCCATATTCTTTTAAAATCTAATTTTTCTACATGTCGGGCAATCTTAACAGTACGAGCCAATGCGCTCGCTGTATGCTCCCCTTTTTTGATCGGAGCCAAATCCAATGCTGATAATGCTATTTTATCCATACATTAAAATTACGGAGAAGATTTTCGACAATTGTAATGAAAATGTCTATTCTAGCATTCGCTGTGTATGTATGACACTAAATTGATCATTTAGGGTTGTCGTAAAAAAAGAAAAGGAGTTCCCAACGTCCTTGATTTTAAATTTCTTTTTAATCTCTTCTGTTTTGAGCGGGAAATTTTTGGCAATTATCCCTGATTGCAATGATTTCTTGTTTTTCTTGAAATCAGAAAAGGATTCTACCTGTTTTACGATGAATGTTTTACCAGGAAAGTTTTCGATCTTTTGATCGGAAGTGTAGAGATGCGTGTTTTTATGAAGTTTTTTGATGTTAAATAATTGGCCAACCGTTTTAAAGGCCCCGGCTTTGGAGAGAGCAACATCTGGTTCATATAAATAGGATAGTGGTTCGCTATATTCATTGACGAGAGCGCGCTCACTTTCATAGGTGAAGGAGATAACTTGTTGCTGTCCGTGATATAATCTGATGGCATGAACGACGGCGTCACCTTCATAATCTTTTTCTTGCACGAAAATAAGCTCTTTGCAGTCATTTTGTGAGGATACAACATAAACATCTTTTACATGTCTAAGCTGTTGTATGGCAGAAGAGATATCCAATAGTGGTGCAAGTTTGCTAATGATGGTGTTGCTGCGTTGAAAAAAGTCATCCTGCAATTGCACTAAATTAGGTTCACATTCATCCAATAAAAAGACTTTTTTGTTTTGAATTCTTCTCGAAGGATCTAAATAGATGTAATCAAATTGTTTGATTGGATCATTGAGAATGTAATCAACACCGTTAGCGGCAATGATCTGAAGGTTATCTGCTTTCAATACAGCGGCATTATGTTTTGTGATCGCTGCCAAATCAGGATTTAGTTCGCAAGACGTAACCTGTGCAGCCTGTTTTGAGAAGTAAAAGCTATCTACCCCAAAGCCACTGGTGGCATCAATCAAGCGTGTACCTTTTTTAATCAGTGAACTTTTGAATACTGCCGTTGTTTCCGAAGAACATTGCTCCAAGTTAAGCTTGGCAGGAAAATAGATCCCTGGCGTTTCCGCCCATAAGGGAATTTTTGCGCTCGCCCGTTGTCTTCCGTCGAGTTGTGCGGCAAGCTCGGAAGACAATATTCCTTCAAAAGGAGATTTTTTTAATGCAATTTTAGTAGGGGACTCAAGTGCGTTTTTATCTAAAAACTGTTGAATCTCCTCTTGAAGGATCAATGTATTCATTTATATTTTCTTTACGAGAAGCTGACAGGTATATGTATCCTTTAATTCACTAATAACTTGCTTATCAACCAAAACGCGATCAATTGTTTCTTGATTGTAATAACGAATTGTAATAAGTTCGAGTCCGGATTCATGTTTGACTTTGAACCTTTGCTCCAGCTCATTGATTAAGTCCACCAGATTTTTTCCTGTATCATCTACTGCAACGGTGAAATTGATAGCTGTGTTGTGCATCATATTGATTTTGATACGATGCTCGTAGAATAGATTGAAGATATCTCTTAAATTATCTTCCACGATAAAAGAAAAGTCCCTTGGAGAGATTGAAATAAAAATTTGATTTACCTTGAATATGAAAGAAGGGACAGGTAATGTTTGATTCGTACTTTTTATCATAGTACCCGGAGAATCGGGGTCGACAAAGGAACGTACGTTCAATGCGATTTTCTTATTCTGTAATGGTTTGATGGTTTTAGGGTGAATGACCGTGGCACCATAATAAGTGAGTTCGATGGCATCTGTATAGGATAACTCGGGAATTAGCTCGGTTTTCTCAAACCATTTTGGATCGGCATTAAGTACACCAGGAACATCCTTCCAAATCGTTACATTTTCAGCATTCAAACAAGAAGCAAAGATCGCAGCCGAATAATCGGAGCCTTCACGACCCAAAGTAGTTGTGAAATTTTCAGAGGTAGATCCCAAAAAACCTTGCGTAATCACGATATATTCGTCAAGTATTGCAGGCAACTCCGTGCGAATTTTTTCTTCAGTTTTATTCCAGTCTACAACTGCTTCGCGATACGTATTGTCTGTGAATATATAATCACGCGCATCGAGCCATTTTACCTTTTCACCAATAAAAGCAACATAAGCTGCCACAATCTTTGTCGAGATAAGTTCACCCATCGATACAATTTGATCGAAAAGATAATCATATGAATCTTGAGGTTCCTCCTCTAAAATCCACTCGATCTCCACAAAGCAGTTAGAAATCTCGTCAAATATAGGGTGTTCAGCGTCAGGAAATAATTCTCGAAGAATATGAAAGTGAAATTCTTTGGCCTCTTCCAATGTCTGAAATTGGTTGCCAGTATTGTTAAAATATTCTTTGGTCAATTTTTCTAGAAGGTTTGTTGTCTTTCCCATCGCTGATATGACAACTAACAAGGCTTCGCCCTTGTATTTTGAAATAATCCGCGCTGAATTTCTGACACTTTCTGCATCCTTTACTGATGCGCCCCCAAATTTAAAAACCTGCATTTATTTATTAGTTTAGTTGATTGCTAATTGATACTATTGATATAATGTAATCCTTTGTCAGAAATCAAATGTTTGAATGTCGTGTAGGGAATACGTAATTCTGTATTTCCCTCTGCATAGGATTTGATCTCATACACGTTATAATAAAATAGAATATCGTCCTTTTCAAACGTAAAATTATCTGCGAGCGAAAACCTACCATCTTCAAAAAAATACTTTCCACTTAAAGAATCGTCCGCGCTTAACCCTTCTTGTTTGCGGAAATATTGCTCAGCGATTTTGACAAATTTATCTTTATTCTCTTTCTGAATAATGTCATCAATCATAATCTGTTTGTTTGACTGTCTATCGAAGTTTGAATAGAGGGTGAAGTGGTCCCCATGTGCACCGCCCGTGTATTCGTCCTGCTTTGTTCTTAGTCCCAAAAAAACAGGAGTATTGGCGATCACATCGACCTGTAGATCCCGGTTCCAGGTTGCAGTGGATTTGCCGTTATTATCCTCCACATATTCATTGTAAGAATTAATAAAACGATGGGCGGCCTCCTGCATACTTGTGTCGCCTTCGAGATGAACAATATTGGTGATAAGTTCATTAATTTTATCTTCTTGAAAAACAGGGTATTTTGCGCGAAAATACGTTGTGTCCAATCGATCATCTTCTTTAAGAAAATAATTGCTATGCTCATCTATGCTTTTTTGACTATAGGAGAGTGTGTCCGTGAGCTGTGCCGCTATAGCGGCCTTTTTGTGGTCATCGCAAGCAGATAGCAAACAGCTGATAACTAATATTATTAAAGAAAAGTAAAATCGCATTGAATAGATTATCTCCGTTATTTAATAAGTGATTGACACATTGATCCATTCGGCATCAAAGTTTGCTTTATATTTTTCATAAAACTTTATAGCGGGTTCATTCCAATCGAGGACTTGCCATACCATGCCATGGAATCCACATTGTTTGCCGTAAGCTAAAGTTTTATCAAAAAGCAGTTTTCCTATCCCTAAACCTCGCATGCTTTCGGTGACAATCAGATCCTCCAAATAGAGTCTTCTGCCTTTCCACGTTGAATATCGGACATAATATAATGAAATTCCGACAATTTCGCCATCCACTTCAGCAACGAATGCGCCCCAAACGGAATTCTTTCCAAAGCCTGCATCTTTAAATTCTTCAAGTGATACTGTGACTTCGTCTGGTGCTTTTTCAAAAATAGCCAATTCTTTAATCAGCTCAAGCATTTGTGGGCAATCATTGTCGATAGCCTCTCGTATGGTTGCTTTAATCATTGTTTTTGAAGTGCTTAATTACTCTTTTACCAAATATTGTGCTTCCGATGCGTACCATTGTTGAACCTTCTTCAATCGCCAGCTTATAGTCTGAAGACATCCCCATGGAGAGAATACAGAAATATTCTTCTTTCCGGTAAAAACTTGTCTTAATTCCATCGAATAACATTTTTAACTCATAGAATTCAGCCTTAATGACTTTTTCTTTATCCGTATTGGATGCTATGCCCATTAAGCCACAAATTCGAATATTTTTTAATTCGAGAAACTCGTCGTCGCGAAGAAGCTCAACTAGCTCGGCATGGTCGAAACCAAATTTTGTTTCTTCTTCTGCAATATATACTTGCAACAAACAGTCGATTGTACGCTTCGCTTTCTGAGCATGTTTGTTAATCTCCTTTAATAATTTTAATGAATCAACTGACGCAATTAAGCTGATGAATGGTGTAATATATTTAACCTTATTTGTTTGAAGGTGGCCAATCATATGCCACTGAATATCTTTAGGTAAAAGCGCTGCTTTCTCTACTAATTCTTGAACATGATTCTCACCAAAGATACGTTGTCCTGCCTCATAGGCTTCCATAATGTCCGAATTGGATTTTGTTTTTGAAACTGCTACAAGTTGTACCCCAACAGCCTCGGTTTCCAATCTTAACGTTTCTAAATTACTAGCAATACTCATTTCCGATATAGTTTTGATGATGTAAAAAGTGCCAAATGTCGGTGCTTTTTGTAAATTTGTACAAAACTACGAAATGCTACGATTAATACTGAATCTACTTGCAGTGATTTTTTTATTTGGTTCTTGTGTCGGAACTGGGGAGAAAGATATTATCTCTCAAAGTAAGTTTGTGGATGCCTTGACAGAAATTCAGCTGACAGACTCTTATCTTAATATTTTACCCATTGATAGTGCACGTAAAGTGATGTTGCCTTTGTATCAAGTGACCTTTGATAAATATGGATTGGATTCGATTTCTTTTCGAAAGAACTTAGACTATTATGGTAAGGATGCTGAAGTAATGTCTGCGATTTATAAAAAAGTGGAGGATAATTTAACGAAGGAAAATAAGATTTATGCAGATATAGAACGGAAAAAACAAGATTCAATTCGAACGCGTGATTCAATCCAGAATATGCGTCTTCAAGATAGTACCAATCGTGTTATGCGTGCACAACAGGCTTATCAGGAACGAATTGCAGCACTTATCCATTATCTGCCAAATAAGACGAAATTCAACTTTAGGGAAGCTTCTTCCTTGTTTAATACCAGTGTTCAAACAAAGACTGGTATAAGCTTGAATGGCTATCTCATGAACCAGTTGTCGGTCGGTAATTCAAATTTACCAATTGAATCACCTTCTCCACAGAAAGATACAGCTTCCCAACTGAAAACACCTGGTACTTCAGTCAAGGATACTGTTGTGACACAAAAGCATGTGGAGCCACAATTACCAACAAATGAATTGGAAAAAAGACCAATTCTTACGCCGCCGCAGCATATCAAGCCGCCGACGAAACTTTAACCATCAAAGAATATAATTTCTATGGTATATCCAATAAATGCAATTGATAAACTCGGGTTTTCCGAGATAAAAGATAAAATAAAACAAAAATGCCTAAGCGAGTCGGGGCGTGAGTTGGTTGAAAAAATTCAACCTCAAACTCGGTTTGACCAAATCGACCGGTTTCTAAGACAAACCAGCGAGTTTAAGGATCTTCTATTGAATGATGGCGCATTTCCGGTTGAAAATTTCTTTCCGCTTCGATCTATTATTGAGAAAGCTCGGGTAGAGGGGACATTTTTATTCGAGGATGAATTCTTTCGGGTATTATTATCCCTCAAGACTGTCTACGCGATTATTCGTTATTTTAATGAACGGGAGGGACTCTATCCCAATCTAGAGGTATTATTTGAACATTTACCGATCGAGAAGGGAATTATTCGCGATATTGAAATGATCATTGATGAACGTGGAAAGCTTAAAAATAATGCTTCTCGATTATTGTTGGAAATAACCCAACAGATTCAACGAGCGGAACAGGAGGTACTTAAACGTATCAATAGTATCTTTAAGAGCGCACAGGACAGTGGCTGGACAGCGGACGGGAATCTGACGATACGGGATGGAAGGCTCTGTATTCCTATTCTTGCGGAAAATAAAAGAAAGCTCAAAGGTTTGATTCATGATGAATCAGCTACAGGACAAACAGCTTATATAGAACCTGAAGAAGTATTTCAGTTAAATAATAAGATTAGGGATTTAGAGTTTGAACGTAGACGTGAGGTCATCCGTATTTTAGTGGAGCTAACGGACAAGGTCCGACCACATATTCCGCTATTGCTTTCCTATCATAGCCTATTGACCAAAGTAGATTTTGTGCGTGCGAAAGCACTTTTTGCTTTGGATATTGAGGCGGAGATGCCGGAGTTATCGAAGGAGGCCGAGATTAATTTGGTCAATGGTCGACACCCGCTTCTATTGCTGAATCAGCATCATACTGTTGTTCCGTTGAATATTCAAATCGATAATATTCAACGCATTATTGTTGTCTCAGGACCGAATGCAGGAGGGAAATCTGTATGTATGAAAACGGTTGGCCTGTTGCAAATCATGGTGCAATCGGGCTTATTAATACCAGCGGAACCGACAAGTAAAGTCGGTGTTTTTAAGCAAATATTTGCAGATATAGGCGACGATCAATCCATTGAAAGTGATTTAAGTACATACAGCGCGCATCTGTCCAAGATGAAATATTTCACGGAATTTGCAAACGGGCGTACTTTGGTACTGATCGATGAGTTTGGAACGGGTACTGACCCTTTGTTTGGAGGACCTATTGCTGAGGCTGTATTGGAATCACTTAGCAAAAAGCAAATTAGGGGAGTTGTGACAACACACTATTCAAATCTTAAAGTTTTTGCTAGTAACACGACGGGTTTGGAAAATGCTTCAATGTTATTTGACAATCGCGAAATGAAACCGATGTATATCCTTCAAATTGGCAAGCCAGGAAGCTCTTATGCTTTCGAAATCGCGCAGAAAATAGGATTAGGTAAGGATATTCTGGAATCTGCTAAAAGTAAAATTGGTGTTCAGCAGAAGAAAGTAGATACACTATTGATCGATCTTGAACGAGAGAAGAAAGAGGTGTTTGATACAAAAATTGCTATTAATAAGCGCGAGAAGGAACTGGAGTCGATTAAATCGGAGTATTTGGAATTGCAAAGTTATTTGGAAGAAAATAAGCGCGTGATTTTGAAGAAGGCGAAAGAGGAAGCGCAGCAGATTATTAAAAGTTCGAATAAGTTAATCGAAAATACCGTAGCACAGATCAAATCTGCAAAAGCGGATAAAGAGAAAACACGTGAGTTGCGCAGCAATTTGGATCAGGCACTTCAAGCTGTTCTCCCCAAAGAGCAAAAACCAGCAAAGCAAATCGTCAAAGAGAAAACACCTGAATCCACTGTATTAAATATTGGGGATTGGGTGCAGATTATTGATAATGGTGCTGAAGCGCAGATTGTCGAAATTGCAAAGAACAACCTTATTCTTGCCATGGGTGAATTGCGTACTGTTCAAAAGCGAAAGAATGTCGTTAAACTCGAAGGTCGGGAAGGGAAGAAGTCCGCAAAAAGCCTGTCAAAATCACTGTCTTCTGGTAGTGTTGCTGATTTTAAACCAGAACTTGATTTAAGAGGCATGCGCACAGAAGACGCACTGAATGAATTAGAACGTGTTCTGGATCGGGCCGTCATGATAGGTTACCCATCGTTAAAAATTATTCATGGTAAAGGTGATGGTATTTTGCGCAAATTTATTCGCGACTACCTCCGTAAATATAGCCATGTAAGCCGTTTTGAGGACGAGCATCAAGATCGTGGGGGCGATGGTATAACATACGCTTATCTATAGCCTATATTGCATGGAGCTGCGAATGTTTGGAGTTCCATGTTTCATCTTTCTGCAAAGTTTAGTATGGAGAATATTATTAACTTTTTGACTAGTGAGCCTTTGTTAAACGCGATCACTTCAATTCTGTGTGGCAGTTTAATTGGTTTTGAACGTGAGTATAGGAATAAATCTGCTGGATTTCGAACGGTAGTACTTATTTGTTTCGGTTCGGCGATGTTTACTATTGTCTCCTGTTTGTTTATTGGAAATAGTACGGATCGCGTAGCTGCAAATATTGTGACTGGTATAGGCTTTATTGGCGCTGGTGTGATCTTTAAAGGCAAGCTATCGGTCAGTGGTCTCACAACGGCGGCCGTTATTTGGGCGACAGCTGGTATTGGAATGTTTGCCGGATTGGGGCAACTGGTTTATGCCATTTCCTTTGCTGTCTTTATGGTGGTAATACTCGCGCTTTTTCAGCGGATAGAAATTCTTCTGGCTCGTTATTACCTAATCCGTTCTCTACACGTGAAATTTAGTTCCAATGAGTTTTATCACTTACATGAGTTTGAACAATTGGCATTGGATTTTAAGATTAAAGCTACTAGACGTGTTATTGAAAAGATCAATGGTAAGTTGGAGGTAATGTATGATATTTCTGGCAAAATGACCGATCTAGATCGTTTTAACCAACAATTGGCAGGTTCATTAGTTATAGATGAGTTTTACTATAACAAATAAACACATCTATAACTAATTTCAGCATAGCTTAGGTTGTTTCTTTACCTCCAAAAGTAATCAAAACCATGCCTGAAATAATGACAAACATACCCAGTACTTGCTGCCAGCTCAATGAACTTTTAAAATATAGCGCCATCGCCAACTGGACGGTCAAAAACGTACCGCCAGAACATAAGGCAATTACGATGGGTTGAGAGACATTTTTAAATAACTGTACAAGAAACCAACTTGCTGATAAAAGAATAATGTTTCCAATAATTAAAGTTGTCCATTTATACTTCGGATGTACCCCGCCAAGTTTAAATAGGATAGATGAAATAATTTGACAGGCCCAAAATGCCACAAAATAGATATAGTTCAGCATAGATTTTTTATTCGTATCTACTATAAGCATTGTTAAAAGATTGGCGCATCGAAGCGAATTGATTGATCACACTCTTTAGAAATTCTTCGTCGAGTAAATCAAATACCCCATTTACACCGCCAATTATATCCATTTCTGCAATTTTATAGGATTGTTCTAAGTTTCCTTGCTCAAATTTAATAATGAATTTTTGATTCATACCAAAAATTGAAATCTTGCAATCGGGATGGGGGAGTTCAGCTATTAATCTCATGTAAATTTCGTGTTTTTTAAAATTAGCATAAAAATATAAAAAAACGCCCAAATGCAATGCATTTGAGCGCTCAGGATTATGATATGATTAGAAAAAGGCGTGTTATACGATACCTTGTGCTTTCATCGCGTTAGCGACTTTTATGAAACCACCAATATTGGCACCTTTCAAATAATTAACGAATCCACTGTCTTGGCCATATTTCAAACAAGTTTCGTGAATGCTTTCCATAATAATTTTTAAGCGATTGTCAACTTCTTCTGTACACCATTGTGTCCGGATTGAGTTTTGAGACATTTCTAAACCGCTGACAGCAACACCTCCAGCATTCGCGGCTTTACCGGGTGCAAAACTGATTTTTGCGTCTAGAAAAACTTTAATAGCTTCTGCAGTAGAAGGCATATTGGCACCCTCAGCTACGCAGATACAACCATTTGCTACAAGCGCTTTAGCATCCGATTCTTCTAATTCATTTTGTGTTGCACATGGCAATGCGATATCACATTTAAATTGCCAAGGCTTTTGACCAGGTAAGAACTGGGCATTCGGATAACGTGCAGGGTATTGATCGAGGTTTCTTCCCAAGGTAGCCCCAAATGCCATTTTTTCGGCATCAAAACCATCAGGATCATAAAGTGTACCCAAGCTATTTGAAACTGTAATCACTTTGGCACCAAGTTGAACGGCTTTTTCAACAGCGTAAAAGGCTACGTTGCCAGCACCAGATACTGTCGCTACTTGACCTTGTAAAGATTTTCCTTGATATTTAAATATACAGTCAACAAAATATAGAAGCCCATAGCCAGTAGCTTCAGGACGAATATATGATCCACCCCATAATTCACCTTTACCTGTTAGAACACCTGTAAAATTGTTTTGAAGTCGCTTAAATTGACCAAATAGGAAACCTATTTCACGTCCACCAACGCCAATATCTCCTGCAGGAACATCTGTATCTGCACCAATATGACGATAAAGTTCAGTCATAAAGCTTTGACAAAAACGCATAATTTCATTATCTGATTTACCTTTAGGGTCAAAATCAGAGCCTCCTTTACCACCACCAATTGGCAGTCCTGTTAAGCTGTTTTTAAATACTTGCTCAAAAGCGAGGAATTTTAAAATACTTTGATTAACAGAAGGAGCGAAGCGGAGACCGCCTTTATATGGACCGATTGAACTGTTCATTTGAACACGATAACCACGATTTACCTGTACCTGATGGTTATCATCCAACCAGGTTACACGGAAGGATATAATCCGCTCTGGTTCAGTCAGTCTTTCAAGAATCTTTTGGTCGAAAAATTCAGGATGGTTTTCGGTAATATAAGGAAATAAATCCTCGGTAACTTCTTTTACAGCTTGTAAGAATTCTGGTTCATTTGGATTGCGTTTCTCAACGATTGAGATGAACTCGTTAAAATTTTTTGACATGTTTTAATTAGTAAAATTTCCCTTTGGCTGGCACTAATTTATGTATTTTTTAATGAAAAACCAATATTTGTTAATTATTTACAAATATTAATCTGTTTTAATGAAATTTCATATTTTATATTTTTCGTTTAAAATAGACGATTCATTGGTGAAATGTGTGTGTAGTGATAAATTGACTGTATTTTGTTCGATTTTTATTATTGAAAAACGAAAATGATTCTGTTTTGATAAAATAGATTGAAATAGAGCTAATAATTATAAAATATCTAACATCTAACGCTTTTTTATGATTATTTGGCAAATATTTTAGCTTAGTTTTAACTCGGAGGCCTAAATCCTTTTTGTATATTAGTTATTTATAATTTATATTATGTTAAATAGATGTTTTGAATACTCTCCTTTTATATTGATTCAATAGTATTTTTGTAAATCAACAGTTTTTAATAATAAGCCGAATACTGGGATGTTGGTTGTAATAATTGTCTCTGCTTTTGTACTACAGTAAATATAAAAGGAACCCAAACATTGTCTGAGTTCCTTAAAAAATATTTAGGTTGAATATTTACGATTAATCGTCTTTGTTAGTCGACAGCTTGGATCATCAATGCGCCGACTGTTAAATTTGTCCGCGGATCAATAACAATGGCTTGAGAATTTGCGGCATTTTCCTGCTGTAAATCAAATACTAGATTCTCTGCAGATTTAAGGGTTATTCGACCAATATCATTTAGTTTGATCGGGTCGTGGTATATTTTTTCCTGTGTATTGATATCAAATTTATACAACACATCTACGATCTTAACTTTGGTTAATTTACTGTGACTTTGGACAAGATACACTTGTGTTGTATCCAAAGGTTTATTGTCGAACCAACATAAATTTGCTTGAATATTACGCTCAAACTTTGGTGGATGTTCTACACTCGTAATGGTATCGCCACGACTAATATCAACATCATCACTGAGGTGTACAATAACAGATTGTCCGTTTTCAGCCCGTTGAAGTTGTTGTCCGTTTAATTCAATCGCTTGAATTGTACTATATGTTTCTGCTGGATAAACAATAACCTGGTCACCAACCGTTAATCCCTCTCCTAGTACGCGGCCTGCATAACCTCTATAATCGTGCAAATCATCTGTTTGCGGTCTTACAACCCATTGGACGGGAAACCGCCAGCTGGCTGCTTCCTGTTCGTGAATTTCCACATTTTCTAGGTAATCCAATAAAGATTCGCCTGCATACCAACTCATTCTTTCGGACTTATGGACAATATTGTCTCCTTTTAAGGCTGAAACTGGTATGAAATCAATATCCTTAAGTCCGAGATTGGTCGCTAAAGTTAAATAATCGGCTTTGATCTGTTCGAAAATAGAAGCGCTATAATCGACCATATCCATCTTGTTTATGCAAACCAAAACTTGTTTCATGGCCAATAATTTAGCAATGAAAGAATGGCGTTTTGTTTGCTCTATTACACCTTTACGTGCGTCAACCAAAATGATTATAAGATCCGAATTGGACGCGCCAGTTACCATGTTTCTGGTGTATTGGATATGTCCTGGAGCATCGGCTATAATATATTTTCGGTGTTCGGTCTGAAAATATTTATATGCTACGTCGATTGTTATCCCTTGTTCGCGTTCAGCTTTAAGTCCATCAGTCAATATGGCCAAGTCTACTGTTCCGTCGTCATTTTTACGGTTGGCACGTTGTATAGCTTCCAATTGGTCATCCAAAATGGAGTTTGTATCGTATAGTAATCGGCCAATCAAGGTACTTTTACCATCATCTACAGAACCGGCCGTTATAAATTTCAATATATTCATTGTTGTCAATATCAGGTATTTGATTTGAATTAAAAGTATCCTTGTTTTTTGCGTTCTTCCATAGCTGCTTCCGATACCTTATCGTCCATTCTGGCGCCACGTTCACTTACCGTTGAGGCCTTGATCTCAGCGATAATATCATCTAGCTCAGTTGCCGTTGAATCTACCGCTGCTGTACAAGTCATGTCACCCACAGTTCTGAAACGTACAGATTTACGTTCTATATTATCCTCTGCATCGATATTTAAGAATGAGGCTGCAGCCATCAATTGCCCATTTCGGGTAATAACCTCCCGTTCATGGCTGAAATAGATAGATGGCAATGCGATCTGTTCGCGTTTAATATAATTCCAAACATCGAGCTCGGTCCAGTTTGAAATGGGAAACACGCGTACATTTTCACCTTTATTTATTTTGCCATTAAAGATGCTCCACAGCTCGGGTCTTTGGCGTTTGGGATCCCATTGTCCAAATTCGTCACGCACTGAGAAGATTCTTTCCTTGGCACGGGCTTTTTCTTCGTCCCTACGTGCGCCACCGATACAAGCGTCAAAACCATGTTTTGAGATTGTATCGAGTAAGGTAACCGTCTGCAAGGCATTTCGACTTGCATTTTTTCCCTTTTGTTCAACAACTTTCCCTTGATCAATGCTGTCTTGAACATAACCAACAATAAGTTTTTCTCCTATATCTTCAATCAGAGAATCCCTGAAAGTGATTGTTTCGGGAAAATTGTGACCAGTGTCAATGTGAACTAATGGGAAAGGAAATTTACCCGGTCTAAATGCTTTTTTTGCCAAGTGAACAAGTGTAATCGAGTCCTTACCACCAGAGAATAATAGCGCTGGTTTTTCAAATTGTCCGGCTACCTCTCTTAAAATATATATTGCTTCCGCTTCTAAATGATCTAAATAGTCCATTCTCTGAAATAATAAAATTTGATTTAATGAATTTGGGTTTCTGCTTCGCTATTTTATGATTAAACACCGTGCAAACCACATTCTTTTTTACTTTGATCTTCCCACCACCATCTACCAGCGCGGAAGTCCTCTCCTTCTTGTACCGCTCTTGTACAAGGTTGACAACCGATACTTGGGAAACCCTTGTCGTGCAGCACATTGTAAGGGATATATTGTTCTTTACAATACTTTTTTACTTCCTCAAAAGTCCAGTCAAATAAAGGATGGATTTTGATGATTTGGTTTGCTTCATCGTATTCGATAAAGTCCATATCGTGGCGATTGATGGATTGATCTGATCGGATGCCCGTTACCCAAATTTTTTTTCCTTTAATCGCACGTTGTAAAGGTTCAATTTTCCTTATCCTACAACATTCCTTCCGATTCTCAACCGACTCATAGAAGGAATTTGGGCCTTTTCTGCTGATAAAATCTTCCAACAATGTTGTATCAGCAGTATAGGTTTTGATGTGCAATTGATAACGCTCCAAGGTACGGCTCCACAGGGAATAGGTTTCTTTGAACAGTCGTCCAGTATCCAGCGTGAATATTTCGATATTGATACTATTTTTACCGATCCATTCCGTGATTACTTGATCCTCAATACCGAAAGAGGTCGAAAAAACTACCTCATTAGGAAATAGTGATGCTATTGTTTGTAAGAGCTCCACTCCTTTTTTTTCGCCAATAATTTCTTTAATTTTCTTAACGTTCATAACGTAATATATTTTTGGTATGCTCGTTCAACTGCTTTACTTTGTATTCGAAATCTCCTCTAAGCTGCTCTCGATAAGTACTCATGAGTGACAGTGTTTCGTCAATTTCCTCAGGTAGCAGGTCATTTAATAGTTCTTTCACCCTTTTGGCAATTGTTGGTGATTTACCATTGGTGGAAATGGCTATTTTCAGGTCGCCTTTTTTTACAATGGATCCCAGATAGAAGTCGCATAAGTCGGGTTTGTCCGCAGCATTAAATAGGATGTTATTTTGCGTTGTTAGATTACGCAACTGCTCGTTAAGCTCTATGTTATTGGTTGCTGCAATGACAAGTTGTTTGTCGGTAAGGTCATCTGGTGTAAATGGGCGAATGTAGAGCTGAATTTGTGCGTAATTTTGCAATAGTTCCTCAAATTCTGGGATGATTTCCCTAGTCACAATGGTGAGTCTTAATTTCTGATCATTGGAAATTAAAGCCTGAAATTTTTCCAATGCAACTTTCCCGCCTCCAACAAGTAAGGTGTCAATTTGATTTAGTTTGACGAATATTGGAAATAGCTGGTTCATATCTATAAAGCTAAAGCTTTTTCTTTAATGTTCTGGAATGAACGATGCTTGGCAACGACCTCGCCGATTACAATAATCGCTGGTACACCGACCCTTTTCTCAGTTGATTCATCAAGAATATTATCGATAGTACCCAGTACAACCTTTTCATTAGGCAATGAACCATTTTGAATCAAGGCTATTGGTAAATTGTGAAGATTTCTTTGACGGTAAATTTCCACGATCTCTGCCAATTTTCCATAGCCCATCAAGACAACGACGGTGGCCTTGGATTCTGCCGCCAGATAAAGATCTGTTGATAGTGAGCCATCCGATTTGGAGCCTGTGATGACCCAAAAGCTCTCACTGATTCCCCGGTAAGTTAATGGAAGTTGTTGTAGTCCGGTAAGCCCAATTGCGGAGGAAATACCCGGTACAACTGCAGTTTCAATACCGTATTGTTGTACGTAATCAATTTCTTCTCCACCACGACCAAAAACAAATGGATCACCACCTTTTAGACGGACCACATGGCCATAGTTTAAGGCATAATCAACCAAAAGGCGATTAATTTCATCCTGTGAAGTAGAGAGTTGTTCTGCTCGTTTTCCAACATATATCTTGATGCATTCAGCCTGTGCGTAATCCAGTAATTCTTCATTCACCAAGGCATCGTATAAAATGACATCTGCTTTTTCTATTGCTTTGATGCCCTTTAGGCTGATCAGATCCGGGTCACCCGGACCTGCTCCTACCAATGTTACTTTTGCTTTTATTGACATACCTATTCCCTCCTATACCAATACTGGTTTTAAATTTTTGCGTTGATAGACTTCATTGATAAACTTCGTTGCTTCCTGAAGATAGTTAATTGCAAAATGCTCCGTTGGTTCATTTTTACTCATCTGTAAGACTAATTCCGGAAACGTTTGGTCAAAATTATATTCACCTGTTTCCACAAAATGCGTTTGGAATTCGTTGATTACGATATTTTGTGTACTTGCGCTAACTCCCTTATCCAATAATAGGGCTTTTGCTGCTTGTACAAAGGCATTATAGGCATGATAAATTGCATCAGAGAATTTGGATTCTTGAAATGTTTCATTTGCCCATTGTAACTTTTCTTCCGCCTCATAGATCAACGTAGCAACCAAGTCAATAACGACACCCGCACACTCGCCAACCCCGATTGCCGTTTGGAACGTTCCTTCATGCCCCCAGTCGACAAATTCGTCTTCAGCAAGATTGGTCAGATCCGATAGCGGTTTTAAAAGATTATAAAAGTAATTCTTACTTTGTCTGTCGTAGTAAGCATGGAAATTTTCATTTGCTTCCGCATTTTTTTTATAATCATTTAGCACCCATTCGACAACATGTAGAACTCTTTTTGTTGGTACTTTGATAATACGCTCTGCAACACGCCCTTCACCATTGCCAATTGTTCCACCGCCAAGCATAACTTGTGCTGCAGGAACCACTTTGCCCTCCGCTTTGACGGAACTACCATGAAAGCCAATATGTGCCAGACCATGTTGCCCGCAAGAATTCATACAACCAGAAATTTTGATTTTTAAATCACGATTAAAGACAAAATCTTGGTGAAATTCAGCGATATAAGATTCAATAACCCGAGCCATTTCGGTACTGTTTGAGATACCTAGATTGCAGGTGTCCGTACCAGGGCAAGTTGTTACATCTGCTGTACTATCAAAACCGACCTGAGCTAGATCCAAAGATTTAAGTAATTGATAGATATGTGGCAGTGACTTTTCTGTTGCGTATTTTAGCAGTAAGCTTTGGTTTTGCGTGATACGGATATCGTCAGCGACCAAATTGTTCAGACCAGCAACCAACGCGCGAGATTTATCTGTACCAATATCCCCCGTGGATACCCGCACATAAACACCATAATATCCATCTTGTTTTTGCGCGAATGTATTGGTGCCCTTCCAGACCTGATAGTTTAAATCGCTATCTAGATCAATAGTAGATAGCCGGCTGTCATCTGGTGGTAATGGCTGTTCGATTTTGGTTCGGTCGATCGGATAGCTTTTCACCTTCGTCGCAATTTTTTCGGCTTCAATTAAATTTAGCACTTCTTCCAACCCTAATTTCTGAATAAGGTATTTGAATCGAGCTTTATTGCGGTTATTTCTTTCACCATAACGATCAAAGACACGAAGTGTAGCTTCTATATAAGGGATCAGTTCATCTTCTGGTAGAAACTCACTTGTTACTGATGCTAAGAAAGGCTGAGATCCCAATCCCCCACCCAATAGCACTTTAAAACCCCTCGTTTCCACACCATTGACAACTTTTAGTTTTGGAATAAAACCAAGGTCATGAATATAGGAAAATGCAGTGTCTTCATCACTGGCAGAAAATGACATTTTGAATTTTCTTCCCATTTCCGCACATACTGGATTGCGCAAAAAATATTCAAAAGTTGCCTGAGCATATGGCGAAACATCAAAAGGCTCCTTTGGATCGATTCCTGAACTTGGAGACGCGGTGACATTACGGACTGTATTCCCACAAGCTTCACGTAATGTAATATCGTCTTCAGCTAATTTGGACCAAAGTTCTGGTGTACGGTCAAGACTAACGTAATGAATCTGTATATCTTGACGTGTGGTCAGGTGCAGGTTGCGGCTTGCGTATTCGTCTGATATCGCTGCAATTTTGTTCAATTGCTTAAACGTAACCTTTCCAAATGGAAGTTTTATACGAACCATTTGAACTCCAGGTTGTCTTTGTCCATATACCCCCCTAGCCAAACGCAACGATCTAAATTTCTCGTCGGCAATTTTGCCCTCATGGAACAATCGAATCTTTTTTTCAAGTTCGATAATTTCCTTTTCCACGATTGGGTTTTCTAATTCTGTGCGGAAGCTTTGCATATAACAAATAAAATCTATTGATTTAGTATTCTTTTCTCGAGGTCAAATGTAAAAATATTTTTTTAATATTCTATAATATCTACCAAATTAATATATATTTGCCCTATAAAATTTAATATACAAAACCTGTAGACTTTTAGGTGTAATGATGAGAAAGTGTTTTATAGTTCTGATTTTAAGCTGTGTAATCGTATTTAAAATGACTTCCTGTGCGCCGAAAGTTAAAAATGGTTACAGCAAGGAACATGGTTTTGAAGGGAATATTTCTTTGTCCGGTGCATTTGCCCTTTATCCTTTGGCAGTGGTTTGGAGTGAAGATTTTAAAAAAATACACCCGAATGTTCGCTTCAATATTTCAGCTGGAGGTGCTGGAAAAGGGATTGCAGATGTTCTTACAGGGATGGTTGATATCGGGATGGTGTCGAGAGATCTGCATGAGCAAGAAATAAAAAAAGGAGCTGTTCCGATTATTGTTGCAAAAGATGCTGTTATCTGTACAATTAATCCTGAGAACCCTAATTATCCTGCTATTTTGAAGCGTGGTTTGAGTCGCGAAGAATTGCTGAATATTTTTGTGAATCGAAAGTTTAAGACCTGGAAAGAGATCGATTCTCAGTTTACAGCGGATCCTATCAACGTGTATGTGCGTTCCGATGCCGCTGGAGCAGCTGAAACATGGGCCAAATTTTTTGGTCATAAGCAGGAAGATCTGCAAGGTATTGGCATTTTTGGTGACCCCGGGATTGCCCAAGCTATTAAGGATGATATCAATGGGATTGGATTCAATAACATTAACTACGTTTATAATCTAAAAACTAACAAGGTCTTTGACCGTATTGCTGTTGTTCCTTTGGATCTGAATAAAAATGGACATGTTGAAGATGATGAGCAGTTTTATGGTACACTATCTAATTTGACTGAGGCCGTTGCTACGGTGAAATATCCTGCTCCACCTTCAAGAGAATTAACCTTTGTAACGCGTAATAAAACCGAATCCCTTCTGTTGAAGGAGTTTATTTCTTTTGTGCTCCAGAAACAGGCGCAATCGCAACTCCTTGAAAATGGTTATGTCCCACTAAATGAAACACTGATAAAAGAAGAACTTAATAAGTTATAGCATGCTAAATACTCGTCTCGTTAAAGATACACTGGTCAAGCGATCCACTTTGCTCCTCTTACTGATTTCACTTTCAGTTGTGGTGATTATTGCAGTTGGTTTAACCATAAAATCGATTCCGTTATTTGAATATAGTAATATCTTTCAACTGTTAACCGACAAGGTTTGGTCACCAATGAAAGGGTCGTTTGGCTTTTTGCCTTTTATTGCAGGTACGCTTGCTGTTACCTTGATTTCTCTTGCTATTGCGATTCCGCTTTGTATACTGACTGCTGTTTATTTGACTGAATATGCTTCGGATGCCTTAAAGAATATGATGTTTCCGTTGGTCAATATTTTAGCGGCAATACCACCGGTTCTTTATGGTGTTTGGGGTGTGTTATTTATTGTGCCTTTAATTCAGTTGTATATAGCTCCCGTCTTTGGGGTTGTTACATCGGGTTATTCTGTGCTTGCCGGTGGAATTGTATTAGCGGTGATGATTTTTCCCATTATGATTTCTATTATGGTAGAGGTGCTTCAAACGATACCCTATGAGTTAAAAGCGGCTTCGCTATCCTTGGGTGCGACAAAATGGGACACCATCAAACATGTTATTCTGAAGAAAGCTAGACCTGGGATTGTGGCTGCAATTGTTTTGTCAACATCTAGGGCCTTTGGTGAAACAATTGCGGTATTGATGGTCTGTGGCAATGTTGCAAAAGTACCGACTTCGGTATTTGATGCGGGATATCCAATTCCAGCATTAATAGCCAATAATTTTGGGGAAATGATGTCAATTCCACTCTATGAATCTGCATTAATGTTCTCCGCGTTGCTGCTGTTTGTAATCATATTTGTTTTTAACTTAATATCTCGTCTTATATTGAGACGACTGGAAGGAGCTCAGCATGGATAATACGAAAAGACGGCTATTGAGTGAAAAGGTAGCCAAAGGTTTTATGCATCTCTCTGGGATAACTGTGACTGCTTCCCTATTTTTTATCGTAGGAACTATCTTGTATAAGGGGCTTCCTTATCTCAGTTGGGAGATGGTTAGTCAGTTACCAAAAGGTGGGTTTTATATTGGAAAAGAAGGTGGGATTTTGAATGCGATTTTGGGTTCTCTTTATTTAGCAGGTGTGGCAACAGCCTTGTCTGCAATTATAGGAATTCCGATTTCGTTGTACCTTAATGTTTATTTGGGAACAAAATCAAAAGTGACACAACTTTCTAAACTGTTGTTTGATGTATTGTATGGCGTACCTTCTATCGTGTATGGGGCTGTTGGTTTTGGGATTATGGTTTATTTAGGTATTCGAGCATCACTATTGGGAGGTATCATTACAGTGACACTGCTGACCATTCCAATTGTGGTTCGTACCGTGGATGAATTGATCAAAACCATTCCTGAAGACCTAAAGAATGTCACTCTTTCGCTAGGGACGACACGCTGGGAATTGGCTAAGGTTATGCTAAAGAGCATCCGAACAGGGCTTCTTACTGCGATTTTACTGGCTTTTGGACGTGCTATTGGTGATGTTGCAGGCGTTTTATTGACAACTGGTTTTAGTGATAATCTTCCAAAATATATTGATGAACCGGCAGCAACGTTGCCATTGGCCATATTTTTTCAGTTAAGTAGTCCTATTCCTGAAGTTCAGGGTCGCGCTTATGCTTCAGCTTTAGTTTTAACAATCATTATTTTAATTATTGTAGTATGCACTCATATCCTTCAATCGAAACAAAAAAATCGTCGATAACAGACCCCTTGAGCGATCCACACATTGAAATCAAGGATCTTAATGTCCATATTGACGGCCGACATATACTCAAAAACATTAATCTTGCCCTGCCTAACAATAGTGTAACTTCTATTATTGGTCCTTCGGGTTGTGGAAAGACTACGCTTTTAAAGACGCTTAATAGATTGGTAGATGATACCAAGGGTGTTGAAATAACGGGTTCTGTTCTCGTTAATGGTGAGGATATTTATGGTAGAAATGCTGAGGTAACACATATTCGTAAGAAAATGGGCCTCTTATCCCAAAAGCCCTACCCGTTACCAATGTCGATCTATGATAATGTGGCTTATGGCCCCCGTATACATGGTACACGAAGCAAAAAGGAATTGGATAGAATTGTAGAGACGCAATTGCGAAATGTGGCTCTATGGGACGAAGTTAAGGATCGACTTGGACATTCGGCCAGCGGATTGTCCATTGGTCAGCAACAAAGGCTTTGTCTTGCAAGAGGTTTGGCTGTAGAGCCCGAGATTATCCTTGGGGATGAATCGACCTCTGCATTAGATCCCCTTTCTACTGCTAAAATTGAGGAATTATTAATTGAATTGAAGAAAGATTATACCATTGTATTGGTGACGCATATATTGCGACAGGCGCGACGCGTTTCTGACTATATTTTGTTTGTCTATGGTGGAGAAATTCTTGAGTTTGGACCAACGGAACAAGTTTTATTGAATCCGCAGAATGAAATCACAAAACAGTATGTAAAAGGATTTATTTCCTAAAAGGTTAAGAAACGTCCACGCCGGGTCAAGTTTATTAGAAAGCAAAGAAGATCGGCTGATAAAAAGAAAAGGCCGAAGACTTATTTTGAAGCTAAAAACAATGGTCTAGTTTCTTCTGAGGGTTGTGTTCCCGATAATTGTCTAGACGATAGTTTTGTTGGGATAAACACCAGTAAAATCAGCATGCCGCTGGTATTGTTTCCATAAAATCGGTTTGTAAATTTTGTTTCAGGAATTATGCGGGACGATTCTAGTTAAAACATGAATAATCCCGCCTTTTATTTTACTATAGTACCAGATAAGTTCTACTTCAGATGAAATAAATCATCAACGCCAAGTATCTTCTTTGAAGTAAACCCTTCCGCATATTTCGCTTGGATGTACCGTCCAAATTCTCGCGCTCTAGCAGCAGTTGATTCCATGAAATCCGGATTAGAAATATAAGTCTGTGGTTCATCCGGGTTTACATTTTCTCCGGTATAAAATTGAGTTTTGTAAGCTAATACAGATTTTTCTTTAATGTGATAATAATCCGTTATATCAATGACAACATCAGGTTTGATATAATAGTCCTGTACAAATTGCAGCACCAATCGGGGGCGGTAGGCCTCCTGAGAAATATTGTCCTGATCAAAAGTTTCTACCTTTCTCAAGCCGGCAAGAAAGCAGGCTTCGTTGATCATCTGTCCGGCTCTTCCGTGGTCTGGGTGACGATCCGTAATGGCATTTGTAATGATAATTTCCGGTTGGTATTTGCGGATGGCCCTTATTACAGCCATTTTTTCTTTTTCAGCATTTTCAAAGAAACCATCTCTTAGGCCAAGATTTTCTCTAACGGCCAGCCCTAATATTTCGGCAGCATCTTTAGCTTCCTGTGCTCTGGTCTCCGCTGTGCCGCGTGTGCCGAGCTCACCTTGGGTTAAATCAACAATTCCTACCTTTTTTCCTTCAGCAACATATTTTGCCATCACACCTCCGGCGCCTAGCTCGGCGTCATCTGGATGTACAGCAATGATAAGCAAATCTAATTTTAACATATAATATTTCTCTCTTTAAATTGGCTTCCCTTTTTATGATAAATCATTCCAATTGACCGATGGATAGTTTTGGCAGAAAGCCTTTACTAATCCCGCGTAGTTATTGATCCTAAGTCGATATGCGACTTGGCCTGCGCTGTGGGGAAGCTGTCGCAAATGTAAGCAGTTTATAGTTTACTCTTGTAAAAGACGCTCGATATTGCGGCAAATTTTACTTGACAATGGCGAAGTAGTCGGATAATAGAAATCAATGACCTCTCCTTTTTTGTTTACCAGATATTTGTGGAAATTCCAGGAAGGTTTACTGTTAATATGTCCATTTTGATCTTTGCTCGACAGAAAACTGTATAGAGGTGTTGTATATTCGCCGATAACATGGCTACGCTTAAAAACAGGGAAACTCACCTGTTGATTGATCCGGCAGAATGTCTCTAGCGTACCGCCGGTTAACGGTTCCTGGTTACGAAAGTTATTTGCTGGAAATGCCAGAATTTCGAAGCCTTGGTCTTTATATTTTTGGTAGAGTTTTTCGAGCGATTTAAATTGTCTGGTAAAGAGACATTGGCTGGCAGTATTGACGATGAGTAAAACTTTACCTTCAAAGTCAGCGAGGGATTTTTTTTTACCGTTAAACTGAAGTGCGTCAAAGTCGTATACTGTTTTCATCTAGTTTTGGTTTGATTGGTCACATGACAGGTTGAGGTCTCGACTTTTCGAATTCCCTAATGATATTTTCAATGGCAAAGTCTTCTTTTGGGTCATAAGTTGACTTTAGGTTGTGACCGAATATTTTCGCAACTCCCTGATAGAAAAAAGCGGAAATCCCACCTTTCATTTCCTTTACCATTTCATAGCCAGTATGTCCCGTATAACGATCGATCAATTTAATGAGTATTTTGCCTTGTGAAATAGTCATATTTTTGATTTCTCGGTCAAACATCTGTTTTACGTCACTTTCACATTTTTCAACCAATGCTTTATGTTCCTTTTTATCCGAAGTCAGCGCGAGATCTCTGTCTAGCTGATCATATCTTTTTTGCGCATATATCGCATAAGGAAGAACCTTTAGAACATTTCTTCTAAAGCGGAGATATTCTCTTCGTGCTTCTTCACTTGACCAGGTTCTTTTGGCCACGACAGTGACCTCTGGAATCGGAAACCAGGGTAACACCTCTCCGTTTGCCAAGGTTGTTGTCATATAACTGTTTACGGTCTCCTGCGCACCTTCTCCGTATAAAGGAAGAGTGAGTGATTGAGACTGTGCCCATACGGACAAAGTCCCTGTGAGGAAAAGCAAACAAAATAATATTGTCTTCATTTGGGCAATTATATAACGCTTTTTAATTTGTCAATGCTATAATATTTTGGTAGATTTATTACAAAATAAGTTAGCTTGAAAATAGTATTCAAGAATACATTAACTAAATTACACAAATTTACTCAAAAAACATCATTTACCTGCAACGTTTATGAAAGATTATGTGATTGATATTGAAGCAGAAAACAAAGAGATTAGGAAACGTTACCGTGCATTGTTGCGCGCTTGTAAGCCAACTTTACAACGCGGAGACAAGCAGGAGATCCGAAAGGCATTTGATTTAGCATTGGATAGTCATAAAGAGATGCGACGCAAATCAGGAGAGCCTTATATCTATCACCCTATTGCTGTTGCCCAGATTGCTGCTGAAGAGATTGGCTTAGGAACAACATCTATTGTATGCGCCTTGCTCCATGATGTAGTTGAAGATACCAATGTTACATTGGATGAAATTGAAGAAATGTTTGGTAAGAAAGTTCGCCGAATTATCGATGGGCTTACCAAGATTTCAGGGATTTTTGATCCAAATAGTTCCATGCAAGCGGAGAATTTCAGGAAAATGTTGCTCACACTGGCTGACGATGTTCGTGTAATTCTCATTAAATTGGCAGATCGGTTGCACAATATGCGCACCATGGAATTTATGGCCAGGGATAAGCAGTTGAAGATTGCTTCGGAGACAAGTTACCTTTATGCACCATTAGCGCATCGTCTTGGGCTGTATGCGATAAAATCTGAATTGGAAGATCTCTCGATGAAATTTACCGATCCGGATACCTATAAATTTATCGCTCGAAAACTGAATGAGAAAAAAGCCGA
Organism: Sphingobacterium siyangense; assembly: GCF_007830445.1. Taxonomy (GTDB): domain Bacteria; phylum Bacteroidota; class Bacteroidia; order Sphingobacteriales; family Sphingobacteriaceae; genus Sphingobacterium; species Sphingobacterium siyangense. The sequence goes on along the minus strand of NZ_VLKR01000032.1, from coordinate 12,245 downwards.
GCGCGAAAAATTTATAGGCGATTTTATTGGTCCCATCAAAGAGATATTGGAGGAACAGGGTATTAAGGCGTCCGTATTTGGACGACCTAAATCAATCCACTCTATTTGGAATAAGATGCGAAAAAAATCGATTCCTTTTGAGGAGGTTTATGATTTGTTTGCTATACGTATTGTAATAGATGCTGTGGATGAGAAAGAAAAGACCGAATGTTGGAAAGTCTATTCTATTGTCACAGATTTGTATCGCCCTAACCCCGACCGTCTTCGGGATTGGATTTCGTCTCCAAAAGGGAATGGTTATGAGTCTTTACATACTACGGTAATGGGGCCTAAAGGGCAATGGGTCGAAGTTCAGATTCGAACTAAACGGATGAATGAAATTGCGGAAAAAGGGTTCGCAGCACATTGGAAGTATAAAGAATCAAATTCCGATTCCGGCCTGGATCAATGGATCAAAAAGGTGCGCGATGTCTTAAGTAGTCCGGATCAGAATGCGATGGATTTTGTGGATGATTTTAAGATGAATCTTTTCTCCGATGAGATTTTTATATTCACTCCCAAAGGAACACTGATTCAACTACCCAACAATGCCACTGCTTTAGATTTTGCCTTTGAGATCCACTCTGATATTGGGGCAAGTTGTATTGGCGCCAAAGTAAATCACAAACTCGTTCCTTTAAGTCATATTTTGCAAAATGGGGATCAGGTAGAGATTATTACATCAAGCAAGCAGTCACCTAAGGAGGATTGGTTGAATTTTGTTGTGACTGCAAAAGCCAAATCCAAAATCAGATCTTCTCTAAAAGAGGAAAAGAGAAGAGTTGCGGAGGATGGGAAAGAGATTTTGGAACGTAAGTTGAAATCGCTAAAAGTTACCTATAATACGGATAATATTAACAAAATTGCCAATTTTTTAAAATACCCCAGTTCGCAGGATCTTTTCTACAATGTTGCTAAGGGAATTGTTGATATCAGGCAACTGAGAGAATATGTCGCGCATGAAAAAGCAGTTGAAATTAATGTAAGTTCTTCATCAGGAAATCAATTTAATACCCACATAGGTGGACTAGTTGAAAAGATAAATAAGAAGGAATTCGACACGATCTTAATCGGGGACGATATGCAGAAAGTCGATTATACCCTAGCGCCCTGTTGTAATCCTATCCCTGGTGATGATGTCTTTGGATTTTTGACCGTAAATGATGGTATAAAAATTCACCGTACGAGCTGTCCAAATGCTTCCAAGCTGATGGCAAATTATGGCTATAGAATTTTAAAAGCACGTTGGGCTTCTACAAAAGATTCTGCATTTTTGACAGGTTTACATATCGTTGGCATAGATGATGTTGGATTAGTAAATAAGCTTACAACTGTTATTTCGCAAGAATTTGCTGTTAATATTCGGTCCTTGTCAATTTCAAGTAACGAAGGTATTTTTGATGGTAATATTATGGTCTATGTGAATGATACTGCTCAGCTTGAAAGTTTGATGAGAAATTTAAAGCAAGTCAGAGGGATAACAGGTGTCAATCGATATGAATCGGAAAATTAATAACCAAGTGTTGGATTGAAAATTTCGCTAAGGCGACTACTATTAAGCACTATTTTTAATAGAGGAAATATCAATCTTAATTGGTAAATTTGTACAAGAATATTTTTACTATGAATCAAGCTGAAAATTTTGCAACTGTAAAAAAAATCTTTGAAGCCTACTTAGAAAATAAAAATCTAAGAAAAACACCAGAGCGCTATGCGATTTTGGAAGAGATTTATTCACGTACTGATCACTTTGATGTAGAGTCTTTGTATATTCATATGAAGAACAAGAAATATCGTGTCAGTCGTGCTACAGTTTATAATACCCTAGAACTTTTGGTCTCTTGTGATTTGGTTACAAAACACCAATTTGGAAGGAACATGGCACAATTTGAGAAGTCTTACGGGTTCAAACAACACGATCACGTGATCTGTATTGAATGTAATAAGGTTGTTGAATTCTGTGATCCACGTATCAACCAAATTCAGAGTCTCATGGGAGATCTTTTAAAATTTGACATTAAGCACCACTCACTCAATTTGTATGGTGTATGTCAAGACTGTCAACTTAAGAACAAAAAAGAAGAGGCCGTCGCTCACGAAGCTATTTCAAATTAATCTTATATTTTCTTAAATATAATAGTACATTTGTTCAGGAATGTTCAGGGGAAAAATTCCTGAACATTTTATTTTTAAATAGAGTCTATTTTTATTAATAACATTTTAATTACTATACTTTAAAAGCTATGCAAGTTGATGTGCTTTTGGGCTTACAATGGGGTGACGAGGGTAAAGGTAAAATCGTAGACGTATTTTGTCCAAAATACGATTTAATCGCTCGTTTCCAAGGCGGCCCTAACGCCGGACACACGTTGGAATTCGATAACAAGAAATTCGTACTCAACACAATTCCATCTGGTATCTTCAATGAAGGTACACTAAATCTTATTGGTAATGGTGTCGTTATCGATCCGATTATCTTAAAAAGAGAGTTAGACAACCTTAAGACAGCTGGTTTTGATCCGGTGGGTAAAGGCAATTTGGTTTTAGCGCGTAAAGCACACCTTATTCTGCCGACACACCAATTATTGGATGCTGCCTCAGAATCAAAAATGGGTGCAGGAAAAATTGGATCCACTCTGAAAGGTATTGGTCCAACTTACATGGATAAAACCGGTAGAAATGGTTTGCGTGTAGGTGATACAACACTTCCAGATTTTCAAGAGCGTTACCAAAAGTTGAAAGAAAAACATCTAAGTATTCTTTCGCACTATGGTGAAATACCTGATTTCAGTGAAAAAGAGAAAGCATTTTTAGATGCAATCGAATTCATTAAATCTATCCCGCATGTGGATTCAGAGCATTTGGTGAATCAATATCTGAAAGAAGGCAAACGTGTGTTAGCTGAGGGGGCTCAAGGTACGCTTTTGGATGTTGATTTTGGTTCTTATCCATTTGTTACTTCATCTAATACCACAACAGCCGGAGCTTGTACAGGCCTGGGTATCGCACCAAATAAAATAGGTAAGGTATATGGTATCTTTAAAGCATATGCTACTCGCGTAGGTGGCGGTCCCTTCCCTACTGAACTTCACGATGAAACTGGCGAAAAATTACGTCAATTAGGTCATGAATTTGGAGCGACTACAGGGCGTGCTCGTCGTACCGGATGGATCGATATTCCGGCTTTAAAATATGCTATTATGCTGAATGGCGTGACAGATTTGATTATGATGAAGGCTGACGTTTTGGACACCTTCGACAAAATCTACGCATGTACACATTATAAATATAATGGTGAAGTGATTGATTATATGCCTTATGAAATCATCACGCATCAAGCAGAACCTATCTTAGAAGAAATTGATGGGTGGAAACAAGATTTGACGGGTATAACGTCTGAACAAGAAATACCTGAAGCATTAAAAAATTATATTTCTTATTTAGAGAAAGCTCTTGAAGTACCTATCACGATCCTATCGGTAGGTCCTGATCGTAAACAAACATTAGCTTTATCAAAATAAACTATGCGGATCGAAAGTTTTGATCTTCTCGATTCTAAAGATAAATTTCATCAGAAAGCCCTGCATTGGTCGGGGCAATTTGATGAAATTTCTTTCTTTAATAGTAATGGGATGTCGGATCAATGGGGCAAATTTGAACAGATACTGGCTGTCAAGGCATTATTCTCTTTCCGTGCAAATGAAAATGTATTTGACCAGCTCGACACTTTTTTGAGATTACATCAATCTCAGTTTATCCCCGGATTTCTATCTTACGACCTTAAGAATGAGATAGAAGAATTAAAGACAACAGGAAAGGATCAGCTCGAATTTCCAGAAGCTTATTTCTTTGTGCCAGCAATTACGCTTCGATGGACGGCAGATCAAGTGCATATAGAAGCCGAGGATCCTGTTAAAATCTATCAGGCCATTTTGGATACTCAGATTCCTGCGATAACCCCAATTTCTGTACAGGTAAAGTCGCGTTGGACAAAGTGTGAATATGTCAAAGCTTTTGAAAATGTACAGGCACATATTCAGCGTGGAGACATCTATGAAGTGAACCTTTGTCAGGAATTTTTTGCTGATGATGCTGATATCGCTCCTATGGAAGTTTATCACCGGTTGAATACCATATCACCTACTCCCTTTAGTTCATTTTTCAAGGTAGGACATCATTTTATCATGAGTGCTTCTCCGGAACGATTTTTAGCGAAAAGAAAAGGAAAGTTAATTTCTCAGCCAATTAAAGGGACGGCCAAAAGGGGGACAAATTCAACAGAGGACCAACAGATTATAGCTGATATGTTGAGGTCAAAAAAAGAGATCGCCGAAAATGTGATGATCGTTGATTTGGTTCGCAATGATTTGACACGAAGTGCTCTTCCCGGAACGGTTGAGGCTACTCGCCTTTTTGAGATTCAATCCTTCGAACAAGTGCATCAAATGATTTCAACTATTACCTGCATGCAAGACCCAAAAGTCACCAATGTGGATGTGTTTAGAAATACCTTTCCTGCAGGTTCGATGACAGGTGCTCCCAAAATTGCAGCTATGCAAATTTGCGATCAGCTTGAAGCTCGAAAGAGAGGTATCTATGCAGGATCTATCGGTTACTTTGACACCATGCGCGATGAATTCGATTTTAACGTCGTTATCCGTTCATTGCTTTACAATAAGCAAAAAAGGTACCTTTCCTTTCATACAGGTGGAGCAGTTACCAATCAGGCAGCTGCCGATCAGGAGTATCAAGAATGTCTTTTGAAGGCTTCTGGTATTCTTGAAGCTTTAGATGCTAGCTTGGGAGAATAAAAACTATACTAATTTTGTAGAGAATATTTTTTGCTTCAAGTATTTTTTCGACCTTTGTCTCGTTGGCTACACAGATTCCCTATATCGATCTACATACGCATCGGAATTATCCGGTGAAAGAAGGTGCTACTCTTTCCATTAAGAATATCACTTTGAACCATTCGGAAATAATTTCTGAAGCGGATTGTTCAGTAGGTTTGCACCCATGGTATATCAATGGGAATACCGAACATGATTTGGGACTCATGGTGGATGCATTAGCGCTGAGTCAGGTTTTAGCCATAGGTGAATGTGGTATGGACAAAAATATCGCCACTCCCCTCGCCGACCAACAGCTTGTGTTTGATCAACAGGTTCGCTTGGCTAAAACGTATAGGAAGCCTTTGATCATTCATTGTGTTCGAGCTTTTCAGGAGATTGTTGGTTGTTTGAAAAAAGTGAATTTTAGCGAAGCTGTTGTTTTTCATGGATATCGTAAGAACTGGACCTTGGCTCAACAGTTAATCGATCAAGGGTATTATCTTTCCATAGGAAAACATTGTTTAAACGGAAGTCAAGACGAACTTTTAGAAAATATTTCACTCAGTCATTTGTTTCTAGAAACGGATACAGATACGACCGTAGAAATTGCTACACTTTACCGATACGTTGCTCAGATCAGATCGATCGAATTGGAAGAGTTAAAGCGGGCTTTATACCAAAATTATAAGAATGTATTTAATAAATGAGGCCATCATAGTCTGTTTATTCACGTTGTCGGATAGCTATAAGGTTTCATTATAATATAAAAAACAAATTTAGATAAATGAAAGATTTAAGTTGGCTGTCACGTACCGAAGCATTGATAGGTCGATCAGCGGTTGAAAAATTGGCAAATTCGCATGTGATGGTTTTGGGATTAGGCGGTGTTGGATCATTTGCTGCCGAATTTATATGCCGAGCAGGTGTTGGAAAAATGACCATTATTGATGGAGACACCGTAGATCCATCCAATCGTAATAGGCAGCTACCTGCCTTGGCAACTAATCATGGTGAAGCAAAAGCTGAGATTATGCGAGAAAGATTAATGGCGATCAATCCGGAATTAGATTTAACTGTGATACAGGATTTTATTATTCCGGAAAAAATACCAGCTTTGCTAGATTTAGCGCCAGATTATTGTGTGGAAGCTATTGATAGTATTACACCTAAACTATTTTTTATTCGGAGAGCATTAGAAGCCAATATACCATTTGTCAGTTCAATGGGCGCCGGTGGCAAAGTTGATCCTACAAAAATAAAAATTGCTGATATCGGTAAATCTTATAATTGTAAGTTGGCCCAGCATATCCGTAAGAAATTGCGTAAACATGGTATACGTGATGGAGTGAAAGTGGCATTTTCAACTGAACTTCCAAACAAGGATTCATTATTATATACTGATGGGAGTAACTTTAAAAAGTCTGCTTATGGTACCATGTCATATCTACCAGCAGCCTTTGGTGGGGCAATAGCTTCTGTTGCTATACGAGATCTAATAGAAAATGCTTAACTTAGGTATTAAATAAACATATGAACAAATGAAGGAAGCTACCCGTTAATCGATGGATAGCTTCTTTTCGTTGTTTAGCGACTGGTGACACCTTTCATATCAATACCTTTGGGCTTGATATGCTCTAATCTTTTCTTTAGTGTATCGATTTTTGATTTTTCAAGATTACCTGTCGCAATTATAATTCCTTCCTTCACCTGAGCCGTAATGGTTGGAAAATCTTCCAGAACAAGATTGACGTCTCTCGTTAAGGTAGAATCTATCGCGCCGCCCATAATTTCATGATATTTTTCACGGGCATCTTCTGGTTCAGGAAGATTTACAATGATATTGTTGTGAATGGATTTGATACCCTCTCCCCCCGCTAATTTTGTTCTGTTTTCTATATCCTGCTTGAGCGAATCCGAACCGATCTGTCCATCCAACGTTACATTCCCTTCCTCGACATCTACTTCGATGCCTGCAGTAGTTTCCAACGCTGCCTCGATTTTTGATCTTAGTTTTTCGTCCGATTCGGGCGATCTACAAGAGTGAATAAACAGTAAAGCGCCAAGTAAGAAGATTAAAAGTAAATTATTCAATTTCATGTCATTCTTCGTTTCTGTACTAAATAAGAACAGATGCATCGACATATTGTTTAATTTTTCGGTATTTTCATCACTTAGTAGATTGCAATAACTTTCTGATTAACGTTGTTAAAAACAAAACTATCACCTATTTTTTTTCCGATAAGTAGTTGTCCAATTGGAGATGCAGGCGAAATGACGAAGATATTATTGGTCCCTATTTTTACAGCTCCAATACTTGTGGCGATCAAATATAGACCAACACTGGTTTGAACAAGCGTTCCTAATCTGGCTACATCCATTACATCATTTGGTAATGATTCTATACTGATTAGCTGCTGTAGATCTTTATTGGCTTCCAGGAGTTGTTTCTGGTAGCGATTGATGTCCTGTTGAATCATTTCACGCGAAGTTTCATATTTGTCTCCAGCACTACTTTTGGTATCGTCATTACTTGAATCTCTTGCTGTTTCTAAAGCAGATGCTATCATTGTGATACGTTCCTGAGTACGTTTTAGTGCCATGTCGAGGATCGCCCCTTTTATGTCGAAATAATTATTTGTCATTCCGAAAAATAAGGAATAAGTTTTATTCATTAAAAAATAAAAACAATACGCTTATTCTCAATAGAATATAACAAATCCGATGGTAAATAACACGAACAAGGTTGCAATAAATTAAAAAATTGCTACATTTGTGCACTGAAACACGGAAAGGTGTCAGAGTGGTCGAATGAGCAGTCCTGGAAAGACTGTATACGGGATGACTGTATCGAGGGTTCGAATCCCTCCCTTTCCGCAAAAAACCGTCTTTAGCACTGTTAAAAACGGTTTTTCTGTTTTAAGTGTTATACCAGCACCAAAATCAAACTAAAGGAGGAAACGTTCTATTAGAATTTCATCTTACAAAATCCCACGTATAATAAGAGCCAAATCTGCGGAGTCGTTTATGAATACGAAATTCTGAGGTAGCTTAATGAGTTTAAAAAAGTTTTACGTTCTCCAAGGATGCAGAAATAAACTGAGTTCACGATCTTCAAGAAAACGAAATAGTTGCCCGAGTGAAAAGTACTTTTTTATACCTTGTCGGTTTTCTGAGTTAGTTGTCTAAATTTTGACTTCAGCCCCTAAAAAATTCAAATCAGTATATAACTTAAACAATCAACTGTATAATTCTTTTGTATACTTTCTTGATAAAAAGAATATACAGCGTCTGTTAATTTTTATAATGGATTATGTTGCCAATTTAAAGTCGGTCTATCAAATTTCCTGCGTATTTTGTGTTAATATTTTTTTATATTATATTAATATATGTTTATATTTAATTGATCGTATAAGCTAATGTTAATTAATTTTTAAATGAAAAGGATAATTCAAGAAGAACAACTTGTCAAAACTGGAAAGATGAAAAAAGACCCATTCACTATGTCTGCGGATGAAAAGATTCAATGGAGGCAAGAATTACAAACGAGCATTCGCTCCTACTTGTTTTCCCGTGAACAGCCGTTGGTTTATAGCAAGGATGGCCAAATGGTTGAAGAGCATAGCGATGGGACAATTCAAAGTATCTGATCATGGCAACAATATATGTGATAACTGGTCCTCCTCATATTGGGAAAAGTACTTGTGGGCAGTATTTCATTCCCGAAGGGATCAAGATACTTGACCCTAATCTCTTTGTTCAAAGCTATGCTGCACTTGGTTTAAAATATGGATATAGGAGATTTGAGGAACAACTGTTGTTGCTGTTAAGTAACGATGAAGATTTTGCTGTGGAGATCAATATCGTTAATAAGACGCATCTTCAAATGCTACAAGATATTAAAGCCTTGTACCCTGAAAATAAGATTGAAATGATCTTTTTTTACACCGATAATATGCATATATGCCATGCGAGGTCTAAGGCTAAGAAAAGTACTAGTTGTGACTCCAGCACGGACAAAATAACTCATTTATATATTCATACCATTCCGCTTGTGAAAAGGCATCTAAATCTCTTTTCCTCTGTTAAGGGGGTCGATATAAGCGAAAACGACATGGTACCTGAAACTGTGTTTAAATACCAGGATGCTGTTTCAGAGATCGAGGTATCTACACATCTCCCCATATGGGCTCAATGAAAGAACATCACATTGGCTTAAATTCTATCTTTGTTCGAGCACTGTTCGGCTTTTCCTCAAGTTGTCGTCGGTTGACTTCGATGAAGACTAAAGGAAAAGTATTTATTACTATATTTGGGGATAAACCGAATATAAAAAGCATGGATGACCTCAACTTTCAACTTACTCTTAGACCGACAGTATACACGGATTTAGAAATACATTATCAGTTTCAGCTTGATGAAGAAGCAAATTATCTCGCGGCTTTTACCTCAAGTAGTTCTTCAGATAAGAAAGTTTACCTTGAGAAGTATGCTAAATTTCTCAATGAGCCAAGTATAAACAATCAAACGATTCTGATTGATGGGACAATTGTAGGAAGTATTGCGAAGTTTGTTATTGAAGGTGATGCTGAGATCACTTATTGGATTGACCGAAAATTCTGGGGACGTGGAATTGCAACAAAGGCACTTAAAGCGTTTCTTTCAATTGAAACAAACCGCCCTATGTATGGGCGCGTCGCTTTCGATAATCTCGGTTCCCAAAAAGTATTGGAAAATTGTGGTTTTGTTAGGGTTGGTACAGATCGCGGTTTTGCTAATGCACGCCAAATCGAAATTGAGGAATTTATTTATAGATTAGATTAATGAGCGATTTGATCAGTCTATTTTTATTACCAGCCCCCCTCAGTCGGTTTCACACTTAGGTTTCGCGACCCTAACAAGAATATCCCAATCTAAATAGAGCTTATTGTATATATTACTAAACTGGCTATTTAGGATCGCTTTTATCTGAAAAGATCGCCTGTAATTTCTCTTCTAAATCTTTCCCCCTGAGGTTGCGGTACACAATTTTTCCTGTAGGATCCAACAAAAAGCTTTCTGGTATGGAATTGATGCCATAACGTTTTGCTGCTTGGCTATCCCAACCTTTTAAATCAGATACTTGTGGCCAGCTCAGCTTATCATCTGCAATTGCTTTGACCCATTGTTCGCGTTGAGCTACTTTATCCAAAGATATTCCTAAGATTTCGAATCCCGAATCTTTGTATTTATTGTAAAGCGCTACTAGATTTGGATTTTCTTCGCGGCATGGTCCACACCAACTAGCCCAAAAGTCTACCAATAGATACTTTCCTCGGAATTCAGATAATTTTAGACTTGTACCCATTTGAGTTTGAAGTTCGAGATCGGGGGCAACCTGTCCAACTTTGGTCCTGATTGACGATTCTAACTGCATGGGTATCTCTTTGGCCAAAGGATAGCTTTTGAGCTTCTCAGCTAAATCGGCATATATCCTTCTAACCTCGTCTATAAATTTCTCCTGTCCAGCAACAGAGGATAAACTGATTAAACTAAGGTAGGACGATGGATGCTGACGAGCAAATGCTAAATGAACACGATATAGGTCATCCATTAATCCTTTTTCCCGATCAATATAAGCCTTCCGTACTTTAGGATCGTTTTGTTGATTGGCTGAAAGTGCATAAAATTCTTTATTAAGTGCTGTAAAGTTATCATCTACGGAGCTACGCATCTTTTTAAAAGCATCTTGGTCGAGATTAATTTGAGATCCACTGATCGTTATATTTTTCAAGGAGTCGCTTGCTTGCATTTGCATAGTGACAGGCTCAAGGTAAAAACGAAAAAAATCCATTTGCTCATTGCGAGAGGGTCTATTTACATAAGGATTTTTATCGAGATATAGCGACGATGAAACAGGATAGTCTACCGTCCCAGAAAACGAAAAATTTCCACCTCTTGAATTAGTGGAATCAACAACAGACTTACCTTCTATTTCGTAGATCAAAAATACTTTGGAACCGTCCTTCAATTGAGGTATTACCCCATTGATCTGATAGGGATTTTGTCCACAAGCGAGGAAAGGAAGTATAAAAACCGCTATTAATAGCAATCCTGTCCATATTTTCATAATATAGCCTATTTCCTGGTAATTTACTATCATAAATATACGCAATTTCTCTGTTCTGAGCCCGTTACTATTTTCTTCCTCAAAAAAGTAATGGACAAGTTATTAATTTGTGTGTTTTACCAAACTTTTGCATCTTTGTGTATTAGCACCAATATTTAACAAAATCACCTTTATATTAACTTAAAGCTGTAAAATGCAAGACGAGATCATTAAGCACACGAAGAAAATTTATAAAACCGCAAAAGAGCCAAAGCATAGCCTCTCTGAAAAACTGAAAGAAATATCCATTGAGATCTTCATTATCGTTTTTGCAGTATCACTTTCTATATGGCTTCACGGCTGGAGCGAGCATCGGCATGAACAACAAGAAGTAAAAGAATTTTTGGAAGATCTAAAAGTCGACCTCCAAAAAGATGTCCACGACTTGGAAAAGCAAAATTCCTACTTGACAAATACAGCTGAAGGTTGTAAATTTTATGGAGAACTAAACCAACAAAAAATTGATAGCTTGGTGAAAGTCAACCCGAATGACCGTATTAAGATGAACCTTAATCCGATCTTTAAGATCAGAAATACCGGAAATTATGAAGGATTCCGATCTAGTGGCAAAATTGGTCTCATCAAGGATCGAAAATTAAAAACAGGAATTTTGGAATATTATCAAACCGTAGTGCCATCAAAAGACGATTGGCAAACCTACTACAACGCATTGGTTTTTAAGCTCGCCGATGAACTAGTATCCATTCCTAATGCAAATATAAATCCCGATATGATGTATAAAGCAGTTAATGCATCGCCAAAAGTAAAAGGAATCCTTATCAATGCAGCATCTCAAGCAAATATGATTATTCAGCTGAATAATCAAGTCATCAAATCTGCTAAAGAAATCATTGCCGAAATTGAGCATAATAATGAATAAATCGGTTTCGAATGAGTGCATAACGCCAAAAAAAAGACAGCTTTTAAAGAGGGTGTAAATTAAACTGTGTCAAATAAAGAATATTTATATTAGACACAGCAAATGGAAAAAGAGGAATTTGACTTTGAACGCTTCAAAGAGGAAGCAATGAGAGGCCTTTACGAAGGCAAGAAAATGGGCGGTACCGACGGAGTTTTCGCTCCGATGTTGAAACACCTTCTGGAAAGTATGCTTGAAGGTGAGCTGGATCATCATCTACAGGAAAGTAAAGCTTCCGGGGAGATTAATCGTAAAAACGGGAAGACAAAAAAGACGGTACGGAGCCTTCAGGCCGGACATTTTGAACTGG
>NZ_VLKR01000031.1 GCF_007830445.1 Sphingobacterium siyangense | reverse complement strand
TTCTGAAAATGCAGTGATGATCCAGATCTGGACTTCACTCATTGGCATATTACTGTTAAAATACTTACAAAAAAAGGCCAAATATGACTGGAACCTGTCCAATCTGGTCGCATTCATCAGAATGAATATCTTCGTGAAAATAAACATCTGGCAATGGATAGATGATCCCTTTCTCAGGCCGCCTATAAAAGGAAAAAAGGGACAGCTAAAGATCTTCGCAGATTGAAAAATAGGGGTCAATATCGAAATGATGAAAAAAGCTATGCTTGTACCACAGAAATCCAATCCTAAAATTTATTTAGGACACATATGGAAATCAATAGTAAATAGTCAAAAAATGTTAAAAAGTAAAAAAAACTCCAATCAGTTGAAACATTTCTTGAACTTACTACGTTATATAGGTACTTTTCATAAATTTAGGTTAATAATTGGTTAGGAAAACTCCTGTTGCTCCCCGCTTCGGGAGTTTTTGTTTATCAACACTTTAAGGAAAATAAAAAACAAAAAATTTCATCAAGAGGACCAGTATTTGAAAACTACAGGATGAAATTTGTTTTTAGTCTACCCCGTTTTGATCTTTCAACAAAACTTCAAAAAAATCAAATTTCAGGCAGAAATTTTAATAACAAAAAAATGACAATATGTTCATGCTAAGAAAATAAGTTTTGGCATAGGTATTGCAATGTTTTAAGCATTCATAAATTTAGGTTAATAATTGGTTAGTTAAAACACTTGAAGTTCCCCGCTTCAAGTGTTTTTTTTATAGCGTTATAGCAGAAGTAAATTAGAGTTTAGCCTCTTATTGTTCGTTACCGGTTTCCACCAACTGTTTTAATGCAATTTCATATGCTCTCGATGATATATGTGTCTTTTTAGAAGAAACGGTCCTAATTTTCTTTAATGCTTCAAAAATCACACTGGAAACATCCGAAAAAATTGCGTCATCACTAATTTCGATATTACGTTGCATTAAATAAGCAAATACTCTCGCCATACCACAATTCGCAATAAAGTCTGGTATGACCGCAACATGCTGATCTGCGAACTCCATAACAGGCCCATAAAATATTTCTTGATCTGCAAATGGTACATTGGCACCTGAAGCGATCACCTCAAGCCCATGATTTACCATGTGCTGGATCTGATCTTTTGACACTAGGCGGGAGGCCGCAGCAGGCACAAAAATATCCGTTTCCAGGCTCCATATTTCTTTTTGTATCTGATCAAAGGGAATCAGATCCGGAGAACAAAGCTCATTGCCTTTTCGCTCTAAAAACAAACGGGTAATATCTTCCTCTCCAAATCCTTCCGGATTGATCAGTCCGCCGACTCGATCAATTATACCAACTATTTTTACACCAAGTTTAGACAGATAAAATGCCGCTGCGGCAGCAACATTACCCCAACCTTGAATTACCGCTCGCTTTCCAAAGCAATTTTCGTCAAAAAGTTCATAATAATGACGAATTGACTCTGACACGCCATATCCCGTGATCATATCTGCCACTTTGTACTTGCGCTTCAGATCCGGGCTGTAGGAGCTATCTTCCAATACTTTGGAAACCCCATAACGCAATTGTCCAATTTGATGAATACGATTGCTTTCATTCACCTTAAAGTGACCATTCAAAATACCTTCTTGAGGATGCCATAGTCCATATTCTTCCGTCAACGGGATTACATCATGAATTTCATCGATATTCAAATCTCCACCTGTCCCATAATAGTTTTTCAATAGCGGTGTGACAACCTTAAACCAACGTTCTAAGACTTCATTTTTCCTTGGGTCATGTGGGTCGAAATCAATTCCAGATTTTGCTCCCCCTATTGCAGGGCCCGATACCGTAAATTTGACCTCCATTGTTTTTGCCAAAGATTCTACCTCATGCCTATCCAATCCAGCCCGCATTCGGGTGCCCCCGCCAGCTGCACCTCCACGTAAAGAATTGATAACAATCCATCCTCTAGCATCAGTTTCACTATCTTTCCATTCGAAAACAATTTCCGGACTTTTATGCTCAAAAGCCCGCAATAATTCCTTCATCCCTTTCATATTTCTATAAGTTTCCTCGGCGTTCTTGTTCACGTTCTATTGCTTCAAAAAGAGCCTTAAAATTTCCTGCGCCAAAACTTTGTGCCCCCTTACGTTGGATGATTTCATAAAATAAAGTTGGTCTATCTTCTACCGGTTTTGTAAAAATTTGCAGCAAATAACCTTCTTCATCACGATCAACTAGAATACCCAGTTCTTGGATGATCCGTATCTCTTCATCAATTTTTCCAACTCGTTCGGGCAACATATCGTAATATGCTTCGGGAGGAGCACCCAAAAATTCTACTCCCCTTGCTTTAAGTTCCCGCACGGTGGCCACAATATCTTTGGTTGCTAGAGCCGCATGCTGAACACCTTCACCTTCATAAAATTCAAGGTATTCTTCTATCTGCGATTTTTTCTTTCCTTCGGCAGGCTCATTAATTGGAAACTTAACAAAGCCATTTCCATTGCTCATCACTTTACTCATCAAAGCCGAATATTCTGTATTAATTTGCTTGTCATCAAAAGATAAAATATTGACAAACCCCATCACATCCTGGTACCATTTTACAGTTTCATTCATCTTATTCCAGCCAACATTACCCACACAATGATCAACATAAAGCAGTCCAGTTTCCGTTGGATTGTAATCGCTTTCCCATTTTTCATATCCTGGCATAAATGGACCAGCATAATTGCGGCGTTCAACAAACATGTGAACTGTTTCGCCATAGGTATAAATGCCTGCTGTCCAAACTTCTCCATTTTCATCCTTCAGAAGTTGTGGTTCCTGATAGACTTTCGCTCCCCTATTTGTTGTTTCTTCAAATGATTTTCGTGCATCATCTACCCAAAGCGCCAATATTTTGACACCATCACCATGTTTTTTAACATGTTCTGTTATAGGGTGGTCAGATTTCAACGCTGTGGTAAGCACTAAACGTATTTTATTTTGTTTTAACACGTAGGATACCCGATCTCGAACGCCTGTTTCCGGTCCGGCATACGCATCCGACTGGAAACCAAAAGCTGTTTTGTAATAATGTGCGGCCTGTTTGGCATTGCCAACATAAAATTCAATATAATCTGTGCCATTAATAGGTAGAAAATCTTGCGCTTGGGCAATCTTTTCTGCAAATGTATTTGCCATAATTTATATAAAGGTTATTCTTTTATTTTTCCTAACTCATCCAAGATTTATAATAATCTGGATCTTCTATATCGAGTGCTTCTTGGGTTAACATCAGTGGTCGAAAAGGATCGATCATCACGGCCAACTCCTCGGTTTTCACTTGCCCAATGCTTTTTTCCACCCTCCCTGGATGAGGTCCATGCGGTATACCACCTGGATGTAACGTTATCTGTCCCCTTTCCACGGATTTTCGACTCATAAAATCGCCATCCACATAATATAGGACTTCATCTGAATCTACATTACTATGGTTATATGGTGCTGGAATCGAATGAGGATGGTAATCATACATACGAGGGCAAAAACTGCATAAGACAAAATTGTCTGTTTCAAAGGTCTGGTGAACGGGTGGCGGTTGATGCAATTTACCTGTTATCGGCATGAAATCATGAATCGAAAATGCCCATGGAAAATGATAGCCATCCCAACCAACAAAATCAAATGGATGGCTCCCATAAACATACGGATAAATCATCCCTTGCTTCTTGATCTTCACTTCAAAGTCACCCAGTTCATCAAAAGTTTCCAAATTTTGAGGTACCCGAATGTCCCGCTCAAAAAAGGGCGCATGTTCCATCAATTGACCAAATTCATTGCGATAACGTTTGGGCGTACGTACGGGAGAGAATGATTCAACAATAAACAGTCGATTATCTTCCTGTTCAAATTCCATTTGATAAATCGTTCCTCGGGGGATTACCAAATAATCTCCATACTTGAAGGGGATACTCCCATATCCAGTCTTGAGTTTCCCCATCCCCTGATGGATGAAGACAATCTCATCTGCCTGGCTATTTTTATAAAAATAGTCATCCATCGACCGACGGGGAGCTGCTAAGGATATATGTAAGTCCTGATTAACCAACACAGGTGTCCTGCTTTCGAGGTAGTCATCTTTTGCCTGTACCTGAAATCCCTTTAGACTGGTATGTTTAAGATGTTTGTCGCGGGCAATCCGGGGAGACACATCATAAGGCTCTCTTATTTGTTTAACGAGTGTGGGTGGATGACAATGGTACACTAAGGAATAAAGACTGGAAAAACCATGTGTGGATACTAATTCCTCGGCATAAAGCGTGTTATCGGGCTTTCTAAAAACAGTATGTCGCTGCATTGGAATTTGCCCTTGTTTAACATAAAATGGCATAATTCTACGATTTAAACGGTTATAAAATTAAATGAATATCCAAATTGCCAATAGAACTATCGGCAAGTAGTAAAAGAGAAGATTAGTATTGTGCAAAAACGATATCAGCTATGATTGCTTTATTAAAAGCAACATAGGGCATGGAGGACGCAAAGCGATGTACACCACGATTGATCATTTTTTATAGTTTATAATGCTTTAATAAAGGTAAGAATATTTTTCTATTTTCAAGAGAAGAAATATTTTTTTCAAATCTTATACAATATATTTGTGTCGAATGCTAACAACATTGAATAACCAAATAGAACACTTCATATATGAGAATTGTCACTAGCACTAAAAATGGTCAACAAGAATTGGGCATTGTTATAGACGACCGCTTTTATAGTTGCTCAGTCATCGATCAAAACCTTCCCACAACGATGTCGGACTTCCTCAAAGGTGGCGAAGAGACCATGAATCAGCTACAAATCTTTGAAACAGCTTTGCGTCAAGGAGCTATGAACAGGCCCTATCGTCTACTAGACGATATCCAACTCATCGCCCCCGTGCCAAAGCCAACATCTTTTCGTGATGCTTACGCTTTTCGACAGCATGTCGCAACCTCGAGAAGAAACCGCGGATTAGATATGATCCCTGAATTTGATGAATTTCCCGTTTTTTATTTCTCCAACCATCAGTCCATACAGGGACCTGGTCCCGTTCAATGCATGCCCTTACATTTAAATCAACTGGATTTCGAACTAGAAATTGCAATAGTCATCAACAAACCAGGAATCAATATCCCCGCTGCTCAGGCGGATGAGTATATTGCTGGCTATATGATTATGAATGATTTTAGTGCCAGAAAACTCCAAATGGAGGAAATGAAATTGAGTTTGGGCCCTGCCAAGGGCAAAGATTTTGCAACAGCAATTGGACCTTACTTGGTGACAAAGGATGAATTGGAACCTTATAAGGTTCAACCTGCAGCAGGACATATTGGCGACTGTTATGAGCTCAATATGACTTGTAAAGTAAACGGCACGCAAGTCTCAGCGGGTAATTTTGCGAGTATGCACTGGACTTTTGCAGAAATTATTGAACGTGTTTCCTATGGTGTACAAATTTCCCCTGGTGATATAATCGGTTCTGGGACAGTCGGAACAGGCTGCTTTCTTGAGCTCAATGGTACAGCACGCATAGCGGATCCTAATCATAAAGACCAATGGCTCGACCTTGGCGATGAGATTGAATTAGAAATCACGGCGCTCGGAAAACTTTCCAATTCTATTGTATTATACCATTCATAAATCTACGGATATGACCTCTTCCTTTGAAACCATCACCTTTGAATCTGTTAAAGACAAAGCTATTATAGATAATTTAATTAAGTATGCTGTTGCACCGCGGCCAATTTGCTTTGCAAGCACGATCGATAGCAATGGAAACATAAATTTAAGCCCCTTCAGCTATTTTAACCTGATGTCCCATCAGCCGCCAATCTGTGTTTTTTCTCCATTGCGACGCATGCGTGATGGTAGTACCAAACATACATTGGATAATATACAGGAGGTTAATGAAGTTGTCATCAATATTGTTAACTACGATATGGTCCAGCAACAATCACTTGCCAGTACCGAATATGGCAAGGAAATAAATGAATTTGATAAGTCGGGTTTTACGCCCATTCCCTCTATTCGAGTCGCACCACCTCGTGTAGCCGAATCCCCAGTCCAGCTGGAATGTCGGGTCAGAGAGATTATCGCATTAAGCGATGAGCCAGGAGCTGGAAATCTCGTTATCGCCGAGATCCTCTATATGCATGTCCATAAACACTTGTTGGGCAAGAACAATACCATTCAACAAAAAGATTTGGATCTGGTAGCCCGGCTCGGTGGTGATTGGTATTGTCGTGTAACCGACGAAAACTTATTTATTGTCCCGAAGCCCCTCCGTAGCCTGGGAATTGGCATAGACCAACTTCCAGAAAAAATTAGATTTTCGAATGTATTAACCGGAAATCACCTGGGGTTGCTGGCTAATGTAGAAACACGACCAACATTAAAAGACCCGCAGCAAGAAGATAAGTACTTCAACTATCTGAAGCTAAACTTTGAAGACAGCCCATCAAAGTTCACACAAAAAATTCACGAATATGCTGCCCAACTATTAGATGCGGGCAAACTTCATGAAGCCTGGCAAATTTTATTAAGGGGCTAGTATTAAAGTATCTTAGCATATAAATCTCTTTCACTTTCCTTGTGCTGCACTAAGTATATGGAAAGTGAAAACTTAAACAGACCGTTAGCTTTGTAACAACGCGCACTTAGCTAAGATCGGCAATCAGCTGATCTACGGCATCTAAACCTTGATAAAAAGCTTCCTCAAAAATCGAAATACCGCTTAAATCGGAGTGTGCAAAGTATACTTTGTCCCCAATCGATTTTGCTAGTTCAGTACGCGCTTGTGAAGTCAAAAATCCCTTGACTGGGCTAATCATACCATGCCCATGTCTAAATATTTCCATACTAATAATCTCCTTCTCTATTCCATAGTGAGCTTTTTCAAGATCAGTTAAAATAAAGCTCTTCCATTGTTGATCCGTCCAAGCAAATAACTGCTTTCGATTTTGTTTTAAATCGCCATCTCCTAAACTGTGATAATAACTAATTACAAATGGACTATTGAATTGCTTTAAGCTTTGATGCTGATCGTAAACGTATCCTAAACCATGCCCCTTATAGATGATATTCTCCCAAGAAAGAGGTACACCATCAGCAAAAGGAAAGCGACGCAAGACAATAGTGGCTACAATCCAGGGCGCATAATGAAATTCCCTAGTTATTGAAGTTCTATTCGGTAACAAATACTGATTGACGAATTGGGGACAGCAATTTATAATACGGTCTGCTTTTATAACTTTCGTAATTGCTTTAGCTACGTCATATACAGAAACTTCTACTTTCTCGGCTTTGAAGTCAATCCGAAAGGCCATATTCTTATTCAAGACTTTTCCTTTGACATATTTTTTGAGATGAGAGGCCAGCCGCCCATTTCCCTCTTGCCAAGTCAACACCAGATCCTGATAGTCGTCCCAATCGTGTTTGCGACTTGCAAAATAATGTATCCCTGCAAATGCAGAAGTACACTTTATTCCAGTACCATAGTCATCTCGGCAACAATAATTTACATATTCTAGAAGAGCTTCGGTATGATATCCCTGACTTTTCAGCCAAGATAGCATATCCTGCCCGTCAAGAACTGTTCGATCATGGGTCTGTGAAGCATTACGCATGGGAATATCAAATACATATTTACCATCGGCGCCTTTCAACTTTTTGAAATCTTGCATTTGCCGAAAGAACCGCGCAAGTTCTGCGGATTCAGCATCCGAAATCCCATAGCTGGGTACAATTCCCTCCTGCCATACATTATGAATAAACAGTCTTTCATGCGGTGCAAACGAAAGCTGTTCTTCATCAAAAATGGGTTTGCCTGTGCTAGTCCATTCTTTTATAATTCCCGATTCTTCCAAAAATTGAAGCAGTTCCCTATTGGAGGCATTGGGAATAGGAAGATAATGTGCGCCCAAAGGATAAGCACTATGTGCATTCTGACCATTCCGGGCATTTCCTCCAACCTCATCTTCTAAATCCAAAAGGATGAAATCAGAATAGCCCTTCTGTTGTAGACGGTAAGCAGCTGAAAGCCCTGCTATGCCGCCACCCACAATCAGGATGGGTACTTCTATTACTTCGGTCGAAGCGGGGAAATCCGGAAATCGAAGCCGGTGCCCCAAAATATGATTGGTTCCTGTTAGCTGCAGAAAAATATGGTTCACTTTCGTTCGACAGGCCTGTAAAAATTGAGCACCGAGTGCCAATAAAACTGTCGCTTTGAGAAATCCTCGCCTTGATTGATTAGATTTTACCCCATTCCTCATCAAAATACCGCACTAAAATTTGATTATCCAATCGATTTATTTCTACCTTTTCCGTTGTACGCATATCAGCTGGAAAATTTGTCAATTCTTCAAACTTATAATTATAATAACGAACTTTATCTACACGGCGACGTAATTGAGTAAAGCGTTGCTGCATATTCATAGAGAATAAACAAAAACCCCATTCTCCAAATGACGGTACATAAGTATGGTATGCAATATTATTCGGAAAAACCGAACCGATGGTCTCATGTATACACCAATAAGATTTGGGAGCGAAATAGGGCGAAGTTGTCTGTACCGAAACCATGGTGTTATCTGTCATTAGAGCTGCCAAAGTTTGATAGAAGCTGTTGGTGAACAATTTCCCTAAACTATAATTAGAAGGATCTGGAAAATCAATAATCATGACATCATATTTATCCTTTGCCGACTTGGCCCATATAAAAGCATCCTGATTGATGACAGTTACCCGAGGATCGTTTAGCGAACCTTGATTATACCGAACCAACAGCTCATTCGTCTTAAATAATCTTGTCATTCCTTCATCTAAATCGACCAACGTTACCTTTTTTACTTCAGGATATTTTAAGATTTCCCTTACAGCAAGCCCATCCCCTCCTCCAAAAACTAAAACATTGGAAATATCTTTAGCCATGGACATGGCTGGATGCACCAATACTTCATGATAACGATATTCATCTTTTGTGTTAAATTGTAGATTATTGTTTAGGAACAACTGATAATCACCTCTATTTTCTGTCAAGACTATACGCTGATAGGGCGTAGAATGTTTGTAAATAATATTATTCCCATATAATTGGCTTTCGGAATACTTCAACAGATCATCTGAATAAAAAAAAACTATGGATAGCAATACCAAACAAGAAACAGATTTCATCTTTATCCAAATTGGATTTTTCAATTTTTTTGAAAGGTAGAACGATAAAAATACACCAACCAAGATATTGATAATACCAAAAAATAACGATGTACCCATAACGCCAAGCTTTGGGATAAGCAGTATAGGAAATAAAACCGAAGCGATCAAAGCTCCAATGTAATCGAAGGCAAAAACATTGGAAACTAAATCTCTAAACTGTATTCTATCCTTCAAAATATTCATTAACAGCGGGATTTCCATTCCACAGAGGCAGCCTGTCAGAAACACGAAGAAATAGAGCACAAACTGAAAATGTTCGATCTGCTGGAACATCAAAAACAAAACGACAGAACTGCAACCACCAATAAGTCCGATCATCAATTCTATATCGATAAATCGATCAAATAAATTTTTGGTAATATACTTTGCCAAAAACGATCCCACCCCCATTGAAAACAGGTATGTACCAATTATAAATGAAAACTGCTTAACAGAATCTCCCAATAGGTAACTCGCCAATGCGCCAGCAACCAACTCATAGATCAGACCACAAGTAGCGATGATAAAAACTGCCAATAAAAGAAATATGGGCAGATTATTTCTCTTACCCATGTATTGCTGCAGCTATAATTATAGAGATCCCTAAAATAAATGCAGCAAAAACAATCGCCAAGGCCATATTTTTGTTCTGTACAATTTCCTGCCAGGATTTTTCCGGGGTTAAACGCTCAATAACCCAATAAGCCAACAACAATACAGCTATCCCTACAATTGAGTAGATTAATGAAGCTGCTACTCCTTTATAAAATAATTCGTAATTCATGTTTATATTGTTTTTATTTATGACCAGAACCGTCTTCATCATAGTATGATCGGTAGTAATGTCCCCTAGAACCCGTATAGGTATGATCCTCCAATGTATTTGTGCTGATTGTTGTTTTACAACTGGTCGACGAATTAACAAGGACTGTTATTACAATAAATGTGGCAACAAAAATGAACAAAACAAACCCTAAACCTCTAAATTTTAAAATACTAAAAAGATTTACGTGATTAAGTCTTATAAAAAAATCTTTATTTTTTAATTCTGAGGACCAATAGCGGTAGACCCACAGTAAAATAATCGCTCCTACCAAAAAGGAGATGAAAAGAAGGTAGCTTGTACCTCCATAGGTTAATTTATAATCCTCAGAGAGCTCAACATCAAGCGCCATATCTCGGGAAGCATTGGATAACGACGTTACAAAAACAAGATGATAGATACCAGGCTCCACACGACAAAAATCTACGGTCAATCCTCGCGCATAATTAATATCATTATCTTCATGTACAAAAGAATTTGTTTGGATCACCGCATTTGTTTTTTCATTTACCAGCTTAATCTCCAGAAAAAGAGGATAATTTTTAGCTTCAGATATACCTTCAAGTGTAGGGGGGATATAAAAGTAGAAGTTTTTTTTATAACGGGAATTTCGCGGTTTTTGATGCTTTAAAGGCGGAAAGTTAAGAAATAGCATCCGATTTTTGACTCACAAAATTTACCATTTCCTTTCCAAAATTTACCATTTTCAGGCTCTGATTCAAAGGTTTTAAGCTTAAAACTACCATTTATCCCAAAGAAAAAGCAGATATCTACCATTGATATCTGCTTTTTTATTATTGTTTCTCTATGACAATTAAAAACGGTAAGTTTTTTGTTGTTGACTTAAAACTAATTAAACATCTCTGTCTCGTTGCGCAATCATTCTTTTCAAATCTTCTATCTCAAAATGCACAAATGTTCCTTCTTCATATCTAGATGCTTTACCAGCTGTCATTCCTAAAACATTCACGGACTTTATTAACTCAAGAAATGCCTCTGGTAATTTGTTTATGGTATTAGTTATCATACTATAAAATACTTCTTTTTGATCTTTACTAAAATACAAATTATATACAGATTCTTGCGCAGAAGCCAGGTCTTTAAAGGTTTTGAACTCCTCTAACATTTCTGCGGTCAGGTAATATTTGTCTCCATGTTTTAGAATGATACCGTATAATTTTTGGATTAAGCCAACGGTCATGTGGTAGATATTAAGAAACTCATCCGTGTCATAAATAATGTTCTTTCCGTTATTTATGATATACGGATTTTCATTATTTGAGGTACTAGAATCACTTTGTTTATATAAAGGGACAATCTCCCCTTCTGATTCTGTAAATCCTTCGATAATTTTAGAGTTTCGCTCTCTTTCTCCAACATTTATTCTATTTAATACTCCAACATTTATTTTATAAATATCTAAGATATCTTTCATAAAAAAAGGTTTGCCTATTCCTAAGATCAACCAATTACAATCTACGTTAAATGTTTCAGAAATAGATAAGATGATATCATAACTCGGTTTATTTCGGTTTTTTTCAATATTGTAGATTAAAGTCGACGACACCTTTAGTTTATTAGCGAAAGAATTTGGGGTGAGTTTTAGTAATTCTATTAGTTTTACTATTCGACTATTTATGCTATAATCTGTAATTTTTTCCATGAATTATAATATATGTTTGCATTTTGTTAAAACATTTCTTTTATTTGTGTTATCATTAATGTTCACAAATATATCAAAGTTATGGAAAATAATCTTTTTAAGCTATTAATTTCCGAGATAGGACATGGAGTTATAAAGAAAGTGTCAACTCGATCAGGCGTTAGCTATCCAACTACGCTACGGTGTTTTCAAGGTAAATCTAGAAACATAAAGGTTTTAGAAGCATCTGTAGTAGTACTCAAGGAGCATCGAAAAAGAGTTAAAGATTTAAGAGATCAATTGTTACAATCAATATAACCTATGAAATTGTTTCAGGAAGATGTCTTGGTATCTGTGGATGAAGTTGTGGCTTTATGCTCTGGCATAAGCCATAAGACTATCTACGAATCAATACGTCGATACAATACTGGAAGATCAAAATCGTGGGCCAACATCCCAGATAATGAAGATCTTCGAAAGCGCTTGATAATATACAGCTCTATCCCTGCCACGACGAAGATTAAATTTAATGCTCCAAGTGTTGACGATCTTATAAAGCGTGTTGATATACTTGACAAAGAATCGAAGTATATTCAAATAGAAAGTGCTAAAAAACAGCTTTATATAGAAATAGAGTACTGTTTAACGAGTGCTATTGATAAAGGATATATAAAGTTTATGCCAAAATACAGTGCGCTTAAACAAGAGAGTAGAGAGAGAGTTGTCAAGTTAGCATGTGAACATGCATTCAAAGCTGCATGCGTAGAATTGAACGCTCGACGCTCAAAGATCAAGCTCAAAGATATTTTTGCTGTACAGAAAGATATGCCTTATAACTGGGTATATAAAAGCTATGATAAGTTCGTCGAAGCACACAAGAAGTGGAGGACACAAGGAATAAATAATATACATGGAGGTTTCGGAAAGCCTAAACCTCACCTTACTAAGGTTACTGATTACGTCAAAGCATTGATCGAAAAGTATTACAAGCATCCTAATCAGTATACTATTGACCAGATTACAGACCTTGTAAATTCCGAGATTGAGAAGAAAAAGCTAAAAACCATTGATCGATCTTCCGTATCCAGATACGTCAATAAACCTGAGAACAAAAACAGGCTTATGATGTACCGAAATTCTGAATACTTTGACAGCAAAGTTATGCCCATCGTACGCAGGAAGGATATTAAAATGGCTGGCGACCTCTATTATGCCGATGGTACACCGTTACAGATACCATGCTGGAACGAGTCCATGACAAAGGAGATCCGGCTCAATCTTTTTGCGGTGATCGATGTAAAAACGAAAAAGATCGTCGGTTTTGACCTTGCTGAATCAGAAGACAGGTATAATGTTCTTAGCGCAATAAAAATGGCTTTCGACCTGGAGCGGATTGTGCCTTTTGAATTGAAATATGATAACGCCAGTGCTACAAAAACGGAAGAATTTAAGGCATTAAAGGATATGCTAGAATTAAAGGGCTGTAGATTTACGCCAACGCAAAAGGGCAATCCTAAAGAGAAGTCGCAGGTGGAAAGGTTATTTGGTTCATTCCAGTCAAAATATCAACGGATGATCGATGGTTTTATGGGCGAAGGTATACGCTCCAGCCGTCCCAATGGTCGTATAAATGCTGATTTCGTCAATCGCTTACGCAGCAAGAACAATCTGTATACGTATGAAAGCATGGTGGTCATTGTCACCAACCTTATCCATATCTACAATCAGACGAAAACGCATCTGGCAACCTCACCAAGTGAGCAGTTTGAAAAATGTGAAAAGCTAAGGGCAAATAAAATAGACCCTTCCGATATCGCTATGCTCTTCTGGAAACATAAGACCATAAAAGCATCAAGGGGTGAAGTTTCCACGACAATCAGGCATACAACATATCATTACACTATTTGGGACAATGAGCTGAAACTTAGACTTAGCGGTCAATCTGTAAAAATGTATTATGATGAATGCGACCTTTCCACTGTACATCTTTTCTCTGAAAAAGGCGAATATCTATGCGAGTGTAGACAGGCTACAATGGTACATGAAGGACAGGCCGGACAGACAGCGGACGATGTAAAAACACTCATTAAAGTGTCCAAACATGCTGAAAGCATCAAAACAACCGTGAAAAAGCAAACGGCTAAAATAAGGGCTGTCGGTATGGAAGAGGACGGCGACGACTTCCTGAATATGCTCAGTCCATATTCGGTTCAAAAAGAAAAATACAATAATGCCGAGGGCAATATGCTCATTGAGTATGTGCTTGACAAGAAGAATATCAACAGGGATATGATAAGGGAATATAATCCTGTCAATACGGAGCGGGAGGATCATGAAAAGAACGTTAAGACCAGCAGGAACAAGCGTAGCCCTTTCTCTGCAAAGAATCACCAGATATCAGTGCTTGAAATTGACGATATATTATAAAAAAGCCCATGTTGAGACCATGGGCTATAATAATCTTGAATTATAAATAATAAACCAAAAATAATGACAAAGCTACAGGAAAAAACACAGATCAAAGAAGCAATAGAAGAATATTGCCGGATCAAAGGGATCAGCCGTAACGAATTGGCCTTGCAGATCGGCGTAAGCAGTGCTACGCTGAGCAATATGTGCAATGATAAATGGAACAGCATCGATGATAAGATGTGGAAAAAGGTATGGCATTTTGTAAGGCCTGAATCCACGCATAAGATCTTCCATACCCACAATCTGAAAACCGCCATGGGAATGGCAGAAAAAGCACGTAAACACAAATTGATGCTCGGTCTGATCGGTGATACAGGGATGGGCAAAACAGTAGCCCTCAAAGCAATTGCCCGAAATGAAAATACTTTTTATCTGTATTTCGACAATCAGAGGCCAAAACAGTTTTTCTACCAATTGGGCAAGCTATTGGGCTATGATTTCGAAGGTTCATTGTACGATATGATCGGCCGGGCATGTGACGCACTGAATGTCTTAGAGGAGCCGTTGCTGATGATTGATGAAGCCGGTAAATTAAACGATGTCATGCTGATGCATCTGCATGTGCTAAGGGACAGGACTATGCATAACTGCGCGATAATGCTGGCAGGAATGCCATATTTTAAGCTAAATCTTGAGAATAAGGCTAAAAAGCAGAAAATAGGCATATCTGAATTTTATAGACGCATCAATATCTGGCATGAACTTGAGGCCCTGAACCGTTCAGAAATTGATTTTATCTGCGAGCAGAATGGGATTCCAAAATCCGAGACAAAAGACTTTTACCAGCATAAACGTTTTGGGGATCTATCCAATGCAATATTGCTATACAACACTATTAACGAATAATACAGCGACAAAATAAACAATAATACTATGGCTAACAATATCAAAAAATCAGATAAAAGGCAAAAGGTATATGCATGGGCAAAAGCTCACATGCTTTACGTGTATAAGGAATTAACGGCGAAAGAATGTGCTGACAGAGTTGGTGTTACCGAAAAAACACTAGGATGCTGGATCAAAGCTGGAAATTGGAAAGAAGAGAAAAATCGGGCGATTAGCGATAGATCATTGCGCGAGGGCAATTATTTGGTTATTTCCAAAACTATATTGAACAAGCTTAAACTTTTCCTTGATACAGAACACCCCGAAATAAGTGCAAAAATTATCCAGCATCTGGATGATTTTGTTCTTGACTTGCTTATTAGTCGAAAAATACGGTAAATCCAACGTGCTATGCGATAATAAATTATGTAAAACTGATAAAGTAAAGTAACCATGAAAGAAATCATTCAATATAACCCGAACACCAATCGTCTGAACCAACCGGATGATCTGACCCATGCAATTATCGTACAGGTGATAACAGCTGAAAGTAGCGTCAAAGAACTGCGAATAAAATATTGTTCAACAGATAAATGGGCTATCGGTGAGCATGGAATCATCGAAAATGCCAAAACTATTCTAAACTATATGATACCGATAATAAGAAAGGATTCAAATGCTGTCTGTATCAATATTAAAGTGATGGATATCAAAAAAAACACCTGCGTCCATACATTCGGATCGTACATCCTGAAGCCCGAACATACCCAGTGCATGGCGATTTCAATCAACAATTCCATTAATCTTTTAAACTAAGGCCATGAAAAAAGAAGCACAGGAGCCCACGCACACAATCAGAACAGATACGGTCAATAAGGACGCATCTGTAAAACGTATTGAGATTGATTTTTGCAAAACAGACCATTGGTCGGAATGCTGGCCGGGCATGATGAACATTGCAG
This sequence comes from Sphingobacterium siyangense, assembly GCF_007830445.1. GTDB lineage: Bacteria > Bacteroidota > Bacteroidia > Sphingobacteriales > Sphingobacteriaceae > Sphingobacterium > Sphingobacterium siyangense. The sequence goes on along the minus strand of NZ_VLKR01000031.1, from coordinate 54,353 downwards.
AGATGTTCCAAGCTGGTATAAACACAATGATTGCAGCTGATGCCGATGCTGTAGGAAGTCAGGAGACCATACTGAATGCGAGAACATGTGCCCCGATAGAGACAGTTATTATTTCACCGAACATTATTAAACCTGAATATTTTGTTCAGGCAAAAGAAGATAATTAAACAACTTTTAATAACCCTTTAAACACTGTTTAAAATGAAATTAGTAAGCAAACCCCAACTGGCAAAAATACACATTCTTTTAAAGCAAAATGGATGGACAGAATATAAGGAGGACGTAGTTCTGGGAATTACCAAAGGCCGATCCAAAAGTACAAAGGATCTAACTTTTGAAGAGGCGAAAGGGATGATCCGCACCCTGTCGGAACATAATCCAACGGAAAGGTTAAAATCCCTAGTATTCTCACTGGCCTATCAGGCAGGTGTTATCTATGGGGCAACAGCTGTAGACAAAAAGATCAATGCCGCAAAACTGGATATGTTCTTGCAGAAGTCTGGAACAGTAAAGAAACCGTTAAACAGTATGGCGCACTTTGAGCTCCTTAAAACAGTAAATCAGTTCAAATCCATAGTAAAGTCGGTCTGCCAGTCAAAATCCAACAGAGAGGCTGAAAAGGTGGTTTTCGGACTACTTGACGAATTGGGAATAGCTAGCCCCTCAAAGGAAAGAATTTAACCACTGAAATTTTTAATAATACAGATCAACACATGAGAGATAACAGTTTGATTGAAAAAAGGAACAGGGCGATTTACGATGATTTTGAGCACATGTTCAACCACGAGGGAAAGCGAATGGAAGTCATCTACAATGAATTGTCAAGCAAATATTTCCTTGTTCCAAAAACAGTTTCCAAAATAGTGTACGCAGAGGCTGACAGAAGAAAAAAAACACAATAATCCATCATAAAGAAGTGTATGTCATAACGGGATTGAACAATATAGTTCAATCCCGTTCTTGTTTTCTGAATCATCGAGATCTGTTGTTTTATTTTTGGACAAAGATGTAATTATGTCACTTTCAAATCAAGATATACTATTTGCTTCACTGGTAGGCAGTGAAGTTATTAAGCTAGTGCCACGCTTTGAGGCACTGGAAAACGAATTGGCAAAGCACGTTTTGCCAACGGTTCCCTTTTTACCGATCCGCAACCGACTGGATATTGATACCGGTCATCCCTCGGAGATAATCGGTGATGTATGGCTGGCAGATAGGCCAGAATCCGAATCAGAGCAGTTTTTTCCGTTATCCCTGTCCATTGATGATGGAAAAACATACTTTCTGTTGCCCTATGAGCCGATGATAACAATCAGTAGCAAAAACAATCTGGTCAAGCGCAATGTTGCTAAACAGGATCCTGAAAAGAACAATAAGTTTCAGGGAACAATTAAAGAACGCTGGAGCCGTGACGATTATCAAATACAGATTACTGGTTATTTGATGGGATCGATGTTAAAAGGAAGCGTAAAAGATTGTTTCCCGATTGTTGACTTCCAAAAGCTGGTAAAGGTGCTTACATCGGCAAACAATATCAAGGTTGAATGTCCCCTCCTTGAACAGTTGGGAATAAACTATATCGCTATCGAAGAATTTAGTTTCCCATTTACCAAGGGTGAGAATGTACAGGCCTACAATATCAAAGCGGTATCTGATTTTAGCTATGAGCTCTTAATAGAGGAAACCAATAATTAACTATTGTATATAGTATGAATAATCGAATCACTGGGGCTAATATCAACAAACTTAGACGCTATCAGAACATACTTGATATATACAATAAGTATAAATCCCCCGATGTCGCCACAACGGTTGTATGGCGTAAGTATATCTATCCAGTATATCCGATTTCCCGTACCACACTTTATACTATATTGAGCACGCCCGTTAAAAGAGAGCTTGAAAAGGCAGAAGCAAGTTGTCAGACTGAGTTACACAAAACCTTTATTGACGGGAGATAACTGGCTAATATTACAAATGGCTTAAAGATATAAAAGGGATGAATGTCCCTTTTATTTATGCGTCATTTAATAGCTATTAAAATCATGTTTAAAGCTTATTTAATAGCTGTTGAATGAAAACAATAAATTCTTAAAAAAACTTACTTTTCTATTGTTGTAAAACTTTATTTTTTATTTGCCATTCATACAAGCAGCAATGTTTTTGAAACCTCTCCTTTTAGTTCAAAAGACGTCCCTATAAATTCGCTACTGGCTTTCTTGACCTTAAACGTCTCATCAAAAGTATAGACATCACTTCCGATCTGTTTAAAATTTAATGCAAGAAAGATGGACGCTATTAATAAGACCAAAATAACCCCAAGTTTCTCAAACTTTCGCCCTACAAGGTCACTTGTGAATTTATAATCTTTATAAAAATCAAATAGACTAAAGTATGACTTCTCGTCAATATAAGAACCTTGATAGTATTCGATATCATCGTCTATAAACTCTTCTGAAATAAAACGATCTTCATCTATCGTTCGAATATAGGTCTTGACAGTAGATTCAGTATCTAAATCTTCAAACACAAAACCTTCGGCATAGATGACGCGCTGGCGATCTGTATATGTTAAATCATAATTTCCTCTCTCGAATTTACAAACGCTATCGGGGGTAACGATCACCTTTTTCTTAGAAATAGCATGTAGAACACTTGTGTAATCAACACCATCGGCTAAATAAATCGGATTTTTATTACCATTATTTAATCCTACATATTCATTGCCATAAGCCCCTGTTGTTGTAAGTCTAAGAATTTTGGTTATAATCCTATAATTCATCCGTTTAAATTGAATGGATTCATTCAATTTAGCCCATTGCAAGATTTTGGGAACTTCAAACTTTTTGACAAACGTCAGCGTCGCCAGTGTTGTTCCTTTAAAATAACTATGGCAGTTGACACATACAAAACCAGAGAAATCAGATACATCCACAATAAATTTATGAACATGGCCACAGTCAGCACAAACAACTTCCATATACTATCTATCTACGACTGTTTCGTTAATAACAATGGCATTAAAATAGTCCTTGAAAAGACTGCCTAATCGAAAGACTTTATCACTATTATCTTTCAGATAGTTGCACAAATAAATATCCAATGTGAGTTGTCCAAACTCAGGCCACGTATGGATACATATATGTGATTCCATTAAGCAAATTGCAGCTGTAAATCCTCCCCCCTGAAAAGTATGCGTCGAAGTGCCAACAATGTTTAAATGATTGACCTTAATCTGATCTTTCGTAAACTCCAAAAATGGATCCAAACTAGTTAATAACAATACGTCCTCAACTTGCAAAGTCAAAAGCAAGTGTCTCCCTGGAGTATACTTATCATTCATCAAAAATAATGCGGTTAATTTTGTTTCCGCAAATATAGAAAGTTTTACATGATTTACGATAATAATCCACGATCATCTAACCTAGTGGTTATTTAAATCTTCCTCCTTAGCAACACGTAACCCATCATCAATCAGTTTTTTCAAATTTGGATATCGGATAATAAATTCCAAGAGCCTCTGTTCGGCCTGAGTAGTTAATTCCCCTCCATCATTAGTCCGGGCAATTTCAAATAATTCAACCAAACCTAACCAATGATCTGCATTTTCCGGTCCCAATTGACTGAAAATCTCCAGCCATACTTTCTGATCAAAACCGTTGTCCCGCAAATTCCGTATCGCAGCATGACAATTCACTAGTTTTACATCTTCCGTCTCGGTAGATATTGTAGATAGATCCTGATCCAAATGCTCTTCCAGCGCATCATAGGCATCTTTATCTGCAGCGCCTGCAAATACAGATACTATTTCCGCTCCGACAGCCATATCGTATGTTCCCCATTCAGGTTTAAAATATACCTCTTCCCTATCGCTACGATATACCTCACATCCTATAAATGAAATCAAAACAATCTTGCCAAATTGACGTACAATCTTTTGAACAATTCCCGATACAATAATCCCTGAAGCAAAGTTTAACGAACACTGCTGCCCTTCCACTATACCATATTGAATCAATGTTGCTTCATCAAAATCGGCTAAGTTATGATCTGCACCACGCAAGTGTCCTACTGGAGAGCCAAACCCTTCGCTATGATAAATTATACCGTGCCCTTCAAGCTGTTTACCTGCTACAGCCAAAGCTGTAGGTCCTTGTGTTTGAATATAAGAAAGATTTTTATCCGCGTTGGCCAACTTAAAAACGCCCGACACCTGCAAACCGGAACTATATTCCACAGTGCAAACAGCTTTACAGTCTATTGCCTTGTCAAGGCTCTGTTTGCCCCCTACGCGAAAAGCCATGGTATCAGCAAATTTATCCAATACGAGCTTTAGGTGTTCAAAATCCGGTGTAACAAATAGCTGTGGTTGTGGTTTGGTAATATCATAAGGATATTCGATTGCATTTAAACCATACGCCAACTTGGGCACATCCTCCTGCATACAGCTTGCGCTTTCTCCAATGGAAGACAGTAAACCAGCTCCATAAATTTTGGGGTTATGAAGATCTCCAATAAGTCCATATTCCACAGTCCACCAATGTAACCTGCTCAACAATGCCATCTCCGAAGGCTCGCCCATATTATCTTGAATGATCTGCAAATTTTTCTCTGCTTCCGCCAACTCAGCCGCCGTTGTTGTAGCGTGTTCTTTTAAAATAGATAGGTGGCGAATAGCTTCGTAGAGTTCAAAATCTTTGCCCGAAGAAAGTGCTTTCGTACCAACCTCCCCAAAGTACTGCAAATATGTAGCATAATCTGGCTCACCGATTATAGGCGCATGTCCTGAAGATTCGTGAATAATATCTGGTGCCGGTGTATATTCGATATGTTCCAATTGACGTATGTCTGCAGCAATAACTAGTACGCGGTGCGCCTGAAATTCCATAAAAGCAGCCGGCGGAATAAATCCATCCACAGTCACAGCCCCCCAACCAATTAATTTTAGACTATCGTTCATGTCCTGTAGGTTCGGGATGGTCGCGATGGATAATCCTGCTTTCTTCAATCCCGGAATATAAGGGTAATAGGCTACATCTTTCAAAAAAGAATAATTCTGACGCATGACATAACGCCACAATGCTTGATCCAGCGCGGTGTAACGTTCATATCGTTGGGCTACTACATAGCGTTTCAAATGTTTGGGCAACCGCTCCAAAACAATGTTATTATATGTTTCCATCTATAATTGGTATGAAAATAAAGTATGAGACTCCTATATGAAGGTAGAAATTATTTGTGGTTTAAGAAAGAACCACGATGTTATTTTACTACTTTTAGCAAAATATTAAAAAAGTATACCCTCACAAACCTTACTAGATAACTCTAAAATAAGCCCTTTTACCTAATTTAATTTTAAAACACGTATTCAAATCAAGCATCAGATCCGGATTCAGCTGTTTTATTGAATCGATCTGCACTGCACCGCCTATAATCAATCTTCGCATCGCCGACTTTGTTGCCCCCTTTAGGAAATGACATAGATCGACCAGTTTAATCTGTTCACCAAACTGTTCGCGCAATACTTGACCCGACACCTCCTCAAAAGCCTTTTCTTCCAATTTCTTGCTCTGAAATTGCTTAACAAAAAAATCAACCGCACTGGTCGCAAACTCTTCGCCATGGTATTGAGCAACTAGATTACGTGCAATAAGTTTCTTAATTTCCATTGGATTTTCGCCCATTTCAATACGGGTCTTCATGCCAAGTTTGGTTTCCTGATTGAAATCAGTTGTCAAGTCAATATATTCTGGAATTAAATGATCAGGAATAGACATGGTTTTACCAAACATTTCATTCGGTTCATCCAAAAGACCGATCGTATTGTTTAATGATTTGCTCATTTTTTCCTTTCCGTCCAGCCCGCGCAACAAGGGCATACACAGTACTATTTGTGGATCCTGTCCAAAAGATTCCTGTAGCTGCCGGCCCATCGCGCAATTGAACAGTTGGTCCGTTCCCCCCATTTCGATATCACTATTGACATGTACGGAGTCAAAGCCCTGCAATATCGGGTAAAGCAATTCATGCATGGCTATTGATTGGTTTTCGTTAAAACGCTTATTAAAATCATGCCGTTGCATCAATTGAGCGACAGTGACTTTCGATACCAGCTGGATAATTTCTGTAAAATTTAGTTGATCCAACCAGTCTCCATTAAAAACAACTTTCGCTTTTGATACATCAATAATTTTAGACAGTTGCGCAATGTAAGTTGCCGCATTGTGCGCTATCGCATCCTGGCATAAAGGTTTACGGGCTTTATTTTTTCCTGTAGGATCGCCGATCCGAGCTGTAAAACTACCAACGAGGATCACGACTTCGTGGCCCAGCTGCTGAAACTGGCGTAGTTTCTTTAACACTACAGCGTGCCCTAAATGAAGATCCGGTGCTGTTGGATCAAAACCAAGTTTTATAATCAATGGTCGGTTCCTTTCTTCGGCCTCCTTCAACTTCGATGCAAGCCCCTCCTTCGGTAAAATAATTTCGATATTTTCTTCTAACTCTTTTAACATGGTGTTATATAAAATAAAAAAAGCCCGAACGTTATGTTCGGGCTTAGCTATAAATAATAATTTGAATTTCTTAATTTAATAGGCATAGGGGTCCCGAACGATTATCGGGCGATAATAATTAAAGAAAAATGGAAGACGTAATATGTTGTTCATTTTCTTCATTGCTTGACAAAGGTAGTGCTATATTTTTAAAATGCAAAAATATTGGCATCCATACTTGATTCAAGATGCATTTTTAAATTATCCGCCGGTATTTTTGTTTATCAATTTTCCGGCTCCATTATAAACATACTTTTCTATACTCCCTTTATCCTTTTTCTCCACGACCTTTTGCACTAACAATGAATTCTTAAAATACTCATGGTAAAAGCAGTTATTAAGGTTATATTTCCGCTCAACGAGATTATTATTCTGATACAGATCAGTGTAATCAATTTTAGCTTTCCGATAGGTATGTTTTAGTAACTGACCATTGACATCAAATGACTTTGATTCCTGTATCTGCCCACCACAATTTAATTTGGCGCTGTACATTAAGGTATTGTCTAATCGATAGTCAGCTCGGGTATGGTCAAAATCATTTTCAACCGTATAGTAATTATCAAAGAAGACTTTTGTCACTTTTTTACCACTATTTGCTGCTCGGTAGAATACCGTTTTTTCCTGACTGATTTTCCCATTCTTAAAATTACGCTGCACACTTGAACTATCCGTTATGGTGTATTGAAAGTCTGGTAATGCAGCAGATTTGACAGTCATTTGCTGCAATACACCATGTCTTACGATAACATCACCGGTACGCCCATCTCTTTCAATTTTAAAATCACCATCGACGATGCCATCCTGATTAATCGTTATAAATGCATTGGAAAGTCCCATAAATTGATTCTTTTGCAGAATATATTTCCCCTGTTTCAACTTCGTTTCTTTGCCTTTTTCAAGTACCCGGATTGTATCCTTTGGATATTCTGACAAATGCAATTGATAACGATCTTTGTCCAAGCGAACATACTCTTGCGCAACTCCCAACTGAACAGCTAAACACAAGCATAATAATATGATAAAACGTGATTTCGACATAATGTAATAAAATTGTTGCAATAACAGTAATACAATTATTACACCAAAAATTAAAATACGGTTGATTTTCCAAATAATTCCCCAATACGATAGATGCTGTAGTCCCTCCATATTACAGAACAGACAAGCTTAATCGTGAAATGAAAAAAGGGGAGTTATTTATCAATAACTCCCCTTTTTTCAAAGCCAATTGGTACTGGTACCCATCATGCAAATAACATTCGAGAACTAAACAGACTCTAAATATTGTGCATAACAATACCCTTCTTCATTATCTTTGGTTCTGACCAACCACCATTGATCATTAGCCTTACTAATCAATGTGATGATTTCTCCTTTAGCAGCTTTTCCCACGATAGGCTGGTCTGTACCAGGGCCTTTTCTAATATTCAAATTGCTATTTTCTGTTATAACTTTCACCTGGCTTCCGGGCACTTCCGTTGCCACATCTACATTTAAGACCACATCTCCAGTTTGGAAATTAGGATCTATATTACCGTAGATTTCCCAGAGCTTATTTTTCACATCTGCTGTTGGTGCTGTACCACGAATTTGCAATACTCCATCCATTTCGGCGTAGTTCAGGTCATTTACACCTGAAGACTGTGCCGTATCTAAAAGAACCTTATATTTTTCCTGCAATGACATAACTTCACTATTTTATTTTTTGACAACAATACCGCTTAGATCCACTTTTTTTGGATTTAAGTTATCCAAACCTTGCTTTAAGGTGATTATCTTAGGCTGCTCCAAAGTACCTGTAACAGCGATCACACCATCCTTTACACTTGCCTGTACCGTAGGAAAATCCTTCATAAACGTATTCACTGCTGCTCCAAGCACCGCATCATTATTGGATACCTCAATAGGAGCTGGAGTCGATGACACTGGGGCGCTAACGATAATATTGTTTTGAATAGACTTGATGTCCTTATCGCCTGCTGTTTTAGCAATAGACTCCACTTGTTGCTTTTCTTCTTCGGAAGCAACCGTACCACTTAAGATAACTTCCCCTTTTTTGACGTCGACGTCCACGGTTTTACGACCGGTAAGTGCGTTTTCGATCTTTTCTTCCAACTTCTCATCAGATAAACCTGATTTGCAAGCCGTAAAGGAAAGCACAACTGTAGTTGCCAATAGACAAAATGTTAATTTGCTAAATTTCATAAGACCAATTTTAATTTATAATTCCAACAATAATCCTAACAAACTCCATACGCAATTGTTTGTCCAATTATTTTTAAACTTAAATTCCCTTGCCGGATTATAATTATATAATTAAATTTAGGAACAGAGGTATTCATGATTATTTCATTCGGATCATTTAATCCTCTGTGGTTATAAAAACGCTTTAAGTAACAGATACGCACTTTGATGATTCAATCAAACAGCTATTAATTATGGGATTTTTGAACAATATTTTTGGTAAAAAAGAAAATAAAAAGGACAGTATAGCGGATTTTTGGGATTGGTTTACAAAAAACGAACACGCATTTTTTCAAATCGTCAAGACTGGAGAACAAATTGATCAGAATTTTTTCAGCAAACTTTCGCCGAAGATCGATGCTCTTCGTAAGGAACTGTATTTCTTAACGGGAATGTACGATGATGACACTGCAGAACTTGTAGTTACCCCAGATGGTGTCATCAAAAACGTTGCGTTCGTAGAGCATCTGATTGCTTCTGCTCCAGCATTAGCACATTGGAAATTTACTGCATTAAAACCCGCTATTGCGGATATGGAAAAATTCAAAATCACGATGTATGGATTCACTTTTGACATCAAGGATATGTTTTTTTACCCCATTCAACACAAATACCATCCGGATGAAGTCGATATTGTTATTGTTCACCCCGATTTTACGGAAGAGAACAAAGCCAATATTTTCCATGGGATAGAAATATTTCTCGACAATTACATTGGTGAATTGAACTCGATCATAGCCATAGATAACTTGAATGTAACCTCAAAAGAGCTTGCAACAGAAGAGCTGATTCCTCTACTTAAATTAAAAGACTATTTGATCTGGCGGGAAAAGGAATTTGTGGAAAAATATACCGACGTTAGGCACCGGGCCGCAGATGACACATACACTGCTTTTGAGGGTATCCTGGAGAACGACTTACCTATCTTTGCCATCATCAATACGACGTTATTAGACTGGGACGGAAAAGCTTCTCACCCTTGGATAGTTACATTAAAGATTAATTATGACGGAACAGCAACTAATGGCATGCCCGATCAGGAGACTTACGATTTAATGGATAAATTTGAAGAAGAATTAATGGACAGTCTTCCAAATGATATTGGATTTCTTAATATCGGAAGAGAAACTGCCGATAACCTCAGGGAAATTTACTTGGCTTGTACAGAATTTCGAAAAGCCTCACGAACGATTGATCGATTAATCGAAGAATACAGGGACAATCTCCAAATTGATTATAGCATCTACAAAGATAAATACTGGAAAACCTTCGAACGATTTTATAAACAAATAGAATAGGTCTCTCGAACAGCAGACATAAGATTCAATAAAAGTACTTTATAAAATATGCTTTATTTACATGAATAAAATCATTCTTTTGGTTATTATCCTCGGAATTGGCCTTATCACATACAAAACCATTCAAAAAAACACGCTTTTAGCAGTTGTTGATAGGGAAGAAAATACTCCTTCAGACGCCTTTCGCTATACGATGGCAATAAAGAACGTAAAAAAACGCATCATAAACAACAAAAAGTATAATAGTGACATATCCTTTCTCTTGGATATGAAAAGACCCTCGGGAAGAAATCGTTTTTTTGTCGTAGATCTAAAAACAGATCGGATTCTAGATCAAGGGCTAGTGGCACATGGATCCGGCTCCGAAACCGGAAAAAAGAATCTTTTGCAATTTAGTAATACGGATAACTCTCATGCGACATCGCTAGGTAGTTATGCTATCGGCAGCTCGTATAACGGTAAATTTGGAAAAGCATATAAATTATATGGCTTAGATAGCTCCAATAGCAATGCATATGCTAGAAACATCGTTCTACACAAATATGACCGCATGCCTTACGATGAACAAGTAGATCCAATATGTCTCAGTGAAGGCTGTCCTATGGTAAACGTCGAATTCTACAAAAGACTACAGAACCTGATTGACTCTTCAAAGAAACAAATCGTCTTACATATTTATTATTGATCACCTTTATTATTGATCACCGGCTATCTTCTTTGATCACCAGCTATTTTCTTTAATCAAGTTCAATAAAACCTGATACGGACTTTGAGATACACTAAGAGCTTTCAACCAAGCAATAAATCCCATAATAAATAAATCTTTATTTTCTTTGTCCTCCGCCAAAGTTTGAACAGCTGCCCGAAAGGATTTCCCTTGAATAACTGCTGGATTTAAAAGATATTTCTCTACCAATTTGGCAAAATCAATCACTCTGTTTTCCTTGACATTCAGCAAGTATTTTTTATACCTACCGACAAAGCTTTTTAATTTCAAGGTTGCCAAATCGATGTGATCGAATTGAATATGGATCAGAATTTCAAGCAGACTCTTCCGAATCGTCCACAACATACCCATTTTCTTCTCGTACCAAGCATCTGTTCGAATCAACTGTCGAAGCTCAATCAATGCTGTTTTATCTTCAAATTGCGTTAAAAACATCACCAAACACAACTGTAGATCCGCAAGATCAACCTCACTTGATTTTGGTGAGGCTTGTTTAATCCCCGCCCTTAACACGGAAAGACCTTTTACTCCATCGCCAAGGTAATGGAAATTCAATGCCATCAACAAATGGCACCGCAGCTGAAACTGGACTCGAAAAACCGTATTTCCTTGAGATAAAACTTCATTCAAGCGCTCTAAATACCCGATGCTCTCATTAAAGAATCCGTTCCTCAAATTAAAATTGGCCAGATAATACAAAATATGAAGATAGTAAAATAGCTGATGCGCCGATTGTTCATCATACTTCATCAAAAAATTATCTGCTGTTTTTAAAAAAGAACGAACCAGTGTATAGTTTTGATGTATTGCGGCATACTCATTTGCGATATACAGAAGTTGATAGAGTGATTTAAATGATAAGAGATCATCCAAAGAAATACTGTATTTACGCAGTACACGCAAAATCAACTTATTGATATCAATTATTTTTGCTTTCAAATGAATATCCTGCAATGCTGAACGCAATAGCGCATAAGCAATCTGAAATTTTGCTTCTTGCTGCAGTTTTTGCTGATTTTCGGTAAAACGATCGATAAGCAATTCCAAATTGACATTCAAATCTAAATGTGTATATTGTAGTCTGATTTGCAAGATTTCGTTCAGCAAACTAAACTGCTCCAGAACTAGAGCCTTGTCCTCAGCCCGTTGAAGGCATTTGAATCCAATCTTAATGAACTGACTTTCCAATAGAAAACGACCCACAACAAATAATCTCAACGCTTCGTGGGCTTCATTGTTGTCTCGTTCAAAAACCTTATTTGAAAGAAAAAACAAAAGACTATCATGAAGCCTTTTCCTCAATGCGTGATAAGCATCCCGGTTTTTAATGGGATCATATAACTTTTTTAGCTTATTTATATCATCAGTTTCTATAATCTCAAGTAACTTGATATTTTTCACATCATTTCGCTTATTCTTTTGTTTCAAAAAGGTTTTAAAATCCCTAATATCATCTTTATTCAATAATAATAATAGATCCGATATCGCGTCCGCCATAGCTTAAATTTAGAATTAAACAAATATATTAAACAAAATTATATCGTCAGTATTCTTATAAATTCAAGTTTTAAAATAATTAGTTCCTATCGATATTTGAATCATAAAACAACAACAAATCAAAACTAAAACAAGAAAATTATGGAACCGCTAAAAAACATGATTGAAGAAAAAAAGGCTGAAAGAAATTTAGACAAAAGAAACCCATTTAAACCAACAGGAGCATTTATTGGAGCCTCATGGACTGCATTATTGGTTGGTACCGTTGGCTATTGTGTCGGCTTATGGAATGCAACAATGGCTTTAAATGAAAAAGGGTATTATTTTACAATTTTACTATTTGCGCTATTTGCGGTTATCTCCGTTCAAAAAAGTGTAAGAGATAAAGCAGAAGGACTAGCTGTTACCGAATTGTACTATGGTTTAAGCTGGTTTGCAACAATTGCTGCCGTCGTGCTATTAACTGTAGGCCTATGGAACGCGGATCTGCTGTTAAGTGAAAAAGGATTCTATGCAATGTCCTTCTCGTTGAGTATTTTTTCAGCTATCGCAGTACAAAAAAATACACGTGATGCAAAACTTATCGATGACAATGAAATAAAACTTTAGCGGGTGCCGATCCTACAGCCTCTGCATAGCAAGCTGCAGGATCTTTCAATCTCTCGTTAAGCAAAAAAAGGAAGAGCTTTTTATTGAGCTCTTCCTTTTTTTAAGTGGATTGCTTAAGCGGTACAATAGGAAGGTAAACGAAAAATGCACTTCCAGTACCAAAAACACTTTGCACATCAATCTCTCCCCCCATGCTTTCGATAAATTCCTTGCTTATGCTTAAACCCAAGCCTGTTCCTTCCTTTGTACCCCCTGGAACACGGAAATACCGATCAAAAATCTTCGCTAAATATTGTACCGGGATTCCTTGTCCCTGATCTTCAACACGCAAAAGCACCCTGGCCCCCATTCTTTTGACAGCAAGACAAATCGCCCCCCCTTCATCGGAATAACGAATTGCATTGGACAGTAGATTCGTCAATACCCATGCGGTCTTCTCGTTATCAATAAAAACCATCGGCAGTTCCTCTTCCAGATCAACCTGTAGTCGAATTTTCTTTTGGTCAAGCATTGAACGATTGGCTAAAAGGGCATAATCTATAATCGGTCCGATTGTCGCCGGATTCAGCTTCATCTGAATGGTACCGCTCTCCACTTGTGCAATATCCAAAAGTTCCCCCGTAATTTTCAGGAGCCGCTCTGTATCATCAGCAATTCCTTCAAGTAAGTCTTTTTGTTCTTCATTCAACTCTCCAATCCGCTTATTCTCGAGCAATTGGATCCCCATGCGTATTGATGCGATTGGTGTCTTCAGTTCATGAGATACCGTTCCAATAAAATTTGTTTTTGCGACATCACGTTCCTTAAAACTTGTCACGTTCTTCAACAAAATAAATTGTCCAATAAACTGCGAACTCTCCTCTCCCGTTGGTACAACATTAATGTCGATAACCTCCAGTTCAAAGTAGTTATCTTTTCCATAGGCAAAGATCTGAACCAATCCCAGATGTTCGGATTGCTGGTTTAAAGCGTTGATCCTATCGAGAAGCTTACGAATCAAATCATTGGAAGAAGCTATTTCCACTAATTTTTGCCCTTCAAATTCTGCGTGTTTTAACCCCGAGAGCAAACAAGCGGGTTCATTTGCAAAAAGCACTCTTTTTTCCTCATCTATCCCTATAACGGCATCATGCATATTATCAATAAGCGCTTCTATTCTCTTTTTATGCTGCAAGATCTTACCCAATTTACTTTCCGTATATTCCTCGAGTTTTTGAGCCATTGTATTGAACGATTGCGCCACTTCTCCAAATTCATCCTTTCGCTTAAAATGAAGTCTCCTTTTATAGTTCCCAGCAGCAATCTGTTTAATACTATCGGTTAATTGTACAATTGGACCAGCAATGGCTAGGGGGAGATTGACAAGCAATACAAACGCAATCATAAAACAGATCGCACCAACAATGGAGATCGCCAAAATAGCTTTTTCAGCTGTTGCATTGGCGATATTATTTTTGTTTTCAATTGCCTGCATATTAAGATACATTAGCTGAAATATATCTTTGTGTAAGTCAGCAGCAATTGTAGAATCTTTCAGCTGTTTCGCTAAACTCAAAAAGTGATGATCTATACGTTCGGTCACCGCTCGTTCTCCAGGCTCAGTTACATTGCGCTTTTGGAGGCTTAAATTATGTTCAAATAACGCAATGTTCTTCTCATTCGTATAAAGATCTTCCAAGGCCAACAGCATATTTCTGGAATAATGCAGCGTATTATAATTGTCGACTAAAATATTATTGGTATCTTTTTTTAATCGATAAACATAATACCCACTCACTATCGCAAGCAGTAAGATCATAAAAAATAAAAATCCTACCCCAAATGTCAGCTTTGCTTTAAGTTTCATTGGATTTTATATTCTTCAATTTTTCGATACAAGGTAGCTATGCCGATTTCTAACAATCGAGCAGCTTCAGCTTTATTTCCATTCGTATGTTTCAATACACGTTGTATATGTTGCCTCTCCATATTGGACATTGAAAAGTTTGATAAGACGCTTGCCCCTTCTCTATACTCACGTTCACCGAAAGGAAGACCCTCAACACCTAATATGCCGCCCTCACTCAAAATCACACTGCGTTCAATCACATTTTTCAGTTCACGGATATTTCCCCGCCATAGGTTAGTTTCCAAAGCCTGCACAAACTCAGGGGTCATCCGCAAAGGTTTCAAGTTAGATTTTAAAGCAAAGATATCAGCGTAATATTGTGCCAAAGTCGCTATATCTTCAATACGCTCACGCAGTGGCGGCAATTCAATCGTGAAAACAGACAACCTATAAAATAGATCACTCCTGAAATGGTCAGATGCAATTTCGGTTTCAAGATTTCTGTTGGTCGCGGCTATGATACGTACATCCACTTTCGTTGGTTTGGAGTCCCCAACTTTTAAAAACTCGCCCGTTTCCAAAACGCGAAGAATTTTGGCCTGAAGTTCCAAGGCCATCTCCCCGACTTCATCCAGAAAAATAGTCCCCAAATGTGCTTCTTCAAACAAACCCCGCTGATCTTTAGTAGCACCGGTAAAGGCACCGGATTTATGACCAAACAGCTCGTTTTCCAGCAGATCTTTTGTAAATGCTGCACAATTAATGGCCACAAAACTACGCACTCTCCTGGAACTCGCCTGATGGATTGCCTGTGCAAAAACCTCCTTACCGGTACCCGTCTCGCCTGTTAGCAAGACCGTTGTATTTGTAACAGCAACTTTTTGTGCCATGCCGATGGCAGCCTTTATTGCACTAGATTTTCCAATAATCTTATCGAAAGAAAGTTTATCTCCTAATCGCTTTTCTAACTGTTGTACCCTTCTTGCCAATGCAACCTTTTCACTGGCTTTATAAAGTAGGGGTATAATGCGATTATTGTCATCTCCTTTGGTAATATATTCAAAAGCACCATTTTTTATCGCCCGAACACCGTCCGGGATATTCCCGTATGCTGTCAATAGGATAATCTCTACAATCGGATACCGTTCTTTAATTAATTTGGCCGTTTCCACCCCATTACCGTCAGGCAGCTTGACATCACAAAGTACAACGTCCACATCACTGACTTCAAGCTTTTTCAACCCCGATTTAATATCAGCAGCTTCAATCACATCAAAACCTTCCAGACTAATAATTTTGGCCATCAATTTCCGAAGTTTCTCTTCGTCATCTATAAGGAGAACTCTATTCACAATATTCGTTTTTTCAAAAGTACAATTTGTTCGAAGCAAATAGTAGAAAAATAAACAATTTGACTATTCCTCAAAAACTTTCCCGTCATCAAAATAAAAACGCTATATTTGCTTCTCTCAACATCCTTAAAACTGCATGTAAGATTAAAATTCTTTAGAACGAAATAAATACCATCCATTGACAATACCTGTCCAAATGGTCTTTTCTAACATTTAAAGAATTTCAACATGCTTTCATTACAACAACTTTCTTATATACATCCGAATAAAGATTTATTGTTTGGGAACATAAATCTACACATCAATGCGCAAGAGAAAATAGCGCTCATCGGCCACAATGGTGTCGGTAAATCAACTTTATTGCGACTGATTGCCAAAGAACTATCACCTTCCAGTGGCAGCGTACAAGTCAGCACCAGCACCTATTATGTCCCTCAAGTTGTGGGACAATTTGAGGATAACACAGTCGCCGAAGCACTTGGCATTGCCCAAAAATTAGATGCACTCCACGCCATATTAGCTGGCGATGCATCTGAAGAAAATTTCAATAGACTTCAAGATGATTGGACCTTGGAGGAACGATGCCAAGAAGCTTTCGAGCAATGGGATCTGCACGATATCCAGTTGACACAGCAGATGTCGTCCCTTAGTGGTGGACAAAAAACAAAAGTCTTATTGGCCGGAATCCACATTCACCGATCCGAACTTATTCTTCTTGATGAACCCAGCAACCATTTGGATATGGATAGCAAAACGCTACTATACGATTGGATTCAATCAAGCAAAAACACAGTGATTATTGTCAGCCACGATAGAACCCTGCTTAATTTACTGGATGACATGGCCGAAATGACCCCAATGGGCATCAAGCGGTATGGGGGGAATTATGCCTTTTACGAAACTCAAAAAGAGACCGAGCGCCATACGTTACAACAAGATATTCACCACAAGGAAAGGGCGATCAAAATTGCAAAGGAGAAAGAAAGAGAAACAATCGAACGCCAAAATAGATTAAACAACCGCGGTCAAAAAAAACAGGAAAAGGCAGGTGTAGCGCGCATCATGATGAATACACTTCGCAACAATGCTGAAAAAAGTACCGCCAAGATAAAAAGTGTGCATCAGGACAAAATTGGAGATATCAAATCCGATTTACAGGAACTCCGAGGTTCACAATCTGCACTGGATGAAATTAAAATAGATTTAGGAAACAGTGTCTTTCCAACCGGAAAGAGTATGGTCAAAGTCGAAAATGTCAATTTCAAGTATGACTCACAAGGACTCTGGCCAGCTAATATCAACTTTCAATTATTCAGTGGAGATCGTATCGCACTACAAGGACAGAATGGATCTGGCAAAACGACATTGGTCAGACTTTTACTCGGCCAATTGACACCTGCACAAGGAAAAATTGAACGTCAATCATTTCGTTCGATCTATTTAGATCAAACATACTCCATTTTATCTTCGCATCTAAGTATTTACGAGCAGGCCCAGCAATTCAATAGCGACGCACTACCTGAACATGAGATCAAAATTAGGCTCAATCGATTCTTATTTGGAAAAGACGATTGGGACAAGCCCTGCCAACTATTGAGCGGTGGTGAAAAAATGCGTCTGATATTATGTTGCCTCACCATTCAGCAACAGTCTCCAGATTTAATTATTCTTGATGAACCAACAAACAATTTAGATCTTCAAAATATCCGGATGCTAACCCGAGCGATTCAGCTTTATAAAGGTACGCTACTCGTCATTTCACATGATGCGGTCTTTCTACAGGAAATCCATATCAACAAAGTCATCAAACTAAAAGACCTGTAAATGACAACTGCGTTTATTTCGTTGCAACGGAATAAACGCAGTATTCAATGACTGCCCTCCATAAAATTTTAATAAAACACGGTATTTTTTGTAACAATCCCATATTCTTTATTTAAAATCTGCTAAATCGATAAATTAAATTAAAAAAAACGAATTTTTATCGATATATTCACCATGATTTTAAACATGAAACAATAACCATTAAATTAATTGAACCTTCTCATTTACATCTTAAGCCTTAGGGCAAATGTAGCGTACAGGCCTCTCAATTAATTACTTCATTTAATTATGTCAGATTATCAAATTAAAGAAAATCCCGAATTATTTGACGCCATCGTAGTTGGTTCCGGCGCAGGTGGTGGTATGGCAGGTTATATACTTGCACATGCGGGGCTTAAAGTATTGATGCTGGAAGCAGGTCCTTTTTATGACCCAGCAAAAGATTCGTTACAACTACGCTGGCCTTGGGAATCTCCAAGAAGAGGTGCCGGTACCACAAGACCATTCGGGGATTTTGATGCAGCCTTCGGTGGCTGGCAAATCGAAGGTGAACCCTACAGCAAGGTAGCGGGAACTGAATTTGAATGGTTTAGAGCACGTATGCTTGGCGGCAGAACAAACCACTGGGGTCGAATTTCATTGCGTATGGGACCTGACGATTTCAAGCCAAAGGATGGTGTAACAGACGAATGGCCTATCACTTATGAAGAAGTTAAGCCATTTTATGACCGTGTAGATCGAATGATCGGAATATATGGCACGGCAGAAGGTATTCATAACGAACCCGATGGTATTTTTATGAAACCACCTAAACCACGCTTAAACGAATTATATATTGCAAAAGGTGCCAAAAAAGCTGGAGTTCCAGTAATTCCCGGAAGAGGAGCCGTGCTAACCGAAGTATCAAAAGATATTAAAGATCGAGGTACCTGTTTCTACTGTGGCCAATGTGGTCGTGCATGTAAAGTTTATGGGGACTTTTCTTCTTCATCTTGTCTGGTTATTCCAGCGATGAAAACAGGTAACCTAAAGGTGATAGACAATGCAATGGTAAGGGAAGTCATTACAAATGATGAAGGAATTGCAGTTGGTGTTTCTTATGTAAACACCAAGGATCTGCAGGAATATACCGTTAAAGGGAAAACCGTTATTTTGGGTGCTAGTGCCTGTGAAAGCGCGCGGATCATGTTAAATTCTAAATCAAAATCGCATCCTGGGGGTGTTGGTAATAGCAGCGGTTTAGTTGGAAAATATCTCCACGATTCTACAGGGGCCAGTTTATCTGGATTTTTACCACAACTACTTGACCGGAAGCGTTATAATGAAGATGGCGTTGGAAGTGTCCATATTTATTCACCATGGTGGGAAGATAATGCCAAGTTGAGTTTCCCAAGAGGTTACCACATCGAATATGGTGGTGGTTTACATATGCCCTCTTATGGATTTTTGAATTGGGTACCGAAAGTAAATGACCTGGCAAAAAATTCGGATGGGAAGTCAAAAGCCAAAGGCGGTTATGGTACTGCACTAAAAGAAGATTTCCGTAGCTATTATGGTGCAAATGTAGGTATGGCAGGCCGGGGAACGGCATTGGCAAGAAAAGACAATTACTGTGAAATTGACCCGGATAAAGTCGACAAATTCGGAATTCCTGTGCTACGTTTCAACTACAAATGGGCGAATGAAGAAATAGCACAAGCCAAACATATGCAAGAGACATTTCAGTCTATTATGCACGAAATGGGCGCTGTAATTACTTCTAAAATACCAGGGGCAGATACATTATATGGCCTGGAAGCTCCCGGAAAAATTATTCATGAAGGTGGTACCACAAGAATGGGAAATGACCCTAAAACCTCCGTTTTGAACAAATGGGGACAAGCGCACGATTGTAAAAATCTCTACGTCGTGGATGCGGGACCATTTGTACAACAAGGTGACAAAAATCTGACCTGGACAATACTCGCTTTATCAATGCGGACAGCAGAATATATACTTCAAGAAAAGAAAAAATTAAACGGTTAAAAGCATGAATAGAAGAGAATCTTTAAGAGCATTAGGATTAATTGCAGCTGGATCTGGTCTTTTAACCGCAGCTTGCAATTCAAAAGATGCTAAAAATGCGGTAGCAGACAATAGCAAAAAGTTACCTGGAGTCCAGGATTTTGAATACGAACGCACGGAACAATTATATGCCGAAAAGTTTTTTGACGAACATGAAATGGCTACAATCACTGTTTTGGCAGATATTATTATTCCTAAGGATAACATTTCAGGAAGTGCTTCTGAGGCGGGAGTACCCGATTTCATCGAATTTATCGTAAAAGATTTGCCTGATAATAAAATCCCTATGCGTGGCGGGCTTCGTTGGCTCGACCTCCAATCCAAAAAGCGTTACGGAACAGTATTTATCAAATGCGGCGCAAAAGATCAACTTGCATTAGTGGATGATATTGCCTACCCTGATTTGGCAAAACCGGAAATGAAACAAGGTGCCGCCTTCTTTTCATTGATGCGCAATCTGACTTCCTCAGGATTTTACACAAGTGAAATGGGTGTGAAAGATATCGGCTATGCCGGAAATAAACCTGGAGTCTGGAATGGCGTACCAGATGATGTGTTGAAAGAGCATGGTTTTGACCCGACTAAATTCTTTGGATAATAAAAAAAATCCTTTCCGAAAACGGAAAGGATTTTTTTTATTTACCGCATTAAAATCTATTGTGCCGATGGTACCTCAGTAGCTTCCGGAGCTTTATCAATCAACTCCATAAATTGATCCAATTTAGGAGTGATAATAATCTGCGTTCTTCTATTCCGTTGCTTACCTAGCGCGGTCGTATTATCTGCAATTGGATTATATTCGCCCCTACCACCTGCAGTTAAGCGTTTAGGATCCACACCATATTTATTTTGTAAAGCTTGTACCACAGAAGAAGCCCGTAAGGTACTTAAATCCCAGTTATTCCGAATATTAGGTTTAGAAATTGGATCGGTATCGGTATTACCTTCAATCAATACTTCATAATCTCTGTAATCCTGGATAATTTTCGCAATTTTACTTAATGTCTGATCGGCTCTATCATTAATTTCATAGCTACCGGATTTGTAAAGCATATTATCAGCAAGTGAGATATAAACTACCCCTTTTAATACCTGTACATCAACTTCCTGCAATTCCTCACGGCTAAGCGATCTTGTTAAATTATTGGTCAATACCAGATTCAAGGAATCGGATTTGTTTTTCGTCTCAACGAGATGCTTAATATATTTATTTGAAGCGTTAATTTCATCAACCAACTTGGAAATATTGATATTTCCCTGTGAATTCTGATTAATACTGTTATCGAGCGATTTCTGCAAAGCAGCATAAGCCGATCGGAGATCCGCATTATTTTGTCGTTCAGAGGCCAACTGATCTTCTAAACTCTTGATCCGTGTCCGACCTTCAGCCAATTGAAGCTGTCCATCCTGATATTGCTTGGTCAATTGACTGTGCTCCGTTTGTAATTTACTATAGTCGGACTGTAAACCAGCATATTGCTTTTTACTGACACCACATCCGATAACAAACAAACTTGCCGTTAATACAGTCATTGGAAAAACTAAATTCTTCATGATATACTCTTTTTGTAGATGTTGAATTAATTCATATAGCAAGATACGCAATATTCTAGCCAAAATACCCCATAGTCTTGTCAAATTAACAACCTTTAACGTCCTATTGGGCTAGCTCCTTCAGCTCTGTAGCGCTAAATACCTGCCCACCTTTAAGATAGGGATTTGCGCCTTTGAGATAATTATAAATAATTGATTTAGCCTCTTCATTGGGTAATTTATAAAGATTTTTAACAAGAAAACTTTTATCCTCAAGGATATTATTGTTATATCCCAAAAAAGAAGGCGCATGCACCTGTACGCTCCAACGTATAAACCGTGCTTCAATATGATTTGGATTTTCCTTAATCACTTCTTCCAAATGCTTTTTACCCTCTTTAAACTGCCCAACTTTCTTAAATGGATTGCCGATATGTTTCGCTAAAAGTATTTGATAAGCGGCCAGGTATACTTTCTCGGTCGGTGATTTGGCACCTTCTGTCAGCACCTCCAAATTATGTTCACATAGATCTTCGTCCTTCACGGCCTCCGCATATTCTTTTCGAATTTTATCAATATTCACCTGTTGGCCAAGTCCAACTTTTGTTAAAGTGAATAGAGCAATTGTCAATACTATTCGTGTTATCATAATTATAAATCAGGCTATTTCAACAATTTCATTTTCCGACTTAAATTACTAAAAAAATCGAATCCAACTATTAATTTTCAATTATCATACCACAAAGCCAAAAATTCATGTCATTGTATCGCCACAGCTAGCTTTAAATAAGATAAAAGTCTTCATTCAAGTATATTTTTAAAGCAATTTTGCTCCATGAAACCGATTTTAGTAACAAGCCCAGTATGGTTAAAGGTAATTTTGTCAATTCTATTGGGTGTTATATTAGGCTGCTTTTTAGGGGAGATAGTTTTCACCCTACTACAATTATAAACTATTCACTACAAATTAGTTATAGCTACCCCCTAGCGACCTCATACATTTCATATCCATAGATAGTCAGCTTATTATAGCTGCTCAGGCTAGTCCATAAGTTTCATTATCCTTGCCAAAAATCAAATTATTTTTGCTATATTGGTTATACCAATATAAATTTAAAGCGAGCTATGGAGACTAAAGCAGAGTATCAGATTTGGGACACTATTGTGAATAGCGCAAAAACTAAATTCGATTATAAGCATATTCGTGCGATGTTCAAAAAGGAAGATGACGAAATAACCGATAAGTTTCTATTCCATATTGTTGCAGGATTTGCCTGTGGTGAAAACCATCAGACCATTTCAACCAATCTTTTCAACGAACTACAAAGTATTCATTTTGAATGCAATGAAGAGCAGATCGACCGGTTTATCGCTGATAAGCATGTAAAATTCAGTCCTGAAATTTACGCCACCTATCTTGCATTCTCTATGCTGGAAGATGGTGAAGATGTCGATACCATCACCGAAATTATTAATAATCTTTTGCAACTAGACAAATAATTATTTTAAAGTATCGTTTAATTTTGGCTAAAAACTTATATTCGTGAATTATTACACCTATAGTTATGCGCCAGTTTTTAACGCTATTTTTAATATTTTCTATTTATACAAATAGTATAGCCCAAACTTTTGATTTTGGTAAAGTTTCTATTTCGGATTTCTCACGAACAGACCTGGATAGTAATGCCAATGCTATCGTGCTGAATGAGTTTGGACGAAGTTCTGTTTTTGTTGATGATTATGATAATCGTATAAAACTTCAACATGAATACCATGTACTTATCCGCATCAATAACAAAGAAGGGTTTAAAAAAGCTAATTTTGAAATCCCCTCGTATAAACGCGGAAGTTATATACGAGACTATTTTGACGAACTCAAGGCTGTTACATATAACTTAGAAAATGGCAGGATCGAGAAAACGGAGCTTGAAAATAAGAAAGTTTTCAGGGAAAATTACTCGGCCTATCTGGACCTTAATAAATTTACCCTTCCAAATATTAAAGAAGGCTCTATTATTGAAGTGTCCTATCGGACACTAGAGCAGGATTTATTTAATTTCAAGACATGGGAATTTCAAGATGACATTCCCAAAATACAAAGCCAATATATCGCTATTATTCCTGCTTCTTTCGCTTACAATGTAGTTTTACGTGGTCCGTACAAACTTACCGATCAAAAAGCCGAAGCATTGAAAGAATATATTTTCCTGGATGGACTGCGAATGGATTGTTCAAAATTGACCTATACAATGAAGAACATTCCGGCATTTGTTGAAGAGGACTACATGACTTCGCCAACCAATTTCAAATCTGCTATCTATTATGAGCTTGAATCGATCTTTTATCCGAGTACTGGTAGTAAGAAGACATTTAGCAAAACCTGGAAAGACGTAGATACAGACCTCATGAATGAAAAGGCTTTTGGAGGTCAATTAAAAAAAACAGACGTATTCAAAGCCAATTTAGCAACAATTGTATCCCCTACTGACAGCAAATTAGAAAAAGCAAAGAAGATCTATAACTATATCAACAAACAAATAAAATGGAATAACTATTTAGGCAAATATGCAGAATCTGGCATTGAAAAAGCATTGGAAAAACGAACTGGCAATATTGGCGACATCAATTTAGCGCTAGTAACTGCGCTATTAGCGGCAGATCTGGAGGCCTACCCTATTATTCTTTCAACGCGACGAAACGGAACTCCCAATGCCTTATTTCCCGTATTATCTGATTTCGACTATGTCATCGCTTGCGTAGATGTAGATGGCGTGAAATATAAACTAGATGCCTCCAATCCATACTTACCTTTTGGAGAGCTGCCCTTACAATGTCTAAATGAACGGGGAAGAATTATCTACTCCAAAAAGAGCTCAGACTGGTTTCCGCTTATGGTAGAAGAGTCTTCCGATGTAAGCTACGTATTGGAGGGAGCTTTAGATGAACAAGCTAAAATTAAGGGAAAACTGACCATAAGTAGCAGGGGTAACAAAGCCTTTTTAAAACGCCAACATATCGCCAAATTCAATTCTTTGGAGGAATACTGGGAAAAGCTGGACGAAGAAATGCCCAATGTAACTTTAACAAAATCGAGTATCCAAAACCTAGAAGAAATTGATCAGCTATTAATAGAGGAATTTGATGTCATTGTAGATGTCTCCAAACAGATGGAACAAGACATATTATTATTGGCGCCCAATATTATTGACAGGATTTCATACAATCCATTTAAAGCACAGGAAAGAACTTATCCGGTTGATATGGGTTTTAAATCCAAAACATTATACTCAGTCAAATTGACAATCCCCGATCGCTATGAAATTGCTGAGAAGCCTCAGAATGCATCGTTAGCACTCCCGGAGTCAACTGCAAAATATAGATATGTAACGCAGGTCAATGGCAATCAACTTGAAATACTACAGAGCCTCGCGTTTAACAAACCCATCTTTTCGGTCGATGAATATTTTTCACTCAAAGAATTGTATTCACGTATTATTCAACAACAAAAGCTAGACATAAAATTAATCGGTAAAAAATGAAAATCGTATTCATCAACTTACTATACTCCCTGCTTCCGATCCTCGCAATTGGACAAGATAACTACGACGTCGCCAATATTCCAAGTGCATTAAAGAGCAGAGCAGTAGCAACTGTACGCAATGATAAAACTGTGGTAGAAATGAAATCGCCCGAACAGGTCATCACAACCATAACGTGTGCTATCACAGTTTACAATAAAAATGGGGACCGCTATGCTTCACTTCCGGTCTATTATAATAAATCTAGCGAAATCAAGAGCCTTAAGGGCGCCATCTATAACGAAATGGGGATATTGCAAAAGAAAATTGCAACGAAAGATTTCAAAGATATTAGCGCTGTGGACAACAGTACGATGTTTGCAGATTCTCGGGTAAAATTATATGTACCTGACTATCACAGCTATCCCTATACCGTCGAATACCAATACGAAGTTAGAAGTAAACAAAACTTGATCATTCCATCTTGGACTCCTGAGGTCTCAAATAATGTATCCGTAGAGAAAAGCAGCTTTCAATTTATTGCACCAATTGGCACTGAATGCCGAATTGAAACAACGAACTATAAAGGAAGTATCAAAGAAGAGAAAAATGACAAGACTGAAAGTAAGACATGGAATACTGAACAGATCGCTGCAAAAAAGGATGAATCTTATAGCCCCAATCCTAACCTGAAAAGAATAAATGTACTCATCGTTCCCAAAAATTTTATTTATTATGGCAAGACTGGAAATTTCGGGGATTGGAAAGAATTTGGCCAATGGGTATCCAATAGCCTATTGAACAAAAAAGAAGATTTGACGGAAGCGTCTAAACAAAAATTTATAGCATTAACAAAAGACGCCAGCTCAGATAAAGACAAAGCAAAGATTCTATACAATTATTTACAAAAAAACACACGTTACATCAGTATTCAAATCGGCATTGGAGGTTTAGAACCATTTCCGGCTTCTGAGGTAGACCGCTTGGGCTACGGTGATTGTAAAGCACTGGCAAATTACATGCGAAGCATGTTGTCGGCCGTCAATATCCCTTCCTATTA
This sequence comes from Sphingobacterium siyangense, assembly GCF_007830445.1. Lineage (GTDB taxonomy): Bacteria > Bacteroidota > Bacteroidia > Sphingobacteriales > Sphingobacteriaceae > Sphingobacterium > Sphingobacterium siyangense. The sequence continues at coordinate 28,242 of NZ_VLKR01000031.1, read as the reverse complement.
CTGTATTGTCGAAGCAGGCAGACGCAAAGAAAGTTTTCACAAAACCTTTGCAAATGCCCAGGACGGAAATCACGTCATTTTATGTATTCCATTTAAAAACGATACAACCTGGCTGGAATGTACGAGCCAAAACCTTCCATTTGGTTTTCTTAGCGACTTTACCGACGATAGAGATGTCGTTGCTTGTACCGAAAATGGCGGAGTTATCATGCATACGCCGAAATATATTAATTCAACCAATCTTCAACTGCGTTATGCCGACCTAAAACTTTCGGAAGACGGAAGCATTCAGGGCACCTTAAATACCAAGTTCTACGGAGCCCAATATGAGAACCATATGGACGTGCTTTTAGCCAGTAATAATGATAAGAATAAGCTTCTCACGGAATACTATAATATAGACAATATCAATTTCAATCAGGTAAACTATATTGAACATAAGGAGGAAAATCCATTTATTGAGGAGAACCTGAATATTTTTATCAAAAACTACGCTGTGAAAAATGGTAATAAACTTTTGATCCAACCTAATTTATTCAACACACATTCCAATATTGCAGAAAGTAGAAATAGAACCGAAGATATTTTCATTGAAAGAGGTTACGCTGATATCGATAGCATTAGCATTGCCCTCCCGGAAAATATGCTCAAAAACATAACTCCTGAAAAGAAAATTATTGAGAAACCATTTGGAAAGTATGAATTTAGGTCAGAAATAAAAGACAATAAACTATTCACCTACAGAAAACTAGAACTTTTTGAAGGCAGCTATCCTGCCAATACTTATGAAGACTTTTTCCAATTTCATAATGAGGTAAGCAGCTGCGACAAGGGACGCTTTAATCTCAGCTTTCTCTAGTCGGAAAAAAATATTTACCAGAATATGAATGAGTAAAATCGATCAAATAAGGCAATTATTGTATATTAGCTCAATGACAGAATACGCAGCGATATTTGACATGGACGGTGTCATAAGCCACACCAACCCTTTCCATGCGGAAGCTTTTAGAGCTTTTTTTAAAAACCACAATGTACAACAGGCTACAGAAGAGGAATTTGAGCAGCATATGTATGGTAAGCATAATAGTTACATTATGCAGCATTTCTTTCAGCGTCCGATATCCCCTGAGGAACTGCGAACGCTTGAATTTGAAAAAGAGCAGCTTTTTAGAGTGATCTATAAAGAACACGTTGCCCCTATTAAGGGCTTAATTGAGTTTCTAACGGAATTAAAAAATAACGGTTTTAAGCTTGCTGTGGCGACATCTGCTCCCCGAGAGAATATGGACTTAATTTTGGATGAATTGAACATACGTCATTTATTCTCTTCCACGCTAAGCAGCGAAGATGTAAAACTCCATAAGCCACATCCTGAGGTTTACCTAAAATCTGCAGAAAATCTGCAAATTCCTGTTGACCGCTGTATTGTTTTTGAAGATTCTTTTTCGGGTATTACCGCGGCGAAAAATGCTGAAATGAAAGTTGTCGCCGTACTTTCAACCCATAAAAAAGAAGAATTACCTGCAAGTAATGATTATATAAATAATTATACAGAAATATCTGTTGCCAATATAAAAGCAATTTTAAAAACACAAGAAGTATAACCCGGTTAAGGGTTGACGACGATAAAAAAAAGAGATTCCTTAAGGAATCTCTTTTTTTTATCACTTTGTCTGAGCGAACTGCAATTTTCGTTCACAGCTGCTAGACTAAAATTTCTCTAAACGGTTAATCTCTTTTTAGACCGAACTTCTCTATTTTACTATACAGGTGACTACGTTGAATATCAAGATCATCGGCCGTTTTGGAGACGTTCCAATTATTTTTTTCCAATTTATATTTTATAAATTCTTTCTCCGCATGATCTTTATAATCTTGAAACGAATCAAAGGAGTCCATATCTAATCCGTAATTCGTTGCACTTTTTTCATGAGCTATACCATTCACAGGTTCGCGGGACGGGTTAGCAAAGGCAACAACATCTTTATCGGTAATCGACCTGTCGCTCAAAATAATTAAACGTTCAATCATATTGCGCAATTCCCGAATATTACCTGTCCAAGGAAGATGACTCAACTCTTTCATTGCAGCAGTAGTAATTTCCTTTACAGGTATCCCGTATTCCATACAGATCTCTTCACAGAAGTTTGTGGACAATAAAGGAATGTCATCGACACGATCAGTTAATGCTGGCACATGGATCAGTATGACAGATAAACGGTGATACAAGTCCATTCTGAAATTACCATCTTCTATCTCTTTCAATAAATCCTTATTGGTCGCAGCTACTACCCTGACATTGACGTCAATTTCTTTGTCGCCCCCCACTCGCGTGATTTTATGCTCTTGTAATGCCCTTAGCACTTTAGCTTGCGCTGAAAGGCTCATATCACCGATCTCATCCAAGAACAATGTTCCACCACTAGCTTGTTCAAACTTCCCGATACGTTGTTTAATAGCCGACGTGAAGGATCCTTTTTCATGCCCGAATAATTCTGATTCGATTAATTCAGAAGGTATTGCGGCACAGTTCACTTCAATCAATGGGCCTTGTCCACGATTTGACTTTTCATGTAACCAGCGTGCAACCAATTCCTTTCCCGAGCCATTCGCCCCGGTAATCAATACACGGGCTTCTGTTGGTGCAACTCGGTCAATTGTTTCCTTAATACGTTTGATGGCCCCCGATTCACCCAGTATATCTTTTGTTTTCGAGCTGCTAACTTTTCGTTTCAGGACCTTGGTTTCTGTGACTAGGGAACTTTTATCCAGTGCATTACGAACCGTGATCAATAATCTATTCAGGTCCAGCGGTTTTTCTAAAAAGTCAAATGCTCCTTTTTTCGCGGCTTCAACAGCTGTCTCAATCGTACCATGTCCAGAGATCATAATAAAAGGGATGTCCGGGCTGCTTTGGTGTGCTTCCGCCAAAACTTCCATCCCATCCATCGTATTCATCTTGATATCACAAAGAACAAGATCTATTTTTTCCTTTTTTAAAATATCTAATCCATCCCGGCCATTGTCGACATCTAAAATCGTATAATCTTCATATTCCAAGATATCACGCAACGAACTTCTGATGGCGCGCTCATCATCAATGATTAAAATTGTACTCATAAATCGAGAGTTATGCTATTTTTTCAATTACGGGAATCAATATAAGGTTTTTTTGGCAATTAGCGAAAAAGAAGCAAACCTTGTAAGCCGGGTTCTGTAGACCACCGAAGTGGAATTTCTATCATTTATCTAGATTTGCCATCGCTGACAAACTCAATCAACCTACCCATTACGAATTCCAATAAATTGAAAGAAGACGAGCAGCCTTCGAATTTCGCAACCTATTTGGTCTTTCAACACACGAGGTTTACCGTAATATATGTCACCATACAAGACCGTAAGCTCTTACCTTACGTTTTCACCCTTACTCCGAAAAGCGGTATATTTTCTGTGGCACTTTCTGTCTGCTATTTTCATAGCAGCCTTCCCGTTAGGAAGCGTGTTGCTCTATGTTGCCCGGACTTTCCTCTCCTCCCAAAAAAGAGCAGCGATAGAACCAGTTTGCTTCTGCGCAAAAGTAGCTATTTTACTCGGATAAACCCGAATTTCTTTTCAATTTCGAAAAGACCATTCATTTTGCATCACAGGCATAAAAATCTACGCAATTAACTTGCGTAGATAAAGAAAGTTTTTGTATTTTCAATCTATCAAAAAAAGCATGGCACTCAATAAACTAGCTCTTATACGGTATAAAACGATTGACCATTGTCTTCGTTTACGACATCGGAAATGGACCTTGGAAGATCTTATGGAAAAGGTTTCCGATGCACTCTATGAATTTGAAGGAATCAAAAATGGGATAAGTAAACGCACCATACAAGGAGATATTCAACTCATGCGTAGCAATAAGCTCGGCTACAATGCGCCTATTGTCGTCTTGCATCGCAAATTCTACACCTATGAAGATCCCGACTATAGCATTAGCAATTCACCGATTTCCGTCGGTGACATGCAAAAAATGAAGGAGGCTGTAGAGGTACTTAAGCATGTGAGCGGTTTCTCCAGCTTTGATGAAATGAGCGATATTGTCGCACGACTTGAAGATAGCATCCATACAAAAAAGGACAATTCACCTTCTATTATACAAATGGAAAGCAACAATCTGCTAAAAGGCCTTTCTTTTATCAGCCCACTGCATCAAGCCATTCGTGAAAAAACGCCACTCCTGATCAGCTACCAATCGTTCAAAGCAATACAACAACAGGATCTCGTTTTCTCGCCCTATCTCCTAAAAGAATATCGTAATCGATGGTTTCTAATTGGTCAGCATAAAAAGAGTGAAGGATTGATGACACTAGCGCTCGATCGGATCAATGCTATCGAGGAAATGGGCAAAAATTCATACAGGGAATATACAGGGGTCGATTTCGAACGTTACTTTTCGGATGCTATAGGCGTAACGAAGACACAAAAGGACCGCGGGCACCGGGTGATATTGCAAGTCAATGCAAAAAATGCACCTTATGTAGCAACAAAACCCTTACATGCGTCACAGCAGATTTTAGACAAAAAGGAGGATGGTTCAATCTTAATTCGTATCGATGTTGTACTTAACTTTGAACTGGAAAGAGAAATTTTAGGTTTTGGCGAATCCATTAAAGTACTCTCCCCAAAAAAATTGCAAGCGAGAATAAAGCAGCGCTTGGCTGCTGCCACACAACTCTATGCTGAGAAATCTGTCGATTAAACGTCAAATTCAAGCCCTCTCGCTACCTCTCCAAAAATGCCTAAATATCTTGGGCGATGGCATAACCACTTGCCCAAGCCCATTGGAAATTATAACCGCCAAGCCATCCCGTAATATCAACAGTCTCCCCTCCAAAATAAAGACCTTCAACTTTTTTAGACATTAAGGTCTTGGGGTTTAGCTCTTCCGTTGAAACTCCTCCACGCATAACCTCAGCTTTATCATACCCCTTATCTCCCGCAGGTTTTACCTTGAAGCGATGAATAGTATCGACAATCAATTTCGCATCAGCTTTACTAAGTGAGGCAATTTTGGTATCCAATGCTAGAAATTTCCCAAGGGCATCGACCAATTTTCTGCTGAAATAATCGTTTAGCAATTGTGAAACAAGTCTTTTCCCGCCGTATTGCCGCTCTTGTTTAATCAGATTATCTAAATTAAAATTAGGCAGTAGATCAATCGTAATCTCCTGTCCCGGTCTCCAATAACTTGATATCTGAAGAATTGCAGGTCCGCTTAACCCCCAGTGCGTAAAAAGAATATTCTCTTCAAAAGACATTCCGGCAACAGACACTTTCGAGAACACCGAATTTCCAGCCAAAGAACTATACCAATCAGCATCTTTTCCAGTTATTGTCAAAGGGACTAGTGAAGGCGCTGTACCGACGACATTCAAACCAAATTGTTTGGCTAGGCGTAATCCAAAGTCCGAAGCGCCGAGTTTTTGGACCGGAAGCCCACCGGAAGAAATAACAACTTTATGTGCATGATATCGGGACTCACCTTTTGCATTTTCTACCGTTACCATAAAGCCATTATCGTTTTTTTCTACAGATTTCACCAAGGTATTCAATGCAATATCCTGCCCTGTCTCGTATAAAATTTTTGAAAATACAGCAACGATATCTTTTGCTTTATTGGTCTCTGGAAACAACTGGCCCAGTGTTTTTTCCTGCCCTACAATACCATACTGTTCAAAAAATGTAATGGTATCGTCCACTGTCCATTGTTTGAATATACCATGTAAAAAATCTGGATTTTCAGAAATGAAATTAGCGGGACTATTACCGATATTTGTATAATTACAGCGTCCGCCTCCGGAAATCAAGATCTTCGCGCCGACCTTATCGTTTCGTTCAAGGACCAAGGTCTTCTTTCCAATCAGCCCTGCTTGGGCTGCACACATCAAACCACAGGCTCCCCCCCCAATAATGATAGCATCGTATAGTATACTCACAGCAACAATCTAATAAGCAATCAATGTATTTTCAACAGAAACAACTCTTCGTTCCAATTGACTCTGATATCCCAATTCAATAATTTTAATGACATCCCGTGCCTGCTCTGCCGATGCGATCAAGGTAGTTTTGCCCAATATACTATCCGCAACGTTCTGATAAAAATCAGGATAAGAACCTATTTCAGAAGGAACCATTTCTTCAATGTCATTCCCCTGTTCAACGATATTGAGCTTGCCGTATAGACTTGGGTCTTCTTGTCCCCAGGTTGGATCCTCATCAGGAAATTTGCCATCACGCAGTAAGGCTTCCTGTGGGTCGACACCATATTTTACAAAATTTCCGTTCATTCCAAAGACACGATAACGTGCTGTGGGTTCTTTTGCAAGCATAGAACCTTTCAGAGATACCCGTAAGTTATCGTAGTACAATAGGCAGTCGAAATTGTCAATGGTTTTCGCATGATCCCGTTGGACAGCCAAATCTGCAAAGACAGCATGCGGCTTTCCAAATAACTGCAAAGCCTGGTCGATGAGATGTGGCCCCAGGTCATAAAATATGCCCGAACCCGGTAAATTTTCCTCTCGCCATGCGTTAGGTCGCAAATAATTACGAAAACGATCAAACCTTGATTCCAAATTTACAATCCGTCCCAACCTTCCACTTTTGACCACTTTCTCCACTGTCCGATAGTCTGAGTTGAACCTTAAATTATGGTAGGGTGCCAAGACCAGATTTTTCTCCTTAGCCAGAGCGATAAGCTCATCGGCCTGCTCGACACTATTGGTAAAGGGTTTTTCTACGACAACGTGTTTTCCTGCTTCCAATGCACGTTTTGCGAAAGGATAATGCATTTCATTGGACGTTGCAATCACGACTAAATCAATGGTTGCATCATTAAAAATATCATCTGCAGACAAAGCAATTTCTGCCTGTGGATAGCGTTCCTTTAGCAAACTTTGCTGATCTGCTTTCCGAGCAGTCACTTTAACAAGAGCCAGTTCAGCTATCGAACGCATCACGGGAGCGTGAAAAACCTGACCTGAAATTCCAAAACCGATAAGTCCTACGCGAATTTTCTTCATAGTATTACATTCTTTCAGGTACACGAATACCCAATAAGTTCATTCCTTTGGCAATAACCTTTGCCGCAGAAGCCGAAAGGTGCAATCTAAAGTTTTTCACATCATGATCTTCCGCTTTCAAGATGGTTTCTTCATGATAGAATTTATTATAAAACTTGGCTACCTCATAGATATAATTTGCCAATTGTGCAGGACTGAACTCTTGCGCAGAAGCTTCAATAATCTCCGGAAATGCACCCAGTTGTTGAATTAAGTCACGTTCGTAAGAGGAAATCGTCGCCGGTACAGACACAGCACTATCAAAATCGAATTCAGCCTTACTTAAAACAGATTTGATACGAGCATGCGTGTATTGAATAAACGGTCCTGTATGACCTTGAAAATCGACAGATTCATTTGGATCAAACAACAGGCGTTTTTTAGGATCCACTTTCAATAGAAAATATTTCAGTGCGCCCATTCCAATCGTATCGTACAGAACGGCTTTTGATTCCTCGTCCAATCCTTCAGTCTTGCCAAGTTCCTCGGTACGTTCCTGAGCGGTCTTAAGCATCTCAGCCATTAAATCATCCGCGTCAACAACTGTTCCCTCCCGTGATTTCATTTTACCTGAAGGAAGATCGACCATCCCATACGATAAATGGAACAATCCGTCGGCCCAAGCTTTACCAAGTTTTTTTAAGATTAAGAACAATACCTTGAAATGGTAATCCTGTTCGTTACCGACAACATAAATAGAATCATTCATTTTGAATTCATCATATTTCAATTGTGCAGTCCCCAAATCTTGTGTAATATAGACAGAAGTACCGTCGCCACGAAGCACAAGCTTCTGATCCAATCCTTCGTCTGTTAGATCAATCCATACGGAGTTATCCTCTTTTTTAAAGAAAACCCCTTTATCTAAACCTTCCTGAATAATATCTTTACCCAGCAAGTATGTATTGGATTCATAATAATATTTATCGAAGTCGACGCCTAATTGTTTATAGGTCTTTTCAAACCCAGCGTACACCCAGCTGTTCATGGTTTTCCACAGTGAGATCACCTCTTCATTACCAGCTTCCCATTGTTGCAACATCGCTTGTGCCTCCTTCATCAAAGGTGCATTTTTCTTTGCCTCATCTTCGGTCTGCCCTTCAGCCTTCAATGTCTCGATTTCCTGTTTATATGCTTTGTCAAAGACAACGTAATATTTTCCGACAAGGTGGTCTCCTTTAAGTCCAGTAGACTCGGGAGTCTCACCGTTACCAAATTTTTGCCAAGCCAACATCGACTTACAAATATGGATACCGCGATCGTTCACCAAATTTGCTTTGATCACATCATAACCATAAGCTTTTAGGATTTCCGCAACAGAATATCCCAATAAATTATTACGGATATGCCCCAAATGCAGCGGTTTATTGGTATTTGGAGAAGAATATTCAACCATCAGTTTCTTTCCATTCGCAGGAAATACACCAAAGTCCTTCGCCGTTATGGTCTGATTCAACAACGTGATCCAGTAAGCATCGGAAAGAACAATATTCAAAAAGCCTTTTATCACATTGAAATCCGATATTTCAGCAATATGCTGTTGCAAATATGCACCGATTTCCTTTCCGGTTTGTTCCGGAGAAGATTTCGAAAAGCGCGTTACGGGAAAAGTTACGATTGTAATTTGTCCTTCAAACTCCTTTCGGGTAGCCTGTAAAGCAATTTGATTTTCTAAAATATCTGCATTGTAAAGCTCTTTTACTGCCTGTACAGTGACTTCAACAAGTCGCTTTTGAATAGAATTTGCCATTTAATGATTTTGTAATTTTTACAACTTCCTGATAGTGAATTGGAAATAAATAACATTCCTTATTTAGGTATTCACCATTAAAGTATATCTTTGCAAAAATAATAAAAAATGCAGAGCTATCAGGAATTTCTTGACTTAAGTGTTGGTTTTCCGCAAGACGGATTCGAAATCATCGACGACGAATTGTATTTCCACGATTTGAATTTAATGGAAATGATAGAAACGTACGGTACGCCGTTACGTTTTACCTATTTGCCTATCGTCAGCAAAAAAATTCAGCAAGCGAAAATCCTCTTTCAGACCGCAATTCTGAAACACAACTATCGCGGATCTTACAAATATTGTTATTGTACCAAATCGTCCCATTTCAAGCACATCGTAGAGGAAGCTTTGAAAAATGATATCCACCTGGAAACTTCATCTGCATTTGATATGCCGATGATCGATTCATTGGAAAGACAGGGCACAGTAACGAAAGACATTACAGTGATCTGTAATGGATTCAAAACCTACCAGTACAAACAATATATTGTCGATATGATCCACGACGGATATAAAAACATTATACCGGTACTGGATAACAAAGAGGAGTTTAACCTTTATGATGATGAAATCGAATTGGATGAGCCTTGTGCTTTAGGTATCCGTGTTGCTTCCGAGGAGCAGCCAGATTCTCAATTCTATACATCTCGCCTAGGGATTCGCCAAGAAGACGTCGTTGAATTCTATAACAACAAGATCGCCGACAATCCAAACTTTAAAGTAAAGTTACTTCACTTTTTCATTAATTCAGGTATCTCGGACACCCCGTATTACTGGAACGAATTAGAGAAATACGTTACTTTATATTGTAAATTCAAGAAAGTAAATCCGGATTTAGATACCCTAGATATCGGTGGTGGGATGCCATTTAAGGACTCACTGGTACACGACTTTGATTACGAGTATATGGTCAATGAGATTGTCAATCGTATCAAACAAATCTGTGCGCACCATGAGGTAATGGAACCAGATATTATTACTGAATTTGGCAAATATACTGTTGCTGAAGCATCAGGTATTCTCTATAAAGTTTTGGGACGCAAGCAACAAAACGATCGCGAACGTTGGTTTATGATTGACGGTTCATTCATTACAAATTTACCGGATGTATGGGCATTGAACCAAAAATATATTCTATTGCCGATCAATAACTGGGATTCAGAATATGAACGCGTCAATTTAGGTGGAATCACATGCGATGGACAGGATTACTACAATCAGGAGGCACACATGAACTCGGTATTTATGCCGAAGACCCGTAAGGTACAGTACTTGGGCTTCTTTCATACAGGAGCATATCAAGATGTATTAAGCGGATATGGTGGAATCCACCACTGCTTACTTCCTTCACCCAAACATGTGCTTGTACGCCGCAATAGAGATGAAACATTCAACTATGAGGTGTTTGGTGAGGAGCAAAACTCCAAACAAGTCATGAAATTATTAGGCTATCAATAAGATATTCTACAGGAGCAAAACCTCTTTTTAACTGCGGAATAAAATATCCTTGTAGAAAAAGAATGGTTTCAAGCCCATATAAAAAGGTCTCGATCTTAGGAACGAGACCTTTTTATTTTCAGTCGATCCTATGACTGACTAGCTGGATTAAATCAAATTCGAAAACCAAAGTCATAGACACAACCCGATATTCGTCACTGGAAACAACGACGGTAAGCCTTGAATTAAATTTAAAATAACACGGACTTTATCCGTACCTAATAGGGACTTCATAGGGACCTCATTCGGATGAATGCGTATAAAACACCTGTTAATTCCGATTAAGCTTATGCGGAAATTCGGATAATTTAGTATGCTGATCACCAATCTTTCCCGACTTACTGTACAAAGAAAGGCTAAGTTTTACGGGAGTAACCCTTATCCGATCTTCCAACTTATTACATCAAAACAAAAGCCCCTTAAAAGGGGCTTTTGTTTTATTTACGCACTACTGTTAATTTAGTGGAGAATAGCAATATGATAGTCGGTAATTTTTATTTTGCGACCCAAGCTTTAAAGAAATTAAGCACTTTTTCTTCATCATAACCCTTCCCTTTTTCCAGGCTGCCGCTCTCCTGTACATGCAACGTTTTTCCATTTCTATCCAAAACAATAAAAAATGGATAACCTAGTTTATTCCCTTCAGGAGCATACTTTTGAAACACAGCCTCATTTTTATTCTCTTTTGAATAATTGAGGTGATAATAGAGGAAATGACTCTTTAACAACTTGTCGACACTTGCCGTTTTATGGATATAATCATTAAACCTTAAACACCAGACACACCAATTCCCACCAGCCTGGATGATGATATTTTTCTTTTCTTTCTTTGCCTGAACCAATAGTTGATCAATATCATTCTGTGCATTAGCGTCTGGATTGTAAGGCTTTGAAACATCCTGAGCTGTAGCAAGCTGCTGTGAGAACGCTTTGGACTGTACGAGTACCGTCCCAAAAAACACGATAGCTCCACACAGTAATAATCTTATATTTCTCATCATAAATAAATTAAATAGTGATCTAAAATTACAAAATCATTTCCCCAAACCAAAACATAAGCAGCATATAATGGTTAAACATTATATAGCTATTGACCATGAAAAAAAAACACCCAAGATCACAACAGACCTTATTTCAGCGGGTTTATAAAAACGCGATTAAGTCGTACACACATCAGCTTAAGCGATCAGAATGCAGTCAATATTAAAGACAACTCTATTGTGGAGAAGTAAAAAACAACCTGTTGATACGCCATATCCTGTCACTGGCAAAAACTAGAAAGGCTTCCTTTTGCTAAAATAAAAACAAAACAAAACAAAAACAAACACCTTGCCTTAACATAAATATTATTTAATTTCCTTTAAAATTCGACAAATATAGCATAACTTAGTATAAAGGAAGTAGTAAAACAAGTACAGAAGATTCACTACAAAAATCCAAAACGAAACAAAATGAAACACCAAGAATTCAAAAGGTCAAAACTGATCGAAAAAATAAGAGATACGAGCGCATGGGATGTTATCGTCATAGGTGGCGGCGCCAGCGGATTGGGTGTTGCATTAGATGCCTTAAGCCGAGGGTTCAGAACAATCTTGTTGGAGCAGGTTGATTTTGCAAAAGGAACTTCGAGCAAGGCAACGAAGCTTGTTCACGGCGGTGTACGTTACTTGGCTCAGGGCGACATCTCCCTGGTTAAAGAAGCACTTCACGAAAGAGGTCTACTTCAAAAAAACGCTCCCCATCTTGTCAAAAATCAATCCTTTATTATCCCCAATTACAGTTGGTTCGATGGCCCATTCTATACCATAGGAATGAAAATATATGACCTGCTGGCAGGTAAATTAAGTTTGGGAAAATCCATTCATATCAACAAAGAAGAAACCCTTAACCGCATAAGCACCGTTAGACCTAAAGGGCTATATGGCGGCGTGGTTTATCAAGACGGACAATTTGACGACTCAAGACTTGCGCTCAACGTTGCGCAAACCTGTATTCAAATGGGCGGCGTCGCGCTGAATTACGTAAGAGTCAATAACCTCACCAAAGACAGCGGTGGTCGAATAAATGGTGTCATCGCTAATGACACCGAAACGGGTGAAGTTTTCACCCTACAAGGCAAGGCTGTTATCAATGCTACAGGAATATTTGTCGATGACATCCTAAAAATGGACAGACCGGAAGCAAAACAAATGGTACGTCCCAGCCAAGGGGTCCACCTGGTATTTGACAAATCGTTTCTTCCTGGCGACGACGCCATTATGATCCCAAAAACGGATGATGGACGGGTCCTTTTCCTGGTACCCTGGCACAATCGGGTCATTGCGGGAACAACGGACACCCCTATAGACGAGCATAGCCTTGAACCGGTAGCTTTGGAGCAGGAGATCGATTTTATTCTGAAAACTGCGGGACGCTACCTGACAAAACAACCAACAAGAGCCGATGCATTAGCCGTATTCGCCGGCCTACGTCCGCTGGCAGCCCCTACAGGCAACTCCAACAAAACCAAAGAGATCTCACGAAGCCACAAGGTTATCGTCAGCGACTCCAAATTACTTACTTTAACGGGTGGAAAGTGGACAACATTCCGTCGAATGGGCCAAGATACCATCGACAAAGCGATAAAAATTGGTTGTTTGCCACAAAAAGAAAGCCGGTCTGCCAGTCAAAAGATTTATAGCGCCATTCCGACATCAGACAGAAGCAATCATATGTATATTTATGGCGCCGACCAAGATGCGATCAACGCATTGGCGCAAGAAAATCCGGAATGGAACGAAAAATTAATAGCACATCTTGAATTCAAAAAGGCTGAAGTTGTTTGGGCGGCACGCAATGAACTTGCCAGAACTGTGGAAGATGTCCTATCCCGTCGAGTACGGATACTATTTCTTGATGCGAAAGCTGCAATTGAAGCTGCTCCTGAAGTCGCAAAAATACTCGCACAGGAGCTGGAAAAAGATCAAGATTGGCAAAATGATCAAATAGCGCATTTTCAAAAAGTTGCAAAAAATTATATCTTAAAGTAATACAAAAAAATAACCAGCAATACTCAATTACTCAATTATGGAACAACAATACATCTTGGCAATGGATCAAGGCACCACTAGCTCCAGGGCTATAATTTTTGATAAGGACAGAAATATAGTCTCCGTTGCCCAGAAGGAATTTACACAAATATTCCCACAACCGGGATGGGTCGAACATGATCCACATGAAATCTGGTCAACGCAGGCAGGTGTCACAGCGGAAGCAACCACAAAGGCAGGATTAAACGGCAAAAATATTGCCGCCATTGGTATTACCAATCAACGCGAAACTGTGGTCGTTTGGGACAAAGAAACAGGAAGGCCCATTTACAATGCCATTGTATGGCAAGATAAACGCACAGCAGATTATTGCGACGAGTTACGTAGCTCTGGAAAACATGAGCTAATCCAGGAGAAAACAGGTCTGATATTAGACCCCTATTTTTCTGCAACCAAAATAAAATGGATTCTGGATAACGTGGAGGGTGCACGGGAAAAAGCACAAAACGGAGAATTAATCTGTGGAACCATAGACACTTGGCTCGTCTGGAACCTCACGCGTGGCGATGCGCACATCACAGATGTAACGAACGCTTCCCGCACCTTACTCTTTAACATCCATAGCATGGAATGGGATAAGGAGCTACTCGAATTATTTGACATCCCCGCTGCCATGCTGCCCGAAGTAAAAGAAAGCAGTGAAATATATGGAGAATCCCGGACAACCATTTTTGCACACAAAGTCAAGATTGCAGGAATTGCCGGCGACCAGCAGGCAGCACTTTTCGGACAGCAATGTATTGAAAAAGGGATGGTCAAAAACACCTATGGTACAGGATGCTTTATGCTAATGAACATCGGTGATAATCCAATCCGTTCAAAGAATAACCTTTTAACTACTGTCGCCTGGAAAATCAACGGGAAAACAGAATATGCTTTGGAGGGAAGCATCTTTATCGGTGGCGCACTGGTCCAATGGCTACGCGACAACCTCAACATCATCTACAAATCGGCGGACGTAGAGCAATTAGCACTTACAGAGAAGGATAACGGCGGCGTCACATTCATCCCTACCTTTGCTGGACTGGGAGCGCCGTACTGGAATGCTCGTGCACAAGGGACGCTATTTGGCCTGACGCGTGCAACCACCAATGGGCATATAGCACGCGCCTCACTAGAGGCAATCTCCCTCCAGACACGTGATGTGCTGCAAGCAATGGAAGCGGATAGTGGCATACCGATCAAAGAGCTACGTGTAGACGGCGGCGCAACGGCAAATAACCTACTCATGCAGATTCAGGCCAATGTGCTTAACAGCAAAGTTGTACGCCCTAAAATCACAGAAACTACAGCTTTGGGGGCAGCATACCTCGCAGGGCTGGCCGTGGGATTCTGGAAAAATGAGGATGAGATATCAAAGTTTTGGGCACAGGATCGTATATTTGAACCCGAAGCAGAGCAAGAAGAGCAAACAAAAAAGATCATTAAGCTCTGGACCAAGGGTGTCAAAGCATTACAGTACTGGACCGAAAACTAACCAACAAGCATGAACCATTATTTAGCAGAATTTATCGGCACAACCCTCCTCCTTCTTTTAGGCAATGGGGTTGTGGCCAACGTTATCTTGAAAGGAACAAAGGGAGAAAATGGAGGATGGATTGTAATCACCACCGCATGGGCACTTGCAGTCTATGTCGGTGTTGTATTTGCTGGCCCCTATACCGGAGCCCACCTCAATCCTGCGGTAACCATTGCCGTCGCTCTCAATCATGGTCTTCCCTGGATGGAAGTACCTGGCTATATTCTCGCGCAAATTGCCGGTGGTTTCTGTGGCGCCATGTTAACCTACATCATGCACAAAGACCATTTCGATGCAACAGCAGACCCAACCACCAAGCTTGGTGTTTTCGCTACGATACCCAACATCCGAAATACGTCAACAAATCTGGCAAGTGAAATCATTGGAACCTTTGTTTTGATTTTTGTTATTTTCTTCATAACAGGACAAGATGTGACCATCGACGGAAAAACAGCTCCTATTGGCATGGGCTCTCTTGGTGCTATACCCGTTGCATTTCTCGTATGGGCCATCGGCCTCTCGCTGGGTGGAACTACGGGATATGCCATCAATCCTGCCCGGGATTTGGGGCCGCGCTTATTTCATGCCCTTTGGCCTATCAAAGGGAAAGGAAGCTCCGACTGGTCTTATGCCTGGATTCCTTTCCTAGGACCTATCTTGGGCGCTATTTTAGCCTTTGCACTTTATACCTGTATAAAACCGGCCTAATCAAGATCACTGTACCTACGAAATAAAGGGGGATTCAATAATTGAATCCCCCTTTATTTTGTTATCCACGCTTGTTGTTACCCACGTTTGGGTTTTCTATGACCGTATTCACGATCCCGATCAAACGTGTTCATATGACGTTCCTTTTTCACAGGATACACGTCATCAATTACAATCAGTATACCTTTTTCTTCTACCGTACCAAACTCGTCATTACGCGCAGTGCCAAATGATTTCATCGTAGGTGATAGGTTCATATACGTATTTATCAACGGTGGAATATTCTCACCCAACGCTCTCACATGACTATTTAACACCTTATATCCTTCTTTATAATCCAGTCCATCAAACACGCCTACAAAACGTTCGTAATCATTTTTGATTTCCAATTCCGGAAGAGGAAGCACCAATTTATCATGATCAGGAAAATAGTAATCCATAAAATAAAGCAACATATCCCGTGCATCTTTATTGTAATGTGGATACATGGTCACTTTACCAAAGAGGTATTTAATTTCAGGGTTAAGCATCACCAAAGCCCCTAAACCGTCCCAAAGATTGTCCAATGAAAAAATTCCTTTTCTATTGTCGATGGCCGGTTGGTATTTAGGTTGTACAAACGATCTTCCCAATTCTATGGTGTAAGGTAGATATTCGTTCGTGAACAATTCGGAAAACTGAAAATAATGTGCTGTTGATAAATTGGGTATACCATTTACTTCACCAGCCTCAGCACATTTGATTACCCTATAACCAGCAACCACTTCTTCATCTTCGGGATTCCATGCGATCAACTGATCGTAACAATCTTCGCATGTATCATTTTCATCGATATCAATTGAAAGTCCTGTACCTCCCCCTGCTCCACGAAAAGTCAACTCTCGCAAACGCCCAATTTCACGCATGACATTTGGCGAATTATGATAGTTGATTAAATATATCTCGTTATTTCCATTGTTGGTATATCGTAAGAAGACGTCTTTATTCAATTCGGTCTTCAATAATTCTCTATCAACTGGAGGTATAATTTCTTGCATAAATTCTATTTTTCTTGAGCCAATCCATAAACCCTTCTTTTCACTTCCTCAGCCCAAGTTTTTTCGTTTTTTGATTGATCAAACGCTGTATAAGGGATTCTTTCTCCTACTATAATATTGACGGTATGTCCGCGTTGGGCAAACATTTCATCAGGTAAATATAACATTTCAATGTTTACCTTGAGACCCAATTTCTGTCTAAGCCTTGCAAAATTATAAAAAAACTTAGAGTTTTTACCGTCAATCAACACCGGAATGACATCTTTTTTATATTTTTTTGATTTGCTAATAAAACTTTTTTTCCATTCGAGGTCTTCTATGTGGCCATCGTTTTGTTTTCTGGAAACCAAACCTGCAGGAAACACCAGTAGCGCATCGTCCGCTCCATAGGCCTCCTCAATCGCAGAGATCGCCTGTTTCCCTTGCCCCCCTAACTTATTGACACCGACAAACAAAGGCCTCAAATTACCTATATTTAAAAGAATATCATTAACCAAGAACTTCACATCGCGTCTATACTTACCTATAGCGTGCATAAATGCAATACCATCCAATCCTCCCAAAGGGTGATTGGACGCAAAAATAACCGGATCCGATACGGGAATATTTTCTGCCCCATACAAATTGACCTTGACATCCAGATCGTTGATCAATGCATCAACAAAATCCAAGCCTTGAAGATCTGCAAAGCGCGTCATAATATCATTTATCTCGTCTTCATGAATTGTCCTTTTTAAATAATTAAGTAAAAAAGACGGAATCCATTTAGCAAGCCCCGCATTTTTTTTGTGAATAACTTCACGTATATCAATAAACTTTTTACTCTCGCTTGTGATCATCAATCTTACTGTTCCAATTAAAAATACTTCTCCTCCATTTAGGCCCCGTTTTATGCCTATTCCAATTCGTTGACAAAAATAATAACAGAATGGTAATAAAAGTACAATTTTAAACTTTAAAATTGTACTTATTTGCAATTATGTAATCTTTCGCTGTTCTTCGTATTTTAGGTATTACAAGCAATCAATGAATTAAGCATAAATCTGATCTGTAAAATTTCTTTTCACCTACTTTTTTTATTAAGTTTGAGTATGCTAATAAGTCAATTTCTTTCAAATGCTGATTTCAGTATTCAAAATGCTGATTCAATACAACAAGCGCTAGAGAAGCTGCAAGATATGCTTTGTAAAGAATTAGTCGTTTTAAATGGTGACGACTATATTGGCCTGGTTAATGAAACCATCTTATTGGATGCGGAAGATGAAGATGCTCCCCTTTCATCCATAAAAATAAATACAGCCCCCATACAGCTGAAGTTTAATCAACACCCTTACGATGCCTTGGTGATGATAACTGTATATAATAGTACAATCATTCCTGTTTTAGATCAAGACAACAAATATATTGGTGTGTCAACGCAATTAGATATATTAAAGGCAATAAGTTCAATTCAATCGCAAAATGAATCTGGGGCTATTATTGTGTTGGCAATTGGCTTACATGATTTTTCACTTTCACAGATTGCGCACCTTGTTGAAAGTGACAATTGCAGAATACTTAATTGTGCGACCAAAATAAATTTGGAAAGTGACCATATTGAAGTTACCCTTAAAGTCGACAAGTCGAACATTAATGCATTACTGAATTCATTCCTAAGACACAACTATTTAGTTCTTGAAACCCATAATACCATAGCTGCATTTGACGACACTGCCGACCGTTATCAGCAGCTCATGAATTATATTAACATTTGATTAGGATTAGTTTTTTCTCATCTTTGCCCCATAAATTGAAAACAATATGAGAATCGCAATATATGGAAGAGAGTTTCAGCCCTCTGTTATACCACATGTGAAACACTTATTTGAATATCTTGTCGATAAAAATATTGAGATCTGGGTCTATGATCCATTTCATGAATTTCTGCTATCACAATTTGAATGTACCTTTAATTTCTCAACATACAATACCTATCAAGAAATCAAAGACGATATTGACATTATGTTGAGTCTGGGCGGAGATGGAACCATGTTATCTGCTGTTTCCTTGATTAAAGACTCCGGAATTCCAATTGCAGGGATAAACTTTGGACGCCTCGGTTTTTTAGCTTCCATCAATAAAAATGATTTTGAAGATGCTATCGACGCTATACTGAACCAACGTTTTACGATACAGAAGCGCGTGTTGCTCTCTGTTGAATCTGAACAGGTTAATTTGTTCCAAGGCAATCACTATGCGCTCAATGATATTACCGTATTTCGTTATGACAGCTCGGCCATGATTACGGTCAATGCACGCATCAATGGCGAACTACTGAATTCATACTGGGCTGATGGACTAATTATCGCTACCCCCACCGGATCCACAGCTTATTCGTTGAGTTGCGGCGGACCTATTATTATGCCAGAAAGTGGCAATTTTGTCATTACCCCCATCTCTCCGCACAACCTCAATGTGAGACCCATTGTCATCTCCAATCAGTTTACTCTTGAATTGGAAATAGAGAGTCGAAGCAATCAATACATCCTTAGCTGTGATTCCAAAAACGAATCCATTGATACATCTGTAAAATTAACCATTAAACAGGCTCCATTTACTATTAATCTCATTAGGCTCCCGCATGAAAGCTTTTTCAGCACGCTGCGGGAAAAATTACTTTGGGGTATCGATGTCAGAAACTATTAGGATATTAATAGCTTCGCACAGCCTCGCTTTGCACGCAGGAAAAGAGATAATCTGCTAGATGAAGATGTTTCAAACAATCTTTCTACATATTGTACTTCTGAATTTCCAATTAAAAATCGATATTTGGAAGAAATAAAGGAAGACGGAATAAGAATATCCATAATAGAAATCCAGGTGCAATAATTAATCAATGAAAAGTGCGTTAAACAAACAATAATCATTGATAGCAATACAGGAAACCAAAAATAGGTTTTAAAACGCCAAAATAGCATTTATGGCTAAGGTGTTAATTTTATTGAAAACAGCAAAAATGAGTTTTTTAGATCAGATAGATACTATTAAATTGCCACAGCATATCGCCATCATCATGGATGGCAATGGCCGTTGGGCAAAACAGAAGGGGAAACTTCGTGTATTTGGGCATCAAAATGGTGTAAAAGCAGTACGAGAAGCATTAGAAGGATGTGTAAAAGCCAATATTAAATTTCTGACACTTTATGCATTTTCTGCAGAAAACTGGAATCGACCTAAACTTGAGGTGATGGCACTGATGGAACTATTGGTTACTTCCCTTAAAAAAGAAATCAAAACTTTTCAGGAGAATGGCGTCCGCTTGAATGTTATTGGTGATATCACCAAATTACCCTCAAATGCACAAAGAAAGCTGCAGGAAACCATTGAAGCAACGAAAGAAAATACACACTGTACGTTGACATTAGCTTTGAGCTACAGCTCTCGACAAGAAATTGTGGACGCTGCCCGAAATCTAGCGCAACAAGTAAAAGACGGAAAACTCCATGCAGACGAAATTAACGATGAATTATTCGCTGCAAATCTCTATACACAAAACCTACCCGATCCTGACCTTCTGATACGTACCAGCGGAGAATTGAGAATAAGTAACTTCCTACTTTGGCAAATTGCCTATTCAGAATTATGCTTCCTAGATAAGATGTGGCCTGAGTTTACGAAAGAAGATTTATTTAAATCCATCGTCGATTATCAGCAACGCGAAAGAAGGTTTGGAAAAACAAGTGAACAGTTATAAAGATTTTATTAAATTTGACCACTGATTTGAAAAAAAGCAAGCTGGTTAAATTTTCTTAATTAACAAAAATTAACAAACGATTGGTGTACTTTAGCGCCAATAATTATAGATAAATGAAGCGTATACTACCCGTAATACTATTTTTTGGTCTCTCATCAATGCAGCTTGTCTACGGACAAGACAAAGGTGCTTTCAATTTAAATGACCCAGAAAAAATCAGCTATCTCAATCCTAAAAACTATGTAATTAGTGCTATTGATATAACTGGAACACAATTTTTAGATAAAAATGTATTAATTACGATCTCTAAATTGTCAGTAGGTCAATATTTGGAAGTTCCAAGTGAGGCGACTGCAAAAGTAGTGAAGGATATGATGGCTCAAGGCCTCTTTGATGATGTCGAATTATGGGCAGATAAAATTGAAGGTGAAAATATATTTTTGACCATCCGTGTAGTAGAACGTCCTCGTTTAACTCGTATTGATATCAACGGTCTAAGTAAAAGCCAGACCGAAGAAGTTCGCAAACGTTTAAATAGCAACACTGGTAAGATTGTCAACGAAAACTTGATGAACACCACACGTGCTACAATCCAAAGGTTCTTAAAAGAAAAAGCTTTTTTATATCCGGAGATCACCCTAAAAACAGTGAAAGACTCGGCACAGGCTAATAATGAAATACTTATTGCCGATGTGGATAAAAAACATAAGGTAAGAGTCAAAAAAATGACTTTTACAGGGAATGAACATTTTTCTCAAAAAGAATTGAGAAAAATGGCCAAGCCAATCAAGCAAAAAATGTGGTACCGTATTTTCGGTCCTGGAAAATTCAAGGAAGAAAAATACAAAGAAGGTAAAGAAAACCTAATCAAGAAAATGGCAGCCAAAGGCTATCGTGATGCGACGCTCTTGAAAGATACGGTTATTCGCGAGGGTGAAAAAAATGTGTTGGTTAATTTTGACATCTATGAAGGTCCTAAATATTATGTAGGTAATATTGTTTGGACAGGTAATGCGAAGTATTCTGACACCTTACTAAATAAAATTTTAGGTATCAAACGTGGTGATGTTTTTTCGGAAGAAAAATTAACAGCAAAATTGATGGGTCCTACAAAAAATAGTGATGACATCTCTTCAATCTATATGAACGATGGTTATCTTACGTTCTCAGTAGACCCCGAACAAACGCGTATTTACAACGATACCATCGATTTGAATTTACGTGTATATGAAGGTGCTCAATATACCATCAATAACGTTATTGTTAAAGGTAATGATGTAACCAACGACCGTGTTGTATTACGTTCTATTTATACAAAACCTGGTCAAAAATTCTCAAAAGAACAAATTATGCGCAGTGTGCGTGAGATTGCGCAGTTGGGAAATTTTGATGAGCAAAAGACAAACCCAGTACCGACAAATCTAAATTATGCGGATGGTACAGTGGACATTGTTTATAATGTTACTGAGAAACCTTCGGATCAGGTCGAACTTTCGGGTGGTTATGGTGCCGGTCAGATCATCGGTACCTTAGGTTTAACATTTAACAACTTCTCTACCAGCAATTTCTTTGACAAAAGTTCCTGGAAACCGCTACCACGTGGAGATGGACAGAAGTTGAGTGTCCGTGGTCAAACTTCGGGTAAACGTTATCAATCGTATAGTTTCTCTTTCTCCGAGCCTTGGTTAGGTGGTAAAAAACCAATTTATTTTGGTTTGAGCGCCTATACTTCGAGTTCATCATATGGTGGGTTTAACTACTATACTGGCGAGCAAATTGTTAAGGATTCCGAGTTGAATCGTATTTGGATGACTGGTATTACCGCCACATTAGGTAAGCGTTTGCAATGGCCAGACAACTGGTTCCAGGCAAACACCTCCTTGTCATTCCAACGTTATAAGCTTCAGAACTATGGAAATTACTTCCTATTTGATAATGGTACAGCTTATAACATCAACTTGACGCAAGAGTTTAGCCGTAATTCGATCGATGCTCCTATCTATCCTACTTCGGGTTCAAACATCAAATTCTCGGTGCAATTGACGCCTCCATATTCATTGTTTAACAACATTGATTATAAAAATGGTTCGGCTCAGGAACGCTACCGTTGGACAGAGTACCACAAATGGAAATTTGACTCGCAGTGGTATGCAAAAATTGCGGGAAAACTTGTTTTCAAAGCACAAGCTCAATTTGGTTTCTTGGGTAAATACTCCAGCAAAACTGAAATATCAACTTTCGAGCGTTTCAAAGTCGGTGGGGATGGTATGCAAGGGTTTGATTACCTACAAGGATCTGAAATTGTTGCGTTACGTGGTTATGCAAATGGTGTAATCATTCCTGAAGGAACACAAAATGTGAATGTGGCACGAAATTCAGGTAGTCCAATCTATACGAAATATCAAATGGAATTACGTCACCCGGTGATGTTAAATGATCAGGCAACAGTTTACGTATTGGCTTTCGCTGAAGCGGCAAATACCTGGAACAAGTTCACCGAATACAATCCATTTAAAGTACGTCGTTCTGCAGGTGTTGGTGCCCGTATCTTCTTACCGATCTTCGGTATGCTAGGAATAGATTACGGCCATGCATTCGACCCTATCCCGGGTTTACCGAGCAGTACATGGAAACAAAACTTTACATTTAGTATTATGCAAAATATGGGTGGATTCTAATCTTTGTTGATCCAATCCTGTCGAAATAAAATAAAAAGCTATCGCAAGAAATTGTAGATAGCTTTTTTGTTTTAAGATTATTTTCCAGTAAATCATGTATTTTTCTTTCATTTCCACCCGATCGGATTAAATGCCAAATCACCCTATATATCTTATAAATTTTCTTATATTGAGTGTCGTTATGATCACCGAAAAAAAGAAGCCATAAACAGCACCCAGGCAACTAGCATTGGAGCATTCTTCAACAAGTTAAATAGTGTTAAACCCGAGAAATATCTGTTAGATTGCTTCTTTTTTCTTATTTTTGAGCCGTAAATTTACGTAGAGCGGTTTTCTCGAATTAAACTTTTGGGATTATCCGAAGTCATAAGGTAAATTAGTGTTAAATAATAAAAGTATAGTCTATAAAAACTTACAGGAAATATGAAAAAAATATTGTTAGTTATAGCTTTTGTAGTCGTGAGTGCTACAGCAACATTTGCCCAACAACTTGCATATGCTGATTCAGAATATATCCTAAAACATATTCCTGAATATACGACTGCACAGAAACAGTTAGATGACCTTTCTAAGCAATGGCAGGAAGAAGTGGATCAGAAATATGCTGAGATTGAAAAACTATATCAGGCTTATCAAAAGGACCAGGTCTTATTAAATGAAGATATGCGTCGTCGCCGTGAGGATGAAATCGTGACAAGAGAAAAAGAAGTAAAAGACTATCAAAAACAAAAGTTTGGATTTGAAGGCGACCTCTTTAAAAGACGTACTCAATTGATGAAACCTATTCAAGACCGTGTAGCAAAAGCTATCCAAGATGTTGCTTCGGCGCAGGGAATTGATTTTATTATGGACAAGGGCAATGAGTCTACTTTTCTCTATGCCAATCCAAAATTGAATAAAAGTAATGATGTCATTACAAAATTAGGATATAAACCCAATCCGAGTCTTGCAAACTAAGCGGGAGTTTATTATCATTGTGGACACAAATAGTAATAGTAGTAATTAATTAGAAAACTAAAAGATTGCCATAAAGATGGCTCATTAGATTAAAATGAAAAGCATGAAAAATTTATTAAAGGGTGCGGTTGCTTTAGTGGCAGTATTTTTCTCAACTCAATTCGCAAATGCGCAGCAAAAAATTGGTCATATCAATTTTGCTGAAATTATTCAGTCTACATCTGAATTTAAAGCAGCTGAAGGGCAGTTGAAAACATTGAGCGATGGTAAAACCAAAGAAATTCAAGATATGGTTACCATCTATCAAACAAAACAAAAAGATGCAAACGATAAATTGCGTAACAGAAGTGAAGCAAATAAAGAAACTGTTGATCCAGAAATCAACAAAATAGGTCAAGAATTACAAGATATCCAAGCGCGTATTCAGACAGCACAACAAGCTGCTCAAGAAGACTTAAACAAAAAAGAAGAAGAATTAATTGCACCTATACACAGAAAAGTTGGTGAAGCTGTAAATGCTGTTTCTAAAGAAAAAGGCATGGCTTATGTATTTGATATTTCTAGTACAAATATTCCTTATTTCCAAGGTGGAGAAGACTTAACTGCTGCAGTAAAAACGAAATTAGGTATTTCAGCTACAGCTACTCCTGCTGCTCCAGCAAGAAAATAAGCTAGTAGACAAGGCAATAAAAAAGGGATTATCGATATCGATAATCCCTTTTTTATTGCCTATCTATTTTCCCAATGGCAAGTGAATCGCAATCAGCGTACAGCGCCGACAGCACCAAATACGCTCCAGTTCTACAGCCAAAAGAATAAGGGAAACTCAAAAGCTTATCGAATCAGTCAAATTATAGTGTAAATAAAAATCTGCTGCTTGATTTTCTTGCATTTACCAGCTAAATTGTAGATATTGGTTCGGAAAACAAACATATCTACCCTAATGAAAACTTCATGGTCCCAAATTTGTTCATTAACTGACGAATATAAGGTACCCAGGAAAGCTTCGTCGTTAAAATGATTTTATTCGCATGAAAAAGAAAGTAATTGAGGATAATCCTAAAAAAGAAAGAAAGGTAACTTCCGGTCCTATTCGCGACAAGGAACGCACCAAGGCGCGAATGATCGCTGCTGTCGGAAAGGTAATTCAGAAAAAAGGATACCATGCATTGAATGGGCCTAATATTGCTTTGGAATGTGGACTGAACAAAGCATTAATATGGAATTATTTTGGCGGTCTCGATCAACTGGTGGAAGCTTACCTAACACAAAAAGATTTCTGGCAAATCGGAGACAAGGGCGTATTGGAACAAATGATCACAAACCCGGGCTCCATCAGTATCTCCTTGATAGAAGAATTGCTTAAATCTCAATTTAACACCTTTTTGAAGGATAAGACGAAGCAAAAAGTTATTCATTGGGGACTGGGCGAAAAAACAAAAGCGCTTAAAAATATAGCCGACAGAAGAGAATTGCTCGGCGAAGAACTATTTAAACATGTCGATTCAAAATTCGAAAACTCCGAAAACGACCTTAGAGCGACATTAGCGATTTTAGTCAGTTCAATTTATTATTTGAGCCTTCAGGCAAAATCTACAGGTAGTACATTTTGCGGTATTGATGTAAATACCGAAGCAGGAAAAGAACGAATTCAGAAAACGATGCGTAAAATATTAGAACAGACATTTTCTGATGTTGAGCTGTAGTCTACTCAGATACAACTAGAGAAAACGTCCAAGAAGAAATAATTCCTTCTTGGACGTTTTTCATTACAGCCTAAATTCACCATTAAAAATTTCCAATAATTTATCGTGTTAGGTCCTCATTTTTGATTTATTTTTACTATGTTAGCATAACAAAATAATATAGTATATTTGTTTATAACCAAGATACAAGCATATGATAGGTCAACTAATATTTGCGGTTTGTTTCGCTGTAGCATTGTTTCTTTTTAGCAAAAATGCACAACAGATTTATCGTAATATCAAGCTAGGCAGACCGGCAGATCGTTCGGACAGATCCGCGGAGCGTTGGAAAATGATGTTCCTCGTCGCCTTTGGTCAAAAGAAAATGTTTAAGCGTATTTTCCCCGCAGTCCTACATTTATTTGTATACCTTGGATTTGTCATCATCAATATTGAGATGTTGGAGATTGTCATCGACGGGCTTTTTGGTACACATCGTATCTTTTCATTTCTAGGGAGTTTTTATAATTTCCTGATTGGGGCATTTGAATGGCTCGCGCTGGGTGTACTGGTATCCTGTCTCATCTTTTTATTTCGGAGAAATATTGCTAAAGTAGCTCGCTTAAATAGCGCGGAATTGAAACATTGGCCCAAGACGGATGCAAATATTATTTTAATCACAGAGATTCTTTTAATGTCGGCTTTCCTGCTGATGAACGCTTCTGATCTTAAATTGCAACTCTATGGCTTTGCACATTTTAAATCGGCAGGTTCCTTTCCAGTAAGCCATTATCTTCTTCCATACCTTCCTACTTCGACGGAGGCCTTATTTTTAATAGAGCGGTCTTGTTGGTGGTTTCATATCCTAGGTGTACTTGCCTTCTTAAACTACCTCCCCTATTCCAAGCACCTTCATATTATTTTGGCTTTTCCGAACACCTATTTTTCTAATCTGAACGCAAAAGGCAAACTATCCAATATGCCAGCTGTGACCAATGAGGTTAAGGCAATGCTTGATCCGAGTTTCACCCCGCCTCCAGCAGATGCAAATGCACGCTTTGGAGCCAAAGATGTCCAGGATTTAACCTGGAAGAGCTTATTGGATGCATATACCTGTACTGAATGTGGACGTTGTACATCTTCCTGCCCCGCAAATATAACGGGAAAGCTGCTGTCCCCACGAAAAATCATGATGGATACACGGGATCGACTCACTGAAGTCGGTACGAATATCAAAACAAATGGAAGCTTTCAGGATGACGGAAAATCTCTCATTGACACTTACATCAGTCGAGAAGAGTTATGGGCCTGTACAAGCTGTAATGCATGTGTAGAACAATGCCCGGTCAATATTAATCCTTTGGATATTATTATTGAGCTACGCCGCTTTGCTGTTATGGAAGAATCACAAGCTCCTGCGAGTATTAACAATATGTTTGGAAATATTGAGAACAATGGTGCCCCATGGAAATATGCGCAATTGGACCGCGCCAATTGGACTCAACAACAATAGTTTTATGATGGAAAATGAATTAAAAGTTCCCACAGTTGCAGAACTGTTGGCCAAAGGAGAAACTCCTGATATACTATTTTGGGTAGGTTGTGCAGGGAGTTTTGACGAACGTGCACAGAAAATTACGCGCGATATCTGCAGAATATTACAACATGTCGGTTTAAAATATGCCATCTTAGGTACAGAAGAAAGTTGTACAGGTGATCCTGCCAAAAGAAGTGGAAACGAATTTCTATTTCAAATGCAGGCCATGATGAACATCGAAGTACTCAATGGCTATGAAATCAAAAAAATAGTAACGGCTTGCCCACACTGTTTCAATACCTTGAAAAATGAGTATCCATCCCTAGGTGGTAACTATGAGGTCATTCATCATACACAATTGATCCAAAACCTGATCGATGAAGGAAAATTAAAACCAGCGGATAACAACGTATTCAAAGGAAAGAAGATAACCTATCATGATCCCTGTTATCTTGGCCGTGCAAATGAGGTCTATGAGGCACCGAGAAAAGTATTGGAAAGCTTGGATACCCAGTTGATCGAACTGAAACGTTGTAAGAGCAATGGACTTTGCTGCGGTGCTGGGGGCGGACAAATGTTCAAAGAACCAGAGCCCGGAGCAAAAGACATTAACATCGAACGTATCGAAGAAGTCATCGATGCAAAGCCTCAAGTTGTCGCTGCAGCATGTCCTTTCTCTGTATGACGATGTTAAAAGATGGCGTAAAAATAAAAGAAAAAGAATCAGAGATTGAGGTGTTGGACATTGCGGAAATAACTGCCCGAGCAAATCAATTGTAAATTACATTAATTACGAAATAAAAGAGGCCCGATCATACGATCGGGCCTTTTGTGTAGGGAGAAGAATATCTCCTGTCCACGCTTAAATTAGGGGAATCCCAAAGCCGGTTAAAATATAGGG